>LGRD01000028.1 GCA_001263235.1 Methylibium sp. NZG | reverse complement strand
AAACGCCAGCCCGAGCGGATTCGAAAGTACTTCGAGCATGATCCGGTTCGCTATGCGGCTTGATTCAAGTTCATCAATGCCGGATCAATAAGCACAAGGAGCACACGCATGAACAAGTCACTCCGGCGCTGGGCGCCGTTGATCCTGCTGGCCGCCATCCTGGCGCTGTGGCAACTCATCTGCACCGTCTTCAACGTCAGCGAGTTCATCTTCCCGAGCCCGGCGCGCATCGTGCAGCAGGCGTGGGAGCACGCGGGCACGATCATGGGCCATGCGTGGCGCACCTTCTGGGTCACGATGGTGGGCTTCGGCATCGCCATCGTCGTGGGCGTGCTGCTGGGCTTCCTGATGGGCAGCTCGCGGCTGGCGTACGACGCGATGTACCCGCTGATGACCGGCTTCAACGCGCTGCCCAAGGCGGCGTTCGTGCCGATCCTGGTGGTGTGGTTCGGCATCGGTGCGGGGCCGGCGATATTGACGGCGTTCCTCATCTCGTTCTTCCCGATCATGGTCAACATCGCAACAGGCCTGGCCACGCTGGAGCCCGAACTCGAAGACGTGCTGCGCGTGCTCGGCGCCAAGCGCTGGGACGTGCTGATGAAGGTCGGCCTGCCGCGCTCGATGCCGTACTTCTATGCGTCGCTGAAGGTCGCGATCACGCTGGCCTTCGTTGGCACCACGGTGTCGGAGATGACGGCCGCCAACGAGGGCATCGGCTACTTGCTGATCAGCGCCGGCAGCTCGATGCAGATGGGGCTGGCCTTTGCCGGGCTGGTGGTGGTGGGCATCATGGCGATGGCGATGTACGAGCTGTTCTCCATCGTCGAGAAGCGCACCACCGCCTGGGCCCACCGCGGCTCTCAGAATGGCTGACCCGGCGCCAGAACCGACGCCAGAGCAGATGCTGCGCGCACTTCGGCGCGCCAACGCGGTCGCACAACAGGCGGTCGATGCCGGCCACCACCCATTCGGCGCGGTGCTGCTGGCGCCCGACCATGAAACCGTGCTGCTCGAACAAGGCAACGTCGACAGCGTGAACCACGCCGAGGCGGTGCTCGCTCGCAACGCCGCAGCGCAGCACCCGGCCGAGTATTTGTGGGGCTGCACGCTGGTCACCACCGTCGAGCCCTGCTGCATGTGCGCCGGCACGCAGTACTGGGCCCACATCGGCCGGCTCGTTTACGGCATGGAAGAAAAACGCCTGCTTGAGCTGACCGGCAGCCACCCCGAGAACCCGACGATGAACCTGCCCTGCCGCGAGGTCTTTCGCCACGGTCAGAAAGCCATTCGCGTCTGGGGGCCGGTGGCCGAGGCAGAAGAAGAGATCGCTGCGTTGCACACGAGCTTCTGGCGTCGCGAGCGGTGAATGCCTGCGGCGGGGATGCCTCGATGCCGCGCCCCAAGACTCCCCGACTGCCGGATACTGCGGCCTCAGCTTGCGAGACAAGCACCGTGCCGCACACACGCGGCCGGACACACAGGACCCACCTCCCATGATCTTCTACAGCAACTGGCGCTCGCTCGCCGCCTACCGCGTCCGCGTGGCGCTGGCGCTCAAGGCCATCCCGCACGAGGTCGTCGCCATCGACATGGCCGGCGGCGAGCACCTGGGCGAGCGCTTCAAGGCGATCAACCCGCAAGGCGTGCTGCCGGCGCTGGACGACGGGCACGGTGCGGTGCTGTTCCAGTCGCTCGCGATCGTCGAGTACCTGGAGCAGACGCACCCCACCCCGCCGCTGCTGCCGGCCGACGCCGCCGGCCGCGCCCGCGTGCGCGGGCTGGCGCTGATCCACGCCGCCGACGTTCACCCGCTGCTCGTGCCGCGCGTGCGCAACCACCTGCAAAAAGACGCCGGGCTGGACGACGCGGCGGTGCAGCGCTGGCTGGCCCGTGCGCTCACCACCGGGCTGGACGCGATCGAGGCCGACCTGGCCCGCTCACCGCACACCGGCACCTTCTGCCACGGCGACACGCCGACGTTGGCCGACATCTGCCTGGCCTCGCACATGCTGGCGATGATGTTCTTCAAGGTCGATTCGGCCGGCTGGCCGACGGCGCGGCGCATCTACGACGCGAGCCAGCAGCTGCCGGCGTTTGCCGATTCGCACCCGCTCAAGCAACCGGGCGCGCCGCCGGCTTGAGCCTGGGTCAGCGCTGCGCGCTCACCTTGCTCGCCAGGCTGAAGTGAAGAAGCTCACTGCGCGGCGGCAAGCGCCGCCGCCATTTGGCCGATGAACGCAGGCGCGTGCTCCGGGTCGATCCAGCGCGCCACCACGACAGCGTCCAACGCCGGTTCGATCCACACGTAGTGACCGCCTGCGCCGACCATGAAGCTGCTGTCGGCTGAGGCGCCGGGGAACGCCCGGCCATCGCGGTTGAGCCACACCAGCCAACCATAGAACGGCGCGATCTTGCAGGGCTGGCGCATGCGCGCGACCCAGGGCGCCGGCAACAATTGCGTGTCGCCGTGGCGTCCGCCGTCGAGCAGCAACTGGCCAGTGCGCGCCAGGTCGCGCGCGCTGATCGACAGGCCGCCGCCCCAGTGCGTACCGCCGGGCACCGACTGGGCGCGACGGGCAGCCCGGCCTGCCGACGCCGGCAGCTCGACCCACGCATCGTCGTAGCCCGCCCAACTCCAGCCGTCGCTGGCGCCGAGTGGGCGCATCAGCGCGTCGCGCAGCACCTCGGGCAGCGGCTGGCCGAAGAGATGGAGCAACGCGCGCGAGAGCTGGTTGATGCGCACGTCGTTGTATTCCCAGTACGTGCCCGGCGCCTGCAGCGGCCGCGCGTCGCCCTTCACGCCGGTCGCAGGGCGCGGGTCGTGCGAGACCTGGCGGTAGCGATCTACCGTGTCGGGCACACCGAAGCAATTTCCTTCCCACTCGCTGGTCTGCTCCAGCAACTGCGCCCACGTGATGGCGCGGTTGTGCGCCGTCTCAAAGCCGATGCCGCGCACCCGCTCCACCACCGGCTCGTCCACGTCGGGCAACAGGCCGCGGCCGTGCGCCACGCCGGCCAGCAACGCGAGGCAGGTCTTGGCGACGCTGAAGGTGAGGTCGGCGCGGTCGGGCTCGCCCCAGGCCGCCAGCTCAGCGCCGTGCTGCCACACCACACCCGACACCGGCCCGCGCGTGTGCACCGGCCCGCGCAGGCGGTTGAACGGCGGCGGGTCCGCGTGGTGGACGCCCCAGCACGACGGGTCGGCAAGCGGGTCGCGCGGCCACGGGACTTCGTGGGATTGGGCGAACTCGATGGCAGCGGTCAGCAAAGACATGGTTCTCTCACGTCCTATCAAGCAACGATTCAGGCACAGCCCCCCAGGCCTTGGATCGGCGCCCCGAGGGCCACGAAGTGGCTCCACTCGGCCGCCGGGGCAAGAGCGAAGCAAAAAGGGGGCTCACCTTTCTGCAATGTAGTGCTGAGTCGTCACCACCTCGCCGGGCAGCAGATAGGAACGCACCTGCGTCTCCAGCGCCTGGTCGGCCAATGTGGTGCGCGCGCGCTGGTGCAGGTAGTCGGCCCACGAGGTGACGATGAAGCGCTCCACATAGCGCGACGCGTCGCCCAGGTCGCGGTAGACGCGCCAGAACGTCGCGCCGTCGCGCCGTCGCGGCGCGCGCATCTGCGAGACGACGTCGAGGAAGGCGGCCGACTCGTCAGCACGGATGCGGTAGCCAATTTCCACCGCCACCGGGCCGGCCTCGGGGTCGGGCTCATCGACGACGAAGAGCTTTTCCCACGGTGTGGCGGGCGTCACCTCGGGCGCCTCGCCCATGCGCAGCGGGAACGGGCGCGCGAGCAGCAGCCCGGCCGCCATGACCGCCGCCGCCGCGCACAGTGTGGCCGGCAGCCCGGCGATGTCCGACAGCGCGCCCCAGAACGCCGAGCCGATGGCGAACGAACCGAGCGCACTCAAGGTGTGCATCGACGTCGCGCGCGAGCGCACCCACGGCGGCGCGCTCGTCTGCGTGGCGGTGTTGAAGGTGGACATCACCGCCATCCACGCCGCGCCGCCCAGCACCAGCGCGGCGTAGACGAACGCGGGAATCGTCGAGAACGCTGCCACCAGCATCACGGCCGCGAACGCCACGCAGCCGGCGGCAACGATCGGCTCCAGCCCGAAGCGCACGCGCGCCTTGTTGATGACGAGCCCCGCCGCCACGGCGCCGGTGCCCAGGCAGCCCATCAGCAGGCCGAAGCCGGTGGCGCCCAAGCCGAGCTGGCGCTGGCCGATCACCGGCAGCAGCGCCCACAGCGCCGAGCCGGCGGCACTGTAGGCCATGGTGCGAACCAGTTGCGCCAGGATGGTGGGCGAGTGGCGCGCATACCGCAGCCCACTGAGCATGCCGCCCCACAACCGCTCCGCCGGCAGCCGCGAGGCCGGGTGCGGGCGCGGCGGAAAGCGGCGCACCGCCTGCATCATCGCCAGCGTGCTGAGCACCGCGATCACGAAGACCCAGCCGCTGCCCGCCTGCGCAAAGACCACACCCGCCAGCGCCGGCCCGAGCGCACGCGCGGCGTTGTACGAGATCGCCACGGCGGTGATCGCCTGCGGCAGCTCGTCGCGCGGAATGCTGTCGGCGATGGCCGAGTTCCAGGCCGGCGACAGCAGCGCGGTGCACGAGCCGGCCACGAAGGTCAGGAACAGCAGCGTGGCCGGCCCGGCCAGACCGGCCAGCAGCAGACCGGCCAGCAAGCTCACCGTGACGGCCTGCACGGCGAGCGCGGTGACGATGAGCCGGCGCCGGTCGGTCGTGTCGACCATCACGCCGGCCGGCAGCGAAAGCAGGAACATCGGCAGGAACACCGCCGTCTGCACCAGCGCGGCCAGGAACGAAGAGCCGGTGATCTCCACCATCAACCACGCCGCCGCCATGGCCTGCATTGCGTTGCCCATGAAGTAGATGGTGCCGCCTTGCCACAGGCCCTTGTACGCGGGGTACTTGAAGGCGCTGGTGATCGACGCAGAGGCGGCCATGTTCCGGCGCATTATTCACTGCGGCACCCGCGGCTTCCGTTCTGCGGCCACGCCGCAGTCCTGCTGCAATCGTGTGACAGCGGTTCAGTCCAGGCGCAGCTGCCGCTCCTTTGTGGCCAGGTGGAGCTTGAGTTGCTCCACTTTCACCGGCGCCAATTCGTCGCCACCCGCCTTGGCGCGCTCGTACCAGCGCAGCGCGGTGCGCTCGTCGCGCCGCACGCCGTTGCCGCGTTCATACATCGAGGCGATCAGGAACTGCGCCCCCCAGTGGCCCGCGTGGGCCGCCTGCTCGTACCAGCGCGCGGCCACCGCATCGTCCTGCGGCACGCCGCCGCGACCGAGGAAGTACTGCGTGCCCAAGTCCACCTGCGCTTCGACATGGCCCATCAACGCGGCTTCGAGGAACAGCTCGGTCGCCCGCAGCGGGTCGCGCTTGAAGGCGGTGCTGCCCAGGTCGTACTCCATGCCCAGCGTGTAGACCGCCTGCGCGTAGCCTTGCGAGGCGGACTGTTCGAGGAACACCCGCGCACCGAACGGGTTGGGGTGGCCGTCGTCGCTCGACTCGCCCGAGCGCATCATCATCGCGGCGCTGTACTGCGCTTTCGCATCTCCGGCGATCGCGCAGGCGAAGAACGTGCGGAACGCAGCTCGGCGCTCGCCACCGGTGTAAAGCGCGCTGGCGTGCCGGCAGTCGTCAGCAGACACCGGCTGCGCCACTGCACCACCGTGGCTTGCCATCAAGACCGCTGCCACGACGAAACCGAGAAGATGATCGTTGCGCATGACTGTCCTCCTGCATCGCAAGGTAGAGCAATCGGGCCGGGGCAAACCTCCGAAGAGAGGTCAGAAGCGCGTTCATCTTCTCCGCGCTGCACGGCCGCGGTGCGCAGAACCCGACAGCGAGCTCGCCCCCACCCCCTGGCACAGAGCACACACAGGTTCGGTAGTCTTGTGCAAAGACACTGCCAGATCGCCATGGACACTTGCCGCACCGTTGCACCCTGTCGGGCACACTCGCAGGCAAGGGAGGTCAACCCAGATGAAGAGCGCGCTGTTTGTCGACTTCGACAACGTGTTTTCGCAGTTGCGTCAGTTGTCGCCCGATGCTGCGGATCGGTTTGCCCGACAGCCATCGGACTGGATCAAGTGGCTGACGGACTCACTGCCACTGCCACATCCCCATGACACCGGGCAGCGGCGCAGGCTTCTGGTTCGGCGCTGCTACCTCAACCCGAACTGGTACCAAGGCTACCGCCACGCCTTCTTGCGAGCGGGCTTCGAGATCGTCGACTGCCCGCCGGTAACGAGTCAAGGCAAGACGAGCACCGACATCCACATGGTGCTCGACGTGATCGACTTGCTTGAGCACCCGACACGCTACGACGAGTTCATCGTGTTCTCCGCTGACGCAGACTTCACGCCAGTCCTGCGAAAACTCAGACGCTACGACAGACGCACAACCGTACTTGCGATCGGTTTTCCGTCCGCGGCGTACCAGGCATCGGCGGATTTGCTCATCGAAGAGCGCCTGTTCCTCAAGGAGGCGCTCGGCTCTGGTCAGAGCCCAGCAGATGTGCCATCTGACAACCCGTCGGGCAATGGAGTTTCGGCTGCGCGACCGCCGGAAGATCGGCCGTCCGCAAACGGCGCGCCAGCGCTCAAGGCAACCGCCGGGTCGAACCGAGCTGAACCCGTTGCCGAACGAAAGCCGCGCGCTGCAACTCCTGAAGAACTTGTGGCAATCGCTCATCGAATCTGGACGGCGATGGACGAGTCTTCGCAGCCGGTGACCGCCAGCTTGCTGGCATCACGCCTGAAGCAGGAGTTTCCTGACGTCACCGACAACTGGAGCGGGCACGGCACGTTCAAGCCATTCTTCCGGTCGCTGGGACTGTCGCGCTTGCTTTGGATCAATGCCCCGGGCGGCAGGATCGTGGACCCGGCACGGCATGACGTGGAGCCATCAGCGGTGGTGCAGGAGACTGACTCACCCTGGAATGGAAACGAATCGTTGTTCAGAGTGGTCAGGGAGGTCTGCTCGTTGACCAACGCTCCGATGCTTGCGCCAAGGGAGATGCAGATCGTGCTCGCCATCCTTGCGGAGGACTTATCACACCAAGCGTTCAACCTTGCAGCAACAGCAGCGCGTGTCTGCGAGAAGTGCCTTGCGATGCGAGGCCTGCGACTGCGACTCCGCGACGCCAGCTTTCTGATCCGCGGCATGCAGCTCAACGGGCACGTGTTCGGCCAAGGGAACGACCAACAGGCGACGTTGGCCCTTCGCCTCGTCGACCAGATTCTCTTTCTGTGCCAGCGCGAACAGATGGTTCTGGATGACGCATCGACGAGCACGATCAGACGCTGGATTGCGGACAGCTTCGCTGCGTAGATTTCCCATTCGCCCCATGACCTGGCACGCCCACCTGAAGCTGAACTACCGCCGCGAGGCCACCCGCACCGTCGTGCACGACCGCCACAGCGGCCCGCTGCGCGTGCTGGCCAGCCTGTACCCCGAAGCGCCGACGGTGTGCCACAACGTGCTGGTGCACCCGCCGGGCGGCATCGTCGGCGGCGATGTGCTGGAGGTCGAGGCCACGCTGGGCGCTGGCTCGCACGCGCTCATCACGACCCCCGGCGCAGCGCGCTTCTACCGCAGCAACGGGGCGGCGGCACACCAGTCGGTGCGGGCCCGTGTGGAGGGCGGCGCGCGGCTGGAGTGGCTGCCGCTGCAGACCACCTGCCACCGCGGCGCACTGGCGCACAACCGCATGCAATTCGAGCTGGAGGCCAACGCCGAGATGATCGGCTGGGACATCGTGGCGCTGGGCCTGCCGGCCAGCGGCGAGGCTTTCGATCGCGGCCGCTACGAGCAGCACATCGAGCTGCCTGGCGTGTGGCTCGACCGCGGCGTGATCGACGGCGAAGACCGCCGCCTGCTCGACTCGCCATTGGGCTGGGCCGGCCACCGCGCGATGGGCACACTGTGGCTGGCTGGCGGCAGCGGGCTCAGCGCGGCGCGGCGCGAGGCGTTGCTCGACGCAGCGCGCGAGGTGTGCGCCGGCCACGCACTGCGCGCCAGCGCCGGCAGCACCTCGCCGCACGAGCAACTGGTGCTGCTGCGCGTGCTGGCCCCGCGCGTGGAGGCGCTGATGGACCTGCTGACGGCCACCTGGGCCCGCTGGCGCATGCTGGCCTGGGGCCTGCCGGCGTGCGCGCCGCGCGTCTGGCGCACCTGAACGATCCGCGGACGGCGCAGCGCGTGACGGTCGAGCTGCTCGGCAGCTCGGCTGCTCGGCGACCGATTGCTGAGGCCAGCGCTTGTGCGGCAAAGGCGCGTCCGGACAGGCCGGAAGGCTTCACTTCGGCGGTCGCCCGAGTACGGGCGACTCCCTTGCGGTGCTCGGTCTCGCGGCCCAGACGCGCCTTTGCTGGGGGGTCGGTTCTTTTCGGTCCGAACAACAAACACCGTTCAGCTCGCGGCGGGCGGTTTCGGCCGGGGCGATTTCTGGGGCGGCGAGGAGCGCAGGCTTGAGGTCGTGCGCGCTTGCGCGCTTCGTAAACTGACTCGTCGCCGTTGTTTGAACGGAGCGGACCGAAGGGAGCGGAGTGAGTTCGGCGACACGACCTCAAGCCGAGCACCGCAGCGCAGTCGCCGTACCCGGCGACCGACCCGGCATGAGCCCGCGCCGGAGACCGCCCGCGGCGAGCCGCGCCGACGCCGACTCGCAACGGCAACGGCAATGGCAACCGCCGACCGCCGACCGCCGACCGCCGACCACCAACTCAATACGTCGCCCGCCCCCCCGACAAATCGAACACCGCCCCGGTGCTGAACGAACACTCTTCCGACGCCAGCCACGCAATCATCGCCGCCGCCTCCCCCACTTCGAGGAAGCGCGCCATCGGGATCTTGCTGAGCATGAAGGCGATGTGCTGCTCGGTCATCGAGTCGAAGATCGCCGTCTTGGCCGCTGCCGGCGACACGGCGTTCACCAGCACGCCTTTGGTCGCCAGTTCCTTCGAAAGCGACTTGGTGAGCGCGATCAACCCGGCCTTGGACGCGCTGTAGTGCGATGCGTTGGGGTTGCCTTCCTTGCCCGCCACCGACGCGATGTTGACGATGCGGCCGTAGTGCTGCTTCACCATTTGCGGCACCACCGCGCGGCAGGTGAGGTAGGGGCCGACGAGGTTCACCTCGATCACGCGGCGCCACACGTCGGGCGCCAACTCCCAGGTGGTGGCGTTGCCGCCGGTGATGCCGGCGTTGTTGACGAGGATGTCGATGCGGCCGTGCAGTGTCACCGCCTCGGTGGTGGCGGCGGTCACGTCGGCTTCGTTCGTCAGCTCCACCACGGCCGTGCTCACGAGGCCGAGGGTTCGCAGCGCGGCCTTGGCCTGGTCGAGCCGGGCGGCGTCCACGTCCCACAGCACCACCGCCGCGCCCGAGGCCAGCATGCGCTCGGCCGCGGCATAGCCAATGCCCTGGGCACCACCGGTGATGACGGCGACGCGGCCTTTCAGGTCGATCTGGTTCACGCGATCTCCTTCACAACGCTTCCTTCACAGCCGCCTCGTTCAAAGCGACAGCCCCTTCAGCGTCTGTGCCGCGGTCGGCGCTGCGCTGCAGTCTTCGATGTACTGGCGAATGATCTCGGCGAACTCGGTGTGCGGCATCAGCCCCAGCTTGTTGGCGCGCGCGGCCGAAGCGCCGGTCGGCCAGTTGGCCACGATGCCGGCAATGCGCTCGTCGCGCTCGAAGCGCACCAGCGCGCGCACTTTCGGCCCGGCCACCTGCGCGAGCGCTTCCAGCATGTCGGCCACGCGCACGTTGAGCGCCGGCAGGTTGAGTGCGGTGCGGCCGTTGAAGGTCTCGCGGCTGGCTTCGAACACCTTGATGAGCCCGTCGATCGTGCGGCTCGGTGACGACACCGGGTGCGACACGCTGGCATCCACCGGGCACACCGACTCGACCCCCGCGAGCGGCTCGCGGATGATGCCGCTGAAGAACGACGACGCTGCGCCGTTGGGGCGGCCCGGCCGCACCGTCACCGTCATCAAGCGCGCGGCCCGGCCGTCGATGTAGCCCTTGCGGGTGTAGTCGGCCACCAGGTGCTCGCAAATCAACTTTTGCGCGCCGTACGAGGTTTGCGGCGCGGGCAGCGTGTCGTCGGCGACCACCTTGGGCATGGGCACCGCCGGGTCGGGGCCGAACACCGCGACCGAGCTCGAGAACACCACACGCGCCGCCTTGCCGCCCGCGTTGACGTTGAATCGCAGTGCGTCCAGCAGCGCGCGCGTGCTGTCGAGGTTGGAGCGCAGGCCGAGCTCGAAGTCGGCCTCGCACTCGCCCGACACCGCCGAGGCGAGGTGGAACACGCCGTCGAACGGCTCTTCGCGCAGCGCCTCCGTCTGCGACAGCAGTGCTCCGGTGCGGGCCTGCACGCGCGCATCGGCCAGCAGGTCAGCCGGCGGTGGGGCCAGGTCGGTCAACACCAGTTGTTCGACTGGGCGGCCGCACAGCGTGCCTCGCGCCAGCAGCGCGCGGGCCAAGCGGGCGCCGACAAAGCCGCCGCCGCCAGTGATCAAGAGTTTCATCGTGGGTGTCCTCCTGCGGGTTGAATCTTCGGGGTGCGCGGCGATGCCGATCGGTGCTCGCCGCCCCGCGCCGTGGTCAGCGCGCCGGTGATGCGGCTGGCGCTGCTGGTGCCACGACAGGCGCCACCACGGGCGCCTGCGGCACCGTGACGCCGGGCGCGATCGACACATCGTCCGAGACCGTCACCTTGGTGACGAAATAGCGCGTGTCCCCGAAGCACGTCGTCGGCAGGCCGACCTTCTGCTCGTAGTGCAGCGACACGCGCTTGCCCATCGCCTTGGCGAGCTGCGCGGCGGTCTCGTCGTCGTGTACGGTGAAGTAGAACTTCTCGACCGTGGCGGTGCCGGGCAGTGAAACCAGCGCCAGCTCGCCCTCCCAGGTCTTGCAGATCCAGCCCTTGTCGGAGAGCTTTTGCACCCAGCCGGCACGTTCGCCCGACGAGTAGCTCCAGTTGAGCACCACGGCAAAGTAGGCGGCCACCAGCAGCACGAGGATCAGCAGGGCCAAGAAGAGTCGTTTGAAGGTCATGGTGCGTCGGGTTCAAGCCAGGGTAGAAGTGTCGCCGATGCCGGCCCTTCAACAGGCTCGGGGCGGCCAGCGTCAACGCGAACGGTCACGTCGATTCAGTCGTTCGCAAAACTGTACGGGCCACCGCGCTCCAGCGCCGCTTTGTACGCCGGCCGGGCGTGGATTCGCTTCAGGAAAGCCGTGAGCTTCGGCCGGCTCGCATTCAACCCGGCCCGCTGCGCCGCCGCCTCAAGCGGAAAACTCATCTGGATGTCGGCCGCGCTGAAGGCGTCGCCGGCAAACCACTCGCTGCGGCCGAGTTCGGCCTCCATAAAATCGAGCTGCCGCTCGATGTTGGGCGTGACAAACGACGACAGCACCTTGGCAGAGATCGCCTTGGCGATCGGTTTGGCAAAGAACGGCATCGGCGACGACGCGACCTTGTCGAACACCAGCTTCATCAGCAGCGGCGACATGGCCGTGCCTTCGGCGAAGTGCAGCCAGTAGGTGTAGCGCAGCCGCTGCGGCGTGCCGGCCGCGGGCAGCAGCTTGCCGCCACCGTGGCGCTCGACCAGGTACTCGACGATCGCACCCGACTCGGCCACCGCCAAGTCGCCGTCGGTGATCACTGGCGACTTGCCCAGCGGATGAACCTCTCGCAACGCAGGCGGCGCCTGCATCGTCTGGGCGTCGCGCCGGTAGTGCTTGATGTCGTAGGGCACGCCCAGCTCTTCGAGGAGCCACAGCACGCGCTGCGAACGGGAGTTGTCGAGGTGGTGGACGGTGATCATCGGCGCACTCGTTGGCAAAGAGGTGGGCAAGGGAGGCGGGCAAAGGGGTCGGCAGGCAGCCCGCATTGTGGCCGCTGCCGCCGGGCGTCCGCCACCTCGCAATGGCATGGCAGTGGGAGCCCGGCGGTGAGGCGTTGTCCGACACGACAGTCGGACACAGCGACCCGAAGGGCGTGGGCTCGCCCTACAGATGCGCGCAAGGCACGTACCTACAGTGCAGCATCTCAATGACCCCCTTGAAGGATTCGCAGATGAAGAACTTTTCCAACCGGTTCACCCGCCCCGCTTTGGTTGCCGCGCTCGTGGCCGCCCCGGTACTCGTGCTGACCGCTTGCGGCGGTGGCGACGACAGCCTGGACGACCGGCTCGACCTGGCCGACCCGAAGGTGCGCCTGGTGCACGCCGCCCCGCTGGCCCCCAACGTGACGCTGTTCCGCAACGACCTGACGATCGCCGCCGATGTGACGAACGTGCCGTACAAGGGCGCGTCGCGCTACTTCGACGTGGCCACGTCCACCGAGCGCTGGGACGTGCGCACCGCCACCACGCCGGCACTGAACGTCGGAAGCAGCACCTTCGACGCCCGCCGCGGCACGCGCTACACGCTGGTGGCCCTGCCCGATGCGAACTCGATCACCGAGGTGGCGTTGATCTCGGACCCGTACAACAAGGGCATCACGTCCGACAACGCCCGCGTGCGGGTCTACAACGCGTCGGCCAATGCCGGCGGCGTCGACGTGTACCTGACCGCACCGGCCACCGACATCGCCACCGTCGCACCGAACTTCGGCAACGTCGGCTACAAACAGGCGGTGCCCGCGTCGGGCAACGACTCGCTCGAAGTCGAAGGCGGCAGCTACCGCGTGCGCATGACGACCGCCGGTACCAAGAACGTGATCTTCAACGCCACGGTGGAGCTGGCCAAGAACGCCGACTGGCTGCTGACATCGGTGCCCGGCAGCCTGACGCCGAACGACGTTCGGGTGCTGGTGGTCAAGTCCGACGAAGGTGCACCGGCCGTCGAACTGGTCAACACGCCGTGACCTACTAAAGCGAGCCGCGGGAGGATCGCGTCAGATCGAGACCCGCTGGCGCGCGCCTTCCGCTTCCATGTCTTTCCCGCGCCCGCGCTGCACGATCTCGCCGCGCTCCATCACGATGTACTGGTCGGCCAGTTCGGCGGCGAAGTCGTAGTACTGCTCGACCAGCACGATGGCCATCGTGCCGCGATCGGCCAGCATGCGGATCACGCGGCCGATGTCCTTGATGATGCTGGGCTGGATGCCTTCGGTGGGCTCGTCGAGGATCAGCAGTTTGGGGCCGGCGGCCAGTGCGCGCGCAATCGCCAGTTGTTGCTGCTGGCCGCCTGACAGGTCGCCGCCGCGCCTGTTGATCATCTGCTTGAGCACCGGGAACAGCTCGAACAGCTCGGCCGGCACCGGGGTGCTGCCGGGTTTGTAGGCAAGGCCCATCGCCAGGTTTTCCTGCACCGTCAGCCGGCCGAAAATCTCCCGCCCCTGCGGAACGTAGCCGACGCCCTTGCGAACACGCTCGTACGGCGGGTCGCGGGTGATGTCGCCGCCGTCCAGGCGGATCGTGCCGGTCTTGACTGGCACCACGCCCATCAAGCTTTTCAGCAAGGTGGTCTTGCCGACACCATTGCGGCCCAGCACGACCGTCACTTCGCCGAGCTTGGCTTCGAGCGACACGTTGCGCAGGATGTGCGAGCCGCCGTAGTACTGGTTGATGCCTTCAAGTGTGAGCACTGAGAAGCTCCATTCGCGCCCTCCCCCGCCGGGGGAGGGTTGGGGTGGGGGCGGGTTGGTTGAGCACCACGGCGGCGGCCCCCATCCCAGCCTTCCCCCAGTGGGGGAAGGGGCGCGTAGATTGAACCAGATCACGCAGCGCTGCCAGCGCCAGCAACAGAAACGCCACCGCGCACAGCCGGTGCGTCAGGCCCGCCCAGCGCGCCCCCGCACGAAAGAACAACGCCGCCAACGCCGCAGCACACACAACCGACCACAGCACGGACGCCAGCATCAGCCCGACAAAGAACAGCGCGTAGTCCGCCGGCTGCGGCGGGCCGGCGACGATGGCGCCCATCGCGCTGCCCAGCGCAGCGCAGTAGGCGATGTTCTGTGGGTTGGTCACAGACAGCAGCACGCCGGCGCGCAAGGCACGCCGCGGACTGGCCGTGCCGACCATGCTGACCGAGAACTCTTTGTCCGCAGCCTTCCACGCGTCGAAAGACAGCCACAGCAAGTAGGCGACACCAGCCACACCCACGGGCACGCGCAGAGATTCGAGCTGCAACAGCAAGCCCACGCCGATCAAGCCGATGCCGCCCCACAAGGCATCACCCACCAATGAGCCGACCTGCACGGCGAATGCCGGTCTGAACCCGCCGCGCGCCGCCTGCCGGACGGTCTCGGCAAACACCGCGCCGGGTGCGGCGTTGAACACCAGGCCGAGGAGGAAGGCGGCGATGAAGAGGGTCATGGGGATGCGCGCCGATCCACCTTTAGCGGCCGAGGTAAACCTCGACCACCTTCTCGTTCGCCTGGCATTCCGCCAGCGTGCCTTCGGCCAGCACGCTGCCTTCGTGCAGCACGGTCACCTTCTTCGTCGCCTTGCCCTGCGTCAGCTCACCGATGAACTTCATGTCGTGTTCAACGACGACGAGCGAGTGGCTGCCTTCGAGCGACAGGAACAGCTCGGCGGTTCGTTCGGTCTCCTCGTCCGTCATGCCGGCCACCGGCTCGTCGAGCAGCAAGAGCTTTGGGTCCTGCATCAACAACATGCCGATCTCCAGCCACTGCTTCTGGCCGTGGCTCAACAGGCCGGCGGTTCGTTGCGCATCGGCCTTCAGGTGGATCAGGTTCAGCATCGCGCCGATGCGGTCGAGTTGCTCGCTGTCCAGGCGGAACAGCATCGACGCCTTCACGCCGCGGTCGGCCTTGAGCGCCAGCTCCAGGTTCTCGAACACGCTCAACTGTTCGAACACCGTGGGTTTCTGGAACTTGCGGCCGATGCCGATCGAGGCGATCTGGTTCTCACGCAGGCGCAACAGGTCGATCGTCGAGCCGAAGAAGGCCTTGCCGGCGTCGGGCCGTGTCTTGCCGGTGATCACATCCATCATCGTCGTCTTGCCGGCGCCGTTGGGCCCGATGATGCAGCGCAACTCGCCGGCGCTGATGTTCAGGCTCAACGCGTTCAGCGCCTTGAAGCCGTCGAAGCTGACGGTGATGTCGTCGAGGTACAGGATTGCACCGTGGGCCACGTCGAGCTCGCCCGGCACGACGACGCGCGAGTAGCTGGCAGCGCGGCCGCCGGACAGCCCTGTTGTCGTCTGGCGCTTGGCAGCTTCTTCGCGGATGCGCGCGCCGGCCTCCATCAATTCGGGCGTCACGACTTGGCCTCCGGCTTGCTGCGTTTGAACAGGCCGATGATTCCCTGCGGCAAGAAGAGGGTGACCGCAATGAACAGCGCACCAAGGAAGTACAGCCAGAACTCCGGGAACGCCTGCGTGAACCAGCTCTTCGCTCCGTTCACGAAGAACGCACCGACGATCGGCCCGATCAGCGTGCCGCGCCCGCCAACGGCGGCCCAGATCGCGATCTCGATGCTCGCCGCCGGGCTCATCTCGCCGGGGTTGATGATGCCGACCTGCGGCACGTACAGCGCACCGGCAATGCCGCACATCATGGCCGAGATGACCCAGATGGTGAGCTTGTAGCGGATCGGGTCGTAGCCGGTGAACATCACGCGCGATTCAGCGTCTCGAATCGCCTGCAGCACACGGCCGAACTTGCTCATCACCAGCCAGCGCGCAAACACGAAGAAGCCGATCAGCGTGAGGCCGGTGATGACGAACAGCACCATGCGCATCGACGGCGTCTGGAGCGGAATGTCCAGGATGCGCTTGAAATCGGTGAAGCCGTTGTTGCCGCCGAAGCCGGTTTCGTTGCGGAAGAACAGCAGCATCGCCGCATACGTCAGCGCCTGCGTGATGATGGAGAAGTACACGCCCTTGATGCGCGAGCGGAATGCGAAGTAGCCGAACACGAAGGCGAGCAGGCCGGGCACGAGCACCACGAACAGCATCTGCGCGACGAACGAGTCGCTGAGTGCCCAGTGCCACGGGTACTCCTTCCAGTTCAGGAACACCATGAAGTCGGGCATCTCCGACTTGTACTGCCCATCGGTGCCGATCTGGCGCATCAAGTACATGCCCATCGCGTAGCCACCGAGCGCGAAGAACACGCCGTGGCCGAGCGACAGGATGCCGGTGTAGCCCCAGATCAGGTCCATCGCCAGCGCGCAGATGGCGTAGCACATGATCTTCGCGACGAGCTGCACCGCGTAGTCGGACAGGTGCAGCGCGCTGCCTTCGGGAACCATCAGGTTGAGGATGGGCACCAGCACCGAGATGATGACGATGGCCGCGAGGACGCCGCCCCAGGCCTTGCCGGTGAGCAGCCCACGCACCGGAGCCGGTGTCATTGCGGAGGGGTTGGGAAGCACAGCGCTCATGTCATCAGGCCACTGGCTCCGAACAGCCGGCGATGATCGTGCCGCCTGGGCGTCGCCAGCCCGGAAGCAACCGCGCTGCGATCCCCACTGCGTGGGGCCCCTCTTTCGCGCTCATGCTTCCGCACTCCTTCCCTTCATCGCGAAGATGCCCTGCGGCCGCTTCTGGATGAAGATGACGATGAACACCAGCACCATGATCTTGGCCAGCACCGCGCCCTGCCAATTCTCGAGCAGCTTGTTCAGCACACCCAAGCCGAGCGCGGCGTAGACGGTGCCGGCGAGTTGCCCCACGCCGCCCAGCACGACGACCATGAACGAGTCGACGATGTAGCCCTGCCCCAGGTCGGGCCCCACGTTGCCCACCTGCGACAGCGCGCAACCCGCCAGCCCGGCGATGCCCGAGCCGAGCGCGAAGGCGTAGGTGTCGATGCGCGCGGTGTTGACGCCCATGCAGGCAGCCATCTTGCGGTTTTGCGTGACGCCGCGAACGAACAGCCCGAGCCGCGTGCGCGCGATCAACAGCGCCACGCCGCCCAGCACCAGCGCAGCGAAGACGATGATGGCGATGCGGTTGAACGGCAAGGTCAGGTTGCTCATCGCCTCGACGCCGCCCGACAGCCAAGCCGGGTTCTCGACCGGCACGTTCTGCGCGCCGAAAATGGACCGTGCCGCCTGCTGCAGCACGAGGCTGATGCCCCAGGTGGCCAGCAGCGTCTCCAGCGGCCGGCCGTAGAGGAAGCGGATGACGCTGCGCTCCATCACCGCACCGACCAACGCGGCCGCGATGAACGAGGCTGGAATGGCGAGCAGCACGTAGTAGTCGAACGCCTCCGGGAACCACGCTTTGAACAGGTTCTGCACCAAGTAGGTCGCATACGCGCCGATCATCATCAGCTCGCCGTGCGCCATGTTGATGACGCCCATCAACCCATAGGTGATGGCCAGGCCGAGCGCGACGAGCAGCAGGATCGAGCCGAGGCTGACGCCGGTGAAGACGACGCCCAACCGCTCGCCCCATGCCAGGCGCCCCTCGATGGTCTTCAGCGCGGCGCCGATGGCTGCCTGCACGTCGGGCTCGGTCTCGATCTTCTGGCGTTCGATCAGCAGCGTCTTGGTGGCGGGCGTGCCGCTGGCGCCCAGCGCGGTGGCGGCTTGCAGACGCTTGGTCTTGTCGGCACTGCCCAGCAACATGGCCGAGCGAATCTGCTCTAGCGATTGCTTGATGGCCGGCACCGTCTCGGTCGCCAGGGCCTTTTCGATGAGCGGCAGTTTGGCCTCGTCAGGCTCGTCCCGCAGCGTCTTCACAGCCTCGGCGCGAACCGAGGTGTCGGCCGAGAACAGCTTGATCGTCGCCAGCGCCGCGTCGAGTTCGCTGCGCATCTGGTTGTTGTTGATCACGTCCTCGGCGGTGTCGGGCACGGCCACTTCGGCGCCGGTGACGGGGTCGAAGCCTTTGCCGTCCTTCATCACGAAGACGGCGTTGTCGGTGAACTTCACCGCGTCGTCGGCGATCGCCTGGATCAGTGCGACGGTCTTGTCGTCGGCGCTGGCGATCACCTGGTTCAGCGTGGCGATGCGCGTCTCAGCCTCGCCGGCCACCAGATCGCGCGCTTGTTGCGGTGTCAACGCCAAGGCCGGCCCGGCGAGCAGCGCGGTGGCCAGCAATGTCAGAAAGCGGTGGAAGAGAAAAGTCATGCGGGGGTCAGGTTCCCTCTCCGTGGGCCACGAAGGGGTCCCTTCGAAACCCATGGAGAGGGTTAGGGTGAGGGCCGGCGGCGGAGCAGAACTCACCAGCGGTGGCCACTGCCACCGTCGGCCCCCACCCCACCCTCCCCCAGCGGGGGAGGGAGCAACTCAAGAGATCACTTCTTCTCCGGCTCGTCCTTCTTGCCCTTGTTCTCGGGGATGAACGGGCTCCACGGTTGGGCCTTCACCGGGCCAGGGGTCTTCCAGACCACGTTGAACTGGCCGTCGGCCTTGATTTCGCCGATGAACACCGACTTGTGCAAGTGGTGATTCTTCTCGTCCATCTTCGAGGTGATGCCGCTCGGCGCAGGGAAGGTCTGGCCGGCCATCGCCGCGATCACCTTGTCGGTGTCGGTAGTGCCGGCCTTCTTGACCGCCTGCGCCCACATGTTGATGCCGATGTAGGTGGCCTCCATCGGGTCGTTGGTCAGCGGCTTGTCCTTGTGACCGGCGATGTTCTTGGCCTTGGCGTAAGCGCTCCACTTCTTGATGAACTCGGTGTTGGCCGGCGACTTGATCGACTGGAAGTAGTTCCAGGCGGCCAGGTGGCCCACGAGCGGCTTGGTGTCCACGCCGCGCAGTTCTTCTTCACCGACCGAGAAGGCGACCACCGGAACGTCTTTCGCCTTCAACCCCGCGTTGCCCAGCTCTTTGTAGAACGGCACGTTGGAGTCGCCGTTGATGGTGGACACCACCGCCGTCTTGCCGCCGGCCGAGAACTTCTTGATGTCGGCAACGATGGTCTGGTAGTCGCTGTGGCCGAACGGGGTGTACTTCTCGTCGATGTCCTTGTCTTCGACGCCCTTGCTCTTGAGGAAGGCGCGCAGGATCTTGTTGGTGGTGCGCGGGTACACGTAGTCGGTGCCCAGCAGCACCCAGCGCTTGGCGCCGCCACCGGCCTTGCTCATCAGGTACTCGACGGCGGGGATGGCTTGCTGGTTCGGCGCCGCGCCGGTGTAGAACACGTTCTTCGACAGTTCTTCGCCTTCGTACTGCACCGGGTAGAACAGCAGGCTGTTCAGTTCCTCGAACACCGGCAGCACCGACTTGCGGCTCACGCTGGTCCAGCAGCCGAAGGTGGCGACGACCTTGTCCTGTGCGATCAGCTGGCGCGCCTTCTCGGCGAACAGCGGCCAATTGGAGGCCGGGTCCACCACCACCGGCTCGATCTTCTTGCCGAGCAAGCCGCCCTTGGCGTTGAGCTCGTCGATGGCCATCAGCACGGTGTCCTTGAGCACCGTCTCCGAGATGGCCATGGTGCCGGAGAGCGAGTGCAGCACGCCGACCTTGATGGTGGCCTGCGCGAATGCGGGCGCCGAGAACAGGCCGGATGCAGCCAGGGCTGCACTCACGGCGCAAAGCGCGTGACGACGGATCATGGGGGGTCTCTCCAGATGAATGAGGTTGATCGAAGGCGAGATGGCTTCTCGTCTGCCCACACTGTCAGCAAGGGCTGTGCCAGTCGTCCCGCTGGGTGCGCAGCGCTCACGTCAAGGGCGCCCTTGCGGGTGCACGCCTGGCCGGGTTCGTCGCCGATTGCCGCGAGGCATGCACCAAGTTGGCCGCGCCACGCACCGTTTCGCCGCACGACGCTGGCGGCCGTCTTGCTTACGTCCTCACCCCGCGCGGCCTGTGCGATTTAAGATGCGCCGCTTGCAAAACGGCGAACCGAGAGCCCATGGAACTGACCCCGCGCGAGAAGGACAAGCTGCTGATCTTCACCGCCGCGCTTCTCGCCGAGCGGCGCAAAGCGCGCGGGCTGAAGCTGAACTACCCGGAGGCGGTGGCGCTCATCAGCGCTGCAATCATGGAAGGCGCGCGGGATGGCAAGAGCGTGGCCGCGCTGATGAGCGACGGCAAGACAGTGCTCACACGCGCCGACGTGATGGACGGCATCGCCGAGATGATCCCGGACATCCAGGTCGAAGCAACGTTTCCGGACGGCACCAAGCTGGTGACCGTGCACCAACCCATTCAATAGGCCACACCATGCATCAACAAGGCACGAGCCCGGCGCAGGGCCGCCTCAAGTCGGGCTCGATTCCCTCGGGGGATGGGACACGGGCCGCCGCCGCCGAGGGGTTGTCATGACCCCCGGAGAACTGCTCACCGACGGCCCCGACCTGGACCTCAACCCCGGCCGGCGCACGCTGACCATGGTGGTCGAGAACGCGGGCGACCGGCCGATCCAGGTCGGCTCGCATTACCACTTTGCCGAGACGAACGGCGCGCTCGCGTTCGACCGTGCTGCCGCACGCGGCATGCGGCTCAACATCGCATCGGGCACGGCCGTGCGCTTCGAGCCGGGCCAGCAACGCACCGTCGAATTGGTGGACTACGCCGGCGACCGCAAGGTCTACGGCTTCCGCGGCCTGGTTCAAGGAGCCCTCTGACATGGCGACGATCCAACGCCGCGCCTATGCCGAAATGTTCGGCCCCACCGTCGGCGACCGGGTGCGCCTGGCCGACACCGACCTGATCATCGAAGTCGAAGCCGACCACACGCTGCGCGCCGGTGGCTACGGTGAAGAAGTCAAGTTCGGCGGCGGCAAGACGATCCGCGACGGCATGGGCCAGAGCCAGCGCGTCAACGGCCCGGGCCTGCAGCACGCGGTCGATTGCGTGCTCACCAACGCGCTGATCCTGGACCACTGGGGCATCGTCAAGGCCGACATCGGTTTGCGCGGCGGGCGCATCGCCAAGATCGGCAAGGCCGGCAACCCCGACGTGCAGCCGGGCGTGGACATCGTGATCGGCCCAGGCACCGAGATCATTGCGGCCGAAGGGATGATCGTCACGGCGGGCGGCATCGACAGCCACATCCACTTCATCTGCCCGCAGCAGATCGAAGAAGCCCTGAGCAGCGGCATCACCACGATGCTCGGCGGCGGCACCGGCCCGGCCACCGGCACGTTTGCGACCACCTGCACGCCCGGGCCCGACAACCTGGCGCGCATGCTGCAGGCGGCCGATGCGTTCCCGATGAACCTGGGCTTCCTCGGCAAGGGCAATGCGAGCCAGCCCGAGGCGTTGCGCCAGCAAATCCATGCCGGTGCGATCGGCCTGAAGCTGCACGAAGACTGGGGCACGACTCCGGCGGCGATCGACTGCTGCCTCGGCGTGGCTGACGAGACCGACACGCAGGTGGCGATCCACAGCGACACGTTGAACGAGTCAGGCTTCGTCGAGAACACCGTGGCCGCGACGAAGGGCCGCACGCTGTGCGCCTTCCACACCGAAGGCGCGGGCGGCGGCCATGCGCCCGACATCCTGAAGGTCGTCGGCGAGCCGAACTTCTTGCCGAGCTCGACCAACCCGACGATGCCCTACACCGTCAACACGCTCGACGAGCATGTGGACATGCTGATGGTGTGCCACCACCTCGACCCGGCCATCGCCGAAGACCTGGCGTTTGCCGAAAGCCGCATCCGGCGCGAGACCATCGCCGCCGAAGACATCCTGCACGACCTGGGCGCCATCAGCATGATGAGCAGCGACAGCCAGGCGATGGGGCGCGTGGGCGAGGTGATCATCCGCACCTGGCAGACTGCCCACAAGATGAAGGCGCAGAGAGGTTGGTTGGGGCCGGTCGCCCCCATCCCCAGCCCTTCCCCCAGCGGGGGAAGGGAGCTTCTCGGCGTCTGCGACGCTGACCCTAGAAATGACAACGCCCGCGCCAAGCGCTACATCGCCAAGTACACGATCAACCCCGCGCTGGCGCACGGCATCTCGCACGAAGTCGGCAGCATTGAAGAAGGCAAGTGGGCCGACCTGGTGGTGTGGAAGCCGGCGTTCTTCGGCATCAAGCCGGCGCTGGTGCTCAAGGGTGGCTTCATCGCGATGGCGGCGATGGGCGACCCGAACGCGTCGATCCCCACCCCGCAGCCGGTGCACTACCGCCCGCAGTTCGGCGCCTTCGGCGGCGCGCTGCACAAGGGCTCGCTGACCTTCATGAGCCAGGCCGCGGTGGCCGACGGACTGCACGACGCACTCGGCCTGCACAAGCGCGTCTCCGCCGTCAAGGGCAACCGCACGGTGAAGAAGCAGCACATGGTGCACAACAGCCTGCTGCCGGTGATGGAGATCGACGCCCAGACCTACCAGGTGCGCGCCGACGGCGTGCTGCTGACCTGCGAGCCGGTGGCGCTGCAGCCGATGGCGCAGCGGTACTTTCTGTTCTGAGCGGCCGGTTGGGTGACCCTTCGGCCGTGGCTTCAGCGGTCGAGGTGAGCCGCCACCGTCAGGTAGCGCTCGCGCGCATACGGCAGCGCCACCCGCCGCACGCCGCCGATGCGGGTGGCAACGCGACGAACTTCGTCGACCAGCCGGGGCGCCAAGCCGCACTGCGAGAACCGCCCACCGTGCTCGTACCCGGGGCCGGCCACGACGTGCAGGATGCGCAACACGTCGGCCGGGTTGCGCAGGTACAGCACCACGCCCACCGGCACGCCGGGCCGGCGGCTGCGGTGGCATGCGAACAGGCATTGCGCATCGAGCCGCGGGATGCCGATGTAGATGCGCTCGCCACGCTCGCAAATCTCGGGCGCGCCGAACCGATCGACGCTTTCGCGGATCGAGGCGCTCAACGCATGTTGGCGCGGATGAAAGTAGAAGAGCGACTCGACTTCTTGCCGCAAACCCGCGTCGACACCGCTGACGAACTCGAATTCGTCGTCGTCATCGACGCCGACCACCCACATCGGCGCCGTTGCGGTGGCTGCGCCCCGCTCGTCGATCGCTGTTGCCATCGTGCCTCCCCTGATGGCGCATGGTGCCCCTGGCCCGCCGCACGGCGCAAGGGGGCGACCCGTTGCGCAGGCGGGCAACGTGACAGCCTTCGCGTTGCCGGGGCGTCGCCCGCGGCCCGGTCAAGTTCGCCGCAAGCGGGCCGATAACCCGCGATGGCTCCTTCTGCAACGCTCCCGGGCCCCGGGGGAAGCTGGCTGCGCGCGTGCTGCGCGTTGTGGCTTGCGCTGCACGTGCTGGCGGGCGGCGCCTGGGACCGTCAACGCATGCAGGCGGCCGCACAGCGCATGGGCCCGGAGGCAATGGCGGGCGCGCAGGCGCTGCAGCGCGCGATCGCAGCGTCGAGCCGGCTGGGTGAGGCCGCCCGGCTGGGTGCGATCAACCAGTTTTTCAACGCCCGCATCCAGTACGCAGAAGACCTGGACACCAGCGGCGAGCAAGACCGGTGGGACAGCCCGCTGGAGTTGTTGGCGCGCGGCGCAGGCGACTGTGAAGACTTTGCGATCGCCAAGTACTTCAGCCTGATCGCTGCGGGCACGCCCTCGGCCAGCCTGCGGCTGGTGTACGTGCGTGTGCAGCGCAGCGGCGGCACGCAGCCGCACATGGTGCTGGCCTGGTACGCGCAGCCCAGCGCAGAGCCGCTGATCCTGGACAACCTGGTGCGCGAGGTGCTGCCCGCCGCGGCCCGGCGCGACCTGGTGCCGGTGTTCAGCTTCAACGCCGAAGGCCTGTGGCAAGGCGCCGGGCCCGAGCGCGCGGGCGACGCGTCGGCGCGGCTGTCGCGCTGGCGCGAGGTGCTCGCGCGGGCGCGCGCAGAAGGATTTGCATGACACACGACTCCACGATCTCGATGAACCGTGCGCACGCGTTCGCGTTGCAGCGCACCCGCCGGCTCGACCTCAATTCACCGGAGAGGCCCCCATGTCTCTGACCACCCTGCCGCTGATCCGCCAGCTTCGCCTGCTTCTGGCGGCTACCATGGCCATCGCACTCATCGGTAGCGTGGCCGTCAACGCCAGCGCGGCGCGCAGCTACCTGCTGACGCAACTTCAGTTGAAGAACAACGACAACGCGCAGGCGCTGGCGTTGTCGCTGTCCTTGTCGCTGTCCAGCCAGCAAGGCGACCCGGCGCTGCTGGAACTCGCTATCGCGGCGCAGTTCGACACCGGTTCGTACGAACGCATCCACCTCGCCACACCCGGCGGCGCGACACTTGTCGACAAGCGCGCCTCGCTCGAGCGCAGCACGCTGGGCGCGCCAGCATGGTTCGTGAAGATGCTGCCGATCGAGGTCGCAGCCGGCGTGGCGCAAGTCACCGATGGCTGGCGCCCGGTGGGCACGCTCACGTTGGCCAGCGCCAGCGGATTTGCGCATGCGCACCTGTGGCAAGGCACGCTGCGATCAACCGGCTGGCTGCTGTTCGTCGGCGGGCTGGCGGCGGTGCTGGCCGGGCTGGTGCTGCGGCGCATTCAGGCGCCTCTGAACGCCACGGTGGCGCAGGCTCGGGCCCTCAGTGAGCGGCGCTTCGTCACCGTGCCCGAGCCGCAGGTGCCCGAGCTGCGCGAGGTGAGCCACGCGATGAACGCGATGGTGCAGCGCTTGCAGGCGGTCTTCGGCGAGCAAGGTGCGCAGCTCGAAGCCCTGCGCGTGCAGGCACAGGCCGACCCGCTCACCGGCGTGAGCAACCGCGCCCACTTCTTCGCCGGCCTGCAAGCCTTGCCGCTGCGCGACGACGCGCCGCCCCACGCCACGTTGCTGCTGCTGCGCGTGCGCTCGCTGATGCAGCTCAACCGCCAGCTCGGTCATGGCGACGTCAACGCGGCGCTTCAGGCGCTGGCCCGCGCGCTGCAGGCACGCCACACCGGGCTGCTGCCGCCCGGTCGCCTCAACGGCAGCGACTTTGCGGTACTGGTCCACGGGCCCGACGCCGAGGCCGCCCTCGCCGAAGTCGCCCGCCACATCGACGCCGTTCGAAGCGCGCTCGCCGCCTGGCCCGGCGCCAGCGTGTCGGTCGGCGGAGCCGCCTGGGCCGCCGACACGCCGCTGCCCGCGCTGATGCAGGCCGCCGACGCCGCGCTGGTGCGCGCCGAAGCCCGTGGCGACTTTGCACTCGCGCTCGATCCGACACCCGGCAGCGTGCGCGTGCCCCCGCTCGGCGAAGCCGACTGGCGCCAGCGCCTGGGCCGCGCCCTGCAACCCGACGCGGTCGGTGTGGCCAGCCTCGGCGCGTTCCCGGTGGTCGGGCGCGACGGCCGGTTGCTGCACCTGGAGTGCCCGCTGCGGCTGCGCCTGGTAGACGGCGGCCCGCTCGAGCCCGCGGCGCATTGGCTGCCGTGGGCCCTGCGCTGCGGCCTGAGCACCGCCGTCGACGGCCTGGCGCTGGCCCTGGCGCTGGCGCGCAGCGAGGCCGACGGCCAGCCGCGCTGCGTCAACCTCGCGCCCGATTCGCTGCGCGACGCCGGCTTCGTCGCCGGCCTGCGCAGCCAGTTGCAGGCGCAACCGCGCGCCGCTGCGCTGCTGTGGCTGGAGCTGGCCGAGCCGGCGGCCACCGCGCAGCTCGAACTGCTGCGCGAGCTCGGCCGGCAACTGCGGCCGCTCGGCGTCAAGCTCGGCATCGAGCACGCCGGTGCGCAGGTCGGCGGCATTGCGCGCCTCTACGAAGCCGGGCTCGACTACGTGAAGCTCGAAGCCGCGCTGTCCAGCGGCATCGCGGGCGACACGTCGCGCACATCGTTCGTGCGCGGGCTGGTGGGCACGCTCAAGTCGCTGGGCATGCAGGTGATGGCCGAAGGCGTGGCCGACGCCGCCGACGCGCAGGCGCTGTGGGCTTGCGGCGTTGACGGCATCACCGGCCCGGCCGTGCCCGCGATGGTTTGAAATGGGCTCGAACGCGCCGCCTGTTCAGCCGACCACGCCACATCGCCTTCGGCCAGACTGAGCGACATGCCCTACCTCCAACGCGACGCACACGGCCGCATCGAGAGCCTGCACCGCCACGCCAGCACGCAGGCCACCGAGTTTGCCGCCGACGACGACCCTCGAGTGCTCGCCTTCATCGGCTTGCCGCCTGCGGCTGTCGAGCCGGGCAAGGCCGCGGACGGCGATCAGGAGGCCGAGGCCGACAGCCTGGTGCGCATGGATGCGAGTTTCGTGCGGGTGATCGAGGACTTGATCGACCTGTTGATGGTGAAGAACGTCATCACGCTGACCGACCTGCCGATCCAGGCGCAGAACAAGCTCCTGGCGCGCAAGTCGTTTCGGGACAAGGCGGGGGCGAGTTCGCTTCGCTTGTTTGGGGATGTGGGGAGTGATGGGCCGTTGCTCGGGCCCGATTGAGCCTTCGTTTGGCGCCGCGCTGCTGGGTTGAGTCCGGCTGGTTTGGCATGCCGCCGCTCGGTTGCTTACTGCGGGTTTGGCGTCCCGCCACGGTGCCGGGTCCCGGCCCGGCGGCCGGGTAACTTTCATTTGCGGGCCCAAATGAAAGTCACCAAAGCAAAGGGCCTCCAGACATTTCGCCTGACCTTGGCATAGAGGGTTTGGCGCGGACCGCTTTGGAGCGCGGGAACAGCGAGAACGTCCTTGACAAGCAAGGGAACAGGCAAGAATTCAAAGCACTGAAGTACCAAAGAAACAGCAGTCCTCGGTGCTCTCAGGTTCCAGAGCCGTTCGATCCAAACCCTGTCCGATAGTGTTTGGCCGAATGTCTGGAGGCCCTCTTCTTTGGTGACTTTCTTCTGGGCCAGCAGAAGAAAGTTACCCGGCCGCCGGGCCGGGACCCGGCACCGTGGCGGGACGCCAAACCAGCCGGAGGCAACACCGCCAGCAGGCGAAACAATCACCGCTCCGTCAGCGCGTACGCCTTCCCCCTGAGAACCGGCTTCAACAAGTAGCTCAACACCGACTTCTTGCCGGTCAGCACATCCACCTCCGCCGTCATCCCCGGAATGATCGGCAGGTTCGCCCCGAAGTTCGGCGTCCGCGTCCGCACGCGCACCATGTAGAAAGCGTTGCCCTTGTCGTCCACCACCGTATCGGGGCTGATGTTCTCGACCGTCGCCTCCAACCCACCGTAGATCGCAAAGTCGTAGGCGCTGAACTTGACGGTGGCGACCTGCCCAGGGTGGATGAAGGCGATGTCCTTCGGCGCCACGCGCGCATCCAGCACCAGCGCGTCCTCCAGCGGCACGACCTCGACGATGTCGCGCCCCGGCTGCACCACGCCGCCCACGGTGTTGGCCAGCAGGCGCTGCACACGGCCGCGCACGGGTGACTTGACGAGCGCCTTGTCGACCTTGTCGGTCAGCGCCACCTGGCCTTCGACCAGCGCGTTGGCGCGGCCCATCACGTCGGCCAGCTCCTTGCGCGCTTCGTTGCGAAACGAGATGTCGGTCTCTTCGATCTTGCGCCGCGCCTCACCGATGGCGGCCTGCACGCGGGCGATCTGCGCGGCGGCCTGGTCCACGTCGCCACGGTTCTTGTTGACCTCGCGCTCCAGGCGCAGCACCTCGACCTCCGACACGGCACCGCTGGCCAGCAGCGGCTTGGTGCGCGCCAGCTCCTGCTGCGCCAGCGCCATCGCGCCCTGGGCCGACACGCGACGCGAGCGGGCCTCGGCCAGTTCGTGCTCGCGCTGCGACAACTGCTCGCGGCTGATCGATACCAGCGTGCCCAGCTCGCTGCGGCGCGCTTCGAACAGCCGCCGCTCTTCGTCGATGATGCGCTGCTGCTCGGCGTTGCCAGCGGCCGGTGGCGGCACGAAGGCGGTGCCTTCGGCGAGTGCGCGCAGGCGCCGCTCGCGCGCCAGCAGCGCGAAGCTCTGCGCCGCGTTCTCGCGCACGCCCGAGGTGGCGCGCGTTTGGTCGATGCGCAGCAGCAACTGGCCTGCCTCGACCTGCTGGCCCTCCTTCACGAGGATCTCCGACACCACGCCGCCGTCCAGCGCCTGGATCACCTGCAACTGGCGCGACGGCACGACCTTCGCGTCGCCGCGCGTTACCTCGTCGACATGCGCGTAGTGCGCCCACACGCCGAGTGCCGCGCACACCGCCACACCGCTGTAGACGATCGCGCGCGCGCGCCGGCTGCGCTGCCGCGCGAGGATCGCCTCGGCCTCGAACTGAAAGCCGCGGTCGGCCGCGCTCAGCTCGGCCGGAACCGAACCGAATACGCGCGCGGTGATCGGGTTGAGCAGCTTGCGCACCAATTCCAGCACCGCCAGCACCACGTTGCCAGAACGGGCCAGCGCGCGCTGCGAGGCTGGCGCATTGCCGTCGTTAGAAGAAGAAGTGGGGTCGCTCATCACGCCGCCTTGGTGATTCGCCCGCTGGCCAGCGCCTGCAGGATCTGTTCGCGCGGCCCGTCGGCCATGACCTTGCCGTGGTCCACCACGATCACGCGCGTGGCCAGCGGGAGCAAGGTGGTGCGGTGCGTCACCAGCACCATCGTCTTGTCTTGCGCGAAGGCGCCGATGCGCGCGCTCACGTGCGCCTCGGTGGTGTAGTCCATCGCGCTGGTCGGCTCGTCCATCAGCAGGATCGGCGCCTGGTGCAGCACCGCGCGTGCCACGCCCACGCTCTGGCGCTGCCCGCCCGAGAGCGACTCGCCGCGCTCGCCCACCGGCATGTCGTAGCCGCGCGGGTGGCGGTTGACGAAGTCGGCCATGCCGGCCAGCTCGGCCGCCTGCACTATTGAAGCGTCTTCCGCATGCGGCAGGCCGAAGCAGATGTTCTCGCGCAGCGAGCCCTGGAACAGCGTGGTGTCCTGCGCCACGTAGCCGACGCTGCGGCGCACGTCGGCCGGGTCGAGCTGGCGCAGGTCGATGCCGTCGATCAGCACCTGGCCTTCGGTCGGTTGGTACAGGCCCATGATCAGGCGCTGGATCGTGCTCTTGCCGCAACCCACCTTGCCGATCAGCGCCACACGTTCGCCCGCGCTGATCTTGAAGCTCACGCCGTCCAGCGCTACATCGCTTCGGCCCGGGTAGGCAAAGCGCACGTTGCGGAACTCGATCTCGCCGCGCAGCTCGCGCCGCTGCAAGAAGTTGACGCCGTCGGGCCGCTCCACCGGCGTGGCCATCACTTTCTCCAGCGACTCCAGCGCCGTGCGCGCACCTTGGTACTGCAGCAGCAGGCCGACGATCTGTCCGGCTGGCGCCAGCGCGCGGCCGCTCAACATGCCGGCGGCGATCAACGCGCCCATGCTCAGCTCGCCCGCGCCGATCAAGTGGACGCCGACCACGATGATCACGACGTTGACCACCTGCCCCAACCAGCCGGTCGAACTCATCGCGCCGCTGGACAGGCCGCGCATGCGCACGTTCACCGCCGCGATGTGCGCGTTGGCGCGCTCCCAGCGCGACTGGATCACGCTCTCGGCCCCCTGCGCCTTGATCGTCTCGATGCACGACAGGCTCTCGATCAACGTGGCGTTGCGCTGCGCGCCGGCTTGCCAGGTGGCTTGCGACAGCTCGTGCAGCCGGTGCTGCAGCACATGGCCCACCACCAGGATCAGCACGAACGCGCCCACCACCGGCAGCACCAGCCACGGCGAGAGCCACGCCAGCACGGCGATGAAGATCAGCGCGAACGGCAGGTCGATCAAGGCGGTGACGGTGCTGGACGCGACGAAGTCGCGCACCTGCTCGAAGCCGCGCAGGTTGCTGGCAAACGAGCCCACCGACGCCGGCCGGTGCGCCAGCTGCATGCCGAGCACGCGCTCCATCAGGCTCGCGCTCACGCGCACGTCGATGCGCGCGCTCGCCTCGTCCACAAAGTGGCTGCGCAGCGAGCGCATCAGCAGGTCGGCGCTGATGACGAGCAGCGCGCCGATGGCCAGCGCCCAGAGCGTCTCGATCGCGCGGTTGGGCACCACGCGGTCGTAGACGTTCATCGAGAAGAGCGGGATCGCAAGGGCAAAGAGGTTGATCAACAGCGCGGCCCACAGCACGTCGCGGTACACGCCCTGCTGCGAGCGCAGCGCGCCCCAGAACCAGTGGTCCGCATTGCCAGCACGGGTTGCGGCACCGGTTGAGGCACCACTTGCGGCCCCGGCCGAGCCGAAGCGAAATTTCGGGCGCACGAACAGCACGAGACCGCTGTGGCGCGCAGCGAGGTCAGCGTCGCTGAAGTGCGCCGCGCCACCGCCCGTCTCGGGCAGCAGCACGTCCCACCCACCGCCCTCGCGGCGGCCGACGAGCACGCAAGCCTTGTCGTCGTTCAGCACCGCCACCGCCGGCAGCGCGGCGGGGTCGATGCCCGACAGCGGCATGCGCTGCAGCCGCGCGGCCAGGCCGGCGCGCGTGGCGGCGCGCTCGGCGCCGTCGAGCGACAAGCGCCCCTGCACCAGCGGCAAGCCCGCCGCGAGCGATGCACGCGACGCGGCCAGGCCGTGCGCGCGGCAGACCTCGAGCAGGCAGTCGAGCAACGGGTCGGGGTGGACCTGGTCTTCGCGCACACGCGGGTGGGCGTGCGCGGCGGGGAACGGTGTGACGCTGTCGGTCATGGGCTTGCGCAGTTCGAGCTGCGTGGGATCGGATGGCAAGGGCCCCCTCGCCCCTTTGGGGAGAGGGTTGGGGGCGAAGTGGGGCTTTCGAGCCGCATGCGGCGAGCCCACTGAGCGGCCTGGGCTTGCAAGCCCAGGCGTGCCCTGCAAGGGAGGGGCCACGCGTGCGAACGCTGCCGCCCAGCGCTGGCCCTCACTTGCAGTGCGCGTTCCGGCTTGCATGCCGGAACCGCTGCGCGGGCTCGCCGCGTGCGGCTCGAAAGCCCCGCTCCGCCCCCTGCCCTCTCCCAGAGGGAGAGGGAGTCAACGTGCTGACGGGTCATGCTCGTCGCGCCCGCTCAGGGCCGGGTTGGCGTTGCCGGCACTGCGGCACGCGAGGCCGCCAGCGCCTGGGCGCGAGCGTCGAGCTCGGTCAGCGGCGTGGTGGCCTGCGCCACCTCGACGACGGCGCAGCGGCCGGCCGCATCGTCGCCGGCTTGCCAGCCGGCGGCGGAATCGGCTCCCGCTGCACCCGCGCCACCCGCGGCAGCGTCGGCACGCACCAGCCCGAGCGTCGGCAGCAAGGTGTTCATCGCCGCATGCACGCGCACGTAAGCCACGGCGCGGTCGAACTCGGCGTTGGCCACGGCGCGGCGCGCGGTGTAGGCCTCGTTCTCGGCGTTGAGCAGGTCCAGCAGGCTGCGCTGGCCGATCTCGAACTGCTGGCGGTAGGCGTCGCGTGCCCGCTGGATGGCGGCGGCGTTCTTCTCCAGGTAGCGCACCTGCTCGGCCAAACGCGCGGTGTCGTTGTGGGCGATCGAGACCGTCTGGCGCACATCGCGGCAGGCGCGGTCGCGCTGGTCGGCGGCCTGGCCCAGCAGGTCGGCGAACTGGCGCGTGCGGGCGTGGTTGCGGCCGCCGTCGAAGAGGCTCCAGTTCAGCACGATCTCGGCGCCGATGTCTTGCGTCTGCCCGGCCTGGCCGGCGAGGTTCTTGCCCAGGCCGCCGCGCAGGCGCGCTTCGATGCGCGGCCGGTCGGCGCTGCGCAAGGCCTCGGTCTGCGAGCGAATGGCGCGCATCGATTCGATGGCCGCGCTGACGCTCGCGTTGCGCGTGGTCGCCTGGCGCAGCGCCTCGGCGGCGCTGGTGGGCACACCGGCGCTCAGCTCGACCACGGGCGTGGCCGCGGCGCTGGCAGCACCGGCCTTCACCGCCGGTGCCGGTGCCGCTCCGACGACCCGTTGAAAGCGCGCCGTCACGTCGTGCAGGTTGGCGACCTCGCTGTTCAGGTTCGACTCGGCCAGCGCCAGGCGTGCGACCGCCTGCTGCAAGTCCACACCGCGGCCGACGCCGGCCTTGAAGCGGTCCTGGATCTGGTCGTGCGAGACCTTGTGCTGGATGTAGTTGTCCTCGGCCAGCTCGACCAGGCGGCGAAAACGCTGCACGTCGTAGTGCGCGCGCGCGGCTTCGAGCGCGGCCTGCTCGCTCGCGTCGACGAACTCGAACCAGCGCGCCATGCGGTTGTGGTCCAGGCGCTGCACTTCCGAGCGGGTGGCGTGGCCGTCCCACAGCATCTGCGTCAGGTTCAGGCCCACGCCGTGGTGGCCCAGGCTCTGGCTCGCGGGGTTGCGGTTGTCGAAGCGGTCGCGCGTGTGGCCGACCTGCGCGGTGGCGTCCACCCGCGGGCGGTAGGCAGCGAGCGCGCCTTCGCGCTCGTGGCCGGAGGCGCGGTAGGCGTTGTAGCGCGCGGTCACATCGGGGTTGGATTGCACGGCCTGCTGCGCGGCTTGGCGCAGTGCGTCGGCCGCAGGGGGGGCGGCCTGCGTGGCTGGCTGGGCAGCCACGGAGCCTGCGGCGCCCAGCGCCATCAGGGCGGCCAGGGTCAGCGCGGAGATCGGGTTCGAGATGGGCCGCATGGGCGCCTCCTGCAGATGAAGGGTGACCTTGGGGCTCACGGCCCTGAAGGAAGCAGGTCACATGAGTTTCATCTTCGGCAGGGGCGCGCTGTTCTGAAGTGGGTGCGGCGTGTGTGGAGCCGAAGGCAGTGTGCGAATCCAGCGTGCAAGTGCAGTGCAGTGCCGTGCGCACTGCGCAGGCGGCTGCCGACGCCAGCGGCGCGCGGCGTCCAACGCCGCGCCGACTTCGAGGCGTTGCTTATCCGCCGACCGTCAAGCTCCCGTTCGTCAGCAGCTGGTTGATGATCTGCTGCGTGTTCTGCGTGCCCGCCGCGCTCAGGTCCACGCCTTGCAACGTGATCGTCTGGTCGATCGCGCCCGCGTTGAAGCCGGCCGCGAAGCCGCCGGTGGCGCTGATCTGCACCACCGTGCTGTTGCCCACGGTGCTGAAGTGCAGGTAGTCGTCGAGGTTGCCGGCGTTCTCGGCCACCAGCAGGTCGGCCAGGTTCAGGCTGTCGCCGCCGGGGCCGTTGGTGAAGTCGCTGATGGTGTCGTTGGCCGGGGCACCGGGCGCGCCGCGGTCGGCCAGGGTCCAGCGGAACACGTCGGCGCCCGCGCCGCCGCTCAACTGGTCGTTGCCGGCGCCGCCGTACAGCACGTCGTTGCCGCGGCCGCCTGCGAGGTTGTCCGTGCCGGTACCGCCGTCGAGCACGTCGTTGCCATCGCCGCCATTCAACGCGTCGTTGCCGGCGCGGCCGACCAGGTACTCGGCCGCGTTGCCGCCGTTCAGCGTTTCGCTGCCGGTCGTGCCGATGATGTTCACCAGACCGTCGCCCGACAGGTTGGTCGAGGCGAACACCGGCAGCACGTCGAGCTCCAGCGTGGCGCTGGTGCTGGCAGTGCTGCTGGGGTTGGCCGACTCGGTGCTGGTGGCCCGAACGCCCACGCTCAGGTGCCCGCTGACTGACGAGGCGAACTGCAGCTGCGCCGACGCCAGCTCGCTGCCCGAGATGGTGATGCTGCCCCCGCTGGCCACGTGCCCGGCCGGGTTGGAGCCGGTCACGATCACCGCCCCCGCGGGCACGCCGCTGAAAGTGAGCGTGAGCGACTCGCTGCCATCGCCGTCGATCAAGGCCGCGCTCACGTAGCCCGCCAGGCCGACCGAGGTGCGCGTGCCGCCGGCCGCGTTGCCAGCCATCACGCCTTGCACGGCGACGATCTCGGCGTCGTCGATGAAGGCGCCGCGGCCAGCGGTGTTGAACTGCGTCGCGTCGGTGCGGATGGACAGCGTGTGCGTGTTGCCGTCGCCCTCGAACGCGAACTTCAGGTTGTGCCAGTCGGCATGCGTCATCGGGCTGGTGGCGGCGAACTGCTGGATCAGCACGCCGTCCAGGTACACGCCGATGCGGGTGTAGTCGGCGGTGAAGCCGGGGCGGCCCGCATAGTCCAGCGAGAGTTGGTAGACCATGCCGTCCACCGTGCTCACCTGGCGCTCCAGCGCCAGCGTCTGCACCAGGCTGCCGGCGTTGTTGAGCTCGACGAAGTTGTCGCCATTGCCGGCCGAGGCGGTGACGAGGTTGTAGTCCCCATCCGCGCGCTGCTGTTGGTCGCCCACGGTCCAGACCTCGGTGCCGTTGATGCCGCCGGCATACACGTCGGGGCCGTCGACACGGGTCCAGCCTTCGAACGTGCGGCTGTTCAACTGCTCGCTGGTGAGGTCGGAGTTGGCGGCCGACTCCCAGCTGTTGGCCGACACGAGCGCGGCGCCACTGGTCGCCACGCGCAGCGTCGGCGCGTCGGCCACGGGCGTGATGGTGATGTTCAACGCCGCGGTGGCCGCACCGCCGTTGCCGTCGCTGACGGTGTAGGTGACGGCCGGCACCGCGCCGCTGTGGTGGGCCGCGGGGGTGAAGGTGTAGGCGCCGCTGGCGGCGAGCGTGAACGTGCCCACGCCGGCGATCACCGCCGATTGCCCGGCGCTGAAGCTGCTGGCCACGCCGGCCACGCTGAACTGCGTGACGCTGAGGTTGGCGCTGTCGACGTCGCTGTCGTTGCCGAGCACGTTGCCCGACACCGGCGTGTCCTCAAGGGTCGTCATGCGGTCGGCCACCGCGACGGGCGCGTCGTTCACCGGCGTCACGCCGAGCGTGAGCGTGCCGCTGGCGCTGGCACTGCCGTCGCTCACGACATAGGTCGCCACCGGCACCGGGCCGTGGTAGTTGCCCGCGGGCGTGAAGGTGAAGGCACCGTCGGCCGCGATGGCGAGCGTGCCCACGCCGGTGATCGTGGCCGTTTGGCCGGCGTTGAACGTGCCTGCCACGCCGGCCACGCTGAACGTGGTGACGGCGAGCGGCTCGCCGTCCACGTCTCGATCATTGGCGAGCAGGTTGCCGGAAACGGGGGTGTCTTCCGGCGTGCTGCCCACGTCGGCCGCCACCTGCGGCGCGTCGTTGCTGCCGGTGACGGTGATGGTGAGCGTCGTCGAGGCGCTGCCGCCGCGGCCGTCGCTCACGGTGTAGGTGAAGACCTCCGCCTGGCTCTCGCCACTGTCCAGCCCTTGCGCTGCGGCGCCGGGGGCGTAGCGGTACGAGCCGTCGGCATTGATCGTGAGGCTGCCCCAGGCACCGGCGAGCGCCGTGCCGACGGCGCCCGCGGTCGCACCGAAACTCACGGCCGAGACGGTGAGCGCATCGCCCTCGACATCGCTGTCGCGCCCGGACGCTGCGGCGGCGCTTTGCAGCACACCGTTGGCGGCCGAGACGACCAGCGCCGCGTCTTCGTTCGTGCTGCCCACGTCGGCGCGGGCCACCGGCCCGTCGTTCACGGCAGTGACGTTGACACTGACCGTGGCCGTCTCGGTCACGCCGCCGGAAGCCACGGTGTAGGTGAAGCCGGCAGGGCCGTTGTAGTCGGCGCTCGGGGCGAAGACGAGTTGACCCGATGCGTTGAGCAAGACGGTGCCATTGGCCACGGCAACCGCCGGGCCCCCCGCAGCGATCGATTGACCATCGACCGCAGAGATCACGCGGCCGGTGTTCTCGAAGCTGTCGTTGGAGAGAACCGCGAGGGTGACGCTGCCGTCCTCGGCCACCGTCGCACTGTCGTTCACGATGTCGTTGATGGCGGTGATCGTCAAGGCGACGGTGTCGATGTCGGTAGCCGCCCCGTCGCTGGTCGTCACAGTCACGGTCGCGCTGCCGTGGCGATCTGCGGTGCCGTTGAAGGCGGTGCCGTTCAGTGCCGCGTTGATGGCTGCAGCGTTGCCTGTGATCTGCACGCTGCCCGTGCCGTTGCCGACGACCGTGACGCCTGCGGTCGAGCCCAGGGTCAGCGTGCCGTGGGTGACGGCCACCGTGGTCGTCAGCGAGCCAGCATCGACATCGGCCACTGTGATCGAGTTGCCGTTGGCCGCGCTGAAGACCAGCGGCGCGTCTTCAGCGGCGCTTTGCGCACCCGGCGTGCGGTTGACCGGTCCGTCGTTGACGGGCGCGACGGTGATGTTGACGGTTGCGGTTTCGGTCACACCGCCGGAGGTGACCGTGTAGGTGAAGCTCGCCGGGCCGTTGTAGTCGGCGGTGGGCGCGAAGACGAGTTGCCCGGAGGCGTTCAGCGTGACGGTGCCGTTGGCAACCGCCACCGCCGAACCCCCTGCGGTGATGGGCTGACCGTCTACCGCAGAGATGACTCGGCCAGCACCCTCGAACGTGTCGTTGGAGAGGACGGCGATGGCGACGCTGCCGTCTTCATCGACCGTGGCGCTGTCGCTCGCGATGTCGGTCACGGCGGCGATGGTCAACGCGACGCTTGCCACGTCGGACGCGAGGCCGTCGTTCGTGGTCACGGTCAGCGTGGCGCTACCGTGGCGGTCGGCGGTGCCGATGAACGTGGTGCCATTGAGCGCAGCATTGATCGCCGCGGCGGTGCCGGTGATCTGCACGCTGCCCGTTCCGTTGCCCACGACGGCGACGCCTGGCGTGGCCAAAGCGGTGGAGCCCAAGGCGAGGCTGCCGTTCGTCACCGCGACCGTGGTCGTCAGCGTGCCTCCATCGACATCGGCCACCGTAATCGCGTTGCCGTTGGCCGTGCTGAAGACCAGAGGGGCGTCCTCGTCCGTGGTCTGCGCGCCGGGGGCGCGAGTGACGGGGCCGTCATTCACCGGGGTGACGGTGACATCGACATTGGCTGTCTCCGTCACGCCACCGGAGCTGACGGTGTAGGTGAAGCTCGCCGGCCCGTTGTAGTTTGCGACCGGCGCAAAGACGAGCTGGCCCCCCGCGTTGAGCGTGACGCTGCCGTTCGCCACCGCCACCGCCGGCCCGCCAGCGCTGATCGCCTGGCCGTCCACTGCGGAGATCACGCGGCCTGCGTTCTCGAAGCTGTCATTGGCCAGCACCGCAATCGCCACGCTGCCGTCTTCATCGACGGTGGCGGTGTCGTTGGCAATGTCGGCCACGGCTGACTGCGTGAGCGCGATGGTGTCGGTGTCGGTGGTGGTGCCGTCGCTCGTGGTCACGGTGAGCGTGCTGCTGCCATGGCGGTCGGCGGTGCCGGTGAACGTGGCGCCTTCGAGCGCGGCGTTGATGGCCGCAGCGCTGCCGGTGATCTGCACGCTGCCCGTGCCGTTGCCGACCACGGTGATGCCTGCCGTGGCCAAAGCGGTCGGGCTCAGCGTCAGGCGGCCCTGGCCGACGGCGAGCGTGGTGGTGAGCGTGCCGCCATCGGCGTCGGCCACCGAGATCGCATTGCCGTTGGCGGCGCTGAAGACGAGCGCCGCATCTTCACTGCTGGCTTGTGCGCCGGGCACGGTGTTGACAGGCGCATCGGCGATGGGCGCGATGGCCAGCGTCAGCGTGTTCGGTGCCAGGTCGAACGCGCCGCTGGAGTCTTGCACGCTGAAGCCGAGGCCGCTGTTGCCGTTGCCGTTCGGCGTGGGCGTGAACACGAGTTGCCCGGCCGCCAAGGCCGCAACGGGCACGAGTTGCCCCGCGCTCACGGCCGCGCCGTTCAGCGTCAGCGCGCCGCCGGCGGGCAGGCTGTCGATGCGCACGCCGGCCAGCACCTGGCCGGCGTCGGCGTCGGCAAAGCCGAAGTCGACCGGGCGCAGCGTGACGCTGCTGTCTTCGTTCAACACGATCGTCGCATCGGTGCCGGTGGGCGGCGTGTTGCTGCCGACGTTGACCACCACCGACGCGCTGGCGCTGCCGCCGCGGCCGTCGCCCACCACGTAGCTCAGCGTCACCGGGCCCGTCACGTTGGTGGCGGGCGTGAAGGCGAGCGTGCCGTCGGCATTGACGCTGACGCTGCCCAGCGCCGGGTCGACGCTGGCCGAGGCGATGCGCAGCACGTCGCCATCCGCATCGCTGTCGTTGACGAGCACCTGGATGCTCGCCAGCGGCGTGTTGATGGGCGTGGAGGCCACGTCGGCCTGCGCCACCGGCGCGTCGTTGACGGCGGCCACGTTGATCGCCACGGTGGCGCTGGCCGAAGCGGCGCCGCGGTCGTCGGTGGCGGTGTAAGTGAAGTCGGTGTTGCCACTCCAGTCAGCAGCCGGGCGGAAGTAGAGCGTCAGCGCGCTGCCACCCGGAGCCGGCGGCAGCAGCGTGCCAGCGGCGACCGGCTGTGTGCCGGCGGCGTCGAGAAACAGGGTGCCGTTGACGGGCAGGCGTGCCACGGTGTAGCCGGCCACGCTGCCGTCGATGTCGCTGCCGCGCAAGGTCACGGCGACGGGGCCGGCGGCGTCTTCAGTGCCGCTGGCCGATGTGCTGCTCACGGTCGGCGCGTCGTTGCTGCCGCGCACGTCGATGGTCAGGGTCTGCGCTGTGCCGTCGGTCGTGACCACCTGAAACCGCTCGACGCGAACGTCGCCGTCGGCCAGGGCCTGCACGGCCGGGTCGGCGTTGTTCAGCGTGTAGGTCCAGCGGCCGTCGGCGCCGATCGTCAGCGTGCCCAGGCTGCCGGCGCGGGTGGCCGGCACGAACGCGCCCGTGCCGCCCGCGGCGTCCACATCGGTCGCGACGAGGCGGCCTGTGGCGGTGGTGGTGGCGTCTTCGGTCACCGTGCCGGTGGAGGTGCCGGTGATCACGCTGCCATCGTCCACACCCGTCAGGCGGATGGTGAGCGTGGCCTGCGCGCTGCTACCGGCGCCGTCGCTGACGGTGTAGGTGAAGGTGTCGGTGGCCTCGGTTCCGGCCGGCAAGGCCTGCGCGGCAGCGCCGGGCGTGTACAGGTAGCCGCCGTCGGGCTGCAGCAGCAGGCTGCCGAACTGGCCGGCCAGCGGCTGGCCAACGGTGCCGGGGGGGGTGTTGCTCGCGTTGCTGGAGCCCGCACTCACGCCGGTGATGCGCAACACATCGCCGTCAGCGTCGGTGTCGGCACCGGCGCCCGCCGTGCCACCGGCCGCGCCGCTGCCGCTGATGACGTTGCCCGCCACGGCACGGTCTTCGGTCGTGCTCGCCGCATCGGCCCGCGCCACCGGCGCGTCTTGCATCGGCGCGATCGTGACGGGCACCGTGCCGGGAGCCGATGTGCTGCCCGCGTTGTCGGTCACGGTGTAGCCGATCTGCACCGTGCCGTTGAAGTGAAGCGCCGGCACCAGCACCAGCGAGCCCGCCTGCGCGGGCGTCAGCACCTGGCCCGGCGACACCGCCGTGGTGCCGTCGGCCAGAAAGAGCTGCGCACCGGCGGGCACGCTGGTAACCGTCACGGCCTGCACCGTTCCGTCCGCGTCGGAGCCCGACAGATTGACCGTCACCGCGCGGTCCTCCACACCATCGACCGGCGCGGCGTTGCCGACCGGCCGCTGGTTCGGGGGTGCGGGTGCAGGCGCCGGTGCAGGCACGGGTGCGGGTGCGGGTGCAGCACCACTCGGTGGCGGTGCAGGTACCGCACCTGGCGTGGGCGCTGCGGGCGTGGCAGCAGGCGCACTCTGTGTCGGCTCCGTCGGAAACTCCGGCAAGGCCCGCGGTGGCTCGCTCGGCAAGCGCGCGGCCACGCTGCCCTCGCCCACGCCCTCGACGACGCGTTCCACGCGCAGCCCTTCTTCCAGCGAACCGTCGGCGCCGCCAGCGGCCGGCACGGCCTGCGGGTCTTGCTGGTCGATCGCCTTCAGCACCGCGTCGAGCGCATCGCCGCCGGCCGGCACGCCGCGGACCGCAGGAGCTGCGTTCCACGCCGCGGCCACCGCGTCGGTCGGACGAGTTTCGGCGAGCGCCTCGGCGCGCACCTCCACCGAGCTGCCCGCGGCAGCAAGCACCTGGTCGCCGGGGTAGATCACGTCGCCCACTTTCAAGGGCTCGACCTTGCCGTCGGCGCGCCGCACGGAGGCGGTGCCCTCGATCGCGCGGACGATGGTGGGAGCGGTGGCGAGGGAAGTCGTGGTCATGGAGGGCCTTGGTGGTCGCAGGACGGAAAACGGGGGTTCATCCGCAGGGCTATCGACCACCCGGCCCACAAACTGAAGCGCAAGCTTCGCGGGCTTTCGTGACGCGGGTCACGCGCGGGGCACGTGGGCGGGGCGCTCGGGAAGCGCGCGCAGGCAGCGAGAATCCGGCCTCGACCACCGCAGCCCCGCCCCCCATGCTCGAAGACCTGAAGAAGACCCTCTGGGCCACCGCCGACAAGCTGCGCGCCAACATGGACGCCGCCGAGTACAAGCACCTGGTACTCGGCCTGATCTTCGTCAAGTACATCTCCGACACCTTCAGCGCCAAGCAGGCCGAACTGTCGCGCCGCTTCTGTGACCCGGCCGACGAGTACTTCCTGCCCGACAGCACCGAAGCGCAGCAACACGCCGAACTGGAAGACCGCGACTACTACCGCGAAGCCAACGTCTTCTGGGTGCCCGAAGACGCACGCTGGGAGGCGCTGCGCTCGGCCGCCAAGCAACCCGACATCGGCAAGCGCATCGACGACGCGCTGTCGCTGATCGAGCTGGAGAACCCAAAGCTCAAGGGCATCCTCGACAAACGTTTTGCCCGCGCGCAGTTGCCCGACGGCAAGCTCGGCGAGCTGGTGGACCTGGTGTCAACAATAGGCTTCGGCGCCACGGCCGGCGAGGCGCGCGACGTGCTGGGGCAGGTGTACGAATACTTCCTCGGCATGTTCGCCAGCGCCGAAGGCAAGCGCGGCGGCCAGTTCTACACGCCGCGCAGCATCGTCAAGACGCTGGTGGCGGTGCTGGCGCCGCACCACGGCAAGGTGTACGACCCCTGCTGCGGCAGCGGCGGCATGTTCGTGCAGAGCGAGGAGTTCATCGAATCGCACGGCGGCCGCAAGGGCGACGTGGCCATCTTCGGCCAAGAGGCCAACCCCACCACCTGGCGCCTGGCCGCGATGAACCTGGCCATTCGCGGCATCGACTTCAACCTGGGCCGCGAGCCCGCCGACAGCTTTACCCACGACCAGTTCAAGGACCTGCGCGCCGACTTCATTCTGGCCAACCCGCCCTTCAACATCAGCGACTGGTGGCACGCCAGCCTGAGCGGCGATGCCCGGTGGCTCTACGGCGACCCGCCGCCGGGCAACGCCAACTACGCCTGGCTGCAGCACATGCTGCACCACCTGGCGCCGGCTGGCCGCGCCGGCATCGTGCTGGCCAACGGCAGCATGAGCAGCAGCCAGAACAGCGAAGGCCAGATCCGCGCCGCGATGGTGGACGCCGACGTGGTGGAAGTGATGATCGCCCTGCCCGGCCAGCTGTTCTTCAACACGCAGATTCCGGCTTGCCTGTGGTTCCTGGCCAGGAGAAAACGGATGCGCAAGGGCGAGGTGCTGTTCATCGACGCGCGCAAGCTGGCGGTGATGATCAGCCGAGTGCAGTGCGAGTTGACCGATCAGGTGATCGAGCGCATCGCCGGCACCGTGGCCGCGTGGCGCAGTGAGGCGGGCGCAGGCGTGTATGCGGATGTGGCGGGTTACTGCCGCAGCGTGAAGTTGGCGGAGGTTGCCGAGCACGGGCATGTGCTTACGCCGGGTCGGTATGTGGGCGCCGAGGCAGTGGAGGATGACGACGCGGACTTCGCGGCCAAGATGCAGGCGCTGACCGAGAAGCTGGATGAGCAAATGGCGAAAGGGGCGGAGCTTGACCGGGCGATCCAACAGAAGCTCGGGGGGCTGGGGTATGAGTTCTGATGCCCCATGGCTACCGCTGGAGGTGCTTGTCGAAGACATCATTGATCGGCGAGGAGTGACGCCCTTGAAGCTCGGCGGGCAGTTCACCGGCTCGGGGCATCGCGTGATCTCTGCCAAGCTGCTGAAGGACGGACGAATCGACTTGGAGGCCGATGAACCTCGATACGTGAGTTCGGCGGTCTATGCAAAGTGGATGAAGGGCCCTCTGCTTCCAGGTGACGTGCTGATGACTTCCGAAGCGCCACTTGGAGAACTCGCATTTGTCAATACGAGCCTCGATTGGTGTCTTGGCCAGCGTCTATTCGCGATTCGCCCGAAGAAGAACCGACTGGACGGGTGCTTCGCTTACTACGCGCTGCAACTTCGGCAGGTTCGCGAGGATCTGCTTGGCCGGTCGAGTGGCACGACCGTGCAAGGCATTCGACAGTCTGAGCTGCGTCGAGTGAGGATTCCAGTCCCCGACTTGTCGCTGCAAACTGCCGCTGCAAGTGTTCTCAAGGCGATCGACGACCGCATCGCCCTCATGCGCGAAACCAACGCCACCCTCGAAGCCATCGCGCAGGCGCTGTTCAAGTCGTGGATCGTCGATTTCGATCCCGTTCGCGCCAAGCAGCAGGGCCTCGCGCCCGCCGGCATGGACGAAGCCACGGCGGCCTTGTTTCCGGACAGCTTCGAGGAGTCGGCGTTGGGGTTGGTGCCGCAAGGGTGGCGCGTCAATCAGATTGGCAAGGTGGTCGAGGGCGTCTACGACGGGCCTCACGCCACGCCTGCCGAGGCCGACGAGGGGCCGGTCTTCCTGGGCATCAAGAACCTGACCGGCACCGGCCTCGACCTTGGCGACATTCGCCACATTGCCGAAAGCGATTGGGCGCAGTGGACTCGCCGGGTGTCGCCAAGGGCGGGCGACATCGTGTTCAGCTACGAGGCGACGCTCGGCTTTTTTGCGCTGATTCCGCCAGGACTGCGTTGCTGCCTGGGCCGGCGCTTGGCGCTGATTCGCCCGGCCGCGAGTGCGGGCTGCGCGCACTTCCTGTTCCATCAGTTCGTCGCTGCGCCATTCCAACGCCTGCTGGCAAAGCACACGATCCAAGGCGCCACCGTGGACCGAATCGCGCTCAAGCAGTTTCCCAGCTACCCGATCTTGAATCCGCCCGATGCGCTGAAGATCGCCTTCGATGATCTTGCCGCGCCGCTTTGGGCCAGGATTCATCAAAATCAGGCACAAGCCCAAACCCTCGCCACCCTCCGCGACACCCTGCTCCCCCGCCTGATCTCCGGCCGGCTGCGCCTGCCGGACGCCGAGGCGCAGGCCATTTGACGCAGCGTACGTTTTCACGTACGCTGGTGTCGTTCAGGAGCCCACTGTCATGACCACCCTCACCGCCAGCGAAGCCCGCGCCAGCCTGTACCGCCTGATCGACGAGGCGGCCGAGTCGCACCAACCGGTGCTCATCACCGGCAAGCGCAGCAGCGCGGTGCTGCTGTCGGCCGAAGACTGGCAGGCGATCCAAGAGACGCTCTACCTGCTGTCGGTGCCCGGCATGCGCGAGTCGATCAAGAAGGGCATGGCCGAGCCGCTGGCCAAGAGCGCGCGGGAGCCGGGCTGGTGAAGCCGTGGACGGTGGTGTTTGCGAAGCAGGCCGTGAAGGACGCTCGCAAGCTCGCCGCCGCCAACCTCAAACCTAAAGCCCAGGCATTGCTCGACGTGTTGCGCGACGACCCCTTCCAGAACCCGCCGCCGTTCGAGAAGCTGGTCGGCGACCTTGAAGGCGCCTACTCGCGGCGCATCAACATCCAGCATCGGCTGGTCTACGAAGTGTTCAAGGCCGAGCGCACGGTGCGCGTGCTGCGCATGTGGACGCACTACGAATGAAGCTACGCACCACAACCGCATCCAACGAGTCGACCCTCGGCGTTCATGGGCGCACGACCGTGCCGTGGCCGTTTCGCAGGCAACTGGCTCTGCTGCCGGGCGTGCGCATGGTGTGGCAGGTGTTGCCGACAGGTGTCGCGTGGGTGCGCGTCGAGCCCACCCCGGCCGATCGGAGGGGGAAATGAACGTGCTCGACGTGCTGGCATCGTGGCAGGCGGTCGACTCGGCCCTGGGGCTGTCGAAACCGATCGTCGACGAAGCTCACTACCACGCCCTGCTGGCGTTCGTGGACGAGTGCTTCGAGCGCTTTGGTGCCGACGATGATCATCCGGTGTTTGCATTGGTGGATGTGGTGGCCGACCGCATCCGCGAATATGAAGACCGCGTGCACCCCTGGCCCGACACCAGCACGCCGCTGGAATCGCTAGCCTGACACCACCGCTTCGGGCTGCCACCGCATGACGGAAGATCAGCTCGAACAGGAAGCCCTGGGCTGGCTCGCCGACGTGGGCTGGCAGGTGCGCCACGGGCCGGACCTGGCGCCCGACGGCCACCGGCCCGAGCGTGCGAACTACCGGCAGGTGGTGCTGGTGGAGCGGTTGCGCCAGGCCATCGCCGCGCTGAACCCCGGCGTGCCGGCGGCAGCGCGTGAAGACGCGCTGAAGCAGGTGCTCGACCTGGGCACGCCCGCGCTGCTGGCAGCCAACCGGCAGTTCCACCGGCTGCTCGTCAACGGCGTGCAGGTGGAATACCAGCATGCCGGTGAGACGCGCGGCGACTTCGTGCGGCTGGTCGATTGGGGCGTGCCGCTGCACAACGAGTGGCTGGCGGTCAACCAGTTCTCCATTCAAGGCCAGCGCCACACGCGCCGGCCCGACATCGTGCTGTTCGTCAACGGCCTGCCGCTGGTGCTGATCGAGCTGAAGAACCCGGCCGACCTGAATGCCGATGTGTGGAAGGCGTTCCACCAGCTCCAGACCTACAAGGAGCAGATCGCAGACGCCTTCCAGTACAACGAGGTGCTGGTGATCTCGGACGGCGCCGAGGCGCTGCTGGGTTCGCTCTCGAGCGACGCCGAGCGCTTCATGGCGTGGCGCACGATCGACGGGGTGACGCTGGATCCGCTGGGCGAGTTCAACGAGCTGCAGACGCTGGTGCGCGGTGTGCTGGCGCCAGCGTACCTGCTGGACTATCTGCGCTTCTTCGTGCTCTTTGAAGACGATGGCGGCCTGGTGAAGAAGATCGCCGGTTACCACCAGTTCCATGCCGTGCGTGCCGCCATCGCCCAGGTGATCGCGGCCTCGCGGCCCGATGGTGCGGCGAGCACACGCGGCAAGGGCGGCGTGGTGTGGCACACGCAGGGCAGCGGCAAGAGCATCACGATGACGTGCTTCGCGGCGCGTGTGATGCAGGAGCCGCTGATGCAGAACCCGACCATCGTGGTGATCACCGACCGCAACGACCTGGACGGCCAACTGTTCGGCGTGTTTTCGCTGGCGCAAGACCTGCTGCGCGAACAGCCGGTGCAGGCCAGCACGCGGCAGCAACTGCGCGCGCTGCTCACCAACCGGCCGTCGGGCGGCATCGTGTTCGCGACCATCCAGAAGTTCATGCCGGGCGAGGACGAAGATGCGTATCCGCTGCTGTCGGACCGCAGCAACATCGTCGTGATTGCCGATGAAGCGCACCGCACGCAGTACGGCTTCGAGGCGAAGCTGAAGACGGCGAAGCAGCGTCCCACCACCACCGTGCTCACCACCGGTTCTGGATTGCCCGCTGAGCACAAGGCCGAGTACGCGCCGACCGTCGAGCGCTACCAGGTCGCGCGTTATCAAGTGGGATACGCGCAGCACCTGCGCGACGCGCTGCCACGCGCCACCTTCGTCGCCTTCACCGGTACGCCGGTGTCGGGCGAAGACCGTGACACACGGGCGGTGTTCGGCGACTACATCAGCGTCTACGACATGCAGCAGGCCAAGGAAGATGGCGCGACGGTGGCGATCTACTACGAAAGCCGCCTTGCCGAGCTGGGCCTGAAAGCTGACGAGTTGGCGACCATCGACGACGAGGTGGACGAGCTCGCCGAAGACGAAGAAGAGAGCCAGCAGGCGAAGCTGAAAAGCCGCTGGGCCGCGCTGGAGAAAGTGGTGGGCGCCGAGCCGCGCATCGCCAGCGTGGCGGCCGACCTGGTGGCGCACTTCGAGGAGCGAGGCCAGGCGCAGACCGGCAAGGCAATGGTGGTGGCAATGAGCCGCGAGATCTGCGTGCACCTGTACGACGAGATCGTGCGCCTGCGGCCAGGCTGGCAAAGCGACGACCCCGAGCAGGGCGCGATCAAGATCGTGATGACCGGCTCGGCCAGCGACAAGGCGCTGCTGCGCCCGCACGTGTACAGCGCGCAGGTGAAGAAGCGGCTGGAAAGGCGCTTCAAGGACCCGGGCGATCCGTTACGGATGGTGATCGTGCGCGACATGTGGCTGACCGGCTTCGACGCGCCCTGCGTGCACACGCTCTACATCGACAAGCCGATGAAGGGCCACAACCTGATGCAGGCCATCGCGCGCGTGAACCGCGTATTCAAGGACAAGCAGGGCGGCCTGGTAGTGGACTACATCGGCATTGCCAACGAGCTGAAGTCGGCACTGAAGGAATACACCGCCAGCCAGGGCCGCGGCCGGCCGACGGTGGATGCGCACGAAGCCTTCAGCCTGCTGGCAGAAAAGTTGGACGCGCTGCGAGGCATGCTGGCCGGGACGCATGGCGAGGGCTTCGACTACAGCGGCTTCCTGACCGGGGGACACAAGACGCTGGCAGGTGCCGCCAACTTCGTGCTCGGCATCAAGGACGGCAAGAAGCGCTTTGCCGACCTGGGCTTAAGCATGAGCAAGGCCTTCACGCTGTGCTGCACGCTGGACGAAGCGAAGGCAGTGCGCGAGGAGGTGGCGTTCTTCCAGGGCGTGAAGGTGATCCTGACCAAGCGAGAACTCAGCTGGCAGAAGAAGACAGACGAAGCGCGCGAACTGGCAATCCGCCAGATCATCGGCTCGGCGGTGGTGTCGGAGGAGGTGGTCGATATCTTCGACGCGGTGGGGCTGGACAAGCCGAACATCGGCATCCTCGACGACGCCTTCCTGGCCGAGGTGCGCAGCCTGCCCGAGCGCAACCTGGCGGTCGAACTGCTGGAGCGGCTGCTCGAAGGCGAGATCCGATCACGCTTTGCCAGCAACGTGGTGCAGAACAAGAAGTTCTCGGACATGCTGAGCGACGTGGTCCAGCGCTACCAGAACCGCTCGATCGAAGCGGCGCAGGTGATGGAAGAGCTGGTGCAGATGGCGCGCAAGTTCCGCGAGGCCGCGGCGCGCGGTGAGCAGCTCGGGCTGAGCGAAGACGAGGTGCGCTTCTACGACGCGCTGGCCAACAACGAGTCGGCGGTGCGCGAGCTGACCGACGAGACGCTCAAGAAGATTGCCCACGAGCTGGCCGAGAACCTGCGCAAGAACCTGAGCGTCGATTGGTCGCAGCGCGAAAGCGTTCAGGCGAAGCTGCGCTTGATGGTCAAACGCATCCTGCGCAAGTACAAGTACCCGCCGGACCAGCAGGACGCGGCGGTGGAGCTGGTGCTGGAGCAGGCCAAAGCGCTGGGCGAGGCCCGGTCCTGATCGAGCCGGGGCCACGACACAGCGAACGCAGCCGGGGGCTCTAACGCGCCTTGAACCCCGTCTGGTTCATCAACACCAGCACCGCCAACGCCGTGACGGTGGAGCCGAAGACCATGGCGGCCGACTCGTTCACCGGGCTGCCGATCCACCAGTAAAGGATGAAGCACGTCAGCGTGCCCAGCAAACCGACGAGCGCGGCGGCGTAGGCCCAGGGGCGGCGTGGCGGGTCGAACAGGCGAGCGAAGAACAGCAGCAGCATCGACGCGCCGACGGTGACGATGAAGGTGATGCCCAGCAGCGCGGGCTCCATCGCGTCGGCGCCCCGGCCGGCGCCCCAGTTCCAGCAGACGACGCCGACGGTCAGCGCGACCGCGACGAACAGCGCCACGGAGATCACCACACGCAGCCACTGCAACATGCGCTCAGCGGCCGAACCGGGAAGGTCGATGGCCACCACCTTGGCCAGCCGTGTGACGTCGGCGCTCCAGCGCTGGTCGCCGATGGAGATGGCGTTGTGCCGCAGCAGCGCATGCAGCGAGGGAGGCAACTCGTCGGCGCGCGGCATCTGCGCGTTCTCGACCAGCACCGGAAAGACGGGGATGTTCTTGCCCAGCGCGGCGGCGATCTCGCGGGCCACCCAGTCGTCGGGGTCGTGCAGGCGCGGCCGGCCCTGTGCATCGGCCACCGTCGCCCAGTGGCGGCCGATCAGCACGATCATCGCGTCGGCACTTTGCGAGGTGTTCTTCAACACCTCCTCGAAGTTGGCGCCGGCGTCGATGCCGTCCACGTCGCGGAACACCCGGCCGTCGCCGAAGTAGCGACTCAGCGAGTCGGACAGTCGGCCGGCCACGCCCGCCACGTCGTCACGCCGGTAGTTGATGAAGATGCGGCCCGGCGCCTTGCCCAAACCGAACATGCTGTGCTCCTGCGTTGCAACGTCCTCAAGTGTCGCAGGCTCAGCATGGGTGCCACTCCGGCTGTGACGCGGGCCGCGGCACCGCAGCCTTGCGCTTGCGCTGCGCCCTACTTCACCATCCCCGTCATGGCCGGCGCCACCGCCTCCCAGCGGCCGCCCTTTATCACGTCGATGCCAGCGTACTCGGGGCTCACGTGATTGCCGCTGAAGGTCTGGCGCGAGTAGGTGGTGAAGTCCTGGTGGGCCACGCCGGGTGCAGCCTTGGCGAAGGCGTCGGCCGTGAGGTTGCGACCGGTGGCTTGCAGGATCGAGATGAACCAGTCGGTGTATGAATACGCGTTGGCGGCGTTCTCGTCGGCGTCGGCGTTGAACCTGGCCTTGTACGCGGCGAGGAACTTCTGGGCGCCTGCGTCCTTGCTGCTGGCGTCGTGGATCTGCCAGCCGCCGATGCCGTGCAGGCCTTCCACCGCATCTTTGCCCAGCCGCGCGACGATGCTGCTGCGGCCGGGAATGGCCGTGAGCACCTTCACGTTGCCCCAGCCGAGCTTCTTCACTTCGGCCATCACGCCGATGGTTTCGCGCACCACGGTGCCCGCCAAGATCAAGTCGACATCGGCCGCCTTCATGCGCGCCACCTGTGACGAGAAGTCGATGTCGCCGACCTTGTACGCGGCTTCAGCGGCCACCGTCAGGTTGGCGGCCTTCAGCGCGTTGTTGACGCCGGCACGCACCAGGTCGCCGAACGGGCCTTCCTGATAAATCACGCCGACCTTTTTGCTGCCCCAGTTCTTGAGCGCCCACGACAGGCCGGTGGCGGTGGTGCTGTCGTAGTTTTGCACCGTGGTGAAGAGCAGCGGGCTGTTGCCCGACACCTTCTGGATGATCGCGCTGGCGGCCCACGGCGCAAACACGACCACGCCGGCATCGGTGGCGGCCTTCACGGTGGCGGCGTTGGGGCCGGAGCCGAAGGTGTTGATGAGGGCAAACACGTCGTCGCTCTTGAGCAGCTTTTGCACCGCACGCACCGCCATCTGCGGCTGGCTGCCGTTGTCTTCGATCACCAGACGCAGCTTGCGGCCATGCACGCCGCCGGCAGCGTTGGCCTCGTCGATGCGCATCTGCATCGCGTTGCGCAGCATCGGCATGCCGGCGGCGGTGGGGCCGGAGAGGTCGAGGTGGCTGCCGAGCACGATCTCGGTGTCGGTCACGCCGCCGGCCTGGGCGGTGGCGGCCAAGGCCAACAGCGTGGCGCCGAGCAGTCGGCGGGCGTTTTTCATCGCGGTCTTCATGCGAGTCTCCTTCTGTGGTGTTGCCAGGGAATCTTGAACAGCAGCTTGAACGCAAGCAGGCGCCGCATCAATCGGGGTACATGCTGGTGATCAGCGCGCCGTACTTGCGCACCACCAGCTTGCGCTTGAGCTTCATCGTCGGTGTCAGCTCCTCGTCTTCGGCGGTGAGCAGTTGATCGATGATGCGAAAGTCCTTCACCTGCTCCACGCGCGCCAGCTGCGCGTTGGCCTGCGCCACCTGCTCGCTGATGAGTGCTACCACCTCGGGCGCGCGCGCCAGGCTGGCGTGGTCGGTGTAGGGCACCTGGCGCTCCTGCGCGTAGCGCGCCACTTGCTCATGGTCGAGCATCACCAGCGCGGTGATGAAGCGCCGGCCGTCGCCCACCGCCACCGCGTCGGTGATGTAGGGGCTGAACTTGAGCAGGTTCTCGATCTGGCTGGGCGTGATGTTCTTGCCGCCGGAGGTGATGAGGATGTCCTTGATGCGGTCGCGGATCGCGATCTCGCCGCGGTCGGAGAGTTCAGCGCAGTCGCCGGTGTGCAGCCAGCCCTCAGCGTCGAGCGCCTCGGCCGTCTTGCCCGGCTGGCCCCAGTAGCCGGCGAAGACATTGGGGCCGCGCACCAGCAGCTCGTCGTTCGCACCGAGCATCACCTCGATGCCCGGGCCGGGCACGCCAGCCCAGCCCAGCCGCACCGCGCCGGGGTTGGTAGCGCTGACGAAGCCGCAGGTCTCGGTCATGCCGAAGGCCTCGCGCAATTCGATGCCCAGCGCAAGGTACCAACGCACCAGATCGGGCGGCACCGGCGCCGCGCCGGTCAGCGCCGACTTGACGCGCGCCAGGCCGAGAAAGCGGCGCAGGTTGTGGAAGGCCAGCGCCACGACCAGCCGCTCCGGCGGGGTGGCGGTGGGGCCTGGCGCGGCGGCCACGCCGCTCCCCTGCAGCAGCGGCTCGTTGCGCCGGCTCGCATCGGCCAGCGCACGGGTGTAGACCCAGCGCGCGGGCGCCACCGCATCGCGCATGAACAGCGCCACCTGCGAGTGCAGCTTCTCCCAGAAGCGCGGCGGCGCGAACACCACCTGCGGCTCGACCTCGCGCAGGTCGTTGAACACCGTGCCGCTGTTCTCGGGAAAGTGCACCACCAAGCCCAGCGCGAGCGGGTTGAAGGCGCTCGCCATGCGCTCGGCGATGTGGCACAGCGGCAGGAACGACAGCGTGCGGTCGCCGAGCGTCGCGTTCAAGTACACAGGCGCCTGCGCGACCTGCGCGACCACATTGGCGCAAGTGATCATCGCGCCCTTGGGCTCGCCGGTGGTGCCGGAGGTGTAGACGAGGAAGGCCACGTCGCCGGGTTGCGCGGCGTCGATCGCAGCGTCGAACTCGGCAGCGTGGGTTGTCGCGAGTTCGAGCCCGCGCTGCAACAGCGTGTCGAAGAAGAGCACCTGCGGATCGTCCAGCCGCCGCAGCCCCTCGCGCTCCATCACCACGATGCGCCGCAGCGTCGGGCAGCGGCCGCGCACCGCAAGCGCCTTGTCCAATTGCTCCTGGTCCTGCACGAACAGCACCACGCTGGCCGAGTCGATCAGCACGTGCGCCACTTGCTCGGGTGACGAAGTCGGGTAGATGCCGTTGCCGATCAACCCCACGCACTGCGCGCCCATGTCGGCGTAGAGCCATTCGGGCCGGTTCTCGGCCAGCACCGAGACCACCTCGCCGCGCTTGCAGCCCAGGTCGAGCAAGCCCAGGCCGACGGCGCGGGCGTGTTCGAAGTACTGCGCCCAGCTCACGCCGGCCCACAGCCCGCGCCGCTTGCTGCGCAATGCGGGCAGCGCCGCCCACTCCGTGCAGCGGGCGCGGAACAGGCGCTGCGGAGTGCGGTGGATCGACCCAGCAGACGCCGCAGAACCGGCCCCGCCGGACTGCTGGCGGTGCCCCCCTGAGGGGGAGGCGCCGAAGGCGCTTCGGGGGGGCGTGACTATCTCCATGTCTTGCGCCGCTTCCAACGCGCTGCGCCACTGAGGCCCGCGGCATTCCCCAGCCCGAGGTACGAATCGCGCACATCCGACTTCTTCAGCAGCGCCGCACACGTGTCGGCCGCCACCACGCGGCCGAGTTCGAGCACGTAGCCATCGTGCGCATGGGCGAGTGCGATGGCCGCGTTTTGCTCGACCACCAGCACGGCGGTGCCGGTCTCTTGCGCGATGCGGTCGATGATGCGGAAGATCTCCTGCGTCAGCAACGGCGACAGGCCGAGCGACGGCTCGTCGAGCATCAGCAGCTTGGGCGCCGACAGCAGCGCACGGCCGATCGCCAGCATCTGCTGCTCGCCGCCCGACAGCAGCCCCGCGTGCTGCGCCTCGCGCTCCTTCAGCCGCGGGAACCAGGCCAGCACGCGCGCCAGGTCGGCACGCACCGCGTCCTTGTCACGGCGCGCGTACGCGCCCATCGCCAGGTTGTCGCGCACGCTCAAGAAGGGGTAGACCTGCCGGCCCTCGGGCACCAGCACCAGGCCGCGGCGGCACACCGCGTCGGCATCGAGCCCGTGCACCGGTTCGCCATCGAACCACACGCCGCCTTTGAACGGGTCGATCACGCCGGCCAGCGTGTTCAGCAACGTCGTCTTGCCCGCGCCGTTCGCGCCCAGCACCGCCACCACCCCGCCGCGCCGCACCTGCAGGTTGATGCCCTGGATCGCGACGATCGGGCCGTACCAGGTTTCGAGGTTGCGCACGTTGAGCAGCGGGGCCGTGGTGGCGTCTGTCACCACGTCGGTGTTCGCCTCGGCGGCTGGCATCGGCACGGGGGTTGTCGCGACCGTCATGCCACCGCTCCGCCCAGGTACGCCGCCACCACCTGCGGGTCGTTCTGCACCTCGGCCGCCGTGCCTTCGGCCAGAAGCCGGCCCTGCGCCATGCAGATCACGCGGTCGGCCACGGCACCCACGAGCGACATGTCGTGCTCGACCATCACGACCGTGATGCCGAGGTCGCTGCGCAGGTCGTCGATCCAGAAGGCCAGCTCGCGTGATTCTTCAGGGTTGAGCCCCGAGGCCGGCTCGTCGAGGAACAACAGGCGCGGCCCTGTGGCCAGCGCGCGGCCCAGCTCCACCACCTTGCGCACGCCGTACGGCAAGCCGGCGACGGGGCTCAGGCGGTGCGGCGACAGATCGAGGAACTCGATCACCTCTTCCACCGCTGCGCGCGACGCCTCTTCGGCCTGCACCGCCGCGCCGGTGTGCAGCAACTGCTGCCACCACGCGCCGTGGCCGAAGCGGTGGCGGCCGAGCAGCAGGTTGTCGAGCACGGTGGCGCCCTCGAACAGCTCGATGTTCTGGAAGGTGCGCGCAATGCCGAGCGCGGCGATGCGCTCGCGCGGCACGCGGCCGATGTTGTTTCCCTCGAAACAGACCTCGCCCGCAGTCGCGTCGAACACCCGCGTCACCACGTTCAGCACCGAGGTCTTGCCCGCGCCGTTGGGGCCGATCAGCGCCAGCACCTCGCCCTGCTTCACGGTGAAGCTCAACGCGTCGATGGCGCGCACGCCGCCGAAGGCGAGCGCAAGGCCGCGCGCTTCGAACCACGGCTCGCTGCTTGCTCCACTCATCGATACCGCTCCGACTTCATGTAGCGCTTGCCGCGCCGGAAGGTGTCGCGCCGGTACAGCGGGAAGCTCTCGACCATCGCCCGCAGCTTGAGCCAGCGGCCGTTGAGGCCTGCCGGCTCGAAGAGCACAAAGAGCGCAAGCACCAGGCCGAAGACAAACGTCTCCAGCCCGAACTGGCGCGCCATCGCGTCGGGCAGCAGCGGCTTCAGGCGCGAGATCGCCGTGGGCAGCAGGCCGATCAGCAGCGCGCCGAAGATCGCGCCGCGCAAGCTGCCCAGGCCACCGATCACGACCATCAGCACCAGCTCCATCGACAGCAGCAGAGTGAAGGCGTCGGGCGTCAGGTACTTCAGGTGGTGCGCCAGCAGCGCGCCGGCCAGGCCGGTGATGGTGGCCGACGCCGCGAACGCCGCCACCTTGATGCGCGCCACCGGCAGGCCGAGCGAGTACGACGCGGCCTCCGAGTCGCGCACGCCCACCAGCGCGCGGCCGAGTGACGAGCGCGTCAGGTTGATCATCAACATCAACACGAGGAGCAGCATCGCAAGACACAGAAAGTAGAACGCCAGCGGCCCGCCGAGCGACCGGCCGAACAACGTGGGCTCGTTCACCGCCGTCCCGGTGAAGCCACCGGTGACGCTGCTCCAATGCCCGGCAACGAACTCCACCAGCACCGAAAACGCCAGCGTCACCATCGCCAGATACAGGCCCGACACGCGGATCGCCGGCAAACCCACCAGCAGCCCCACCGCCCCCGCCAGCAACGCGGCCAGCGGCAGCGACAGCGGCAACGGCACGCCTTTGCTCAACAGCCACGCCTGCGCATAGGCGCCCACCGCGACGAAGGCCGAATGCCCGAGCGACACCTGCCCGCTGTAGCCGGTGAGCAGCATCAGCCCCAGGCTGGCGATGCACAGGATGAACAAGTAGCTGATCTCGCCGACGAAGAACTTGCCGACGACGAAGGGCGCAGCCACGAGCGCGAGCAGCAGCAGGCCGTAGGCCCAGCGCTCGTCGGCATGGCGCAGCAGCGCGAAGTGGTCGCGGTAGCGGGTGTGGTAGTCGAAGCGCATGAGGTTCTTGCGTCGCCCTGGATGTGAACCTAGACCCGCCGGCCGTGCGCTTCGCCCAGCAGCCCGCGCGGGCGCAGCACCAGCACCACGATCAGCACCACGTAGGCCACCACGTCCTTGCTGCCATCGGGCCCGTACACGCCGGTGAACTGCTCGACCAGCCCGATCAGCAGCCCGCCGACGATCGCCCCGGCGATGCTGCCGAAGCCGCCCAGCACCAGCGCGGCCAGCGCCTTCAGCATCACGAACCACAGGCTGGTGTCGACCAGCGTGATCGGCGCGAGTAGCACGCCCGCCAGCCCGGCCAGCGAGCCCGCCAGCGCCCACACGAGCGAGTTGACGCGCTTGACCGGCACGCCGTTCAGGAAAGCCGCGAGCTGGTTCTGCGACGCCGCCTGCATCGCCACGCCCAAGCGCGTGAATCGCAGGAAGGCCAGCAGCGCGAGCGTCACCAGCAGCACCATCGCCAAGATCAGCAGGTTCAGGTCCGACACCACCACGCCACCGAACGAGGTGGTCTGCCCCGTCCACGGCGTGACGAAGCTGCGCGACTCAGCTCCGAAGCCCATGCTCACCGCACCGCGCAGCATGAAGGCCAGCGCGATCGTCAGCATCACCCCGGCGAACTGCGGCTGCCCGACGATGCGGCGCACCAGCAGCGCGTCGATGCCGTAGGCGAGTGCCGCGACGATCAGCGCAGTGGCGAGCAGCGCTGGCCAGAACGGCAGCTTCGCCACCGCCACCAGGCCCCAGCCGATGAAGGCGCCGAGCATCAGCAAGTCGCCGTGCGCGAAGTTCAGCACCTCGGTGGCCTTGTAGCAAAGCACCAGCCCGAGCGCGACGAGCGCGTAGATGGCACCGACGGCCAGGCCGTTGACGGTGAGTTGGGCGGGGACGAGGAGGGAGTCCAAGGGCTGATAGCGACGGAGTTTTTTGGTTCTGCCCCCTCACCCCTTTGGGGAGAGGGATGGGGTGAGGGGCCCCGCCTGGCAGGGTGTGGCCAGGCCGGCCCTCACCTGCAGTGCGCGTCGGGGCCTGCATGCCCCGACCGCTCGGCGGGCTCGCCGCATGCGGCTCGAAAGCCCCGCCTCGCCCCCAGCCCTCTCCCAGAGGGAGAGGGAGCAAAGGCGGGCCGCGCTGTGTTGGTCATGCCGCCCCGGCCTCGACCACGAAGCTCACCACCGTGGCGCAGGACCCGCCGATGTTGAGCGTCTGCACCCGTCGCGCGCCTTCGATCTGCGCCGCCTCGGCACGGCCGGTGACCTGCCGCGCGGCGTCCCACAGCATGCGCGCGCCGGTGGCGCCGACCGGGTGGCCGCAGCCGATCAGCCCGCCGCTCAGGTTCATGGGGCAACGCCCGCCGGGCTCGATGCTGCCGTCTTCCACCGCCTGCCAGCTCTGCCCCGGCGGCGTCAGGCCGAAGTGGTCGATCGCCATGTACTCGGTGGTGGTGAAGCAGTCGTGCGTCTCGATGCCATCGATCGCGGCGATGCCGCTCACGCCGGCGCGGCGCCAGCCGTCTTCGATGGCCTGGCGCACGTGCGGGAAGACGAGCGCGTCGTTCTTGCTTCGTTCGAACTTGTCCTTCAACCGCAGGCCCGCGTTGGTGTGGCCCCAGCCGGTGATGCGCGGCAGCGTGTGCAGCGCCACGCCGGTGCGCCGCGCGTGCGCGGCCGCGAACGCGGGCGAGGCCAGCACGAGGCTGCAGGCGCCGTCGGTGATCTGCCCGCAGTCCTGCCGGCGCGTGCCGGGTTCGATGACGGGGTTGGCCTCGTCGTCGTCGGTGAAGGCCAGCGGGTCGAAGGCCCACTTGCGCGTCTGCGCGAGCGGGTTGCGTTTGGCGTGGCCGTAGTTCAGTTCAGCGATGCGGTTGAGGTGCTTGCGATCCAGCCCGTAACGGCGCTCGTATTCGGCCGCCACCAAGCCGAACGCGGCCGGCCACATGAAGCGACATTCGATGTCTTCATGCCCCTGCCAGGACGCGGCGTTCTGGTTCTGCGAGGCCACGTCGCCGGGCGTGTTCTTGAACTCCTCGGCGCCGACGACGAGCACGCAGTCGTAGCGGCCGGCCTCGATCTCGGCCATCGCCGTCAGCACCGCGAGCGACGCCGATGCGCACGCGCCCTCGTGCCGCATCGCCGGCACGCCCCACAGCTCGGGCACCACCTGCGCCACCATCGCACCCAGATGCGCCTGCTGGCGCTGCAGCTCGCCGAAGGCGTTGCCGACGTGAATGCTCTGGATGGCCGACGGGTTGACGCGAGCATCTTCCAGCGCACCGAGGGCCGACTCGCGCACCATGTCCGACACGTCCTGCCCCTGGCGCGACCAGACCTTGGCGAAGTCGCTCTGGTGGCCGCCGAGCAGGTAGGTCGGTGCGTTCATCGTGCGTCCCAGTGGGCGATGCGCGCGGCACCGATCCAGCAACCGTGGAAGCCTGTCGGCACATGGCGCGGCAAGGCCACTTGCGCGATGGGGCCGACGCGCAGGTCGCGCGCATCGAACACGTCGAGCGTCTGGCGCTTCAGGGCAGCATTCCATTGGTAGGCGACGAGGTAGCCGTGGTCTTCAGACTGCGCGTCGTCGGCCGCGGCGAACCACGGTTCGGAGTACCAGCTGTGCTCGCGGTCGTCGGACCAGGCGCTGAGCATCTCGCCGGTGTCCAGGTCGTACTTGCGGATGCCGGGCCATTGCAGGATCACGTCTTCGCGCTGGTCACACAGGTAGCCGAAGCGCGTGCGGCGGCCGGTGAGCGCGGCGTTGCAGGTGGGGAACTCGACGTTGTGCTGCAGGTCCAGCGCCTGCTCCTGCGCCTCGCCGGTCGCAAGGTTCATGCGCCAGCGCCACAGGCGCGCGTGTTGCACGAGTTCGGCCACGTCGCGCGCGGTGCGCTGGGCGTCGATGCTGCCGTCGGCCTTGAGCGCCGGCATGTAGCGGCAGCCGACCATCACGACCCAATCCCCCTCCTCCCAGGCGTTGACGACGTGGTACAGGAAGCATGGCGAAAAGTCGAACCAGCGGATCGAATCGCCCGCGCCCATGCGCGCGATCACGCCCAAGCGCGTCTTCATCTCGGGGTGGAATTCGATCTTGTGGCGGCCGAGCTTCATCGCCTCGTGGTCGTGGAACAGCGGCAGGTCGTGCAGGATGGAGTAGTGCTCGGTGATCGCCATGTCGTGCGGCAGGCGCGGGCCGGGCAGCGCGATCGGCACGTGGTGCAAGAGCCGCCCGTCGGCGCCGACCACGCCGTAGTGCATGTAGGGCGCGTCGTTGCCGTAGTCGAAGAACATCATCTCGCCGGTCACCTCATCGACCTTGGCGTGGGCCGAGATCGCGCCGCCGCTCTGGCGGATGGCCTGCGAGCGGCCGAGCGTGTCGAGCGTGACCGGGTCGATCTCCCACGCGTCGCCCGACATGTACCAGAGCGCGAGCGCCTTGCCGCCGTGGCCCACCATGTCGGTGTTGCCGGTGTCCTTCAAGCGCTTGTCGCTGCGGCCCTTGAGCGTTTCGCGGATGCCGAAGAAGCGCGCCGTGCCGGCCTGCTCTTCTTCCTTGAACGCGTCGGTGCGCACCCAGCGGTTGCGCACCGTCAGCCGGCCCTTGTCGAACATCGCGGCGTGCACCATGCCGTCGCCGTCGAACGGGTGGTAGCGGCCCTGCGGCGCGTAGCGCGGGTTGGGGCCGGTGCGCATGTACACGCCGTTCAGGTCGGCAGGGATGGCGCCCTTGACCAACGGCAGGTCGGTCAGCGTCATCTCGTCGAAGACCGGGGCGAAGGCGCCGGTGAGCAGCGGGCCGTAGTCGTCGCCGAAGGGCTGCAGGTTTTCGAGTCGTTCGGGTGCGTTCATGGTCGGTCTCCCTGGATTCAAGACATTGCGGCGGGCCGCCGCGACTGCACGATACGAAACCGGCTCGCCACGAAAGACAGGTCGGTCAGGCTGGCGTTGCCGGCCGGGTTGAGGCCGGTCACGTGGTAGTCGCTGTAGGCGGCGGCAAAGTTCAGCGGCATCGGGCCGGTGAGGTTGATCGTGAGTTGCGCGCCTGCACGCGCGTAGGCCGCCTCGGCAGTGGCGATGAAGGCTTCGTCCTGGCTGTACAGGAAGGCCGTGAGCCCGCCGAACTCGCGCACGTCGGTGGTGGCCTGCGCCAGCGCATCGGCCGCGTCGTCGCAGGCGATCACGAAGCCGATGGGGCCGAAGCGCTCTTCGCCGTACAGCGCACGCTGCGTGGTGTCGGTCTGGATGAGGAGCGGCGTGCTGGTGCGCGCGTGCGGGTACTCGGGGTGCGTGTACGCGCGCGGCGCGAGCAGCACGCGGCCGGCGCGTGCGCCCTCGGTCTGCAACTGCAACTGCAACTGCAACTGAAGTTGCGTCATCAACGCCAGCGTCTGCGGCGACTGGATCGCGGCGAGGATCATCGAGGCCTTCTTCGGCTCGCTGCCGATCGCGTCGATCGCCTCGGCCAGCCGGCGCGCCACGTCGTCGAGCGGCACCACCCCCTGCAGCGTGCGCACACCCGCGCGAGGCAGGTAGATGTTCTGCGGGCTGGTGCACATCTGCGCGCTAAACATGCACATCGTGGTGGCGAGCGAGCGCAGCGCGGCGTCGAGGTCGTCGGCCGATTCGATCACCACGGTGTTGCAGCCGGCCGTCTCGGTGAACACGAGCGCTGGGTGGGCGTGGCGCTCGACCCAGTGGCCGAAGCGCGCGCTGCCGGTGAAGTCGACGATGGCGGTCTTCGGGTGTTGCACCAGCGTCTTGCCGATCGGCTCGGCCACCGAGTCGAGCGCCATCGTCACCAGGTTAGGGTCGAAGCCTGCCGCCTGCAGCACGCCGCGGAACGCGCGCACCGAGATCGCCATCGGCAGCACCGCCGCCGGGTGCGGCTTGACGATCACCGCATTGCCGGTCGCCAGGCTGGCCAGCATCGACGGCCAAGCGTTCCACGTGGGGAAGCTCGCGCAGGTGAAGCACACCGCCACACCGCGCGGCACGCGGCGGTAGGTTTTGTCGAGTGTGATCTGGGCGCTGCCGAACTGGCGCTGCCAGCGCGCCGTGGGCGCCACGGCGTTCCAGGCCATCTGTGCATAGACCAGCGCCTCGATGCCACGGTCGAGCGCGTTCACGCCCGAGCCGGCGTAGGCCATGTTGGCGCTCTGGCCGGCGGTGTGCATCACCGCGTTCGCCACGTCGAACAGGTGCTCGCGGTAGATCGTGTCGAGCACTTCCATCAACACGCCGAGGCGGGTTTCGATGCTGGCGTCGGCCCACGCGGGCATCGCTTTCTCTGCCGCAGCGAACAGCCCATCCACATCGGCCCGCGGGTAGCGGATGCCCAGCGGCTGCTGCGTGTAGGGCGACACCTCCTCGCCGAGTTCGCCGACCGTGCCGGGCTGGTCGAGCACGAACGGCCGGTCGAGCTGGGCCTGGAAGCGGGCCGATGCAGCGGCTTGTGCGGCGGCGGTATCGGGGTACTTCGACGGCATCTCGGGGAACGGGCTCCAGCAGTGGCGCTCGGCGCAGGCGAGTTGGGCGCGCTCGAAGACGGCTCGGTGCTTGTCGAACAAGGTCATGACGGCCCCTCGGCCAACGAATACGTCGGCCGATCCCCCAAGGGGATGGCGGGCCGGCTTGGGAGCGGCCCGGCGCTCGCCCCGCCCTTCTCCTTTGAGGCAAGGTGCGTCATGCGGGCCGCCTCCACATCAAGCGATGGTGCCGCGCCACCTCGGAGCCCGGCACCGTGTCGCTGGCCGACAGCGTGAGCACGCCATCGGCATCGAAAGCCACATTGCGCACCTGCTCGCTGCCGACGAAGTTCGGGTTCAGCGCATGGCTCACCCGGTGCACCACCTGCAGGCCGGCTGCAGACTGGCGCAACTCGTACCGACCGGCGTACTGGAAGTAGCTCTCGAACGCCGCCAGCCGCTCGCCCTCGGGCGCGCTGCGCACGCTGGCGCTGGACATCGGCGCGCGGCCACCGGCGGCGATGCAGGCGCTCATGAAGCCGTCGCTGGTGTAGACGATCAGGCCGGTGGCTTGGTCGCCGTAAGGCAGCGACGGGCGGCGGCCGTCGCCGTAGGTGATGTCCCAGCGCACGAGCTGCCAGCTGCCGAGCAGGGGGTTGTGGTCGTTCATCGGGCGCCCGTTCATGCTGCCGTCGAGGGTCTCGTGCTTGCTGTCGTCGTTGCCGCCGATGACGCAGCGGCCGGCGCCCACGCACCGAGCCGCGCGCGCGCCGCATTGAACTCGCGCTCGATGCGGTCCACCACCACCGCCACCGGCTCCACCTCGCGGATCGCACCCACGCCCTGCCCCGCCGCCCACACGTCCATCCAGCGCTTGCTCGCCAGGTTCTGGTTGCTGTTGTAGTTGCGTTGCGGCGTGTCGGGCAGGTTGTCGGGGTCCAGCCCGTTGGCGCGCAGCGAGGGCTTGAGCCAGCTTGCCGGTGTGCCGGTCAGCCCGGCGCTGACGATCAGGTCTTCGACGTTGCTGTCCACCAGCATCTGCTTGTACTCGGGCTTGGCCATGCTCTCGGTGGTCGCAATGAAGCGGGTGCCCATGTACACATAGTCGGCGCCGCAGGCGAGCGCGCCGGCCAGACCCCAACCGTCGCTGATGCCGCCGCCGACGACGATCGTGCCGCTGAAGAACTCGCGCACCGCGCTGACGAACGCGAACGGGTTGATCTGCCCGGTGTGCCCGCCGGCACCCGCACACACGCAGGCCAGGCCGTCGGCGCCGGCCTCGACCGCCTTGCGCGCCAGCGCGATCGTCGTGACGTCCGCAAACACCTGCCCGCCGTAGCCGTGCACCACCTCGATGGCCGGCTTGGGGCTGCCCAGCGCCGTCACCACCACCGGTGGCTGGTAGCGCGCGACGAGCTTCAGGTCGTCGGGCAGGCGTTCGTTCGAACGGTGCGTCACGAGGTTGGCGCACCAGGGGCCGAGGGTGTGCGCGGGCTGCTCGTCGCGGGCGCGCGCCAGGCCGTCGGTGATGCGGCGCATCCAGTCGTCCAGCACCTCGATCGGCCGCGCGTTGGGCGTGGGGAACGCGCCGACGATGCCGGCCTTGCAGGCGGCCACCACCAGTTCGGGACCCGAAACGAGGAACATCGGCGCCGCAAAGAGCGGCAGCCGAACTGACAGCCCCCGTCCGCCGAATACAGCGGCCTGCCCCCCGGGGGGGCGCGGGCCGGCTTGGGGCGGCCCGGCGCTCGGCCGTTCTGGAGCCCCCCGTCCGCCGGATACAGCGGCCTGCCCCCCGGGGGGGCGCGGGCCGGCTTGGGGCGGCCCGGCGCTCGGCCCGCCCGCGTCGGTCAATGTCGCGGCAGTCATTCGGTCGCCTTGAAGCCCGAGATGCGCACCGCCTCGGCCCAGCGCTTGGACTCTTCGCGCGCGAAGCGGGCGGCTTCTTCCGGCGTGGTCGGGATCGGCTCGAAGTCGACCGCGCGCCATTTGTCGCGGATCTCGGCCGAGCGCAGCGCGGCGCCGAAGTCGGCGTTCAGCTTGGCAATCGCGGCGTCCGGCGTGCCGGCCGGTGCGACGATGGACGACCAGATGTAGATCTCCATCTCGGCGATGCCCTGCTCGGTGAAGGTGGGCACGCCCGGCATCAGCGGCGAGCGCTGCGGGCTGGTGACGGCCAGCACCTTGACCTTGCCGCTCTCAAGGTGCGGCTTCACCGCCAGCAGCGGCAAGAAGGCGCCGTGCACCTGGCCGCCCACCAGGTTCTGCACCGCAGGCGGTGTGCCGTTGAAAGGCACGTGCACCATATTCAAGCCGGCGCGCTTGTTGAGGATGACGCCGGCAAAGTGCGACGAGTTGCCGGCCGTGAACGATGCGTACGACACCTTGTCGCCCTGCGGCTTGGCCCAGGCGATGAACTCGGCCAGCGTGTTGGGCGGCACGTTGGCGGCGTTGACCGCAAAAACCATCGACGCGCCGAGAAAGTTGGTGACCGGGCGGAAGCTTTTCTCTGCGTCGTACGGCAGCTTGCTGAAGGTGTGCGGGTTGATCGTCAACATGCTGGTGTTGGCCAGCAGCAGCGTGTAGCCGTCGGCCGGCGCCTGCGCAACCGCCTGCGCCGCGACGATGCCGGCGCCACCCGGCTTGTTGTCGACGATCAGCGGCTGCCCGGTGTTGCGCTGGAACACTTCGGCCACTTGGCGCAGCGACGCATCGAGCGTGTTGCCGGGGGCGAACGGCACGATCACGCGCACGGGTTTGTCGGGGAAGGTTTGCGCGTGGGCCTGCGGTTGCGCCAGCCACGCGACGGCCGCGGCCGCGGCCATGGCCTTCAGCGCGAGCCGCCTGTGTGGGCCGGTGTCGCGCAAGCGCGGCTGCTGCGCGCGAGGCTCGGTCAGGCGGACGGAGGTCTTCAGGGCAGTGAACATCAGGCGTTTCCTCGGGTTGCGGCACGGGCGGTGAGTTCGGTCAGCGCGGCCGCCAGCTCGGCGGGCCGCTCGAAAGGCAGCAGGTGGCCTACGCCACCCACCACCGTGAGCCGCGCGCCAGGAATGGCGGCGGCGAGTTCGCGCGACAGGTCCGGCGGCGTCACCGGGTCGTCGGCCGCGCCGACCACGTGGGCAGCCAGGTCGAGCGCGGGCAGCATCTCGCGTCGGTCGGGGCGCACGGCCACCGCGCGGTGCTGGCGGATGGCGGTGGCCGCGCCGACGACCAACATGTCGCCGCGGATCGTGCTCATCAGCACCTCGTCGGCCTGCCCGGCCTGGGTGACCAGAAAACCGCCGAGGCTGCCGACATAACGCTCGAAGTCGCGCTCCATCGCGGTGATGGCGCGCTCGCGCAAGGCCTGGCTCTCGGCCGTGTCGGCACGTGCCGAGGTGCAGACGAGCCCCAGCCCCTGCACCGCGCGCCGCGGCTCGGCCAGCATTTGCAGCGCCACGTAGCCGCCCATCGAGAAGCCGGCGACCACGATCGGCCGGTCGGCGTCAACCTCGGCCAGCATCGCCCAGGCGTTGTGCGCCATCGCCGCAATGCTGTCGTGCGTGCGCACATCGGCCACGCGCACCTCCAGCGCGGGGTCGAGCAGCGCGCGCGTGCGGTCGAACACGCGCTCGGTGTTCAGCAGGCCGGGAATCAGCAGCAGCAGAGGGTTCAAGTCGACGCTCCGGAGTCTTCGAACATTTCGCGCAGCTCGCGCTTGAGCACCTTGCCCACCGGGTTGCGCGGCAACGCCGGCAGCAGCATCAGGTGCTCGGGCAACTTGTACACCGCGACCTGGCGCTCGTCTCTCAGGAATGCCACCAGCCGTGCCAACGTCACCTCGGCGCCGGGGGCGGCCACCACGCAGGCGCAGACGCGCTCGCCGAGCGTGTCGTCGGGCTGGCCGATCACGACGGCGTCTTGCACGCCGGGGCAGGCCATCAGGAGTTGTTCGACTTCGAGCGCCGAAATCTTCATGCCGCCGCGCACCACGATGTCCTTGCTGCGGCCGACGAAACGGTAGAACTGGCCCTGGTCGCCAGCGATCTCGAACAGATCGCCCGAGCGGTAGAAGCCTTGACCGTCGAAGGCGCTGGCGGTCTGCTGGGGCGCGCGGAAGTAGCCGCAGAACACGGTCGGCCCGCTGACGCGCAACTCGCCGGGGATGCCGGGCTGCGTGACTTCTTCTTCCGTCTCGGGGTCGACCAGCCGCGTGCGAATCTTGCGCGCGGTCGAGATGTGCGAATACGAGACGTGGGGGAGCGGCCGCTCGACCCCCGCACGCGCAAAGAACTGAGCGCGCTGGCCGGGGTCGGGAATGTCCCGCGGCGATCCCGTTAGCGCCGCACCCTCGTTAGAGCCGAAGTAGTTGACGATCTGCACGCCGCGCTCGGCCCAGCCGCGCACCATCCACTCCGACAGCGGCGCCGAGCCCGAGCCGATGCGCGACAGCCGCGTAAAGTCGATACCCTCCAGCAACGCCGGCTGCTGCAGCAACTGGTTCAGGATCGCGGGCGGGCAGACGGTGTAGTCGATGCGCTCGTCGCGCAACTGCTGCAGGAAGACCGTCAGGTCGAACGGGTGGTGCTGAACCACCGTGCCCTCCAGCCGCAACCACGCCGCCACGCAGGTCGACCAGCCGGCCATGTTGACGAGCGGAAACGGGTTCAGCAGCCGCGCGCCGGGTGCCAGCTCGGCCGCTTCGATGATCGACGGCGCGACGATCAGCCATTCGTTGTGGCTGCGCGGCACGCCCTTGGGCGCGGCCTCGGTGCCGGAGGTCCAGCACAGCGTGGCGATGTCGTTCGCGCCGATGCCGGCCGCGAGCGCGGCGGCTTCGGCCGCCGGCAGGTCGAGGTCGCCCGCGAGCGCAGCGTTCAGTGAGTGCGCCTCGGCAGGCACCGCGTCGCCAAAGCACAGCACGTGCTGCAGCGACGGATGTGCTTTCGCCAACTGCAGCCACATCACCGCCGCCGCATGCTTGACGACCCGCGTGGCCGTGACCGCCGCGCGCGCCTGCGTCAGCGCCAGGATGTGGCGCAGCTCGAACTCGCGGTACTGCACCGGCACCGGCGAGACGACCAGCCCGAGGCGCAGGCACGCCAGGTACACCACGTACTGCTCGACCGAATTGACGAGTTGCACGACCACGATGTCGTCGCGCCTCAACCCGCGGCCGTGCAGCACGGCGGCCATGCGCGCGACCTCGTCGGCGAGTTGCGCGTAGCTCAGCCGGCGCGGCGCGCCGTCGGTGAGCAGCGCGCGGTTCGGCGCGTCGACCACCGCCTCGCGCTGCGCGTAGCGCGCGGCGACGTCGCGGAAGTGATCGTCGATCGTGCGTGTGCCCCACCAGCCGCGGGCGGTGAACTCGGCGATGCGATCGGGAGACGCGAGGATCATCGGACGGCGCCGGTCAGGCGTGCGGTGGTCGATTCAGGTTTCAGTGTCACGAGTCAGCGCGTCGTTGCGACCGCATCACTTCCACCGCGTCAGCACGTCGCGGCTGACGAAGGTGGCGTGAAAGCCGTGCGGCACGCGGCGCGGCAGCGGCACGCGCGCGATGGGGCCGCGGCCGAACTCCGTGCCGCGCGCGTCGAACACCTGCACCTCCGATCGCAGCAGCGCCGGGTTCCACGCGATCGTGACGACGTAGCCGTCGTCCTCGCCGGTCGAGCCATCGCGCGGTGCAAACGCCGGCTCGTTGTAGAACGCCTCCGGGCCCTCGCTCCACGCCGCGTAGGCGCCGGTGCGGTGGTTCATCTTGGCCAGGCCGGTGAAGCGCACTTCTTCCTTGCCGCCATGCGGGAAGACGATGTGGTACGAGTGCTGCGTTTTGCGGCCCTGGTACGCCGGGTTGATGGCCGGAAACTCGGTGTTCAGCACGTCGTCGATCACGCGCTCGGCGGTGCGGCCGGTGGCGAGGTTGAAGCGCCATTCGTACAGCACGAAGTCGCGCTGGCGGAAGTGAATCGTGCGCTCCAGGCGGCGCGCGTCGATCTGGCCGTGCTCGTCTTCGTGCGTGCGGTACGGCGTGCCCACCATCACCACCTCGTCGCCCTCTTCCCACGCGTTTACCACGTGCAGAAGGTAGGTCGGCCGGGCCTCGAACCAGCGGATCTGCTCCGCGCTGCCGTAGCGCGGCACGACTGCAAATCGCGTCGGCATCTCGGCGTGGAAGCGCAGCTTGTAGCGGCCCGCGGCAAGCGCGTCGTCGTCGAGCAGCAGCGGAAAGTCGTGCAGGATCGTGTAGTGCTCGGTCACCGCCATGTCGTGTGGCAGGCGCGGGCCGGGCAGCGGCACGTCGATGCGGTGCTTGAGCTTCCGGTCGGGGCCGATCACGCCGTACTGCATGTAGGGCGGCTTCGTGTCGTAGTCGAAGAACAGGAGTTCGCCGGTGCGCTCGTCGGGGCGCGAGTGGGCCGAGATGCGGGTCAACGCCCCACCGTAGTCGGCCGTGCCCAGCGGCTCTAGCGTGTACGGGTCCACCGCATACGGCATGCCCGAGCGGTACCACATGCTGATGAGGCGGCCGGCGTGGTACTTCACGTCGGTGTTGCTGGTGTTCTTCATCGGCTGCCCGGGCGCATCACGCCGCGGCGGCTCCTTGATGCCCTTCCACAGCGCGTGGCCGGCGGCCACTTCCTCGTCCAGCCCGGCGGTGCGCACCCAGCGGTTGCGGTAGCTCAGGCGGCCACGATCGAAGTGGATCGCGTGCAGCATGCCGTCGCCGTCGAAGGCGTGGTAGCGCCAGTCGGGCTGGAAGTACGGGTTCGGGCCATTGCGCACGTACAGGCCGTTCAGGTCGGCTGGCAGTTCGCCGATCACGGGCAGGTTGTCGAGCACCAGTTCGTCGTGGACGGGCGCGTTGTTGCCGGCCAGCGCGGGGATGTCGTGCATCGGCAGGTCATCAGGCTTCATGGTGCGGGCTTCATGCTGCGGGTTGGGTGCGGTCTTTGGCTCGTGCTTGAAGCATAGGGCGCACCCCAAAGCGGCGATACCGCTTGTTCCGATATTCTGTCAACTGGTTCGATATGCCGATACAGAGAAACACCATGACCCGAGCCCAAAGCAAAGCCAACGACGCCAGCGACCGCCAAAGCTACCTGCTGAACCGCCCCCGCCGCGTGCCGCTGGGCTACGAGGAATACGCCGGCGACAAGCAGTTCGCGACCACACTCGCGCGCGGCATCGAGCTGCTGCGCTGCTTCAGCGCCAGCGACACGATGCTCTCCAACGGCGAGCTGGCGCTGCGCACCGGCCTGCCCAAGCCGACCATCTCGCGCCTGACCTACACGCTGGTGGTCCTCGGCTACCTGAAGCTGAGCCCCAAGTACGGCAAGTACCAGCTCGGCTCGGCGCTCATCTCGGCCACCTATCCGCTGATGGCGTCGATCGGCCTGCGCCAGCATGCGCGCGGCCTGATGAACGAGCTGGCCGACGAGACCGGCGGCGACGTGTCGATGGGCCTGCGCGATCGCTTGAGCGTGGTGCTGATCGAGACCAGCCGCAGCCGCGACCGCACGCGCGTGGCCGGCGCGGTGGCCGACATCGGGCTGGCGCTGCCGCTGGCGGGCACCGCAATCGGCCGCGCGTGGCTGGCCGGCTGCGACCCTCCGACGCGCGAGGCGGTGCTCAACGAGATTCGCGTCAAGACGCCCGACGACGCCGCGCGCTTTGAAGCCGCCATCCGCCAGGCGGTGAAGGACTGCGCGCGCCAGGGCTTCTGCACCGTCGACGGCGACCTGGTGGGCGGCATCCAGGCGGCCGGCGCGCCCTATGGCCGCATCGCCAGCGGCGAGCTGGTGGTCTTCAACTGCGCGTTCCAGAAGCCCGCGCCGGGCGGCGCGCGCGGTGCGAATTGGCTGCTGAAGGAGGTCGGCCCGAAGCTGCTGCAGATGGTGCGCACGCTGCGCGAGTCGCGCGGGGTGTGAGGGCAAGCGGCGCGGCGTTCGATGTCACACTTCACCGCCCGTACGCACCGTTCGGGCCGATCAATTCATCTGCTAAACACCATGCTGACCGTCAACAAACTCATCCCCCAGGCCCGCGGCATCGCGGCCGCGCTGGTCAAGCGTGCGGCCACCGTCGAGCTCGACTGGGACGTGCGCCAGAAGAGCCGCTTCGATGCCACCGACAGCCAGGGCCGTACGCTCGGCGTGTTCCTGCCTCGTGGCACCGCTGTGCGCGGCGGCGACCTGCTGGTGGCTGAGGACGGCTCGCTGGTGCGCGTGCTCGCGGCGCCGCAGCCGGTGCTGGTGGTAACCGCCTGCGCCGAACACGGCTCGCCGTTCGACCTGCTGCGCGCGGCCTACCACCTGGGCAACCGGCATGTGCAGCTCGACCTGCGCCCCGACCGCCTGCTGCTCGAACCCGACCACGTGCTGGCCGACATGCTGCGCCAGATGCACCTGATCGTGAACGATGCGGCCGAGGCCTTCGAACCCGAGGCAGGCGCGTATGCGGCGGCGGGGCACGCACACGGCGAGGCCAGCGGAGGGCATGACCACGGCCACGATCACGGTCATCGCCACGAGGCTCGACACGGCCACGGCCAAAACCACGGGCACGGGCACGAGCACGAGCACGAGCACGAGCACAAACATGCCACGCCCCACGACGTTGCGGCAGCCCCGGCGCACGTGCACGGCCCCGGCTGTGGTCACGACCATGGGCATGGTCACGGCCACTCTCATTGATGCAGAAGCACGTCCGCGCAACGACGTTGCGACGCTTGCCGCGGCCTGCCCGGCCACCGCTCGCCGCCACGTCGCTGCTGCAGCTGATTTGGCTCGCCTCGCCGGCCCTTCCGGTCGGCGGCTTCAGCTATTCCGAGGGCCTGGAATCGGCGGTCGACGCCGGCCTCGTCACCAACGAGGCGCAGGCCGCTGCGTGGCTGGCCGACCAGCTGCACCTGAGCTTGGCGCGCAGCGAGCTGGCGGTGGTGGGCAAGGCCTTCGGCGCGTGGCAACGTGGCGATCTGGCTGGCGCCGCCGAGTTGAATGCCTGGGTCGCGACCACCCGCGAGTCGAGTGAGCTGCGCCAACAGACCGAGCAGATGGGGCGCTCGCTGGTCGCCTGGTTAAAGAACCGAGGATCCGGCGACCACCGCCTGGCTGCACTCGACACCTTTGCGCCCGCACCCACCTGGCCGGTGGCATTTGCACTGGCCGGCGTGCAGAGCGGCGCACCGCCGCGCGAGGTGCTGCTGGCTTTCGCTTTCGGCTGGGCCGAAAACATGGTGCAGGCTGCGCTGAAGGCGGTGCCGCTCGGGCAGAACGCCGGCCAGCGCATCTTGCTGGCGTTGGCCGACCAAGCCCCCGCCGCGGTCGACCACGCGCTCGGCCTGATGAACAGCGAGCGCCAGGCCTTCACGCCGATGCTGGCTGTTCTGTCGTCGCAGCACGAGACGCAGTACTCGCGCCTCTTTCGTTCCTGACAACTTCTGCAGTCACCGCCGATGCCACGCAACATCGAGATCAAGGCCCGCGTCGCCGACCTGCCTGCGCTGCAAGCCCGCGTTGCCGCGTTGGCGCAGCACGGGCCGGAGCTGATCGAACAGGACGACACCTTCTTCCACTGCACCCATGGCCGGCTGAAGCTGCGGGCGTTTGCCGACGGCCGCGGCGAGCTGATCGCCTATGAACGGCCGGATGCAACGGGGCCGAAGACGTCGAGCTACCTCATCACACCCACCGCCGACCCCGACGCGTTGCGCGCGACCCTGGCGCGCTCGCTCGGCGAAGTGGGCCGGGTGCGCAAGCAGCGCGTGCTCTTTCTCGTCGGCCGCACGCGCATCCACCTGGACCGCGTCGAGGGGCTGGGTGAGTTCCTGGAGCTGGAGGTGGTGCTGCGCGACGGTGAAGACGATCGCGCAGGTGTCGACGAAGCGCACTCGTTGCTGAAGCAGCTCGGCGTGCCCGCGTGCGAATTGCAGTCGGGCGCTTACATCGACCTTCTGGCCGCCGCAGGAACCGCGGCCGCCAGCGCGTTGCGCTGAATGCCCTTTTCTAGAAGCGGCGCGGGGCACGGCAAGCGTGTTCCCGCAGCATGCGCAGGCATAATGATGCATCGCAGCAATTTGAGTCCGCGGGCCTTCGCGGGTCAGGCAGGAGGGCTTCTTCCATGAACATCGTGATCGGTCTTTTGGCAGCCAGTGCGCTGCTCGTTTTTGCAGTCGCAGGCGCGGTCGCCTACCGTCGCGGGCGCGCTCGCCAGGCCGCCCCGGCCATCGGCATGCAGTACTCGGCCGAGTTGACCGAGCCCGACACCCAGGCCGGCCGCATTTGACGCCTTGAACGGCCCGCCGACATGACCGCACAGCTGCACCACATTGCCGGGCGCACACGCAAGCTGCCGCCACTGCGCGTGGGCGTCGGCGGCCCGGTGGGCTCGGGCAAGACGACGCTGGTCGAGATGCTGTGCAAGGCACTGCGCGAGCGCTACGACCTCGTCGTGGTCACCAACGACATCTACACCAAGGAAGATCAGCGCCTCCTCACCGTGGCCGGCGCGCTCGAAGCCGAACGCATCATGGGCGTGGAAACCGGCGGTTGCCCGCACACCGCCATCCGTGAAGACGCGTCGATCAACCTCGAAGCGGTGGACCGCATGCTCGGGAAGTTCCCGAACGCCGACATCGTCTTCATCGAGAGCGGCGGCGACAACCTGGCCGCCACCTTCAGCCCCGAGTTGAGCGACCTGACGATCTACGTGATCGACGTCGCTGCCGGCGAGAAGATCCCGCGCAAGGGCGGCCCCGGCATCACCAAGAGCGACCTGTTCGTCATCAACAAGACCGACCTGGCCCCTTACGTGGGCGCCAGCCTCGACGTGATGGCCGCCGACACCACCCGCATGCGCACCACGCCGCAAGGGCTGCGCCCGTTCGTGATGAGCAACCTGAAGACGAAGGCCGGGCTGGACGAGGTGATTGCCTTCATCGAAACCAAGGGCATGCTCACCGCGTGACCGATTCAGGCGCGCTCTGCCCAGACGGTTGGGCGGGTGCTGGCACCAGCGCGGGCAGAAACTTCATCGGCGCTTCGCCCCTGGTTGCCGCTGCGACCACCCGGTGGATGAAGTCGAGCTTGGCCACCACCGGCGGCGGCACCACGAACGGGTAGCTGTCGTGCAGCCCGAGGCTGCGGTTCATCGCGTTGCTGAACTGCGAGATGGGCAGCCACTGCTGGATCAGGGTGGCCTCGAAGGACGGTGCGGACAGGTTCAGCGCCACCGCTTGCAACGGCTCGCCGCCCGGCGTGGGGCAGTCCAGGCGAAGGCCCCACGCGGCGGCCGTTTCCAGCCCATCGATCATGTGCAGGTAATGCGCCCAGCACTCGGCCCAGTCTTCCCACGGGTGCGAGCTGGCATAGGCGCTGACGAAGCTCAGGCGCCAGTCGGGCATCGGGTGGGCGTAGTGTTGCTGCAAGGCGGTGGCGTAGTCGGCGCGCTCGTCGCCGAAGCGCTGCCGATACTCGTCGAGCCAGGGCGAATCGGCAATCAACCGGTCCCAGTAGTAGTGGCCCAGCTCATGGCGAAAGTGCCCCACGAGCGTGCGGTACGGCTCGCGCATCGCGGCGCGCATCGTCTCGCGCGCGGCGTCGTCGGCTTCGGCGATGTTGAGCGTGATCACGCCGTTGTCGTGCCCGGTCAGCACGCGCTGTTGCGGGCTCGTGTCTTCCAGAAAGTGGAATGACATGCCGTTGGCCGGGTCTGCCTGCAGGCTGGGGACGGGCAGCTTCAGCGTCAGCAGGGTGTAGAAGACGCGCTGCTTGGCTTGCTCCAGCGTGTTCCAGTAGGTGCGGTTCTCGGGCTTGCCCAGCGCCGGAATCACATGGGTCGTGCGGCACGAAACGCACAAGCCTTGCGGGTCGTCGGCCGCCACCATCCAGTTGCACACGCCCTCGTGGCTGTAGTTGCTGCAGGGGCGCTGAGCCGAGCCCGTCGGCCCCAAGCGTTGCCAGCCTGGCACATTCCCAACTGCATCGTCTGCGCCGCCTGCAGCCGCGGCAAACGCCACCATCTCGAACTCCAGCGGGACGTAGCCGAGCCTGGCGCCGCAGGCTTCGCACTGCAGGTTCTCGAAGAAGACACGTTGTCTGCAGCCGCTGCAATGAAACAGTTTCACCGGATCGCCCCGTTCGACACACTCGACGGCCACACTTGGCCGAAGCGCGAAGTTATCAGCCGCCTGCACGCCCGCGCCAGCGGCGACTGCCTGCCTGGCGCGTAGGAACTGTCTGATCCTGCGGCTGCGTCGGGCGAAGTTGCGACCGGCGTTGAATCTCGGTCGAACCGGATAATCCGCGGACTCCACTGCCGCACGCATGTCCGACACCGACGATCGCTTCGAACACGCCAAGGCGCTGTTCTTTGAAGGCCTGGCCAGCTTTGAGGCCGGGCGCTTCGCAGATGCACAAACACAGTTCCTCGCTTCGCTTGAGCGCGTGCCGGCGCGCGTGTCCACGCTGATCAATCTGGCTGGCACGCAGCTCAAGCTGGCACGCGCGGCCGACGCCTTGCGCACCACAGATCAAATCCTGACCCTTGAGCCCGACAACCTCGACGCCTGGTTCCACCGCGGCAATGCGCTGGCGCAACTCGGCCGGCCCGAGGAAGCGCTGGCCGCCTTCGAGCGCACACTCGCACTCGACCCCGCGCTGGGCGCCGCGTGGAGCCACCGCGGCGGCATCCTGCGCGAGATGAACCGGCTCGACGAAGCGGCCGAGTGTTTTCGGCAAGCGCTCGCCTATGGCGCCGATGCCGAGTTGAACGGCTACTACCTCGCTGCCGTCGGCGCTGCCAGCGCAAAAGACTCGCCCGCCACCGCGCCGCGCCAGTACGTGCAGGCGCTGTTCGACGACTACGCGGGCCAGTTCGACGCGCACCTGGTGGGCGTGCTCAAGTACCAGGCGCACGAGGTGCTGGTACGCCACCTGGCCGCGCTCGGCCACGCACCGTTCGCCTCGGCGCTCGACCTGGGTTGCGGCACCGGGCTGTGCGGGCCGCTGGTGAAGCCGCTGCTCGCGCCCGGTGCGGCGCGGCTCGTCGGCGTGGACCTGTCGGCTCCGATGCTGGAGAGGGCGCGCGCGCTCGGCGTGTACGACGAACTGCTGCAGGCCGACATCGTCGAGCACCTGCGCCGCACCGGTCCACGCCACGACCTCGTGCTGGCGGCCGATGTCTTCATCTACGTCGGCGACATGGCTCCGGTGTTCGATGCGCTCGATCGTGTGATCGACTCCGGCGGCGTGTTCTGCCTCTCCGCCGAACTCGCCGGCCCGACGTGCACCACCGGCTTCGAATTGCAGCCGAGCCTGCGCTACGCGCACACGCCCGAGTACCTGCTGGCACTGGCGGCACAGCATGGCTTCGAGGCGTTGCTGATGAAACGCGAGCCGATCCGCAAAGACCAGCGCGAGCCGATCGACGGCTTGTTCGTGTACTTGCGCAAACGTTGACTCGCGGATCGCGCTGGGTGACACGGCGGTTTCAAGAGCGACGTGTCTCGCAGCGCTTCGACAGGCTCAGCGCGAACGGATGGGCCGCAACGGATGGGCCGGCCTCTAGAATCCGCGCGTCGCAGCCCATGGTGGTTCGACGCTGTGCAACCCGGAGCCCCACGTGTCGCCGTCCCGACTTTCAGAGCTTTACCGGCTGATGCGCCGCATCCGCGCGTTCGAAGACGCGGCCGAAATCGCCAGCCAGGGTGGCGTGGCCGCGTGGGGCTTGTCGGCGTCGGCCAAGCCGGCGCTGGTGCGCGGGCCGCTGCACTTGTCCACCGGGCAAGAGGCGGTGGCAGCCGGCGTGTGTATCAACCTGCAGCGCGAAGACTTGCTCACCTCCACCCACCGCGGCCACGGCCACACACTGGCCAAGGGCGCGAACGCCGCAAAGATGATGTGCGAGCTGTTCGGCCGCGCCACCGGCTACAACAAAGGCAAGGGCGGCTCGATGCACATTGCCGACTTCTCGGTCGGCATGCTGGGCGCCAACGGCGTGGTGGCCGCGGGCATCCCGATCGCCACCGGCGCGGCGCAGGCACTCAAGATCCGCAAGCTGCCGCACCTCGTCGCCTGCTTCTTCGGCGACGGCGCAGCCAACCGCGGGCCGTTTCTGGAAGGGCTGAACTGGGCGCAGGTGTACCAGTTGCCAGTGCTCTTCGTGTGTGAGGACAACCGCATCTCCGCCACCACACCGACCGGGCCGATGACGGCCGGTGCGGGCGTGTCGGCGCGCGCGGAGGCGATGGCGATGCCGGCGATCAAGGTCGACGGCAACGATGCCGCGGCGGTCGATTCGGCGGCTTCGAGACTGATCGCCGAGATTCGCGCGGGCCTTGGCCCACGCCTGCTGCACGCGGTGACGTACCGCTTCAAGGGGCATGTGTCGGTCGACCCTGGCACCTACCGCGACGCGGCCGAGGTCGAAGCCGCGAAGCTCAACGACCCGCTGCTGATCACGCAACGCCAATGGCTCACGGCCGGCGCGACGCAAGCCGACATCGACGCGGTCGACCGCGAAGCGCAGGCCGAGATCGCGCACGCGCTGGAGGTGGCCGAAGCCGCGCCCTGGCCCGAGGCGAGCGCGGCTTACGACGACATCATGAACAGCGGTGCGGGGGTGTGGCGATGAGCACCCAGCACCTCACCTACGCGCAGGCCGCCCAGCTCGCGCTGCAACTCGAAATGCGCGCCGACCCCAATGTCGTCGCGCTCGGCGAGGACCTGGGCCGCGGTGGCGTGTTCGGCCAGTACCGCGGGCTGCAGGCCGAGTTCGGCCCCGAGCGCGTGATCGACACGCCGATCTCCGAGGCCAACATCATGGGCGCCGCTGTCGGCATGGCGCTGGCCGGCCTGCGCCCGGTCGTCGAGATGCGCGTGATCGACTTTGCGCTGTGCGCGATGGACGAGATCGTCAACCAGGCCGCGAAGAACCGCTACATGTTCGGTGGCCAGGGCCGGGTGCCGCTGGTGGCGCGGCTGCCGATCGGCATCTGGTCGGCCTCGGCCGCGCAGCATTCGCAGTCGCTCGAAGCCTGGTTCGCGCACCTGCCCGGCCTGGTGGTGGCCACGCCCGCCACGCCGCAAGACAACTTCTCGCTGCTGAAGGCCAGCCTCGCCTCGGGCGACCCGGTGATCTACATGGAGCACAAGGAGCTGTGGGGCAGCGAGGGCGCAGTGGACACCACGCTCGACGTGCCACTGGGCCAGGCGAACCTGCTGCGAAAGGGTGGCGACCTGACGATCGTCACCTGGTCGCGCGGTGTCGCGCCCAGCTTGCAGGCCCTCGACCTCGATGCGCTCAAGGGCGTGCAGGCCGACGTGCTGGACCTGCGCACGCTGTGGCCGTGGGACCAGCGCGCGGTGTTCGAGTCAGCCGCGAAGACCGGCCGTCTGCTCGTCGTGCACGAGGCCGTGCAGGTCGCCGGCTTCGGTGCCGAGGTCGCCGCCAGCGCCGCGCAAGCCACCGGCTGCCGCGTGGCCCGGCTGGGGGCGCCGCGCATCCCGGTCGGCTACGCGCAAGTGCTGGAAAACGAATCGCGCCTGACTGCGGACAAAATTGCCGCGGCTGCATTGGCACTGCTGGGCACCCCGCGATAGCTGCCACCCGTGGCAGCAGCCACGCCCGCCAACCCGTTCTACATCGACAACAGGAGACTGACACCATGACCACCACCAACCAACCCACCCGCCGCAGCCTGATCACCGGCACCGCCGCCGCCGGCGCACTCGCCAGCGTCGGCGCGCCGGTGTTCGCGCAGAGCGCCGAGATGACCTTCAAGTGGGCCAACAACATCCCCGTCACGCACCCGTCGAACATCCGCGTGCGCGAGGCGGTGGAGGCGATCAAGAAGGAATCGAACGGCAAGGTCGAGATCCAGGTCTTCCCGAACAACCAGCTCGGTGGCGACACCGACATGCTGAGCCAGGTGCGCTCGGGCGCGATCGACTTCTTCCCGCTCTCAGGCCTGATCTTGCAGACGCTGGTGCCGCTGGCCGGCATCAACGGGCTGGCGTTTGCGTTCAAGGACTACCAGACGGTGTGGGCGGCGATGGACGGCGAGCTCGGTGCGTTCATCCGCGCGGCGATCGCCAAGGTCAACCTGCACAGCTTCGACCGTATTCTGGACAACGGCTTTCGCAACATCACCACCAGCACCAAGCCGATCAACACGGCGGCCGACCTGCAGGGCTTCAAGATCCGCGTGCCGGTGAGCCCGCTGTGGACGTCGATGTTCAAGGCCTTCGGCGCGGCGCCGACAGGCATCAACTTCAGTGAGGTGTACTCGGCCTTGCAGACCAAAGTGGTCGAGGGGCAGGAGAACCCGCTGGCGATCATCGACATCGCCAAGCTGTACGAGGTGCAGAAGTTCGTCTCGATGACGGGCCACATGTGGGACGGCCAGTGGATTTTGGCCAACGGCAAGCGTTGGGCCGGCGTGCCGGCCGACATGCAGGCGCTCATCACCAAGCACGTGACCGACGCGGTGATGAAGCAGCGCGACGACATCCGCCGCCTGAACAACGGCCTGGAGGCGCAGCTCAAGGCCAAGGGCATGACCTTCAACTACCCCGACGTGAAGAGCTTCCGCGACACGCTGTCCAAGGCAGGCTTCTACAAGGAGTGGCGCGGCAAGTTCGGCGACGAGGCGATGGCCAAGCTGGAGAAGTATTCGGGCAAGCTGGCGTGATGGAATCGCTTCCCCTCCCCCGCTGGGGGAGGGTCAGGGTGGGGGCGCGCCTGTCGCAAGTGCTCGGTCCGCCGGCCCCCCTCCCCAACCCTCTCCCCAGAGGGGAGAGGGAGCAACACCTGTTGTGAGCACGACCGCTGTGGACCCCGCGGAGCCGCTGGCCATGCCCGGTCGTATTGCCACGCGCCTGATGCAGCCGCTGGAAGTCATCAGCGCGCTGCTCCTCACCCTCATCGTCACTCTCCTCTTCACCGGCGTCGTCGCCCGCTACGCTTTCTCGCTCCCGGTGATCTGGATCGACGAGGTCGCCTCCCTCTCGTTCCTGTGGCTCGCGATGCTCGGCTCGGTGATCGCGATGCACCGCAACGAGCACCTGCGCCTGACGATCGTGGTGGAGCGCGTGCCCGCGCACTTGCGCGGCTACGTGCAGGCGTTCGCGCTGTGCGCGGTGGCGGCCACGCTGCTGGCGCTGGCGCCGCAGGCGATCGAATACGCAAAGGACGAATGGGCCATCCGCACGCCGGAGCTCGACCTGCCCAACACGTTTCGCGTCTCAGCCATTCCGTTCGGCGTGATCGCCATGCTGGTGCTGATCGCGACGTTCGCGCTGCGCACCGTCACGCTCAAACAACTCACCGTCGCTGCACTGCTGATCGGCGTGGTGGCCGCCGCTTTCTGGGCCGGCTCGGCACAGCTCAAGCAGCTCGGCGCGTGGAACCTGCTGATCTTCCTCGGCCTGCTGGTGGCGGTGTGCCTGGCGGCCGGCGTGCCGATCGGCTTCTGCTTCGGCCTGGCCACGCTGGCGTACCTGGGCTTTTCGACCAACACGCCGCTGACCGTGGTGGTGAGCCGCATGGACGAGGGCATGAGCAGCATCATCCTCGTGTCGGTGCCGATCTTCGTGCTGCTCGGCTGCGTGCTCGACAGCACCGGCATGGGCAAGGCCATCGTCGATGTGCTGGCCTCATTGCTCGGCCACATCAAGGCCGGCATGTCGTACGTGCTGCTGGGTTCGCTGTTCATCGTGTCGGGCATTTCGGGCTCCAAGGTGTCTGACATGGCGACCGTCGCGCCCGCCCTGTTCCCCGAGATGAAGCGCCGCGGCCACAAACCGCGCGAGATGATCGCGCTGCTCGCCACCGGCGCCGCGATGGCCGACACCGTGCCGCCCAGCATCGTGCTGATCGTGCTGGGCTCGGTGGCGGGGGTGTCGATCGCCGGCCTGTTCCAGAGTGGCTTCGTCGTCGCGATGGTGCTGCTGGCCGCGCTGCTGGTGCTGGCGCGCTGGAAGGCGCGCCACGAGGTGATGGACGGCGTGAAGCGCGCGCCGTGGGCCACCGTCGGCAAGCTGATCCTCATCGCCGCACCCGCGCTGGTGCTGCCCTTCTTGATTCGCGGCGCGGTGGGCAACGGCGTGGCCACCGCCACCGAGGTCTCGACCATCGCCGTGCTGTACGCGCTGCTGATCGGCAAGTGGCTCTACGGCGGCCTGAGCGCCCGGCAGGTCTACAAGATGCTCGTCGACACCGCCGCATTGAGCGGCGCAATCCTGCTGATCCTCGGCACCGCCTCCGGCATGGCTTGGGCGATCGCGCAGAGCGGCGTGATCCAGCAACTCTCCAACTTCCTGACCACCCTGCCCGGCGGCCCCATCGCCTTCCTGGCCGTGACGATCGTCGTGTTCCTGGTGCTCGGCTGTATCCTGGAGGGCCTGCCCGCCATCCTGCTGCTGGCACCCATCATGTTCCCGATCGCTAAGAAGCTCGGCATCCACGACATCCACTATTCGATGGTCGTCGTCGTCGCGATGAACATCGGCCTGATGATGCCCCCCATCGGCGTCGGCTTCTACGTCGCCTGCCGCATCGGCGACGCGTCGCCCGACGACGTGATGGGCGCCATCTGGCCGTACCTGCTGGCGCTGCTGGTGGGGTTGGTGGTGATCGCGGGGGTGCCTTGGATTTCTACCGTCGCGCTTTGAGCTTGCTTCTGCGTTCCGGCCGTTGAGGTGGACTGAAGGTTCGTACTTGCACCGCCTGAGCGAGCCGAGGCCGTTGGGCGGGCAACTCCGCGAATGTCCTCCGGGCCGGAAAAGACTCGGCCCTCCCCCTTTATTTCGCTGCGTCACCCACCCAACACCCTCGGCCGCATGCGGAACTGTTGGAGCGAGTTGTCATGTAATCTGTCGCCGGAGAACCTCTTGTGGAGCTGGAGACAAACTTCGGCCCAATATCTGCACTGCCATACTCGGAGATTCAGTGGATACGACAACGCAGCTGGTAAGCGTCTTTGAGGAACGTGCCGAAAACCTGTCGGAGGACGAACTACTTACTTGGACAGTCCTCTCGGACGTTGAGCGACAAATCGTCAAAAAGCTGACCGGGCCTGGTGCGAAGCTTGTCTCTGGGCCGCGCGGCAGCGGAAAGAGCACCCTACTCAAAATCGCCTTCTTTGACCTGTTGAGAAGCAGGGCTGCAATGCCGGTCTATGTGAATTTTTCGAAGGCCTTGGCCTTGGAGCCCTTGTTCCACACCAGCGCAAACGCGAACCAACTGTTTCGTCAATGGGTTCTCGCAAAAATTGCTGCCGGTGTCAGTGAGACGTGTACACGATGGCAAGTGGCCCTCCCGAGCACCGTCGAACAACTTGTGGAGCGTGCTCGCCTCTACATCGTTACTCTTGAGGCTGGCAAGCCAAATGCCACGGGCTGGGAGTCCTCGCCTTCCGGTGTCTCTGACTTGATTCGATCCGTCGCGCAACAGTGCGCGGTCACTCGCACAGTCTTGTTGTTGGACGATGCCGCACATGCCTTCTCGGTTCAACAGCAACGAGAATTCTTTGAGGTCTTTCGAGAATTGAGATCGAGAGAGATTTCAGCTAAGGCTGCAATCTATCCAGGTGTCACCAGCTTTTCTCCAAGCTTCCAGGTGGGTCACGAAGCGGAAGAGATACAAGCATGGATCCGCGCCGATGGCGAAAACTACTTAGGTTCGATGCGACAGATCGCCGATAAGCGATTTCCCACGCTAAGAACCCAGCTTGGCGCGAACTATGATGAGTCCATTGATGTCCTCGCTTTAGCCAGTTTCGGTCTGCCGCGTGGATTTGTGAACATGACTTCCGAAGTTATCGACTCGGTAGAGTTGGAAACACCAGTACGCAAAGCTGTGATTGATGCGATTGCCAGCAACTCTGACGGTGTTATTACACAATTTAAGAATATTGCCGACAAGCTTCCGAGATTCGCAAACTACGTCAAACTTGGAATTGACCTTGAAGCTACTTCACGTGTAGCCTTTAGAGAGTTCAACCGCGGCAAAGAATCCACGGCCAAGACTGCCACATTGGGATTATCTGAACCATGGAACCCCGAACTCGATCGTGTTTTAAGATTTATGGAATACGCGGGGCTGTTGAGGCGAATAGAAGACCTTTCCAAGGGAGTCAAGGGAAACTATCAACGCTACGTTGTTCACTATTCTAGAATTATATCGACGAATGCTCTCTTCCTTGGCAAGAACTATAAGGTCAGCGCGATCAGCGCCGCACTGAGAAAGCCACTCGCCCACGCGCTCGTCAAGACGAAGCCTGAGACGCTGTTGGGGAAGAACTACGCGGAAAGTTGCACTTTGGCGCTCCCGCCTTGCCCAACTTGCGGGACTGCCAGAACTACTGAGCAGCAGAAGTTCTGCATGAACTGCGGACAAGAGCTTCGGTCGGCGTCGGTTTACTTGGAACTACTTAAAGCACCAGTAGAAAAGCTCCCAATCCCGGAAAGAAAAGTCGCCGCATTGAAGTCGGCTGGGCTTACCTCAGTGGGTCAACTACTTTCGGACGAGAATCATCGATTCCGAAAGCCCGGCTCAAGCATCGGACCTGTCTGGACCAAACGCATACTCAACGTTGCGGAGGAGTTCGTCAGTGTCTAGCTATGTAACACTGACGCTGCACCACTCTGAGGAGACAGTTTCCTGCGACTTCACTTCGGTGCTCGTTCCATCACCACGAAGGACAACTGAAAACCCGATTACAGATTACTTCGTCGCGACGGGTACTCTTGTAAAGAAGATCATCGATACAAAGTACGCAGATGATTCAGATGTTTTAGGATTGCTCGTTCTCGGTGTTGTTTCCAGTGCCGAGTTTTACTTTCGAACGGTCTTGAGCGATCTTTCAAGAGTTTGTCCAGTTTGCGTGTTACATACCGAAGCAATCAATGTTCCCGCCGGTTCGCCTGCTTTCTACTCTACGTCAGGCTACGCACCTACTATGTCCGCGTTTGAGCACGAAAGCTTGGCTGACTCAAAGAAGATCGCGGGGGAGATTAGGCGATTTGCTGGCTTCGGATGCTCCGATAACTCCTCGGTTAAGAGGGCGCTCGATGATTTCGAATTGCTGTGTGAGCTCCGCCATTGTTTTGTGCACTCAAGGGGCTTTGCCGGTCTGAAAGCAATTCGTGCGCTGGGTGGAGAGAGAAGGGTCCACACCGTTCGAGTCAAGCAGCAACAAGCGCTGGACTTCATCAAGCTGTCGCACAACGCTGTGAGGGCGGTCAATCACTATCTGAGCAATGAGGTGCTCAATCGATGGATTGACAAAGACGTTCTGGTGGGCAACTGGACAGCGGACAAGGAATATTTTTCGCGCTACTGGCAGCTATTCTCGAGGAGGGGAGAGGATTCGTATTCTGGTTCTGCGCAGCGTGCATACGCACTTGTCAAACCCGTAGTACTCAGGCGAAAGCAAGGGATCGCGGCCAAGGTCGCACCGACGTAGCTGTCGCTCCCGCGCCGAGCTGCCAGTGGGAGAGCCATACATCCCATCACCACTCGCCCCCAACCCGCGGCGCGGCAAATCGGTGACGAGCATCCCAGCGGACCGTCGCTCAAGCTGCTGAGCTTGTTGGACAAGAAATTCTGATCTGAGCGAGCATGGTGCCGCGGCGCACCGGCCCTTTCAACGCACGTCACACCACCGTGAAAAGCCGAGGGCGTCGGGTGGGTGACGCAGCGAAATTAAGGGGGAGGGCCGAGTCTTTTCCGGCCCGGAGGACATTCGCGGAGTCGCCCACCCGATGGCCTCGGCCTTCGCAAACCTGCCCCCTGCCCCCCGCGTCGCAGAACCTCGACGCAACGCGAGCGCAATCACCCCATGAACGCCGCCAGCTCCGCGTTGAACTTCCCTGGGTTTTCCACAAACATGAAGTGCGACCCCAACTCGCTCTCGCTGAAGATCGACAGCTTCGCCCCCGGCACTTGCGTAGCCTCCCACGCCACGCAGGTATGCGGCACCAGGCTGGACTTGCCGCCGATGAAGAGCGTGGGCGTCTTGATGCGGGGCAGCACGTCGCGCCAGTCCTGGTGGCAGTGGTTGTAGAGCAGTTCGGCGGCGGCGCGGCGGGGCATCTTCAGGTTCAGGTCGACGATCCACTGCAGTTGGTCGGCAGGCATCTTCTCGGTCACCATGGACTTGAGGAAGCCGGCGGTGGTGGGCACACCGTCGGGGCCGGCCAGGGCGGCGGCGGTGGCGGTCACGCTGTCGGGGGTGAAGATGGGGCCGTAGTCGGCCACCTGCTGCGGCGTCCAGGCCGGGTCGGTGGTCAGGAAGGAGGCCTGGTCGCAGAACACGTAGCGCGCGATGCGCTGCGGGCCGAACAGGTCGTGGTGGCACCACAGCACCGAGCAGCCCATCGAGTGGCCGAGGATGGTCACGTCCTTCAGATCGAGCGCGGCCAGCACGTCGTGCACGTCCTTGGCCAGGCGCTGGATGCGGTAGCCGTGAGCGGGCTTGTCGGAGTCGCCATGGCCGCGCATGTCGACGGCGATCACGCGGTACCTGTCGGCCAGACCTTCGAGCTGGAACTTGAATTGTTCGGCGGTCTGCGACCAGCCGGGGATCAGCACCAGCGTCCTGGCGCCGCTGCCGGCCTGCAGCACGTTGAGCCGGGTGCCGTCGTTGACGGTGACGGATGTCTTCTGGATCTGCATGTCGTCTCCTTCCGGTGGTCGCACGCGACATGCGTGCATTCCGGCGCATGCTAGCCCGCGCGCAAGCCCTGCGCGCGCTCGGTGGCGAGATGCAGACCGGGGCTTTCCCTCGCTCGCCGCGGGCAAGCTCTACTTCGCCTCGCGCCGCAGGGTCGGCAACCCCACGCCGCTGGCGTCGAAGCCACCATCCACCGCCAGCACCTGCCCGTTCACGTAGCTCGCGGCCGGGCTGCACAAGAAGCCCACGGCGTTGGCAATCTCGGCCGGTGTGCCGTAGCGGTTGAGCGGGATCGCGTCGAAGTAGTCGGAGATGATCGACGTGCTGTGCACCGCCTTGGCCATCTCCGTTTCCACCGGCCCGGGCGCGATGGCGTTGACGCGGATGCCGGCGTTGCCCAACTCGCATGCCTGCTGCTTGGTCAGGTGGATCAGCGCGCCCTTGCTGGTGCCGTAGGCCACGCGCAAGGTGCTGGCGCGCAGGCCGGAGATGGACGCGATGTTGACGATGGCACCGCCGCCCGTGCGCAGCATCACCGGTGCGAAGGCTTGCGTGCACAGGAAGGCGCCGTCGAGGTTGGTGCTCATCACATGGCGCCACTCCTCGAAGCTCGTCTTCAGGATGGGCTTGAACACCGCCACGCCGGCGTTGTTGACGAGCGCATCAACGCGGCCGAAGCGGTCGACCACGGCTTGCACGGCGGCGTCCACCTGGTCGGGCTTCGACACATCGGTGTGCAACGCAAGCACGCGCTCGGGGTCGTTGAGTGCGGTGTGGGTGCGCGCGAGCGTGTCGCTGTCGATGTCGAGCAAGGCCACGCGGTGGCCTTGCGCCAGGAACATCTGCGCCACGGCCAGGCCGATGCCGCGCGCGCCGCCGGTGACGACGGCGACGGGGGTGGGGGATGAGGTCGGGTGCATCATCGTCTCCAAGCAATCAGCTCGTTATTCGGTTCGTCGGCAAGGCGCAAGGTCAGTCCGGTTTGATTTTTGCCCGCGCGATCACCGGCTTCCAGCGCTGCTGCTCCTGCGCGATGAACGCCGCGAACTCGGCCGGCGTGCTGCCGATGGCGAGCGCCGCTTCCGTCTCCAGCAGCTTGACGGACGCCGGCTCCTTCACGGCCTTCGCCGCCGCCAACGCCAGCTTGTCGATGTTCGCCTGAGGCAGCGTGGCCGGCGCGAGCATGCCGTACCACTGCGTCATCTCGAAGCCGGGGAAGCCTTGTTCGGCCACCGTCGGTACGTCGGGCAACTGCGCCAGCCGCTGCGGCGTGCCGGTGGCAATGCAGCGCAGCTTGCCGGCCTTGATGAACTGCAGCACGGCTGGTGCGCCCACCGCGGCGGCCTCCAGGCGGCCGCCCATCAGGTCGGTGAGCTGCGGGCCGGTGCCGCGGTACGGCACGTGCAAGATGAACGTGCCGGTCACCATCTTCAGATACTCGAACGCCAGGTGCCCGGCGCTGCCGTTGCCGGCCGATCCGTAGTTCAGCGCACCGGGTTTGGATTTGGCCAGCGCGATCAGCTCCTTCAGGTCCTTCACCGGCAGGTCGGGCCGCACCACGTACAGGCTGGGCACCTTGGCCAGCAGCGAGACGGGGCGAAAGTCCTTCATCGGGTCGTAGGGCAGCTTGTCGAAGATGAACGGGTTGACGGCCAGCGTGCCGATGTGCCCGAGGATCAGCGTGTGCTGGTCTTCGGCGCGTGCCACCTCACCCATCGCCAGGTTGCCGGCGGCACCAGGCTTGTTGTCGACGAACACGCTCTGGCCGAGCAGCTTGGCGAGTTCGACGGCGGTGCTGCGCGCGACGATCTCAGAGCTGCCGCCCGGCGCAAACGGCACGACGAAGCGGACCGCCCGGCTCGGCCACGCGGCTTGTGCGCGCGCGGCTTGCGGCAGCAAGCCGAACGCGGCGCCTGCAGCGCCCAAGCGCAGCGCGTCGCGGCGGGTGAAGTGATTGGCTCGGGTCATGTTTGTCTCCTTGTTGATTTGATGTCTACCGCAGCGCGCCGAGGCCGTTCAGCGCCTTCACCGCGCCCGAGCCAATCGACGCGCCGAAGCGCTTGGCCAGCCGTTCGGCGACGTTTTCCTTCGGCGTGTAGTCGACGATCTCCTCGGCCTTGACCACGTTGCGCGCCACCGAGTCGAGGCTGCCGAGCTGGTCGATGAGGCCGAGCGCCACCGCCTGCTCGCCGTTCCAGTACAGGCCGCTGAAGGTGTCGGGCGACGGCTTGAGCCGCTCGCCGCGGCCCGCCTTGACGACGGTGATGAACTGCTGGTGAATCTGGTCGAGCATCGCCTGTGTGTAGGCGCGGTCCTTGGGCGACAGCGGCCCGAACGGGTCGCCCATCCCCTTGTTTTCGCCCGCCGTGAGCAAGCGGCGTTCGATGCCGAGCTTTTCCATCAGGCCCTCGAAGCCGAAGCCGTTCATCAACACGCCGATGGAGCCGACGATCGAGGCCTTGTCGGCGTAGATCTCGTCGGCTGCCACGGCGATGTAGTAGGCGCCCGACGCGCAGGCTTCTTCGACCACCGCATAGACCTTCTTCTTGTGCAGCGCCTTCAACCGCACGATCTCGTCGTGGATGATGCCGGCCTGCACGGGGCTGCCGCCGGGCGAGTTGATGCGCAGCACCACCGCTTGCGCGCTGGCGTCCTCGAAGGCCTGCTTCAGCCCGGGCAGCAGGTTCGCGGCGCTGGCTTCGGCGTCGGAGGCGATCTCGCCGCGCACTTCGATCAGCGCGGTGTGCGGGCCGATCGGCGTGCTGGCGCGCCCGCGCGAGGTGATCAGCATCACCGCCAAGGCCAGGAACAGCAGCAACCACATCACGCGCGAGAACAAGCGCCAGCGGCGTTCGCTGCGGCGGTCCTTCAAGTAGTCGCGCGCGAACTGTTCGAGCACGTGGTTGAGCGACGGGCTGCGGGAGGCGAGCGCGGCCTCGGGGGATTCGTCTTGGGTGGTCATGGGGCTTTCGGCCTGAGACGCCGCCGCCGCGGGTGGCGGCAGTCAGTCGGCGAAGGCGGGTTGGGTGTCGGCGGAAGGATACCAATAGACCTGCCCGTCGCGCTCCGCCACGTCGATCACCGTCAGGCCGCTGCGCCCGCACGGGCCACCGGCGCAGCGGCCGCTGCGCGGCTCGTAAGCGGCGCCGTGGATCGAGCACAGGATGTACTCCTTGCTGCTGTCGAGGAACTCGCCGGGCTGCCAGTCGAGCTCGGCCGGCACGTGGGCGCAGCGGTTCAGGTAGCCGACGACCTGGCCGTCGAAGCGCAGCGCAAAGGCGCGCGCCGGCTCGCGGTAGTGCAACACATCGAACGTGAAGGCCAGGCCTCGCTCGGCCAGGTCGGCCGACGGGCACAGCGGCAGGCCGCCCGGTCTGTCACCGGGCTCGGCCGCTGCACTCCCAGGGGGAGGCGTGTTGGCCTCAGGCATGTTTGGCCAACCAAGCATCCAGATCGATCACCGAATGCGCCACGTGCAACGTGGGGAACGCATCGAACGCAGCGGGGTCGTGCGCGCCGTAGCTCACACCGACGCTGGCAGCGCCCGCGTTGAGCGCCAGCTGCAGGTCGTGCGTGGTGTCGCCGATCATCAACGTGCGCTGCGGCTGCACGCCGAACTCGGCCATCAGCTCCAGCAGCATCATCGGGTCGGGCTTGGAGGCGGTCTCGTCGGCGGTGCGGCTGGCGTCGAACACGCCCTTCAGGTCGAAGTTGCCGAGCGCTTCGTCCAGCCCGCGGCGCGACTTGCCGGTGGCCACGGTGAGCACATGGTTGCGGCGTTTGAGCGCGCGCAGCATGTCCAGCGTGCCGTCGAACAGCACCACCTCGTGCTGTTTGGCGAAGTAGTGGTGGCGGTAGCGGTCGGCCATCTCTCGGTATCGCTCGCGCGGCAGGTCGGGCGCGGCGTGCTTCAGCGCTTCGGCCAGGCCCATGCCGATCACGTAGCTCGCGTCCTTCGCGCTCGGCACGGCCACACCCACGTCGGCGCAGGCGGCCTGGATGCAGCGCGCAATCAGCGCGGTGGAGTCGAACAGCGTACCGTCCCAATCGAAGGCGATCAGGTCGAACTGGCGGGGGTGGGTGGCGACGGGTCGTGTCACGGTGCGTTCAAACTCTTCAGCAGGGCCTCGCATTCTGCCGGCAGCGGCGCGGCGAGTTCCATCGCCTCGCCGGTGGCAGGGTGCTGCAGCCGCAAGCGGCGTGCGTGCAGGAACATGCGGTCGAAACGCTGGCCGGGCACCGCGTCGCCGCGCGCGAGCGATTTGTTGAGGGCGAAGTCGCCGTACTTGTCGTCGCCGACGATCGGGTGGCCCTCACCCGCCAGATGAACGCGAATCTGGTGCGTGCGGCCGGTCTTGATGGTCACATCGAGCAGCGTGAACGCCTTGAAGCGCTGCACTACACCCACCAGCGTGATCGAGCGCTTGCCGTCTTCATGCTCGTCGTCCACGGTGCGCACACGGCGTTCACCTTCGGCGGTGAGGAACTTGTGCAGCGCCACGTCGATGACCTTGCGCGCCTCGGGCCAAGCACCGGTCACCAGCGCGGCATAAGTCTTGTGCATCACCTTCTCGCCGCTGCGCTGGCGCAACTGGTCCTGCAGCGCCACCAGCGCCGCGCGCTTCTTGGCGATCAGCAGCAGGCCCGAGGTTTCCTTGTCGAGCCGGTGCACCAGTTCGAGAAAGCGCGCCTGCGGCCGCGCCTGGCGCAACTGCTCGATCACGCCGAAGCTGACGCCGCTGCCGCCGTGCACCGCCACGCCAGCGGGCTTGGCGATGGCGAGCAGATGGTCGTCCTCGAACACGATCGGGAACTCGCGGGGGGGTGCGTCTGCGCGTGCTTCGGCGCCGGTGGTGGCGGTGCGCACCGGCGGCACGCGCACCTCGTCGCCCAGAGCCAGCTTGGTATCAGCGCCCGCGCGGCCCTTGTTGACGCGCACTTCGCCCGAGCGGATCACCCGGTACACGTGCGACTTGGGCACGCCCTTGAGCAACTTGACGAGGAAGTTGTCGAGCCGCTGGCCCTCCGAGCCCTCATCGATGCGGACATAATGCACAGCCGGCGCCGGCGCGCCTGGGGCCTGACCCGCCGCAGCCTTGGCGCCGCGCCCGGGTTTGGCCCCTATAATGTTTTGCACCACGTTGCTGCGGTAAGTGTTTGATTTTTCAGAGTTTAGCCCCGCAAGAGGCAGCCCTTGAAAGCGGATTCAGACCCCCAGCGCAGCAGGTGGCGGCCGGCCCCAGGGCACGGCCGACAGGTGATGCAACGCACCGGTCGCGGCGGCAGGCAACCCTCCCCAAGTGAGGTTGCGGCCCACCCAGCCAGTGCGGCAGAGCAAACAAAGAAAGAAACCACCCACAAGGTTTTTCAGGGGGAAGACGAGAGTGACCGCGGCACCGGCCCTAGCGCCCGCCCAAGGATCTGTCGGCTTTCACCTCGCGTCCAGTGACACCCAAGCGGATGTTGACCCCGTCTCCCGACCCACTGCGCTCCTCGCGCTTGCCGCCCAGGCCACCCGCCTGCCGCGCGCCAAGCACAGGCCGCGCCGCGTGGGCGCGGGTCGCCAACAACCGGCCCAGCCTGCTGCGCCCCGCCCAAGCCACTGCCACGCACCCGCCAACGCTGCCCGAGGGGATGGTCGCCTGACCATCGCCGAGCAAGCAGTCCAGGGCGACACCCTTCTTCCGGTTTCCATTTCCGCGTTTCTCGTGCATCGAATCGTCGCCAGCGGCACCCGCCGCTGGTGACTGTGGACGATGCGTGGCCCGCCCCGAGCGAGGCCGCGCGAAGGAGAGCACATGAAACGCATGCTGATCAACGCGACGCAGCCCGAAGAGCGCCGCCTGGCCATCGTCGAAGGCCAGAAGCTGATGGACTTCGAGACCGAGATCGAAGGCCGCGAACAACGCAAGGGCAACATCTACAAGGCCGTGGTGACGCGCGTCGAGCCGTCGCTCGAAGCCTGCTTCGTCGACTACGGGGAAGACCGCCACGGCTTCCTGCCCTTCAAGGAAATCTCGAAGAACTACTTCCGCGAAGGCGCCGACGTGCGCAGCGCGCGCATTCAAGACGTCATTCGCGACGGCGACAACCTGCTGGTGCAGGTCGAAAAAGAAGAGCGCGGCAACAAGGGCGCGGCACTCACCACCTTCGTCAGCCTGGCCGGCCGCTACCTGGTGCTGATGCCGAACAACCCGCGCGGCGGCGGTGTGTCGCGCCGCATCGAGGGCGAAGACCGCGAGGAGTTGAAGGAGAACCTCGACCAGCTCGAATACCCGAAAGGCATGAGCCTGATCGCCCGCACCGCCGGCATCGGCCGCACGGCGCCCGAGTTGCAGTGGGACCTGAACTACATGCTCAAGCTGTGGACCGCCATCGACGGCGCGTCCAAGGCGGGCAAGGGTGCGTTCCTGATCTACCAGGAGTCGAGCCTGGTGATCCGCGCGATCCGCGACTACTTCACCGCCGACATCGGCGAGATCCTGATCGACACCGACGACATCTTCGACCAGGCCCAGCAGTTCATGAGCCACGTGATGCCGGAGACGGCGCACAAGGTCAAGCGCTACCGCGACGACGCGCCGCTGTTCAGCCGCTTCCAGATCGAGCACCAGATCGAGACGGCGTTCTCGCGCACCGTCAACCTGCCCTCGGGCGGCGCGATCGTGATCGACCACACCGAGGCTCTGGTGTCGGTGGACGTGAACTCCGCGCGTTCGACGCGCGGCTCGGACATCGAAGAAACCGCCACGCGAACCAACCTCGAAGCGGCCGACGAGATCGCGCGCCAGATGCGGCTGCGCGACTTGGGCGGGCTGATCGTCGTCGACTTCATCGACATGGACGAGTCGAAGAACCGGCGCGAAGTCGAGACCCGCCTGCGAGACGCGCTGCGGCAGGACCGCGCGCGCGTGCAGTTCAGCAGCATCAGCAAGTTCGGCCTGCTGGAGATGAGCCGCCAGCGCCTGCGCCCGGCGTTGAGCGAGGGCTCGCACATCACCTGCCCGCGGTGCAATGGCACCGGGCACATCCGCGACACCGAATCGAGCGCGCTGCAGATCCTGCGCATGGTGCAAGAAGAGTCGATGAAGGACAACACCGCCGCCGTGCACGTGCAGGTGCCGGTGGAAGTCACGTCGTTCCTGCTCAACGAGAAGCGCACCGAGATCACCAAGATCGAACTCAAGCAGCGCGTGACCGTGCTGCTGGTGCCGAACAAGAACCTGGAGACGCCGAACTACCGGCTGGAGCGCCTGCGCCAGGACGATCCGCGCCTGGAGAACCTGCAGGCCAGCTACACGATGATCGACGACGTCGAAGAAGAAGTCGGCATCACGCGGCGCGAAAAGGCCAAGGCCAAGCAGGAGCCGGTGATCAAGGGCATCCTGCCTGAGTCGCCTGCGCCAGTGGCCGAGCCCAAGCCCGCGCCGGTGACGGCGGCGCCGGCAGCGGTGGCCGCGCCGGCACCGGTGGTGGCAGCCCCCGCGGCAACCCCTGCAGGCGGCGGCTTCTTCGGCTGGGTGAAGCGCCTGTTCGGCGGCGAAGAACCACCCGTCGCGGTGGCCCAGCCAGCCGCCAGGGCAGCCACGGCCAGCGCCTCGGCCGCTGCAGCTGCGGCGGCCACTGGCGACAAGACCGAAGGTCGCGGCGACCGCGGCGCGCGTGGCGGCCGCGGTGGCCGAGACGGCAAACGCGGTGGTCGCGATGAGCAAGGCGACGGCCGCGGACGCGGCAGGAACGATCGTGGCGAGCGCAACGACCGCGCCGACCGACCCAAAGCCGTCGATGGTGCGCGCGGCGAAGGCCCCGACGCAGCCCGCTCGGAAGAACGCAAACCACGCGGCGACGGGCGCGGTGAAGGCCGCCCCGAGGGCCGCCCTGAAGGCCGCGGCGACGGACGTGGCGAGGGGCGTGGCCCCGGTCGCGGTGACGGCAGCGGCGAAGGCCGCGGCAACGGTCGCGGCGAAGGCAGCGACGGTCGGGCCGACAACCGCGGCCGTGGCCCGCGCCAGGATCGCGAAACCCAACGTGCCAACCCGATGCCCGAAGGCGCATTGGAAGAAGGCGCCTCCGCGCGAGCGTTCGTCGACACCGTGCCCGGCGCACCCGAAACCGACGGCGCCGCGGGCGAACCGACGGCAGGCCGGGGCCGACGCCGCCGCGGCGGCCGGGGCGGCCGGGACCGCGACGAATCGCGCGACGGCGCAGGCCTGAACGGCCAGGCTGCCGCGCTGGCGAGCGACGCCAGCACCGCTTCGTTCGACGCAACGGGGCTCAGCGCTGGCGCAGCGAGCGCGGTGGGGCTGCCGAGCGAAAGCCGTGATTCAGACGCGGGGCCCGCCGACGGCGGAGACACCGACCGAGAGGCTGGCGGCGAGCGCAGCGAGTCGGGCGAAGCGGGTGATCGCGGTGAACGCGGTGAAGGCCGCCGCCGCGGCCGCGGTGGCCGCGACCGCAACCGGCGCGACCGCGTCGAAGGCGCGGGCACGCCGACCGAGGGCGCCGCCGAAACCGTCGGCGACAGCCGGCCCACGCACGACGCCGAATCGGCGCCTGCCTTTGCAAGCTCAGGTGCCGCCACGGTGGCAGCCGCGGCGTGGGGTGCCTCTGAGAGCCCGGCCGCGGTCAGGGCCGTCGAGTCGCCTGCGGAGTCGGCACTGGAGGCGGTACCGGAGCCCACACCTGCCACCGCACCGTGGCGCGCCGCGCCTGCCGAGGCCAGCGTGGCCGCTGAACCCGTGCTTGCGCCGGCGCCGGTGAAGTCAACCTCGTCACCTGCGGTCCCTACGGCGGCGCCCGTTGCTGCAATGGCCGCTTCGGCGACGGCCCAGCCGGTCGCGCCGTTTGTGCTGCCGGTCAGTTCACTGCAAGCCGTCGTCGCATCGAGCGGCCTGGAGTGGATCGGCTCCGATGCCGAAAAGGTCCGCGCTGTGCGCGAGGCGATGGCCAACGAGCCGAAGCCGCTTCATGTGCCGCGCGAGCCCAAGCCGGTGGTGTTGGCCGACGACGGGCCGCTGGTGCTGGTGGAAACACGCAAGGACCTGAGCCAGATCAAGCTGCCTTTCGAGGCAGCGCCGCCGGCTCCAGGGCAATGAGCGACGCTCTCGTCAAGTAACGCGCCGGGCCCCAGATCCTGGGCTCCGGAAGAGTCGCTCCATGCCTCGCTGCCTCGTGTTCGCCTGCTTGGTGGCCTGGCTACCCAACCTGCACGCCCAAGCGGCTGATGTTGGTTGTCGCATTCAACCCTTTCGCGGTGCGAGTTCCGCTCAAGGGGCCGATGCCAAAGCCAGCATGGTGAACCAGGGGCAGCCCTGCGTGTTCTGGAACTTCGGGGTGCCAGAAGAACGAGCCAATCCGGCATCGTCGGGCCAGGTCACGAAGCCACCTTCCAGAGGCCAGGCTGTCTTCAATGGGCCCGCAGTGGCGTACACGCCCGACCCAGGATTCGCAGGAATCGACAGCTTCGAATACGAGGCGTCGGCCATCGGCCGCGCCGGAGCGCCTGTTCGGTTGCTCGTTCGCGTCACGGTCGAAGTGACCGCTCCGCAGCGGAACTGACGGGGTCTTCCAGGCCGCGCAGCGTTGCCACGCGCTCGCGCTGGCGGTCGCTGCGCAGACGCACGATCAAGGCAGCCGTTCGAGCGCGCGCTGGTAGCCGCTGTCGTGCATCAGCTCGTCCCACGTGAGCGGGGCAGTCTGGGGCAACAGGCCGAGGCGGCGCGCTTCGCTGTCGGGGTCGGGTTGCCAGTGGCCCTGTGCTTGCGAGTCGTGCAGTCCGTCGAGCAAAGCGTCCACCGCCGCGCCACCATCGACCGACTGGTTGCACAGCAGCACCAGGTCGCAGCCGGCGTTCAGCGCCACGCAGGCGGCCTCGGTGTAGCTCACCTCCACGCCGCCGACGCGCCGCGCGCCGGCCATGCTGAGGTCGTCGCTGAACACCGCGCCGGTGAAGCCGAGTTGCTGGCGCAGGATCTCCTTCAGCCAGCGCGGCGAAAAGCCGGCCGGTTGCGCATCGACCTTCGGGTACACCACGTGCGCCGGCATCACGCTGGCCAGGCTGGTGCTGAGCCACTCGTACGGTTTGGCGTCGTCGGCGAGGATCGCCTTCAGTGAACGCCCGTCGATCGGCACTTCGAGGTGGCTGTCGGCCTTGACGAAACCATGCCCGGGAAAATGCTTGCCGCAGTTGTGCATGCCAGCGCGCAGCAGCCCGTGCATCAGACTCTTGGCGAGCAGCGCGACGACGCGCGCGTCGCGGTGGAACGCGCGGTCGCCGATCACGCCGGAGCCGCCGTGGTCGAGGTCGAGCACCGGCGTGAAGCTCAGGTCGACGCCGCAGGCGCGCAGCTCGGCGCCGAGCACGTGGCCGGCGGCGGTGGCGGCGTCGGTGGCCGTCAGCGCACCATCACCCGAACCGCGCTTGCCGTCATCCATCCACATCTCGCCGAGCACGCGCATCGGCGGCAGGTGCGTGAAGCCGTCGGTGCGAAAGCGCTGCACGCGGCCGCCCTCGTGGTCGACGCAGACCAGCATGTCCGGTCGGATCGACTTGATCTCGGCCGTCAACTCGGTGAGCTGCAGGCGGCTGTGCCAATTGCGTGCGAACAGGATCAGGCCGCCGACGAGCGGGTGCTTGAGGCGTCGGCGGTCGTGTGCGTCGAGCGTCAAGCCGGCGATGTCGAGCACCACGGGGGCGTGAGGTGTGGGAGTCTGAGTAGTCATGGTGCCTCGATCACGACGAAGCTCGCCGCGTAGTCGGTTTCGTCGGTGATGCTCACGTGCGCGCGCAGCTGGCGCGCGTCGAACCAGGCCGCCAGCGCGCCGTGCAAGCGGATCTCCGGCTTGCCGCTGGCGGCCTTGACGACCTCGCAATCGCGCCAGGTCATCGGCATGCGCATGCCCATTCCGATCGCCTTGGAGAACGCCTCCTTGGCGGAGAAGCGCGTGGCGAGGTAGCTGATGCCGCGGCTCTCGACCTTGGCCAAGCGATAGCGAAACACCTCGATCTCGTGCAGGCCCAGCACGCGCTCGGCAAACCGATCGCCGCGGCGCGACCAGGTGGCGGCGATTCGCCGCACGTCGCAGATGTCGGTGCCGATGCCGTAGATCATGCTGCGCGCTTCTTCATCAGGCGCACCACGTCACCGAGCGAACGCAGCCTGAATGCAGCGCAGGTAGTCGCGCACCGTCTCGCTCAAGCCGAGCTCGATCGAATCGGCGACCAGTGCGTGACCGATCGACACCTCCTGCACGCCGGGCACCGCGCGCAGGAAGTCGGCAAGGTTCGCGCGGTTCAGGTCGTGCCCGGCGTTGAGCTCCAGGCCTTCGCTCAGCGCCGCCTGCGCGGTGTCGGCGAAGCCGGCGAGCACCGCAGCCTGCTGCGGCGTGCCGTGGGCGCGCGCGTAGCTTTCGGTGTAGAGCTCGACGCGGTCGGCGCCCAACTCGCGCACCGCGCGCATGGCCTGCGGCAGCGGGTCCATGAACAGGCTCACACGCACGCCGAGCGACTTGGCTTCGGCAATCAGCGGCGCCAGGTTCGCCGCGTCTTGCGGAAACCGCCAGCCGTGGTCGGACGTGGCCTGCTCGGCGGCGTCGGGCACGAAGGTCACCTGCTGCGGGCGCAGCGCGCGCACGAACGGCATCAGGTTGTGGAACGGGTTGCCTTCGATGTTGAACTCGGCCTGCGGCCAGTCCTTCAGCAGCGCGGCCAGGTCGTGCACGTCGGCTGCGCGGATGTGGCGCTCATCGGGCCGCGGGTGCACGGTGATGCCGTGCGCGCCTGCCTGCAGCACCTGTATCGCCGCACGCGTGACGCTGGGGATGCCGAGCGGACGCGAGTTGCGCAGCAGCGCGACACGATTGAGATTGACGGACAGCGCGGTGGTCGCGTGGCGCCGATCGGCGCCGACGCCGACGAGTGGGTTCATGGCCGGTCCTCGGGGAGTGTGCTCAGGCGGGCTCGGAGATCAGGAGCTCAAGAAGTCAAGGCGTCGGCGCAACGCGTTCAAGACCTTGCAAGTCCAGCATCACCTGCCGGGTGCGCAACGGCGCGCCGCCCAGATGATAGTGAAGCAGCGCGCGCAGTTGCGGCTTCAACGCTTGCAGCACTGGCGTGCAGGCGTGTTGCAGCGCGGGCAGGCTGCCGTGCTCCAGCGCGGCTTGCAGGTGCGTGAGCGCGTCGCCGGTGAGGTCGGCGTCGCCGGTGCGCGGCGTGGCGACGCCGGCCTCGGGCAACAGCGCGTAGCGCTGGGTCGGCTGCAGCGGCTGTTGTGTGAGCGTGACTTGGCTCAGGTCGGGCAGCACGCCCACCTCCTTCAACAGCGTGAGCTCGAAGGCGCGCAGTGCGGCCTCGACCTGCGCGTCATCGCCAACCGCCAACGCCGGCAAGGTCTGCGCGTACGCGTCGAACAGCAGCGCATGCGGGTCCTGCCGCGCCAGCAGCTTCATCAGCAGCTCGTTCAGGTAGAAGCCGCTGAACAGCGCCGCGCCGGTCAGCATCGCCGCACCGCCGGCCCACTCGGCGCTGCGCAAGGTCTGCACGTCGCCTGCGCCCTCGCCCGCCGCCAAACGCCCGAGTGAAACGTGGATGCGTTGAAACGGCAACAGCACCGACCGAAGCTGCGAGTACGGCCGCTTCGCGCCCTTGGCCGCCACCGCCAGCCGCCCCTGCTCGCGCGTGAACACGTCGAGGATCAGGCTCGACTCGCTCCAGTCGTAGCGGTGCAGCACGAAGGCGTTGAGCGGGGCCACACGCAGGGAGCGGGCAACCATCTCAGCCGCCCCTAAGCTGGCTACGAAAGCTGAAGCGAGAGCCCATTCAAGCAAACGCCGCGGAACCGGCTTTGCCGGGCCGCTGGTGTTGCCCCCTTGAGGGGGAGCGGCGCAGCCGCTTCGGGGGTGGGTTCATTCATAGCCGTAGGTCCGGAGGTGCTCTTCGTCGGCGGCCCAGCCAGAGCGGACCTTGACCCACAGTTCCAGGAAGACCTTGGCGTCGAGCAGCACCTCCAGCTCCTGCCGTGCTTCGGAGCCGATGCGCTTGAGCCGCTCGCCGCCGCCGCCGATGATCATGCCCTTGTGCGCATCGCGCTCGACCACGATGCTGGCGGCGATGCGGCGCAGGTTGCCCGCTTCTTCGTATTTGTCGATCACGACGGTGGAGGTGTAGGGCAACTCGTCGCCGGTCAGGCGGAAGAGCTTCTCGCGGATCATCTCGCTGGCGAGGAAGCGGTCGCTGCGGTCGGTGAGCGCGTCTTCTTCATAGAACCAAGTCTGCTCGGGCAGGTAGGGCTTGACGATGCCGAGCAGCCGCTGCACGTCCTTGTCCTTCTTGGCCGACAGCGGCACGAACTGCGCAAACGCATGGCGGTCTTGCATGCCCTTGAGCCAGGGCGCCAGGTCGGCGCGGCGCACCACGGTGTCGAGCTTGTTGGCGATCAGCAGCACCGGCTTGTGGGCCGGCATCAGCGCCAGCACCTTGGCGTCGTCCAGGCCGAAGCGGCCGGCCTCGACCACAAACAGCACCACGTCCACGTCGGCCAGCACGCTGTGCACGGTGCGGTTGAGCGTGCGGTTCAGCGCCGCGGCGTGCTGCGTCTGGAAGCCCGGCGTGTCGACGAACACGAACTGCGCTTCGTCGATCGAACGTATCCCGGTGATGCGGTGCCGCGTGGTCTGCGCCTTGGCCGACGTGATGCTGACCTTCTGGCCCACCAGCGCGTTCAGCAGCGTGGACTTGCCGACATTCGGCCGGCCGACGATGGCGACCAGGCCGCAGCGTTGCGTAGGCGCACCTTCAAGCGGACGCCGCGGATCCGGCTCTGCCGGGCCGCTGGCGGCGCCCCCCACGGGGCTCGTAGAGGCCCGTTCCGGGCCAGGGGGAGCGCCGGAGGCGCTTCGGGGGGGGGTCACGATCTCAACGGGCTGCCGGGCTTGTCGCTGGCGTTCAGCGCGTCGAGCATGCGGCGCGCGGCCTCTTGCTCTGCGACGCGACGCGAGCGGCCTTCGCCGGACTCGACCAGCCCCAGCGCCGGTACCGAGCAATCGACCTCGAAGGTCTGCGCATGCGCTTGGCCACGCGTCGCGCGGATGCTGTACGCCGGCACGGCCAGGCGGCGTGCCTGCAGCCACTCCTGCAGTTCGGTCTTGGCGTCCTTGCTCCAACTGCCCATGTCGGTGGTGGCAATGACCTCGCCGAACAGGCGCTGCACCAACGCGCGCGAGGCGTTGAAGCCGCCGTCGAGAAAGGTCGCGCCGATCAGCGCTTCGAGTGCGTCGGCCAGGATCGACGGGCGCTGCGCGCCGCCGCCGCGCGCCTCGCCCTCGCTCAAGCGCAGCACGTCGGGCAAGCCGAGCTGAACGGCCATGCGGTGCAGGCTGTCCTCGCGCACCAGGTGCGCGCGCACGCGGGTCAGGTCGCCTTCGTCGGAGCCGGCGAAGTGCTCGAACAGCAGGCTGGACACCGCCAGGCTCAGCACCGCGTCGCCCAGGAATTCCAGCCGCTCGTTGTGGTCGGCTCCGAAGCTGCGGTGCGTGAGCGCCCGCGTCAGCAGCGCTGAATCGGCAAATCGATGCCCGATGCGTTGCTGGAGTGCCTCGAAGCGGTGGTCCATGTGCGGGGTCGAAGCGTCCGTCAGTACGACTTGCCGCCCTTGGAGCGGCCTTCGTACTTGATCACCAGGTAGACGGGCTTGACCAGCTCGATCTCGCTGTTGTAAGCGAAGCTGATGACGACCTTCTCGTTCTCTTTCGTGATATCCAGGTCCTTGCCGCCGATCGAGGTGATGAGGTCGATCGCCTTGGTGCGCTCGAACGCAGCGCGTATCTGCGGCACGGTGCCTGGCTCCTCGGCGGTGATCTTGTTGATCGCCTTCATGATGGTGTAGTACTCGACCGCGGTGGGCACCACCCGCATGCCGACCAACGCCAGCACGCCAATGACGATGGCCCAGAAGAGCAGGCCGAACATGGTGATGCCGCGCTGGCGGCGAGACGATTGACGCTGGGCGATCATGCGGGCTCCTGAGATGTGCGGTTCCGTGGCAGCGGACCGACCTTCAGTGGAAGGGACCGATGCGCTTGAAGTTGCCAAAGTTCATCCACACGAAGAATGCCCTGCCGACGATGTTTTGGTCCGGAACAAAGCCCCAGAAGCGTGAATCTTGCGAGTTATCGCGGTTGTCGCCCATCAGAAAATAGTGGCCGGCCGGAACCTTGCAAGTGACCCCCTCCGCACTGTATCGGCAGTTTTCGCGAAAGGGAAACGCGATCTGACTGTCGGGCCCGTAGAACGGCTGGCTTTGCGGGTTGACGAGGATCGAGTGCTCCTTGTCGCCCAGCTTTTCGGTGAACTCAGCGAAATAGCGGCGCGAGTCTTCGTCGTAGAAGCCGGGCGGCGGCTTTTGCACCATCGGGACTGCAGCGCCGTTGAGGTAGAGCTGTTGCGCGCGGAACGAGACCTCGTCGCCCGGCAACGCGACGACACGCTTGATGTAGTCGATGCTGGTGTCCTTGGGGTAGCGGAACACCATCACGTCGCCGCGCTGCGGATCGTTGTTGTCGATGATCTTCTTGTTGATCACCGGCAAGCGCACGCCATAGTGAAACTTGTTCACCAGGATCAGGTCGCCCACCAGCAGCGTCGGGATCATCGAGCCGCTCGGGATCTTGAACGGCTCGAACAGGAATGAGCGCAGCAGGAACACGGCCAGGATCACGGGGAACAGGCCCGCCGTCCAGTCGAGCCACCACGGCTGCATGAGCAACTGCTCTTTCGCCTGCTCGACGTTGCCGTCGACTTTGGCGATGCCTTTGTCGGCGAGCTGCTGGCGGCGCGATGCGTCCCGCGCCTCCAGCGTGCTGGCAGCCTGCGCGCGGCGCGGCGCAAAGTGGAAGCGCTCGGCCAGCCAGTAGGCCAGCGTGACGAGCGTCAGGACGAACAGCAACAGAGAGAAGTTGCCGGTCCAGTACCCCAGATACCACCCTCCCAGATACGCCAGAAGGCCACCATAAAGCAACGCGGTCAGAGAACCCATCAATCGTCCACTTGCAGGATGGCCAGAAACGCTTCCTGCGGAACCTCGACGGAACCGATCTGCTTCATGCGTTTCTTGCCGGCCTTTTGTTTGTCGAGAAGCTTGCGCTTGCGCGAAACATCGCCGCCGTAGCACTTGGCAATCACGTTCTTGCGCAGCGCTTTGATTGTCTCACGCGCAATGATGTTGGCCCCGATGGCCGCCTGTATCGCCACGTCGTATTGCTGGCGCGAAATGATCTCGCGCATCTTGGCCACCACCGCTCTTCCGCGGAACTGGCTCTGCACCCGGTGCACGATGATCGACAGTGCGTCCACCCGGTCGCCGTTGAGCAGGATGTCGACCTTGACGACGTCGGCAGCCCGGTACTCCTTGAACTCGTAGTCCATCGACGCATAGCCGCGCGAGACGCTCTTGAGCTTGTCGAAGAAGTCCAGCACGATCTCGGCCAGCGGCATCTCGTAGGTCAGCATCACCTGGCGGCCGTGGTAAGCCATGTTGATCTGGTTGCCACGCTTCTGGTTGGCCAGCGTCATCACCGGGCCCACGTAGTCCTGCGGCATGTACAGGTGCACGTTGACGATGGGCTCGCGGATCTCGTTGATGCGACCCAGGTCGGGCATCTTCGACGGGTTCTCGATCTCGATCACCGTCTTGTCGCCCAGCTCGACCTGGTAGACGACCGACGGCGCGGTGGTGATCAGGTCCTGGTCGAACTCGCGCTCCAGCCGCTCCTGCACGATCTCCATGTGCAGCAGACCGAGAAAACCACAGCGAAAGCCGAAGCCAAGCGCCTGGCTCACCTCGGGCTCGTAGCGCAGCGACGAGTCGTTCAGCTTGAGTTTTTCGAGCGCATCGCGCAGGCCCTCGTATTCGCTCGCCTCGGACGGGTAGAGCCCGGCAAACACCTGCGGTTGAAGTTCCTTGAAGCCTGGAAGCGGTTCACTTGCGACGCCCAGGTTGTTGGGCAGCTTCTTCTCCAACGTGACGGTGTCGCCCACCTTGGCCGCCTGCAGCTCGCGGATGCCGGCAATCACGAAGCCGACCTCGCCGGCGTTCAACTGCTCGCGCGGCAGCGACTTCGGCGTGAACACGCCCAACTGCTCGGCGCCGTAGCAGGCGTCGCTGGCCATCATGCGAATGCGTTCGCCGCGCTTGAGCGTGCCGTCGACCACGCGCACCAGCATCACCACGCCGACGTAGTTGTCGAACCACGAATCGATGATCATCGCGCGCAGCGGCGCGTCGGGCTTGCCGCGCGGCGCGGGCATGCGGGTGATCACGGCCTCCAGAATTTCGTCGATGCCCTCGCCGGTCTTGGCGCTGCAGGGAATGGCGTCGTCGGCGTCGATGCCGATCACGTCCTCGATCTCTTCCTTGGCGCGGTCCGGGTCGGCCTGCGGCAGGTCCATCTTGTTCAGCACCGGCACCACTTCGACGCCGAGGTCGAGCGCGGTGTAGCAGTTGGCCACCGTTTGCGCCTCCACGCCTTGGCTGGCATCCACCACCAGCAGCGCGCCTTCGCAGGCCGACAGCGAGCGGCTAACTTCATAGGAGAAGTCGACGTGGCCCGGCGTGTCGATCAAGTTCAGGTTGTAGGTCTTGCCGTCACGCGCCTTGTATTGAAGGGCGGCGGTTTGCGCCTTGATCGTGATGCCGCGCTCGCGCTCGATGTCCATCGAGTCGAGCACCTGCGCTTCCATCTCCCGGTCGCTCAAGCCGCCGCAACGCTGAATCAGCCGATCCGCCAAGGTCGACTTGCCGTGGTCGATGTGGGCAATGATGGAAAAGTTGCGGATGTGGTCCATGCTGCTGCGATGTTCTTCTCAGGGGGCTTTCGCCGGAGGCTTCAACGGCGCACCCGTTGCAGCGAAAACTCTCATCGCGGTGCGATGTGAAGGCGCGGAGCGCCGGCTGAAGCTCAAAAAAAAGGCACGACGAGTGACCGCCGTGCCTTCCAACAAAACGTATGGCAACTGCTTGTTGGGCCTTCATTGTAGCCACAAGGACCCCGCGGAAAACCGCGCCGTTGCTGGATTTCTCGTCGTTGCAGGCTGCCAACACGAAATCTTGTGAACAGCTTATCCACAAACGCTTGTGGACCTCCTGGGGACAGTTCCTCGCAGTCCACTTCGTTGTGCAAACCAACCAAAACGAGCCGCGCACCGGCCGGATTGTACGTTCCGGTAACCACAATCAAGGCGTCCGCGTTCACGTGAGTGCCCACACACGCACTCCTTTGCCGTTACTCGGGATCTCTCGTAAACCCTGATACTCAGTGTCTGCGTACCGCCAGGTGAAAAGACCCATGCGGAAGCTCGGATGACTCCACAGCCCCGGCACCGACACGAGGCGCCTCGAGGTCGTTCAGAGTCAGCGCCTCATCGGGTTGGCCGGATGATGATGAAATTGACGTTCTCGCCACGCCTGACCAGTGCAGTCACCGACTTTGACTTGTCGAGTTTGGTCACGACGGACTCGAACTGCTTCGCGCTGGTGATCTCGACGTTGTCGACCGACAGGATCACATCACCTTCTCGCAAGCCGGCACGCGCCGCAGCACCGTCGGCGGTTTCGACACGCACGCCGTTCTTGAGCTTGAGCTCGCGCTTTTGCGCGTCGGTCAGGTCGACCACTGCAATGCCCAGCAATTCGACTGTGGGCTGCGGTTTCACCTCGCGCTCGGTGGTGCGCTTGGCGACCTCGGGCTCGACCTCGGCGACCGTCACATTCAGGTCGCGGAACGCGCCGCGCCGGAAGACCTGAAGCGTGGCCTTGGTACCGGGCTTCACGCCGCCGACAATGCGCGGCAGGTCGCCCGACTTCTCGATCGTGCGCCCATCGAACTTGGTGATGATGTCGCCCGCCTCGACGCCCGCCTTCTCGGCCGGACCACCGGGCACGACGCTGCGCACCAACGCGCCCATCGGCTTGCCCAGGCCGATCGACTCGGCCACTTCCTTGGTCACCTGGTCGATCGCGACTGCAATGCGCCCACGCACGACGCGACCGCTGGCGCGGAGCTGGTCGGACACGCTGCGCGCCTCGTCGATCGGGATGGCAAACGAGATGCCCTGGTACCCCCCCGAGCGGCTGTAGATCTGCGAGTTGATACCGACCACCTCGCCACGCATGTTGATCAGCGGACCGCCGGAGTTGCCGGGGTTGATGGCCACGTCGGTCTGGATCAGCGGCAGGAACTCGCCGGTGTCGCGCGACTTGGCGCTGACGATGCCGGCGGTGACGGTGTTCTCGAGCCCGAACGGCGAGCCGATCGCGATGACCCACTCGCCCACCTTGAGCCGGCTCACATCGCCGAAGCGAACGATCGGCAGGCCGGTGGCCTCGATCTTGACCAGCGCCACGTCGGAGCGCCGGTCGGCGCCGATCACCTTGGCCTTGAACTCGCGCTTGTCGGTGAGGGTGACGAACACTTCGTCGGCGCCTTCGACCACGTGGGCGTTGGTCATCACGTAGCCATCGGCGCTGAGCACGAAGCCGGAGCCGACACCGCGTTGCTGGGGCTCGCCGTCCGGAGCCTGACGAGGCGAGCGCGGCGACGGCTGGTTCGGCATCGGCAGGCCGAAGCGCCTGAAGAACTCCAACATGTCCTCGTCCATCTCCGGCGCGGCGCCTCCGCGCGCCGCAGTGCGAGCCCGCTCGGTGGTGCGGATGTTGACGACGGCTGGGCCGACCTTCTCGACCAGCTCAGTGAAATCAGGCAGTGCCTGCGCACGCACCGGGGCCGGTGCCGACAGGCCGCTTGCCAGAACGGCGCCGACGACGAGCGTCGCTCCCAGTGACGCGGCACGAAGACGATGCAGCAGCGTCTGGCCCCAAGAGTCGAGTTGCATTCGAGTATCCATGTGTCTCCCAACCGAAATGTCAGAGTTCTGTGCTTCTTCGCCGCCATGGGAGGCGGCGAACCGCACGCGCTGAAACCAACCTACTTCCTGCGCTCCAGCGCACCGGCGAAGAGTCGCAAGGTCCCAGGCGGCACATCGCCCACCACCGTGACCCACCAATCGCCGTGGCGCTGCATCAGCGTTTGCGTGGCCCCCACGAGGGCGTGCAACGGGCGCGTGTGCCGGGTGGGATTGAACGGCTCGATGAAGACCGAAACATGCGTCAGACCGTCGGAGTAGATCGCTTGCAGAACCGGGGTGACGCCTGGCTCCTTGCCTGCGGCGCCGCCGTCGAGTGGCCGCTTCACACAGCTCACCTGGCGAAAGCCCGGAACGCCTTCACGAAGCGACCACCCCTCGGCCTCCAGGCTGGTTGCGGTCAGAACGGGACGCACGACGCGGTAGCCGTCGAGCTTCCGCATCGCCTGCAGGACGAGCTCGGGCTGAGGCTTCACGCCAATGACGACATCGGAGAAGGCCGACGTCTCCAGCACTTCGCTGCGCTCGCCGAGCACGTCGGCTCGCAGCAGCAGCCCCGACGCCTTGTCGGCCCAGAGTCTGTAGCCGTAGCGGTGCGGGTCTTTCGGCTTGACCCACAACACATGGGCCTCGTGCCCGGCAACGCGATCGGCTTCCTGCTTGAAAACGTCGTAGAACTCGGTGATGCGGTCGTCGCCAGCCTGGAACAGCGCCGGGAAGGACGTCAGCATGTCGCGCTGTTCGACCAGCGCCACGCGCTTGCCGGGCCAAACGGTCTGAACGATGTCGTTGTGGCGCAGCACATGGCGAGCCTGCCCGTCGAGCGACTCGATACGCTCGAACTGCTGCGTGCCCTCGCAGAAGTGAGAGATGCGTGCGCTGGCGACGGTACCGCCTCCGCTCACGACGAACGTGCCCTGGAAGTTGCGCGTCGTGGCCGCTTCGTGAATGCGGGTCAACCACGCCCTGACCTGATGGGGCGTCGCCGATACCTCCGGCGCGACCTGCTGGGCATGCGCTCCCGGCGTCAACACCAAAGCAGCGCAGACCAGGCTCAGCGCAGAGAACCGGCGGTGAAACATGAAAGCAGGACTCAAGATCTCATCGACCCGCGGCATCCACCGTGGCGCTGCGCAGAAATGCCGACGGTACCCCGAGCGCAGCACTGCCGGCAAAGTGTTTGTGCGCAGCCAGGTACTGATCAAGACGCGAGTCGCGAATCAACTGCCCCGTTGCAACGCGTGAGGGCTCGGCTGCGAGCGGAGAACTCGACGTCACCACCTGCAATGCCGCAGGCGGCACGGCTTGCGGCGCCGCCATCATCGAATTCGCGCTCGCAACAACCGGCGCCGCAGGAGGTGCCGGGCTCCGCGTCACCACCAACACACCTGCCACTGCAACAAAGCCCGCGGCCACGGCCGACGGCGCGGCCCAAGCCCAGCGCTTGCGCGTCGCCACGTCGCCTCGAACAAGCGAATCGGCCGCAGTCGCCACAGGCTGAGGCGCCAGCACGACGGGCTCGGTGGCAAGCCGGGCACGCAAGGCATTCAAGAACGCCGCATCATGCGCAGGCTCGGCCGAAAGATCTTCCGAGCGAAGCACGTCACCGATCAACTGATAGGCATGCCATGTGGCGCGTGACGTGCTGTCGCTGCGCCAGCGTGCACAAGCACCGGCGACCTGTTCTGAGTCGAGTTCACCGTCGACCAGTGCCGACAATTCTTCTGCTGACGCCTTTGCCGCTTCAGAGCCCGTTGCCATGTTTCACTCCATCACTCGTCTCGTGCACCTGATCACACTCGCCTGCTCGCCCGATCACCACCGCTCGCCGTCCCGCGTGTCGATGAGCGGGCGCAAACGCGCCGCAATCGCTTCACGCGCCCGGAAAATCCTCGAGCGCACCGTACCGATCGGACAGTTCATCAACTCGGCGATTTCCTCGTAGCTGAGACCTTCGATCTCGCGCAACGTGATCGCTTGGCGGAGGTCCTCAGACAAGGATTCGATGGCCGAGTTCACCGCCGCCGCAATTTGTTTGCTGGCCAGCACAGCGTCGGGCGTCTCGCCGTCGGTTAGTTCGTTCTCGACTCGGGAAGTTTCGTCGTCCTCGTCGCGCGAAGCCAGCGCCGACTCGGAGACGGTGGGGTCGCGCTTGAGTTCCATCAGCGACTTCTTGGCCGTGTTGACCGCGATCCGGTAGAGCCAGGTGTAGAACGCGCTCTCCCCCCTGAATCGGGGGATGGCGCGGTAGGCCCGGATGAACGTCTCCTGAGCGATGTCAGGCACCAGATCAACGTCGCGCACCATGCGTCCGATCAACCTTTCGATGCGGCGCTGGTACTTGACCACCAGCATCTCGAACGCCTTGACGTCACCTTGCTTGACCCGCTCGATCAACGGGGCATCGGCATCTGGAGCATTCATTCAGAAGTCAGCCGCGGGGCCAGCGGTTTGCGCCGAGCCGGCGGCAGGCCGCGGGGAATATACCGCACAGCGCAGGCTGTGCCAGTGCGTCTCCATGCCGCCGCGCTGCACGGGAAGCCACGTCACCCGCCGACCTCGCCCGCCGGAGTCGGCACGAAACTCCAGCAACATCCAGTTCCCGAGGTCCATCGCCACCGACACATCGCCTGCCATCGAACCGTCCGCCGCCGACTCGGCCGGGGCGAGTTGCCAAACGAGCCCGTCCCAGCGCAAGCTGACAGCCGACGTGCGCAGCAGCGACGCCGCCAGCGCAAGCAGCACCAGGGTGACGCCCCCGAGCGCCACCGCGACCCAGCCGCCCCATCCCGCAGGGAGGCTCAAGAACCAAACCCAGATGGCAGCGGCGCCGCAAAAGGCGAACGCTGCAACCCCCCAGCGCCACGCGTCGAAGCGGCAGAGCGTGAATTGGCAGGCGGCGATGGCTCGCATCGGCGCTGGAACCTGGCGGTCTCAAATGCGCTTGAAAACCAACGTGCCGTTGGTACCACCAAAGCCGAAGTTGTTCTTCACGGCGGATTCGATCTTCATGTCGCGCGCGGTGTTGGCGCAGTAGTCCAGGTCGCAGGCCGGATCCTGGTTGAAGATGTTGGTGGTGGGCGGAGACACCTGGTGATGCACCGCCAGGGCCGTGAACACCGACTCGATGCCGCCCGCTCCGCCGAGCAGGTGGCCCGTCATCGACTTGGTGGAATTGACCACCAGACGGCGAGCGTGGTCGCCGAAGGCCATCTTCACGGCGTTCGTCTCGTTCGCGTCGCCCAATGGCGTGGAGGTGCCGTGGGCGTTGAGGTACTGCACCTGGTCGGCGTTGATGCCGGCATTGCGCAGTGCCGCCTTCATCGAGCGCTTCGGGCCGTCGACGTTGGGTGCGGTCATGTGGAACGCGTCTGCACCCATGCCGAAGCCAGTGAGCTCGGCGTAGATCTTCGCCCCGCGGGCCTTGGCGTGCTCGTAGGCTTCGAGCACCATCACACCGGCACCCTCGCCGAGCACGAACCCGTCGCGGTCCTTGTCCCATGGGCGGGAGGCCGTTTGCGGGTCGTCGTTGCGCGTGGACAGGGCGCGGGCCGCGGCGAACCCGCCGATGCCCAGGGGCGACACGCAAGACTCGGCGCCGCCGGCGACCATCACGTCGGCGTCGCCGTATTCGATCATGCGGCCTGCCTGGCCGATGCAATGCAGGCCCGTGGTGCAGGCGGTGACGATGGCCAGGTTCGGACCCTGGAAGCCGAACCGGATCGAAACGTGGCCCGAGATCATGTTGATGATCGACGCCGGCACGAAGAACGGCGAGATGCGCCGCGCGCCGCGCGCGACGAACTCGGCATGCGTCTCTTCAATCAGCGGCAAGCCACCGATGCCGGAGCCGACGAGGCAGCCGATGCGCTCGGCCTGCTCTTCGCTCAAGGCGTCGTTGGTGGGCAGGCCGGCATCGCGCACCGCCTGCATCGCCGCCGCCAGGCCGTAGTGGACGAAGGTGTCCATGTGGCGGGCGTCCTTGGCGGGGAAGTAGTCCTCGACCTTGAAGCCCTTCACCTCGCCCGCAAACTTGCACGCAAAGCTCGACGCGTCGAACTTGGTGATGTTGGCAATGCCCGAACGCCCGGCCACGATGTTCGTCCAGGCCTCGGCCACGGTGTTGCCGACCGGGCTGATGATGCCCAGACCGGTGACGACGACGCGACGGCGGCTCATGAAAGGCGTGACCTGCGGCCTAGAGGCTCAAGCAGCCTTCTGGTGCTTGACCGCGTAGTCGATGGCCAACTGCACGGTCGTGATCTTCTCGGCCTCTTCGTCCGGAATCTCGATCCCGAACTCGTCCTCCAAGGCCATCACCAGTTCCACGGTGTCAAGCGAGTCGGCGCCGAGGTCGGCGACGAATGCCTTGGAGCTGACGACGTCGGCTTCGGGCACGCCGAGTTGTTCGGCGATGATTTTCTTGACACGTGCTTCGATATCGCTCATGACTCCTCCAGGAGTGTTTGTAGGTAACGCGCGGGATTCTAAGGCTTAGGTGCAGCCGGCTCAGTTCATGAACATGCCGCCGTTGACGTGCAGTTCGGTGCCGGTGATGTAGCCTGCTGCAGCCGAAGCCAGGAACGCCACCGCATGCGCGATCTCGCTGGCCTGACCCAGCCGCCCCAGCGGAATCTGAGCCATCAGCGCTGCGGTCTGGGCCTCAGACAGAGCCTTGGTCATGTCGGTCTCGATGAAGCCCGGTGCAACACAGTTCACCGTGATGCCGCGGCTGCCGAGTTCGCGCGCGAGCGAGCGTGTGAGGCCGGCAACGCCTGCCTTGGCGGCGGCATAGTTGGCCTGCCCCGCGTTGCCGCTGGCGCCGACGACAGACGTGATGTTGATGATGCGGCCCTGGCGCTGCTTCATCATCGGGCGCGTCACCGCTCGGCTGACGCGGAATACCGCCTTGAGGTTGGTGTCGAGAACCGCGTCCCAGTCGTCGTCCTTCATGCGCATGGACAGCATGTCGCGCGTGATGCCAGCATTGTTGACGAGCACATGCAGCGCGCCGAACTCCTTCACGATGGCGTCGACCGCGGCGTCGATGCCCGGGCCGTCGTTGACGTCAAGGCAGATGCCTCGACAGCCTGCGAACGACCCAAGTGCATCGCTGACGCCTTGCGCGCCTGAGGGCGTGGTGGCAGTGCCGACCACCTTGGCGCCCTGCTCGGCCAATGCCAGTGCAATGGCGCGGCCGATGCCGCGCGACGCACCGGTGACCAGCGCCACCTGCCCGGCCAGCCCGCTGCTTGTGCCAAGGCTTGTGCTCATGAAAGAAGCTCCTGCACGCTGCTCAACGTGGTCGGGTCGAGCACGCTGCCCGACACCGCCTGCGGGTCAATGCGCTTGACCATGCCGGCCAGCGTCTTGCCCGGGCCGCATTCGATGATGTGGCTCAGCCCGCGCGCGCGAATGGCCAGCACCACTTCGACCCAACGCACCGGGCCGAACGCCTGCCGGTAGAGCGCGTCGCGGATGGCCGCTGCATCGGTCTGCACCGCCACATCGATGTTGTTGAGCACCGGGATCTGCGGTGTCGCAAAGGTCGTCTCGGCGAGTCTGGCTTTCAGGCGATCGGCAGCGGGCTTCATCAGGCTGGAATGAAACGGCGCAGAAACCGCCAGCGGCAGCGTCCGCTTGGCGCCCTTGGCCTTGAGCAACTCGCAAGCCTTGTCGACGCCGGCCTGCGTACCGGCAATCACGGTCTGCTTCGGGTCGTTGAAGTTGGCCGCCGCGACCGCTTCGCCCGTGGCGGCTGAGGCTTCGGCACAGCCAGCGCGCACGTCGTCGGCTTCCAGGCCGAGGATCGCTGCCATCGCGCCCACGCCGACCGGCACGGCGTCCTGCATCGCCTGCGCGCGGAATCGAACCAGCGGCAGCGCGTCCTTCAAGGTCAGCGCGCCGGCCGCCACCAGTGCGGTGTACTCGCCCAGCGAGTGGCCTGCCACCAGCGCCGGCGGCCGACCAGTCTGCGCCAGCCAGGCGCGGTAGCAGGCGATGCCGGCCGCCAACATGACGGGCTGGGTGTTGCTGGTGAGGTCGAGCCGCTCCTTCGGGCCTTCGCGGATCAACCGCGCGACGTCTTCATCGAGCGCGTCGGACGCTTCGGCCAATGTCTGGTTCACGGCAAGGTTGTCGCCCCAGGCGTCGAGCATGCCCACGGCCTGCGAGCCCTGACCAGGAAATACGAATGCGAAGTCGGTCATCGCCGCTGTCTCTCAATGGAAGCTGGAAGCCGTTCGGACGTCGATCAAAAATCGAGCAGCACAGCGCCCCAGGTGAAGCCGCCACCGACGCCTTCGAGCAGCACGGTGTCCCCCGGCTTGACCTTGCCGCTGCGCACCGACTCGTCCAGCGCCAGCGGGATCGACGCGGCCGACGTGTTGCCATGCTCGTCGACCGTGACGATCAGCCGCTCCGGCGCCAGCTTCAGCTTGCGGGCGGTGCTTTGCATGATGCGGATGTTGGCCTGGTGCGGAATCAGCCAGTCGATGTCGGCCTCGGTGCGGTCGGCCTTGGCCAGCACCGAGCGGGCGGCGTCTTCCAGCACGGTCACGGCGAGCTTGAACACGGCGGGGCCGTCCATCCGCAGCCACGGGTGGCCCAGCACCTTGCCAGCCGCCACCGTGCCGGGGGTGCACAAAATGTTGGCGTGCCGGCCGTCGGCACGCAATTCAGTCGCCAGGATGCCCGGCCGGTCGCTGGCTTCCAGCACCACTGCGCCGGCGCCGTCGCCGAACAGCACGCAGGTGGTGCGGTCCTTGAAGTCGAGGATGCGCGAGAACACTTCGGAGCCGATCACCAACGCCTTGCTGGCAGCGCCGGTGCGGATCATCGAGTCGGCCACCGTGAGCGCGTAAACGAAGCCGGAGCAGACCGCCTGCACATCGAATGCCGCGCAACCGTGCACACCAAGCTTGTTCTGCACGATGCAGGCCGTGCTCGGGAAGATCATGTCAGGCGTGGACGTAGCAACGATGATCAGGTCGATGCTGGCCGCATCGCAGTCGGCGGCTTCCAGCGCTGCCCGCGCGGCCACCAGCGCCAGGTCGCTGGACACCACCTCGGCCGCCGCAAAATGCCGCGCGCGTATGCCGGTGCGCTCGACGATCCAGGCGTCCGAGGTCTCGACCCCGTCCCGCGCCAGCTGCGCCGCCAGCGCCTCATTGCTCACGCGGTGCGGCGGCAGGCAGCTGCCGGTGCCGGTGATGCGCGAGTAGCCCTTCATCTCGGGTGAGCGTTCATGCAGACAGCGTTGTGTCGGCTGCCTGACTTGCGTTGATCAGTGCAGCGGTTGCCTCCGTGGGCGGGATGGCCGCAAGGGCACCCAAAATCTTGTCGTGCACCCGGGCGAGCAACCCATTCCGGGCCGCATCATAAGCCCGATTCAGCGCCTGCTCGAAAGCGAACGCATCGGCTGAACCGTGGCTCTTGAAGACCAGCCCGCGCAGGCCCAGCAGGGCTGCACCGTTGTAGCGGCGGTAGTCCACGCGCGCCTTGAAGTGGTTCAACACCGGCAGCGCCACGATCGCCGCCATCTTGGTCAGAACGTTGCGCTTGAACTCCTGCTTGATGAAGCTGGAGAGCATCGACGCCAGGCCCTCGGCCGACTTCAACATCACGTTGCCGACGAAGCCGTCGCACACGACGATGTCGGTCGTGCCTTTGAAGATGTCGTTGCCTTCGACGTTGCCGTGGAAGTTGAGCTGTCCGCTCGCCGCCGCGGCGCGCAGCAAGGTGGCGGCGTCACGGACGGCCTCGCTGCCCTTGATGGCTTCTTCACCGATGTTGAGCAGCCCGACGCTCGGGTTGGCCTTGCCCTCGACGGCGGAAACCAGCGCACTGCCCATCACCGCAAACTGCAACAGGTGGTCGGCCGTGCAATCGACGTTAGCGCCGAGGTCGAGCACGGTGGTGTAGCCGTCGCGCTCGTTGGGCATCACTGACGCGATGGCGGGGCGGTCGATGCCTTCCAGCGTCTTCAAGACGTAGCGTGACAAGGCCATCAGGGCGCCGGTGTTGCCGGCCGAGACGCAGGCCTGCGCAATGGCCGTGCCGGTCGCGTCAGGCTTGACCAGCCCGATCGCGATCCGCATCGACGAATCCTTCTTGCGCCGAAGCGAAACTTCCAGCGGGTCGTGCATCTCGACGACCTCGCTGGCCTCGACGATGGTGCAGCGCGGCCAGCCTGCCGCAGCCGCGAGCGCCTTGGCACGCCCAACGAGCATGAGTTCAGCCTGCGGGTGCGCCGCCAGGAAGGCCTTGCAGGCGGGGAGCGTGACTGCCGGGCCGTGGTCCCCGCCCATGCAATCCACCGACAGGCGGACTACGGCGAGCTGCGTCGACTCTGCCGTTCGCGGCGTCGCAGACGATTCGGTCATGACGAAGGAGAAATCAACAGCGGCGCTCGACCGGTGCCGCCTTCAACGCGCGGGAACCAGCGACGTGCGCTTACGCGTCTGCCTTGGTTTTGAGCACCTTGCGACCGCGATAGAAACCGTTCGGGCTGATGTGGTGCCGCATGTGCACTTCGCCGGTGGTCGGCTCGATGCCGGTGCCCGGGGTGTTCAGTGCGTTGTGCGCGCGGTGCATGCCGCGCTTGGAAGGGGACTTCTTGTTCTGTTGAACGGCCATGGGGTTCTCCTGACGCTCTGCAACGAGCCGACGCCGTGGCGCATGCTGGGGTGACGCGCCTGACGACAACCCGAAACGCTCCAAGCGGAAAGCCCGCGATTCTAGCACGGGCCGGCGGCGCAGAGGCACGAGGCCGACCGCGCTAATTGAGTGATCCGCCTCGCTTGAGGGTGGCCAGCACAGCAAAGGGGTGGACCGGTCCGGCAGACGCCTGCGGCGCGTCGTTCAGCAACGACAACGCGGTGGGGCATACATCGTGACGCGGTACCAGCGGCAAGGCGAGCAGCAGTTCGTCTTCGACCAGGTCGCGCAGGTCCAGCGCACGGGTCAGCGCAAGCACGTCGTCTTCACTCTCGGAGTCCATCTGCGCCGCCGCGTCTTCGCCGGGCACGAAAAGAAACCAGCGGTGGATGCTCAATTCGCTTTCCACCGCCTGCAGGCAACGCTGGCACTCAAGCTGCAAGCGCGCCTCGGCGCGCAAGTGCAGCCAGACCTGTGCCGGTCCGCCGCGGGCGGCGCGCAGTTCACCTCTCGCGCTCCAGCCGACCTGGCTCGCACCGGTGGCGGGCGAGTCTGAGTGCATCGAGTCGGCCAAACGCGTCATGTCCTGAAGCGGCCAGCGGCCAGACAACTCGCCGTTGTCGCTCGCAAACACTTGCACGTCCAGCCGAAAGGGGTCGAAAGCGCGCGCAGCCATGCGATGCAGTGTACGACGCGCGATGGGACAATCTGCCCGATGGAACAAGCACGCGCGCTCATCCTGGCATCCACTTCGCGCTACCGGCGCGAACTGCTCGAACGCTTGCGGCTGCCCTTCCAGGTTCAGTCGCCGCACGTCGACGAGACCCCGCGTGCCGGCGAACTGCCCGACGCGCTGGCGCAACGGCTTGCGCTGGCCAAGGCGCGTGCCGTGGCAACGCTCCACCCGTCTGCCGTGGTGATCGGTTCCGACCAGGTGGCCGACCTGGACGGCGTGCCGATCGGCAAGCCGGGCACGCATGCGCGAGCGACCCTGCAACTGCGCTCCATGAGTGGGCGCAGCGTGATGTTTCACACCGCGGTGTCGGTGGTCTGCGAGGCCAGCGGCTTTGCCGCTTCGGCGCTGGTGCCTGTGCGGGTGCAATTTCGCACGCTGACCGAGGGTGAGATCGAGCACTATCTGCTCACCGAACAACCGTACGACTGTGCCGGCAGCGCCAAGTGCGAGACGCTCGGCATCGCGCTGCTCGACGCGATCGAGTCCGACGACCCGACGGCGTTGATCGGCCTGCCGCTCATCAAGACCTGTGCGCTGCTGCGTCAGGCGGGCATCGACCCACTCGCGGGCGGCCGGTCTTGAGCGAGCCGACTCCCGGCTCGACGGGCACGCTGTATCTCGTGCCCAACACGCTGGATCTGGGCACGCCGGACAGCGGCGCCGACCTGCAAGCGCTGCTTCCACTGGGTGTCATCCGCATTGCTGCCGGTTTGCAGCACTGGGTGGCCGAGAACGCCAAGTCGACGCGGGCATTTCTGAAGCGCGTCGATGCAGTGGTGCCGCTGGTGCTGCCGCTGCAGTCGCTGTGCATCGTTGAGCTGCCGCGAGCGCAAAAGGGCGCGCCGCTCAAGGGGGCCGCGCCGAATCTGCCGTCGGCGATGGCCCCGCAGGCGTCGTTGCAGCCGCTGCTCGCTCCGGCGCAGCACGGACACGACGTCGGCCTGATCTCAGAGGCCGGTTTGCCTGCCGTGGCCGACCCCGGCGCCGCACTCGTGCAGGCGGCTCACGGCCTGGGGATTCGCGTCATGGCCCTGCCCGGCGCCAGCTCGTTGCTGCTGGCACTGGCGGCCAGCGGGCTGAACGGGCAGAGCTTTGCGTTCATTGGCTACTTGCCCGTGGACGCTGCCGAACGCGCCACCCGCATCCGCGACCTCGAAGCCCTGTCACGCCGGCAGCGGCAAACCCAATTGATGATCGAGACGCCGTACCGCAACGAGGCCCTGCTGGGCGCGCTCGTAGCTCACCTGCAAGCCACAACACAGCTGTCGGTGAGCTGCGGGCTGACCCTGGCCGGGGGCTTCACACGCAGCGACACGGTGGCCGCATGGCGGGCCCGGGCCACCACGATGCCAGGCGACGTGCCAGCGGTGTTTTCGTTGCTGGCCGGCTGAGGCAGCGAGCGCATCGGACGGCGCATCTCTCCCTTCCGGCGCGTGCTCAGTTCGCCACTTCTTCAGGCTTGCAGGCAGCGCCGAACAGGGCCGCCACGCGCTTTTTGGGCTTGATGTTGGGCGAGAAAGAACGAGCCGACGTGGTGGCCTTGGCCTCCCAGGCGGGCTCGGCGGTGGCCGATGCGGGCTCGTAGGGTTTGTCGAAGAACGGGTCGCTCGAAGCGCGCGGCGCGGCCGGCGATGCGCTGCGCGCCGTGAACGGAGCGCGCACCGGCCGGTCTTCATCGTCGTCGCGGCGCGGGCGCTCGCTGAAGGTTCGGCGCGGGCGATCTTCTTCAAGTTCCAGCGGCTCGAGCTCGATCTTCTTGCGGATCAGCTTTTCGATGTCGCCGATCAAGCGCGCGTCGTCGCGCGAGACCAGCGTGACCGCCAGGCCCGATGCGCCGGCGCGGCCGGTGCGGCCGATGCGGTGCACGTAGTCCTCGGCGTTGAACGGCACGTCGAAGTTGAACACCGCCGGAAGGTCGGCGATGTCCAGGCCACGGGCAGCCACGTCGGTCGCCACCAGCACATCCACCTCGCCGCGCTTGAACGCGTCGAGCGCTTTCAGCCGCTCGTCCTGCGACTTATCGCCATGCAGCGCATTGGTGCGCAACCCGTCGCGCTCGAACGACCGAGCCAGCCGCGCGCAGCCGAGCTTGGAGTTGACGAACACCAGCGCCTGCGTGATCGCCCGCTCCTTCAGCAGCTTGAGCACCGCGCTGCGCTTGTCATCGGTGGCAACGCTGAAAAAGCGCTGCTCCACATTGGTCGCGGTCGCGTTCGGGCGCGCCACCTCGACGAGGATCGGGTCTTGCAAGTAGCTCTCGGCCAAGCGCTTGATCTCGGGCGAGAACGTGGCCGAGAACAGCAGCGTCTGGCGTGTTTTGGGCAAGTAGCTCAGGATGCGCTGCAAGTCGGGCAGAAAACCGATGTCGAGCATGCGGTCCGCCTCGTCAAGAACGACGTACTCGACCTGGTTCAGCACGCAATTCTTGGCCTCGATGTGGTCGAGCAAGCGCCCCGGCGTGGCCACCAGCACCTCGACGCCAGCCTTCAGCTCGGCCGTCTGCGGCTTCATGTCGATGCCGCCGTAGACCACCGCGGTGCGCAGCTTGGAGTGCTGCGCGTAGCCCTTGATGTTGGCGGCCACCTGGTCGGCCAGTTCGCGCGTGGGGGCGATCACGAGTGCGCGCACCGGGTGGCGGGCGGGCGACATGCTGGCATTTTCGTGGCGCAGCATCTTGTGCAGCAGCGGCAGAGAGAACGCCGCCGTCTTGCCGGTGCCGGTCTGGGCCGCGCCCATCACGTCGCGGCCAGCCAGCACGATCGGGATGGCCTTGGCCTGGATCGGCGTCATCGTCGTGTAGCCTTGGTCGGCCACGGCGCGCTGCAGGCTCTCGGCCAGGCCCACGCTTGAGAATTCGAGCGAGACAGGGGCTGAAATGTGACCTCCGTCGCCGTCTTGGGGGGCGGATTCGTCGCTGGTGGTTGTTTCGGTCTGCGCGCTGGTCTGTGTTTCGGTCATCTTTGGATTATCGCCCTTGCGGGTGCGCGAGAGGATCCTGCCGGTTTCCGGCCACTAGAATCGGCCGGTTTTTCCAGGCGCTGCCTCAGGGCAACACTTCATGATCCTCGTCACGGGTGGGGCCGGTTTCATCGGCGCAAACTTTGTTCTCGATTGGGTGGCGGCGAGCGCGGAGCCGGTGCTCAACCTCGACGCGCTCACCTATGCCGGCAACCTGGAGAGCCTGGGCTCGTTGGCGGGCAACCCCCGGCATCGGTTCGTGCAGGGCGACATTGCCGACCGGCCGCTGCTCGACCGCCTGATGGCGGAGCACCGGCCGCGCGCCGTGGTGCACTTCGCGGCGGAAAGCCACGTCGATCGAAGCATCCACGGCCCCGGCGCTTTCATCAAGACCAACGTCGAAGGCACCTTCACGCTGCTGGAGGCCACTCGGGCGCACTGGGCCCAGCTGCCCGCGACAGAGAAGGCCGCGTTCCGCTTTCACCATGTCTCGACCGACGAGGTCTACGGCTCCCTCGGCCCGGGCGACCCGGCCTTCACCGAGGCCCATCCGTTCGAGCCCAACAGCCCCTATTCCGCCAGCAAGGCCGCCAGCGACCACCTGGTGCGCGCCTGGCACCACACTTACGGCCTGCCGGTGGTCACGACGAACTGCTCGAACAACTACGGCCCGTACCACTTCCCCGAGAAGCTGATCCCGCTGATGATCGTCAACGCACTGGCCGGCAAGCCACTGCCGGTCTACGGCGACGGCCAGCAGGTGCGCGACTGGCTTTACGTGAAAGACCACTGCAGCGCAATCCGCGAGGTGCTCGCCCGCGGGCGCGTGGGCGAGACCTACAACGTCGGCGGCTGGAACGAAAAGCCCAACATCGAGATCGTGCAAACCGTGTGCGCGTTGCTCGACGAGATGCGGCCAAGCGCCGCGGGCCCGCACGCCCGGCTCATCACCTTTGTTGCCGACCGGCCCGGCCACGACCGCCGCTACGCGATTGACGCGCGCAAGATCGAGCGCGAACTCGGCTGGAAGCCGGCCGAGACCTTCGAGACCGGCATCCGCAAGACGGTGCGCTGGTACCTCGACAACGCCGACTGGGTGGCGCATGTGCAGTCCGGCGCGTACCGCGACTGGGTGGCCACGCAGTACAGCGAGCGCGCTTCAGCGTGACCAGCGCATGAAGATCCTGCTGCTCGGCAAGAACGGCCAGGTCGGCTGGGAGTTGCAGCGGTCGCTTGCGCCGTTGGGCGAGGTGGTGGCGTTGGACTTCGACAGCCCGGGCCCGTTGAGCGCCGACTTTTCGCGGCCCGAGTCTTTGGCGGCGACGGTGCGTGCGATCGCTCCACAAATCATCGTGAATGCCGCAGCGCACACCGCCGTCGACAAGGCAGAGAGCGAACCCGACCTCGTGCGCGCCATCAACGCCACCGCGCCCGGCGTGCTGGCACGCGAGGCCGCGGCGAGCGGCGCCTGGTTGATGCACTACAGCACCGACTACGTGTTCGACGGCAGCGGCGACCGGCCGTGGGTCGAAGACTCGCCCACAGGCCCGCTGAGCGTCTACGGCCGTACCAAACTCGAAGGCGAACAAGCCATCCGAGCCAGCGGCTGTCGCCACCTGATCTTTCGCACCAGTTGGGTCTACGCCGTGCGCGGCGGCAACTTTGCCAAGACCATGCTCAAGCTCGCCGCCGAACGCGACCGGCTGACCGTCATCGACGACCAGATCGGCGCGCCCACCGGCGCGGACCTGCTGGCCGACCTGACCGCCCACGCGCTGCGGTCGGCGCAGACCCGGCCCGAGTTGGCCGGCACCTACCACGCCGTGGCGAGCGGCGAGACGAGCTGGCATGGTTACGCCCGCCACGTGATCGGTGTGGCGCGTGCCGCTGGCCGGCCTGTGAAGGTGGCCGAGCACGCCATCGAGCCGGTGCCCACCAGCGCCTTCCCCACGCCAGCCAGGCGCCCGCACAATTCGCGATTGGACACACGCAAGCTGCAGCACACTTTCGGCCTGAGCTTGCCGCCGTGGCAAGCCGGCGTTGACCGGCTGTTGGCCGAAGTGCTGACCTGACTCTTCACGTGCCGATCCCATGACCGCTTCAAACCGCAAAGGCATCGTGCTCGCCGGAGGCTCCGGCACCCGGCTGCACCCGGCCACGCTGGCAATGAGCAAGCAGCTCCTGCCGGTCTACGACAAGCCGATGGTCTACTACCCGCTCAGCACGCTGATGCTGGCCGGCATCCGTGACATCCTGCTCATCAGCACGCCGCAAGACACGCCCCGCTTCGAGGCACTGCTGGGCGACGGCGCGAGGTGGGGCGTGAACATCAGCTATTGCGTGCAACCCAGCCCCGACGGCCTGGCGCAGGCGTTCGTCCTGGGCCGGCAGTTCGTCGGCGGCCAACCGAGCGCGCTGGTGTTGGGCGACAACATCTTCTACGGACACGACTTCCAGGGCCTGCTCGGCGCCGCGGGCCGGCGCGCTGCCGGTGCGTCGGTGTTTGCCTACCACGTGCACGACCCCGAACGTTATGGCGTGGTCGCCTTCGACGCCCACAAGCGCGCCCAGAGCATCGAAGAAAAGCCCAAGGCGCCGAAGAGCAACTATGCGGTAACGGGGCTGTACTTCTACGACGAGCAGGTCTGCGACATCGCGGCCAGCATCCAACCGTCGGCCCGCGGCGAGCTGGAAATCACCGACGTGAATGCGCGCTACCTGGCGCAAGGCCAGCTCAACGTCGAGATCATGGGCCGCGGCTACGCGTGGCTCGACACCGGCACGCACGACAGCCTGCTCGAAGCCGGCCAGTTCATCGCCACGCTGGAGAAGCGCCAGGGCCTGAAAGTCGCCTGCCCCGAAGAGATCGCTTACCGAAGCGGCTGGATCACCGCCGAGCAGCTCCACGCGTTGGCGCAGCCGATGCTGAAGAATGGCTACGGTCAGTACTTGATGCAGGTGATCAAAGGCGGCGTTTACTGATGGAGATCTCGGCGTGAAAGTCTCTGAGACCGCCATCCCTGGCGTCCTGATCTTGGAGCCAAGGGTATTCGGCGACGAGCGCGGCTTCTTCATGGAGAGCTTCAACCAGCGCGCGTTCAACGAGGCCGTCGGGCACGAGGTGACGTTCGTGCAGGACAACCATTCGCGCTCGGCCAAGGGCGTGCTGCGAGGTTTGCACTACCAGCTGCCGCCGCATGCGCAGGGCAAGCTGGTGAGGGTGACGCGAGGCAGAGTGTTCGATGTGGCGGTGGACCTGCGCCGCAGCAGCGCCACGTTCGGCCGCTGGGTCGGCGTCGAGTTGAGCGGCGAAAATAACCGCCTCCTGTGGCTGCCTCCCGGCATGGCGCATGGCTTTTTGGTGACAAGCGACAGCGCCGACTTCCTCTACAAAACGACCGACTACTACGCGCCAGAGTTGGAGCGGTGCGTGAGGTGGGACGACCGGGAACTGGCGATCGACTGGCCACTGGGCAACGCAACACCGCTCGTGTCAGGCAAGGACGTTCAAGGCGCCAGCTTCAGCAGCATCCGAGCTGCGCCGTGATGCACCGGGCAGTCGCTCGGGCCCTTGCTTGAGCGTTGGTCGCACATGGCGATCCATCATCCATCGGCCAAAGGCGTCTCATCCGCATGTGTAGAATCCAGCGTTCAACGATTGAACGCACCGTGATACCGGAACTCTCTTCGCCCTCGGCAGAACACTCGGCGCACCTCGAACTGCTGCGCGTTCTGGAGCAACACCCCGAGTACTCACAGCGGCAGCTGTCGCGCGCGATGGGCGTCAGCCTGGGCAAGACGCACTACCTGCTGAAGGCGCTGCTCGGAAAGGGATGGGTCATTGCCCAGAACTTCCAGCGCAACGACAGCAAGCTAGGCTATCTCTACGTACTCACGCCCGCGGGGGTGAGCCAGCGGTTCCGGCTGACGCGAGCCTTCTTGGCCCGCAAGGAAGCCGAGTACAAGATGCTTCAGACCGAGATTGCCACGCTCAAGGGCGAACTGATGGGCCGAGACGAGGCGTCACCGTCGAGCACGGCCGCCGAATTCAAGGCAAGCCACCTCACATGACCAAAAACAAGACCGCCCTCATTACCGGTGTGACCGGCCAGGATGGCGCCTACCTGTCGGAGTTGCTGCTGGACAAAGGCTACACGGTGCATGGCGTCAAGCGCCGCGCAAGCATGTTCAACACGGATCGCATCGACCACCTGTACCAGGACCCGCACGTCGACCACCAACGCTTCAAGCTGCACTACGGCGACTTGACCGACAGCACCAACTTGATCCGCATCATCCAGCAGGTGCAGCCCGACGAGATCTACAACCTGGCGGCGATGAGCCATGTGGCGGTCTCATTCGAAACGCCCGAGTACACGGCCAATGCCGACGGCATCGGCACCCTTCGCATCTTGGAGGCGATCCGCATCCTGGGGCTTGAGAAAAAGACCCGCTTCTACCAAGCCAGCACTTCCGAGCTGTACGGCCTGGTGCAGGAAACGCCGCAGAAGGAAACCACGCCGTTCTACCCGCGGAGCCCGTATGCAGTGGCCAAGCTGTACGGCTACTGGATCACCGTCAACTACCGTGAGGCCTACGGCTTGTACGCCTGCAACGGGATCCTGTTCAACCATGAGAGCCCGCTTCGTGGCGAAACCTTCGTCACGCGCAAGATCACGCGCGCCATCGCGCGCATTGCACTCGGCCTGCAGGACTGCCTGTACCTGGGCAACCTGTCGGCGCTGCGCGACTGGGGCCACGCACGCGACTACGTGCAGATGCAATGGCTGATGTTGCAGCAAGACCAGCCGGAAGACTTCGTCATCGCCACCGGCGTGCAGTACAGCGTGCGGCAGTTCGTCGAGTTTGCGGCGGCCGAGCTGGGCATCACGCTGAAATTCAGCGGCACAGGCGACCGGGAAACCGCCACCGTCGCCAAGGTCGAGGGCAGCCAGGCCAAGTGCAAGGTCGGCGACGTGGTGGTGAGGGTGGATCCACGCTACTACCGACCCACCGAAGTCGAAACGCTGCTGGGCGACCCGAGCAAGGCCAAGGCAAAGCTCGGCTGGGAGCCCACGACCACGCTGGCCGAGTTGGTGAAGGAGATGGTCGAGGCCGACTACACGGCAGCCCGGCGCGACAGCCTGGTGAAGATGGCGGGATTCCAGGCTTACGACTACAACGAGTGACTCAACGATTGAGCCGGCCCGCTGCCCTGCCACGGCGCCCCTGACATCCCAACCATGCGAAAAGACCCCTCCATCGTCGCCGTCGTCGGCCTGGGCTACGTCGGCCTGCCCCTGGCCGTCGAATTCGGCAAGAAGCTCCGGACGCTCGGCTTCGACCTCTCGACCGAGAAGGTGGCCGCCTATCGGCGCTTTGAAGACCCGACCGGAGAAGTTGACAGCAAGGAGCTGCGCGCGGCGACGCTGCTCGAATGCTCGACCGACCCGGCCGTCCTTCGCGAAGCCGACTTCATCGTCATCGCCGTTCCCACGCCGGTCGATGCTGCCCACCAGCCGGACTTCATGCCGCTGATCAGGAGTTCGGAATCCGTCGGTCGGTACTTGAAGAAGGGTGCGACCGTCGTCTACGAGTCCACCGTGTATCCCGGCGCCACCGAAGAGGTTTGCATTCCGATCCTGGAGCGCGAATCCGGCTTGGAGTGGAAGCGGGACTTCTTCGTCGGCTATAGCCCCGAACGCATCAATCCGGGTGATAAGGAGCGTACTGTCACCAAGATCACCAAGGTGGTCGCCGGCGACTCCCCAGAGACACTTCAGGTGGTGGCGCAAACCTACCTGCGGATCATCACGGCCGGGGTGCACCGCGCGAGCAGCATCAAGGTCGCTGAAGCGGCCAAGGTGATCGAGAACACCCAGCGCGACCTCAACATCGCGTTGATGAACGAGCTGGCGATGATCTTCAACCGGCTGGGCATCGACACCCAGGAGGTGCTCAAGGCCGCGGGAACCAAGTGGAACTTCCTGCCCTTCCGCCCCGGCCTGGTCGGCGGCCATTGCATCGGCGTCGATCCGTACTACCTGACCCACAAGGCCGAAATGCTCGGCTACCACCCCCAGGTGATTCTGGCCGGCCGGCGCATCAACGACGGCATGGCCGCCTATGTGGCGCAACAGGCCATCAAGGAGCTGATCCGCCGCGGCACGAACATCAAGGGCGCCCGCGTCGTCGTGCTGGGCCTGACGTTCAAGGAAGACTGCCCCGACCTGCGCAACAGCAAGGTCGCAGACGTGGTGAAGGAGCTGCAGGAGTTCGGCTGCGATGTGCATGTGCACGACCCGCTTGCCAAGCCCGCCGAGGCCATGCACGAGTACGGAATCACGCTGACCGAATGGAGCCGGCTCCCTGGCAACGCAGACGCGATCGTGGCGGCGGTGGCGCATGCCAGCTACACCGCGATGCCGCTGGCCGACCTGCTGGCGCCGCTGAAGCCGGGAGGCGTGCTGGTCGATGTGAAGGCGGCCTACGCGCCTGAGGCCGTGTCCGCCTTGGGTGTTCATCTCTGGCGCCTGTGATCCAGCTGACCGATCCTGCCCGCCGCCCAGCCCCAACGCCTCGAACATGAACGCCTACGAAACCCTGCGCAGCCGCCTGGCCTCCGAGCCCCGCACCTGGCTGATCACCGGCGTCGCCGGGTTCATCGGCAGCAACCTGCTGGAAACGTTGCTGCGGCTCGATCAGCGCGTCGTCGGGCTCGACAACTTCTCGACCGGCCACCAGCGCAACCTCGACGAAGTGCGCGGCCTGGTGACGCCTGCGCAGTGGGAGCGTTTTCGCTTCGTCGAAGGCGACATCGGCAGGCTCGACGATTGCCGGCGCGCCACCCGCTGGCCGGCCGATCGCGCGACCGCCGCCGTCGAGAGCGGCATCGCCGTCGACCATGTGCTGCATCAAGCCGCACTCGGAAGCGTCCCGCGCAGCCTGAATGACCCGATCGCGACCAATGCCACCAACATCTCCGGGTTCTTGAACATGCTGGTGGCCGCCCGAGACGCGGGCGTGCGCAGCTTTGTCTACGCAGCCAGCAGCAGCACCTACGGTGACCACCCAGGGCTGCCGAAGGTCGAGCACACCATTGGCAAACCGCTCAGTCCTTACGCAGTGACGAAGTACGTCAACGAGTTGTACGCAGACGTTTTCGCCCGCAGCTACGGATTCAAGACGATCGGTCTGCGCTATTTCAATGTCTTCGGAGCACGGCAGGACCCGAACGGCGCTTACGCCGCAGTCATCCCACAGTGGGCCGCAGCGCTGCTTAGGGGTTCCACGGTGTTCATTAACGGCGATGGGGAAACCAGCCGCGATTTCTGCTACGTCGACAACGCCGTGCAGGCCAACCTGCTCTCTGCGACGACCGAGGTCGATGGCGCAAAGGATCAGGTCTACAACGTTGCCGTCGGCGATCGAACGACCCTGAACGAGTTGTTCGGCTTGTTGCGAGAGAACCTTCGCGCACAGGGTGGCGCCGACTCGGCAAGCCCGGTGTACCGCGACTTCAGATCCGGCGACGTTCGGCACAGCCAGGCCGACATCGGCAAAGCACGCGAACTGCTTGGCTATCGCCCCAGCCACACGATTGCCCAAGGCATTGAAATCGTGGCCCGGTGGTACGCCGCGCACTTAGATCTGATCCCACGGTGATGTCCAGCGTGATGCCCCTCACCTGGGTCAGCCGCTTTGTCGAGACGATCAGAGTCTTTCGGAGGCGCCTGCTCGCCGCTCTATCTTGGAACATCGTGTTCGCCGTCGCGCTCCAGGGCTCAACGCTGATTTCTACGATTCTCGTTGCCCGCATTCTTGGACTGGAGGCGTTCGGTGCCTACTCGGTACTTGTTTCCACTGTGATGACAGCGGCCGCCATTGCCCAAAGCGGCACTGGTGTTGTCGCCACCAAGTTCGTTGCTGAGTCGGCGGCCAGCGACCCCGGCCGAGTCGGTCGAGTGTTAGACCTTTGCCGCGCCTTTGCCTTCGGCATGGGTGTTTGTGTTGCGGCATTGCTGTTCGGTTTGGCCGAATTGCTGAGCGTCCACTTGTTGGGAAGACCTGAACTTGTCGAGCTGGTGCGCACCGTGGCCATAGCAGCTTTTTTTCAGATGGCCGTCTCGTACCAAATCGGAGCTCTCCAAGGTTTCGGCGCCTTCAGAGAACTTGGCCTTGCGAGTGTAGGGGTGGGCTTGTGGAATGTGGCGACTACCGCCGCCGGTGCTGCCCTGGGGGGGTTGTCCGGAGCTTTGGTCGGATTTGTTGCCGCCAGCGCGCTGCGTTCGGTGACGCTTGGCCTGACTCTAGGCATGGTTCGCCGACGTCATGGCATTCCTCGCCCGAGCGCGCACCTCGCGCGCCATGAGATTCGACGCATTTGGACGTTTGCACTACCAACAGGCTTGGCTGGGATGATCTCACTGCCCTGCCAATGGCTCGTGACCGTGCTGCTCGCGCGCATGCAAGACGGGTTGGTGCTGGTGGCGCTGTTTGCAGTTGCAAATCAAGTTCGTTTGGCCGTACTTCAGATCCCATCGATGCTGAACGCGGTCTCGTTCTCAGTTCTCAGCCGCCTGATCGGAGAGCGCCAAGGCAAGGGGTTTCGAGAGGTGTTCTGGTCGAACTTCGCGATGACCTCGTTGTTTTCAATCTTGGCCGTGGGCGTGCTGCTACTTGCAGCAGGGCCGGTGCTCAGTCTGTATGGCCCTTCTTTCGCTGCAGCCCAGGGAGTCCTCGTGGTGCTGCTGCTCTCGGCAATCCCGGAAATGCTCGGTATGAGCTTGTACCAGTTGGTCCAGACGAGCGGTCGGATGTGGCACTCGCTCTTCCTGATCGCCATGCCACGAGACTACCTGTACCTCGGGGCATCGGCCCTGTTGATGCCAGAGTTAGGCGCGATGGGTGCGGCCTACGCCTATTTGATGGCACAGATTCTGGCGCTCGTGTCGACGGGTGTAGTGGCGCAATGGTGTGCGTCGCATGCCGTGCCACGACCGCTGTAGAACTACCAGGCGAACGAGCGCAGATCATGTGTGGAATTGCGGGCATCCTCGACGCACAGGCAGGGCTGAACCTGCCATCGGCTGCGCATCGCATGGCCGCGGCCCTTGTGCACCGCGGGCCAGACGACGAAGGGATCTGGCTTGATCACGAACACGGCGTGGCGTTGGCCCACAGGCGGCTGGCAATCATCGACCTGTCGCCCCAGGGCCACCAGCCGATGCACTCGGTGAGCGGACGCTTCGTGATGGCCTACAACGGCGAGATCTACAACTTCGAGCAGATCAGGCGCGAGTTGCAGGCCGGTGGGTTGGCACCGGCGTGGCGCGGCCACTCCGACTCCGAAGTGCTGCTGGCCGCCATCGAGGCCTGGGGCCTGGAGGCGGCGCTAGCGCGCACCGTCGGCATGTTTGCGGTGGCCCTGTGGGACCGGCAGACTCTGACGCTCAGCCTGGCACGCGACCGCATCGGCGAGAAGCCGCTCTACTACGGCCGTACGGCGCTGGGGTTTGCATTCGCCTCCGAGCTCAAGGCCATTCGTGCGCTCGGCGGCGGCATGCCCGCGCTTGACCCGCAGGTGCTGTCCACCTTCATGCAGTTTGCCTACATTCCGGCACCTCAATGCATCTACCTAGGTCTGGCGAAACTGCCTGCAGGTCAAGTCGTGCACATCCATCGCGACGGCACGGCGGGTCAGCCGCAACCATACTGGCGGTTGACAACGCCCGAGTCTGCGGCTTTGGCAACCTCGCTGAGCGATGCCGACGATGCCACCCTCATCGACCTGTTGCACGACCGGCTCAAGGAATCGATCGGCCTGCAGATGGTGGCCGATGTGCCGCTGGGCGCGTTCCTCTCCGGCGGGGTCGACTCGAGCACCGTGGTCGCGCTGATGCAGGCCCAGAGCCAGCGGCAGGTCAAGACCTACACGATCGGCTTTGCCGAAAGGGCCTTCGACGAAGCGCCGTACGCCAAGGCGGTGGCGCAGCACCTCGGCACCGACCACACCGAGCTTTACGTCAGCGCCGACGATGCCGCCAGGCTCATTCCCGAATTGCCGCAGATCTACGACGAGCCGTTTGCCGACTCGTCGCAGATCCCCACCACGCTGGTGTCCCGGTTGACGCGCCGTCACGTCACCGTCTCGCTCTCCGGCGACGGCGGCGACGAGTTGTTTGCCGGCTACCCGCGCTATGCCATCACCGCAGCGCTGTGGCAGCGCATCAACGGCATGCCGTCGGGCCTGCGCAGCGTTGCTTCCGGGGCAATCCGTGGTGCATCGGCACAGGCCTGGGACCGGGTCTTTTCGCTGTTGCCGGCAGCGCGCCGCCAAAGCATCAACGGCCGTCGCATGCACCGCCTTGCGCAGCTCATGGTCTGCAGCAGCCTCGCCGAGATGTACGTGCGCCTGATGTCGCAGTGGCAACCTGAGGAGGAACTTGTTCTGGGCGTGCGCGGGTCGGTCACCGACCGTCTGAGTTGGACCGACGGTGGTTCACACATCGAGCAGATGCGGCGCTGGGACGTGGGCCAGTACCTGCCTGATGACCTGCTCGTAAAGGTCGACCGCGCGGCCATGAGCGCGAGCCTGGAGTCGCGTGCCCCGCTGCTCGACCACCGCGTGGTCGAACTGGCTTTTGCGCTGCCCGAGCGCATGTTGATACGCGAGGGCCAGGGCAAGTGGATTCTGCGCCGCGTGCTGGACCGATATGTTCCCAGGGAGTTGATCGAACGCCCCAAGGCCGGCTTTGCCGTCCCCTTGGCGCAATGGCTGCGCGGGCCGCTACGCGACTGGGCGGCGCATTTGCTCGACCCCGCGCGACTCGGGCAGCAGGGACATCTCGACGTCACCAAAGTGACCCAATTGTGGCAACAGCATCAGACCGGCAGCTTCGACCGCAGCCCCTACCTGTGGAATGTGATTTCGTTCCAGGCCTGGCTCGCCAGCACCGAAGCGGAGTGAGACTTTGTCGGCAGCGCTGATCCTCCTGCTCGTTGTGGTCGTCGCGACTCCGATCGTGATGACGATTCGCTTCAATCGGCGGGCGCGCAAAAGCGGCCTGCGCGCCATCGATCTGGGCGTGGCCTTTGTCTGGGTCGTCTTTCTGTATGCCTTCCTTCCGCTACTCGGCATCCTGCTGGCGCAAATGGGCGTCGGCGCACTACAGGACCAGCGGCTGGGCAACGACATTCCCGAATCCGCACTGGTGGTCAGCGTGGCGGCGAGCCACGCGGCCTTCATGCTGGCATTCGCCTGGGCCTACCTGCGGCAGCGCACGCTCCCGTCAGGCGGCACGCGCCTCGCCATGCAAGTGCCGACCGCCGCCGACGTCCGCTTCATCCTCGGCCTGGTCATCGGCATCAAGTTGGCAGGGGTGCTGCTTCGCGCCGGCCTAGACGTGCAGGCGTCGGAAGACTATATCGGCAGTTACACCGCCCTCCGTGATCAGTCTCTGTGGGTCCAGCAGTTGTCCGGCCTACTAACGGCGACCGACTTCGCTGCCACCGTCCTGTTGATCACCACCGTCATCGCGTACCGACCCACGCTGTCGTCCATCGTCGCGGTTGTCGTGGTGTTGCAGATCGTGCTCGCAGTGTTGGGCGGAGGCAGCCGCGCAACCGCATTCCTCTGTGCGTTCGCGGTGATCGCCGCGAGGTCGCTGTATGACCGCCGACAGAGATCGGTGGCGATTTTTGCTGCGGCAGGCCTCGCTGCCTTTCTTCTGGCGGGGCTGGTTCGCGCGGGGATCGATGCGAGCGAAGGCTCCCTGAGCTTGCAATTGCTGCAGAGTGGCGAGTTTCTGGCGGTCTACTACAACTCGCTCGATCTGCTGGACCGCCTGGGCGACGCAGACTTGGCGAGTGTGCGGGTGGGCATGTACCTGGTCGATGTGCTTCGGCTGATCCCTCAGCAGTTCATCGGCGAGTTCAAGATCGACCCGGCAACGTTCTACGTCAAGACCTTCTACCCCGACTTCAGCGAAGCGGGAGGCGGGCTCGCCTTTGGCTCCATCGCCGAGTCGAGCGTGGGATTCGGATGGCCGGAAGCGCTGGTTCGCGGGGCGCTGCTCGGTTGGCTCTATGCAAGCATCGCCAATCGCTGCCTCGCGAGCCGGCTGACGGTGGTCCGGGCGTTCGTCTACGTGTGGTTCGTGGTCATGGCCTACCAATCCGTCCGCGACACCACGTTCTCGACGCTTCCCCGGTTCGCCTTCCAGGTGGTGCCCCTGCTGATCGTGCTGCGTATCGCCGGAGTGTTGCAGGGCACCCGGCGGACTCGAAGCATCGGACCGCAGGCTCCTGCGCCGCTACTGCCGCCATGAAGGTGCTTCAGCTGATTGCGTCGTTCGGCCCCGGCGGTGCAGAGCGCCAGTTGTCGCTCATTGCGCCCGCGCTCGCGCGCAACGGCGACGACGTCCACGTGGCCTATTGCAGCGCTGGCCCCAACTTCGGCCGGATAGAAGGTGGTGGCGTGCAGTTGCACGCGCTCAAGCCTTCCGGGAACCACAACCCGGCGTTGGCATGGGCGATTCTGCGCCTGCTCAAGCGCGTGAGACCCGACGTTGTGCAGACCTGGCTGCTCCAGATGGACGTGCTGGGCGGCCATGCAGCACTGTTGTGCAAGGTTCCGTTGATCGTGAGCGAGCGATCGTCGGCTGCCGCATACCCGCCGGGCTGGAAGACCCGGCTCCGGCTGAGCGTCGGCAAGCGTGCCTCCTGCATCGTCGCCAACTCGCTGGGCGGCCTCGACTACTGGCGCCCCCATGTCGGTGCCGACCGATTGCGTGTCGTACGCAACTGTGTTTTGCCGGCGCAGGCGAAGGTTGCCGTCAGCGAGTCCGCCGAGGACTTTCCGCCGAACGGCCTCCCCCTGGTCATTTTTGCCGGCCGGTTCAGCCACGAGAAGAACATCCCGAACCTCGTCGAGGCGCTCGTCCTGGTGGCGCGACGCCAGCCCGACGCTTTCGTCATCATGTTCGGCGACGGGCCCGAGCGGGCTGCGGCCACGCTTCGCGTCGCCGCGGAAGGCTTCGGCGAGCGGTTCGTCATTCGCGACTACTCTGCCGACCTCCCGGCCTGGATGGCACGCGCATCGGTCTGCGTCTCGGTGAGCCACTTCGAGGGTCACCCGAATGTGGTGATGGAAGCGGCGGCCGCTGGTTGTCCGCTGGTCTTGTCGGACATTGCAGCCCATCGCGAACTGTTCGACGAAAACTCCTGTGCCTTCGCCCCCGCTGGTTCGCCGGGTCTCATCGGCGACGCCGTGCTACAGACGCTTCACAATCCGCAGCACGCCCGGGGCCGGGCTGCGAAGGCCCGGCTCGTTGCATCCGGAATGGACCTCGACAGCACAGTCAGCACCTATCGAACGATCTACCAATCGGCGGCAGCGCGGGGTCGCCAAACACCATGAAATCCACACGCCTTCACTTGCACGTCTGCCCCGCCTGCCGCTCCGACCGACTCGCTTGGCAAGATGTCGGCACGCCCGTGCCCGAGGTCATCGAGTCCGGCACCATCACCTGCCAGTCCTGCGACTGTCGCTTTGCGGTGCGCGGCGGCTTGCCTCGGTTTGTGCCTGAGGACAACTATGCCCAGTCGTTCGGCTTCCAGTGGAACCTGCACGCGCGCACGCAACTCGACAGCCACTCCGGTATGCCGATCAGCCACGACAGGCTTTGGGCGGCCATCGGTGGCAAGGTCGATATGCACGGGCAATGCGTCCTCGAAGCAGGCTCGGGCGCGGGGCGCTTTACTGAAGTGCTGGCGGCGAGCGGCGCCGATGTGGTGACGTTCGACTATTCGTCCGCCGTCGATGCCAATGCGCGCAACCAGCCGGCGTCGCCGCGGCTTCACTTCTTTCAGGGCGACATCTTCAACATCCCGTTGGTCGAAGCGAGCTTCGACAAGGTCTTGTGTCTGGGTGTGATCCAGCACACCCCCGCTCCGCAGGCCGCATTCATGAGCCTGGCGAAGTATGTGCGCCCCGGCGGCCAACTGGTGGTCGACGCCTACACCCGCAACCTCGCCGCCCTGCTGCAATGGAAGTACGTGCTGAGACCGATCACCCGACGCATGCGCAAGGAGACGCTTTACAAGATCGTAGAGGTGCTCACGCCGCCGCTGGTCCCCGTGGCCAAGCTGCTCAGGAGAATCGCCGGGCGCCTGGGCGCCAGGCTGGTGCCGATCGTCGAGTATTCGCACCTTGGACTGCCGCCGCGGCTCAACGTGCAGTGGGCCATCCTCGACACCTTCGATATGTACTCGCCGGCCCACGACCATCCCCAGAGCCTGAGCTCGGTGGCGAGTTGGTTCGAGGCCGCTGGCTTCGAGAACGTCAGCGTGCGTCACGGTCTGAACGGCGTGGTCGGCTCGGGCCACAGGCCGGTGGGCGCGAACGCGATCCCCGCTGCGAGCGCCAATACAGGCACCACCGCAACGCCGGCTGCGATCACCCCATGAGGATCGTGATCAACGCCTTGTCCGCGCGCTTGGGGGGCGGGCAGACCTACCTCAAGAATCTGTTGGCGCACCTGCCCGATGAGCCTGGCCTGGACATCCTCGTCTACGCGCCGGCATCGCTGCGACTACCGCCAGATGAACGCATCCGCCGCAAGAACCCCCGCTGGCCGACCGAGAACCCGCTGCTGCGTGGACTCTGGGAGCGGCTTGCATTGCCTCGCGTCCTCGAGCAAGAGCGCGCGGATCTGCTCTTCTGTCCTGGCGGACTGGTGTCAACGCGGCCGCCTGCAGGGTGCCGGACGGCGACCATGTTCCGCAATATGACTCCGTTCGACCAGCGGGCGCGCAGTGCCTTGCCCTGGGGGATGCAGCGGCTTCGCAACTGGCTGCTGGAGCCGCTGATGCTGAGAAGCATGGCAAAGGCCGACCTGACGATCTTCATTTCCGACTTTGCGCGGCAAGTGATCGAAAGGCGCATTCGCGTGCGCAATGCCCGAACCATTCCTCACGGCATCGCGCCCGGCTTCCGCACCGACGGCCGCCTCGGCGAACGGCCGGCGCGGCTGCCGCCGGGGCGCTGCGTTCTGTACGTGTCCAAGTTCGACAGCTACAAGCATCACCTTGAGGTCATGCAGGGCTTTGCAAGGCTGCCAAGGGAACTTCAGAGGCGGCACCCGCTGGTGCTGATCGGCGAAACCGACCACCCGAGTGCTGCACAAATCGAGGCCACGAAGGACACCTTGTGCGAGCCGGGCAGCGTGCACCTTCTCGGCCCCGTGCCGTACGCCGAGCTGCCGGCCTGCTATCACCACGCTGAAGCGGTTTTATTCGCATCCTCCTGCGAGAACTGTCCAAATATCCTCCTCGAAGCGCTGGCCTCGGGTCGCCCGGTCCTGTCGTCGAGCGTCATGCCGATGCCCGAGTTCGGTGGACCTGGGATCGAGTACTTTTCGCCTTTCGACCCCGACGACATCGCCCGGTCGTTGATCCGGGTGCTCGACGACCCGGCACACGCACGTTCGGTGGCGGCCGCTGCCCTGGCACAAAGCCACCGCTATGACTGGTCGGAATCGGCCGGAACGACCTGGGCCACCTTGGCCGGCCTGGTGGCGAAGCCCTCTGCATGAAGGTCCTGATCCTGAGCCAGTATTACTGGCCCGAGTCGTTCCGCATCAACGATGTCGCAACATCGTTGCGCGATGCGGGTTGCGACGTCACCGTTCTCACCGGCCAGCCGAACTATCCCGACGGGAAGACGTTTGCGGGCTACCGAGCGTGGTCGGTGCGGCGGGAGACTCACGAGCGGATTCCCATTCACCGTGTTCCGCTCGCGCCGCGCGGCCAGGCAGGCGCCGGCCAGCTCGTGGTCAACTATCTTTCGTTCCTGTTCGCAGCCAGTGTGATTGGGCCCTGGTCATTGCGCCGTCAGCGCTTCGACGTGATCTTCGTGTACGGCGTGTCACCCATCCTCAACGCTTTCGCCGCACTGGCGATACGACGCAGCACGGGAGGTGCCGTGGTGACGTGGGTGCAGGACCTGTGGCCACAGGCGCTGAGGGTGACGGGGCACGTGCGCAGCCCACGCTTGCTCAGTGCCGTCGAAGCGATCGTGCGCTGGCTGTACCGGCACAACGACCTGCTGCTCGTGCAGTCGCAGGGCTTCGTGCCGATCGTCGCGGCGATGGCGGGTTCGACGCCCGTGGAGTACCACCCCAACCCTGGAGAGCAGGCTTTCTTGGCCCCGGCAGCCGAATCGCCAGCGCTGACCCTGCCTTCCGGCTTCAACGTGGTGTTCGCCGGCAACCTGGGCACCGTGCAGGCGCTCGACACCGTGATTGCCGCGGCAGCGTTGCTCCGGGACGAACCCAGCATCCGCTTCGTCCTGATCGGGAGCGGAAGCCAGGGCGATTGGCTGAAGCGCGAGGTAACCAGGCTGGGCCTGACCAACGTCCTTATGCCGGGCCGATTCGAACCGCAGGCCATGCCCTCGATCCTGAGCCAGGCGTCGGCGCTGCTCGTCAGCCTCACGCAGGACCCCGCGCTCGGCCAGACGGTGCCGAGCAAGATCCAGGCGTACCTTGCCACCGGGCGACCTGTGATCGCATCGCTCAATGGCGAAGGCGCGCGGGTCGTGAGGCAAGCCGGCGCGGGCCCCGTCTGCCCGGCCGAAGACGCCGGCGCGCTGGCCGAGGCCATCCGCACGTTGCACGCCCTGCCGCCACAAGAGCGGGATCGGCTGGGTCGTGCCGGGCGGGACTACTACCTGAAGCACTTCGAGCCCGGCATGCTCGCCGAACGTCTGGTCCAGCGATTTGCGGCGCTGGTGGCAACCACCCACGGCGCCGCGCAGCCGGCGCGGGTCAACCTCGCGGAGTCAGACCATGGCTGAGGCAGGCAACAAGGTGTTGGTGCTGGGCGCCACGGGCATGTTGGGCAACGCCGTGTTGAGGCTGTTCGCCGCCAGCGAAGGTTTCGACGCCTGGGGCACGGCCCGGTCCGCGAAGGCGTTGCATCGCCTGCCGGCCGCGGTGCGCGAGCGTGTGCTGGTCGGCGTCGATGTGGAAAACTTCGACGGCCTGACCCGGCTGTTCCTCCAGGTGCGGCCCGCCGTGGTGATCAATTGCGTCGGTCTGGTCAAGCAACTCGCCGAGGCCGAAGACCCGCTGCTGGCGATCCCGATCAACGCGCTGCTGCCGCACCGCCTGGCCCGGCTGTGCGAACTGGCGGGCGCGCGCCTGGTTCATGTCAGCACGGATTGCGTGTTTCTCGGCACCAAAGGCCGGTACCGCGAGGCCGATCCGCCCGATGCGCAAGACCTGTACGGCCGCAGCAAACTCCTCGGTGAGGTGGACTCCGCGCACGCGGTGACGCTGCGCACGTCGATCATCGGGCACGAGTTGACCGGAGCACACGGGTTGGTCGACTGGTTCCTGGCGCAGAGCGGGCCGGTGAAGGGGTTCACGCGAGCCGTGTTCTCCGGGCTGCCCACGGTCGAGTTGGCGCGGGTGATCCGCGACCACGTGATTCCAGACCCGCAGTTGCACGGTCTTTACCACGTGTCTTCGGAGCCGATTGCCAAGTTCGATCTGCTGAACCTGATCGCCACGGCCTACGGGCGCAGCAACGCCATTGCCCCAGACGACAAGCTCGTCATCGACCGCTCCCTGGACTCGACGCGCTTTCGCGAACGCACCGGCCACGTGCCCCCGGGCTGGCCCGAACTGGTTCGTGCGATGCACGAATTCGGGTGAGCGCAGCACTTTCACGCAAGGAAACGCCCCATGTTCAAAGACAAGGTCTTGCTCATCACCGGTGGAACGGGTTCGTTCGGCAATGCCGTACTTGAGCATTTTCTGCATTCCCAGTTTGCCGAGATCCGCATCTTCAGCCGGGACGAGAAGAAGCAGGAGGACATGCGCCTCGCGTTCAAGAGCGACCGGCTGAAGTTCTACATCGGTGACGTGCGCGACTACGACAGCGTTGCCGACGCATTGCGCGGCGTGGACTACGTGTTTCACGCTGCCGCGCTGAAGCAGGTGCCGTCGTGCGAGTTCTATCCGATGGAAGCCGTGCGCACGAACGTCATCGGCACCGAAAACGTCATGCGTGCGGCCATCGCCAACGGTGTGCAGCGCTGCGTCGTGCTGAGCACCGATAAAGCGGTGTATCCGATCAACGCCATGGGAATGTCCAAGGCGATGATGGAGAAGGTGATGGTGGCGAAGTCGCGTCTGTGCGACCCCGGCAAGACCGTGCTGTGCGCGACCAGATACGGCAACGTGATGGCCTCGCGCGGTTCGGTGATCCCGTTGTTCCTATCGCAGTTGCAGGCTGGCCTGCCGTTGACGGTGACCGACCCGACGATGACGCGCTTCCTGATGTCGCTTGAGGAGTCCGTCGCGCTGGTGCTGTATGCCTTCCAGCATGGGCAGCCAGGCGACATCTTCGTTCAGAAAGCACCCGCGTCGACAGTGGGCGATCTGGCGCAGGCCTTGCGAGAATTGCTCAAAGTCGACAACGAGATTCGCGTCATCGGCACGCGGCACGGCGAAAAGCTTTACGAGTCCCTTGTCTCGCGCGAAGAGATGGCCCGAGCCCAAGACCTCGGTGACTACTATTGCATCCCAGCCGATTCGCGCGACCTCAACTACGACAAGTACTTCGTGGAGGGCGAGACGCAGATTTCCCGGATCGACGACTACACCTCGCACAACACCCGCCGATTGAACGTGGCGCAGGTGAAGGAGTTGTTGATGAAGCTCGCCACGGTCCGCGAGGCAGCCCGTGCTTAAGGTCATGACGATCGTCGGCACGAGGCCGGAGATCATCCGGCTCTCGCGCGTGATCAACAAGCTCGACCGCCATTGCAGCCACACGCTGGTGCACACCGGCCAGAACTACGACTATGAATTGAACGAGGTCTTCTTTGTCGAGTTGGCGATTCGGCGCCCGGATCACTTCCTCCAGGCGGCGGGCGCGACGCCGGCGCAGACCATCGGCAAGGTGATCATGGGTGCGGACGAGGTGCTGGAACGGGTCCAGCCCGATGCGTTGCTGCTGCTGGGCGATACCAACAGTGCGCTTGCCGCGATTGCGGCCAAGCGCCGCAGAGTTCCTATCTTTCACATGGAAGCGGGCAATCGGTGCTTCGACTTTCGGGTGCCCGAGGAGATCAATCGGCGCATCGTCGACCACATCGCCGACATCAACCTGACCTACAGCCGAATCGCCCGCGAGTACCTGCTGCGCGAGGGCCTGCCCCCCGACCAGGTCATCTGCACCGGAAGCCCGATGCGCGAAGTGCTGGAACACTACCGCAAGGGCATCGACGCGTCGGACGTGCTCGCTCGCCTGGGGCTTGCGGCGCAGGGCTACTTCCTGGTCAGCTCGCACCGCGAAGAAAACGTCGACTCACCTGACAATCTGACTCGGCTCTTCACGATCCTGAATACGCTGGCCGACCGCTACGGGCTGCCGGTCATCGTCTCCACCCACCCTAGAACGCGCAAGCGCCTGGAGCAGCTCGGCCTTCAGGCCAGGCCGGGGGTGCAGTTCTGCAAGCCGTTCGGCTTTCTGGACTATGTGCAGCTCCAGCTGCAGGCCCGCGCGGTGTTGTCCGACAGCGGCACGATCACGGAGGAGTCGTCGATCCTCAACTTCCCCGCCCTGAACCTGCGTGAAGTCCACGAACGCCCCGAGGGCTTCGAGGAGTCGGCGGTGATGATGGTCGGCCTGGACGTTGAGCGGGTTCTGGACGCGCTCGCCGTGCTCGACCACCAGCCACGCGGCGCCGATCGGCTGATTGGCATGGTCGGCGACTACCAGACCTCCAACGTGTCGGACAAGGTCCTGCGGATCCTGTTGAGCTACACCGACTTCGTTAATCGCCGCGTCTGGCATCGGGGCTGAGGCGTCGTCTCTATGCGCGCTCTCGTCACCGGATCGAACGGGTTTGTCGGCAGCAGTTTGATCCGCCACCTGTTGGCAGACCCGGGTCAACGCGTCGTCGCGGTTCAGCGACACAGCAAGCCGACCCCCCACCCGGTCGGTGTGGAAACGCTCCAGATTGACGCTCTGGATGCTCACACCGATTGGCGGCCTGTGCTGGCGCAGGTTGACGCCGTGGTGCATCTTGCAGCCCGCGTGCACGTGATGCGCGACGATGCCACCGACCCGTTGGCCGAGTTCCGGCGCGTGAATGTGGACGGAAGCCTGCAGCTCGCGCGCCAGGCAGCACAAGCCGGCGTGCGCCGGTTCGTCTACGTGAGTTCAATCAAGGTCAACGGCGAACACACCCTGCCTGGCCAGCCGTTCGCAGCCACCGACACACCGCAGCCGCGCGACGCCTACGGCATCAGCAAACACGAGGCCGAACTGGGGTTGCGTCGCTTGGCGGATTCGAGCGGCATGGAACTGGTGATCGTGCGCCCTCCCCTGGTCTACGGGCCTGGCGTGCGAGCCAACTTCCGCAGCATGATGCAGTGGCTGACGCGAGGCATCCCGCTGCCCTTCGGTGCGATACACAACCAGCGCAGCCTGGTGGCCCTGGACAATCTTTGCGACCTGATTGCGGTTTGCACGCGGCACCCCGACGCGCCGGGAGGTACCTTCCTGGCAGGCGACGGAGAAGATGTTTCGACCACCCAGCTCCTACGGCGACTGGGCACAGCGCTGGGATATCCCGCCAGACTCATCGGCGTACCGCCAGCCGCGCTGTCTGCCTTCTTCTCTCTGGCGGGGAAGGCGGACGTGTCACGGCGCTTGTTCAATTCGCTCCAGGTCGACATCGGCGAAGCTCGTACCCGGCTCGGCTGGCGCCCTCCAATCGGCCTGGACGAAGGACTGCGCCGTGCGGCAGCGGCCTTTCTCGGTGAGTCGGGAGCCGCGCCTGCGGCTCGCTCCGAGCAATGAGCCTCGTCTGGCGCGAGCCGTTAGCTCTGGCCCTGCTCTTGGTGCCAGTCGGCATGGCAGCAAGCTGGTGGCTGACGGGGCGGGTGCGCCGCCACGCGCTGGCAAGTTCGCTGCTGGATCACCCGAACGAAAGAAGTTCTCACACGGTGCCCACCCCCCGCGGCGGAGGGCTCGGAGTCGTGTTCCCTTTCGTGGCGCTGGTCTGTGCGCTGGGAGCCCTTGGCAGCATCCCGGTCCAAATGGTGCTCGCTATCAGCGGCGGTGGGCTGCTTGTAGCGCTGGTCGGTTTCCTCGACGACCGAAGGCCCCTGGCCGCGCGTTGGCGCTTTGGCGCGCACTGCCTAGCGTCTCTGATGTCGTTGTGGTTGATGGGTGGCATTCCACCCGTGCCCCTGTTCGGATTCGATGTGAACCTGGGTTGGACAGGCTTGGCGCTGGCCGCCGTGTACCTCGTGTGGATGGTCAATCTGTACAACTTCATGGACGGCGTGGATGCCATTGCAGGCGTTGAAGCGGTCACCGTGGCGCTGGGTGGTGCACTGTGCTGGTGGCTCGCCACCGGCGACCCGCGGTGGCCGCTGTGCTTTGCATTCGCTGCCTGTGCTGCGGGCTTCCTGGTTTGGAACACGCCACCGGCGCGGATCTTCATGGGCGACGCAGGCAGTGGCTTCATGGGCTTCGTCCTCGGGGTGTTGTCGCTTTGGACTGCTCAGAATGCAACGCAGGTGTTTTGGTGCTGGTTCATCCTGCTCGGCTGTTTCGTGGTGGACGCAACGACCACGCTGGTGCGCCGCGTTCGGCGCGGCGAGAAGTTTCATCAAGCCCACCGCAGCCACGCCTATCAATACGCCGCCAGGCGAATAGGCTCGCACGGCAAAGTCTCGCTCGCCGTCGGCGCCATCAACCTGGGTTGGTTGTTGCCGCTGGCGGTGCTCGTGGCGACGAAGCGGCTCGACGGCGCTGCCGCCACCGCATTGGCCTACTTACCGCTGGTCTGGCTCGCGTTTGGCCTTCGCGCGGGGGACCGCGCGGGCCAATCGCAGGCCCCTGGTCGCTGAAGCCGTTCGGAGGCTTGGGGCGGACAGGTAACAATTCGCGAATTCCAAAGGCCCCGGGGGCTGAAGCGGGGTCTCATGGTCGCCATCTGCCAATTCGATCACTATCATGCCGGCCCGGGGAGACAACTCCGCCCATTCAGCTTCGAGCTGATCGGAGCAGCACAGATATGACACCGTTGCACATAGGACAGCGCCTCGCGGCCCTGTCCCCCACCTCAAAGCTGGCCGTGATGATTGGCGCGGACGCTGTCTTCCTGCCACTCTTCGTGTTCGCTGCGGTCACGATGCGCCTGGGATCGGTGTCGGAGGCGGCACAAACGGCGCCGTGGGTGCTGCTGGTCATCGGCTGGCTGACGCTGCCCATCCTTGGCATGGCCGGCCTGTACCGCACAGTCGTGCGTTACATCGACTTGCGCGTGATCGCCGCGTCGAGCCTTGCGCTGGCGGCTGCTGTGCTTGTCATGTTCTGCCTGGCCCTCGCGTTTGACGTACATGTGATCCCGCGTTCGGCATTCCTGATCTACTGGTTCGTTGCCTTCACCTACGTCATCACGTCGCGCTTCATTGCACGGGTGCTCTTGCGCCAAAACCTGAAGCGAGCGGGCCGCCCACGCGTGCGAACCGCGATCTACGGTGCTGGTGATGCCGGCGCCCAACTCGCGCAAACCATGCAGCTGAGCTCAGACTACCAGGCGGTCTGTTTTTTGGACGACCGATCGGTGCTGCACGGAAAGACTGTTGCCGGCATGAAGGTCTACCCACCCGGGGCATTGCAGGAAGCCATCCTGCGCCATGACGTGGCGCAGATCGTGCTCGCGGTGCCGTCGGCCAAGACGGCGCAGCGCCGGCAGCTCATCGCCAAGGTCGAGCATGCAGGCCTGCCGGTGAAGATCCTTCCCAGCCTGTCGCACATGGTGAACGGCCAGGCCAGCGTCTCCGACATCCGCGAGGTCGACGTGGCGGACCTGTTGGGCCGCGACCCGGTGCCGCCGCAACCGGCCCTGTTCTCGCGCAACATCACTGGCAAGGTGGTGATGGTGACGGGCTCAGGCGGCTCCATCGGCGGGGAGTTGTGCCGCCAGATCATCACTCAAAAGCCCAAGCGGCTGGTGCTGCTGGACCACTCCGAGTTCGGCCTCTACGCCATCGACCACGAGTTGCGCGATGCCGACCGCGGCGTGGAGCTCGTGGCCTGCCTGGGCTCGGTGCTGGACGATGCGTTGGTCGAAGCCGCGATGCGGGAACATGGCGTGCATACCGTCTACCACGCCGCTGCCTACAAGCACGTGCCGCTGGTCGAGAGCAACATGCAGCAGGGCCTGCGCAACAACGTGTTTGGCTCGCTCGCGGTGGCGCGTGCGGCGCTGCGTTGTGGCGTCGAGACGTGCGTGCTCGTGTCTACCGACAAGGCGGTGCGGCCGACCAATGTGATGGGCGCCTCCAAGCGTGCGGCGGAGCTGATCTTTCAGGCCGGAGCGCTGCGGGCGCAGGCCCACACCGCCTCGCCCGCTGGCCCGGCGCCAGGATCAGCGGCGCTTGCCGCAGCGCGTCCGTGGGGCGCGGCCGACGGCAAGACCGTCTTCTCGATGGTTCGCTTCGGCAACGTGCTCGGCTCGTCGGGCTCGGTGGTGCCGCTGTTCAAGAAGCAGATCCAGGCGGGCGGTCCCGTCACGATCACGCACCCGGACATCATTCGCTACTTCATGCTCATTCCGGAGGCGGCGCAACTCGTCATCCAGGCTGGCGCGATGGCGCAGGGCGGCGAGGTGTTCGTGCTCGACATGGGCGAGCCGGTGCGCATCGCCGATTTGGCGCGCTCGATCATCCACCTGTCGGGTGTGACCGAGAAGTCGGCCGAGCACCCGGATGGCGAGATCGAGATCAAGTACGTCGGCCTGCGCCCAGGCGAAAAGCTGTTCGAGGAGCTGCTGATCGGCGACGACGTGGTGCCCAGCGGCCACCCGCGCATCCTGTGCGCGCGCGAACGGCACATCGAGCCGGTGCTGCTGGACAAGATGATCGAGTCGCTGCGCAGTGCCTGCGACGCGAACCAGCCCGATGCGATGCTGCGCCAGATCAGGAACGTCGTGCCCGAGTTCCGACCCGCGGACGAGGTGAACCGGGAAGTGGCTGCCTCGCTGCAGGCACGCTGAGGGCTGCGCCGGATCGGCCTCAGCGGCCCACGGATCGCCAGCCAATCACTTCATCATCGGCGCCGCGGTGCCCTTGGTCGCCGCCGTACACCAGGACCGGATCGGCCGCCGCCGCGCCGACCAGCGCGCGCCACTTTCGGGCCGGCTCCAGCCAGCTCGGGCTGTAGGTCGTGCCCGACTTGCACTCCACCGCATGCAGGCGTGAGCCGTGCTCGAAGACGAGGTCTATCTCCAGGCCATGGTTGTCGCGCCAGAAGTACAGGTCGGCGGGCAAGCCCAGGTTGTGGCGGTGCTTGAGCGTCTCGCCGACGACCCAGGTCTCGAAGACGGCCCCGCGCATCGCATGGGCATGCAGGTCGTCGGGGCTGGCGATGCGCAGCAGATGGCACAGCAACCCGCTGTCGAGAAAGTACAACTTGGGCGTCTTGACCAAGCGCTTGCCGAAGTTGCGGAAGTGCGGCGGAAGCAGCGTGACGAGGTGGCTGGCCTGTAGCACCGTCAGCCACTGGCGAGCCGTTGGCTGGCTGATGCCGCAATCGCTTGCCAGGCTGTGCAGGTTCAACAACTGGCCGCTGCGGGCTGCGCACATGGAGACGAAGCGCTGGAAGGTCAGCAGGTTACCGACGTTAAGCACCTGGCGCACGTCGCGCTCGATGTAGGTCGCAACGTAGGCCGCGAACCACTGGGCCGGCTGTACGTGCCGGTGCTGCGCGTACAACGCCGGAAACCCGCCACGCCACAGCCGCTGCTCAAGGTCTGCGGCCTTGGCCGCGCGGGCCGGTGGCTCGGCGGCGGCAAGCTCGGCATTGCCCAGCGGCAGCAAGGTGAGCATGCCAACGCGGCCCGCCAGCGACTGGGTGATCCTGTCCATCAGGCCGAACTGCTGAGACCCCGTCAGCACAAAGCGGCCCATGCGCGCGTCGGCATCGGCCACGTCGAGCAGGTAGGACATCAACGCTGGCGCGCGCTGAACCTCGTCGAAGACGGCGCCGTCGGCGTGCCGCGCCAGAAAGCGACGCGGGTCGGACAAGGCCAGCCCACGCGTGTCCAGGTCTTCGAGGTTGACGTAAGGCAGCTGCGGAAACGTCTGCCGCGCCAGCGTCGTCTTGCCCGATTGGCGCGGCCCGGTGATGGCGACGACGGGGAATCCACGCGCCAACTCCCGCAGGATGGGCGTGGCGTGGCGAGGCAACATTTGTACAGTTTAGATTTTCGATCTTGGAATTGTACAACTTGAAGCTGCCCTGTCACCGCAGCGAGTTGCGTCAGGCCTTTCGATCGAATACCTGCCCAGCCTCCTCTTGCAGCTCATGCTGGCTCGGTACCGTCAACACCAGCAGCCCCACTTCCCGGGCCATCGCGACGGCCTGCCCGCGCACTTCAGCCGACGCCCCCGGCATCGCCACGATCACGTGCGTCGCCTCGGCATGGATGTGCGGCAGCGCCAGGTCGGCCAGCGGCCCCAGCACCGGCAGGCCGCCGACGCGGGTGCCGCGCTTGGCGGGGTCGTCGTCCAGCAGCGCGAGCACCGTCCAGCCATCGCGCAGGTGGATGCCGGCAACGAGCCGGCGCGCGGCCCCGCCCGCCCCCAGCACGATGGCGCGGCGTGGCTCGCCCTGCTGGCCGTTCGCGTGCTGCCGCGCCTGCTCCCACACCATGCGGTAGAGCATGCGCACGATGCTCAAGGCCGCGATGCAGAACAGCGGGTGCAACACGAGCACCGCGCGCGCGACGGCACTGAGTTGCGCCATCAGCACCGCCGCACCACTGATGAGCCCGGCCAACAGGCAGGCCACGGTGATGCGCTTGAGGTCGTCGAAGCCGAAATAGCGCCACACGCTGCGCTCCGAACCGGCGAGCGCCAGGCACACCAGGTACACCAAGACGACGCCGAACGACACGTAGTCGTCGTACCACGGCCGGCCGGGCTGGTAGCGCTCGAAGCCGAGCCGGAACAGGTAGGTGATGTGCCAGCACACCAGCACCGTGGCCGCGTCGGTGAGTGTGGCAAACAGGTTGCGCCGCGGGTGCAGCGACGACATGGCGCGGTCGAGCCGGCCCCACAGCTTGCTGTCGTTCATGGCACGCCATCTCCTTGAAGCGGGGAACGTCGGGACGAACACGGTGCGCAGCGTCAACCCCAGCACGCGCAGGTCGTCTGCCACGCTCACGTTGTCGACGTAGTGCATCGCGTAGCGCAGCTTGGAGGGCAGGATCACGTCGAGGTACTCGCGCTCGGGGTCGGCGGCGCGGGCCAGCAATTCGCTCTCTCGCCGATAGTGCACCGACGCGAAGTCGGTGATGCCCGGGCGCACGCTCAGCACGCGCTCGCGGTGCTCTGGCGGGTAGTGCTCGACGTAGCGCGGCACCTCGGGCCGCGGGCCCACCAGGCTCATCGTGCCGCGCAGCACGTCGATGAGCTGAGGGAGCTCGTCGAGTTTGCTGCGCCGCAGGAAGCGGCCCGTGCGGGTGATGCGCGCGTCGCCCCCGACCGTGAGCTGCGGTGCACCGGCCGCCTGCGCCTGCGTCATCGTGCGGAACTTGAAGATGCGGAATGGCCGCCCGTGGCGCCCGACGCGCACCTGGCGGAAGAACACCGGGCCGGGCGAGTCGAGCTTGATCGCCAGAGCGATCGCCAGCATCAGCGGCGACAGCAGCAGCAGGCCGGCGGCCGACGCAACGATGTCGAGGGTTCGCTTCAGCACGGCGCTTCAGGTGTCGCTGAACAGGTTGCGCGAGGACGACGAGCTCGGCATGCGCCGCGAGCGCGCCTCAGCCCAGCGCGTCGCGCAGCGCGCGACACACGCGGGCCACGTCGGCATCGCTCATGCGCGGGTAGATCGGCAGGCTCACCAGCCCCTCGAACGCGCGCTGGCTCTGCGGGAACTGCGCAGCGCTCAAGCGATAGCGGTCGCGCCAATACGGCTGCAGGTGCAGCGGGATGTAGTGCACGCTGCAGCCGATGCGCTCCGCGAACAGCCGCTCGATCAGCGCGTCGCGCGTGAGCGGCGCGGCAGGCAACAGGCGAATCACGTACAGGTGCCAAGAGTGAACGTCGCCGGCCCGCGCTTGCGGCGGCAGCGTCAGCGGCAGGCCCCGCAGCCCGTCGTCGTACCCTTTCGCGATCTGCGCGCGGCGTTGCTGGAAGGTGTGGGCGCGCTTGAGCTGCTGCAGCCCCAGCGCGGCGGCAATGTCGGTCAGGTTGTACTTGAAGCCGGGCGCCACGATCTCGTAGTACCAGCTCGGCACCTTGGCCGTGAAGCGGTCGAACGCGTCGCGGCTGATGCCGTGCAGCCGCATCACCTTGATTCGCGCGGCGAGCGCGGCGTCGTGCGTCACCACCATGCCGCCTTCACCTGTCGTGATGTTCTTGTTGGCGTAGAAGCTGAACACGGTCGCATCGGAGCCGAGCGTACCGACGAGTCGGCCACCGCTCGTGGCCGGCAAGGCATGCGCGGCGTCTTCGACGATCTTCAGGCCGTGCCGCTTCGCGATGTTGAGCAGCGCAGGCATGTCGGCCGCCAGCCCGCCGTAGTGCACCGGCACGATGGCCTTGGTGCGCGGGGTGATGGCCGCCTCGACCAACGCCGGGTCGATGCACATCGTCGCCGGGTCGATGTCCACCAGCACCACGTCGGCGCCGAGGTAGCGCACCACCTCGGCGGTGGCGGTGAAGGTGTGGGTGGTGGTGATGACTTCGTCGCCGGGCCCCATGCCCAGCGCTTCGAGCGCGAGGTGCAGCCCCGCGGTGGCGGAGTTGACGGCCAGCGCGTGCAGGCCGGGGTCGCCCAGCCATGCAGCGAAATCCTCTTCGAAGCGGCGTGCTTTCGGGCCGGTGGTGACCCAGCCGGAGCGCAAGGTGTCGACCACCTCGGCGATCTCTTCTTCGCCGATGTCGGGCAAGGCAAACGGAAGGAATGGCAGGGGCGAAGGCGGGGGCGTGGGCACGGCGACGGTCATTCGACAAGGGGTTTGACAATCCACGCCAACACGTGCGTGCGCAGCAGCGGCAGCGTGTTGAACAGGGTGTAGAGCGACGGGTGAACGCGACACACCACCCGCGCGATCGGTGGCGCCAGCGTGACGCGCCGGGACTGCATTGTGCCGCTGGGGAACAGCTCGCGGACGCGCTGCAGCGGCACGCCGCGAACGTCGCGGTTGCGTGGATTGTCGACGGTGAAGTCGTACCACAGCACGGCACCGCCGGGCTTGAGCGCCGTCCACATCGCCGTGGCCAGGCGCTGCTGGAACGCGTCGTCGAGCAGCGACGAGAAGACGGTGGCCTGCAGCACGATGTCCTGGCTGGCCGCGGGCGCCAAGGGCGCTGCAGTCGCGTCGCCGAGGGCGAGCCTCACACTGCCGGGCAGCCGCTCGCGCGCGGCGGCGTGACGCTCGGGCAGCAGCTCGATGCCAGCCAGGTGCTGCGGCGTGAAGCCGATGCGCATCAGTTCGAGCAGGTTGGCGCCGTCGCCGCTGCCGACCTCGACAAGCCGCAACGTGCTCAGGTCGGTCAGGCCCGCAGCGGCGAAGCAGCGCAGCAGCGCGCGCTGGCGTTCTTGCCAGGCCATCAGGGCGGCGGGGTCGAGCAGGCTGTAGCGTGCGTCGTGCGGGACGCGGCGCGCGTAGCGCCGGCGAACGCGGTCGGCTTCGGTGTCGCTCATCCCTGAGCCCGCTTGCTTGCGGTTGCGCTCGCGCCCCTGTCGTATCGGGTGGCCATGTCAGCGCGTCAACGAGGAAAGTCGCTCGCGGCCGCGCGCACCGCGCAACACATCGAACGCACCCAGCAGTGAACCCAGGCCGTAGCCGAGGTGGTAGGCGCCGATCACGAGGGGCACACACAGCAGCGCCGCCCCTCCCGGAGGGCGCTCGGCGGCAACCGTCGCCGTCAGCGCCGCCACGGCCAACGCATACAGCGCCACCAGCGCGACGAGCGGCCAGGCCGGCGCGCCGATTGCCGCCACCAACCCCAGCACGATCAGCAGCGCCACGAACAACCCCGGCAACAGATGCCGAACCGACGCTGCCTGCCCGTGCTTCTTCATCACGAACGGCTTCCAGTAGCCGTACTGCAAGTACTGCCGCGCCGTCTGCGTGAGCGTGGCGCGCGGCCGGTACGTGCTGCGGATGCGAGCGCTCTGCCACACGCGCCCGCCGCCACGCACGATGCGAAGGTTGTGCTCGTCGTCCTGGTTGCGCACCAACGATTCGTCGAAGTGGCCGAAGCGCTCGAACGTGGCTCGCGGCCAGCAGCCGAGGTAGACGGTGTCGGCCCAGCCGCTGAAACGAAGGCTGCGCGACGCCGCACCGCCCGCCACCCAGCGCGACTGGAAGGCCGCGGCGATCGCGCGCTGCATGGCGGCTGCGCCGGGCCCGGGCTCGGCGCGCCATGGCCCGCCCACGTTGTCGGCGCCGGTCTCAGCGAGCGTGGCGATGCACTGCGCGATGTAGTCGTCGGCATAGTCGGTGTGTACGTCCATGCGCACGATGACCTCGCCGCTTGCGCGCGCGAGCGCAGCATTCAGCGCGCTCGAAACGATGCGGTTCGGGTTGTCGATCAGCTGGATCGGTGCGCTGCCGTCACCACGCGCGACCGCTGCGCTCAAGGGCAAAAGCACGTCCCTCGTGCCGTCGTCGCTCATGCCGTCGGCGATCAGCAATTGCAGCGCCCAGCCCGCTGGCAATTGCTGGCGCTGCACGCCCGCCACGAAGCTCGCGATGTGCCCGCGCTCGTTGCGGCACGGCACGATCACGCTGACCACGCGCAGCGTCACGACGCCGGCCCCTGCTCACGCCTCAGCAGCCGATACCGCGCGATGCGCACCAACCGACCAGCGCCTTGCAGCACGAAGCCGACCGCATGTACCAACGCCATCACCCCCGCCGCCGGCAGCAGCCCCAGCGCCAGCCCCACGCCGCCGCTGCGCCACGCCACGCGCACGAAGCGCGCCGCCAGCACCGGCTCGCCCAGCAGTAACATCACCAGCTTGCGCACGTTGTTCTCGCCGAGGTACGACTCGTTCTTGACCGAATCTTCCGCGCGCACCCACACCGGCTCGCCGGCCAGGTGCGCGTACGGCACCGCCAGCAAGCCGTGCAGCAGCGGCGCGTAAGCGATGCGCGTGAGCGTGCGCTGGCCCAGGATGCGCAGCGGCCGGAACTCTGCGAGCGCCGCGCGCAGCACGTCGGTGCGCACCAGGCCGTAGATGAACGCGTCGTCACGCCGGCACACAAAGCGCCATGCACGCACGCCACGCGACGTGCCGCTGTAGTCGAAGCTGCGCGTGCGCGAGCGGCCGGCCGCGGCATCGACCGACGCGTACGGGCCGAACACCCAGCCAGCGCCGCTGCGCTCGGCCAGCGCCAGCGCGCGGGCGACGAAGGTCGGCGCGAGCGTGTCGTCGTCGGCCAGCAGCACGACCCAGGGCGTGCGGACTTGGGTCAGCAGGAACGGGAAATGGTCTTCGAGGCTGAGCCGTTCTGTGCGCCGAACGACCCGAACGCTCCCTCGGCTGCGCGCATGCACACGCTGTTGCGTGTGGGCCGGCAGCGCAGCGAACAGCGTGTCGTACGCGGCGGCGTGCACCGCGTCGCTGGCGTTGTCGGAGATCACGATGTCGCAAGCCGCGTCGAGTTGCGCCAGCGCCGAACGCAGCGCGGCGGCGCACGTCTGGGGCCGGTTCAGCGTCGGGATGACGATCGTGACGCGCGCCGCACCCGGTTCTGTCGGCAAGTCGCTCATGGCTGTCGCGCCGGTCGGAGCCCCAACAACACGGCGGCGCGCGCGAGGCTCAAGGCGAGCATGCGGCGCGGGAACGGCAGGCTCAGTGCCACCGCAGTCGCTATCGCAGCCCACACGACGACGATGAACCCCGCGGTCGTCACCCGCCCCCACGCTTCGTCAGCCATCAACATCGTCGCGCCGCCGAGGGCGAAGGCCAGCGCCATCGGCAGCAGGCTGTCGCGGAAGAACCAGGTGCGCCACTGCCCCACAAGGTACCGCCGGTGCAAGAACCACACCGCCACGACGAAGTACAGCACGTTCAGCCCCAGGTTCGCCAACGCCGCGCCGATGGCGCCCAAGTACGCCAGGCCGATGAACACAGCCGGCACCACCAGCACGCAGGCCAGCAGGTTCGAGATCATCGCCCAGCCCGACCAACCGTGGCTCAGCGCCAGCGCGGCCGGCACGTGCACCAGCGAGTTGAGCGTGTAGGCCGCGACGAACACCGCCGCGAGCGCCGCGCTGCGCTCGGCCAGCAGCGCGTCGCCCGACCACGCGAAGATGATCGCGTGGGCGTGGCAGATCATCACCGCCCCCAGCGGCAGCACGATCACCGCCATCGTCTGGCTCGCCTTGCGGTAGGTGGCGATTAGGCGGCTCTCGTCGCCGCTGGCGATGTCCACCGTCAACCGCGGGCCGATGGCCTGGAAGATCGGCGTGGTGAACACCGCCACCGCCGTGCCCAACGTGAAGGCGAAGCTGTAGGTGCCGAACTCTTGCAGCGGCAGCGCGCGCGACAAGATCAGCTTATCCATCTGCGTCATGAAGGCGGCGCACAGGTTGGTCACGAGCACCGCGCCGGCAAAGCGCCAGACGCGGCGCAGCGGCGCGAGCGTCGGGCCGGCGGGTGCATGGGCTCCGGCCTGCGCTGCGGCGTCGCGCGGCGGCATCCAGCGGTGCAGCCGCGCGACAAGCCAGGCCAGCTCCAGCGCCGTCACTGCAAGCTGCCAGACGAAGAACGCCACGACGCCACCGCCACCCCACACGAGCAGCCACACCGTGCCGACGGTGCGCAGCGCTGTGGCCGCCACGGTGAACGTGGCGAGCCACACCTGGCGCTGCAGGCCCTGGATCGCAGCGCGAAAGATCTGCGCCGCCCAGCGCAGCACCAGGTTGAGGCCGAGCAGCTGCAGCGAGGTCAGCACCACGGCCGTCGTGAGCCCAGACGCCTGGAACCAGTGCTCGGCAAAGTACGGCGCCGTGACCCAGATCAGCAATGCGACAGTCAACCCGATGCCGCCGTACAACCACTGCACCGCACCGAGCAGCCCGCGAACGTCGCTCGGCCGCGTGCTGCCGGCCGAGTAGCGCGCCATCTCCAGCGTCAGCGTGTGCGACAGGCCGAGGTCGATCACCGTCAGCCACGCCTGCAGCGCGACGAACAGGCCAATCAGCCCATACGCCTCGAGCCCCAGCGTGCGGATGTACAGCGGCACCAACGCGAACGTCATCAACACCACCACTGCCTGGCTGATGAAGTTTGCGGCGACGTTGTGCTTCAGGGACATGGGGGCGGCTTCATGCGCGACTGAGTTTATTCGCGTGACACGCGGTGCAGCGGCGCCGCGAACGGCGGCTTGTGAATGAGAGCCCGCCTAAAATCGGCCCGACCAACGAAAGACTTTCGATGACCGACCACTCCGACGACAACCAGCTCATCACCGAACGGCGCGAAAAACTCGCTGCGATCCGCGCCCGCGGCGTCGCCTTCCCGAACGACTTCAAGCCGACCCACCACGCGCAAGAGCTGCTTCGCAAGCACGACCCGCAACCGAACGACGAACTCGAGCCGCAGGCCATTCAGGTGGCGCTGGCGGGCCGCATGATGCTCAAGCGCGTGATGGGCAAGGCGAGCTTCGCCACGCTGCAGGACGGCTCGGGCCAGCTGCAGCTGTTCGTCACCAAAGACGCGCTGGGCGAAGAAGCGTACGCCGCGTTCAAGCACCTCGACCTCGGCGACATCGTCGGCGCCTCGGGCACGCTGTTCAAGACCAAGACCGACGAGTTGTCGGTGCGCGTCACGAGCCTGCGGCTGCTGACCAAGAGCCTGCGACCGCTGCCCGACAAGTTTCACGGCATGGCCGACCAGGAGCAGAAGTATCGCCAGCGCTATGTCGACCTGATCACCGACGCCGATGCACGCGCCAGGTTTGTGGCGCGCAGCAAGGCGCTCGCGTCGATCCGGCAGTTCATGGTCGAGCACCACTTCATCGAAGTGGAAACGCCGATGCTGCACCCGATCCCCGGCGGCGCCAACGCCAAACCGTTCGTCACGCACCACAACGCGCTGGACCAGCAGATGTTCCTGCGAATCGCGCCCGAGCTGTACCTGAAGCGGCTGATCGTCGGTGGCTTCGAGCGGGTGTTCGAGATCAACCGGAGCTTTCGCAACGAGGGCATCAGCGTGCGGCACAACCCCGAGTTCACGATGATGGAGTTCTACGCGGCGTACTGGAACCACCACGACCTGATGGACTACACCGAGCAGGTGCTGCGCCACGCCGCGCGCCACGCCACCGGCTCGGCCACGTTGAGTTATGGCGGCAAGGTGGTCGACCTCGATCCGCCGTTCACCCGCCTGACGGTGCGCGACTCGCTGGTGCGCCACGCCGAGCTGACCGAGGCACAGGCAGGCGACGCCGACGTGCTGCGCGCGAGGCTCAAGTCGCTCGGCCACGAGGCGCCCGCGCACTGGAAGCTGGCCGAGTTGCAGTTCGGCCTCTTCGAAGCGGCCGTCGAAGAAAAGCTCTGGGCGCCGACGTTCATCATCGACTACCCCGTCGAGGTGTCGCCATTGGCGCGTGCGTCGGACACCGACCCGTCGATCACTGAACGCTTCGAGCTTTTCATCACCGGCCGCGAATACGCCAACGGCTTCTCGGAGTTGAACGACGCCGAAGACCAGGCCGCGCGCTTTCAGGCGCAGGCCGCCAACAAGGACGCGGGCGACGAAGAGGCGATGTACTTTGATGCCGACTTCATCCGCGCGCTCGAATACGGCATGCCGCCCACCGGCGGCTGCGGCATCGGCATCGACCGGCTGATGATGCTCATCACCGATTCGCCCAGCATCCGCGACGTGATTCTGTTCCCGTCGCTGCGCAAGGAAAGCTGAGGTGGCAGAGCGGCTGGCGACGCTGGCGCGGGTCGAAGCTGCTGTCTGGGACGAACTCGAACGTGCAGTGCAAGGCAAGGCGCAGGGTGAGGCGCGCAGCGCATCACACGCGTGGCGCACGCCGGTGCTGGCCACGGTCAACGGCAACGGCGCCGACGCGCGCACCGTGGTCTTGCGCGCCGTGGACCGCATCGATCGCCGGCTGACGTTCTTCACCGACCGGCGCGCCGGCAAGGTGGCTCAATTGGTGAGCCATCCGCTGGCCACGTTGTTGATGTGGTCAGACGCGCTGGGCTGGCAGCTGCGCTGCCGCGCGGTGCTGACGCTGCGGCCGCGCGACGCGACGACCGACGGGCTGTGGGCGCGCGTCGAGAAATCACCCGCCGCACTGGACTACCTCAGCACCCTCGCGCCGGGTACGCCGCTCGACATCGATTCACCGTCGGCACGGGATCCAGGCGGCGCTGTGGGGTCCACGCCGGGAGAGCATTTTGCCGTCGTCGATGCGCACGTTCAACGCATCGACTGGTTGGAGCTGCACCGCGACGGCCACCGGCGCGCGGTGTTCGAGGGAGCCGGGGCCCGCTGGGTCCAGCCCTGAACGGCACCGAGTGCCGCCGCCCCTCGGTCGCGGGCATCGAGCCCGCTCCTCTGCCGACCGCTGCGCTGGTCGATCCCCCCCGGGGCCTCGAAGTGGCCGTTCCTGCCCCTGGGGGCCCCTCGCCCTTCGCTCCGCGCTCTAAGGCAACGCTGAACAAGTCCCTCGCGGCACGCGCATCCCTGCTTTGGGCGGCCTGCTGCGTTGCAAATCCTCGCCATAGCTTGGGCTATGGCTGCGGTTTGCGCCTTGCAGTCCATCCCAAATCAGGGCGCGCGCACTCGCGGGGACTTGTTCAGCGTCGCCCTAACGCTGCTTGAACGCCGCCTTGCGCTTGTTCACGAACGCGTCCATGCCTTCCTTCTGGTCTTCGGTCGCGAAGAGCGAATGGAACAGGCGGCGTTCGAACTGGATGCCGTCGGCCAGCGGCCCTTCGAAGGCGCGGTTCACGCTCTCCTTGGCCATCATCACGCTCGGCCCGCTGAGCTCGCAGATGGTCTGCGCGGCGGCCAGCGTCACGTCCAGCAGTTCGGCCAGCGGCACCACGCGCGACACCAGGCCGGCGCGTTCGGCCTCGGCGGCGTCCATCATGCGGCTGGTCAGCACCATGTCCATCGCCTTGGCCTTGGAGACGGCGCGTGGCAGCCGCTGCGTGCCGCCGGCGCCGGGGATGATGCCCAGCTTGATTTCGGGTTGACCGAACTTGGCGTTGTCGGCCGCGATGATGAAGTCGCACATCATCGCCAGTTCGCAGCCGCCGCCCAGCGCAAAACCCGCCACCGCGGCAATCACCGGCTTGCGCACCGCGCGGATCTGCTCCCAGTTGCGCGTGATGTAGTCGCTCTTGTAGACATCCATGTAGCTCCAGCTCGCCATCGCGCCGATGTCGGCGCCGGCGGCGAATGCCTTTTCGCTGCCGGTGATGACGATGCAGCCGATGCCGTCGTCGGCGTCGAAGGCCTTGAGCACCTCGCCCAACTCGTTCATCAGGCCGTCGTTCAGAGCGTTAAGTTGCTTGGGGCGGTTCAGCGTCACCAGGCCGACCTTGCGCTCGCCGGTACCACGAACCTCGGTGTGAAGAAAATCGCGTTCCATCTTGAAACTCCTCTGAAACCCAACACACTATACGGGTGAACGTGACGAACCACCGGCGCCCGAGCCGCCCGCGCGGTACGCTTCTCAATCCCTCCTTCCGACACCCATGGCCACGATCTATCGCAAGACCGACAAGGGTCAGACCGAGATCGAAACTCGTCTGTTCAGGCTGCTGCCTCGCTTGCGCACGGCACTGATCCTGGTTGACGGCCATCGCAACGACGTCGAACTGGCCAAGCTGATTCCAGGTGACCCGGCAGTCTCGCTGCAGACTCTCTTGGACGACGGGTTCATCGAAGCGATTGCTGTGGTTGAGCAACGCCCCGCGCTGCGCGCCACTGAGCCTTCGCCGCCACGGGCTGCGAGCGCACCCGCGCCGGCTTTCGAGCAGCGCCGCCGGGAGGCACTGCGCGCGCTCAACGACCAGCTCGGGCCGTCTGCCGAAACGCTGGCCCTGCGCATGGAAAAGTGTTCCGACTGGAACCAGCTGATGCCGGTCCTGCAGACGGCCCAACAGTTGTTGCAGACGGCCCGCGGCGCGGCTGTTGCGGCCGACTTCGGCAGCCGGTTCATCGACACGCCACTCGGTTGAGGCGCGGGAGGCGCCCAGCCCGGCTGACGCGCAAGCTGACCCGCCGCCCGATCCGCCGTCCGATCCGCCGTCCGATCCGCAACCTCAGGGCGCACCCAGCTCGGGCTTGCGCGCCACCACCAGGTCGACGAAGGTCTGCGCATCCTGCTCGATGCGAATGCGCACCGGCAGGTAGCGGTAGCCCGGCGCAAACCACATCTCTGCACTCAGGTCGCCGCCTTTGACCACCGCGCGCCGCGGCTTCAGGTGGAAAGCGGCGATCGGGCCGATCGGGCTGTGCACCGTGTCTTCGCCGACCACGTCGTAGGCCCAGACCGAGGTGTTGCGCGGCAGCGCCAGCGGCACTTCGAGCGCGGTGCCGGCGCGCAGCAGCCCCGGCTGCGTGCCAAACAAGTAGATCAGCTGGATGAACTGGCTCGCCGTGTCCTGCATGCCCGGCAGCCTTTCGCGGCGCTGGCCGCCCGCCAGCACCACGGCAGCGGGCTCGAACAGCACCGTCGAGCGCTGGCGCGGGCCGAACCCGATCTTGGTGTCCTGGTCGTAGCGGCGTGGCGACAGGCCCTCGGCGGTGATGTCGCCGTCGCTGCTCATGCGGCGCGTCATCAGCGGCGCCACGCTCAGGCCCACGGTCACGTCCAGGTGCACCTGGTAGCGCCGGCCGACGCGGATCCACTCGACCTGCGCGTCGCCATGCACCTCGCCGCGCACCTTGCCGGTGAGGCGGTAGCTCATGCGGGTGGAGGCCGGCCAGTCGAACGGCGGCAGGCCGCTGGCGCCGTCGGCTGCGGAAGCGGAAGCGGGAGCGGGTGGTGACTGCGCCAGCACCGTGGGTGCAGCGAACACGCTGCCAACCGGCGCGGCGGCGCTTGCAGCGCCGGCTGCGCGCGGCTTCGCTGCCTCGGGCGCGACCGCAGCGACCGACTGCGCGGCCGTCGGGTTGGATGCCGCTGAGGCCGCCGCTGACGCCGCCAAAGACGCGGCCGCCGACACCTCGGGCGGCGCATCGGGCGCTGCATTGCGCGTGTCGCTGGCGATCGATGTATCAGCCGCCTCCGGCGACGAGCCCGCGGTCGAGTCGGGCGACAGCACGACCTCCGATTCTGCTTCTGCGCTCGACGCCGCGGGCTTCGGGCGCAGAGGCGGCTGGCGGCTCGCGCGGCTCGCCGCGGGCTCCGGCGCCGACGCCGCCTTGGGCGGAGGAGTTACAGCGACCGCGGTTGCAGCCGCCGTCACAGCCACCGCCGGAGCCGGCGGCGCAGCCGGCGCCGCCACGGCCGGCGGAGTCGATTCGGCGGCCATCTCGCGCACGTAGGCCACTTCCATGCGGGCAGGCGCAGCGTCGGCGAGCGCAGGGTCGAACAGATGCTCGCCAAGCCACTGCGTCACGTACCCGTGGACCGCCAGCACCGCCACGCCCACCAGCGCCAACGCCGCAGGCCGGCGCGCGGTCAGGCTCAAGTGCCGAGCCACGCCTTGCGCAGGGCCAGCGCGGGCTGGGCCGGCTTGTCCTGCAGCGCCAGCGACACCGCTGCGAGCGGGTTGCCGGCGTCCGTTGACGGCAGCGTCAGCGCCAGGCTCAGCACCCGCTGGTCGCGCGCCGCCAGCAGCGTGGCGGCCTGGCCCGGCGCCAGCAAGCGCAGCGCGTCGTCGAGGCGGCGCAGCCGCCAGCCGTCGAGCGCCAGCAGCTCATCGCCGGCAGACAGGCCCGCCTGCTGCGCAGCGCCGCCGGCAAGCACATGGCTGACCTTCACGCCGGTCAACGCGCTCTCGCTGACGCGCAGGCCCAGGCGCTGCGCCAGCGTCGCGCTCTGCGGCTGCCACGCCACGCCCGCGGCGGCCAGCAGCGGCTGCAGCGGCAATTCGCCGGTGCCGTGCACCCACGCCGCCAGTGCTGCGGCGAACGATCGCCGGCCGACGTGCTGCAGCGCCGCGGCGATGTCGGCCTCGCTGATCGGCCCACCGGCGCTGGCGGCCCACAGGTGGCGCATCACGGTGTCGAGCGTGGCAGCACGCCCTCCCCGTTTGGCAGCACCGGCCTCGCTGCGCAAGCTCAAGTCCAGCGCCAACGCCACCAGCGCGCCCTTGGTGTAGTAGCTGATCGTTGCGTTGGGCGTGTTCTCGTCGGTGCGGTAGTACTTCACCCACGCGTCGAAGCTCGCCTGCGCCACGCTCTGCACCTGCCGCCCTGGCGTGGCGAGCACGCCGCTCACCGTCTTGGCGAGCAGGCGCAGGTAGCGCTCGTCGTCGATCAAGCCGGCGCGGCGCAGCAGCAGGTCGTCGTAGTACGACGTGAAGCCCTCGAAGAACCACAGCAGCTCGGTGTAGTTCTCGCGCGTGTAGTCGTAGCGCGCGAACTCGGCCGGCCGCAGGCGCTTGACGTTCCAGGTGTGGAAGTACTCGTGGCTGATGAGGCCGAGCAGGCTCACGTAGCCGTCGCTCAGCGTCACAGATTCGGGCTTGCCCCGCTGCGGCAGGTCGCGTCGCGGCGCGATGAGGGCGGTGCTGGCGCGGTGTTCCAGGCCGCCGTGGCTGTCGTCCACCGCGTTGAGCAGGAACACGTAGTGAGCAAACGGCGGCACATCGGCAGCGCCGTGCCAAAAGGCGATCTGCGCCTCACAGATGCGCTGGGTGTCGGCCAGCAGGCGCTCGCCGTCGAAGTCGGGCAACGCGCCGGCGACGACCAACTCGTGCTCCGCACCGCGCACTTCGAACGTGCCGCGCCAGAACGTGCCCAGCTCCACCGGGTGGTCGACGAGCTCGTCGTAGTCGGCCGCGCCATAAGCGCCGCGGCCGGCCGCATCGACACTCAGCGCCGGCAACGAAGTCGCCACCTGCCAGCCTTCGGGCAGCGTCGGCAGCTCCAGCCGGTGCAGCCTCTGCTCGAAGCCTTCGGCGCGCAGGCACAGGCTGGTGCCGTTGAAGAAGCCGCGCTGAGCGTCGAGAAACGCGGCGCGCACCGAGGTGTCGAATGCGTACACGCGGTAGCTCAGCGTGAGCGCTGCGCCGGGTTTGCAGCGCACCAGCCAGGTCGCCTTGTCGATTTGCTGCACGGCCACCGGCTTGCCGCGGTGGGTCGCCTGCAGGCCGCTCAGGTGGCGCGCGAACTCGCGCACCAGGTAGCTGCCGGGAATCCACACCGGCAGGCTCACCCGCTGCTCGGCATGCGGCGCAGGGATCGTCAGCGTGACGTGGAAGCTGTGGGTGTGGGGCTCGGGCAAGCCGATCTGGTAGGTGATCATCAAGAGCTGCGCCGCGTTGGGATGAAAGGGTGACTCAACTGCCCGCTGCGCCGATGAAACAGCTCAACGCCGCCACGGCGCTGAGCCGAAAGCGCAACGTCAACCAATGCGACGCACCGTGCAGCGGGTACACGCGCCGGTCCACCAGGTAGCACACCACCAGCATCACGCCGTGCACCACCAGCCCGGCGTACGGCGGCAGCACCACCGCCACCCAAGCAACCAGCGACGGCACCACGCCCCACGCAAACAGCGTGGCCGGCGGCCGCGGCTGCGCAAACGCCAGGCCCCAGTGGATGCCGCCGAGGAAGGAGACGATCACGGCCGCATAGCCCGACAACGCGCCGGCCACATAAGGGTGCGCATCGGCCCGTACCAGCCACAGCAGCGCGGCGCCCAGCACGAAGGGCAGCAAGCCCGCATACGCCAGGCGGTGGGCGGCAGGTGATGCGGCAAAAGCCGGCGAGACGAAAGCTGGAGTCATCGGATACGGTACTTTGCAAGGGCGGTGCAATTGTCGCTGCTGCCCGGTACAGTGCTTCAAAACACCACGAGACCGAGGACGACGCATGGACGGATTGGACGCATTGCTGTTGGCGCGCACGCAGTTTGCCGTCAACATGACCTTCCACATCCTGTTCCCCACCATCAGCATCGCACTCGGCTGGACGCTGCTGTTCTTCCGCATGCGCTGGCTGCGCACGCGCGATCTGGCTTGGCTCACCGCCTACCGCTTCTGGACCAAGGTGTTCGCGTTGACGTTCGCGCTGGGCGTGGTCAGCGGCATCACGATGAGCTTTCAGTTCGGCACCAACTGGCCGGGCTACATGGAAAAGGTGGGCAACATCGCCGGGCCGCTGCTGGGCTACGAGGTGCTCACCGCCTTCTTCCTCGAAGCCACGTTCCTTGGCGTGATGCTGTTCGGCCACGGCAAGGTGAGCGAGCGGGTGCATTTGCTGGCCACGTTCCTGGTGGCTTTCGGCACGACGATGAGCGCGTTCTGGATCCTGAGCCTGGACTCGTGGATGCAGACGCCGACTGGCCACGAGATCATCAACGGCGAGTTTCACGTGGTGAGCTGGTTCGAGGTGATCTTCAACCCGTCGTTCCCGTATCGGCTCACCCACATGCTGCTGGCCTCGGCACTGACGGTGGCCTTCCTTCTGGCCGGCGTGAGCGCGTGGCAGGTGCTGCGCAAGGTGCCGAACGGCTCCACCGCCAAGGTGCTGCGCACGGGCCTCACGATGGGCGCGGTTCTGATCCCGCTTCAAATCTTCGTCGGCGACCTGCATGGCCTGAACACGCTGGGGCACCAACCGCAGAAGATCGCCGCGATGGAAGGCGTGTGGGAGACCGAACGCGGTGCGCCGCTGCTGCTGTTTGCTTGGCCCGACGAGAAGACGCGTAGCAACCACTTCGAGATCGGCATCCCGAAGCTGGCGAGCCTGATCCTCACGCACGAGCTCGATGGCGAGCTCAAGGGGCTGAACGATTTCAAGGGCTCGCACCCGCCGGTGGCGCCGGTGTTCTTCGGCTTTCGCATCATGGTCGGCACCGGCCTGCTGATGCTGGCGAGCAGCTGGTTCGGCCTGTGGCTGTACCGGCGGCGCGGCTGGTTGCCCACTGCACTGCCGCGGCCGCTGCTGTGGCTGCTGACAGGCATGGCGTTCTCGGGCTGGGTCGCCACGGTGGCGGGCTGGTACGTGACCGAGATCGGCCGCCAGCCCTACATCGTGTTCGGGCTGCTGACGACGGCCGAGGTCGCCTCCACCGTGCCCGCGCCGATGATCGCGCTGTCGCTGGCGATGTACCTCACGGTGTACCTGGCGCTGATCGTGTCGTACGTGGGCGTGGTGAAGTACATGGCCGAGAAGCACATCGATGCCACGGATCACCCAACCGCGCCCGGACCCAACGCCGTGGTGACGCCGGTGACTGCTGTCGGCGAAGGAGGCCCGGCATGAGTTTTGACGAGATGCTGCCCGTCATCTTCATGGCCCTGATGGGCCTGTCGATGCTGACCTACGTGGTGCTCGACGGCTACGACCTCGGCGTGGGCATGCTGATGCCGCGCGCCACCGACGCGCAAAAGGACGTGATGGTCGCCTCCATCGGCCCGTTCTGGGACGCCAACGAAACCTGGCTCGTGCTCGGCGTGGGCCTGTTGCTCATCGCCTTCCCCAAGGCGCACGGCGTGGTGCTGACCGCCCTGTACCTGCCGGTCACGTTCATGCTGATCGGGCTCATTCTGCGCGGCGTGGCGTTCGACTTTCGCGTCAAGGCGCGCGACGTGCACAAGCGCTGGTGGAACCACGCCTTCATCGCCGGCTCGGCCTTGGCCGCGGTATCGCAGGGCTGGATGCTCGGCCACTACATCACCGGCCTCAAGACCGGCTGGCAATACGACGTGTTCGCCGGCGCCATCGCCATTGCCCTGCCCGCGGCCTACGTGCTGCTGGGCGCGTGCTGGCTGATCATGAAGACCGAGGGCGAACTGCAGGAGCACGCGGTGCGCTGGGCCAAGCTGGCGTGGTGGCCGATGGTGATCGGCATGGCGCTGATCTCGCTGGCCACGCCGTGGGTCAGCGCGTCGGTGCGCGAGCGCTGGTTCAGCATGCCGGAGATCATCGCGCTGCTGCCCATCCCGCTGACCACCGTGGCCGCGCTGCTCGCCGCACGCGCGATGCTCAACTCGCAACGTGTGCTGGGCAAACTCTGCTGGGTGCCCTTCATGCTCGTCGTCGCCGTCTTCGTACTCGGCTTCTTCGGCCTGGCGTACAGCATCTTCCCGTACGTGGTGATGGACCGCATGACCCTCTGGCAAGCCGCCAGCAGCCCGGCCGCGCTGAAGGTCATCCTGATCGGCACCTGCATCTCGGTGCCGGCGATTGCGGGCTACACGGTGTTCGCGTACCGGGTGTTCAGCGGGAAGGCGGGGGAGTTGAGGTATGCGTGAGGGTGTTGCGCTGCCATCTGGCTCCATCAGTCGGCCCACTCGCTGAGGTCTGCGCTCGCCGAGGCCGCCGGGTAACCGACTCCGTTCATGTCCCCCGAGGCGGGGTACCGGCTCTCCTCCTTTACTTCACTCCGTCGGTCACCCGACGCCCTCGGCCTGCCACCACCGTTGTGCGCCAAGAAAACAATGCCACGGACTTTCGGTACCCGGGCAGTCCATGCCTCCCGCAAAGCCGCCGGCGGGAGGTGGGCGCAGCGCCTCTTCGGTGCTGAGGAGCGGAGGGCTTGCGGCCCGCGCGCGCAGCGCGCATCAACGACTGACTTGTCGCCGACTGTTTGAACGGAGCGCACGAAGGGCGCAGAGTGAGTTTCGGCGACGGGCCGCGAGACCGAGCACCGCAAGGGAGTCGGCCGAGGGGCCACGAAGGGCCCCCTTCGTGGCCCCTCGGCCGACCGCCGAAGTGAAGCGGAGCACGCCTCCCGCCTGTGGCTTTGCCCGCTCAAGTCGTTGCAGGCACAAACGTTCGGCATCAATCGTCGAAGAGAGACCGATTCAGCAAATGCTGCAAGCTCGGCACCGACTTGCGCACCGCCTGGTAGTACGACGTGAACGAGCGGCATGTCTGCTCAGGGTTGGGCATCAGCCGCGGCGCGGGTTGCAGGGTGGCGACGGATCGCAGGGCGGCGTCGTAGCCGGGCATCGGCGCGGCGCAGGTGGTGGCCGATACGCCGGGTGGCAACCGGAGCGTGCCGAGGTCGCCAATGACGACTCCATCCGTCACGGCCTGCAAACGCTGCAGCACCCACCGCCAGCGCTGCTCGCTCCACGGCAACTCCGCGTGCGCGGGCAGGTGGATCACGCCCAGCCGCAGGCTGCTGGGCTCGTCGCGCTCGCTCATCTGCCAGGGGTGCACCAGTTCAACCGCGCGCCGATTGGCGAACAGGCGGCTGAACGCATCGCTGGCGACGCTACCGGTGGCGCGCAGGTCGATGCAGGTGGCAGCGTCCTGCGGCGGCTCGGGCAGCAGCGCGGGCTCGGCAACGGCCGCGTGCGCACCCGCCTCCGGCCCCACGTCCGCGTGCGCCTGCGCGATGCGCTCCAGCGCGTCGTAGCCTTGGTCGATCACCGTGCCCTTCGACACCCACGCCTTGAAGTCGCGCTTGGGCGCGTAGCGCGCGACGTTGTCGGCGTTGAACAGGTACGGCTTGCTTGAGAACGTGCCCGCCACCCACTGCCAGCTCAGGTGGTTGCTGGGCACATCGCCGTCGAGCAGGTGGCCGAACATCCAGTCGGCGCCGGCCCGCCAATGCACCTTGCGCAGATGCACCACATAGCTGGCGAGCCACATGCGTGCGTGGTTGTGCAGGTAGCCGGTGGTGTAGAGCAGGCGAACGGCGGTGTCGATGGCGGGCACGCCGGTGCGGGCTTCGCGAATGTCGCTGGGCATCGCGCTCGCACGAGGACTCGGCCCGAGCGCGGCGGGGCGCATGTCGCGCAGCACCGCGTCGCCCTCGCGCGACCACACGTGGTGAAAGAACTCGCGCCATGCGAACTCGAAGATCAGCTTGTCGTCGAAGCCCAGCCGGTGGCGCTGCGCCAGGTGCGCCACGCACTGGCGCATCGAGACGATGCCGTGCGCGAGGTAGGGCGACAAGCCGCTGACGGCCCCATCGAGCGCATTGCGCGTGCGGGCGTACTCGCCGGGGTGAAGCGCGGCCAGGCGGCGCAGCGCCTCGGTGAAGGTGGGGTCGAAATCTGGCGCGGTCGAGTCGAACAAGGTGCTGCTCCTGCAGAGGGCGGCGGGCGAGTCTAGGCGCGGCGCCAAAGCCCTTGCGTGGCGGCCCTGCGGGTGGTGCGATAGGCTCGTCAGATGACAGTCGACACCGGATTCAAGGGCAACAAGCGCTCGCTGCCCAGCAAAACCTGCGTTCAATGCGGGCGCCCGATGGCGTGGCGTCGCGCGTGGGCGAAGAACTGGGCCGAGGTGAAGTTCTGCTCTGACCGCTGCCGAACCGACGCGCGCCGCGCCGCGGGAGGCGCTGCCTCATGACCGTGCGCACCCTCGTGCTCGTGCTGGGCGACCAGCTCAGCCACGACAGCCCTGCCCTTGTCGATCTCGACCCGCAGCAAGACGCCGTGCTGATGATCGAGGCCCCTGGAGAGGCCACGCACGTGTGGAGCCACAAGGCCCGCATCGCGCTGTTCCTCGCAGCGATGCGGCACTTTCGCGACGAGCTGCGCGCGACCGGGTTGACCGTTCACTACGTCGCGCTGGGCGACAACAGCGACAGCGAATTGCCGACGCTCGCCCAACGCCTGGCCAAACAACTTCAGCGCCACCGGCCAGCGTTGCTGAGGATGCTGGAAGCCGGCGAATGGCGCCTGCAGCAGGACATCGCGCAAGTCGCCCAAGCCGCATCGGTGCCGCTGCGCACGCTGGACGACACGCACTTCTTGTGCTCGCGCGCCGACTTCATGCGCTGGGCCGCCAAGTACAGCAAGGCGCCCGGCAGCAGCCTGCGCATGGAGTTCTTCTACCGCGAGATGCGCCGCACGCACCGTGTGCTGCTCGATGCAGACGGCCAACCCGAGGGTGGCCAATGGAACTACGACGCCGACAACCGCAAGGGCTACCCGAAAGCCGGGCCCGGCTTGATAACGCCGCCCGAGTTCTTCGAGCCCGACGCATTGACGCGCGAGGTGTTCGCCGACGTCGAACAACGCTTCGCCGACCACCCAGGCACACTCGCGCACTTTGCGTGGCCAGTGAACCGCGCGCAGGCGCTGGTGGCTCTGAAGACCTTCGTCGAAACCCGCCTGGCCAACTTCGGCGACCACCAGGACGCGATGTGGACGGCCACGCCGTTCGGCTGGCATTCGCTGCTGTCCACCAGCCTCAACCTGCACCTGCTCGACCCGCGCGAAGTGATCAAGGCCGCCGAGGCCGCGTATCGCGCGGGCCGCGCGCCGCTGGCCGGTGTAGAAGGCTTCATCCGCCAGGTGCTGGGCTGGCGCGAGTTCATCCGCGGTGTGTACTGGCTCGACATGCCGGGCATGGCGCAAGCCAATCATTTGCAGCACACGCGGCCGCTGCCACGCTGGTACTGGACCGGCCAGACGCAGATGGCCTGCGCACGCGAGGCCGTCGAACAAACGCTGAAGTACGGCTACGCCCACCACATCCAGCGCCTGATGGTCACCGGCCTGTTCGCGCTGCTGGCCGAGACGGACCCCAAACAGGTGGCCGACTGGTACCTCGCCGTCTATGTCGACGCCGTCGAGTGGGCCGAGCTGCCCAACGTGGCCGGCATGGCGCTGTACGCCAACGGCGGCCGCTTCACCAGCAAGCCGTACGTCGCCTCAGGCGCCTACATCCAGCGCATGAGCAACCACTGCGACCGCTGCGCCTACGCGCCGACGGCCAAGGACGCCGCCAAGGCCGGCAAACCCACCTGCCCGTTCACCGTGCTGTACTGGAACTTCCTGCTGAAGCACGAGGCGGAGCTGGCCGGCAATCCGCGGACGGCGTTGATGGCGAAGAATGCGGGGCGGTTGGGGGCGGAGGAGCGGGAGGCCGTCAGCGCAGAGGCTCAAAGCGTGCTCGGTCGGCTGGACGAGTTGTAGGCGGCCCGCCGGGCCGACTCGACGCCAGCCTCTGGTTCCAGCCATCTACTTTGGTCGTGCCCGCACGGTTCGGACTTCGGGCGCGACATTCGAATGGATGTCGCTGATCACTTCTCCTTGCACGGGGAGACTACCTCAACACTCCTACGATTGCCGTCGCTTGTAGAGTCTGAAACTATGTCCTTGCAATCCGAAAGGGACTTGGTTTCAACGTCTAGGACGTAGTCGAACTCCTTGTTCCGAACCGTGGCTCGGTAGCGCAAACCTTGGGACGCCGAGACATCGCTACACGCTGCGAACTTGGCATAGTCCTTCCACTCCTCGGTCCTAATCGAAGCATTTCGGACGAATGTGCATCCTTCGCTGGTCGGCAGAGTGAACTGAATTCCCACGACTCCGTTGACTGGATGTCGAAGCTGCAGATACCGACCTCCTGTACCTGGACTTGGAACGACAAATGGCTGCGCGGCACACGCCGCAAGTAGGACCGGAAAGGTGAGCAGCGATAGTCGAAAGCTCTGTTTCATGGATTCCTTCGCTACCGTTTGCCCTGTCCAGTTGGCCGAAGCTCGAGAGTGGCGCCGGGTTGCCCGAGCAGGGCCTTGAACTTAGCCTCGACACTAACCAAGTCGATCCCTTTCGACGCAAGCAGGTCATCTGGAAGCTTGAGCTGCGACGTCCAGTACTCGGCCTTGTCAGCTCCGAGCTGAGAGAGTTCACCGAAGAACCTCTGCGCCTGAATTGAGGCTGTGGTCCAGAGCTTTGCCAGTTCATATTCCTTCTCGCGAACCGGCGCCGTGATATTCATCTCTTGGTACTTGCGAGTTTCTGCGATTGCAATGTAGATTGCTTGAAGAGCCTCCTTCTTCTTGGTGTCGTGCGTCTCTGCAATAGCTTCTTTGTGGTGCCGTTCTCTTTGCGCGACGCCCAAAAGACTTTCGAGAGCGGACAGAAGCATTGCTAAATCGAGTGCCATACCGAATCTCCAATTGACTCGAAACTGGAAGTGAACCCACCCGTGGCGCTGGTTTGCAGGTTGAGCTTGATCCCGCGCGTCACGGCGCTCACGGCGCAAGCGCCACTGCGCCAAGAAATCATCGGTTAAATCGCCAGCCATGTCTGCAATACCAACTTCAGCCGGGAGCCAAGAAGCTGTCAAATTTCCCATCCGCACAACTTTGCGTAGCCTGCCGCTAGGACTGCCAGCAAAGCCGCAGGCGGGAGGTGGGCGCAGCGCCTCTTCGGCGCTGAGGAGCGCAGGGCTTGCGGCCCGCGCGCAAAGCGCGCATCAACAACTGACTTGTCGCCGACTGTTTGAACGGAGCGAGCCGAAGGTGAGCGAAGTGAGTTTCGGCGACGGGCCGCGAGACCGAGCACCGCAAGGGAGTCGGCTGTACCCGGCCGACCGCCGAAGTGAAGCGGAGCACGCCTCTCGCCTGCGGCTTTGCTCGCGCCGACCTCAACCTGAACAACAACCGACCAGGGCTACGACTTCCCCCGGCTCGCCGCCAACTGCTTCTCCACCGCCTCCGCCGGCATCGCCCCTGGCACGCGCTTGCCGTCTTCGAAGACGACGGCCGGCGTGCCGTTGATGCGGTACTTGCGGGCCATGGCGGTGTTGCGTTGCAGGGCCGACGAATCGCACTCGCCCATCATGCGGGCGGGCGTCACGTTGCGCAGCATCCAGTCGAGCCAGACCTTGCTGCTGTCTTTGGCGCACCAGATGTCGCGCGACTTCTCGGGCGAGTCGCCGCCGAGGATGGGATACAGGAAGGTGTAGACCGTCACGTCCTTCACTTGCTGCAGGTCTTTCTCGAAGCGTTTGCAGTAGCCACAGTTCGGGTCGGCAAACACCACGAGCTTGCGGGCGCCGGTGCCGTTCTTCCAGACCACCGCGTCCTTCAGCGGCAGCTCGGCGAAGTTGATGACGGTGAGCTTGTTGATGCGCGCTTCGGTCAGGTTGGTTTTCGACTTGGTGTCGATCAACTGGCCTTCGATGATGTGGTTGCCTTGTTCGTCGCTGTAGTACAGCTCGGTGCCCACGCGCAGCTCGAAGAGGCCGGGAATCGGCGTCTTGCTCACCTCGTCGATTTTCGGGAACTCGGGCAGCCGCTCGGCGATGTTCTTGCGGATCACGGCTTCTTGCGCCGTGGCCGGGGCGACGACGACAAACCCGATCAACAGGCCAAGGCACGCCGCCAACAGCGAGCGTGAACTGAAAAGAGAAGTGTTGAACATGACGGCCTTTCAGGAATCGAGGGCGCGCGCGGCGAGCCAGCGCTTGAGCGGGGGAAGGTGGTTCACCAGAGTCAGGCCGCGGTTGCGAAGTTCCGCAGCGCCGGGCGCGGTGGTTGAAAACAAGCGCTGCAGGCCGTCGGTCACCTGGCCCATCGCCCAGGTGGGCGCGGCGCGCTCGCGGGCGTAGCGGCGCAGCAGTTTTTCGTCGCCCAGCGAGCGCCAAGGTTCGCGGGCGGCGATGACGGCGCACAGCGCGGTCACGTCGCCCAGGCCGAGGTTGAGGCCCTGGCCGGCGAGCGGATGAACCACGTGGGCGGCGTCACCCAGCAGCACCCAGCCGGGGCCGCACCAGGCTTCAGCGCGCGCCAGGGTCAGCGGCCAGGCCGCGCGGTCAGAGGCCAGCCGCAACTCGCCGGCCGCGCCGCCGGTGGCCTGCAGCAGGGCCTGCTCGAAGGCAGCGGCGTCCTGCGCGAGCAGGTCTTGCGCACGCGCCTGGGGCAGCGACCACACGAGCGCGTAAGCCGATGATGGCGACGATGACGGCGCCGGCGGCTGTGGCTGCACCTGGTCCGGCAGCGTGAACGGCAACAGCGCCAGCACGTCGGGCCCGCCAAACCACTGCTGCGCGACACCGTGGTGCGGGCGCGATGCGATCAGCCGTGCGGCGATCGCCACCTGCCCGTAGTCGTGCTGCTCGAAAGCCACGCCGTAGGCTGCGCGCGTGGCAGACGCCTTGCCCTCGCAGACCGCGGTCAGCGTGGCAGGCACATCAGCGCCCGCATCGGCATCCACCACGGTGATGTGCGGCGCGAACTGCACCGCGCGTTCGAGCTCGCGCTCCAGCACGGCGGCGTCGGTGATCCAGGTGAGTTCAGCCACGCGCTGCTGCCAGGCGCTGAACTCCAGCATGGCGCCGGTGGCGTCGCCGTGCACGCGCATCTCGTGAACGGCAGTGGCAGCGCCTGCGGGCAGCGCGTCCCACACCTTCAAACCGCGCAGCAGGGCGACAGACGCCGCGTTGAGCGCATAAGCACGAACGTCGGGCTGAGCCGACGCGCGCGCCGGTTGCGGCTGCAGCGCCACCTGCATGCCAGCACGCGCCAGCGACAGTGCCAGGCTGCGGCCGACGATGCCCGCACCACGGACCCGCACGTCGAAGGGTTTCATCTGGGCGATTGTAGAGAGGGACGCACCGGCCGACCGTGGGCGCCGGTCACACCGTGCCCAGGACGTGCAGGCACAATCCAGAGCCTTTTGCGCCGACCGTTTCCAGCCCGCCACCGCCCACCATGCCCGTTTGGATTCGCAGAACGGCCCTCGCGCTGACCGGGTTGGTGCTGGGGGTGACAGCGGCTGCGTGGTGGCTGGCCAGCGTGTTCGACCCGGCCCCTCACCAAAGCGCGGCGATCGACTGGGTCAAGGCGCGCCATGACCGCACGCTCGCCATCGACGGCCCAGTGCGTTTGTCGCTGTTCCCGCGAGTTGAAGTGCGCTTGAGCGGCTTGACCCTGAGCGAAGCCGGAAGCGCCCAGCCGTTTGCCGCCGTCGATGAGCTGGCGCTGGGCGTGGAGTGGTTGCCCCTGCTGCGCCGCCGGATGGTGGTGGACCGCATCGACGCGCGCGGCGTGCGCGTGGTGTTGCTGGGCGATGCCAAGGGGCGCCGCAATTTCGACGACTTGCTCCGGCCGACGACCCCACCCGCGCCCACGTCCCCAACCCAGACCAACGGCGCGGCACGCGACGCCACACCGACCTTCGACCTGCATCGCATCCGCCTGTCCACCGTGCAGGCGCGCGTGAAGGACGAGGCGGCCGGCATCGACGGCGAACTGGTGCTGAAGGAGCTGAGCACCGGGCGCATCGAGTCGCAGCGCGAATCGGCGCTGCACCTGGTGGCGCAGTTCGGCTTCAAGGCCCCGGCGCTCAAGGGCGAGTTGAGTGGCTCGACGCGCTTCACGCCCGACTTCGGCACCGGCTCGCTGCGCTTGTCGGGCATGAGCCTGGCCTACAAAGGCGACGCGCCCGGCGCGAGCAGCATCGACGCGCTGCTCAAGGGCGCGCTGGCGTGGGACGGTGCGCGGTCTTCGCTGTCAGCCTCGGGCCTGAACCTGCGCGTCAGCGCCAACGCCGCCGGCCTGCGCCTGGTGGGCAGCACGCTGGCCGTGGACCACTTTGCGCTCGACGCAGCGCGGCGCGCCTTCGCCATCGGCCAGCTCCAGCTGCGCGTCAAGGGCAGCCAGGGCGGCAGCCTGTTGGCGCTGGACCTCGACTGGCCCGAGCTCGACGTGAGCGGCGACTCGCTGCGCGGCAGCGCGCTCGCCGGCAAGCTCACCTACGGCAACGCCCTGCCGCTGGCGGTGACGTTCAAGAGCGACGCGCCCAGCGGCAACTTCGACAACGTGCGCGTGCCCGCGTTCGAGGCGCGCCTGACCAGCAGCGCCGCGGCGCGCCGCATCGTCGGTGGGCTGCGCAGCGAGCTGGTGCTGCAACCGCAAAAGCGCACCGCGTTGCTCGACAAGATCGACCTGCAACTGCGCCTGGACGAACCTGGCCTGAAGCCGCTGACGCTGGCGCTGACCGGCATGGCGACCGCAACCGCAGCAACCGGCGGCAACACCCGCTGGAACCTGCTGGGCGACGTGAACGCCAATGCCTTCAGCACCGAAGGCACGGCCTCGCTGGCCGGCATCACGCCGAACGTGAAGGCGCAGGTGCGCTTCAACCTGCTCGACCTGAACGCCATGCTGGCGCCGCCCGCAGCGGGCGCAACCGACAGCGCGCCCATCGACCTGGCGCCGCTGCGCAGCGTGAACGGCAGCCTGGGCGTGCGCGTGGGCAGCCTGGCGCTGCGCCAGTACCGCGCGACCGACGTGGCGCTGGACGCCACGCTCGACGCCGGCATGCTGCGCGTGAGCCACTTTCGGGGCCGCGCCTGGGGCGGTGTGGTGGACGGCAGCTTCTTTGCCGACGCACGCGCCAGCCGCCTCGCGCTCAAGGCCGGCGCCGATGGCGTGGACCTGAACGCGGTGCTGAAGGACGTGGCCGCCAAGGAGTTGATCGACGGCACCGGCCGCATCGAGCTCGACATCGAAAGCGCCGGCCGCACGCAGGCCGAATTGAAGTCCCGCCTGAAAGGCAGCGCCACGTTGCTGGCGCGCGATGGCGCGCTGCGCGGCACCAACCTCGCGCGCGCAGTGCGCCCGGCCAAGCCGCCGCTGAGCCTGAACCTGAACCAGGACACGCTGATCCGCGCCAACCGCACAGACCGCACCGAGTTCCAGGAGCTGGCGGCGAGCTTCCGCATCGACGCTGGCTTTGCCCGCGCGACCGACCTGGCACTGAAGAGCCCTGCCCTGCGCGCGGTGGGCGATGCGGCGGTGGACATCGTCAAGGGCCGTCTCGACGCGCGCCTGAAGACGAGCTTCACCGACGCCCCTCGCAGCCAGGACGGCGCAGAGCTGACCGCGCTCAGGGGCACGACCTTGCCGGTGCAGATCAACGGGCCGCTGGACGCGGTGCAATGGCGGCTGGAGTGGTCGGCCGCGGTGGCCGGCGCCGCCCGGGCGCCGGCCGCGCCCCCCGCACGCGCCGACGCCGAGCGCAGGCCGCGCGACCGGCCGCCGCAGCGTGTGGAGCCGCGACCGACAGCGGCTGCGCCGACGGCGGCGGCTCCGGC
>LGRD01000004.1 GCA_001263235.1 Methylibium sp. NZG | reverse complement strand
ACCGCCTGGTGCTCGACGCCTACCGCTTGAGCCTGGCCACCGGCAGCATGTCGGCGGCGAGCGACTACATGGAGATGGCGCAACTGGCCTTGCAGGCCGGCCTGCCGGCGGAGGCCAAGCAAGTGGTCGACAAAGCTTTTGCGGCCAACTTGCTATGCACCTGCAACGAGGCCGAGCGCCACAAACGGCTGCGCGACCTTGTAGCCAAGAAGATGGCAGAAGAAAAGGCCGCCCGACCCGAAGCCGACAAGCAAGCCGCGGCCGACAAGGACGGCACGGCATTGGTCAACGCCGGCTTCAATCTCGTCTTCGAAGGCCAGGCCGCCAAAGGCCTGGCGATGATGCAGCAGGGCATCGCCAAAGGCGGCATGAAGCGACCCGAAGATGCCAAGCTGCGGCTGGCGATTGCCCAATTGAACGCTGGCGACGCCGCCAAGGCACAGGCCACGCTGAAGACCGTCGGCGGCGCCGACGGCACGGCCGACCTGGCGCGGCTGTGGGCGCTGCACGCGCGCCGCAAGTCTTGACGGATCGGGTGGGCGGTTGGCGGGCTCCCGCCGGTCGTTCTACTTCGGCGCGAGCCGGATCGCTCCGTCCAGCCGAATCACCTCGCCGTTGAGCATCTCGTTGGTGATGATCTGGTGCACCAGCTTGGCGTAGTCGGCCGGCGTGCCCAGGCGGCTCGGGAAGGGCACGCTGGCGGCCAGCGCGTCTTGCACTTCCTGCGGCATCGTGAACAACATCGGCGTGCCGAAAATGCCCGGCGCGATCGTCATGTTGCGGATGCCGTTGCGCGCCAGGTCGCGGGCGATCGGCAGCGTCATGCCCACCACGCCGCCCTTGGACGCTGAGTAGGCCGCCTGGCCCATTTGCCCGTCGAAGGCGGCCACGCTGGCGGTGGAAATCAGCACGCCGCGCTCACCGGTGGCCTCCGGCGCGTTCTTGCTCATCGCTTCGGCGGCCAGGCGGATCATGTTGAAGCTGCCGATCAGGTTGACCGTGACCACCTTGGCGAAGGTGTGCAGCGCGTGGGCGCCTTCCTTGCCGACCGTTTTGGCGGCAGGCGCGATGCCAGCGCAATTGACGAGCCCCATCAACTTGCCCAGCCCGACAGCAGCGCCCACGGCAGCCTGGCCGTCGGCCTCCTGGCTCACGTCGCACTTGACGAACTGCGCCACCGAGGCGCCCAGTTCCGCCGCCAACGCCTGCCCCTTGTCGGCCTGCAGGTCGGCGATGACGACCTTGCCGCCGTGCGCGGCCAGCATGCGCGCCGTGCCCTCGCCCAGGCCCGACGCGCCGCCGGTGACGATGAAAACCTTGCCTGCGATGTCCATGGGTTCGTGCTCCGCTTCAGCTCAGCGCGGCCAGTGCACGCGCGGTGATTTCGTCCACCGTGCCGGTACCGCTGATGGCACGGTACCTCGGTGCGTCGGCCGCGCCTGCCTTGCTCCAGTTCGAGTAGTACTCCACCAGCGGGCGCGTCTGGCTGTGATAAACCTCGAGCCGCTTGCGCACCGTGTCTTCCAGGTCATCGGCACGCTGGATCAGGTCTTCGCCGGTCACGTCGTCCTTGCCGGCCACCTTGGGCGGGTTGAACTTGACGTGGTAGCTGCGGCCCGAGGCCATGTGCACGCGCCGGCCGCTCATGCGCTCGATGATCGACGCGTCGGGCACGTCGATTTCGAGCACGGCATCGAGCTTGACGCCGGCGGTCTTCATCGCGTCGGCCTGCGGAATGGTGCGGGGGAAGCCGTCGAACAGGAAGCCCTTGGCGCAGTCGGGCTGCGTGATGCGCTCCTTCACCAGGCCGATGATGATGTCGTCACCCACCAGCGCGCCCGAGTCCATCACCTTCTTCGCTTCGACGCCGAGCGGCGTGCCGGCCTTGACCGCGGCGCGCAGCATGTCGCCGGTGGAGATTTGCGGGATGCCGAACTGACGGCAGATGAACGTGGCTTGCGTGCCTTTGCCGGCGCCGGGCGGGCCCAACAGAATGAGTCTCAAAGCGTCTCCTCGATCAATGGAAGGGGCGGCGAGGCGTTGAAGCATGCGGCTGCACGCTCGCTCTTCGCATCGAGAATAGCATGCGACCTCGCGCGTTTGGCTGGCGTTCGGTGGCCGCTTTGTGGCTGCTTGGGGGCCGCGCGGGCTGGCGTCGAGCGGTCAGGAAAACAGCGCGCGAACCCGGGCCAGGTCCTCGGGCGTGTCCACCCCCGGGCCAGGCTGCAACGGGCTCACATGCACTGCGATGCGCTCGCCGTGCCACAGCACGCGCAACTGTTCGAGTGATTCGATCTGCTCCAGTGGGCTGACCGGCAGCGATGGGAAGCGCCGCAGAAAGCCGGCCTGATAAGCGTACAGACCCATGTGGCGCAGTGGCGCGTCGGCGGGCAACTGCTGCAGGCCCGAGGCGCGGCCGTCGCGCCACCAGGGAATGGGCGCGCGCGAGAAGTACAGCGCCCGGCCGGCGGCGTCGAGCACGACCTTCACGACGTTCGGGTTGTCGAGTTCGGCCACCGAGTCGAGTGCGTGCGCGGCCGTGCTCATCACGCACTCGGGGTGATCGGCGAGCAGTGCGGCACAGGCGTCGATCATGCGAGCATCGATCAGTGGCTCGTCGCCTTGCACATTGACGACCACGTCGAAGCCGTCCAGGCCGAGCAACTCGCAGGCTTCGGCAAGGCGGTCGCTGCCGGTCGGGTGGTCGGTGCGGGTGAGCAGCGCCCGCACGCCGTGCGCGGTGCAGGCGCTGACGATCGAGGCATCGTCCGCCGCCACCACCACCGCGCTGGCGGCCGATTGCGCGGCGCGCTGCGCTACGCGCACGATCATCGGCAAGCCGCCGATGTCGGCCAGCGGCTTGCCGGGCAGGCGGGTCGAGGCCAGGCGCGCAGGGATGAGGACGGTGAATCCCACGGGGTCTCGCGACAGTCGGGTGGTCGTGCGCCCGCTCAGGCCGCCGGGTCGAGCACGCGCGCTTCGCTCTCCAGCATCACCGGGATGCCGTCGCGCACCGGGAAGGCCAGCCTGTCGGCGTGGCAAACCAACTCCTGCGCTTCTTGCTGCGGCGGGCGCAGGTGCTCCAGCCGGCCCTTGCACAAGGGACACACCAGCAGTTCAAGCAGTCGGACTTCCATGGGCGTTCTCTTGGACATTGTCAGGTCGACGGTCGGGCGGAGGGGGCAGCATCGCGATCAGGGCACGCTCAAATGCCGCACCCAGGCAGAAGTCTAGCGTCGCCACCCACACGTTCGTCGCGCCGACGGCGTCGGGCCGGAGCTTGACGGCATCCTTTTCGGTCAGCACCACCTGTTCGGCGGTGGCCGGCCAGGGCAGGGTGCGAAACGCGTGGTGGTCGGGCAGCGGCAACGGCTCGATGTGCAGGCCACTAGCCCTGAGCATGCTGAAGAATCGCTCGGGCTGGGCCGTGCCTGCAACGGCAACGATGCGCCGGCCACGCGGTTCAGCGGCTTTGGTCAGCGCCGTGAGCGCATCAAGGCTCGGTGGCTTGCCTGCCCACCAGTCGGCCAGCGCCACGACACCGGCAAGTGATCGGGTCGCGACGTGTCCGGCCAGCGGCGTGGTGGCCGTGTCGGCGTTGTACAGCACCAGCGTTCGAGGCGGCACGCTGCGCGGCATGCGCTCGCGCAACAGCCCGGCGGGCAGCCACCAGCCGTTGCCCGCACCGCGTTCGTCGAAGACGATCACCTGGACTTGCCGGCCCAGGCGGCGGTGTTGCAGGCCGTCGTCGCTGACGATCACGTTCACGTCAGGATGGGCCTTCAGCAGCGCACGGCCCGCCGCGACGCGGTCACGCCCGACCACGACTGGCACGCCGGTGCGCAAGCGCAGCAGCAGCGGCTCGTCTCCGCATCGTGTGGCTGGCGTGTCGGGCTGAACGTCGAGGACTGCGTCGAGGCCTGCGTCGAGAACGGCCCCCGACGCTTGCGTGTCGCGCCCGTAGCCACGCGACACGGCGCCCGGTCGGAAGCCGCGCTCGCGCAGCAGCTTCACAATGGCAATCACCGTCGGCGTCTTGCCCGCCCCGCCCGCCACCAGGTTGCCGACGATGACCACCGGCACCGGCAGCGTCTCGACCCGCAAGAGGCCGACGTCGTAGAGCGCGCTGCGAATCGCCGTGATCGCGCCGTACACCGCCGCCACCGGCAGCAGCAGCACGGCCAGCGGGCCGCGCGACAGCCAGGCGGCTTGCAGGCGGCCGGTCACTGGGTCGGCGTCTGCGTCGCGAAGGTCAGCCGCGGCAGGCCCGCGCGGCGCGCCGCATCCATGACGTTGACCACGCTCTGGTGCGCCGCAGTGGCATCGGCCGAGATGATCACGACCATCTCTGGCGAGCCAGCCGCCGCAGCAGTCAACTCTGCAGCCAGCAACTCCACGCTGCGGCCATCGACCGGCTTGCGGTTCACGGCATAGCGCCCGTCGGCAGCGACGGCGACGATGATCTCGCGCGGCCGGTCGCGCGCCTTCTCTGCATCGGCTGCGGGCAGCGTGATCTGAAGCTCGGTGAACTTCGAGTAGGTGGTCGACAGCATCAGGAAGATCAGAATCACCAGCAGCACGTCGATGAACGGGATCAGGTTGATCTCCGGCTCTTCGGTGCGCGCCTTGCGGAAGTTCATCGCCATTGCCAACTCACGAAGACGAGGTGCTGCGCAGCGCCGAGAAGCGCATCAGGTGCGGCACCATGCGGTCGGCAGCCTGCTCCATGTCGAGTGTGTAGGCGTCGATCACACCCCGGAAGTGGCGGTACAGCATCAGCGACGGGATCGCGATGATCAAACCGAACGCCGTGTTGTACAGCGCGATAGAAATGCCCGATGCGAGCATCGCCGGGTTGTTGCCGCCCGTCGGCGTCTGCGAGCCGAAGATCTCGATCATGCCGATCACCGTGCCCAGCAGGCCCAGCAGCGGCGCGGCCGAGGCGATGGTGCCCAGCGTGTTCAGGTAGCGCTCCATCCGGTGTACGGCCGTGCGGCCTGCGGACTCGAACGCAGCGCGCAAGGCCTCTTCGGTGATGCGTGGCTCGGCCACCATTGCGCGCACGCCGGAGGCCAGCACCGAGCCCAGGATCGAGTTGGCGGCGAGTTTGTTGACCACGTCGGCCGACGGCAAGTGGGCCCGCGTGACCGACATCACTTCGTCAAGCAAGCGCCCCGGCGAAACACGCGACTTGCGCAAACTGGAGAAGCGTTCGAAGACGATTGCCAGCGCTGCAATCGAACACAGGATCAAGGGCCAGATCGGCCAACCAGCGGCTTGTATGATCGAAAACAATCTGGGCCCTTCGATGAGTAGCGGCAGGAGACGGGGCTGGATTTCGGGACGGAGGATTATGGCCTGCCATTGCGCCACCACCGGGCCGATCGAGGCCTGGCATGAGGGCCACTTTCGTGAGTTTGCAAACCCGCCGCGACAGCCGTGCAGCGAAACGTCACCGGCAATCCACCGCCGCTGTGGACAACTTTGTGGGCAACCGGTTGCGAGCCTTCGCAGAGGCCCGAAATTGCTGACGTTGTGACAGATTGCTTAAAGATTAAGCACGAAATCGGCTCACCAAAATGTCGTTCGAACGAGGTGCCGGTGAGTGCGATGTGGCAACCGGACTGCCGGGCCAGTGTCGGCGCGGGTGTGTTTTGCCGAAGCCGCACCAGCCCTGGTTTTGCCGATGAATAGCGCCCCAGGCGCCGCACCGGCGCGGCTCGTGTGGAGCGTGGCGGCGCTGGTGCAGGCCGTGGCCGACGCGTTGGCAGCGCGCTTCAGCCCGTGCGCGGTTCGCGGCGAGGTGTCGGGCTTTGCCCGGGCCGCCAGCGGCCATTGCTACTTCACGTTGAAGGACGCCAGCGGCGGCACGGCCCTGCTGCGCTGCGCCATGTTCCGGCGCGCTGCCGCGTTGCTCGACTTCGTGCCGCAAGACGGTCAACTCGTCGAGCTGCGAGGCCGCTTGGGGCTGTACGAAGCGCGCGGCGAGCTGCAGCTCGTCGTCGAGTCGATGCAGCGCGCTGGCGCCGGTGCGCTGTTCGAGCAGTTTTTGAAACTCAAGGCCCGGCTCGAAGCGGAAGGCCTGTTCGACGCTGCACGCAAACGCCCCATCCCCGCTTATCCGCGCCGTCTGGGCGTGGTCACGTCGCTCGGCGCGGCCGCGTTGCGCGATGTGATCACCACGCTGGCGCGCCGATCGCCACAGGTCGAGGTGCTTGTCTATCCAAGTGCGGTGCAGGGCGCCGACGCGCCCGCTTCACTGTGCGCAGCGCTCGCCTTGGTGGCGCAACGCAGCGAGGTGGACTGCGTGATCTTGTGCCGCGGCGGCGGCTCGCTCGAAGACTTGTGGGCCTTCAACGACGAGCACGTCGTGCGCGCGGTGCGTGCGATGCCGATGCCGCTGATCTGCGGTGTCGGCCACGAGACCGACGTGACGCTGGCCGACTTTGCAGCCGACCTGCGCGCGCCCACGCCCACTGCCGCTGCCGAACTGGCGGCGCCCGATGCGCAGGCTTGCGTCGGCGCACTCCGGGGACTTGCCGAGCTGTTGCAGCGCCGCGTGCACGATCTTCTCGACAGCCGCGCCCAGCGGCTCGACACGCTGGCGCTGCGACTTACCCGACCGGCCGAAGCGATGCGCCGGCGCGCGCAGCGGCTGGAGCTGCTCGCGCACCGCTTGCTTGCCGCGACACAGCGCGGCGTGGATCAGCGGCGTGCCCACGCCGGCCATCTACAGGGTCGGCTGACACGTGCTGCGGCGGTGCAGGTGGCGGTGCAGGGGCGGGGACTCGCGGCGCTCGGTGCGCGGCTGCGCGCGCTCGATCCGCAGCATGTGCTGGCGCGCGGCTATGCGTGGCTCAGCGACACCACTGGTCGGCCGGTGGCCAACGTGGCCGCGCTCGAGGTCGGCGCGTCGCTGCAGGCGCGGTTGGCCGACGGCCGCGCTGACCTGATGGTGACAGCCGTGGAAGCAATGCCGCAGAAGACACCCTCGCCGCTGCTGCCGAGTTCGGGTTGAGCGCGTCGCAGACCTTGCAACGCGCTGGGAACGCGCTGGGAACGCGCGGGGAACGAGTGGCGGGCGCGCGCGGGGCCCGTGCAAAGCGCGCGCATGACTTTGGCGCGCTGCCTACAATGCGCCCTTCCCGGATTTTCCCCGCCACCTTTCTCAGAGGACGCCCCACCATGGAACACACCCTGCCCGCGCTGCCTTACGCGATCGACGCCTTGGCCCCGCACCTGAGCCGCGAGACGCTGGAGTACCACCACGGCAAGCACCACAACGCGTATGTGGTGAACCTGAACAACCTGCAAAAGGGCACCGAGTTCGAGGCGATGAGCCTGGAAGACATCGTCAAGAAGTCCTCGGGCGGCGTCTACAACAACGCGGCGCAGATCTGGAACCACACGTTCCTGTGGAGCTGCATGAAGCCTTCGGGCGGCGGCGCGCCCAAGGGCGCGTTGGCCAAGGCGATCGACGCCAAGTGGGGCAGCTATGCAGCCTTCAAGGAAGCCTTCACGAAGAGCGCGGTGGGCAACTTCGGCTCCGGCTGGACGTGGCTGGTCAAGAAGGCCGACGGCTCGGTCGACATCGTCAACACCGGCGCGGCCGGCACGCCGCTGACCACTGCCGACAAGGCGCTGCTGACGATCGACGTGTGGGAGCACGCCTACTACATCGACTTCCGCAACATGCGGCCGAAGTGGGTCGAGACCTTCCTCACGTCGCTGGTGAACTGGGACTTCGCGGAAGCGAACTACGCCTGACCCGCGTGGGGGATCGAACGGGCCGGCCTCGCGCCGGCCCTCTTCCATCTGGCGAGGGTTTTAGTCGACTCAGTTGCCGAACGGCGCGCCCTTCAGCGCTGCACCCGGCTTGATGCCGCGTTTGGCAAACCAGCCTTCGTTCATCTCCAGCACGAAGCGCACCGGCTTCTTCGAGCAGTGGCTGTCCAGCGTCTGCGGCTTCATCGACTCGATGTTGACGATGCTGCCGTCGTCGGCCAGGAACGCAATCGACAGCGGCAGCAGCGTGTTCTTCATCCAGAAGCACTGCTGAGCCGGCTGTTCGAAGATGAACAGCATGCCTTCGCTCTGCCCCATGCTCGGGCGGTGCATCAGGCCGATGCTGCGCTGCTCCGGCGTTTGCGCCACTTCGGCGCGAATGAGGTGCATGCCCGCACTCAGCTGGATCGTGGGCAGTTTCTGCGGCCCGTCCTGCGCCGCTGCGGCGTTGATCCAGGCCAACGCGATCAGCGCTGCGACAAGCTTCGTCAGTCGATCCATGGCGCTTCAGCCCTTCCACCGAAACGGAAACGCCAATTGGCGCAAGAAGCCGTTCGGCACGTAGTCGCCCAGCACGCCGTACCGCTCGGGCCACTCGCGGTCCGACTTGACGGCGGTGCCGAACAAATGGTCGAGGAACGCGAAGTGCGCGGCGTAGTTCTTGTCCAGCGCAGCGTCGTCCTGCGAGTGGTGCCAGTGGTGAAAGTTGGGCGTCACAATCACATAACGCAGCGGCCCCAGCCGCACGCTGACATTGGCGTGGTTGAACACCGCTTGGAAGCCGACGATGATGATGTAGGCGTCGATCACTTCCTTGCTGAAGCCCAGCACGTAGATCGGCGCCAGCACCAGCGTGCGGGTGATGATGAGCTCCAGGATGTGCTGGCGCGAGCCGGCGAGCCAGTCCATGCTCTTCACGCTGTGGTGTACCGCGTGCAGCCGCCACAGCAGCGGCACCTCGTGGTACGCGCGGTGGGTCCAGTACTGCACCAGGTCGGCCACCAGCACGATCAGGAACACCGCGACGAAGAAGTTCAGGTTTTGAACCCAGCCGCGCACGCCGTCGTTGGCGGCCCAGCCGAACAGCTTGTGCACCAGCAGGTTGGTCGCCAGCAGCACGAAGCCAACGATCATGTGGTTGACGATGAAATGGTGGAAGTCGGTCTGCCACTCTGGCCGGAACACCGGCTGGTGCTTGCGCAGCGCGAACAGTTTTTCGATGAAGATGAAGATCAGCGTCGAGCCCAGCAGGTCGAGGATGAACCAGTCCAGGCCAATGTAGGGCGTGCCGTCGGCAAAGTCGTTCACCGGCACTTTGTGGCCGCCGAGTGCCAGCGTCAGCGCGATCAGCGTGAAGGCCCCCAGCGCCAGCCAGCGCGCCCGGCCGCGGATGATGTTGTAAAGCGAGATCGAACCGGCCAGCACCAGCGCGCCGAGCATCAGCTGGCGCATCACATCGACGTTGTACGACTTGCGCAGCTGCGGCGTGGTGAGGTACTCGGGGAAGTGGAAGGCCAGCACGCCGAGGAAACACAGGATCGCCAGCGACAAGGCGATCACGCCGGAGATCATGCCGTGCCCGGGCCGCAGCTCGCCGTGTGATTCGGTCAGCTGATTCAGTCTGTCGAGATCTTTCATCCGCGCTCGCCTCCGCTGGCAGCGCTGATTATGCGGGCCCCGTCTTGAACGGCAGGCTTGCCAAGTGGCATCTCGTGGACCAAGATTGATACTGAATCACGTTCCGCCACAACAGACAGGATGCCCCACCGGCTTCGACATGACCGCCTCGCCCCCCTCCGACCCCGTCGCACTTCCGCTGCCGCTGGCGGCCGCCCTCGACGGTGGCCGGGGCTCCCTGGCCGCGGTGATGCTCGACATGCTGGACCGTGTGGACGCGCTCGTGGCGGTGAAGGAGATCGCCAGCGGTCGCTATGTACACGTCAACGCACGCATGGCGGCGCTGTTCGCACGGCTGCCGGCAGAGGTGCTGGGCCGCAGCGACGGCGAGCTGCTTGACGCCAACCAGGCAGCGGCCTTGCGCGTTGCCGATCAGGCCGCCGTGTCGCAGAGCGGCGCGCTTGCGAGCGAGCACCGCATCGAGCGTGGCGATCAGCGGCGTGAGTTCAGCGTCGTGCGCAGGGTCATCGCCGGCACGGCCGGTGAGTCGCCCACGCACTTGTGCATCGTGTGGATCGAGCTGAGCCAGGCTCGCCAGCGCGAAGCGCAACTGCAAAAGCTGCTCGTGCAGCTGGAGCAGCAGCAAGCGGCCAATGAATCGCTGCGCCGCGAAAGCCACGACGTGGCCGGGCGTGACGATGCGATGGGCCTGTACCAGCGCACCCACTTCGACGACCACCTGCGCCGCGAGGCCGATCTGTCAGCGCGCGAGCACCGGCAGTTTTCGCTCGTCTCGGTCGTGCTGGACCCGCTGCCGGAGCACGTGTTGGCGCTTGGGGGTGAGGGCCGCGCGCGCATCCTGGAAGCACTCGGCCGGCTGCTGCGCAGCAACACCCGGGCGATGGACGCGTCCTGCCGTGTCGACGAAGACCGCTTTGCGCTGCTGCTGTCAGGTGTGGGGCTGGCGACGGCGCATGCCCGCATGGAGGGCCTGCGGCGCCAGTGCGCCACGCAGATCGTCGCGCTCCAGGGGCGCGAGCTGGGCTTCACGGTGGCGATGGGCGTGGCCAGCTTTCCGCACACCGCGGCAACGCAGGAGGCGCTGTGCGCTGCGGCCGACGCGGCGCTCGCTGAGGCGATCCGGCGCGGCGGCAACCACGTGGCGCTGGCCGGCATTCGCTTCGAAGCCGACTGACCGCCGGGCGTGCGGGGCAACCCCGAGCGGCAAGACCGCCTGTGACTACAGGCTCAGTCCCTTGTAAAGCATGTAGCCCGCCAGGCACAGCAGCAGCACGCCGAAAGCGCGCTTGAGTTGCCCCACGTTCATTCGATGCGCCGCCCGCGCGCCGAACGGTGCGGCCAGCATGCTCGCCGCCGCCAGCGTCAGTAGAGCGGGCAGGTACAGAAACCCCAGCGTGCCCGGCGGCATGTCCGGCAAAGACCAGCCGGCAATGATGTAGCCGACCGTGCCCGCGAGTGCGATCGGGAAGCCCAGCGCGGCAGACGTGGCCACCGCGTTGATGATCGGCACGTTGCACGCCACCATGAACGGCACCGAAATGAACGCGCCGCCGGCACCCATCAGCGACGACAGCCCACCGATCGCCCCGCCCGCGGCGAACAGCCCGGCGCCCGCGGGCAACTGCCGCGTCGGCCGGGGTTTGCGGTCGGCGAACATCTGCACCGCAGACCAGCCGATGAAACCGGCGAACAGCAGCGCCAGCACCTTGGAGGGCAGCGCTTTGGCCACTTGCGCGCCGATCAGCGCGCCGATCACGATGCCCGGCGCGAGCAGCTTCACCAGTGGCCAGCGCACTGCGCCACGCCGGTGGTGGGCGCGCACCGACGAGATGGAGGTGAAGCAGATCGTCGCCAGCGACGTCGCGATGGCCATCTTGACCACGTGCTGCTCGGGCATGCGCTTGAACGACATCAGGATCGTCATGAACGGCACCAGCATCGCGCCACCGCCGACGCCCAGCAGCCCGGCCAGAAAACCGGCCACACTGCCCAGCAGGAGCAACTCGACGACCAGCTGCCAGCTCAGGTCGAAGCTCACGCCGCGTTCAGCAACTCGCGCACCGCCTTCCATTCGCCCGCGGTCACCGGCGTGATCGACAGCCGGTTGCCGCGCCGCAGCACCACCATGTCGGCGAGCGACGGGGTCTGGCGCAGGGTCTGCAGGCTGAGCAGCCGGGTCTTGCGCACCAGTCGCACGTCCACGTGCAGCCAGCGTGGTGCGGCGACGGTGGCCTTGGCGTCGAAGTAGTGGCTGCCTAGGTCGAACTGCGTGGCGTCGGGGTACGCTGCGCTGGCCACCTCGGCCAGGCCCGCGATACCTGGCTCCGGGCACGACGAGTGGTAGAAGAGCACACCGTCGCCGATGCGCATGTCGTCGCGCATGAAGTTGCGCGCCTGGTAGCTCCGCACGCCGACCCACGGCACCGTCTGACCGGGCGCGGCAGCAAGGTCGTCGATAGAGCACTCGCTGGGCTCGCTCTTCATCAGCCAGTGGTTCATGGGCGAGGCAGTCGGCAGGTGGGGTGTCCGCCGCGAACCACGAGCCGCATTCCTGAACCCAGGTAGTTCAGGTGGGCGAGGTCAGCCTGGCCTTGGGTTCATCTGACGCGAGACGATCACGCCAGCCGGGCGATGTTCCAAGCCCTTGCTCGCGAGAGCATCGGTTCAAGGAAATATAAAGCTCGCGCGAACGCGACGGACGAAATCATTCTACGCCGCAGGTCGCTACCGACATCGCCATCGGGGCATGTCGTCAAAGCGCAGACTCAGAGCAACTGACCGTCTGCGCCGAGAGCCTGGTCGAGCCGCTGCACGAGCTTGTCGATGTCGGGGCTGCCGGCAGGCGAGGCTGCCTTCGTCGGGGGGCGATCGGCCGTTCGTTCGGCGGGTGCAAAGGCCAAGTTGAGTGCGGCCAGCACCGCGATCCGCTCTCGGGCCTTGACCTTGCCGCCGTCGCGGATCGCGCTCATCTCGCGGTCGACCTGCGCCACGGCAGCGAGCATCTCGGCCTCGCGCCCTTCCGGGCAAGACAAGATGTAGCTCTGGCCCATGATCGTCACTTCCATCTGCTTCATCGCGCTTCCGTGCGGGCTTCGTCCGCCCCACCACCCACGTCGGCGTCAGAGGCCGGTTCGGTGGGCAGCCGCGTGAGCAGGGTATCGATGCGCCCGCGAGCGGCATTCAACCGGGAGCGCAGGCTGTCCCGCTCATGCGTGACCGCAGCACACTGCTGCTCAAGTAGGGCGTGCGTGCGGCGCAACTCCTCGTGCCGCAGCAGCAGTCGCTCCACACGGTCGGCAAGGTCTTGCAGGGTTGCCATGGCACGCAGATGAGTCGGTTCGAATCACGATTCTAGTGCAGTGCGCCGCTCTGTTCTGTACTTATCCCGCCAAGGCCGCCAAGGCGGCCTTGGCGCGGGTTACCTTGGCCAGGATGTCCTTGGCGCTGGCGGTCCAGATGAAGGGCTTGGGGTCGGTGTTGTGATGTGCAACGTACAGGTCGATGGCCAGTTCCAGCTCGGCCACGCTGGTGAAGCTGTCGCGCCGGATGCGCTTGTCGGTGATGTCGCGGAAGAAGCGCTCGACCATGTTCAGCCACGAGGCACTGGTGGGTGTGAAGTGCATGACGAAGCGTGGGTTACGGGCCAGCCACTTCTGCACTTCGGGGTGGCTGTGCGTGGCGTAGTTGTCCACGATCAGGTGCAGGCTCAGGTGCTTGGGCGTGCTGCGGTTGATCAGCCGCAGGAACTTCAGCCACTCGCTGTGGCGGTGCCGCGGCTGGCACATCGAGATCACGCTGCCGTCCAGGGTGTTGAGCGCTGCAAACAGCGTGGTCGTGCCGTGGCGCTTGTAGTCGTGGGTGACGGTGCCGGCACGCCCGCGCTTCAACGGCAAGCCCGGCTGCGTGCGGTTCAGCGCCTGGATCTGGCTCTTCTCGTCGCAGCTAAGCACCAGGGCATGCTCGGGCGGGTTCATGTACAGACCCACCACGTCCAGCAACTTGTCCTCGAAGCGCGGGTCCCGCGAGAGCTTGAAGGTTCTGCTCAGGTGCGGCTTCAGGCCGTTGCTTTGCCAGACGCGGCGGATGGTGGTCGCGCCAACGCCCAGGTGCTCGGCCAGCGTGCGCGTGCTCCAGTGCGTGGCGTTGACCGGCTTGTCGTGCAGCGTAGCCTGCACGATGCGCGAATCGATCGCCGCCGTGATCGTCGCTGGCCGGCCACTGCGCGGGGCGTCCTTGCGCAGCGCCTCGATGCCACCAGCGAGGAAGCGCTCGCGCCACATCGCGACCTGGCGCCGGTCCAGGCCGGCCTCGACAGCGATGTCAATGTTCTGCCGACCCTCGGCGGCCAGCAGCACCACCAACGCCCGCTGCTGAAGCCGGGCCTCAACCGTCCGGCGCTTGGCAAGCACACGAAGCTCCCGCTCGGTGTGCTCATCCAGTTCAATCGTCTTCGCAACTCGCACTGCTCCAGCCTCCTGGAGCGTATGAGTATGCCGACGAACTTAAGTTCTACTAATTCACGCGCACTGCACTAGCGCCTGCCTTTCCGTACTTTTTCCGTACCGGCAAGAAAAAAGCACTTGGCGTCGCCGCCAAGTGCTTGTTCTTCCTACCGAATTTGGTAGGCGCGATTGGACTCGAACCAACGACCCCCACCATGTCAAGGTGGTGCTCTAACCAGCTGAGCTACGCGCCTGAGTCAGCCTAAGATTATAGCAGCGGGAAAGGAGCGTGCTGAAGGTGACTGACCGCTCGCTCGCTCACTTGCGCCGCGCGCTGCGCACGCCGTCAACCCGCGCCACCAGCGCGAGCACCTGCGCCAGGCGCGCCGAGTCGGCGACTTCGACGGTGAAGGTCATCCACGCGGTGCCGCCGCGTGCGTCCTTGACCGACTGGGTCTTGACACCGGTGACGTTCATCTTGTCCTTGGCGAACACTTCCGAGATGTCGCGCAGCAGGCCCTGCCGGTCGCTCGCCTCGATCATCACGTCCACCGGGTAGGCGCCGGGTTTGTCGGCACCGGTGGCGCCCCACGCGACCACGATCAGTCGTTCGGGCGACTTGAGCGCCATCTGGCGAAAGTTGCTGCAGCTCGCACGGTGCACCGCCACGCCCTTGCCGCGCGTGACGTAGCCGCCGATCGCGTCCGGCGGCGCTGGGCGGCAGCAGCGTGCCAGGCTGGTCAGCAGCGATTCGACGCCGACCACCAGCACGCCGCCCTTGCCCGATTCGGCGTCCGCGCGCGGCCGGCGCAGCGTGATCGCTTCATCGACGCTGGACGGCGCTTCGACAGGCCGCAGCAGCGTCTCGATGTTGCGCAGCGAGAACTCGTCCTTGCCGACCACCTCGAACAGCGCCTCGGCGTTGCGAAAGCCCAGGCGCGCGGCCAGGTCGTCGAGCTTGACGGCCGTCTTGCCCTCGCGCTGCAACAACTTCTCAACCGCCTCGCGGCCGCGCGCGACGGTGGCCTGCATCGCCAGCGCGTTGAACCACGCACGCACCTTGGCGCGCGAGCGTTGGCTTTGCAAAAAGCCGAGCTCGGTGTTGAGCCAGTCGAGCGACGGGCCACCCTCCTTGGCGGCCATGATCTCCACCGTCTGCCCGCTTTGCAGCGGCGTGTTCAGCGGCACCATCGCGCCGTCGACGCGGGCACCGCGGCAGCGGTGGCCCAGGTCGGTGTGCACCACGTACGCAAAGTCGATCGCGGTGGCGCCAGCGGGCAGCTCGACGACGGTGGCCTGCGGCGTGAAGACGTAAATGCGGTCGTCGAACACGGCGGTGCTGCTGCCGACCCCGCCGCTGCCAGAACCGTGGCCGCCCTGCTCGACGAAGTCGCGCTCCCAGGCCAGCAACTGGCGCAGCACGGCCTTGCGCGCCTCGGCCACCTGCGCGTCGAAGTCGCCACTAGCGCTGATGCCGGCGTAGCCCTTCGGGCCGGCCTCCTTGTAGGCCCAGTGTGCGGCCACGCCGTGCTCGGCGTGTTCGTGCATCGCGCGGGTGCGGATCTGCACTTCCACCGCCCTTGCCTGCTCGTCCAGCACCACGGTGTGCAACGACTGGTAGCCGTTGGCCTTCGGCCTTGCGATGTAGTCGTCGAGTTCGCCAGGCACGGTGCGAAAGAGCTCGTGCACGCGGCCGAGCACCGCATAGCAATCGGCCGCGCTGTCGACGATCACCCGCAGCGCGCGCACATCGAGCACCTGCGAAAAGTCGAGCCCCTTGCCGCGCATCTTCTTCCAGATGCTGTAAAGGTGCTTGGGCCGCCCTTGCACCTCGGCCTTCAGGCCGTGCTCGCGCAGCGCGTCGCCCAGGCGCTGGCGAAAGGCCTCGACGCCGTGCTCGCGCTCGGTGCGCTTCTCAAGCAGCAACTGCGCCACCGCCTTGTAGTTCTGCGGCTCGAGGAAGCGAAACGACAGGTCCTCCAGCTCCCACTTGACCTGCCAGATGCCCAACCGGTTGGCCAGCGGCGCGAACACCTGCATCGACTCGGCGGCCAGGTCGTGCGGGCACGGCGTCTTGCTGGCAGCGAACCAGCGCAGCGTCTGCAACCGCGACGCCAGGCGCAGCAGCACCACGCGCAGGTCGCGCGAAAAGGCGAGCAGCATCTTGCGCACGCGCTCGGTCTGCTGCGCGCGGTGTTCGTCGCCCACCTGCGCGGCGCGTGCGGCGCGCTGGATCTGCACGAGTTTGGAGGTGTGGCTCACCAGGCTCGCCTGCGACGCGCCAAAGGCCTTGGCCAGCACCTCCTCAGGCTTGTTCAGGTAGTCGCCGGCGTAGACGAGGTAGGCCGCGGCACGCATGGCCGGCGCGGCGCCGATGGCTTGCAGGATGGCGGCGACGCCGTCGGCGTGGGCGAGCGCTTCTTCGCCGGTGTCCAGCGGCTGGCAGGTGAGCAGCGGCTCGGCGAAGGCGCGGGCGCGCTCGACGACGTCGGGGCCGTCGCCCGAGGCGCCTGGGGCGGAACGGTCGGCCGGGTCGGCCCGCCTGGCCGGCGCGTCGACCAGCGCGACAATCGGCGCCGCTTCTGCGCGTGCGTCCGGTGCCCCCGTCTTCATGGCCCCAGCAGGAACTCCCGGGCGACGGCCACCTGCTCGGCCACCACCAGCATCGGCGCGTGGCCGACGCCGGCAAACTCGTGCAGACGCGCCATCGGGCCGCGGCGGGTCATGTCTTGCGCGGTCTCGCGCGTCAGCAGGTCGGAGTCGGCGCCGCGCAGCAGCAGCGTCGGGCACGTCACCGCGTCATAGCTGCGCCACAGCGCTGCCTGGCCCGCGGCGGCGAACTCTGGCGTGATCGCCTTGAAGGGCACGGCGATCGCTGGGTCGTAGTGCGGCGTGAAGCCGGCGCCGTCTGTCTTGAGCATCGGCCGCGTCAGCGCCAGCCACTGCTCGCGTGTGTGCGGGCCGAAGCCCTGGGAGATGCTCAGCATGTAGTCGGCTGCTTCTTCCAGGCTGCTCCAGCGCACGGGCAAGCCCAGGTAGGTGCCGATGCGTGCGATCGCGTCGGCCTGGATCGTCGGCCCCACATCATTGAGCACCAGGCGGCGGACGGGCGATTGCGGCAGCGACGCCAGCCCCATGCCGATCAACCCGCCCATCGAGGTGCCGACCCAGTGCACTTCGCTCGCGTCGAGCCGCGCCAGCAGCGTCACCATGTCGGCGACGTAGGCGGGGATCTGGTAGCCCATCGGGTCGGCCAGCCAGTCGGACTGGCCGCGGCCGGCCACGTCGGGGCAGACCACGCGGTAGTGGTCGCTCATGGCCTGCGCCAGCGTGTCGAAGTCGCGCCCTTGGCGGCTCAAGCCATGCACGCACACCAGCACGCGGGCATTCGCTGGGTCGCCCCACTCCCAGTACGCCATGCGGTGCAGGCCGCGGGTGTCCAGGCATTGAACATGCTTGAGGCGGGGTTCGGTCATGGCGTCATGCGTCGTCTTTGATAATCGATGCTAAGCCCAACCCGCGCAACCCGCGCGAACCTCGCGCAACGCCACAGCATCCACCCGGAGAACCTCATGATCAAAGGAAAGACCGCCCTCGTCACCGGCTCCACCAGCGGCATCGGCCTCGGCGTGGCGCGGTGCCTCGCAGCGCAGGGCGCCAACGTGATCCTCAATGGCTTCGGGGAACACGAACAGGCGCGCGCCGAGATCGCCGCACTCGGCGTGAAGGCCGGCTACCACGGCGCCGACATGAGCGTGCCGACGCAGATCGAGGCGATGATGGCCTACGCCGTGAGCGACTTCGGCGGCGTGGACATCCTGGTCAACAACGCCGGCATTCAGCATGTCGCGCCGGTCGAGGATTTCCCCGTGGAGAAGTGGGACGCGATCATCGCCATCAACCTGTCGTCGGCCTTCCACACCACGCGGCTGGCGGTGCCGGCGATGCGAAAGCAGAACTGGGGCCGCATCATCAACATCGCTTCGGCGCACGGGCTGGTGGCGTCGGCGCAGAAGTCGGCTTACGTGGCGGCCAAGCACGGCATCGTCGGATTCACCAAGTCGATCGCGCTGGAGACGGCCACCACCGGCATCACCGTCAACGCCATCTGCCCCGGCTGGGTGCTGACGCCGCTGGTGCAAAAGCAGATCGACGCGCGCGCCGCGAAGGAAGGCATCTCTGTGCAGCAAGCCAACATCGGCCTGCTGGCAGAGAAGCAGCCGTCGCTGCAGTTCACGACGCCGCAGCAATTGGGCGAGCTGGCGGTGTTTCTGTGCTCGTCGGCGGCCGACAACGTGCGCGGCCAGGCCTGGGCGGTGGATGGGGGCTGGACCGCGCAGTGACTATTTCATCTGCACCGAACCGTTGACCGTCACCGTCACCACGCCCTTGCCGGCCTCGACCGGCAGCGCCTCTTCAGCCGAGGCCGACATGGCCCGGCTGCGCATCATCGGCGCGTTCACGAAGCCCACCGGCTGGTCGGACGACACGTTCACCTCGCGCAGCGTGTAGCCGGCGTAGCCGAACTGCTTGGCGTAGTCCGCCGCCTTGGCGCGGTAGCTTGCGATCGCCTGCGCGCTGGCATCGGCCTCGGTCTTTTCGCGCAGCGAGCGCGACAGGCCGTAGGCCACGCGGCCGATCGTCAGCGTGGTGATGCGGCCGGTCAACTGGCCGATGGCTTGCATGTCGCGCCCTTCGACGATCAACTCGGCGCTGCCCTGCCAGCCGTTGATGCCGCCCTTCGGCGCGTAGCGCGGGTAGAGCGCAAAGTTGCCCGTCTGCACGTCGAGCAGGCCCGGCTTGGCGACCTTCTTCGCCTCTGCCAGCGCGGCGTCGAGCGCCTGCTTCAGTTGCGACTGCACCGCCGTCGCGTCCTGCCCCTCGCGGGTGGTGGTGAAGCTGACGGTCAGCAAATCCTTGGTGACCTCGATGCTGGCGCTGGCGGTGAGGTTGACGACGCCCTGCGGCGGCGGCGTCTCAGCAGCCAGCACGGTGGCAATCGGGGCCGCGAGGCCGGCGGCCACCAGGGCCGAGAAAAGCGATGTGTTCATGGGGTGTCCGTCGTCGGTTGGGTGCAGGCAGGCAAGCAAGTCGGGGGGCGTCGCATTGTCCACAACCGCAGGCGCCACAGTGGTCGAGCGCATTTGTAACAGCCGCCCTGCCAGAGTGAAAAAGGGCATGGCAAGAGTTGTAACAGCCGGTCAGGCGGCCCGAATCCCCCTGGCAAACCTGCGCAAAATCTCGCCTGTTACAAATTTGGAGCCCGATGATGAACACCGCCACCAACCCGCGTGCGGACCGGATCGTGGTCGTCGACGACGACGCCCGCATCCGCGACCTGCTGCGCCGCTACCTCACGCAGGAAGGCTTCGAGGTCCTGCTGGCCGAAGACGCCAAGGCGCTGAACCGCGTGCTGACGCGCGAGACCGTCAACCTGATCGTGCTCGACCTGATGTTGCCCGGCGAGGACGGCCTGTCGATCTGCCGCCGCCTGCGCGCCGGCAACGACCTGACGCCGATCATCATGCTGACCGCCAAGGTCGAAGACGTGGACCGCATCGTCGGCCTGGAGGTCGGCGCCGACGACTACCTGCCCAAGCCCTTCAACCCGCGCGAACTGCTGGCGCGCATCCACGCCGTGCTGCGCCGCCGCCCAACGCTGGAGGCGCCCGGCGCCCCGGCCAAAGACGCTCAGAACGTGACCTTCGGGCCGTTCGAGTTCGACCTGACGCTGCGCCGCTTGTCGAAGGACGGCGAGCAGATTGCGCTGACGACCGGCGAGTTCTCGATGTTGAAGGCGCTGGTGCGCCACCCACGCCAGCCGCTGTCGCGCGACAAGCTCGCGCAGCTGGCGCGTGGCCGCGAGTTCGAGCCCTTCGACCGCAGCCTGGACGTGCAGATCTCGCGCCTGCGCAAGATGATCGAGCCCGACCCGACCCAGCCGCGCTACATCCAGACGGTGTGGGGCGTGGGCTACGTGTTCGTGCCGGACGGCGCGGCCTGAGCCGATACGCCTGAATTCACCGGTTAGCGACGGATTGCCGGCGTGTGATCATTCGCCGGCCCGCGGACTGATGCCCATCCGCGCCCAAGCCCACCCTTCCGCCGCGCCCACCCGATGTCGAAGAAGCTGCTCGCGCTGAGCCTGTTCTGGCGCACCTTCGTGCTGCTGGCTTTGTTGCTGGCAGGCGGCGTGTTTGCGTGGACGCAGACCTTTCGCGCGCTCGAGTTCGAACCGCGTGCGGTGCAGGCGGCGCAGCAGATTGCGAGCCTGGTGAACCTGGCGCGCTCGGCCTTGCGCAGCAGCGACGGCATCAACCGCGTGGCGCTGATCAAGAGCATGTCGAACCAGGCGTCCGTCAAGCTCGCGCCGCGCGAGCCGCAGGACAAGTGGGTGCCGTACGAAGTCGACCGCTTCTCCAAGGCAATCGGCTCGGGCTTGCGCTCGCAGCTCGGGCCCGACACGCTGGTGGCGAGTTCGGTCAACGGCGTGCCGGGGCTGTGGGTGGGTTTTTCGATCGAGAAAGACCCGTACTGGCTGCAGACCGACCGCGGCAGCGTCGGGCCGATGGCGATCAGCACGCTGTCGGTGTGGGTCGGCATCGCGCTGCTGGCGACGATCCTCGGCTCGGCCACGATCGCGCGGCTCATCAACCAGCCGCTGCGCGACTTGTCGTTCGCGGCGAGCCGCATCCGCGAAGGCGAATTCGAGTCGCATCTGGACGAGACCACGCTGACCAGCGAGGTGCGCGCCGTCAACATGGGCTTCAACCGAATGGCGCGTGAGCTCGCCAAGGTGGAAGCCGACCGTGCGGTGATGCTGGCCGGCATCTCGCACGACCTGCGCACGCCGCTGGCCCGCCTGCGGCTGGAAGCCGAGATGAGCGTGCACGACGAAGAAGCCAAGAGCAACATGGCGCAGGACATCGAGCAGCTCGACGCGATCATCGACAAGTTCATGGACTACGCCCGCCCGGGCGACGTGAAGATGGTGCCGGTGCGCTTGAGCGACCTGGTGGAGCGCGAGGCGGCGGCCTTCCGCGACCCGAGCGAGATCCGCATCCAGATTCGTGTGGCGCCGGACATCAAGGTGCTGGCCGACCCGATCGAGCTCGGCCGCGTGCTGCAGAACCTGTTCGAGAACGCGCGCCGCTACGGCCGCTCCGAAGACACCGGCATCACGCGCGTGCAGGTCACTTACGCGCGCACCGGCCGCTGGGTGATCTTGAGCGTGCGCGACTTCGGCTCGGGCGTGGACCCGGAAAAGCTCGGCCAGCTGACCACCCCATTTTTTCGCGGCGACGCTGCACGCACAGCGGCCACGGGTGCCGGCCTGGGCTTGGCGATCGTCGAGAAGTCGATCCAGCGCATGGGCGGTGCGTTCGAGTTGACCAACGCCAACGATGGCGGCCTGCTGATTCACCTTCGGCTGCGACGCGCGCCGACCTGACGACTCAGCCGGCCCGCACCAGCAGGCACACCGCCCGCGCCTCGATCGCCTGGCCCAACCCCACCGGCCCCATCTTCTCGGCCGTCTTGGCCTTGACGTTGACCTGGCCCGGCGCCACGCCCAGCGCGTGCGCGAGCCGCTGAACCATCGCCGGGATGTGCGGCGCCATCCTTGGCGCCTGCGCGACGATGGTGCTGTCGACATTGCCCAGCGCCCAACCCGCGGCGCGCACGCGGCGCATTGCCTCGGCCAGCAGCACGAGCGAGTCGGCGCCGGCGAACTGCGCATCGGTGTCGGGGAAGTGGCGGCCGATGTCGCCCAGCGCCGCGGCACCGAGCAGCGCGTCGGTGATGGCGTGGCACAGCGCGTCGGCATCGGAGTGGCCGAGCAAACCATGCGTGTGCGGGATCGTCACGCCGCCCAGCACCAGCGGCCGGCCGGCAACCAGCGCATGCGTGTCCCAGCCTTCGCCTGTGCGGAATGGGGGCGTCGTCATGGGGCGCTTTCCAACGGTGCTGCTGCGTCCAGTTGCGCCTGCCTTTCAAGTTGTGCCGTTGCGAGCGCAAAGTCCTGCGGCCAGGTGACCTTGAAGTTGCCGGCGTCGCCGCGCACCAGCAACGGCGCGAGGCCGAGGGCCTCGATCGCGCTCGACTCGTCGGTCACCCCCGGGCCGGCCTCTGCAATCGCCTTGCGCAGCGTCTGCAGCCGAAACATCTGCGGCGTCTGCGCGGCCCACTTGCCTTGCCGGTCTATCGTGCACGCCACGCGCCCGTTCGACGCCTGCTTCAGCGTATCGGCCACCGGCAGGGCCAGCAGGCCGCCGACGGCGTCGCCCAGGCAGGCGTCGATCAGCGCGTCGATCCACTCGGGCCGCACGAGGCACCGTGCGGCGTCGTGCACCAGCACCCAGTCGATGGGTTGTGCGCCGTGCGTGAGCAATTCATCCAGGCCGTTGGCGACCGACTGCGCACGCGTGGCGCCGCCGCAGCGGGCCACGCGGCCGGTGAACCCGGCGGCATGGCGCTCGAATTCGGTGTCGTCGGGACTCAACACCACCAGCGTGGCGCTAAGCCGCTGCACCCGCGACAGGGCGCTCAGCGTGTGCGCCACCATGCTGCGGCCGCCGATCGGCGCGTACTGCTTGGGCCCGTCAGCGCCGGCCCGTTCTCCGGTGCCGGCGCACGGCACCAGTGCGTACAGGGCGGGCGAAACATCGGGGGAATGGGCAGCGGTCATTGAGGCGCGAATTCTATAATCCTCGCATTCGATCGCCCCGGGGGACTGCCTCGCGGGGCGATTTGCTTTTGTCGCTCTGATTCCAGTCCGATTTTTCGTTTTCAGTTTCGCTCTCAGCCTCTGCGCGCCCGCATGCAACTACCCAGCCTCGATCCCGGAAAGCGTTTCACCCTTCCCCGCCCTGTCGGCTCGGCCGACGCCTTGCTGCTGGCGCGCTTTGCGCAGACGCAGGCGACGCAGAAGAGGCTCACCGCGATCATCACTGCCGAGCCCGCCGACACCCAGCGGCTGGAGGCTGAACTGCCCTTCTTCGCGCCGGGCCTGCGCGTGGCAGTGTTCCCAGATTGGGAGACGCTGCCCTACGACACCTTCTCGCCGCACCAGGACCTGATCTCCGAGCGGCTGGCCACGCTGTGGCGCTTGTTGCAACACGGCAACCGCACCGACAAAGAAAGCGACGTGGACGTGGTGCTGTTGCCCGCTTCCACCGCACTCGTGCGGCTGGCGCCGCCGAGCTTCCTGGCGGCCTACACCTTCCACTTCAAACAGAAGGAAAAGCTCAACGAGGCGGCGCTGAAGTCGCAGCTGACGCTCGCCGGCTACACACACGTGAGCCAGGTGGTGTCGCCCGGCGAGTACGCCGTGCGAGGCGGGCTGATCGACCTATTCCCGATGGGCTCGGCGGTGCCGTACCGGGTGGATTTATTCGGCGACGAGGTCGATTCGATCCGCACCTTCGACCCCGACAGCCAGCGCAGCCTATACCCGGTGCCCGAGGTGCGCCTGCTGCCCGGCCGTGAATTCCCGATGGACGAGGACGCGCGTGCCGCCTTCCGCGCGCGCTGGCGCGAGAAGATGGAAGGCGACCCGACCAAGGTGCGCTTGTACAAGGATGTCGGCACTGGGATCGCGACGGCCGGTATCGAGTACTACCTGCCGCTCTTCTTCGACGCCACCGCGACGATCTTCGACTACCTCGGCAAACACGCCACGCTGGCGTTGCACGGCAACCTCGACGAGGCGCTGAGGAAGTTCTGGATCGATACGCGCGAGCGGCATCGCTTCTTGCAGCACGACCGCGAGAGGCCGATATTGGTGCCGGAGGAGTTGTTCTTGAAGCCCGAGGAGTTCTTCGGGTTGGCTCGGGAACATGCGCTGCTGAGTGTGCGCGGCGGGGGTGGCCCTCACCCCAGCCCTCTCCCAGAGGGAGAGGGAGTGAATGTGCCTCCTCTCCCCGTTGGAGCGGAAGTGAATGTGCCCCCTCTCCCTCTGGGAGAGGGTTGGGGTGAGGGCTGCGCGTGGGCACAACCGCTGCCCGACCTCAGCGTCGAGCGCGGCGCGCCCGAACCGCTGAAGAAACTGCAAATCCACGTCGGCACGTCGAAAGACCGCGTGCTGATCGTCGCCGAGAGCGAAGGCCGCCGCGAAAGCCTGCTGGAGTTGCTGCGCGACAGCCGCATTGAGCCGCCCACCGTCGCCTCGTTGGCCGAATTCGAAGCGAGCGACGAACGCTTTGCGATTGCCGTCGCGCCGCTCGCCGAAGGCTTCCGCTGGGTCGAGCCTGGCATCCAGTTCGTCACCGAGACCGAACTCTTCGCGACCAGCCCGACCGCGCGCCGCAAGCGCAAGCAGGAGCAAGTCAGCGACGTCAACGCGCTGATCAAGGACCTGTCGGAGCTGAAGGTCGGCGACCCGGTGGTGCACATCAACCACGGCATCGGCCGCTACGTGGGGCTGCGCAGCATCGACCTCTCGGGCGATGGCAGCGACGGCGGCGCCAGCGAGTTCCTGCACCTGGAGTACGCCGACAAGGCCACGCTGTACGTGCCGGTCGCGCAACTGCACTTGATCGCGCGCTACACGGGTGTGAGCGCCGAAGAAGCGCCGCTGCACCGCCTCGGCTCGGGCCAGTGGGAAAAGGCCAAACGCAAGGCTGCCGAGCAGGTGCGCGACACCGCCGCCGAACTGCTGGCGCTGTACTCGAGCCGCGCCGCGCGCGAGGGTTACGCGTTCCGCTTCTCGCCGCACGACTACGAGGCGTTTGCCACCAGCTTCGGCTTCGAGGAGACGCCCGACCAGAAGGCCGCCATCCACGCCGTCATTCAAGACATGGTGTCACCGCGCCCGATGGACCGGTTGATCTGCGGCGACGTGGGCTTCGGCAAGACCGAGGTCGCCCTGCGTGCCGCGTTCGTCGCCGTCACCGGCGGCAAGCAGGTGGCGATATTGGCGCCGACGACGCTGCTGGCCGAGCAGCACTTCCAGAACATCACCGACCGCTTCGGCCAGTGGCCGGTCAAGGTGGCCGAGCTTTCGCGCTTTCGGTCGCCGAAGGAAATCAAGGCGGCGCTGCAAGGCATCGAAGACGGCACGATCGACATCGTCGTCGGCACGCACAAGCTCATCAGCCAGAGCGTCAAGTTCAAGCGCCTGGGCCTGCTGGTGATCGACGAGGAGCACCGCTTCGGCGTGCGCCACAAGGAGGCGATCAAGGCGATGCGCGCCGAGGTCGATGTGCTCACGCTCACCGCCACGCCGATCCCGCGCACGCTGGGCATGGCGCTCGAAGGGCTGCGCGACCTGAGCGTCATTGCCACCGCACCGCAGCGGCGCCTGGCCATCAAGACCTTCGTGCGCACCGAGACCAGCGGCACGATCCGCGAGGCGGTGCTGCGCGAACTCAAGCGCGGCGGGCAGGTGTACTTCCTGCACAACGAGGTCGAGACGATCAAGGCGCGGCGCGACAAGCTGGCCGAGTTGCTGCCCGAAGCGCGCATCGCCATCGCCCACGGCCAGATGCCCGAGCGCGAGCTCGAACACGTGATGCGCGACTTCGTGGCCCAGCGCCACAACCTGCTGCTGTGCTCGACGATCATCGAGACCGGCATCGACGTGCCCACCGCCAACACCATCGTGATGAGCCGGGCCGACAAGTTCGGCCTGGCGCAACTGCACCAGTTGCGCGGGCGCGTGGGCCGCAGCCACCACCAGGCGTATGCCTACCTGCTGGTGCCCGATGTCGAAGGATTGACCAAGCAGGCCGCGATGCGGCTGGAGGCGATCCAGCAGATGGAAGAACTCGGCTCCGGCTTCTACCTCGCGATGCACGACCTGGAGATCCGCGGCGCCGGCGAGGTGTTGGGCGAGAACCAGAGCGGCAACATGCTGGAGGTGGGCTTCCAGCTCTACAACGAGATGCTCGGCGAGGCGGTTCGCTCATTGAAGGCGGGCCGCGAGCCCGATCTGCTGTCGCCCCTGAGTGCCACCACCGAGATCAACCTGCACGCCCCCGCCCTGCTGCCCACCGACTACTGCGGCGATGTTCACACGCGCCTGAACCTCTACAAGCGCCTGGCCACCGCCGCCAAGCCAGAGCAGATCGACGCGATGCTGGAGGAGATCACCGACCGTTTCGGCAAGCTGCCGCCGCAGGGGCAGACGCTGTTCGACGTGCACCGCCTGCGCGTGCTGGCCAAGCCGTACGGCGTGATGAAGATCGACGCCGCGCCGAAGCTGATGGTGATCAGCTTCCGACCCAACCCGCCGGTGGATGCGCTCAAGATCATCGAGCTGGTGCAGAAGAACCGCCACATCAAGCTGGCCGGCAACGACAAGCTGCGCATCGAGCGCGAGATTGCCGAGCCGAAGGACCGCGCGCAGCTCGTGCGAGACGTGCTACGCGGGCTGGGGAGCCCGAAGCAGAGTGAGGCCAGCTCGGTAAGCTGAACCCCATGGCGCTTCATCGGCACCATCGTCGCCAGTTCGGGCAGGCGGCGGTCGACGAGGCGGAGCTCGGCGCCGTGAGCAGGTTCGCCGCCGTGAGCTTGACCCCCTGCACAGAACCGTAAATACTGCCGGTATGAAAACCACCTTCGATCTGCCCGAGGCCCTGTTGCGGCGTGCCAAGGCCGCCGCCGCCCATCAGGGCCGGCCGCTGCGCGATCTCGTGGCCGAGGCCATCGACGCGAAGCTTGCGGCCGAGAGCGCACTCAGCGGCGCGGCCACGCCCAAGCCCGCCTTGCCAGACCACGGGTGGAAAGCTTTTTCCGCCAGATTGGTGAAGCAAGACGATGGCAGCTGGGTCAATCCCGACGGCATCGACGACGAGCGCTTCTTCGAGGCGCTGGAAGACATTCGCGCCGAGAGCCGCCGTGTGCCGTTTCGCGACCCGTTCGCAGACTTCCTGCCCGAAGAACTTGCGCCTCCCGACCTTGCGCCGCCCGACGCTGAGGCTGGGCACCCGCCGGCCGCGGCCGCGCCTGAAAAGCCAGCGGCCCGTCCCTGCAAGGCAACGGCAGCGGTCGCCGCAGCGGCAGTGCGCAAGCGTCGCTCGCGTTGATCAAGGCGCGAACGCCTTGTACCTCTTCGACACCAACGTCCTGAGCGAAATCGTCCGCAAGGCGCCGAACCTGCGTGCCACGCACCGCGTGCTGGCGGTAGAACCCGCGCAGCGCTTCGCTTCAGAAATCACACGGCTGGAGTTGCGCGGCGGCGCCTTGCGTGTGGCCGACGGCGGGGCGCTGTGGCAGCGCATCGAGGCGCTGATCCTGCCCGAGATGCAATGGCTGGGCATCGACCAAGCCGTTGCCACGGTAGCTGCCGACGTCTCGCACGCCCTGCGGCTGCAGGGCCGCCCCATCGACATGCCCGACCTGCTGCTCGCCGCCACGGCGTTGGCCCATGACCTGACGATGGTCACGCGCAACGTTCGTCACTTCGACCGCGTACCGGACCTGCAGGTTGAAAACTGGTTCGATCCCGCGTGAGCGACCCCAGCATCGAACTCGTGATCGCCCTCATCGAAACCGGCAATCCGCTTCCACAGAAGGCTGCCTGACGGGCCGCCCCGTCTGCGGTGTGGCGCTTTGGCAAATGCCATCCATTGGGGGAGTGCCAAGCCGCATTTGGCAGCGATACATTCGCAGCGTGCCAAGGCCGCGCCAGTTGAACACTAGCGACCCGTCAGGTCGGCACTCCACCAACAACACGAGGAGATACGCATGAACCTGTCCCGCTTTTTCACGCTGGCCGAGATGATCCACTCGAACACCGCGGTGGCCGAACGCATCGACAACCAGCCGCCTCCCGAGGGCGTCGAGTTCTTGCGCCGCTTGTGCAACGAGGTGCTCGACCCGCTGCGCGAGGCGGTCGGGGTGTCGATCAAGGTGAACTCCGGCTACCGCGGGCCGGTGTTGAACAAGCGGCTGAAGGGTGCCTTGAAGAGCCAGCACCTGGAGGGGCAGGCGGCCGACATCGAAGCACCAGGCTTGCCGGTGCTCTCGCTGTTCAAGAAGGCGATCGAGCTGAAGCTGCCCTACGACCAGATCATCTACGAGGTGAAGGGCGCGTCGAAGTGGGTGCATGTCTCGCACAACCCGGCGGGCAACAAGGGGCAGATCCTGCTGGCCAAGTTCGATGCGGCGGGGAAGGTGTCGTACTCGGCCATCAGTGCCGAGCAGGCGCTGGCGATGACCGAACTCGTCTCGCGCGGCGCAGGGGCCGAGGGGAACGGCGAGTACGTCGAGGTCGCCGATGAGCCGCCGCAAACGGCAATGGTGTCGCGCGGTGCGGCAACGCGAGGCGTGACGAAGGCGGCGCCTTCGGCGAAGAAGGCGGCTGCAAAGAAGTCGGCCGCAAAGAAAGCGGCCCCGAAGAATGCGGCTCCGAAGAAAGCGGCTGCCAAGAAGGCAGGTGCCAAGGCTCCGGCCAAGAAGGCACCAGCGAAGAAGGCTGTTGTGAAGAAGGCAGCGGCAAAGAAAACGCCGACCAAGAAGACCAGCACGACGAAGGCCGCTCCGAAGAGAGCTGCCCCGAAGAAAGTCGCTGCAAAGAAAGTCGCCGCGAAGAAGGCCGCTCCCAAGAAGGTCGCGGCGAAGAAGGCGCCCAGCAAGAAGGCCGCCGGCAAGAAGGTCGCGGCCCGGAAGTCGCGCTGATCCGCCCCCGCGCCCCGCAACAAAGGAGACCTCCGCCATGTCCACCACCTATGCCCTGCTGGTCGGCATCAACGACTACCCCGACGGCGTCGGCACGCCAAAGCTCAGTGGCTGCGTCAACGACGTGGACCTGTTCCACGCGCACCTGAAGCAAGGCGCCGGCAACGGCAAACTGGCGGTCGAGATGCTAAGGGACGGCGAGGCGACGCGCGACAACGTCATAGATCAGTTCCGCAAGCACCTCGGCCGCGCGAAGGCGGGCGACGTAGCGGTGTTCCAGTACTGCGGGCATGGCGGGCAGTCGACGTCGGCCAAGGCGTTCCGCGAGTTCTACCCCGGCGGCCTCGACGAAGGTCTGATCTGCATCGACAGCCGCCGCCCTGGCGGTGGTGGCCTCGACCTGGCCGACAAGGAACTCGCGGTGCTGATCGACGAGGTGGCGCGCAACGGCGCGCACGTGGCGTTCATCCTGGACAGTTGCCACAGCGGCTCGGGCACGCGCAGCGCGGACGCGTTCAACGGCCTGCGGCCGCGGCTCGCGCGCAGGTCGGACGACCCCGAGCGAGCGCTCGACACCTACCTCGACGGCCACTACGCCAAGCGGCTGAAGAAGGGCGACGGCTGGGGCATCCCGACCGGGCGGCACATCCTGCTCGCCGCATGCGACCGCACGCAGCTCGCCAACGAATCGCCCGCCACGCACCGCGGCGTGTTCAGCACCACTTTGCTCGAAGTGCTGGAGAAGTCGGGCGGCAACCTGTCCTATGCCGATCTGTTCGTGCGCTGCCGCGCGGCCGTGCGCGCCCGGGCGGATGAGCAGGACCCACAGTTCGACGTGGTGGGCGGCTTCAACCCCTGGGTCGGCTTCCTCGGCCGTGCAGGCGGCACCGAGGCGCGGCGCTACCGCGTGACCTTTGAGAAGCAGGCCTGGAAGATCAATTGCGGCGCGATGGACGGGGTGCCGACCGACGCCGACAAGAACGTCGGCGTGCAATTGTTCGACGAGAACGACCCGAGCACGGCCGTGGGCACGGCCCGCACGGTCGAGGTGGGCGCGGCGTCGTCGCTCGTCGAACTGCTGGACTTCAAAGGCGATGAAGCGGCCGGCTACAGCGCCGCCATCACCCACCTGCCGGTGGCGCCGCTGCTGCTGCACTGCCCGGCCGGCTCGGCTCAACGGGGGGCCTTGGAAGAGACGCTGGCGAAAGACGCTTCCGTCGGCGCGGCACTGACCGACAAGCCCACCGGCGCACGCTACGGCCTGGCGGTCGAACGAGGCAAGCTGCAGCTCACCCAGCGCGAAACCGGCACGCTCATCAAGCAGGCCGCCATCACCGCCAGCAACGCCGAGGCGGTGGCCAAGGCGATGCTCGAAGACGTGAAGAAGGTCGCCCGCTGGGAGCGCAGCCTCGCGCTGCAGAACCACTCCAGCCAGATCGACCCCGACCTCATCGACCTGGCCTGCAGCGAGCCCGTCAAAGGCAAGCCCGACTTCATCCACGAAGGCGACGAGGTCACGCTGGAGTCGGTGCTGCGCGGTGACGAGTGGGTGCCTGTGAAGGCCAGGCTGATGGTGCGCAACCGCACCGGCAAGACGATGCACATGATGGTCGCGCACTTCTCGCCCGACTACGGCATCAGCATTCTGAGCAACGACCCGATCGAATCGGGCGAGCATTGGGTGAAGCTGTGGGGCGGGGTCGACAACCAGGTGTTCTTTCTGGAAGACGGCAAGGAGTCGGTCGAACGCTTGCAGCTGATCGTCAGCACGCAGCCGATCGACGGCTTTCTGTTCGTGCAATCTGGCGTCAGCGCGCCGAGCACACGCGGTGCCGGCGAGCCGCCCCGCAGCAAGAAGGCCCGACAAGATGACTGGCTCACCCGCAACCTCACGGTGCGTGTGGTGCCGCGCCAGGCCCAGGTGGGCGCCAAGAGCTGGACGTCGGACAACGGCGTGATCGTCGTCAAGGGCCACCCCAAGGTGAAGGCGAGCTTGAGCCTGAGCACCGCCCGCACCGGCACGCGCGCGGCGGGCGAAGGCGCGCCGTTCCTCGACGCGTTCGCGCGCGCGGGGCTGGTGCCGATGACGGTGTCGAGCAAAACGCGCGGCACTGCGTCGGACGACGGCAGCGGTGCGGCAAGCACCCCCAACGTGCTCGAACTCAACGACATCCTGAACCCCGAATCGCTCGCTGAGCAGCCGCTCGAGATCGAGATCAACGCGGCGCTGGCCGAGGACGAATGCATCCTGCCCTTCGTCTTCGACGGCAAGCACGTGATGCTGGGCGGCGACGCGTACAAGGACGACGAGGGCCGAACGCAGATCAGCATCGACCACCTGCACGAACTGCCGAACTACCGCCGCAGCCTGGGCGGCTCGCTGAAGATGTACTTCTTCAAGACCTACCTGAAGCAGACGAACGTCAACAAGCTGCGATGGGTCGAGTACACGGCCGACGGCAAGTTTGAGTACCAGAAGGACGGCCTGGCCGCCAAGGTGGCAGCCGCCAAGCGCGTGCTGCTGATGGTGCACGGCATCATCGGCGACACCGAGGGCATGGCCCAGGGCCTGCGCGAGTGCGGGCTCGACAGCAAGTTCGACCTGGTGCTGACCTACGACTATGAAAACCTCAGCACGCCGATCGAAGAGACCGCGCGCACCCTGAAGGCCGAGTTGGCAGCGATCGGCCTGCGCGACGGCGACGACAAGCACCTGACACTGCTGGTGCATTCGATGGGCGGCCTGGTGTCGCGCTGGTTCATCGAGCGTGAAGGTGGCAATCGGTTGGTGGACCATCTGGTGATGTGCGGCACGCCCAACAACGGCTCGCCGTTCGGCAAGGTGGAAGACGCGCGCAAGATCATTAACGTGCTCACGGGCCTTGCGGCCAACTTCGTGCCGGCGCTGCTGCCGTTCAGCGCGCCGCTGCTGTTCTTGATGAACCGGTCGAAGAAGGTGACGCCCACGCTGATGCAGATGGATTCGGAGTCGGCCTTCATCCAGCAGCTCAACGCCAGCGCCGACCCCGGCATTCTGTACACCATCCTGGCCGGTGACGTGGAGGCGTACGAGGAACCCAGCGACGCGCTGTTTGCCAAGCTGCTGACCAAGACAGGCCAGAGCGCGCTGTTCGACGTGCTGTTCAGCCAGAAGGCGAACGACATCGCGGTCAGCATCGAGAGCATCACGCGCGTGGGCGGAGCACCTGCACGCGCAAGAACGCCGCAGACGCAGCAGGTGGCGTGCCACCACCTCAACTACTTCATCTCGCAGGCGGGCCAGGCGGCGTTGGGCAAGGTGAGCTGGTAGTGGCTGAGTCCGCTGCAAGCGGCGCCGGCGGTGCCGACGGAGCGGCGCTCGGCTTTGCTCGGCACCACGCGTTCATCGTCGGCATCAACGCGTACCAGAACAACATCTCGCCGCTGAAAACGGCCGTTGGCGACGCGACAAAGCTCGCCGAGGTGCTGCGCAAGCACCACCAGTTCGAGGTGCACGGGCCGCTGCTCGACGCGACCGGCGCCCAACTGCGCGAGTGCTTGCAGCAGACGATGCCGCAGCAGGTGGACGCAGACGACCGCGTGCTGTTCTACTTCGCCGGCCACGGCATTGCGGCCGACGGCGACGACGGCCCGGCCGGCTACCTGGTGCCGGCCGATGCGCAACCCGACCAGCTCGACTCGCTGATCGCGATGGCCGAGCTGCAAACCGCGCTCGACGCCCTGCCCTGCCGGCACCTGTTGCTGATCCTGGACTGCTGCTTCTCTGGCGCCTTCAAGTGGTCGAGCCTGCACCGTGCGATGGGCATGTGGACGCCCAAGCGCATCTACCAGGACCGCTTCAAACGCTTCGCGCACGACCCGGCGCGGCAGATCATCACCTCGGCCGCCTACGACCAGAAAGCGCTCGACGTGCTGCAAGGCAAGGCCACCGGCTTTCGCGACGTGGCGAGTAGCGACGGTTCGGTACAGCACTCGCCGTTTGCGTTGGCGTTGTTCGACGGGCTCGAAGGCAAGGCCGACATCAAGAGCGAGCGCGAAGGCGACGGCGTGATCACCGCCAGCGAGCTGTATTGCCACATCCGCGACCTCGTCGAGCCCGCCACCTTGAAAGAAGGCGAGCGGCTGCGCCAGACGCCCAGCTTCTTCCCGCTGAAGGGGCACGACAAGGGCGAGTTCATGTTCCTGCACCCGCGGCACCGGCTCAACCTGCCGACGCGCGCGGCCGACCAGCCGCCGTTCAAGGGGCTCGCCGCGTTCGACGAAGCCGACAAGCACCTGTTCTACGGGCGCGACCGGGTGATCGCGGCGTTGAAGGCCATGGCCGACGATCCGCTGAACCGCTTGATCGTGGTGGTGGGCGCGTCGGGCACCGGCAAGTCGTCGGTGATCAAGGCGGGGCTGCTGCCGCTGCTGCGCGCGAGCGGCCTGCACATCATGCCGACGCTGCGCCCGGGTGCGCAGCCGATGGTGGCGTTGGAGCAGGTGTTGGAGTCGATGCGTGCGCAGCCGCGTGGCGCGTCGGGCTCCACAAGGGATAGCGCGCCAGCCGAAGCATCACCAGGCAAGGCCGTGCTGCTGATCGACCAGTACGAAGAGCTGATCTCCCGCTGCGCCGATCCCGCCGAGCGCCAAGCTTTCGACCGGTGCCTGCGCAACCTGCTCGACGACACCGCGACGATCGCCCACCTCATCATCACCGTGCGCTCCGACTTCGAGCCGCAGCTCAGCAGCGGCGCGCTCCAGGATGCGTGGGCGAATGGCCGCTACACCTTACCGCCGTTCAGCCTGGACGAATTGCGCCAGGTGATCGTGATGCCGACGGTCCAGGAGGTGCTGATCTTCGACCCGCCGGAACTGGTGGACCGGATCATCGGCGAGGTGGTGCAGTCGCCCGGTGCGCTGCCGCTGCTGTCGTACACGCTGAGCGAGTTGTATGCGGCCTACCAGCGCAGCGGCCGCGCCGACCGCGCCTTGCGCGCAAGCGACTACGAGCAACTCGGCGGCGTGATGGGCGCGCTCAGCACCCAGGCCGGCGTGCTGCTGGACAGCCTGGACGCGCCTGCGCGCAACACGCTGCGCAAGATCATGCTGCGCATGGTGTCGGTCGAGGGCGACCTGGCCAGCCGACGCGTGCCGTTGGACGATTTGAACTTCTCGGACGCCGAGGCGCCGCTCGTCAGCGCGGTGCTCGACCGCCTCGACGACGCGCGGCTGATCGTGCAAGGGCAGGACGACGCAAGGGCCCACCGCTACGTGGAGCCCACGCACGACGCGCTGGTGCGCGCGTGGAAGACGCTGCGCCAGTGGATCCGCGACGCCGGTCGCGACAAGCTCATCCAGGGCTCGCGGCTGAACGCCGCGGCGCGCGACTTTGCGCAGTCGGGCGATGCCGGCCTGCTGTGGAGCGACAGCCCGTACCTGCCGATGCTGCAAATGGACATGGAAGACACGGAGCAACGCTGGTTCAACGCGGCCGAGATGCGCTTCATCGACAGAAGCGTCGCGCTGCGCAACGACAAGCTGCTGCAGGCCGAGCGCGAGAAAGTTCGTGTGTTGCTGAGCCTGTTCTCGTCGCTGCAGCTCACCCTGAAGGACGGGCAACCCGGCAGCGTGTGCGTGCGCCCCGGCTGCGACACCGCGCCGCAGGCCGACGGGCAAGCGTGGATCCCGATCAGCCGCATCCCCGAAGACATCCCTGGTTACGCCGACGGGCCGCCGCGCTCGCGCGACTTCATCGTCGCCCGCCACTTCGGCGCGGGCCGCGTGCTCGTGTACGCGCACGACGCGCTGACGCGCGACTCGGAAGTCCGCCCCGGCAGCGACAACCTCGTCTTCGCCGAGAACGCGCTGCGCTGGCTCGCGCCGTCGGAAGAGCGTGGCCAGACGATCGTGTTCTGGCCCGGCACCTACATGGGCCTGAGCGAGATGACGCTCGTGCGCGAGTTCGTGAAACGCCGCCGCTGGTCGATGACCACGGCCAGCCCCGCCACGCTTGAAAACAAACTGAGCACTGCCGGCATCCTGTGGTGGGCCAGCGACTGGAACCCGCCGAAAGACTTTGCCACCCGCCACGTGCCGATGATCGAGGCCTTCGTCCGCGCGGGCGGTGGCCTGCTGGTCGGCGGGCTGGGCTGGTCGTACCTTCAATACGCCGAGAAGAAGCCGCCTCCTCCATACGCCGCCGACGTGCTCGGCCACCCCTTCGGCTTCTCGTTCACGAACGACGCGTTTCAGTACGACGTGCGGGAGTCGATCCCGCTCACCCCGGGGCGCTGAGGGGTGTTGGGCACAGACCCGGAGCCGGCCGAGCTCCCCGCCAACGACCCCGCCCAGCTGCGCTTTGCGCAGCACCATGCGTTCATCATCGGCATCAACGCCTACCAGAACGCATCGCCGCTGCAGACCGCCGTCGACGACGCGCTGCAATTGGCGCGTGTGCTGGCGTCGCAGCAGCACTTCCTGGTGCACCCGCCGCTGATCGACGTGAGCGGTAGCGCCATCCGCAATTTGCTGCACAACACACTCCCCGCCGCGGTGGGCCCGGACGACCGGGTGCTCTTCTACTTCGCCGGTCACGGCATCGCGGCCAGCGGCCGTGGCGAGGGCGAGGGCGAAGGCGGCAGCGACGGTGACGGCGGCCCGGCCGGCTACATCATCCCCGCCGACGGCGACCTCACGGACCTGAAGACCTTCATCCCGATGGCCGACCTGCAGCAGGCGCTCGACGCGCTGCCCTGCCGCCACCTGCTGTTGATCCTCGACTGCTGTTTCTCCGGCGCCTTCAAGTGGTCGAGCCGCTACCGCGCGATGGGCGCCTTCATGCCGAAGAAGATCTACCGGGAGCGTTTCGACCGCTTCATCACCGACCCGGCCTGGCAGGTCATCACCTCAGCCGCCTACGACCAGAAAGCGCTCGACGTGGTGCGTGGCGTCGGCAAGGCCACCGGCGCACGAGGCGCGGCCAAGGACGACACCGACCACTCACCGTTTGCCAAGGCCTTGTTCGCCGGCCTGGCCGGCGCGGCCGATGCGAAGGGCGACGTGGAAGGCGACGGCGTCATCACCGCGACCGAGCTCTATTCGTACATCCGCGACCAGGTCGAGCCGCAGACCATCGAGGCCGGCGAACAAGCCCGCCAGGACTTGCGCCAGACGCCGGGCTTCTTTCCGCTGAGGAAGCACGACAAGGGCGAGTTCATCTTCCTGCACCCGCGCCACCGGCTCAACTTGCAGGGCTCACCCAAGCGCAATCCATTCAAGGGGCTGGCGTCGTTCGACGAGGAAGACCGGCTGCTGTTCTACGGCCGCGACCGCGTGATCGCCGAGCTGTGCGCCAAGACCGCGGCCAGCAAGCTGCTGGTGGTCAGCGGACCGTCGGGCACAGGCAAGTCGTCGGTCATCAAGGCTGGGCTGCTGCCGGTGCTGCGCGAGGCGGGGCACCGCATCCTGCCGGTGCTGCGGCCAGGCGCGCACCCGCTCGACTCGCTGGAGCAGGCGTTGCAGCAGTCTCGATCAATGACGCCTGCCGACGCCTTCGGCCCGCCCGACCAGCGCCCGGCGGTGCTGCTGATCGACCAGTTCGAGGAAGTCATCACCCGCTGCGCCGACGCCGATGAGCGCAAGGCCTTCGACACGCGACTTCGCCAACTGCTGGACGAAGACGAGCACATCCACCGTGTGATCCTGACGGTCCGCTCCGACTTCGAACCTCAGCTCAACAGCGGCGCACTCAAGGCCTACTGGCAAACCGGCCGCTGCACCGTGCCGCCGTTCAGCCTGGAGGAGCTGAAGGAAGTGATCGTCATGCCGACGATCCAGGAGGTGCTGATCTTCGAGCCACCGCAACTGGTGGACGAGATCGTCGGCGAGGTGGTGCAAGCGCCTGGTGCGTTGCCGCTGCTTTCGTACGCGCTGAGCGAACTCTACGAGGCCTACATCCGCGGCGGCAAGGACGACCGTGCCCTGCGCCAGACCGACTACACGCAGATCGGCGGCGTGATGGGCGCGCTGCGCACCAAGGGTGATGCGCTGCATGCGCAGTTCGACCCGTTGCAGCGCAACACCATGCGCAAGATCCTGCTGCGCATGGTGTCGGTCGAAGGCGACCTGGCAGGCAAACGCGTGCCGCTGGCCGACCTCGACTTCGACCCGGCCGAGAACCTGCGCGTCAGCGCCGTGATGGAAGGCCTGATCGGCGCGCGGCTCGTCGTCAAAGGCCCGGACTACGTGGAGCCGGCGCACGACGCACTGGTGCGGGCCTGGAAAACGCTGCACGACTGGATCCACGAGGCCCAGCGCGAGAAGCTGATGCTGGCTGCCAAGCTCAACGCCGCGGCGAACGAGTTCGCGGTGTCTGGCAACACCGAGTTCCTGTGGAACAACAACCCCCATCTGCCCGTCGTGCAGGGCGAGTTGAAGAATCCGATGCAGTGGTTCAACGCCAGCGAGGTCGGCTTCATCCGCAAGAGCGTGGCGCGCAAGAAGCGGCGTGCGCGCATCGGCTGGAGCGTCACCGCGGCCATCGGCATCAGCCTGGCGTCGCTGGCAGGCTGGGCCTGGATCGAGAAGACGCGCGCGACCGACACGGTGAACGAGGCGCGCGGCTTCACCGACGGGCTGATGTTCGAGATCGTCAACCAGCTGCGCACGGTGGCCAACACGCAAGAGGTGCGGCAGGACCTGCTCGACAAGGTCGGCGAACTGCACGCCAAGCTGAGCCAGGTCGGCGCCCAGCACGACCCGAGCACGCAGTACTGGAAGCTGGTGCTGCTGGCGGACATCGACGTCGAGAACCAGGCCATCGCCGCCGCGCGCAGCAAGTACGAGGCGTCCGTCGGCATCGCGCAGCCGCTGGCCACCCACGACCCGAACTGGCTGCGCAACCTGTCGTTCAGCTACGGCAAGCTCGGCGACCTCGCGCTGGCCAAGGACGACGACACGCCCGCCGACCAGGCCGCCGCGTTGACGTGGTACGAACAGTCGCTGGCGATCGACGAGCGCCTGGTGGCGCTGGAGCCGGGCAGCACCATCCTGCTGCGCGACCTCTTTGTGAGCCACATGCGGCTGGGCGACCTGAACAAGACCACCGACCGGCTGGCGCAGGCGCAGGCAGCTTACGAAGCGGCCAGGGGCGTGGCCCGCCAGCGAACCACGCACGAGCCCGCGAGCGCGCAAGCGCATCGCGATCATGCGCGCGCGTTGATGTCGCTGGGCAACGTCGTGTTCGACACACCGCCAGCGGGCGATGGCGGCGGGCCGCTTCATGCGCACGCGTCCGCAGCGTCCAACGCCCAAGCCATCGACTACTTCACCCGCGCGTTGCGCATCGCCGATCGGCTGGACCAAGGCCCGTGGCCCGGCGACAGCGGGCGCGACGAGGGCATGCTGCGCGACCTGCTGGTGGCCCACGGCCGGCTCGCGCTGCTGCTGATGGACGAGTGGCGGGCCGACGACGCGCGCGCCGTGACGCGGAAGGCGCTGTCACTCGTGCGGCCGCTGGCTGCCGCCGAGCCGCTCAACGCCGATTGGCAGACCGAGCTGATGCTGAATCTGGAGACGCTGGGCAAGATCGAGCTGCAGGCGCGCAACGCCAAGGCCGCGCGCGCGGCCCTGGACGAAGCACACAAGATCGCGGCGGCGCAGGCCGCCGACCGGCCTGGTGAGCCTCATCTGCAGGCGGCGCCGTTTCGTATCCGCACGCTGCTGGGCGAGATCGGCGGGGCGTGGGCTGCCGACACCTTCCTTCCGCTGGTGCAACTTGGCACGACCGACCGATTGCGCTGACCGGTCAACGCGCGCTCACCGCCGGTTGGAGGCAACCGCGTACCGGACTTCCTGCTTGACGTAAGGCACCACGGTCTTGGGCGGGGCGAGCCGCCCGTCGCGGCCCACGGCAGCGAGGTCGATGTCTGCACCCCAGGCCCCGACCTTCGCAAGCCCCCACGTCGGCCGGCCCCGAATCGACGCGACATCGTCGGCCTGCAGAATGGCCCGCCACACCACGGCCTGGACGGTGGTGTTGGTCTCCTGCATTTCGCGGGTGAGCTTGGCCCAGGTGATGACCTGCTCCGCTGCGTCGTCGCCTTCGTCGCTCAGCGCGCACATGACGATCTGCAGCATCTGCTCGGTGGTGACTTCGGCGTTGGCGTCGGTGAGCCCGCAATCCTCCAGATCGTCGTCGTCGAGTTCGTCGTCGAGGGCTTCGTCGAGCTCGTCGTCGCTGAGCTCGTCGAGGTCGGCCACGACTCGGGCCTGGACGGACAGGGGCGCCTGCATCAGCATCAGCCCGAGGCTGACGACGATGGCCATGGCGATGGTCCTGCTGAACGGCGTGACGGGCATCTTTCGACTCCTGGTTCTTGTGTACTGAGTTGGGAGCCTGAGGATGGCATGGCGTCGCAGACGAGTCCAGATGACCACGGGCCCTAGAATTCGCCGCCACCATGACTGCCACACAAATCGCCCCCGGCCTGCTGATTCGAAGCATCCAGCCGCCGCTCGCCCTGAGCCACTTCAAGCTGGTCGCGTTCGACATGGATTCGACGCTGATCAACATCGAGTGCATCGACGAGATCGCCGAGGTGGTGGGCCGCAAGGCCGAGGTCGCCGCCATCACCGAAGCGACGATGCGCGGCGAGATCGCCGACTACAAGCACAGCCTGCGGCGCCGCCTGGCGCTGCTGCGTGGCGTGCCGGTGACAGCACTGGAGCAGGTTTACGCACGGCATCTGCAATTGAACCCAGGCGTCGAGACGTTCGTTCAAGCGTGCCAAAACGCGGGGCTGAAAACGCTGCTCGTGTCGGGCGGCTTCACCTTCTTCAGCGAACGCATCCGCCACCGCCTGAAGCTCGACTTCGCGCGCGCAAACATGCTCGACGTGCATGACGGCCACCTGACCGGCCTGCTGCTGGAGCGGCCGTGGGGCGAGATCGTCGACGGCGCCGAGAAGCGCCGCGTGGTACTCGAAGTGTGCGAGCTGATGGGCATCTCGCCCACGCAGGCGATTGCGGTGGGCGACGGCGCCAACGACCTGCCGATGATGGCGGTGGCGGGCTTGAGCATCGCCTACCACCCGAAGCCGGCGGTGGCCGAGCAGGCCATGATCTCGATCATGGCGGGTGGCATGGACCGCGCGCTGGAGGTGCTGCAGCGCTGATCGACAGCGTCGCAGCGCGAGCCGGCGCTGCGACCTGCCACGTTGCGATGCGGCCTCGGGCAAGCGAGCATTCGCGCCCGCCACGGCCGGCCGTACGATCCCCGGCCCCGGGCTATGTCGGCCCCACCTTGCGCCAAGGACACCCATGAGCACCCAGACCAAGTTCCTGCTCGACGAGAGCAAGATGCCCAAGCACTGGTACAACATCGCCGCCGACCTGCCGAAGGCCGCGCCGCCGGTGCTGCACCCGGGCACGATGCAGCCGGTGGGCCCCGACGACCTGGCGCCGCTGTTCCCGATGGAGCTCATCATGCAAGAGGTCAGCACCGAGCGCGAGGTGCCGATCCCCGAGCCGGTGCGCGACGTGTTTCGCTTGTGGCGCCCGTCGCCGCTGCTCCGCGCGCACCGCCTGGAAAAGGCGCTGGGCACGCCGGCCAAGATTTACTACAAGTACGAGGGCGTGTCGCCGGCCGGCTCGCACAAGCCCAACACCGCCATCCCGCAGGCTTGGTACAACCAACAGGCCGGCATCAAGAAGATCGCAACCGAAACCGGCGCGGGGCAGTGGGGCTCGTCGCTGGCGTTTGCAGGCGCGCTGTTCGGCATCCAGGTCACGGTGTTCCAGGTGCGGGTGTCGTTCGACCAGAAGCCCTACCGTCGCGCGCTGATGGAAACCTACGGCGCGCGCTGCATCGCGTCGCCGTCAAACGAGACGAACGCCGGCCGCGCCATCCTGGCGCAGCGGCCGGATCACCCGGGTTCGCTCGGCATCGCGATCTCCGAAGCCGTTGAAGTGGCCGCCACCAACGACGACACCAAGTACGCGCTCGGCTCGGTGCTGAACCATGTGCTGATGCACCAGACCATCATCGGCCAGGAGGCGATGCTGCAACTCGAGATGGCCGGCGACGACCCCGACGTGATCGTCGGCTGCACCGGCGGCGGCTCCAACTTCGCCGGCATCGCCTTCCCGTTCATCGGCCAGCAACTGCGGGGCGGTGGCAAGACCAAGCAGCGCCGCATCGTCGCGGTGGAGCCGGCCGCCTGCCCGTCGCTCACGCGCGGCAAGTACGCCTACGACTTCGGCGACACCGCGCACATGACGCCGCTGACGAAGATGCACACGCTGGGCTCCACCTTCACCCCGCCGGGCTTCCATGCCGGCGGGCTGCGCTACCACGGCATGGCGCCGCTGGTGTCGCACTTGAAAGAGCTGGGGCTGATCGAGGCGACGGCCTACCACCAGAACGCCTGCTTCGAAGCCGGCGTGACGTTTGCGCGCAGCGAAGGCATCGTGCCCGCGCCCGAGGCCAACCACGCGGTGCTGGGTGCCATCAACGAGGCGCTGCGCTGCAAGCGCGAGGGGCGGTCGGAAGTGATCCTCTTCAACCTGTGCGGCCACGGCCACTTCGACATGTCGGCCTACAGCAACTACAGCGCCGGCAAGCTGGTGGACCAGCCGTACGACGAGGCCGAGCTGGCGATGGCGCTCAGCGGCTTGCCGGGCGTGCCGGCTTGACGGGCAGAGCCAGCGAGCCACTGCCGGCGAGCAGCGCCGCCACGTAGTCGACGAACAAGCGCACTTTGGCTGGTGCGCTGCGCCCTTGCGGCGGCAGCACGGCGGTGATCGCCTGCGGCTCGCCAGTCCAGTCGCTCAAGAGCTGGCGCAACTGCCCCGCGGCAACGAGGTGGCGTGCGGCGATGTCTAGCGGCCGCGCCAGGCAGCAGCCACTCAGCGCTGCATCGACCAGGCCAACGCCGTCGCGCGAGACGACGCGCACCGGCACCTCCACATCGCACGTCTCGCTGCCCTTCATGAAGGTCCATCGCGTGTTCGGCGCCTCGTCGCGGCGCGCGTAGATCACCGCGCGGTAGCCGGCGAGTTCGCGGGGGTGGCGTGGCTCGTCGCTCGACGCGAGGTAGGCCGGTGTGGCGCACACGATGGGGCGGGTCCAGCCCAGCGGGCGGGCAATCATGCTGGAGTCGGACAGGGCGCCGATGTGCAGCACCAGGTCCAGGCCTTCGTCGATGACGGCAGTGGCCGAGTTGGTGATCAGTGTCTCGACCTTCAGTTCGGGCTGCTCGTCGATGAACGGCTTCAGCGCGGTCATCATCGCGTAACGCAGGCCCGGGTGCATGCCGATGCGCAAGGTGCCGCGCGCCTGTGCAGCGCCGAGTCGGCCGGCGCCTTCGGCGATCTCGACGTCCGCCAGGATCTGCCGGCACTGCTCGTAGTACACCGCGCCCTCCTCGGTCAGCGACAGGCTCCGCGTGGAGCGGCTCAGAAGCGAGAAGCCGAGTTCCTTTTCAAGGGCCGAGATCAGCTTGCTCAGCGCCGAGGGCACAACGTTCATCGATTGCGCGGCGGCAGCGAAGCTCTTGGCCTCGACAGTGCGGCAGAAGAAGGTCATCGCCTTGAATTTGTCCATTGCCCGCAGTCTCCTGGCTCGACTTGACCCAACGGCTGGTTCCATCACGGAACAGGTGATGTGCCCGAAGTCGTCTTTTCGCGCTTGGCCGCAGCCACTAGCCTAGGTGCATTGTTCTTCGCAATCCACCCCGACAGGAGGCGATCATGAATCGACGCAAGGCATTGCAGGCATTCTCTGTGGGCGCGCTCGGTTCGCTAACGGGCATCGGCGCGGCCGTGCACGCGCAGTCGTACCCGAGCCGGCCGATCGTGCTGCTCGTTGGCGGAGCGGCGGGCAGCGTGCCCGACATCATGATCCGCCCGATCGCCGAGCAATTGGCCGCAGCGCTGGGGCAGCCGGTGGTCGTCGACAACCGCCCGGGCGCGGCGGGCAGCGTGGCGATGTCGGCGCTGCTGCAAAGTGCTCCCGACGGACACACGCTGGCGCTGGCGACCATGTCGCAGGCGGTCTTCAACACTTACCTGTTCGCAAAGCCCGCTTACGACCCGCTGCGCGATCTGGAGCCGATTGCGCCGCTCGTCAACGGGGCGATGGCGCTGGCCGCACTGCCCTCGTTTCCGGCGCGCTCGCTGGCCGAATTCGTGGCGCTGGCAAAAGCGCAACCTGGCAAGTTCTTCGTCGCGATTCCACAGTCCGGCTCGCCACCGCACATCGTCGCGCTGCTGCTGAACCGCGCGACCGGCATCGACGTGACGATGGTGCCGCACAAGTCGGGCGGCGACGCGGTGAACGCGGTGATGTCGGGCGACGTTCCGCTGCTGTTCGATGCGCCGACGATCATCTCCAACCAGGTTCGGGCCGGCAGGCTGAAAGCCCTCGTGGTCACCGGCCGGCAGCGCGAGCCAGCCCTGCCCGACACGCCAACCGCGATCGAAAGCGGCTTCGATGTTCAAGGCGAGGCGTGGATCGGCCTGGTTGCTCCGCGCGGCACACCAACGGCCGCGGTGCAGCGGCTCAACCGCGAGATCGGCGCCATCCTTTCGACGCGTGACATGAGTGCGACGCTGGCCAGGCTCAGCTTTCGTGCCATGAGCTCGACGTCCGACGCCTTTCGGAGCTTGATCCGCGACGAACACGCCAAGTGGTCCGCGGTGATCCGCGAGGCCGGCCTGAGGCTCGAATGAGCCTTGCGAACAGCCCGGCCCACGCTGGGGATTCCAAGCTGGCGCCGCCGGTGCGCGCGCTGCGGGTCAATGGCGTCGAATTGCACTGCGTCGATACCGGTACCGTCGCTGGCGAAGTGGGTCAGACAGTGATCCTGCTGCACGGCGGCATGGGCGATCTGGAGTCTTGGCCGCATCAGGTCCGTACCTTGTCACATTGGTATCGGGTGATCGCCTACAGCCGCCGGCACAGCCACCCGAATCGGAATGCCACTGCTCGGTCCGCTGACGTCGCGACCAGGGCCACGACCTCCATGAACGGCATCAACGACGACGCAGACGACTTTCTGGCGCTTCAGGCGGCCCTGGGCGCGGCTCCGTCGCATCTGGTCGGCACCTCGTACGGCGCACTCCTCGCCTTGACCATCGCCTTGCGCGCGCCCGGCCGCGTGGCCAGCCTCGTGCTCGCCGAGCCGCCGCTGCACCGCTGGGCCGCTGCGGCGGATGCCGGCAAGCCGCTCTATGACGGCTTCATCGACGCTGTCTGGCACGCCGCTGCCGAATCGTTCGAACTCGGCCTGCCGCGGCGAGCGATGCAACTGTTGATCGACGGGATGTGGGGCCGGCCGATCTTCGAGACCTGGCCCGACGACCGCGTGGCCGCGGTGATGCGCAACGCCTCGGTGATGCGGCAGATGACGCGGGCGGCCGACCCGTTCCCGGCGTTCGAGCGCGCCGCCGTGGCGCGGATGGCGGTGCCGACCCTGCTGCTGCAAGGCGAACACACGAGCGCGCTGCACCGGCACGTGATGAACGAGCTGGGCAGCGTGATGTGCAGCGCCAGGCGCGTCGAGATTCCATTCGCCGGCCACAGCTCGGCGAACGAGAACCCCGATGCCTTCAACGCCGCCGTCGTGTCGTTCGTCGGGCTGCCACGGCAGGCTGAAGCAAGCGCGCCATGACCGATGCAGCCAGCACCGTCGAGGCATGGATCGCAGCCGGCGAGCCGTGGGCGCTGGTCGTGGCCGGCGCGCTGGTGGCCGCCAGCTTCGTGGTCTTCAATGCCGTTCGGGTGTTGCTCTACCTCCCGCAGATCGCGACCTGCTGGAGCGACCGGCAGGGCTGCCCGTCGATCAACCTGTTCACGTGGTGCAGCTGGCTGGTCGCCAACGCATCGACCGGGCTGTATATGTGGATGTTCCAGGCCGACGTGCTGGGCCTGTGCCTGAACCTGGGCAACGCGCTGATGTGCGCCGCCACTGTGGCGATAACCGTGGTCAAGCGCCGCCAACACCACCGCTGCCCTTCGGCGCCAAGCTCCTGAATGGGGCGCTCAGGCAGACGCGGGCGTGACCACCATGCCATCCGCATCGGCGTAAAGCCAGTCACCCGGCCGCACCCACACGCCCTGCACCTGCACCGCCACGTCGCGCTGGCCTTCATTGCGCCGCTCGGTCGGCAGCGGAATCAGCGCCAGCGCACGAATGCCGACGTCGCACTGTGACAGCTCGGCTGCGTCGCGCACGCAGCCGTTCACAACCACGCCGACCCAGCCGTTCTTTGCGGCCGCCGCGGCCAGGTTGCCGCCCACCAGCGCGCGCCGCAGCGAGGCGCCGCCGTCGACGACGAGCACGCGCCCGTGGCCGGGCGACTCGACCGCCGCCTTCACGAACGAGTTGTCCTCGAAGCACTTCACCGTGCTCACCGGCCCGGCGAAGGCCAGCCGCCCGCCGAAGTCTCGGAACACCGGCGGCAGCACGCGGAACGCGCCGTCAGTGTCGCCCTTGTGCTCATCGCACAGGTCGCAAGTCGAAAACTTTTGCGGATTCAGGGGCGTCGGTTCCATGCAGTCACGTCCTTTCTGACCGGGGGTTTCACGTCTTCCGGGCGCAGCGGCAGCATCGGCTGGTGCTCGCGCACGGACTTCAGGATGATCGAGGTGGCGGTATCCGTCAGCAGGCAGAACTTGCTGACGACCGAGTCGAGGTGCGCCACGTCGATGACGGCGATCTCGAGCACCCAGCTGTCCTCGCCTGTCACGTTGTGGGCGGTGATGCACTCGGGCGTCTTCTCGATCAGCTTGATGATGCGGGCATAGTCGCACCGCGCCACCCGAATGACCGCGCGGATGCCGTAGCCCAGCTTGCCCAGGTCGACCGTCGCTCGGTAGCCGCTGATCACGCCGCTGGCCTCGAGCTTGCGCACGCGCTCGGTCACCGCCGGCTGACTCAGGTGCACGCGCCGGCCGAGCTCGGCCATGGTCAGGCGGGCGTCGGCCTGAAGTTCGGCGAGGATGCGGGTGTCGTGGGTGTCCAGCTCAGTGTTCAAGGCCAACTCCTCGAATGTCCTTCAAATCGACGGCTGGATGAGACGATAACAGTGAGACACCGATGGTGCGAGCGCGTTGACCTTCATACGATATCGACTTGCCGCGCCGGAGGCGACTCGGCCTACCCGCCTCGCCGGCTTGAAAACAGGCTTGCCACCCGAAGCGACCATGAGCACCCTTTCCACACCCGAACGATCCGTCGCGCCCGTAAATTCAGGCTTGCCCATGCCGCCCCTGATCATCTTTTGCCTGGCGGCCACCTGGCTGGTCTGGGGCTCGACTTACCTGGCCATCAAGTACGCGCTGGTCAGCTTCCCGCCGTTCTTCCAGATGGGCACGCGATTCCTGTTTGCCGGCGTGCTGCTGTTGGCGTGGATGCGCTGGCGCGGCGCGGCCTGGCCCGACCGCACGCAATGGCGCCACGCGTTGATCGTCGGCACGTTGATGCTCGGTGGCGGCATGGGCGGCACGGCGGTGGCCGAGGTGACCGTCGGCTCGGGCCTGGTGGTGGCGTTCATCGCGGTGTCGCCGTTGATGATCGCCGGGTTGAACCTGCTGTGGGGCATCAAGCCGGGTCGGCTGGAGGCGGCCGGCATTGGGCTGGGCCTGGCCGGTGTGCTGATGCTGACCCAAGGCGCGGGCTTCCAGGCCTCGCCGGCCGGGCTGGCGGCCATTGCGATCGCCTGCGCCACCTGGTCGATCGGCAGCGTGTTGAGCCAGCGCAGCCTGCCGCTGGCGCCCGGGGCGATGGGATTTGCGAGCGAGATGGTCTGCGGCGGCGTGGTGCTGCTGGTGCTCAGCGCCATCGCTGGCGAGCGCCCGAGCTGGCCGCCCCAGCCGCTGGCCGCAGCAGCGTGGCTCTACCTCGTGGTGTTCGGCTCGCTGATCGCCTTCAACGCCTACATGGTGCTGCTGGCGCGGGCCAGCGCCGGGCTGGCGTCGAGCTACACCTTCGTCAACCCGGTCATCGCGATGTTGCTGGGCGTGGCCGTGGCCGGCGAGGTGGTGACGGGCTTCGAGTGGCTCGCCGCCGGTGTGGTGTTGTGCGGCGTGGTGCTGATGCTGCGTGGCGCGGCGCGCCCGCGCGCTTGAGCCGCCCGGGCAGGCTCACGACGCTGCGCTGCGCTTGCGCGCTGCCTCACGGATTGCCGTGAGCGACGTGCGCGTGGTGCTCACGTCGGTGTCGAGCTTCAGGTGCAGCAAGGTCGGCCGCGCCGCCGCCAACGCCGCAGCAAAGGCGGGTTCGAACTGCGCCGTTTCGGCGACCGTCGCCGCTTCGAAGCCGTAGGCCCGCGCGAGTGCGGCGAAGTCGGGGTTGAACAGGTCGCTGCCGCTGACCCGTCCGGGGAAGTCGCGCTCCTGGTGCATGCGGATCGTGCCGTAGCTGCCGTTGTCGACGACGATCACGATGAGTTTGCCGCGGCCGCGGCTTCCCGCGCCGTAGCCGGTGGCGGTGGAGAGCTCCTGGCCGGTCATCAAGAAGTCGCCGTCACCGGCGATGTTGATGACCGTGCGGTCCGGGTACAGCAGCGCCGCCGCCACCGCAGCCGGCACGCCGTAACCCATCGCGCCCGAGGTCGGCGCCAGTTGCGTGCGGCCGCCGTGTTGAAGCGCCGGATAGCGGTAGTAGCGGTGCAACCAACCGCTGAAGTTGCCGGCGCCGTTGGTCAGCACGCTGTCGGTGGGCGCAAGGCGAGCGATGGTCTTGACAACCTCGGCCATGTCCAGCGGCGCCACCGCTGGCGCGACGTGGTTGGCCTCGAAGTCGGCGTGTGCACTGTCGGTCCACGCAGTCCAGGGCAGCGAATTTGGCGGCGCGAGCGTCTCCAGCGCCTTGGCGGCGCAGGCCATAGCCGACTGCAGCATCAGGTCGGCCGCATACACGCGGCCGAGCTCTTCCGGCCCGGCATGAATGTGGATCAGCTTCTGCGCTGGCCGCGGCGCCTTCAGCAGCGTGTAGCCGCCGGTCGTCATCTCGCCCAGGCGCGGGCCGATGGCCAGGATCAGGTCGGCATCGGCCACACGCTGCGCAAGTTTCGGGTTGATGCCGATGCCGACATCGCCGGCGTAGTTCGCGTGCCGGTTGTCGAACAGGTCTTGAAAGCGGAACGCGCAGCCGACCGGCAATTGCCAGCCTTCGGCAAAGCGCTGCAGCGCCTCGCATGCGTTCGCGTCCCAGCCACTGCCGCCGACGATGACGAACGGGCGCTGCGCAGCCAGCAGCAGGCTGCGCACCTCGCGCAGCGCGCCAGGCGCCGGCCACGCGAGCACGGGCTCGACGCGTGGCAGCACGGGCGCTGCCGTCGGGCGCGTCAGCATGTCTTCGGGCAGCACCAGCACCACCGGCCCAGGGCGGCCCTGCATCGCGGTGTGGAAGGCGCGCGCCACGTACTCGGGCAGCCGGTCGGCGTCGTGCACCTCGCCGACCCACTTGGCCATGCCCAGCGTGCCGGGGCCGAACATCTGGCGGTAGTCCAGCTCCTGAAACGCCTCGCGGTCGCGCTGGTCGCCGGCCACCTGGCCGATGAACAGGATCATCGGCGTGCTGTCCTGGAACGCGGTGTGCAAGCCGATCGCCGCGTTGGCCGCACCCGGCCCGCGCGTGACGAAGCAGATGCCCGGCCGGCCGGTCAGCTTGCCCTGCGCCTCGGCCATGAAAGCCGCGCCGCCTTCTTGCCGGCAGGCAATGAAGCGAATGCGGTCGGGGTGCTGGTGAAAGCCGTCCAGCGCGGCGAGGTAACTTTCGCCGGGCACACCAAAGGCGGTGTGGACGCCTTGCGCAATCAGCGCCTCGACCAGCGCGTGGCCGGCCGGGCGGGGGAAGGTGGAGGGTGGCATGGGCAAACGACAAAGCTCCGCGAGTGTGCCCTGATGGACGGGTTGCAACAGACGTGACCGCGCGTGTCAGGGTCGCGGCGCAGGCAGGTCCGCTCCGATTCTCTCAACCCGCGGTCGCCGTCAGGCTCGTTCGCCGAACGCGCCGCACATTGAACGCACTGACGATCAGCACCGCCTGCACCAGCGCAATCCCCAGCCACACCATCGACGGCTGCTGCAGGTCCATCAGGCTGCCGAACACCAGCGGCGCGATCGCCTGGCCGATGTCGAGCCCGGAATACACCACGCCGTAGACACGCCCGGTCGCGTTGTCGGGCGCCGAACGCTTGACGAGCAGGTCGCGCGACGGCCCGGCGATGCCGGCGCCGAAGCCCATCGCGCCGAACAGCACCGGCACCGCCAGTGCCGGCACGTCGGCAAGACCGATCAACAGTGCGATGCACGCCGCCGCACCGAACCCGGCGCCGACGATGCGCTCGCAGCGCGCCGGGTCGGACGCCAGAAACCCGCCGACGACCATGCCGGCGGCGCTGCAGACCATGTAGATCGTCAGGCACATCGCCGCCAGGTGCTCCGGCACGCCGTGCAGCAAGCGCGCAGCCTCGGGCGCGAACACCTGCACCCCGCTCAGCGAGGCGGCGTAAAAGAAGAAAAACGCAAAGCACATCCAGACGGCCGGGATCTTCAGGAAGTCCAGGCTGCCCGCACCTGCCGGCACACCCGCAGCCGCACCCGCCGCACCCACCGCCGTGCCAGCAGCGCCTTGCGCGCCTGCGGGTGGGGTGGCCGCCGCCACGTCGTCCAGCGCCAGCCGGCCCCGATGGAGCCACAGCGCGACCAGAACCGCGACGATCAACACGCCGGCACTGGCCAGCGCCACCCGCCACGAGTACGCCAGCGTCAGCGGCACCAACAGCGCCGGCGCCAGCGCCCAACCCAGGCTGCCGGTGATGCCGTGCACGCTGAACGCATGGCCCAGGCGCGACGGGTGCACCTTGCGGTTGAGCAAGGTGTAGTCCACCGGGTGAAAGACGCCGTTGCCCACACCCGCGACAACCGAGAAAGCCACCAGCATCCAGTAGCTCGTGCTGACCGCATAGCCGAACGCCGCCAGCCCGAGCAAGCCGAGTCCGACGTACAACACCGGCCGCGGGCTGAAACGGTCGACCACGAAGCCGGACACCGCCTGCACGATGCACGAGACGAAGAAGAAGATCGACATCAGCAAGCCGAGCTCGGCATAGCTGACGTTGAACTCCTGCTTCAGCCACGGGAACAAGGGCGCGAGCAGAAGCTGGCTGAAGTGGCTCACGCAGTGCGCCAGGCCGACCAGGCCGATCAACGTGGCGTCGGTGCGCATGGCGGGGGCTGGCGCGATCAGGGCGGTCATGGCAGGGAGAGTTCAGCGAGGGCAGCGGTTCGTGACCTCGATGCTACCGAACCCGACGACACCATCAGCGGGGTCAGCACGGGTGCGCCGCGCTTACAGATCGATGGTTTCGCGCAACATCGACCTGCGTATCGCGGTCGCCCGGAGACCGCTTGGAGCCGGCAACCCGGCGCGTTTGCATACACTCGCGGCTTCGGCCCCTTGGTGCATTGCCAATTTGTACCGAAGAAAGGTTGTTTCATGCTGACTTCACTTTTTGGCGACCTGGGCTCGGTGCTGGACCCTTTCGGCAGGAAAAACCGCGCATTGGCTGAAGCATCGCGGCCGTTTGAGGCCACCGCCATCATGGAGGCGACTTCCACCGCCGCGGAAGAAGAGGGACAGGCCGTCGACCGCCACCAGCGCGACCTGGTCGTCACCGGCTCGCCAGCCCACGCGATGCGCGAACACTTCGCCTCGACGCGCGCCGACATGGACACCGCGGCCCGCGTGATCACGCTGCTCGATCCGCTGGGCGTTTGGGCCACGTCGGTCATCAAGGCGCTGTCGGACGCGGGCGGGCGGCCGATCGAACGACTCAACCTGCGTGAGCAGACCACCCTGCGCATGCTTGCAGTGATCGAGCGCACGACGCTGGCGCGCCGTCACGAGGACACGCTGAAGATCTACCACGCCGACGTGCGGATGCCGGGGCGCGACAACGCCGAGATCCCGGTGGCGCTGATGGAGCGCAGCCACATGACGACGGTGATCGTCGGCCCGATGGACCCGTCGGCCATCGACACCCTGCTGGCCTCGCTGCGCACCGCCACCGAGCAGCCGACCTGGCGCTGCCCGCACCTCGTGTTCCTGCTGCCGCCCAGCGCGGTCTGGATCGCCAACAAGGTCAACGCCGTGCCCTGGCCCAAGCAGGTGCAGGTGCAGGTGTTGAACGAGTCGCTGACCAGCGCATCGTCGGTCTGGAACGCGATGCTGGGTCAATGGAACCGTGTCAAGTCGCTGCCCGGCTGGGCTGCGCCCGATGCGGGCGGCATGCTGGGTGTGCAGGACTTTCCGATCAAGGTGGCCGACCTGGGGCCTGCGGTGGTGCGCTCCAGTCTGGTCGTGGGGGCCCGTCAGGACCCGCTGGCCGCAAGCGCCGCCGTGAGCGCCGCCGTGGTGGTGCGCGACGCCCGCAGCCACCTCGACGTCGAACACGCCAAGAATTCGCTCGGCGAACTGCTGGGCATCGACGGATTGCTGTGCTGCGCGATCGTCGATGCCAGCAACGGCTTGATCGTGGCGCGCGAGCAGCCCGCCGAGGATGTGGACGTCGAGCGCGCCGCCGCGGCGTGCGCGCAGGTTCTGCGGTCGCACCGGCTCGCCGCGCGCAGCATGGGCCTGCCCGATCACATCGAGGAGGTGACGGTGGGCACCGCCTCTCGCCACCAGTTGCTGCGGACGCTGTCCAGGCACCCCGAGCTGTTTGTCTTCGTGCTGCTGAACAAGCAACGCTCCAACCTGTCGCTGGCCCGCTTCAAGCTGATGGAAGTGGAGCGCGGGCTCGTCTGACCTGAGAAGCTGCCCGCGACGGGCAGCGGTTCGTCAGCCGTGCGCAGGAACGGCGTCGGCCGCCACGGCCTCGTTGGCGCCGGGCACCTTGCGGCGCGCGAACAGCGTGTACATGGTGGGGACGACAAAGATGGTGAGCAGCGTCCCGAGCGACATGCCGCCGACGATGACCCAGCCGATCTGGCGCCGGCTTTCCGCGCCGGCGCCGGTGGCCAGCGCCAGCGGCAAGGCACCCAGCACCATCGCACCGGTGGTCATCAGGATCGGCCGCAGCCTCAGCGACGCCGCGGCCACCACCGCGTCGAACGTCTCTCGCCCCTGCTGGCGCAACTGGTTCGAGAACTCGACGATCAGGATGCCGTGCTTGGTGATCAAGCCCACCAGTGTGATGAGCCCGATCTGCGAATAGACGTTCAAGGTGCCGCCCGACCATTGCAGGGCCGCCAGGGCGCCCAGCATCGACAAGGGCACGCTGAGCATGATCACCAGCGGGTCGATGAAACTCTCGAACTGCGCCGCCAGCACCAGGAAGATGAACAGCAGCGCCAGCGCGAACACCAGCCCGAGCGCGCCGCTGGAGGAGCGGAACTCGCGCGACACGCCGTTCAGCTCGGTTGCGTAGCCCGGCTTGAGCACCTTGGCGGCGGTGGCGTCCATGAAGGCCAGGCCTTCGCCCAACGAGTAACCGGGCGCCAGGTTGGCCGTCAACGCCACGGAACGGCGCTGGTTGAAGTGATTCAACTCGCGCGGGCTGACCGACTCGCGCACGCTGACCAACGCCGACAGCGGGATCATCGTGTCGACACCGCCCTTGCTGCCGCGAACGAAGATCTTCTCGATGTCTTCCGGCGTCGAGCGGCCGCTCGGCTGGGTCTGCACGATCACGTCGTACTGTTCGGCGTCGCGTTTGTAGCGGGTGACGTTGCGGCCGCCGAGCATGGTCTCGATCGCGCGGGCCACCTGGTCCACCGCCACGCCGGCATCGGCGGCGCGGTCGCGGTCGACGGTGATGAAGATCTCGGGCTTGTTCAGGCGCAGGTCGCTGTCGGGCTGAACGAGGCCGGGGTTGCGCGCCATCTCGGCCAGCATGCGCTGGGCCACGCCGGCCAGGTTTTCGTACGAATCGGACGTGAGGATGACGAAGTTGATCGACCGCTCGCGGAACCCCTGGCCGAGCGACGGCGGCGTGATCGGGAACGCGCTCACCCCCGGCAAGCCAGCGAAGCGCGGCTGCAACTCGCGCGCCAACTGCAGCGTGGTGCGCGAGCGCTCGGACCAGTCTGTCGTGCGCAGGAAGGAAATGCCCTGCGCCACCGTCGGGTTGCCGGTCACGACAAAGACGCGGTCGAACTCCGGGAAGCTCATGCCCACGCGTTCGATCGCGCGCATGTAGCGCTCGGTGTACTCGAGTGTGGCGCCGTCGGGTGCGCTGACGGTCGCCAGGATCACGCCGCGATCTTCGAGCGGCGCGAGTTCGCTCTTGGCGGTGCTGAACAACCACCAGCTCCCGGCGGCTGACCCTGCCATCACCAGCAGCACGATCCAGCGCTGGCCGAGCGAGAAGCGCAGCGCCCGCTCGTAGCCGTTGGTCATCGACACGAGCACGCGCTCCATGCCGCGGTCGAACGCATTCGGGCTCGGGTTGTGGCGCAGCAGCTTGCTGCACATCATCGGCGTCAAGGTGAGCGCCACGAAGCCAGACACCAGCACGGCGCCGGCCAGCGTGAGCGCAAATTCGGTGAACAAGCGCCCGGTGCGGCCCGGCGCAAACGCCAGCGGGGCGTACACCGCGGCCAGCGTGAGCGTCATCGCCACGATCGCAAAGCCGACTTCGCGTGCTCCCTTGAGCGCCGCCTGGAACGGCTGCATGCCTTCTTCAATGTGGCGGAACACGTTCTCCAGCATCACGATCGCGTCGTCCACGACCAGGCCGATGGCCAGCACCAGCGCCAGCAGCGTCAAGGTGTTGATCGTGAAGCCGGCCACCGCCATCAGCCCGAACACGCCGATCAGGCTGACGGGGATTGTGACCAGCGGGATGATCGACGCCCGCAGCGTGCGCAGAAACACGAACACCACGAGCGCCACCAGGCCGACGGCTTCGGCAATCGTCCGGTAGACCGACTTGATGGAGCGGTCGATGAAGATCGAGTTGTCGTTCGCCTGCTGCACCCGAACGCTGGGCGGCAGGTCGCGCTGAATCTGCGGCATGGCCGCACGGACGCCGGCCGACACCTCGAGCGGGTTGGCCGTGGCCTGCCGGATCACGCCCACCGACACCGCCGGCACGCCGTTGAGCCGCACGCTGCTGCGCTCGCTGGCGGCGGCCTGCTCGATGCGCGCCACCTCGCGCAGCCGCACGGTGTAGCCGTTGACGGACTTGAGCGCGATGTCGCCGAACTGGGCGACTGTGGTCAGGTCGGTCTGCGCGGTGACGCTGAACTCGCGCTGGCGGCTTTCGATGCGGCCGGCCGGCACCTCCAGGTTTTGCCGGCGCAGCGCGTCTTCGACGTCCTGCACCGTGAGCCGATAGGAAGCGAGCCGGTCGGGGTCGACCCAGATGCGCATCGAGAACTTGCGGTCGCCGTTGATCTGCACATCGGCCACACCGGCCACCGTCTGCAGGCGCGGCTTGACGACACGGTTGATGAGGTCGGTGATCGCCAGCGGCGAGAGCGTCTCGCTCGTGAAGGCGAGCCAGATCGTGGGTGTGGCGTCGGCCTCGACCTTGGAGATGACCGGCTCGTCGATTCCCGCCGGCAGCCGCCCGCGCACGCGCGAGACGCGGTCGCGCACGTCGGCCGCCCCGTCTTCGGGGCTCTTGTCGAGCTTGAAGCGCACCGTGATCTGGCTCTGCTCGGAGCGCGAGGTGGACGTGATCAGGTCCACGCCTTCGATGCCGGCGACCGAGTCTTCGAGCACTTTCGTGACCTGCGATTCGATCACCTCGGACGAGGCCCCAGCGAGCCGCGTGGTCACGTTGACGACCGGCTCGTCGATGCGCGGGTACTCGCGCACCTGCAACTGCGACACCGACACCGCGCCGATCAGGATCAGCAGCAGCGACATCACGGTCGCGAAGACCGGCCGGCGGATCGAGGTTTCCGAGAGTTTCATCGCAAGGCTCCCGCTGCGCTCACACCGCCGACGCCGGCCGAGGGCGCGCGCCCGGTGCCGACGCCGGGCGATCTGCACCCGGCGCCGCCACCGGACGGCCCGCGCTCGGCGCCGCCGCGGCAATGTCGACCACCTTCAGCGCCAGCCCGTCGGCGCGCAGCAAGCGGCCCTGACCGGCCACCACCACCACGTCACCTGCGGCCAGCCCTTCGACAATCTCGACCTTGCCCGCCAGCCGCAGCCCGATCTTGGCTTCGAGGCGTTGCGACACCTTGCCTTGCGGCCCATCGACCACTTTCACCAGGTACTGCTTGCCGGCCTGCGGCACCAGCGCTTCTTCGGGCACCACGGTGGCGTTCTGGCGCACCTCGAAGACGATGCGCGCCCGCGCGAACATGCCCGCACGCAGCACGCCCTGCGGGTTGTCCACGCGCGCGCGCACCAGCAGCGAGCGGCCGTTGGCGTCGAGCTGCGAGTCGACCGCGTCGACCCGGCCCTTGAAGCTGCGGCCGGGCAAGCCGTCGAGGTTCACGTCGACCGGCTGCCCGGGCTTCAGGCGCGCAATCACGCCCTCGGGCAGCCGAAAGTCCACCACCATCGACGACGCGTCTTCCACGTTGACGAGGTCGGCGCCGTCCTTCACGTAGTCGCCGACGTTGACCAGGCGGATGCCGGCCAAGCCGTCGAACGGCGCCACGATGCTCATGCGCGAGAGCTGCGCCTGCGCCAGCGCGACCTGCGCCTCGGCGACCTCCAGCGTGGCCGCGCTCTGGTCGGCCGCACTCTGGCTGACGAAGTTCTGCGCCATCAGCTCGCGGTTGCGCTGCAAGTTGGTGCGCGCAATGCTCGCCTGCGCCTTGGCCTGCTGCAGTTGCGCTTGCTGCAACGTGGCGTCGAGTTGAACCAGCAGTTGGCCGCGGCGCACCCGCTGACCGTCGGCAAAGCCGAGCCGCGCGATGCGGCCGCTGACCTCGGGGCGAACCATCACGCCCTGCCGCGACCGCAGCGTGCCGACGGCTTGCGTCTCGTCCTGCAACGCCATCACCTCGACCTTGCCGACCTCCACGGTCACCGGGCCGGTGCCGGCCGGGCCACCAGGGCCGGCGCCACCCGCCGCGGCAGGAACACCGCCACCCGCGATCGGCCCCGCAGTCGCTGGACGCCCAACCGCGCCAACCGCGCCAACCGCGCCAACTGCGCCGCCAGGAGCGCCGCTTGCCTCCACCTGCGCTGGGGCCAGTTCAGGGCTGCCGCTCAGCTTGTTCTGGTACCAATACGCAGCGGCGCCGGCGGCTGCGATGCCGACCACGGCGACGATCGTGTGAAGAGATTTCATCGAATGGACTCAATGGCGAACTGCGAGCTCAGGCACGGCGTGAAGCGTGAGGCATGAGGTCAACGATGGCGAGCGTCTCTGCCAGCCATCGAACACGGAACCACGCAACAACCGTGCGCAGACAGACCCGAGGGGAGCAGACCTCGGCAAGCCCGGCGCAATGTAAGGGACTGTACCGGCTGCACAGAATCTTCGCTGCTGCCAACAACCCTGCTGACCGAGGGTTGCGCTTATCACGCCTCGGCCACCGCGACATTCACCGAGACACGCCGCGCGGCGGCAACCCTCACGCCGACACGCTGTCAACGCCGCGGTTCGCCAGCGCGTCGGCGCGCTCGTTGCCCGGGTCACCCGAATGCCCCTTGACCCATCGCCACTCCACATGGTGCGTGCTGCGCGCCGTGTCGAGCCGCTGCCACAGGTCGACGTTCTTCACCGGCTTCTTGTCCGCCGTCTTCCAGCCGCGCTGCTTCCAGCCGTGAATCCATTCGGTGATGCCCTGGCGCACGTAGTTGCTGTCGGTGTAGAGCACCACGTCGCAGGTTCGCTTGAGGGAACCCAGCGCCTCGATCACGGCCGTCAGCTCCATGCGGTTGTTGGTGGTCAACGCCTCGCCGCCGAACAACTCTTTCTGGTGCTCGCCCATGCTCAGCCACGCCCCCCAGCCGCCTCGGCCCGGGTTGCCCTTGCAGGCGCCATCGGTGTAGATGACGACCTGAGGGCGCTTCAGGCCGGCCAGGGGCGACGTGGCGGTCGGCGGGTGGGGCGGTGCGTTCGTCATGAGGTTTCCTCGACCGGTTCGCGGGTTGCGCTGCGACTCGGGCGATGGGGCTGCAGTAGGTCTTGATGGTGATGAACGGCCACTGCCGGTGCGGCCTTGGCCCGCTGACGCTGCTCGCGCACGAGCCCAACCAGGCGCATGCCGCGCACCCGCTTGACCGCAACCACAAAGTACACCGCGCCGAACACTGGCCACCAGCGCTCGCCGGCCTGCTCCATCCAGGCCAGTCGGGCGAGCCATTTGTCGGACAACAGCGGCGGTCGGTAGCAGCCGAAGCGCCCGGCCTCGACCTCGAAGCTGAGCAAGCGCAGCCAGTCGCGCAGGCGCCGGTAGCCCATGAACTCGCCAGCGCTGGGCAAGAACAGGCTCGGCTCGCCACCCCGGGCGATGCGCCGTCGCACGTGCCCCAGTCGCTGGCGCAGGCCCCACAGGCTGGTGGGGTTGAAGCCGACGACGACGACCCGCCCTTCCGGCACGAGCACCCGTTCGACCTCGCGCAGCGCGAGGTGCGGGTCGCGGGCAAGCTCCAGGCCGTGCGGCAACACGACCAGGTCCAGGCTCTGGCTGTCGAACGGCAAGGCATCGAAATCGCAATGCAGTGCGACGACACAACGCGACAAGGCCGGAGCCAGGGTGTCATCGTCGGTTTCGTACGCTGCGCCTTGCACGGCCGCCGACGCTGGGGGTGACCCCGAATGGTCTGCGGTGTCGGTGGCCACCCAGCGGTGGGGCATCCGGTTGGCGCGCAACGTGTCCAATTCAGGCAGGCCCAACTGCAACGCGTGAAAGCCGAACAGGTCGGCCACGGCCACGTCGAGGTGGCGCTGTTCCCACTCCAATACGTAGCGGCCCGCGGGCGTTTGCAGCCATTGGGCCAAACCTATAATCGCGCCACTCGTTTCCATGAAACTGATTGCCCAGCCCGTCTGTTCCCACTTTCGCGCCCGATCTTCAAGCGACAGCCCACCAGCCGTCGATCGTCGGGGGGAATCGGCGCCGGTCATTGCAGCGCTTGCTGCGCAACCCTCGCTGTCGGCGGCGATTCTAGGCGCCGCTCGACCACCCAAGAATCTACCCCCATGACGTGCCAACCTGCCGCCAGGCTCGTGTTCGCCAGTGCCCTGATGTTGCTGTCGGCAGGGTGCGCGACCACAGGGTTTCCCACTCCGACGCCCGCCGCGCCCGCCGCGCCGCCGCCAGCGACGGCACCGCTCGAAGCCGAACCCGTTGCAGCCGCAGCAGGTGCGCAGGCTGTCGAGACCGGTGCGCCGGCTCCTTCCACCGCCGTTTTGGTCGCCGTTCCGCCAGCCGCAGTCGAAGCGGCCGTCGAAGTCATCAAGCCGCCCGAGCTGATCGACCCGATCCGCCCCGACGTGCGACTCAACCCCAATGAAGGCGAAGCGCAGTCCGACCTGTGGGCACGCGTGCGGCGCGGCTTCGCCATGCCCGACCTCGACACCGAACTCGCGCGCGACCGATCGGCCTGGTATGCGAGCCGGCCCGACTACTTTCAGCGTATGACCGAGCGCGGCAGCCGCTACTTGTTCCACATCGTCGAAGAGGTCGAGCGCCGCAAGATGCCCACCGAGCTGGCGCTGCTGCCCTTCATCGAAAGTGCGTTCAACCCGCAGGCGATGTCGTCGGCCAAGGCCTCGGGCATGTGGCAGTTCATCCCGTCCACCGGCAAGCACTTCGACCTGAAGCAGAACGTCTTCCGCGACGACCGCCGCGACGTGCTGGCCTCCACCCGCGCAGCGCTCGACTACCTGCAAAAGCTGCACGGCATGTTCGGTGACTGGCACCTGGCGCTCGCGGCCTACAACTGGGGAGAAGGCAGCGTCGGGCGGGCGATCGCGCGCAACCGGCTTGCCGGGCTGCCCACCGACTACGCCAGCCTGAAGATGCCGCGGGAGACCCAGTACTACGTGCCCAAGCTGCAGGCGATCGAGAACCTGATCGGGCGGCCCGAAGCCTACGGCTTGACCTTGCCGGTGGTCGCCAACCACCCGTACTTCCTGAGTGTGGCGATCGAACGCGACATGGACGTGGAGCTCGCTGCGCGTCTGGCCGGCATGGAGCTGGACGACTTCCGCGACCTGAACCCGCAGATGAACAAGCCGGTCATCCTGGCCGCCGGCACAGCGCAGTTGCTGATGCCTTACGACAACGCGAACCAGTTCGTGCGCAAGCTGCCGCTGCACCGCGGCCCGCTGGCGAGCTGGACGGCCTGGGTGGCGCCGAAGACGCTGCGACCGGCCGACGCAGCCCGCCTGGTCGGCATGAGCGAAGACACGCTGCGCGAGGTCAACCGCATCCCTCCGCGGATGCTGGTGAAGGCCGGCTCCACACTGCTCGTGCCGCGCGGCCAGAGCCGTGTGGCCGACGTGCCCGAACACCTGGCCGACAACGCGATGATGACGCTCGCCCCCGACGGCCCGCCGCTGCGCAAGCTGTCGTTGAAGGCGGGTCGCAACGAGTCGGTGGCCACCGTCGCCAAGCGCTACCGCGTCAGCCCGGCGCAGGTCGCGCAATGGAACGGCGTGTCGCCATCCGCCAGCTTCAAGCCCGGGCAGACGATCACGGTGTTTGCGGCGGTCAAGGCCACCAGAGCCGCCAAGGCGGGCACCGTCAAGTCGGTCCGCCACGCGGCGGCGCCGTCCAAGGCCAAGGCAAGCAAGGCGCCTGCTTCGGCGCCCAAGCGCGCCGTGCGGGTCGCCAAGCGCTGACGTCTCGGCCTTTCGAGTGCGCGCGCATCGATCGCGCCACACCGAACGCAAAGCCTCAGCGCCGATCGATCAACGCGTGCGCGATGGTGCCCAGATCGACGTACTCCAGCTCGCTGCCGATCGGCACGCCGCGCGCCAGCCGCGTCACCTTCAGGCCGCGCGCCTTCAGCGCCTCGCCCAGCACGTGGGCCGTGGCTTCGCCCTCGGCAGTGAAGTTGGTGGCGATGATCACCTCCTCCAACGCGCCGTCGCCAGCCCGATCCAGCAGTTGCTGCATGCCGATCGCGCGGCCACCCCTGCCCTCGAGCGGGCTGATGCGCCCCATCAGCACGAAGTAGCGGCCGCGGTAGCTGCCGGTGCGCTCCAGCGCCGCCTGGTCGGCCGGTGTTTCGACGACACAGAGCTGGCGAGTGTCGCGGCCCGGGTCTTCGCAGATGCTGCAGACCGTGCCTTCGGTGAAGGTGTGGCACTGCGCGCAATGCCGCACTTTGGCCACCGCCGATTGCAGGCTCAGCGCCAGCCGCTGCGCGCCCTCCCGGTCGTGTTGCAGCAAATGGAACGCCATGCGCTGCGCCGACTTGACGCCCACGCCGGGCAAGCGCCGCAGCGCCTCGATCAGGCCTTCGAGGGTCGGTTCGGTCACCGGGGTGCGACGGCTTCTAGAACGGGAACTTCATGCCCGGCGGCATCGGCATGCCGGCGGTGAGCTTGCCCATCTTCTCCTGGCTCACTTCTTCGGCGCGGCGGATGCCGTCGTTGAAGGCCGCGGCCACCAGGTCTTCGAGCATGTCCTTGTCGTCGGCCAGCAGGCTCGGGTCGATGGCGATGCGGCGCACGTCGTGCTTGCAGGTCATCGTGACCTTCACCAGCCCAGCGCCCGACTGGCCTTCGACCTCGATGTTGGCGAGTTCGTCCTGCGCCTTCTTCAGGTTGTCCTGCATGGCCTGGGCCTGCTTCATCAGGCCGGCGAGTTGACCTTTCATCATGGGAGTGCTCCTTCTGAGTTCAATGGGGTTTGACCGAGCCGGGCACGATGCGTGCGGTGGCGTACTGCGCCAGCAGCGCCTTCACCAGCGGGTCGTCGTGGATGATCTGTTCGGCCTCGGCCTGCCGGCGCGCGCGTTCGGCAGCGTCGCGCCGCGCGGGGGAGTCGAGCGCAGCGCCGAGTTCGACCTCGATGCGCACCGGCATTCCAAGCACGCCCGACAAAGCCGTCTGCAGCTTGTCGCTTTGCGCTGGCGCACGCAGCATCTCGCGCTCGACGCGCAGGCGCCACAGCGGCGGGCGCGACGAATCGTCGACCGAGAGGCACTGCGACTGCATCGCCAACTCACGCACCAGCGCGCCGATGCTGCCGGCATCGACCATCTGCCCGACGAGCCGGGCCCACCGGTCGCCCTGCGCGTCGGGGACGAAGGCTGCAACTGCCGTGTCGGTGGGGTTCGGGGCTGGTGTCGGCACGCCGTCGCGCCCGGATGAGCCTGCCGCCAGCTTGGGTTGGGCCGCGGACAGCGCGGCACCGGTCGATGCCACCGGCGTCATGTCCTGATCGACCCACGGCGGCTCGTCGTCCCACGGTGGCGGCTGGGCAAGCTTCAGCGGTCGCACCCGCATCGCCGCCGCGGCCTCCATCACGGCGGGCTGGGCGGCTTCACGCGAGGTGGCGGCGTTGCTGGCGGGGTACTTTCCGTTGGCGGTCAGAGAAGCCGGCGCCGGTGCGGCTTGCGCGACCTGCGCGACTGTCGACGCAACTGCCGATGCAAGTGTCGGCGCGACGATCGGCGCGGCCATCTGAGGCGCGGGCAGTGCACCCGTGACCGCGTCAGCGCGCCCCTCCCCCGCGCGTGTGGCCTTCGGCACGGCATCGGCGCCTCTCGCCAAGCCCTGCCCTTGCGGCCGAAACGCCAGCACGCGCAGCAGCACCATCACCAGGCCGCTGTACTCGTCTGGCGCCAACGGCAACTCGGCGCGGCCCTGCAAGGCGATGCTGTAGCAGAGCTGCGTTTCGTCGGGAGCCAGTGCAGCCGCCAGACGTTGAACGGTGGGCGTGTCTACATCGCTCGCGTCGGCGGCGCTTGGCACGGCCTGCAGCACCGCCATCTGCTGCAGCAGAACGGCCAGTTCTTCGAGCGTGCCGGCGGCCGACAGGCCGAGCGCGCGCAGCGCATCGACCGCCGCGACCACACCGGCAGCGTCGCCTGCCGCGAGCACCTCGACGATGCGCACCGAGTGGCCCCGGTCGACGGCGCCGAGCATCTCGCGCACGCCCGCCTCGGCCAGCGTGCCGGCGCCGAAGGCGATCGCCTGGTCGGCGAGCGACAGTGCGTCGCGCATCGAGCCGCGCGCCGCGCGCGAGAGCAGGCGCAGTGCGCCCGGCTCGGCGGCGATCTGCTCCTGCGCCAGGATGTCGGCCAGATGCAACTGCACCGTCTGCGGCGCCATAGGACGCAGGTTGAACTGCAGACAACGCGACAGCACCGTGGGCGGCACCTTCTGCGGATCGGTCGTGGCGAGCACGAACTTGAGGTAGTCGGGCGGCTCCTCCAGCGTCTTGAGCATCGCGTTGAACGCGGTCGTCGACAGCATGTGCACTTCGTCGATCATGTAGACCTTGAAGCGCCCGAGCACCGGCTTGTAGACCGCCTGGTCGAGCAGCTGGCTGATCTCTTCGACGCCGCGGTTCGACGCGGCGTCGAGCTCTACGTAGTCGATGAAGCGGCCGGTGTCGATGTCGCGGCAGGCGTCGCAGCGGCCGCACGGGTGCGCGGTGATGCCGCCGCTGCCATCGGCGCCGGTGCAATTGAGCGCCTTGGCCAGGATGCGCGAGACCGTCGTCTTGCCCACGCCGCGCGTGCCGGTGAACAGGTAGGCGTGGTGCAACCGCTGCTGCGTCAGCGCGTTCGCCAGGGCCTGCACCACGTGTTCCTGGCCGACCAGCGTCTCGAAATCGAGCGGGCGGTACTTGCGGGCCAGGACACGGTAGGACATGGATTCATTCTACGGGGGTCACTCTGAGCGATCGAGGCCGTGACCGATAAACTGCGGCTCCTGCCAATGCGTGGCGTACCGCTGCCCTGGCCACCCGAAGCACGCACCATGAGCGCCACCCACCCGACTCCCTCCGACGGCGCTTCGCTCAGCTACGAGCAGGCGGGCGTCAACTACGAACTGATCGACCCGCTGAAGGTCGCGGCCCAGCGCGCTGCTGCCGCCACCGGCGTCCATCTGGCCGCGCACGGCTTCCAGGAAGTGGCGGCGTCGCGCGGCGAGTCGGCCTATGTGGTCGATGTCGGGCCGTTCTACCTCGCCTCCATCGTCGAATGCCTGGGCTCCAAAGCGCTCGTGGCCGACGAGATGCGCGCGCTCACCGGCCAAAGCTACTACGGCGCGATCGCACAGGACACGCTGGCCATGGCGATCAACGACCTGATCACCGTCGGCGCCACGCCGCTGGTGGTGCAGGCGTACTGGGCCGCCGGCGGCTCCGAGTGGTTTGCCGACGCGCAACGCGCTGGCGCGCTCGTCGACGGCTGGAAGCGCGCCTGCGACGCGTGCGGCGTGGCCTGGGGCGGCGGCGAAACCCCGGCGCTGGTGGGCATCGTGGCCGACGGGCGCATCGACCTGGCCGCGTCGTGCACCGGCATCGTCAGCCCGAAGCAGCGGCTGTCGCTCGGCGAGCGGCTCGGGCCAGGCGATGCGATCGTGCTGCTCGAATCGAGCGGCATCCACGCCAACGGCCTGAGCCTGGCGCGCAAACTGGTCGAGCGCCTGCCGCAGGGTTACCTCACGCCCGTGGAACCGGGCCTGAGCTATGGCGACGCGCTGCTCGCACCGACGCTGCTCTATTCGCCCGTCACCGAAGCGCTGTTCAAGGCCGGCATCACGCCGCATTACGCCGCCAACATCACCGGCCACGGCTGGCGCAAGCTGCTGCGCCACCCGGCCCGGCACACCTACCGCATCCATCAGGTGCCACCGGTGCCGCCCGTGCTGAAGTTCATCCAGCAGCACGCGCGACACGACGACCGAGAGGCCTACAGCACGCTCAACATGGGCGCTGGGTTTGCGCTTTTCGTCGCTGCGGACGACGCAGAACGCACGGTGGCGGTGGCGAAGGCTTGCGGCGTGAAGGCGTGGGCAGCGGGCCACGTCGAGCCGGGCCTGAAGAAGCTCGTGATCGAGCCACTGGGCATCGAGTTCGGCGACGACGCGCTGCAGCTGCGCTGACGGGCCCGCGCCGTCGAGGGCTTCCAGAGCCTCACCTACAATCGTCTGCGACGGGCCTCCCTGCATGGAAGCGCGGCCAACCGGGTCAGGTCGGGAACGAAGCAGCCCCAACCGTTGTAACCAGTGCCAGGATCGGGCTCGTCACCATTCCCTCTTGGTACCCAGCGCAGGCGCCACATCCAGCATTGGCGCGGGTTCCCGGGCAGTTCGCTTAGCCGCAGCATGGTTGACAACACGAAAGCCAATCGCACACCAGGATGGCTGCTGCCGACCGTACTGGTGATCGGTGCGCTTGCCCTGTGGGCGCTGTGGCTGCTGTTCGGGGTGCAGTTCGTTCACGGCCAGCTTTCGTCGCCTAAGGCCGCGAGCGCACCGGCGGCCCCTGCATCGATCGCTGAGCTTGGGCAAGTCGGCGACCTCTTCGGCGGCATCAACGCGCTGTTTGCTGCGCTCGCCGTGGTCGGTGTGGCTTGGGCCGGGCTGCAGCAGCAGACCACGCTGAGGGTCACGCGCGAGGCCTTGGATGAAGAGAGGGTGCGCTTCAAGGCGCAGCAGGTTGACGAGGACTCCCGGCACAACCGGCAGCAGTCTGAGGCGACGTTCTTTCAGATGCTCGGCCTGCTCCGAGACCTTCTGCAGTCCCTCGACTTGCACAACTACACGGCCGGGCCTGCGGGTAGGGGGATGGCAGTGTCGGTGGATGGGGCTGTCGAGCAAATCTTGAACCTCCCGGGTGGCATGTATGGCTACAACGGCGGCGGTGTCTCAGAAACACAGGCCCTTTGGGCCAATGCTTGCAACCGTGCCCATCACTTTGTGTTTGCCGGGAACCGCAGCGTGCTGGGCCCGCTGTTCCGAACGGTCTACGAACTGTTCGACCACATCGAGCAGGTGGCGCGCACGGAGCCCGCGCTGGCCGACAGGTTCGCGAGGGTAGCCAAGGCGCAGTTGACGGACCCGATGCTCGTTCTGTTCGCGCTATACGCCTGTGTGGACGCGACGAAACCCTACGCCGACACGATTCATAGGTTCCACCTGTTGGAGCCCCTCGGGGACCACAAGTACATCCGACCAGTGTTCGAGTCGCTATATCACGCGAGCGCGTTTGACTCGACAGTGCCGCCCCAGGTGTAAGGCGGGATCGGCAGCGGCCGGGTCAGGTCGGGAACGAAGCAGCCCCAACCGTTGTAACCAGTGCCAGGATCGGGCTCGTCACCCATTCCTCACAAACCATTCGTCGAGCCCCCACCTTCAGGCGGCGCTGCGCGTGGCTTCGGCAGCGCCCGGTGGAGTGAGCGGTGGTGCCGGCGCCGCAGCTTGGGTCTCGCGCACCACGGGCACGCCGCCGTTCATCACGGTGTCGCGGGCGCTTTGCACGGCGTCTTTCAAGTCACGCAGGGTGACCTTTAGCGCGCGCGCGTAGCGCTGCGCAATGCCTTCGAGCGCACGCACGGCGCGTGGCCCCTGGAGCAGGCTGATGGCATCCACCACCTCGTTGGCGGCGCTGGCGGTCTTGCACAGCGCGTCGGTGTCGCCCTGCACCGCGTGGACACGCTGCTCCCTCGGAATGCGACGGATCATCTGCTGCAGCTCAGGGCCCAGGCCCCAATGGCGCGCCACGGCGGCACCCACTTCGTCCAGATCGACTCCCAGCACGGCAAAGGACGCTGCGGCCTCGCTCATGCCCGGCGGCTGGGCCGTCTCGGCGCCCTCGGCGGGGTCCCTGCCCGCGGTGCGGGCGGCGCCGGGGCGGGCCGTGAGCTGCAGGATCTGTTCAGCCTCTTCGGGAAAGTGGTACTGCACCATCAGCCGGCCCAGGTTCTGCAGCAGCGTGATCAGGTACACCACCTCGGGGTCGTAGCCCGCGGGCCGCAGCGCCTGCGCCACGTAGCCGGCCAGCCGCACGCGCTCCATCAGCCGCTTCATGGCAACGGCAGCGGGCTCGGACATCGGCCCCGGCCATTTGCGCAGCCCGTTGGCCGCCTGCCGCACACCGTTGATGCCCAGCAGCGCCACGCTGCGCCGCAGCGTCAGCACCGCGCCGCTGCCAGCCGCCTGCGTGTTGCGCACCAGCGCCGAGTTGACCTGGCGCAGCAGCTCCAGGCTCAGCGCCATGTCCTGCAGCAGCTCGACCACCATCGCGTCGGTGTGCTGGCCTTCCATGCGGACCAGGCGCTCGACCTTGGCGGTGAGCCCGGGCTGGGCCGGCAGGTGGCCGACGGTGCGCAGCCGGTCCAGCAGCAGCGCGAGCGGGCCGCCGTTGTCTTCGGACTGCGTCTGCAGCCAGCCGGCCAGTGCGCGCAACAAGGTGCGTGCGTTGAGGTAACGCTGACGCTCGTGGCTGGCCGTGCTGCGGTTGGCGATTGCGCGCAAGGCCGGCGGCACCGGGTGCGGCGTGGTCCACGGCAGGTGCACGATCTCGCGGCCCAGCGGCGCGATGCGAGCGATCACGCGCGCGGTGTCGGGTTGCTCCAGGGGGGTCTGACCTGCGAGCAGTTGGTGCAGCAGCAGGCCGCAGGCCAGCACGTCGCGCTCGGCGGCCCTGCGCAGCGCCATCACGCCATGCGCGTCCGACAGCGCCTGCTCTGCGGGCTCGCTGGTCAGGCCGCCGAAGCGTGCCTCTTCGATCCCGCTCATGTCGCCCGCGGCCGCCAGCCCCGTCAAGCAGACCTTGCCCTGCTCATTGACGATCAGGTTGTGCAGCTGCAAGTCGTTGTGCGAGCAGCCCGACTCGTGCGCAAAGGCCAGGCCTTCGAGCGCCTGGCCGATCCAGCCCACCGTCTCCAGCGGTGCCGGCGCCGGGTGCGCCTGCAACCACTCGCCCAGCGTGACACCGGCCTGGCGATCGACGACGATGAACGGCCACTTGTCCTGCAACCCGATCTCGAGCACCGGCGCCAGGTTCGGGTGCACCAGCCGCGCCGCCTTGCGCGCCTCGCGGCCCCACAGTTCCAGCGCAACTGCATCGATCGGCTGCACGCGCGGCACGGTGATCATCACGTCCTGACCCAGGCGCGGGTCGAAAGCCAGCCACGCGGTCGTGCCCGCGCTTTTGCCCAGCAACTGGCGCAAAGTGAAGCGACCGAACGCGCGTGCCGGCGTGGCTGCGGGGGCAGCAGCCAGGGCGGCAAGTGCAGAAGACGGCGGCGTGGCAGAGGCAGGCATGCGTCAGACGAGGAAAGGCACAGGAAAGTCACAGAAAGGGCTTCCCGATTGGACGCCCCGCAGCCGGGCCGCAAACGCCGAATCAGCGCGGGTTTGGCATCACATTTCCGTGCGCTGCCGACCTCGCGTCAGCCGACCTCGACCAACTCGCCCGCCCCGGTGATGAAAGCGCAGCGCACCGCCTCGCCCGGTTGCAAACGAGCCACCACCCGCCGGTAACGTAGCAACTGCTCGCGGTACGGGGCCAGCGCCTCGGGGCGGTGCTCGATCTTGTAGTCGAGCACCCACCAGACTGGCGGGCCGCCCGCCGCGCTGCCCGCGCCCGGCTGGCCCGGCGCCTGATCGAACGCCTGATCGAGCGCCACCAGCCGGTCCACGCGCAGCGACTCGCCTTCATCGGTCAGCAGCACCTCGTTGCCGGCCCAGTGCAACCGGCCGGGATCGAAGAACGGTGCGCAAGCCGGGCTCCCGAAAATGCGCTGGGCGATGCGCAGGACCTCGGCCGCCGGAGCGCCGAATTCACGCGCGGCGGCGCCGGCCAGCGTCGCCAGCGAGGCCAACGGGGCCAACGAGGCCGGCGTGCTCGGCGTGCCCGGCGCCGTGGCGGGCCGCCCGTTCGCCCACTCCAGCGTGCGGTGTACCGCCGAGCCGAGCCGGGTCGATGCGGTTTCGTCACGGGCGGAGCCGGCACCCGGCACCGCAGACGGGCTCGCCCGGTCGCCTCCCCACGCCGGCAGGACCGCGAGCCGGACGACCGGCGGCGCCGCGCCAGCACCGCCCCCCCCGGCTGCTGCCACCGGGGCCCAGCCGAGGGCCAGCGCCTCCACACGCTGCCACCATGGCACCGTCGCCGGCACGCGTGAAGGCTGGGTGGCGCTGAAGACGAGCCGCTCCTTGGCGCGCGTCATCGCGACGTACAGCATGTTCAGCTCTTCGCGCTGGCGAGCCGCCAGCTCCGCTTGCAGCAGACCGGCCAGTGACGGTGGGCAGCGCGCCTCGGACTCGGAGTACACGAACGCACAGCGCACCGGGTGGGCCGATTCGGCGGGCCAGTCGATCAGCAAGGTCGCGGTGTCGGGGTTCTGCGGCTCGGGATCGGCATCCATCACGAACACCGCACGCGCCTCCAGGCCTTTGGCGCCATGGATGGTGAGCAGTTGCACGGCATCCGGTTGCGAGGTCACGGCCACCTGGAGCGCGCGCTGCTTGAGCGCCCGCACGAACCGGTAAGGCGTGGCGTAGCGGCCACCGTCGAGCGTGAGCGCCAGGCCCAGCATCGCATCGACCACACCGAGCGCAGCGCGGCGCCGCTCTGCCGGCACGCAGGCGGCCACGCGCTCGCGCACCTCGCCCTCGTGCACGATGCGGTCCAGCAGGTCGTGCGGCGGCAACTGTGCGGCGGCCAACTGCCATTGCTGCAGCAGCGCCCTCGCCCGATCGAGCGCCGGGCCAACCGGCGCCGCCATTGCCATCAACGCGGGCCACCAGGATCCGCCGTCGGCGGCCGTGGCGATCTGCACCAGGTCGTCGTCGCTGGCGCCGAAGACCGGGCTGCGCAGCGCGTGCGCGAGCGACAGGTTCTGGATGGGCGACGCCAGCACGTCGAGCAGGGCCAGCAGGTCACGCGCTTCGGGCGCGTCGAGCAGCGCGAGTTTTTCGGGGGCGGTGAACGGCAGGTGCAGCGCCGCCAACGCATCGGCCGCAAGGCGCAGCGACTCGCGCTTGCGGCAGAGCACGTGGATGTCGCCCGGCGCGAAACCGTCCGTCCACACCAACGCAGAAACCGCGTCGGCAACGGCACGCGCCTCCTGCATGCGCAGCACTTCCTCGATTTCTCGGCGCGGCGTGGTCAGGCTGTCGCGCCAGCTCGCTGGGGCGGCATTGGCCGGCGCCGCCGGCTTGGGCGGCCGGAACACGCGCGGCAAGGCCAGCACGGCGGCGCCCGGCAGCGCGTCGATGTCGGTGGTGTGGGCGCGAAAGCCGCCGAACTCGCCGCTGGCCTCCAACGGCTCGAACACTTGGTTGAGTGCGGCCAGCACCTGCGGCGCATTGCGGCGGGTGTGATCGCATTCCAGCACGTGCCCCTGCAGGCCCTCGACAACAAAGGAGCGCGCGGCTTCGAACACCCGCGGCTCGGCGCGCCGGAAGCGGTAGATGCTCTGCTTCGGGTCGCCGACGATGAACACGCCCGGCGCGCGTTGCCCGCTGGCGCCGCCACCCGCGCCGGCATAGCCCGCCAGCCACGCGTGCAGCGCATGCCACTGCAGCGGGCTGGTGTCCTGAAACTCATCGATCAGCAGGTGGCGCACGCGCGCGTCCAGCCGCTCCTGCACCCAGCCCGACAGTGCGCTGTCGCGCAGCAGCGCGAGCGCGCAGCGCTCCAGGTCGGCCATGTCGGCCAGGCCGCGGGCGCGCTTGTGGTCGGCAAACTCGGCCAGCAGCACGCGGCTCAGGCGCACCATGGCCAGGTGCTCGTCGTGCGCCTGCTGCTGGTCGCTCGCGCGCTGCACATGCTGCAGCAGATCGGCGAGTTGGTTCAGCCCCGGTGCGTCCAGATGCTTGCGCAGGGTGCCTTGGTCGGTGAACAGCGCCTTGCGCGCCTCGCACAGGGCTTGGGGGCTGTCGTCCATTTCGGCGGCCAGCAGCAGCAGCGCGCCGCTTTTCTGTGCAACGGCGCCCTTCGACTCGCCGAGCACGCGGGCCACGTCGAGCATCAGGTGGTGCACCGAGGCTTCATGCAGCAGCTCGGATGGGTGCGCGAGCGAGGCGAACTCCATGCCGACGAACGACGCATCGGCGACGCTGCGCTCCAGGGTTCCGGCGGCGTCGGCGAGTTCGAACTCGATGCGTTTGTCCCATGCTGCGTCGAGCCACTTGCCGACCTGCGAGCGGCCACGCGAGGCCATCAGCGCGTCGTGGTCGGCGCGCAGCGCGGGGTCGCCCAGCACGCGCTGGCGAAAGCGCTGCAGCACGGCGCGCCGCTCTTCGCGGGTGTCTTCCAGCAGCTCCATGTCGGGCTGCAACTTCAGCTCGGCCAGCAAGTCGCGCGGCGCGGCGCGCATCAGCTGCGAGAACCAGGCGTGGAACGTCAACACGGCCACCGGCCGGCCGCTGCGCAGCACGCGTTCGTGCAGCGCCGCGAGCAGTGGCTCAGCGGCGGCGGCCTCGGCGTCGCCCAGCCCACGGCTGCGCAGCTCGCTGATGCGATCGGCCGGCGAACACGACGGTGATGCAAAGCGCGCCAGCCACTCGCTCAGGCGCGCGCGCATCTCGCCCGCGGCCTTGCGCGTGAAGGTGATGGCCAGGATCTCTTGCGGCTCGGCGCCCGCCAGCAAGGCGCGCAGGACGCGCGAGACGAGCATCCAGGTCTTGCCCGAGCCCGCGCAGGCTTCGACCACCACGCTGCGCGCCGGGTCGCAGGCGTGCGCGTAGAACGCGCTCGCTTCGCTCGGCCGGCCGTCGATGCGGTAGGCGGGGCCGGTCATGAGGGCACGGCCGCGGCCGCGGTCGGCGCTGCAGGCGCTGCTGGCGCTGCGGTCGGCGCCCAATGGTCGCGCCGGCACAGACCCCGCGCATCGCAGGTTTCGCAGACGCGGCCTTCGCCGAGTGCCGGCAAGCTGGCGCCTTCAGCGATGCGGGCCAGGTCGCGGCCGACGCCTTCGACCAGCGCCTGAGCGCTGCGCTGCACGTCGGGGTGGGGGACGTGGACGATCTTGTCGCTCTCGTCGAGCATCAGGTACATCGCGTCGATGTCGCCACCGGCGTCGCTCTGGGCGGCCATCAGCGCGACGTAGAACGGCAGTTGCGTGTCTTCGCCACGGCCGATGGCGTCGCGCAGCGCCTGCTTCTTGCTCGTCTTGTAGTCGATGAGCTGGGTGGTCGGCACGCCTTTGTCTTGTACGCAGTCGACACGGTCAATCCTGCCCTGCATGCGCACAGGCGCCCACGCGGGAGGTTGAGCCACGAGATCGCGCTCCGCCTCGAGCCACGTCGCGCCCGCGGCGTCGCGTTTGTGCAGCCAGTCGAGGTAACGCGGCACCAGGCGCGCAAACGACGATGCGTAGGGCAGAAACTCGGCTTCGTCCAGTCCTTGGTCTTGACGCAGCTCTCGGCCAATCGCGTGCAGTCGGGCGCTTTCGAGCGCAGCCTCCATCGGCTCAGCCCGTTCGTCGTGAAAGCGTTGCAGGACCGCGTGCAGCCAGGTGCCGTATTCGCGCTTTTCCATCTCGCTGTCGAGTTCCTCCAATGCACCCAGGCGCAGTAGCTGCCGCGCAAAAAAACGGTACGGGCAGGCGCGCAGCGCTTCGCAAGCGCTGGCGCTGAGTTGGCTCGGCAGCAGCAACGGCGCAGTCGGCAGCGGCGGCGCCACGGGAGTCGCTGGCACGCTCAGTGGGGTGCGGGGGTCGGGCGCGATGCCCCACGCATTGGGGTCGGCGTGGCGGCTCAACGCCAGCCGCAGCAGCTCGACCCAGGCGGATGCAGCCATCGGCTCGCCGTCGTCGGTCGTGCGGTGCAGCAGCGTCAGCCTGGGGTGGCGCAGCAGTTGCGCAAAGGCGAGCAGGTCTGCCTCGCGCCGGACCTGCGTGTCGGGCACGCCCAGGGCGGCGCGCTCGCGATCGCTCAACAGATCGCCGGGTGCAGCGACCGCCCCCAGGTGGCGCTCGTCAACGCCGGGAACGACAACCGCCGCAAACGGCCGCAGCATCGCCCGCGCGATGGGCGTGACGATCACCTCGGGCTCGGGGCTTGAGTCGGGCAGAAACGATGCCTGCTCCAGCGCCGCGTCGAGCCAGGTGCTGAAGGCGTCGATGTCGAGGTGGTCTTCGGCAGAGACGGCCACAGGCGGGTCAGCGTCTGGCGACCAACGCAACGCAGCAAGCGCCTGTCGTCCAGCGTCGTCGGCTTCGAGCGCAGCAAGCTGGCCAGTCGCAATCAGGCAAGCCTCCAGCGTTGCCAGCCAGACGGGACCAGGGGCCGTGCCCAGCCCCACCAGGGGCTGCAACAAGTCAGCAGCTTGGCGCCACAAACGTGCCGCTGCCGGCCCCAGCGCCTCGGGATCGACGTGTCGGGCCAGCCGCAGCTTGCGTCGGCGCAATTCGCGCTCCAGCGCGTCCAGCGCCCGGCGGGTTTCGTGTGGCGTCAATTCGGGGTGGGCGCAGGCCTTGAGCCAGTCGAGCCAGTCGTCGGTCAAGGCGTCGCCCCGCGCGCACGTGAGCGGAGTTCGCACGCTCGCACCGGCGCGGGTGGTCGACAACTTCCAGCCCGTCTCATCGCGCAGCGCCACGCGCTGGCGGCCGAGCAAGGCGCGCACACGACGCACCAGCGCGCGATCTTGTGCAATGAGCGCGACCGGTTGCTCGCCGTCCTGCAAATGGCGCAGCACGCAAGCCGCCGTGCGCTGGGCCTCGCTTTCGAAGTCGTCGCACACGGCAATCTGCACTCGCACCGTTGGCGTCAGCGTGGCGAAAGGGTCGGCCGGATCGGCGTCGGCGTTCAGCCACAGACACGGCGCCTGGGCCGCGTGGTGCTGAAGCAGCGCCTGCGTCAGGCGGTCGGGCCCGCCGGCTTGGAGCGCCACCCAGCCGGCCGCTTGCAGGTTGAACAGCGCGTCGGTGGCGGGCGCTGCTGCGGCGGCAGCCCACTCCAGCCCGACCCGCGCGAGCAAACGCTCGCGCGATCCCGGCATGCCGGCGGCCAGACCCTGCAGCGACAGCAAGGCGCGCGCGTCGTCCCAATGCTGCGCCCGCAGTGCGGGCGGCACCGCAAAAGCGCTCCGGGCCAATGCATGCGCAGTGTTCACCAACGCGGCCACCGCCTGCTCGAAGCCACGTTCGTCGCTGCGGGGCCAGGCCGCCGCCCAACGCTGCGCACGCAGCAGCCGGGAGGCGACGATGCGGTCGAGCGCCACGTCGAAGCTCACTTGACCAGCCACCGGCATCTCGTCCGGGCCCAGGCTGCGGGCCAGCGACTGCGTCGTTTCAATGCGCGGCAACCAGGCGCCGCTGGCGCCGAAAGCCCGTCGCGCAACCGGCAGCAACTGCGCAAACGGGAGCAGCACGACGACGTCGCGACGATTCACGCCATGGGCCCGGACCCAGGCGGCCGTGATGGCGACCGCGTCCGACCAGGGGTCGCGCGACGACATGTGAATGGGGTGACGGGCTATTGACGCCATAGAGGAAAAGGGGCCCGCAAGGTGCGCAACGCAGGGGGCGTCGCATGGGCCTTTGTGTCAGAATCATTGTGCCTGTCGCCCGCCACGGGCGGCACCCGTTCCGAGGACTCCCCATGAGCAGCGACCTGATCAAGCACACCTCCGACGCGTCGTTCGACAGCGACGTCCTCCAGTCCGACAAGCCCGTCCTGGTGGACTATTGGGCCGAGTGGTGTGGCCCGTGCAAGGCCATCGCCCCGATCCTGGACGAGGTTTCCAAGGCCTACGACGGTCGGCTGCAGGTCGCCAAGATGAACGTGGACGAGAACCGCGACATCCCCGCCAAGTTCGGCATCCGTGGCATCCCGACCCTGATGCTGTTCAAGGGAGGCCAACTCGCCGCGACCAAGGTCGGCGCGCTGTCGAAGGCGCAGTTGACAGCGTTTCTCGACGGGCATCTATAATCCGGTTCATTGTTTGGCTCGCCGGGTGCGCAAGGCTCAATCCTGACCCCCGGCCCGCAAGACCCAAGTTTGCCCCCATGCCCGAAGGCCGATTGACGGCCTCGGGGCCCGTACAGACGGCACATGGGCCGGCCCCCACTCCAGCGTTTTGAAGTTCCCGTCGTGTGACGGGCAAGCACCGGCCGCTGGGCACACGCCCAGGCCGCGAACGCCGCAGATGCACTTCTGGTCTCCCCACGGCGCAGCGGTTCGATCCACCCCATCCCCAGCCTCCATGCACCTGTCAGAACTGAAAGCGATCCACGTCTCCGAGCTCATCACGATGGGCGAGGCACTGGAGATCGAGAACGTCGCCCGCATGCGCAAGCAGGAGCTGATGTTTGCCATCATGAAAAAGCGCGCCAAGGGCGGCGAACAGGTGTTCGGCGACGGCGTGCTCGAGGTGCTGCCCGACGGCTTCGGCTTCCTGCGTTCCACCGATGCCAGCTACATGGCGACCACCGACGACATCTACTTGAGCCCGAGCCAAATTCGCCGCTTCAACCTGCACACGGGCGACGCGGTTGAAGGCGAGGTGCGGGTTCCGAAGGACGGCGAACGCTACTTCGCGCTCGTCAAGGTCGACCGCGTGAACGGCCTGACGCCCGAGGAGAGCAAGCACAAGATCATGTTCGAGAACTTGACGCCGCTGTTCCCGAAGGAGCAGTTCAAGCTCGAACGCGACATCAAGTCGGACGAAAACATCACCAGCCGCATCGTCGACCTGATCGCCCCGCTGGGCAAGGGGCAGCGAGCGCTGCTCGTGTCTGCGCCCAAGAGCGGCAAGACGGTGATGATGCAAAACCTGGCGCACGCGCTCATCGCCAACCACCCCGAGGTGTACCTGATCGTGTTGCTGGTCGACGAACGACCGGAAGAGGTGACCGAGATGCAGCGCACCGTGCGCGGCGAGGTCATCAGCTCCACCTTCGATGAGCCAGCGGCCCGCCACGTGCAGGTGGCCGAGATGGTGATCGAACGCGCCAAGCGCCTGGTCGAGATGAAGAAGGACGTGGTGATCCTGCTCGACTCGATCACACGGCTCGCTCGCGCGTACAACAATGTGCTGCCCTCGTCGGGCAAGGTGCTGACTGGCGGCGTGGATGCCAACGCTTTGCAGCGCCCCAAGCGCTTCTTCGGCGCGGCGCGCAACATCGAAGAAGGTGGCTCGCTCACCATCATCGGCACCGCGCTGGTGGACACCGGCAGCCGGATGGACGAGGTGATCTACGAAGAATTCAAAGGCACCGGCAACTGCGAAATCCACCTCGACCGGCGCATGGCCGAAAAGCGCGTCTACCCGTCGATCCTGCTGAACAAGTCGGGCACGCGCCGCGAAGAACTCTTGCTCAAGCCCGAGATCCTGCAAAAGACGTGGATCCTGCGCAAGCTTCTCTATGCGATGGACGAAATCGAGGCGATGGAATTCATCCTCGACAAGATGAAGGCGACGAAGAACAACCTCGACTTCTTCGACATGATGCGGCGCGGCGGCTGAAGCGCGGTTCGCATCCACATTCCGCCGTATAATCGAGGGCTTTTCCGCAGCAAGAAAAGTGCGCCGAATGGGTCGGCGTGGCTTTCAACGACGCAGGCGGCAAAGCGTTTGGAGCATCCCCATGAAAGACGGCATTCACCCCAACTACCGCGAAGTCTGCTTCGTGGACCTGTCCAACGGCTTCAAGTTCGTCACCCGCTCGACCGCGCAAACGCGCGAAACGGTGAAGATGGACGACGGCCGCGAGCTGCCGCTGTACAAGCTGGAGACGACGAGCGAGTCGCACCCGTTCTACACGGGCACGCAAAAGAGCGTCGATTCGCTGGGTGGCCGCGTCGAGAAGTTCCGCAACAAGTTCGCGCACCTGGGCGCGAAGAAGTAAGGCACCCGGTGCCTGCAGACAAGGGCAGCTTCGGGCTGCCTTTTTTGTTGGTTGCTGTGCCCGCACGGCAACGAAACCGCGCCTGACGTGAATTCGCCGAACCCTGCACTGGTGTCGCAGCGGGCCGCGCAACGCCTGCCGCGCCTGGCGTTGCTGCTCTTTTGCGCGGCTTACGTGCTGCCGGGGCTGTTCGGCCGCGACCCGTGGAAGGGTGCCGACGTGAGCGCGTTCGGCTACATGCTGAACATTGCGCAAGGCAAGACACCGTGGCTGGCGCCGACCGTGGCCGGCCTTGCGGCCGACAGCGCCTTGCTGCCGTACTGGCTCGGCGCCTCGTTCATCCAGCTGCTCGGCCCCTGGATCGAGCCGGCGCTCGCAGCGCGCATTCCGTTTGCGTTGCTGCTGGTGCTGGTCTTGGCGCTCACGTGGTACACCACCTTTCACTTGGCCTGTACGGAGGCAGCGCAACCACTGCCGTTTGCGTTCGGCGGCGAGGCGCACACCATCGACTACGCACGGGCGATTGCCGACGGCGCGGTACTGGCGCTGATCGCCACACTCGGGCTGCTGCAGCTCGGCCACGAGACGACGCCCGAGCTGGGCCAACTCGCCAGCGTCGCGCTGTTCTTGTACGCGCTGGCGGCGAGCCCGTTTCGAGCCCGGCAATCGAAGTTGGCGCTGCTTGTCTCGCTGCCCGCGCTGGCAGCCAGCGGCGCGCCGAGCATTGCGTTGGGGCTCGCGGTGGCCGGCGCGCTGATCTGCCGCAACTCCAGCTACCCGCAGGTGCGCGGATTTGCCCCGTGGGTGCTGGCAGCCGGCGCTGGTGCGGTCGCCGTCGCATCGACACTCGGGGCGTGGGGTTGGCGGCTGGGCGAATACACGCAGGCGCTGCAGCTCTGGAGCGTCATGCGTCTGATCGGCTGGTTCACCTGGCCCGCGCTGCCGCTCGCCGCCTGGACGCTCTGGCGTTGGCGCCACCACCTGCTGAACCGGCACATCGCAGTCCCGCTGGGCACGCTGGGGGTGTGCCTGGTGGCCTGCATCGCGATGGGCGGTTCAGACCGCGCGCTGATGTTGGGTTTGCCGGCGCTGGCGGTCCTGGCCGCCTTCTCGCTGCCGACGCTGCGGCGCAGCACGGCGGCTGCGATCGACTGGTTCTCGGTGTTCTTCTTCAGCCTGTGCGCGATCGCGATATGGGTCATCTACCTGTCGATGCAGACCGGCGTGCCAGCCAAGCCGGCCGCCAACGTCGCGCGGCTGGCACCGGGCTTCACCCCCAGCTTTTCGTTGCTGGCGCTGGTGCTGGCCGTGGTCGGGACGCTGGCGTGGGTGTGGTTGGTGCAATGGCGCACCGGCCGCAACCGCCACCCGCTGTGGAAGAGCCTGGTCCTGCCGGCCAGCGGCGTGGCCCTGTGCTGGCTGCTGCTGATGACGCTGCTGCTGCCGCCGCTGGACTACGCGCGAAGCTACCGGCCGCTGGTGCAGCGCATCGCTCAGCACGTTCCTGCCGGCTCGTGCATTGCTGCGCCAGGGGTCGTGCGCGGCCAGTTGGCGGCGCTGCAATACCACGGCGGTTTCAGCGTCGACGCAGCCACGCCGATCGAGCAGTCGCGCTGCGACTACCTGCTGCAAATGGAAACCCGCCAACACACGAGCAGCGTTGGCCCGGGCTGGCAGCTGCTGGCCCGAGAGAAGCGCAACAACAACGAGGACGAGGTCACCGCCGTCTATCGGCGCGCGGTCGGCGCTCGCTGAGCAGCGCCTCCGTCGTCAGATCTCTCCCCGACGCCAGATCGGGGCGGCGCAGGCCGCATGTCGACGCGCGATCGGCGTCGCCTCAGTGCGGCTCGGGCTGCGTCTGTGCCGCGCCTTGCGGCAAGCCGGTGCGCAGCGACTCGCGCCGAGTGCGCGCTGCCGGAAGAACCAGCCTGAAGCACGAACCCTTGCCCAGTTCGCTCTGAATGTCGAGTTCGCCGCCGTGGCGCTGCGCCACGTGCTTGACGATCGACAACCCCAGCCCCGTGCCGCCGGTGTCGCGCGAGCGGCTGCCGTCGACGCGGTAAAACCGTTCGGTCAGCCGCGGCAGGTGCTCGCGCGCGATGCCGGGGCCGCTGTCGGTGACCGACAACTCCGCCGACCCGTCGCCGCGCAACCGCCACACCACCTCGATGGCGCCATCGGCCGGCGTGTAGCGCACCGCGTTGTTGACCAGGTTCGTGATCGCGCTGAGCAGTTCCGGCTCCGCGCCGGCGAGTTGCAGCCCTGCAGCGCCATCGAAGCTGAACCGATGCTTTCCACCCGACAGCACCCGCGCGTCGGCCTCCACGCTCGCCATCAATGGGCCGACCGCGACCCATCGCTCAGCCGTCGGCCGCGGGCTGCCCTCGAGCTGCGCGAGCGTCAACAGGTCGCTGACCAGCGTGCCCATGCGGCGCGCCTGCTGCATCATCAGCTCGAGCACGCGGCGCCGTTCGGCGTCGCTCAAGGGCAGGCTCGTCATGGTTTCGATGAAGCCGGTCAGCACCGTCAGCGGCGTGCGGATCTCGTGCGACACGTTGGCGACGAAGTCTCGTCGCATCGCCTCGGAGCGTTCGTGCACCGTCACGTCTTGCGACAGCACGATCTTCATGTCGTCGCCGTAGCGCCGGATCAACACCGACAGCGTGCCGTCGCGGCGCCGCTCGGTGAAGCGCACCGGCTCCGAGAATTCGCCGTCTTGCAGGTAGGCAACAAAGGCCGGCGCACGGATCAGGTTGGTCACTGGCTGTCGGACGTCGCGCTTCGGGTCGAGCCCGAAGTGCGCTGCGGCCATCGCATTGCACCACTCGATCTGGTCGCGCGCGTCGAGCAGGATCACGCCGTTCGGCGAGGCTTCGATCGCGGACAGAAACTGCGCCAGCCGGATGCGCTCGCCGGCGGTCTCGCGCTCGCGCAGGCGCACCGACTTTTCAACCCGGTAGCCGATCTCGCCCCAGAACCCGGTGTCCCGCGGCGCCTGGCCCTCTTGCGAGCCACGCAGCCAGTTGATAAGTCGGTAGCCGCGCAGGGTGTCCAGCACCGCCAGCGTCGCCACGCCGGCCGCACCGCCGATCAGCTCGCTGATGAACGGTGCCTGGATGCGCGCGCCCACCCAATGACCGAGCAACGCGCCCAGCGCCACCACGGCAATGCCCGTGAGGATGCGCGGTAACAGCCAACTCACGGCGGCCTGCCGGTGGGAGTGCTCAACCCGCCACGGCCTGAACCTGCTGGGTCAGCCGGTAGCCAGCACCGCGGACAGTCTCGATCATCTGCGCGCAATGCGCCGGGCCGAGCGCCTCGCGCAGGCGCTTCACGTGGACGTCGACGGTCCGCTCCTCGATGAACACATGGTCGCCCCAGACCCGGTCGAGCAACTGCGCCCGGCTGTGTACACGCTCCGGGTGCGTCATCAGAAAGTGCAGCAGCCGGAACTCGGTCGGTCCGAGCTTCACATCGACCCCCTGGCCGGCCACCCGGCGTGTCGATGGATCGAGCTGCAACATGCCGACGCTCACCACCGTGTCGAGCGACTCCGGCGCCTTGCGTCGCAGCACCGCCCGAATGCGCGCCATCAGCTCGTTGGTCGAGAAGGGCTTGGTCAGGTAGTCGTCGGCGCCGGCGTCCAGGCCGGCGATCTTGTCCGACTCTTCGACCCGCGCCGTCAGCATGATCACCGGCAACTCGCGCGTGCGTGCCTGGGCGCGCCAGCGCTTGGCCAGTGCCAGGCCCGACTGGCCCGGCAGCATCCAGTCCAGCAGCACCAGGTCTGGCAGCACGTCGTCGACCGCCGCTTGCGCCTGCTCAGCGTCCACCGCCAGTGTGACGGTGTGGCCGGCGTGGCGCAGGTTGATGGCGATCAGCTCGGCGATCGCGGCTTCGTCTTCGACCACCAGCACCCGGCTCATGCGCTGACCTCCGCGGCGTTCACTTGACGAGCGTCTCGACCGTGCCGACGGGGTTGTGCCGCACGTCGGTGCCCTTGACGATGTAGATCACCTGTTCGGCCAGGTTCTTGGCATGGTCGCCGACGCGTTCGATCGCCTTGCCCACGAACACCAGGTCGATGCTCGACGAGATCGTGCGCGGGTCTTCCATCATGAAGGTGATGAGCTTGCGCATCAGGCCTTCGAACTCCTGGTCGATCAGGTCGTCGGACTTGAGCACCTCGACGGCCTTGTCCACGTCCAGCCGCGCAAACGCGTCGAGCGCCTTGCGCAGCTGGGTGACCGCCAGCTCCGACTCGTGCGCCAGGTCGTTGACCGGCAGGCGCAAGCGGCTGGACACGCCCGTGTTGATGAGCCGCTGCACCGTGCGCGCGATGCGGGCCGCCTCGTCGCCCACGCGCTCGAGGTTGGCGATGGTCTTGGAGATGGCGATCAGCAAGCGCAGGTCGCGCGCCGTAGGCTGGCGGCGCGCAATGATGCTGGAGAGGTCGCTGTCGATCTCCATCTCCATCGCGTTCACACGCTCTTCGGTGGTGAGCACCTCGGAGGCGACTTCGCTGCTGAAGTGCGTCAGCGCGTAGACGGCGCGCGCGACTTGCGACTCGACCATACCGCCCATCTCGAGCACGCGCGTGGACACGCCGCTGAGCTCGGCGTCGAACTGGGTGGACAGGTGTTTGGTGCTCATGGTGCCTCCTCGGCGATTATCAGACGCTCGGTTGCAATCAGCCGAAACGCCCGGTGATGTAGTCCTCTGTGTCCTTCTTCTTCGGCTTCATGAACAGCTCCGAAGTCGGCCCGAACTCGATCAGGTCGCCCAGGTACATGTAGGCCGTGTAGTCGGAGCTGCGCGCCGCCTGCTGCATGTTGTGCGTGACCATGACCACCGTGTAGTCGGCCTTCAGTTCGTGGATCAGCTCCTCGATCTTGCCGGTGGAGATCGGGTCCAGCGCCGAACACGGCTCGTCGAGCAACAACACCTCGGGCTTGATGGCAATGCCGCGTGCGATGCACAAGCGCTGCTGCTGGCCGCCTGAGAGGCCCGAGCCGCTCTGGTCGAGCTTGTCCTTGACCTCGGTCCACAGCGCTGCCTTCTTCAGTGCCCACTCGACGCGCTCGTCCATCTCCACGCGCGGCAGCGTCTCGAACAGCCGCACGCCGAAGGCGATGTTGTCGTAGATCGACATCGGGAACGGCGTGGGTTTTTGGAACACCATGCCGATCTTGGCGCGCATCAGCGACACGTCCTGCTTGGAGGTGAGGATGTTCTCGCCGTCGAGCAGCACCTCGCCCTCGGCACGTTGCTCGGGGTAGAGCTCGTACATTCGGTTGAACGTGCGCAGCAGCGTGGACTTGCCGCAACCCGATGGGCCGATGAAGGCGGTGACCTTCTTCTCCGGAATGTCCAGGTTGATGCGCTTGAGCGCGTGGAACTTCCCGTAGTAGAAGTTCAGGTTGCGCACCGAGAGTTTGACCTTTTCGGTCACGGGCAGGTCGACTTTGACGTCCATGTGGCAAACCTCAGTCAATCAGTTCTTGTTGCGGAACAGCACTCGGGCCAGGATGTTGAGCGCCAGGACACCCAGCGTGATCAGGAAGACACCTGCCCAGGCCAGCTTCTGCCAGTTCTCGTACGGACTCATGGCGAACTTGAAGATCGTCACCGGCAGGCTGGCCATCGGCTCGCCCAGCCCCGCCACCCAGAACTGGTTGGACAGCGCCGTGAACAGCAGCGGCGCCGTCTCGCCCGAAATGCGCGCCACGGCCAGCAGCACGCCGGTGACCACACCCGCCCGCACCGCCTTCAGCGTGATGCTGGAGATCAGCTTCCACTTCGGCGTGCCCAGCGCATAGGCCGCCTCGCGCAGCGCATTGGGCACCAGCAGCAGCATGTTCTCGGTTTGGCGGATCACGACCGGGATCACGATCAGCGCCAGCGCCAGCACTCCCGCGTAGCCGGAGAACGTCTTCATCGGCGCCACCACCACGGCGTAGATGAACAGGCCGACCACGATCGAAGGGGCAGACAACAAGATGTCGGTGATGAAACGGGTTGTGCTGCCGAGCCAGCCCTTCTGCCCGTACTCGGCCAGGTAGATGCCGGCCATCACCCCGATCGGCGTACCGAGCGCGGTTGCAGCGCCGACCATCAGGAGCGAGCCGTAGATCGCGTTGGCCAAGCCGCCGGACGCTGCCATCGGTGGTGGTGTCATCTCGGTGAAGATGGCCAGGTTGAGGCCGCCGACGCCGAGGCGGGCCGTCTCGGCGAGGATCCAGATCAGCCAGAACAGGCCGAAGGCCATGGCGCCGAGCGACAGCGTCAAAGCGACTTTGTTGACCAGCTTGCGGCGTTTGTGCTTTTGCAGACGGGGGTCGGCTGCGGCGGTCAGCGTGGTGTTCATGCGCGGCTCCCCTCACCCTTTCTCAGCTGAGACAGCAGCAGCTTGGACAGCGCCAGGATGACAAACGTGATGAAGAACAAGACCAGCCCGAGGTAGATCAACGACGCCTGATGCAACCCGGCTCCCGCCTCAGCGAACTCATTGGCCAGCGCCGACGTGATGCTGTTGGCCGCCTCGAACAGCGACAGGTTGTTCAACTGGTTGAAGTTGCCGATGACAAACGTGACGGCCATCGTTTCGCCGATCGCCCGGCCCAGGCCGAGCATGATCCCGCCGATCACACCGGCCTTGGTGTAGGGCAGCACGACCTTGAAGGTGACCTCCCAGGTGGTGGAGCCGAGCGCGTAGGCCGACTCCTTCAGCATGGCTGGCGTGACCTCGAACACGTCGCGCATCACCGCGGCGATGAACGGGATGATCATGATCGCCAGGATGATGCCGGCCGACAGGATGCCGATGCCCACCGGCGCGCCCGAGACCAGTTCGCGCAGCACCGGCACGTCGGCCAGCAAGACCTGCAATGGCTGCTGAACGTAGGTCGACAAGATCGGGCTGAACACGAGCAAGCCCCACATGCCGTAGACGATGGACGGGATGGCAGCGAGCAGCTCGATGGCCACGCCGAGCGGGCGGCGCAACCACGATGGAGAGAGTTCGGTCAGGAACAGCGCGATGCCGAAGCTGACCGGCACTGCAATGATGAGCGCGATCAGCGAAGTTGCGACCGTGCCGTAAATCATCACCAGGCCGCCGTAGCTGTTTTGCACCGGGTCCCACTCGGTTCGCCACAGGAAGCTCAGGCCGTACTCGCGGATGGCCGGCATCGCGCCGATCACGAGCGAGATGATGATGCCCACCAGCAGCGCCAGCGTCAGCCACGCCGCGCCGTGCGCCAGCAGGGAGAACGCGGTGTCCATCCAGGGCGACGTCCGCCGGACGTCGGGGGGCGAGCCTAGGGGGTCTGTGCGTTGCATCTTGTCTTTATCGTAATGCGATGCCGGAAGCGTAGCAGCCACAGGTCCTCCCCTCGTTCTCGAGCCGGCGCGCCGCAGCGCCCCGTGGGTTCATCTTCTTGTTCGCCGCGCCCTCAAGGCGCGCGGCCGGCGTGCCGGCCTGGGGACACTCAGTTGGTAGCGATTTGCTTGCCTGAAGCGTCCTTGATCTCTGCCCACTGCTTGCGGACCAGCGCCTTCACGCTGTCGGGCAGCGGCACGTACTCCAACTCGCCGGCCATCTTGTCACCGTTGGCGAAGGCCCAGTCGAAGAACTTCAGCGCGTTCGCGGCTTGCACCGGCTTGTCCTGCGCCTTGTGCATCAGGATGAAGGTGGCGCCCGACAGCGGCCACGTGTCCTTGCCCGGCTGCTCGGTCAGCACCTGGAAGAAGGTCTTGGCCCAGTCCGCGCCGGCCGCTGCGGCCTTGAAGTTGGCGTCGTCGGGGGCGACGAAGTTGCCGTCCTTGTTCTTCAGCAGCGTGTAGGTCATCTTGTTCTGCTTGACGTAGGCGTACTCGACGTAGCCGATCGAGTTGGGCAGGCGGCCCACGAATGCGGCCACGCCTTCGTTGCCCTTGCCGCCGGCACCGGTCGGCCAGTTCACGGCCGTGCCCTCACCGACCTTGGCTTGCCACTCGGGGTTCACCTTGGACAGGTAGTTGGTGAAGATGAAGGTGGTGCCCGAACCGTCGGCACGGCGAACCACGGAGATGGCTGCATCGGGCAGCGGCACACCGGGGTTCAGCGCCGTCAGCGCGGCGTCGTTCCACTTGGTGATCTTGCCGAGGTAGATGTCGCCGAGCACCTGCCCGGTCAGCTTGACCTGGCCCGACTGGATGCCCTTGATGTTGATGACCGGCACCACGCCGCCGATCACGGTGGGGAACTGAACCAGGCCGTCCTTGGCAAGCTGGTCGTCTTTGAGCGGCATGTCTGACGCGCCGAAATCGACCGTCTTGCCGCGAATCTGGTTCAAGCCCGCGCCCGAGCCGACCGACTGGTAGTTGATGCGTGCGCCGGTGGCCTTGTTGTAGGCGTCGGCCCATTTGGCGTACAGCGGCGCCGGGAACGAGGCGCCGGCGCCGGTCACGTCTTGCGCAACCGAGGCAAACGCGGCACCGGTCAGGGCTGCGGCCAGCACGGCGGTTCTGGAGGTCGAGAAGTTCATCATGCTTCCTTTCGCTTTCGGACTTCGGGTCGAAGTCCGCTGGGCGTGACTCTAGATTCGGCGTGTGACATCTATGTGACAACGCCGGGGAGGCTGCGTCACAGAACCTTCACCGATCCGTCACACCAGCGATCTAACCTGCGCAGGGTGGCAGCGTTGCTGGTGCGCGCTGGCCCACCCGATCGAACGACCATCCAAAGGACCCTTCCCATGAAAACAACGATCCAGCTGATGTGCAGCGCGGCGATGGTGCTGGCGCTGTCGGCATGCGCCACCGCCCCAGCACCCAAGACGATTGCCGACACCGCGGCTGCTACGCCGCAACTGTCGACGTTGAACAAACTGCTCGGCGACGCAGGCCTGGCCGAAACGCTGCGCGGGCCGGGCCCGTTCACCGTGTTCGCGCCGACCAACGACGCCTTCAAGGCCGTTCCCGCGAAGACGCTGGACGCGCTCGCCAAAGATCCGGCGCTATTGAGATCGGTGCTGAGCTACCACGTGGTCGCCGGCAAGGTTGCGGCGGCCGACGTGAAGAACGGCCCCGCCAAGACGGTGCAAGGAGCCAACGTGGCGCTGGCCAGGGCCGGCACGTTCGTCACCGTCGACGAGGCGGTGGTGACCATGGCCGACGTGCCGGTGAGCAATGGCGTCGTGCACGTGATCGACCGGGTGCTGCTGCCGCCGACCCCCCGTTGAAGCGACCCGCTGGGGCGGGCGCTCCCGCCTCGCTTCAGCGCAGCGTGTCGGCGATGCGCTGTGCGCAGTGCTGCGCCATCGCGGCGTCACGCGCTTCGACCATCACGCGCACCAGCGGCTCGGTGCCCGACGGTCGGATCAGCACCCGACCTTGCCCAGCCAGTTCACGCTGCGCCGCAGCCTGTTCGCTGGCCAGGCGGGGGTTGGACTTCCAGTCGGTGCCAGACGCCAGCCGCACGTTGATGAGCGTCTGCGGGAACAGCGTCACCTCTTCCAGCAATTGCGCCATGGACTTGCCGCTGCGGATGACAGCCTGCAGCACCAGCAGCGCGCTCACGATGCCGTCGCCCGTGGTGTGCTTGTCGAGTGCCAGCAGGTGGCCGGAGCCCTCGCCGCCGAGTTCCCAGCCGCGCGCGGCCAACTCTTCGAGCACATAGCGGTCGCCGACCTTCGCACGCACCAGTTCCACACCGCGCTTCTTCAACGCCAGCTCAACGGCCATGTTGGTCATCAGCGTGCCGACGGCGCCGGGCACCTTGACGCCCTGCGCTTGCCGGTCGGCCACCATCAGATAGAGCAGCTCGTCGCCGTTGTAGAGGCGCCCACTCGCATCGACCAGTTGCAGCCGGTCGGCATCACCGTCGAGCGCCACGCCGTACTGCGCGCCGTGTGCCTTGACAGCGCCCACCAGCGCAGCCGGTGCCGTGGCACCGAAGCCGTCGTTGATGTTGGTGCCGTCTGGGCTGCAACCGATCGGCACCACCTCGGCGCCGAGTTCATGGAACACGCTGGGCGCCACCTGGTAGGCCGCGCCGTGCGCCGCGTCGACCACGATCTTCACGCCCTTGAGCGACAGGTGGTTGCCGAACGTGCTCTTGCAAAACTCGATGTAGCGGCCGCGCGCGTCTTCGAGCTTACGGGCCTTGCCCAGCTTGGCGGAGGGCACCCACTCGGGGGCCTGCTCCAACATGGCCTCGACCTGCAGCTCCCACGCGTCGGGCAGCTTCTCGCCGCTGGCGGAGAAGAACTTGATGCCGTTGTCGGCAAACGGGTTGTGCGATGCGCTGATGACCACGCCCAGGTTCAGGCGCAAGGCGCGCGTGAGGTAGGCGACGCCGGGGGTGGGCAACGGGCCGGTCAGCAGCACGTCGACGCCGGCCGACGCAAAGCCGGCTTCCAGCGACGACTCGATCATGTAGCCGGAGATGCGCGTGTCCTTGCCGATCAGCACCGTCGGCTTGGCGTCGCCCGCCTTGAGCACCCGGCCGACAGCGTGGCCCAACCGCAGCATGAAGTCGGGCGTGATCGGCGATTGACCCACCGTGCCGCGAATACCGTCGGTTCCAAAATAGATTCTGCTCATGCTGTGGCTCTCCTGGGCGACCATTGTTCACTGGCAGAAACCGGCGCTGCGCCACACCTTCAACGCATCGACGGTCGCTGCGACATCGTGCACACGAATGATGCGCGCACCCTGCCCCACCGCGGCAAGTGCCGCGGCCACGCTGGACGCCAGGCGATCGGTGACGGGCTTGCCCGTGATGGCGCCGAGCGTGGACTTGCGCGACCAGCCCAGCAGCAGCGGCCGGCCGAGCGCCAGCAACTCCGGCTGGCGGCGCAGCAGCTCGACGTTGTGCTCCACGCTCTTGCCGAAGCCGATGCCGGGGTCCAGCACGATGCGCCCCGGCGCCACGCCGCGGGTCCGCAGGTGATCCATTCGCTCGCGCAAGAAGTCGCTCACTTCCTGCACCACATCTGAATAGTTCGGCTGTTGCTGCATCGAACGGGGCTCGCCGCGCATGTGCATCAGGCAGATGCCGCAGGCCGGGTGCGCCAGAACGGCTTCAGCCGCTCCCGGCACGCGCAGCGCACCGATGTCGTTGATGATGTCGGCACCGAGGTCGAGCGCGGCGCGCATCACTTCGGGCTTGACGGTGTCGATCGAGATCGGGCAGCCCAACTGCGACGCGACCTTCAGAACCGGAAGCACGCGGTCCAGTTCTTCTTGCACGCTCACCGGCTCGGCCCCAGGGCGGCTCGACTCGCCGCCAAGGTCGAGGATGTCGGCGCCCTCATTGAGCAACCGCTCGCAATGCGCCAGCGCTGCGGCAGCGCCTGCCAATCGCCCGCCGTCGGAAAACGAGTCGGGCGTCAGGTTGACGATCCCCATCACCTGGACCCGCGCGAGATCGATCTGGAACCGGGTGGTGTGCCAGTGCATGACGCAGACCATTGAACGAAGGCCGGATGACGCAATGGAAACGGGGCCGAAGCCCCGTTTTGTCGATGCTGCGACGCCGCTCAAGCCGCGGCAGGTGCGCTTCCTGGAGTCACCGGCGGCGGCATGGCGGTCGGTCGGGCAGCGGCGGGGGTCCAATCCTTCGGTGGGCGGGGCGGCTTGCCGGCCATGATGTCGTCGATCTGGTCGGAGTCGATGGTTTCCCATTCGAGCAGAGCATTCGCCATCGCATGCATCTTGTCCTTGTTCTCCTCGATCAGCTTGCGCGCCAACGCGTACTGCTCATCGATGATCCGGCGGATGACGGAGTCGACCTTCTGCATCGTCTGCTCGGACACATTGACCTGGCGCGTCACCGAACGGCCGAGGAACACCTCGCCTTCGTTTTCGGCATACACCATCGGGCCGAGTTCGTCGGACATGCCGTAGCGCGTGACCATGTCGCGCGCGATCTGCGTGGCGCGCTCGAAGTCGTTGCTGGCGCCGGTGGTCATCTGGTTCATGAACACTTCTTCGGCGATGCGCCCACCGAACAGCACCGAAATCGTGCTGAGCATGCGTTCCTTGTCGAGGCTGTAGCGGTCGGTTTCGGGCAACTGCATCGTCACACCCAGCGCGCGACCGCGCGGGATCACGGTGACCTTGTGCACCGGGTCGGTCTTGGGCACCAGACGCGCCACCAGCGCGTGGCCGGACTCGTGGTACGCCGTGTTCTTGCGCTCCTCCTCGGGCATGACCATGGACTTGCGCTCGGGGCCCATCATGATCTTGTCCTTGGCCTTCTCGAAGTCGACCATCTCGACCACTCGGCCACTGCGGCGCGCTGCGAACAGCGCCGCCTCGTTCACCAGGTTGGCCAAATCAGCACCCGAAAAGCCCGGCGTGCCGCGAGCCAGGATGTCGGCGCGGATGTCCTGCCCGACCGGCACCTTGCGCATGTGCACGTTGAGAATTTGCTCGCGGCCGCGCACGTCGGGCAGCGTCACGTAGACCTGCCGGTCGAAGCGACCGGGGCGCAACAACGCGGGGTCGAGGATGTCGGGCCGGTTGGTCGCGGCCATCACGATCACGCCGACGTTGGTCTCGAAGCCGTCCATCTCCACGAGCATCTGGTTCAGCGTCTGCTCGCGCTCGTCGTTGCCGCCGCCGAGGCCGGCACCGCGATGGCGGCCGACGGCGTCGATTTCGTCGACGAAGATGATGCAAGGCGCGCTCTTCTTGGCCTGCTCGAACATGTCGCGCACCCGCGCTGCGCCGACGCCGACGAACATCTCGACGAAGTCCGAGCCGCTGATGCTGAAGAACGGCACCTTGGCTTCACCGGCGATCGCCTTGGCCAGCAAGGTCTTGCCGGTGCCCGGGGGGCCAACCAGCAGCACACCGCGCGGGATGCGTCCGCCGAGCTTTTGGAATTTCTGCGGGTCCTTCAGAAAGTCGACCAGTTCCTTGACCTCTTCTTTGGCCTCGTCGCAGCCGGCAACATCAGCAAACGTGGTCGTGTTGTTGGCCTCGTCGAGCATGCGCGCCTTGCTCTTGCCGAAGCTGAACGCGCCGCCCTTGCCGCCGCCTTGCATCTGCCGCATGAAGTAGATCCACACACCGATCAACAGCAGGATCGGCCCCCAGGACGCGAGGATGCTGAGCAGGAACGACGGCTCCTCGCGCGGCTTCACGTCGAACTTGATGCCGTTGTTGATGAGGTCGCCGACCAGGCCGCGGTCCAGGTAGGTGGCGGTGGTGCGCAGTTCCTTGTCGTCGGTCGTGCGGGCGCGGATTTCGGTGCTGCCGCCCGGGCCTTCTTGCAACTGCACGGTCTTGATGCGCTTGTTGCGGACTTCTTCGAGGAAGTCGGAGTACCCGATCATCCCGCCCTGCGCCACGCCGCGGTCGAACTGCTTGAAGACGGTGAACAGCACGAGTGCGATCACCAGCCAGACAGCGACTTTGGAAAACCATTGGTTGTTCAACGCGGCTCCTCTTTCGGGTCAAGACGTCCGAGTGGGCGATACCAATCGCCCGAATCCCCGGCATATGGTCACGATTTTAGTCGAAGCAAGCCCTGCGCCGACTCGGCCTTCCGCGCGGGCAGCAGGGCTGTAGCCGGCTGTATCAAGCAATAGGCCCGGAAACCCGCTTTTCGGCCGCCATCTTCAGACCGATGCCGACCAGAAAGGTTTCCGCAGATTTGTCGCGCGACGCCTTGGGCTTGATCGGCTTGACGACGCGGAAAGTGGTCTTGAACAGTTTGGCCAACTGGCTGTAGCCACTGCCATGAAACACTTTGCAAACCAATGCACCTTGGGGCGCAAGGTGGTTCTGGGCAAACTCCACCGCCAACTCGACGAGGTGACTCATGCGCGCCGCATCCGAACTCTCGATGCCAGAGAGGTTGTGCGCCATGTCGGAAATCACCACATCCACCGACCGGCCGCCCACCAAGGCTTCCAACTGCGCCAGCACCGCTGCTTCGCGGAAGTCGCCTTGGATGAAGGTGACGCCTTCAATCGGCTCGAAGCCCAGCACATCGAGCGCGATGATCGTGCCGTTGAGCGCTCCGCTCGCGGCGCCGCCCACGCCGGCCTCCTTCGGCGCGAACTTGCGCCGCACGTATTGGCTCCAGGCTCCGGGAACAGCACCCAAGTCCACCACCAGCTGACCGGGTTTGAGCAGGTGCAGGGCCTCGTCGATTTCCTTCAGCTTGTAGGCGGCGCGGGCTCGGTAGCCGTCGCGCTGGGCCTGCTTGACGTACGGGTCGTTGATGTGGTCGTGCAGCCACGCCTTGTTGACCTTCTTGCTTTTGGTTTGGGTCTTCATGCTGCGCGGATAATACGGCGATGCCTGCCATCCAACTGACCCCCGCCCAGCGCAAAGAAAAACGCGCCGACGCCCACCACCTCGACCCGGTGGTGATGATCGGCTCCGACGGGCTGACCGCTGCCGTTCAGAAAGAAACCGATGCCGCGCTGAACGCCCACGGCCTGATCAAGGTGCGCGTGCTCTCAGACGAGCGCGACACGCGGGAAACCATCTTTGCCACGCTCTCCGACGCGCTGAATGCGGCGCCCATCCAGCACATCGGCAAGCTGCTGGTGCTGTGGCGGCCGATGCCGCCGAAAGAGAAAGCAGAGCGCACCGACCGCAAACCGGGCCCGAAGGTGGTGAAGATTCTCAAGTTCTCCAAGAGCGGCAACCACCGCGCGCAGGTCAAGAAGATCAAGGTGCTGGGCAACGAGCGCATCGCCGCCGGTGGCGAGCTCAAGCGCGCTCGTCGCCGGGTCACCAGCGTCAAGAAGAGCGCTCAACAGCCCTGACCTGCCGCTCCAGGCGTGGGTGCCCGGACGGCAGACGTTTCAGCCCGCCCCCTTGCGCCACGCCAGCACGCACACCAGCACCGCCTTCAGGCCGAAGAACCCGGCCGACACCGCGTGCAGCGCGCCGAACGACCAGGTGCCCTGCCCGGCACGGGCCGCTGCCATCATCGGCTGCACCGCGAAGTAGCCGGCCACGGTGCAGAACAGCACGCCCAGCAGCAGCAGGATGTTCGTGCTCAGCACCGAGCCGCGGCCCGCCTGCGCATCGGCCATGGCTCGCTTGCGCTCGAAGGCGAACAGCAGCACGACCAACACCAGGCTCAGGTAGGCCTCTTGCGCAAACAGGCGCCCCACCAGGCGACCCGCATCAGCCGACGCCAGCACGGCGAATGCAGCAGGCGCGGCGAGGAAAGCAATGCACAACAGCGCGCCCGCCCACAGGCCCGCGAGCCACTGCGTGCAGCGCGCCAGGGTCGTCACACGTAGCGCACGTCGACGATCTCGTAGTGCTTGAGCCCGCCCGGGGCCTGCACCTCAGCCACATCGCCGACTTCCTTGCGGATGAGCGCCCGCGCGATCGGCGAGCTGATCGAGATCTTTCCCACCTTCAGGTCGGCCTCGTCGTCGCCGACAATCTGATACGTCACTCGCACGCCGCTGTCTTCGTCTTCGAGGTCGACGGTGCAGCCGAAGACGACGCGCCCGCCGGCATCCAGCGTCGAGGGGTCGATGATCTGCGCTGCGGCGAGCTTGCTTTCGATCTCGAGGATGCGCCCTTCGATGAAACCCTGCTTGTCCTTGGCGGCCTCGTACTCGGCGTTCTCGGAGAGGTCACCCTGCGCGCGGGCTTCGGAAATCGCCTGAATCACGGCATGCCGCTCCACCGTCTTCAGGCGCGCGAGCTCGTCCTTCAGCTTTTCGGCGCCGCGCACGGTCAGTGGGATGGTGGTCATGGTGGATCGAGTCCGGACAGTAGAAGCAAAACCGCCGCCAGGAAGACCGGCGGCGGGAGAAAAATCAACCCCATTTTAGGGCAGTTCGGCGTGCAGTTCCTGCAACGAAACCACGACCAGATCGTCCTGGTGCTTCATGCCTTCGACCGCCGCTTCACAGCCCGCCATGCTGGTGTAGTATGTGACCCGCTGGGCCAGCGCGGCCTGGCGGATGTGGCGAGAGTCGGCAATCGCAGTGCGGGTTTCGTCCACCGTGGTGAACACGAGCTGGATCTCACCGGCCTTGACCATGTCCACGATGTGCGGCCGGCCGTCCTTGACCTTGTTGACGGCACGCACCGGCACGCCCGCCTCTGCAATCGCGGCGGCGGTGCCCTTGGTCGCAACGATGGCAAAGCCCATCGCATGCAGTTGCTGCGCCACCGCCACCGCGCGCGGCTTGTCGGCGTTCTTCACGGTGATGCACACCGTGCCCTGCGTCGGCAGGCGCGAGCCCGCGCCTAGCTGGCTCTTCAGCATCGCTTCGCCGAAGCTGCGGCCTGCACCCATCACCTCGCCGGTGGAGCGCATCTCGGGCCCGAGGATCGGGTCCACGCCAGGGAACTTGTTGAACGGGAACACCGCTTCCTTGACCGAGAAGTACGGCGGGATCACCTCGCCGGGCTCACGCCCGCGGTTGGTTCGTTTCTGGTCCGACAACTTCTGCCCAACCATGCAACGCGCCGCGATCTTGGCCAGCGGCTGGCCGGTGGCCTTGGAGACGAACGGCACGGTACGGGAAGCGCGCGGGTTCACCTCCAGCACGTACACGACGGCACTGTCGCCTTCGCCCTGGATCGCGAACTGCACGTTCATCAGCCCGACGACCTTGAGCGCCTTGGCCATCTCTTTCGTCTGGCGCCGCATCTCGTCTTGCAGCGACTGCGGCAGCGAATACGGCGGCAGCGAACACGCCGAGTCGCCCGAGTGGATGCCGGCCTGCTCGACGTGCTCCATGATGCCGCCGATCATCACTGCGTTGCCGTCGCTGATGCAGTCCACATCGACCTCGATCGCATCGTCGAGAAAGCGGTCCAGCAGCACCGGCGACTTTTCGCTCACGCGCACGGCCTCGCGCATGTAGCGCTCCAGGTCTTTGTCGCCGTGCACGATCTCCATCGCACGGCCGCCCAGCACGTAGCTCGGGCGCACGACCAGCGGGTAGCCGATCTCGTTGGCCAGTGCGATGGCCTGGTCTTCGGTGCGCGCGGTGCGGTTGGGAGGTTGCTTCAGGCCGAGGGTGTGCAGCAGCTTCTGGAAGCGCTCGCGGTCTTCGGCGATGTCGATGCTGTCGGGCGAGGTGCCGACGATGGGCACGCCGGCACGTTCCAGGTCGAGCGCCAGCTTCAGCGGCGTCTGCCCGCCGTACTGCACGATCACGCCGACCGGCTTTTCCTTGTCGACGATCTCGAGCACGTCCTCCAGCGTCACCGGCTCGAAGTACAGGCGGTCCGAGGTGTCGTAGTCGGTCGACACCGTCTCGGGGTTGCAGTTGACCATGATGGTTTCAAAGCCGTCTTCGCGCATCGCCAGCGCCGCGTGCACACAGCAGTAGTCGAACTCGATGCCCTGGCCGATGCGGTTCGGCCCGCCGCCCAGCACCATGATCTTGCGGCGCGATGTCGGCTCGGCCTCGCACTCGCCGTCGGCGTGTTCGTAGGTCGAATACATGTAGGCAGTTTGCGTCGCGAACTCAGCCGCGCAGGTGTCCACGCGCTTGTAGACCGGGCGAACGCCCAGGCGGTGGCGCAACTGGCGCAACTCGTGCTGGTTCGTTGCGAGCAGCTTCGCCAGGCGGCGGTCGGAGAAGCCTTTCTGCTTCAGGAACCGCAGCTCGTCAACCGACAGGCTGCCCAGCGCACGGCCGGCCAGCGCCTGCTCGGTTTGCACCAGTTGTTCGATCTGCGCCAGGAACCACGGGTCGATCGCGGTCTCCTCGAACACTTCCTGCAGGCTCAGGCCGATGCGGAACGCGTCGGCCACGAAGAGGATGCGCTCGGGCCCGGCCTCGCCGATCTCCTGCACGATCTCTTCACGGTCGCTGCTGCGCTCGCTCAAGCCGTCGATGCCGGTCTCCAGCCCGCGCAGCGCCTTCTGAAAGCTTTCTTGAAACGTGCGACCGATGGCCATCACCTCGCCGACCGACTTCATCTGCGTCGTCAGGCGCGAGTCGGCGGCAGGGAACTTCTCGAATGCGAAGCGCGGGATCTTGGTCACCACGTAGTCGATGCTCGGCTCGAAGCTCGCCGGCGTGGCGCCGCCGGTGATGTCGTTGCGCAACTCGTCGAGCGTGTAGCCGACCGCCAGTTTGGCGGCCACCTTGGCGATCGGGAAACCGGTCGCCTTGGACGCCAGCGCCGACGAGCGCGACACGCGCGGGTTCATCTCGATCACGACCATGCGGCCGTCTTTCGGGTTGATCGAGAACTGCACGTTGGAGCCGCCGGTGTCCACGCCGATCTCGCGCAGGATCGCTATTGATGCGTTGCGCAGCAGCTGGTATTCCTTGTCGGTGAGCGTCTGGGCCGGCGCCACGGTGATCGAGTCGCCGGTGTGGATGCCCATCGGGTCGAGGTTCTCGATCGCGCAGACGATGATGCAGTTGTCGGCCTTGTCGCGCACGACCTCCATCTCGAACTCTTTCCAGCCGATCAGGCTTTCCTCGATCAACAGTTCCTTGGTGGGCGACAGGTCGAGGCCACGCTTGCAGATCTCTTCAAATTCGTCGGGGTTGTAGGCAATGCCGCCGCCGGTGCCGCCGAGCGTGAAGCTGGGGCGCACGACCATCGGAAAACCATTGCCGCCGATCTCGGCGCGAATGCGCTTCTGCACCGCCAGCGCCTCGTCGAGCGAATGCGCGATGCCGCTCTTGGCCGAGGCCAGGCCGATGCCGGTCATCGCGTCCTTGAACTTGAGCCGGTCCTCGGCCTTTTCGATCGCCTTCTCGTTCGCGCCGATCATCTCGACGCCGTACTTGGCCAGCACGCCGTGCTTGTGCAGGTCGAGCGCGCAGTTCAGCGCGGTCTGGCCGCCCATCGTCGGCAGCACCGCATCGGGTCGTTCCTTGGCGATGATCTTCTCGACGACCTGCCAGGTGATCGGCTCGATGTAGGTCACGTCCGCCATCTCCGGGTCGGTCATGATGGTCGCCGGGTTGCTGTTGACGAGGATGACCTTGTAGCCCTCCTCGCGCAGCGCCTTGCAGGCCTGCGCGCCCGAGTAATCGAACTCGCAGGCCTGGCCGATGATGATCGGGCCGGCGCCGATGATGAGAATGGTTTTGAGGTCGCTGCGCTTAGGCATGGTGGCTGCTGGTTCAGTGCGTCTGCCTGTGGGTTTGCATCAGCGCGGTAAATCGATCGAAGAGGTAGGCAATGTCGTGCGGCCCCGGCGAGGCCTCGGGGTGGCCCTGGAAGCAGAACGCCGGCCGGTCGGTGCGGGCCAGGCCCTGCAAGGTGCCGTCGAACAGCGACACGTGCGTGGGCCGAAGGTTGGCGGGCAGGCTCTTCTCGTCGACCGCAAAGCCGTGGTTCTGGCTCGTGATCGACACGCGCCCGCTGTCCAGGTCTTTCACCGGGTGGTTGGCGCCGTGGTGGCCGAACTTCATCTTGAAGGTTTTGGCACCGCTGGCCAGTGCCATGATCTGGTGCCCGAGGCAGATACCGAAGGTCGGGATGCCGCGCTCGATCAGCTCGCGCGAGGCAGCGATGGCGTAGTCGCATGGCTCGGGGTCGCCGGGGCCGTTGCTGAGGAAGATGCCGTCGGGACGGTGCGCCAGCACCGCCGCAGCCGGCGTTTGCGCCGGTACGACGGTGACGCGGCAACCCCGGCTGGCCAGCATGCGCAGGATGTTGTGTTTGATGCCGAAGTCGTAGGCGACGACGTGGAAGGCGGGGTCCTTCAACACGCCATAGCCGGTGCCGAGCGCCCACTCGGTCTCAGTCCAGTCGAACGGTTCGGTTGCGGACACCTGCTTCGCCAGATCCAGCCCCGCCATCGACGGCGCGGCGCGCGCCCGGCGGGTGGCTTCGGCCTCATGGTCGGGCGTCATGGACTGGCCGAGCGGCAGGGCCAGCAGGCAACCGTTCTGCGCGCCGTGAGTGCGCAGGATCCGCGTCAGTTTGCGGGTGTCGATGTTGGCGACCGCGACCGTGCCTTCGCGCTGCAGGTACTGAGGCAAGGTCATCGTGCTGCGGAAGTTCGACTCCCGCACCGGCAGGTCGCGAATGACCAACCCGGCAGCGTGTACCTTGCCCGATTCAACGTCTTCGCCGTTCACGCCGTAACTGCCGATGTGCGGGTAGGTCAGCGTGACGATCTGGCGGCAGTAGCTCGGGTCGGTCAGGATCTCCTGGTAGCCGGTGAGCGCCGTGTTGAACACCACCTCGCCGACCGTCTGGCCGGCCGCACCGATGGAGACGCCACGAAACAGCGTGCCATCGGCGAGTGCCAGCAGTGCCGGGGCTTGAGGTTTCAGCAAGGCAGGCGGCAGAGGCGGCACCGGATTCTCCGTTCGTTGTGCGCGCCCAGCTCCGCTGTCGCGAGGGCTGTGGTCTGTCGAGAAAACCGTGGGAGTTTCCGGGCCGGAAACAGCGGAACTTCGCTGGGCGGATGGTTAGCAGATAAACCTGCGGATTGTAGCCGAGGGGTTTCGCGCAACCGCCCGCGAAACCGCCCGCCCAACCGCCCGCCCAACCGCTCAAGCCAGCAGGGCCGCGATGCCCGCCTTGGCGATCTGCACGTCTTCGCTCGACTTGACGCCGCTCACCCCGACCGCGCCCACGCAGTGGCCCTCCACCAGGATCGGCACGCCGCCTTCTAGCAACGACTCCAGCCCCGGCGCGCTCAGGAACGAGAAACGCCCCTGGTTGATCATCTCTTCATAGATGCGGCTTTCGCGCCGGCCGAGCGCCGCCGTGCGCGCCTTGCCCGGCGCAATGTGCGCCGACACCGGCGCGGCGCCGTCGAGCCGCTGCAGCCACAGCAGGTGGCCGCCGTCGTCGACGATCGCAATCGTCACCGCCCAGGCGTTGCGCAGCGCTTCTGCTTCGGCGGTGAGCGCAATGGTTTTCACATCGTGGAGCGTGAGCATGGGCTTCGTGTTCATGGGGATCCTGGTTCGGTGATGCAAAGGCTGCCAGCACTGTAACCAGGGCCGGCGACAGCGTGCCGCAGCAGCCGCTGGACGGCGGGCGGGCCGGACGAGCGCAGGTGTCCTCGGCCCCCTGACGCAGAAATCCCCGACCAATTCACAGGGGAACTAGAATCGAACGGCGCGAGTCTCAAACGCATCCCATTTTCCTAGGAGGTCTCATGGATCAAAGCCTGCAAGCCGCCCGCACCGGGTTCTCCGGGACGGGCGTTTCTGTCGATCAACGCAACCGCGTTCTTCGCAACACCTACTGGCTGTTGGCGCTCTCGATGGTGCCGACGGTGCTCGGCGCCTGGCTCGGCGTCTCCACTGGCATCACGCGCAGCATGGGCGTGGGCATGAGCGCCATCGTCTTCCTGGCGGGCGCCTTCGGCTTCATCTACGCGATCGAGAAGCTCAAGAACTCAGCGGCCGGCGTGCCGGTGCTGCTGGCGTTCACGTTTTTCATGGGCTTGATGCTGTCGCGCCTGATCGGCTCGGTGCTCGGACTGAACAACGGCGCCGGTTTGATCATGACGGCCTTCACGGGCACGGGCTTGATCTTCCTGGGCATGGCGTCGCTCTCGTCGGTCATCAAGCGCGATCTGTCGGCGATGGGCAAGTGGCTCTTTATCGGCGCGATCATGCTGCTGGTGGCGGGTTTGGCGAACATCTTCCTGCAGTCGAGCGCGCTGATGATCACCATCGCGGTGCTGGCCATCGGCATCTTCTCGGCCTTCATCCTGTACGACCTGAAGCGCGTGCAGGACGGTGAAGAAACCAACTACATCACCGCCACGCTGGGCGTGTACCTGAGCCTGTACAACGTGTTCCAGTCGCTGCTGGCGATCCTGGGCTTTGCGGGCAGCAATGACGACTGAGTTGCTGAACGTTCTGCACATGCAAACGGGGCCTTCGGGCCCCGTTTTTCATGGTGCTCGGCGCGTTTGACAGCACCAGCTTCAAGCGGGCTCGATGCGGTCGAACACCGCCATGCTCTCCACATGGGCCGTGTGCGGAAACATGTTGATCGCGCCGGCCGCTGAACAGCGGTAGCCGGCCTGGTGCACCAGCAATCCAGCGTCACGCGCGAGCGTCGCCGGGTTGCAACTCACGTAGACGATGCGCGAGGGTGGCACGTAACCCGGCGCCAATGCCGGGTCGGCATGCACATCGGCCAGCGCCTTCGCCAGTGCGAACGCGCCTTCGCGTGGCGGATCGACCAGCCACTTGTCGGCTGCGCCATACGCGGCGAGATCGGCCGGCGCCAACTCGAAGAGATTGCGGGCCGCAAACGTCGCCGTGCCCGCCAGCCCGTTAAGCACAGCGTTGTCGTGGGCACGCCGCACCAGCGGCTCGCTGCCCTCGATGCCCAGCACCGCGGCCGCGTGCCGCGCAATCGGCAAGCTGAAGTTGCCAAGGCCGCAAAACCAGTCGATCACCCGCTCGTGCGGCTCCGGTGCGAGCATGCGCACGGCTCGCGCCACCATCACCCGATTGATCTGGTGGTTGACCTGCGTGAAGTCGGTCGGCTTGAACGGCATCGTGATGCCGAACTCGGGAAGCGAGTAGCTCAGCTCCGAGCCGCCGTCGTCCAGGCGCTTCACCGTATCCGGGCCTTTTGGCTGCAGCCACCACTGCACGTCGTGACGCAAACCGAACTCGCGCAGGCGTTCCAGATCCGCATCGCTCAGCGGCTCGAGGTGGCGCAGCACCAGCGCCGTCACGCCCTCGCCCACCGCCACTTCGATTTGCGGCAGCCGGTCGCGCTGGTCCATGCCGGCGATCAGGTCGCGCAACGGCACGAGCATCGCGCTCAAGTGCGGCGGCAGCACGTCGCAGCTGTCCATGTCGGCGACGAAGCTCGATTTGCGCTCGTGAAAGCCAACCAGCACCTTGCCCTTCTTCGCCACGAAACGCGCCGACAGCCGGGCACGGTAGCGGTAGCCCCACGCCGGCCCCTCGATCGGCCGCAGCAGCTGCTCGGCCTTGACCTTGCCCAGATGCCACAACGCATCTTCGAGTGCCCGCTGCTTGGTTGCCACCTGCGCGCCGACGTGAAAGTGCTGCATCTTGCAGCCGCCGCAGGTGCCGAAGTGGCGACAGGCCGGCGCCACGCGCTGCGCGCTTTCGCGCCGCAGCGCGACCATCGTCGCCTGCTCCCAGTTGTTCTTGCGGCGTTGCACGGTGACCTGAACCTGCTCGCCGGGCAAGGCACCGTCGATGAACACCACCTTGCCTTCGCTGTTGTGCGCAACGCCCTGCGCTTCGAGGTCGAGCGACTCGACCTTCAACCACTCGTTCGCATCTGTCATGGGGCTGGATTATCGATGCCGCTGCTACACTCGCGCCCGCCAGGAGAGAGCTTCGCAACCGACCGCGAAGCCGCCGAAGGCGCAGAGGGCGAATCGAAAGACGAGCCCTCGAACGCTCAGGCAAAAGGACTGGCCAACGCTTCACCCGAAGCGTTTCCTCACTGGAGAGAGGCCCACTCCGAGTGGGCCCACCGAAGGGGCAAGCAAGGCGCTGCACGCAGCGACGCGCGAATCTCTCAGGTAAAGCGGACAGAGAGGGCTTTCCCCAGCGGCGCATTGGCGCTGCATGGGTTTCAAGATCGCCCTCTGGAGTTGCCTATGTCCGCCCCGGCCGCGCTGCTGCACACCCCGCTGCATTCACTGCACCTCGAACTCGGCGCCAAGATGGTGCCGTTCGCCGGTTACGACATGCCGGTGAGCTACCCGGCAGGCATCCTCGCCGAACACCGCCACTGCCGCGACTCGGCTGCGCTGTTCGACGTGTCGCACATGGGCCAGGTGCGGCTCACCGGCGCCGACGCCGCCCGCGCGCTGGAGTCGCTGATGCCGGTGGACGTGGTCGGCCTGGCCGTCGGCAAGCAGCGCTACGGGCTGTTCACGAACTCCGCTGGCGGCATCCTCGACGACCTGATGATCACGCGGCGCGAGGCCGACGGCAGCAACGACCTGCTGCTGATCGTCAACGCCGCGTGCAAGCAGGCCGACACGCAGCACCTCGTCACGCACATCGGCCACCGCTGTCAGGTGCAGCCGTTGCCCGAGCGAGCGCTGCTGGCGCTTCAAGGCCCGAAGGCCGTGACCGCATTGGCGCGACTCAACCCCGACGTGGCGCGACTCACCTTCATGACCGGCATGTTCGCCACGCTCAACGGCGCAGACTGTTTCCTCACGCGCTCGGGCTACACCGGCGAAGACGGCTTCGAAATCTCGGTGCCCGCCGATCAGGCCGATGCGCTCGCCCGCGCGCTGCTCGCTCAGCCCGAAATCCGCCCCGCAGGCCTCGGCGCGCGCGACACCTTGCGGCTGGAAGCCGGCATGTGCCTGTACGGCCACGACATCAGCACCACCACCACGCCGGTCGAAGCCGGTCTCACCTGGGCGATCCAGAAAGTGCGCCGAGCCGGCGGCGAACGGGCCGGCGGCTACCCCGGCGCCGACGTGATCGACGGCCAGCTTGAGCGCGGCGCCAGCAACAAAAGAGTCGGCCTGCTCGGCCTGGAGCGCGTGCCGGTGCGCGAAGGCGCGCCGCTGGTTGACGCCCACGGCCACAAGATCGGTACGGTCACCAGCGGCACCCTGTCGCCCACCGTCAACCAGCCCATCGCGCTCGCCTACGTGGCCGCCAACCACGCGGCTCTGCACCACGAGGTCTACGCCGAAGTGCGCGGCAAGCGCCAGCCGATGCGCGTGACCGCCTTGCCGTTTGCCCCCCACCGCTACGTTCGTTGACACCACTTCAACACTCAGGAGAACACATGACCACCATGTACACCAGCGACCACGAATGGATCAACATCGAAGACCACGAGGCCGCCACCGTCGGCATCACGCACCACGCGCAGGACGCGCTGGGCGACGTGGTCTTCGTCGACCTGCCGGCCGTCGGCGCCACGTTCAAGAAGGGCGATGTGGCCGGCGTGGTCGAGTCGGTGAAGGCCGCGGCCGACCTGTACATGCCGGTCAGCGGCGAGGTCGTCGAGGTCAACGAGAAGCTGCGCGAAGACCCGTCGCTGGCCAACACCGACCCGCTGGGCCACGGCTGGTTCTTCAAGGTGCATGTGAACAACATGGCCGAGTTCGAGCAGTTGATGGACGCTCCGGCGTACGACCTGCTCGTCAAGAACGCCTGAATTCCCCCGCCTACGAAACACACTCTGTCGCCTTGCTGGCGCGATGGCCAGCGTTTGCAGAAAGCCCTCCATGCTGATGTCCGCCAACAAGCCGCTCGGCGAGCTTGAAAACCCCGCCGAATTCGTCGCCCGCCACATCGGCATTGCCGAGGCCGACGAGCGCCACATGCTGTCGGTCATCGGAAGCGAGTCGCGACGCGCGCTGATCGAGGCGATCGTGCCGCGCAGCATCGCGCGCAGCCGGCCGATGGTGCTGCCGCCGGTCGCCTCTGAAGCGCAGGCGCTGGCCGAGCTGAAGGCGATCGCGGCGAAGAACACGGTGCTCAAGAGCTGCATCGGCCAGGGTTACCACGGCACGCACACTCCTGGCGTCATCCTGCGCAACGTGCTCGAGAACCCGGCCTGGTACACCGCCTACACGCCGTACCAGGCCGAGATTTCGCAAGGGCGGCTGGAGGCGCTGGTCAACTTCCAGACCATGGTGTGCGACCTGACGGGCATGGCGATTGCCGGCTCGTCGATGCTCGACGAAGCGACTGCCGCGGCCGAAGCAATGACGCTCGCGCTGCGCGTGGGCAAAAGCAAGTCGATGACCTTCCACGTGGCCGACGACGTGCTGCCGCAGACACTCGAAGTGGTGCGCACGCGCGCCGAGCCGCTGGGCATCGCCGTGACCACCGGCCCTGCTGAATCGTCAGGGTCGGCCGACGCGTTTGCGGTGCTGCTGCAGTACCCCGGCGTCACCGGCGAGGTGCGCGACCTGGCACCGCTGATCGACGCGATCCACGCACGAGGCGGCCTGGCGATCGTCGCTGCCGACCTGCTGGCATTGACGCTGCTCGTGCCACCGGGTGAACTGGGCGCCGACATCGTGGTCGGCAACACCCAGCGCTTCGGCATGCCGATGGGCAATGGCGGGCCGCATGCGGCCTACCTGGCGACCAAGGAAGCCTTCAAGCGCTCGATGCCCGGCCGGCTGGTGGGCGTGAGCGTCGACGTGCACGGCCACCCCGCCTATCGGCTGGCGCTGCAGACGCGCGAGCAGCACATCCGCCGCGAGAAGGCGACGAGCAACATCTGCACCGCGCAGGTGTTGCCGGCGGTGGTGGCGAGCATGTACGCCGTGTACCACGGGCCGGAGGGCCTCAAGCGCATCGCTCGTCGGGTGGCGAGCTTGACGGCGATGCTGGAGGCGGCGTTGCAGCAGCGCGGCGTGCGGCTGGTGAACACATGTGGCTTCGACACGCTGCATGTGGCAACCGAAGGTCACACCGATGCGCTGCTGCAGGCTGCGCGTAGCGCGGGCTACAACCTTCGTCGTGCGTCGGCCACGAGCCTCGGCATCACGCTGGACGAGACGACAACGCGCGACGATCTGACGGCGCTGCTGAATGTGCTGACGGGTGCCGGCAACAGCAGCAGCGTCAGCAGCAATGCAAACGCGGTGCAAGCAGCCGACCCCTGGGCGGCCTTCGAGAAAGGTGTGACGCCGCTGATCCCGCCCGCCCTCGCCCGCACCAGCGCCTTCCTCACCCACCCCGTCTTCCACCGCCACCACTCCGAGACCGACATGCTGCGCTACCTGCGCAGCCTGTCCGACAAAGACCTGGCGCTCGACCGCACGATGATCCCGCTCGGCTCGTGCACGATGAAGCTCAACGCCACCAGCGAGATGATCCCGATCACCTGGCCGGAGTTTGCCAACGTGCACCCGTTCGCCCCCAGCGATCAACTGGCCGGCTACGACCTGCTGCGCCAGCAACTCGAAGCCTGGCTCGCCCAAGCCACCGGCTACAGCGGCGTGAGCCTGCAGCCCAACGCCGGCTCGCAAGGCGAGTACGCCGGGCTGCTGGTGATCAAGGCGTACCACGCGTCGCGTGGCCAGGGCCAGCGCAACATCTGCCTGATCCCCGAGTCGGCCCACGGCACCAACCCGGCCAGCGCGCAGATGGCCGGCCTGCAGGTGGTGGTGACGCGCTGCGACGAGATGGGCAACGTCGACATGGACGACCTGCGCGTGAAGTGCGAGCAGCACAGCGAGCAACTCGCCGCCGTGATGATCACCTACCCCAGCACGCACGGCGTGTTCGAGGTGCGCGTGAAGGAACTGTGCGCTCTGGTGCACCAACACGGCGGGCGCGTGTACGTGGACGGCGCCAACATGAACGCGCTGGTCGGCGTGGCCGCGCCCGGCGAGTTCGGCGGCGACGTGAGCCACCTGAACCTGCACAAGACCTTCTGCATCCCGCACGGCGGCGGCGGGCCGGGTGTGGGGCCGGTGGCGGTGGTGGCGGATTTGGTGCCGTTCTTGCCGACGCACCGCACGTACGCACAGACGGCGACTGGCGCTGCGGGCAACGGCGCTGGCACTGGCACCGGCACCGCGGTAGGCGACGACGCGCGCAGCGGCCCCGCGCAGCAAGTCGGCGCCATCAGCGCCGCACCGCTGGGCAACGCCGCGGTGCTGCCGATCAGCTGGATGTACTGCCGCATGATGGGCGCCGACGGCCTGCAGGCCGCGACCGAAACCGCGATCCTGAGCGCCAACTACATCGCCGCGCGGCTGGCCGAGCACTACCCGGTGCTGTACTCCGGCGGCTCGGCGCAGCTCAAGGGCGGCGGCGTGGCGCACGAGTGCATCCTCGATCTGCGGCCGTTAAAGGAAACCACAGGCGGCGCCCAGGGCGTCAGCGCCGAAGACGTCGCCAAGCGCCTGATCGACTACGGCTTCCACGCGCCGACGCTGAGCTTCCCGGTCGCCGGCACGCTGATGGTGGAGCCGACCGAGAGCGAGTCGCTCGCCGAACTCGACCGCTTCTGCGACGCGATGATCGCCATCCGCGCCGAGATCGCCAAGGTCGAATCCGGCGAATGGCCACGCGACCAGAACCCGCTGAAGAACGCCCCGCACACCGCCGCCGCGTTGCTGAAGGCCGACTGGCCGCACGCCTACTCGCGCGAGGAGGCGGCGTACCCGCTCGCATCGCTCAGGCGGTCGAAGTATTGGGCGCCGGTGGGGCGGGTGGACAACGTGTGGGGGGATCGGAACTTGATGTGTTCGTGCCCGCCGCTGTCTGAACATGCCGGCTGAAGTCGGTGACGTGCACTCCTGGTATCGCTCGTTGTAACTGAAGATCAAGGATCCGTTCACAACAAGTTGGAGGCGTTGCGAAGGTCCCGTCAGGTTGCATTTGGACCGTGTGAGCAATCCCTTGCCGCAGCTCCTCAATGATGTGTCAGTTGATTTTTGCTTTGCAACGCTTGACGATCCGAAGCAAGCCGCTACAATGCAGCGTCATGGACTACGTGTTTTCCCTTAAGAAGCGCCTTGCTGCCAATGATGCATCCATTGCCTCGTTGAAGGAAAGACTCGCCTCGCTTGAGATCGAACAACACCGGCTGGCAATCGCCCTCGAAGTGGTCGCATCCTTGGGGCCCGAACCAAACTCACCCGGAACCACCACGACAGCCGAACTCCCATCGCAGCTGGTCCTCGACAGCGTGGCGCCTGCTGGATCGGCACCCTCATCAGCGAGCGCAATGAAGCAAGGTGTCAAGGATCTGATCCTCGCAACGCTTGAAGAGACGGGATTCCCTTTGACGCGGATGGACGTGGTGAGCCGTCTCGCCGCCGCGGGGCATCAATTGAACTCAACTACCATCGGATCGACGCTATCAAGACTGGTCGACGCCGGTGCAATTGAGAAGGCGAGTCACTCGCAATATCGCATCAAGCAAACACCTGCGGCTGTACGGAGTGACTCGCCCTAGGAAAGATCAACACGCAACGTAGCTCAGCTGGAAAGAGCGCCCTTGCTTCAATGTAGATCGTGCCGGCAAGCGGATCGTACAGGCGGGGAGGTCGGAAGTTCAAGTCTTCTCGTTGCGACCTTATCCAAGGTGTAATTCAGCGCGGACGCCAAGTCGAAAGAGGTTTTGCGCGCCAGCATGCGCTTCTGTTGCGTGTCGGCGGCGCGAGTAAACTAAAAGTCTGTCGAGACCACGAGCCCTCTATGGACTGGAAGCAGCACATCACCGCTGACCCCGAAATCCTGCACGGAGCGATCCGTTTCGTTGGGACGCGCATCCCGGTGACGGTGGTACTGGACAACTTGGCGGATGGCGCGGCGCCCGCAGAGATCCTGCGGCAGTACCCCGGCTTGAACGCTGAGTGTTTGCCGGCAGCGCTGGCCTACGCTGCAGAGTTGGCGCGCGAGCGTGTCGTGCCGATCCCGGCGTGAACCTCAAGTTCAAGCTCGACGAAAACCTGCCGGAAGCGGTGCGCCAGTCGCTGACGGCGCTCGGTGTCGACGCGCATACCGTCGCCGAAGAGCATTTGGCTGGCGCACCGGATGACAAGGTTCTTCGAGCTTGCGTTGCCGAGAACCGAGTCCTGATCACCCTCGATCTGGACTTCTCTGACATTCGAGCGTATCCGCCTGGGTCCCATCCTGGCATTTGGGTGTTGCGGCCGGCAAGGCAGACTTTCGCAGCGATCGAGGCGCTCGTGCAGGCGGGCCTGCGCCTCGCAACAGTCGAGCGTGTCCCAGGTCAGCTCTGGGTCATCGATGAAAAGCGCGTTCGCATCCGGGACGGCTACGCATAGAACGCCGCGTTGCATGTCCGAAGCACCTGCGAGTGGGAAGGAGGGCATTCAAGCCTCATGCGTGTTGCACGCCACCCTCGCACAGCGGTAAGATTCCCACTTCCAATTCCTACCTGCGAGGTTCCGATGCTGGTCACAGACAAAGGGCAAGTCACCATTCCGAAGCACATCCGCACCGCGGCAGGCGTCGCTCCCGGCAGCGAGGTGACATTCAGCCTGGAGGGCAGCAAGATCGTCATCACGCCGGTCGCAACGAACGTCAGGGAAGATCGCCGGGCAAAGTTCAAGGTCGCAGCGGCACGCCTGCGCAACAGCTACAGCCCCGAGTTCAAGCAGCTCGGGGCTGACGAGATCATGAACTTCATTCGAGGCGACGAACCCGTCAAGGGCACTGGGCGTCGTGGCGCTCGCTAGTCTTACCAGCTACGACGGGTCTGCCGGCGTACTCGTCGATACCAACATCTGGGTGGACGGCGTTGACGTTGACAGCCCTTGGCATGACTGGGCGCTGGGGCAATTGCAAGCATGCAGCGAGCGATGCCCTCTGCACATCAACATCGTCATCTACTCGGAACTGCTGATTCCTGGCCCGGACGTCGGCGCTTTGGATGCGGCGCTGGACGTTTACGAGACGTTGAGAACGCCACTGCCGTGGGCTGCTGCGGCACTCGCGGCTTCTGCCTATTCGCTGTATCGACGTCGTGGCGGCTCCAGAGCGAAGCCGCTGCCTGACTTCTTCATTGGCGCGCACGCCGCCGTGTCCAACCTGAGTGTGCTGACCCGCGACCCCAGGCCTTACAAGAGCTACTTCGCCAGGCTCGCGGTCATTTCACCGTGACCTGCACTGGCCGCCCCACCCTCACTCACTGCTCCAAAAACCTCTGCGCATCCAGCGCCGCCATGCACCCCGTGCCGGCGCTGGTGATGGCCTGGCGGTACACGTGGTCCTGCACGTCGCCGGCGGCGAAGACGCCGGGCACGCTGGTCATCGTGGCCATGCCGGCCAGGCCGCTCTTGGTGATGATGTAGCCGTCCTTCATCTCCAACTGGCCCTTGAAGATGTCGGTGTTGGGCTGGTGGCCGATGGCGATGAAGCAGCCTTTGACGGCCAGCTCCGACGTGGCGCCGCTCTTTGCGCCAGCTTCGGTGCTCTTCAACCGCACACCCGTCACGCCGCTCGCATCGCCCAGAACTTCGTCGAGCGTGTTCCAAAGGTGCAGTTGCATCTTGCCGGCGGCGACCTTGTCGTGCAGCTTGTCGACCAGGATCGCCTCGGCACGGAACTTGTCGCGGCGGTGGATCAGGTGGACCTTGGTGGCGATGTTGGACAGGTACAGCGCCTCTTCGACCGCTGTGTTGCCGCCGCCGACGACGCAGACCTCTTGCCCGCGGTAGAAGAAGCCGTCGCAGGTGGCGCAGCCGCTCACGCCGCGGCCCATGAAGGCCTGCTCCGACGGCAGGCCGATGTACTTGGCCGACGCGCCGGTGGCGATGATCAGCGCGTCGCAGGTGTAGCTGGCCGAGTCGCCCTTCAGCGTGAACGGGCGCTTGGAGAAATCGACCTCGTTGATGTGGTCGAACACGATCTGCGTGTTGAAGCGCTCGGCGTGCTTCTGGAAGCGCTCCATCAGTTCCGGGCCTTGCACGCCGTCGACGTCGGCGGGCCAGTTGTCGACGTCGGTGGTCGTCATCAACTGGCCGCCCTGGGCGATGCCGGTGATGAGCACGGGCTTGAGGTTGGCGCGTGCGGCGTACACCGCGGCGGAGTAGCCGGCGGGGCCGGAACCGAGGATCAGGACCTTGGCGTGTTGGGGTGCGGACATGAGGTGATGAAGGTGGTGGGGTGCCGCATTATTTCAAGCTCAGCTTGACGGCGCTGCTGGCGCTGGTGGTGCCGGGTGTGCTGCCCTGCAAGCCCGAGGCGACACGGTCGAGGTGGTCGCCGAAGGTCTTGGCGTTCTGGAAGCCGATCACACGCGCCGTGTTCACCTCGTCGCCAGCGGGCGGGAAGAACAGCAGCGCGGGCGGGCCGAACAGCCCGAACTTGCGCATCAGCGCCTTGTCGTCGGCGTTGTTGGCTGTCACGTCGACGCGCAGCAGCGTCATGCCGGACAGGCGCTGGCGCACGGCGGCGTCGGTGAAGGTGAAGGCCTCCATCTCCTTGCAGGCGACGCACCAGTCGGCGTAGAAGTCGAGCATCACCGGTTTGGCCGAGGCGCGCACCGCAGCGTCCACGCCGGCCAGGTTGGTCACGGCCTGGAAGTGGAGTTCGTCTTTCTTGGCGACCAGCGTGCCGCCCGCTGCGCCACCGCCTGAGAGATGTTGCAGCGGCTGCAACAAGTCGCGCCCGCCCGAGGCCACGCCCGCCAGTTGCAGCGTGGCGAGCACGGCCAGCATCAGCCCTGCCCCCTTGGTCACGGCGCGGCCTGGCGTCACGCCGTCGGGCAGGCGCTCGAAGGCACCCAGGTACACGGCGCTCGCCAGCAGCAGCGCCGCCGCGCCCACCATCAGCGCCCAGCCCGGCAGCACCGGCGACACCAGCCACAGCGCCACGGCCAGCAGCATCACGCCGAAGAAGTGCTTCACGCGCTCCATCCACACGCCCGCGCGCGGCAGCAGCGAGCCGGCCGACAGGCCCACCAGCAGCAGCGGCACGCTCATGCCCGAGGCGAGTGCGAACAGCGCCACGCCGCCCAGCACCACGTCCTTCGTCTGGCTGATGTAGACCAGCGCGCCGGCCAGCGGCGCGGCCACGCAGGGCCCGACGATCAGCGCCGACAAGCCGCCCATCATGAACACACCGAGGTGCTGGCCGCCCTTAAGGTTGCCCGACCATTGCGTCACGCGCGTCTGCACGAAGCCCGGCATCTGCAACTCGTACACGCCGAACATCGACAGCGACAGCAGCGCCAGCAGCAGCGCAAAGCCGCCCAGCACCCAGGCGTTCTGCAGCGCCGCGGCCAGGCCCTCGCCCGCAAGGCCGGCGGCCATGCCGAACGCGGTGTAGACCAGCGCCATGCCGAGCGAGTACGCCAGCGCCAGCCCGAAGCCGCGCGCTCGCGACACGTGCCCGGTCTGGCCGACGATGATCGACGACAAGATCGGGATCATCGGCAACACGCAGGGTGTGAACGACAGCAGCAAGCCGGCGAGCAGGAAGACGCCGGCCACGGTGAGCAGGTTTCGCGATTGCAGCGCTTGGGCGAAGCGGCCGGGTTCGGAGCCGGACGACAGCGCGGCGGTCGCCGCCGTGGCGCCCGTGGCTGCGGCTGTCGATGACAGCCCAGCGGCGGCCAGGGTCGATGCGCCAGCGCCTCCCGTGGGCGTCCACGCCGCGGCCTGCGCCTCGGTCAGCAAGGTCAGGGTCATCGCGCCACCGGTGCCCGGCTCCACCTTGAAGCTGCGTTGTTGCGGCGGGTAGCAAAGGCCTTTGTCGGCACAGCCCTGGTTGCCCACCACGAGCTTGAACGCGCTCGTCGGCGCCGAAGCCAGGCTCGCCACCAGCGTGGCCGAGTCGCGGAAGTACTCGACGTCTTTCTGGAACGTCTCGTCGAACTTAATTTTGCCCTTGGGCACTTGCAGCCCGCTCACGCGAGCCGCATCGGGCTGCGCCTCGACGCTGAACTTCTCGCCGTACAGGTAGTACCCAGGCGCGATGTCGAAACGCACTTCGACACGGCCGCCCTCGGCCGCTCGGGCCGACAGCTTGAACGCGACCTCGGGGTCGAGGAACTCATCGGCGGCGCGCGCGCCGGCACCCATTGCAAGCAAGGCAAACGTGGCCAACAGGAGGAGGATGCGCTTCATTGGGTTGGGGCTCGCAAGAATTTTATTGATCCGGAAGCATTCAGGCTGCCGACGTTCAAGCCATCACCACATCGGCGGCGTGGCGGTGAACTTGGCCGGTGGCGTCGACCGCCAGGTAGCCGACGCCCTGCCCGGCCAGGAACTCGAGCGCGGCGTCGCCCTTCAGCATGGCAACCGTCGTCAACGCACCGGCGGCCAGGCAGGCCGGCGCAATGACGCTGACGGAGCGCCAGGCCTGCACCGGCCACCCGGTGCGCGGGTTCAGCACGTGGCAGTAGCGCACGCCGTCGAGGTCGAAGCAACGTTCGTAGTCGCCGCTGGTGGCCAGCGCGCCGTCGCCCAGCGCGAGCGTGGCGAGCAGCCGGGTTTCGTCGCGCGGGTGCTGGATGCCCAGGCTCCACGGCTGCCCGTCGGGCCGCGGGCCGACGAGCCGGATGTCGCCGCCCAGGTTGACCATGCCGTGGCGCAGGCCGTGCTGCTGCAGCAGCGTGGCGGCGCGGTCGGCGGCGTACTCCTTGCCGAAGCCGCCGAAGTCGAGCTCCATGCCGGCGATCGGCAACTCGATGCGGCCGCCAGTCCATTGCCCGTTCCTCCAGCGCACGTGCTGCCAACCGATCAGCGGCAGCAGCGCGTCGATCTGCGCGGCTGAAGGCAGGCGTTTGGCCTTGAAGTCCCAGGCCTTGCGCAGCGTGCCCGACGTGGCGTCGAACAGACCGCCGCTGCTGGCGTGCAAGGTGGCGGCAAAGTCGAGCAGGTGCGCGGTTTCGGCATCGACCTCGACGCTGCGCCCGCTGCCCGCCGAAGCGTTGATGCGAGACACCACGCTGGCCGCGCGGTAGCGCGAGAACTTCGACTCGATGCGCTGCACTTCGGCAATCGCCAGCTTGGCCAGCGGCTCGGCCTTGCGCCGGCTCAAGCCCGCGATGCGCACCTCGCAGTCGCAGGCCATGGCCGAGAACTGGAAGCCGATGTCTTCCAACGCAGCACCGGCACCGGCAGTGCTTGCGATGGCGGCATGGCCGTTCGCCTTGGCGAGCGCACTCATCACACGCTCCCGCGCGGCTTCGGCGCTAGAACCTGTAGCGCGCGCCGAACTGCACGAAGGTGGCCTTGAACGGGTCAAGCCCCTTGGTGCCCTTGCCGCTGCCTTGCCAGTCGCCGCGCTGCTCGTAGGCTTCGAGCTTGCCGTCGACGCTGAAGTCGGGCGTCAACTTGTAGTCGGCCTTCAACCCCACCGTCACGGCGCCGAACGACGACAGCCGCTGGTCGCCCGACTTCAAGCCCGCCGGCGCCGTCGTCGGGATGACGATCTGCCCATTCGCGTCGAGCACCGGGTCGATGTAGAAGCGCGCCGCGTTCTGGGTGTAGTAGCGCACCGAAGGCGAGACCATGAACGAGTCGCCGAGTGGTTTGGCCCACTCGAACTGCAACTGGTGCGCCTTGATGCCGTAGCTGTCGCGGTAGTAGCGGTAGCCGCTGCGCAGCGTCGAGCCGTCGTCTTCGAAGTGGTGGTTCCAGCGCAGCAGGCCAGCCGCCTGCTTGCGCGCCTCGGGGCGCTCATCGAGCAGCTTGTACGGGTCGCTGTAGAAGCCTTCACCGGTGGTGAAGGTGAAGTTCGCCTGCACGATGTCGTTCTTGCTCAGCACCTGCGTCAGTCCGACGAGCATCTCGGTGCTGCGCTTGCGCTGCGTGCCGGGCGGGTTGTTTACGGCGCCCGAGGTCGGCTTGATCACGTCGTCTGACGAACCCACGCCGATGTTCCAGGTGGTGTTGTTGTCGGCAGTGGACCAGCTGCCGCCGAGCGACACTGCGGTGGAGACGTAGTCGTTCTCGGTCGAGTGGCTCACGCCGACCGAATACGACGAGCGTTCGAAGTAGCGCGTCACTTTCACGTCGCCCGCGGTGCGGCGCTCGCGCTGCACCGAGGCGCTGGAAACGGCGGTCTGCCAGCGTGGCGTGGCGCCCGACAGGCTGTCCACGACCAGCGAGCCTTCCAGGGCCCAGTCGCCGCCGACCGGGGCGAGCAGGTAGACCGAAGGAGAGTTGACGGTGATGCGCTTCAGGCCGGGCTGCGACTCCTGGTAGTGCAGGTGCTTGATCGCGATGACGCCTTTTTCGGGCGCTTGCGCGTGCGCTGGCGCCTGCCAGACACCGGGCAAGGCCAACGCGGCCAGCACGATCGCACCCGAAGTGCCGCGCTGCGGTATGGCCAGGGCGGCGGGGCGCCGGGTGTTCTTCTTCATGGGGTTCGCCTTCATTTCGTGCCGTTCGGTGATGAGCGCGGAGTGCAGGTCGGTGCCGCTCAGTTGCAAACTCAGTTGCACCCGCAACCGCCACCGCCCACGCCGTAGCCGCCCGAGGCGTTTTCTTTGCTCGCGTAGATGTGTTGGAGGTAACGCTCCTCTAGCGCGTCGCCGCCCATCGTCATTTCGGGCTTGGCCAGGTTGCCCTTCTCCCAGGCCTGCGGCGGCGCGTAGGCGCAGCCCGTGGTGGCGGCCAGTGCGGCCAGGCTCAACAGCAGGGTCAGACGGTGAAGCATGGGCGTTCCTCGGCGGGTGACTTGGATGTGGGTGAAGCCAGCGGGCATCACTTGGCCAGCGTGCTCAGGGCGCTGACGAACTTGGCTTCGAGTTCCTTGCGGTCCTCGTCCTTGAAGCCCTGGTGCACGGCCAGCACTTTACCGTCCGGGCCGATCAGCACCGAGGTCGGCATGCCCTTGACGCCGAACAGTTTGGCCGACTCGCCCTTGGCGTCGAAGCCGACGCTGAACTTGGCCGGCACCTGGGCGAGAAACTGGTCGGCATCGGCGCGCTTGGCGTCCAGGTTGACGCCGACAATCTGCAGCCCCTTCGCACCGTACTTGGCCTGCATCTCGTTCATCCACGGGAACGACTGCCGGCACGGCCCGCACCACGACGCCCAGAAGTCGACATAGACCACCTTGCCCTTGAGCTTGGACAGGCGCTCCGCGCCGGTGCCGAGTTCGATGTCGGGCACCGTCTGGCCCGGGGTGAGCGCCGAGGCGGGCACGCTGGACAAGACCAGCGCCAGGGCAAGGCCAACAGCCTTCAAGGTGTGGGTGACGGTACTGCGCATCGGGATTCCTCCGGTTGGGACGACGTGCACGGTATGCGCATTGGCAGGGCTCCGCGAAAGCAATTGTTGCAGGGCCAGCACCGGCCGCGAGTCGGGCCGCAGGGGTGTCGCCCCTCGTGCCCGCGGGCTGTCGGCACTTGGCGGGCCCGTCGGCGGTTACGTGCACGCACGCTTGCACGTCGCTTTGTTACATATCGGCTTGGCGCTCGGGTGCGGATCGGGCGCGCGGATCGGGTGGGATTGCGGAACCGAGGCGGCTCGACTACATTCGCTCCGTTCGTTGACTGATCGGTCGACGAATTGCCGGCGACGGCTTTTGCTCGCCACGCCAACTGTCGCAAACGCCTGCCGCAACGCCCCATGGACCCCACCGACCCGCTCGTTCTGCGTCACCAAAACGGCCCCGTGTTGACGCTGGCGCTGAACCGCCCTCACGCGTTGAACAGCTTCACCGGCGCGATGCACGAGGCGCTGCTGCACGAGTTAACGGCTGCTGCCCGCGACGCCACCGTGCGCTGCGTGGTGCTGACTGGTTCGGGCCGCGGCTTTTGCGCCGGGCAAGATCTCTCGGACCCCGAAATCGCGCCCGACATGGCACCAGGGGCCACGCAGAAGAACATCGGCGAGTTGATCGAGCGGCGCTACAAGCCGCTGGCGATGTTGCTGGCCGACTTCCCCGTGCCGGTGCTGGCCTCGGTGAACGGCGTGGCCGCCGGCGCCGGGGCCAACGTGGCGCTCTCCTGCGACATCGTCATCGCCGCGCGATCAGCCTCGTTCATCCAGGCGTTCTCGAAGATCGGGCTGATCCCCGACGTCGGCGGCACCTGGCTGCTGCCGCGCCTGGTGGGCCGCGCCAACGCGATGGCGCTGGCGATGCTGGGCGACAAGCTGCCGGCCGAGCAGGCTGAGCGCATCGGGTTGATCTGGCGCTGTGTCGACGACGCCACGCTCGCCGCCGAGACGAAGGCACTGGCCGAGCGACTGGCCGCGATGCCGCTGCGCGCGCTGGCCGAGACGCGCCGCGCAATGGCGCGGTCCGACCGCATGAGCTTCGCCGATGCGCTGAGCATGGAGGCCGAGGTGCAGGGCCGCCTGGGCATGAGTGCCGACTACATCGAGGGCGTGAGCGCGTTCTTCGCCAAGCGGGCGCCGACGTTCAGCGACCGCTGAGTCAAGCACGAGTTACTCGACCGAGCCGCCCTTGGAAACATCAGCAGCATCAGCAGCCGATCCCCAAGCCACCGCCGAGCGCGTGCGCGACGGCATGTACGCCACCGACGCCGCCGCGCACACGCTGGGCATGCGCGTGCTGTCGATCTCGCCCGGCCACGCGAGTGTGGCGATGACGGTGCGCGCCGACATGCTCAACGGCTTCGGCAGCTGCCAGGGTGGGCTGATCACGACGCTGGCCGACATGGCGTTCGCCTACGCCTGCAATTCGTACAACGAGCTGACGGTGGCCTCGGGCTTCGACGTGGACCTGCTCGCGCCGGCGCGTACCGGCGACGAGTTGCTGGCGCGTGCTGGCGTGGTCTCGCAGACGGGCCGGCTCGGCCTGTACGACGTGGACGTGCGCAACCAGGCCGGCGAGCGGGTGGCGGTGTTCCGCGGCCGCTCGTACCGCATCAAGGGCAAGCCCGTCGTTCCTTGAGCGACTTGCCTCGCCTGAACACATCCGCCCCAAAGGACCGAACCATGCCCGTGAAGCGCCCGCAAGCCGGCGAGCTGGAGCCGATCGAAACCGCCAGCCGCGACGAGCTGCAAGCCTTGCAGCTGCAGCGCTTGAAGTGGTCGCTGCAACACGCCTTTGACTACGTGCCGCACTACCGCGCCGCGTTCGAACAGCGCGGTGTGCACCCGTCGGACCTGAAGTCGCTGGCGGACCTGGCGAAGTTTCCCTTCACCACCAAGCACGACCTGCGCGCCAACTACCCGTTCGGCATGTTCGCGGTGCCGCGCGAGCAGGTGGTGCGGGTGCATGCGTCGTCCGGCACCACCGGCAAGCCGACGGTGGTGGGCTACACGCAGGCCGACATCGACACCTGGGCGAACCTGATGGCACGCTCGATCCGCGCCTCCGGCGGGCGCCGCGGCGACATCGTGCACGTGGCCTATGGCTACGGCCTGTTCACCGGCGGGCTGGGCGCGCACTACGGCGCCGAGCGGCTGGGTTGCACCGTCATCCCGATGTCGGGCGGGCAGACGGAGAAGCAGGTGCAGCTCATCAACGACTTCAAGCCGCACATCATCATGGTCACGCCGAGCTACATGCAGGTGATCATCGAAGAGTTCCGGCGCCAGGGGCTGGACCCGCGCCAGATGTCGGTACAGGTCGGCATCTTCGGCGCCGAGCCGTGGACGGAGGCGCTGCGCCGCGAAGTCGAGGCCGGCGCCGACATCGACGCGGTGGACATCTACGGCCTGAGCGAGGTGATGGGCCCAGGCGTGGCCAACGAGTGCATCGAGTCGAAGGACGGGCCGGTGATCTGGGAAGACCACTTCTACCCGGAGATCATCGACCCCGACACGGGCGAAGTCTTGCCCGAGGGGAGCGAAGGCGAACTGGTGTTCACCACATTGACCAAGCAGGCGCTGCCGGTGGTGCGCTACCGCACGCGCGACCTGACGCGCCTCTTGCCGCCGACCGCGCGCAGCATGCGCCGCATGGGCAAGATCGTCGGCCGCAGCGACGACATGCTGATCATCCGCGGCGTCAACGTGTTTCCCACACAGATCGAGGAGCTGGTGCTGCAGCACGGCAAGCTGGCCGGGCAGTACCAGATCGTCGTGACGCGCGACGGGCCGCTCGACGCCATCGAGGTGCGCGCCGAGTTGCTGCCCGGCGTCGAAGCGAACGCGAGCGACGCTGCGGCGTGGCTGCAGCAGCGCATCAAAACGATGGTCGGCGTGAGTGCGCAGGTGCACGTGGGCGCGCCCGATTCGATTGAACGCACCCTGGTCGGCAAGGCACGCCGAGTCATCGACAAACGACAGAAAGGCTGACGGCATGTACACCCAAGCGATGGACACGATGGCCCGCGAAGCGAAGTCGCAGGTCCAGGCCGTCAAGTCGGTTGAAGATCAGCAGCGCGAGGCGGCGTTCGAAGCCCGCATCGAAGCCGGCGAATACATCGAGGCGAAAGACTGGATGCCCGAGCACTACCGCAAGACGCTGGTGCGCCAGATCAGCCAGCATGCGCACTCCGAGATCGTCGGCATGCTGCCCGAGGGCCACTGGATCAGCCGCGCGCCCACGCTCAAGCGCAAGGCCATCCTGCTGGCCAAGGTGCAGGACGAAGCCGGCCACGGGCTGTACTTGTATGCGGCTGCCGAGACGCTGGGCGTGTCGCGCGACCAGTTGGTGGACGCGCTGCATTCGGGCCGCGCCAAGTACAGCTCGATCTTCAACTACCCGACGCTGAGCTGGGCCGACGTGGGCGTGATCGGCTGGCTGGTCGACGGCGCGGCGATCATGAACCAGGTGCCGCTGTGCCGCTGCTCGTACGGCCCGTACGCACGCGCGATGGTGCGGGTGTGCAAGGAAGAGTCGTTCCACCAGCGCCAGGGTTTCGAGTCGCTGCTGACGATGATGACGCACGGCACGGCGCAGCAGCACGACATGGTGCAGGACGCGGTGAACCGCTGGTGGTGGCCGAGCCTGATGATGTTCGGGCCACCGGATGCCGAGTCGACCCACAGCGCGCAGTCGATGCGCTGGGGCATCAAGCGCAACTCCAACGACGAGCTGCGCCAGACCTTCGTCGATGCCTGCGTGCCGCAAGCCAAGCTGCTGGGCGTGACGCTGCCCGACCCCGCGCTGCATTGGAACGAGGCGCGCGGCGCGCACGACTACGGCGCCATCGACTGGGCCGAGTTCTGGAACGTCGTGGGCGGCCACGGCCCGTGCAACAAGGAGCGGCTGGCCGCGCGCGTGAAAGCGTGGGACGACGGCGCCTGGGTGCGCGAGGCGGCGTTGGCGTACTCGCACAAACAAGCCACCAAGCAGGCTGCCAAACAAGCAGCCACACAAGCAGCCAAACAAGCTGCCGAGAAAGCCGCCGCATGAGCGACGCGCCGACGATCACCGGGTTCACGGTTCGCGTCGTCAACCCGCCCCTGGCCACGCCGCATGCCACGGCGGGCGGCTTGGTGGCGAGTTTTCCGATGCTGCTGGCCGACCTGAAAACCGACGCCGGCATCGTCGGCCACGCCTATGTGTTCACCTATTCGATGACCTACGCGCCCTCGATCGCGCGGTTGGTGCGCGACCTCGCGCCACTCGTGGTCGGCCAGCCCTGCCGGCCGGCCGAACTGCATGCGGCGCTGCGCAAGCGCTTTCGGCTGATCGGGCCGCACGGGTTCACCACCATCGCGCTGGCTCTGATCGACATGGCCGCCTGGGACGTGGCCTGCCGCGCTGCGAACGAGCCGCTGTACAAGTTGCTCGGCGGCGAGCGCCGTGGGACGCGGGGCTACGCGCCGGTGGGGCAATCTGGCCGCGCGGGCGCGCGCCGCGAGGCCGAGGCGGGTGTGGCGGCCGGCTTTCGCGCGGTCAAGGCGAAGATCGGCTATGCGACGGTGGACGAAGACGCGAGCGTCGTCGGCGAGCTGCGCGCCGCTGTCGGCACGAGCGGTGCGGTGATGGTCGACTACAACCAGTCGCTCTCGGTCGATGAGGCCATCGCACGCTGTCGCGCGCTCGACGCGCTCGGCCTCGGTTGGATCGAGGAGCCGACGATCGCTGAAGACTTTGCCGGGCACGCGCGCATCCGCTACGCGGTCGAAACACCGATCCAGGCGGGCGAGAACTGGTGGGGGCCGCTCGAATTCCGCAATGCGGTCGCGGCCGGCGCGACGGACCGGCTGATGCCAGATGTGATGAAGATCGGCGGCATCACGCCCTGGGCCGAAGTGGCGCAGATTGCCAGCGACGCGGGGCTGGCCGTGTCGAGCCACCTGTTCCCCGAGGTCAGCGCGCACCTGTTGGCGGCAACGCCGAACGCCGAATGGCTGGAGTGGTGCGACTGGTCCAACCCGGTGATCGCCGAGCCGCCGGTCATCGCCGACGGCAAGGTCTGGCCGAGCCAGCGCCCCGGCATCGGCATCGAATGGAACGAAGCAGCGGTCGAGCGGTATCTGGAGGCAGCATGAACGAGTGGCCCTTGTGGGAAGTCTTCATCCGCAGCAAGAGCGGGTTGGACCACAAACATTGCGGCAGCCTGCACGCCAGCGACGCGGCGATGGCGATCCAGCTCGCGCGCGACGTTTACACCCGACGCCAGGAAGGCGCCAGCGTGTGGGTGGTGCGCTCGGACCAGATCGTCGCGAGCGACCCCGACACCAAGGACATGTTCTTCGAGCCGGCCGAGAGCAAGGTGTACCGCCACCCGACTTTCTACAAGTTGCCCGCCGACCTGGACCACATGTGAGCACGACCGTGAACATAGCGGCCGACCCGCTGGCCGCTGCGTATGTGCTGCGCATCGCCGACTCGTGCCTCATCCACGGCCAGCGGCTGGCTGAATGGTGCGGCCACGCGCCGGTGCTCGAAGAAGACATTGCGCTGACCAACATCGCGCTCGACCACATCGGCCAGGCACGTTTGACGCTGACGCTGGCGGGCGAAGTCGAAGGCCGTGGCCGCGATGAAGACGCGCTCGCGTTCCAGCGCCTGGAGCGCGACTTCCGCAACGTGACGATGCTGGAGCTGCCCAGCGGCGACTTTGCGCGCACGGTGTTGCGCTGCTTCCTGTGGTCGGCTTTCATGAATGCGCTGTGGGCAGCGCTGGCCGGCTCGCGCCACGAGCCGCTCGCCGCGATCGCCGCGAAGAGCCTGAAGGAGAGCCGCTACCACTTGCGCCACACCGCCGACTGGGTGGTGCGCCTGGGCGACGGCACCGACGAGTCGCACCGGCGCATGGCCCAGGCGCTCGGCGATCTGTGGCCCTACACGGCCGAGTGGTTCGCGGCCGACGAAGTCGATGCCGCCGCCACGGTCGGCGGGCTGGGCCCGGCGTGGGACAGCCTGAAGCCGGCGTGGCTCGGCCTGGTCGAGCCGGTGCTGCGTGAGGCTGGCCTCGCTGCGCCGGCCGACACGCCGTTCGTGTCCACCGGCAAGCGCGGCGTGCACAGCGAGCACATGGGACCGCTGCTGGCCGAGATGCAGGCGCTGCCGCGCGCCTTTCCAGGGGCGGTGTGGTGAGCGAGTTGCTGGCGCCACCACTGACGCGCGAGGCGGCGTGGGCCGTGCTCGACGGCGTGCTCGACCCCGAGGTGCCGGTGCTGTCGGTGGTCGAACTCGGCATCGTGCGCGATGTTCGGTTGGACGGCAACCAGGCGGATGTGATCGTCACACCCACCTACTCGGGCTGCCCGGCCACCGAAGCGATCCGCGACGCGATCGTCGAAGCCCTGCTGGCTGCAGGCGCCGAGCGCGTGAACGTGCGCATGCAACTCGCACCGGCCTGGACGACCGACTGGATCGCCCCGGCCGCGGCCGAGAAGCTGCGCCGCTACGGCATCGCGCCACCGCACCTGGCCGGCGCGCCGCTGGGCGTGCAGCCACTGCGCTTCCATCCTCGCGACGTGCCCTGCCCGCGCTGCGACAGCACACGCACCGAACAGCTCTCGGCCTTCGGCTCGACCGCGTGCAAGGCGCTCTACCGCTGCCTCGCCTGCCGCGAGCCGTTCGACTATTTCAAGCCGATCTGAGATGCAAATGCCGCCATGAGCATCGCCTTCCACCCCCTGCGCGTGACCAGCCGGCATGCCGACGCCGACGCGCTGATCGTCGGCTTCGACGTACCCGACGCGCTGCGCGAGACGTTCGCCTACACACCCGGCCAGTACCTCACGCTGCGCGCAATCGTCGGCGGCGAGGACCTGCGCCGCTCCTACTCGATCTGCAGCGCACCGAATGAGCGGCTGCGCGTCGGTATCCGGCTGCTGCCCGGCGGCGCGTTCTCGGGCTGGGCGGCGCAATCGCTGCAGGTCGGGCAGACGCTCGACGTGCTGCCGCCGCAGGGGCGCTTCTTCGTGCCGATTGACGAAGCGGCGCAGCGCCACGTGCTGTTCATCGCGGCGGGCAGCGGCATCACGCCGATGCTGTCGCTGATCAAGGCCATGCTTGCGCGCGAGCCCCACACCCGCTGCACGCTGATCTACGGCAACCGGCGCCTGGCCAGCACGATGTTCCGCGACGAGCTCGACGACCTGAAGAACCGCCACCTGGCGCGCCTGGCCATCCACCACGTGTTCTCGCGCGAGAGCCAGGACGCGGCGCTGTTCAACGGCCGCCTCGATGCACAGCGGATCGAAACCTTCCTGCGCACGCTGGTGCCTGCGGCCACGGTGGACGAGGCGTTCGTTTGCGGCCCGGCCGGCATGATCGACGACGCCGTTGTCGCGTTGCAGGCGGCCGGTGTGGAGGCGGAGCATGTCCACGTCGAACGCTTCGGTGACGCGCACCCTGGCCTGGCGGCCACCGCCCACCGCATCGAACCGCGCGACACCGACCACGCGCAGGTGAGCCTGGTGATCGACGGCTTTGCGCGAGATGTGGAGTTCCGCCTCAGCGACGCGTCGATCCTCGACGCGGTACGCCGCAGCGGGCTGGACGTGCCCTACGCCTGCAAGGCCGGCGTGTGCTCCACCTGCAAGGGCAAGCTGCTCGAAGGCGAGGTACGCATGGACCGCAATTTCGCGCTCACGCCAGCCGAGGTGTCGCAGGGCTTCGTGCTGTGCTGCCAGGCGCACCCGCTGACAGCCAGGGTCGTCATCACGCTGGACCAGCGCTGATGGACGTTGGCTGCCATCGCGCTCGACCCAAAGGCACCTGTTGATGGCGCGCGCCCGCTCGGTCCACTTCGACGGCAACCGCGAGAGCATCCTGCGTGCCGCAGCCGCACTGTTCGCGGCGCAAGGCTACCCCGGCACGTCGATGAACGACTTGGCGCGCGCTTGCGGCATCTCCAAGCCGCTGCTCTACCACTACGTGGACGACAAGTACCAGCTGCTGCTGGAGCTCACCGAGGGCCACGTCAGTCGCCTGGAGGCGTTGGTGGCTGAAGTGAGCGCGCTGGAGCTGAGCCCGCACGACACGCTGCGCCAGATGATCGCGCGCTTCGTGCAGGAATATGCCCTCGCGCGCCACGACCACGGCGTGCTGACGCAGGACGTGAAGTTCCTGAGCCCCACCGACCGCGACCGCGTGCTGGGCATCGAGCGCCAGGTGGTGGCAGCGTTCGCGCAGGCCATTGCGCGAGTTCGCCCGCAGCTCGGGGCCAGCGTGCTCGACAAGCCGCTGACGATGCTGCTGTTCGGCATGATCAACTGGATGTTCACTTGGCTGCGCCCCGACGGCCCGCTGACGCACGAGCAGATGGCGCCGATCGTGGCCGATCTGTTCCTCGGCGGCTTGGGCGCGGTGCAGGAGCCGGCGACACGTGATGGCGAAGATCGAGAACGGCGGCTGCAAGTACCCGCCGTGATGGTTCTGCGCTGATGCAAGCCTTCGATGCCGTCGTGATCGGCGCCGGCGCTGCGGGCTTGCATTGCGCCGGTATCGCCGGGCAGCGCGGCTTGAAGGTGCTGTTGATCGACCACGCGGAGAAGGTGGCCGAGAAGATCCGCATCTCCGGCGGCGGGCGCTGCAACTTCACCAACCGCGACACGACGCCAGCGCAGTTTCTGTCGGCCAACCCGCACTTCTGCCGCTCGGCGCTGGCGCGCTATACGCCGCAGGACTTCATCGCGCTGGTCGACAAGCACCGCATCGCCTGGCACGAGAAGCACAAGGGCCAGTTGTTCTGCGATGGCCCGAGCGAGGCGATCATCGAAATGCTGCTGGCGGAATGCCCGCCGGAGCAGGTGATGCGTTGGCAACCGTGCGAGGTGCGCGAGGTGCGCCAAGCGAACCCGGCCGATGGCGGCGGGGCCAAGACCGGCTCTGCGGGCGGTTTCGAGATCGACACCGACCGCGGCCCGGTGCGCGCGGCCAATGTGGTCGTCGCCACCGGCGGCTTGTCCATCCCGAAGATCGGCGCGAGCGACTTCGGCCTTCGGCTGGCGCGGCAGTTCGGCCACCGAATCGTCGAGACGCGGCCGGCACTGGTGCCATTGACATTCGATGCTGCCGCATGGGAGCCGTTCGTCGCGCTGGCGGGCTTGTCGCTTCAGGCGCAGGTCGAGACCGGCAGCGGCAAGTCGGCCGGCCGATTCACCGAGGACTTACTGTTCACGCACCGCGGCATGAGCGGGCCGGCGATCCTGCAGATTTCGAGCTTCTGGCGGCCTGGTGGCGCGCTGCGCATCGACCTGCTGCCGGGCCAGCGGCTGGAGGCAACCCTGATCGAGGCCAAGCACCACTCGCGCCGTCAGCTGGGCAACGAGTTGGCCGAGCACATGCCGCGTCGCCTGGCCGACACCTGGCTGGCCGCGCGAGCGAAGCTTGCCCAGGCCCCGGCCGACCAGCCGCTGGCCGACGTTCGCGACCGCGACCTCGCGTCGCTGGCGCGCCACTTGCACGCCTGGGAATTGGTGCCCAGCGGCACCGAGGGCTACCGCAAGGCCGAGGTCACGGCCGGTGGCGTGGACACCACCGAACTGAGCTCGCAGACGCTTCAGAGCCGGCGCGTGCCCGGCCTGTACTTCATCGGCGAGGTGGTGGACGTGACCGGCTGGCTCGGCGGCTACAACTTCCAGTGGGCCTGGGCCAGCGCCGCCGCGTGCGCCCGCGCGCTGCCTGCGTAAGGTCCTGGCCAAAGCGCCGGCCCGGGTGGCTCCGAGCTGCCGGCGAGCGCCGAGCGTGTTTGTTGCGGGTTGGGCAAGGCCGACATATAATCGCGGTCTTTGTTGCACCACCCAGCCGAATACCTACATGACTACGATTCGCGTCAAGGAAAACGAGCCGTTCGACGTGGCACTGCGCCGCTTCAAGCGCACCATCGAGAAACTCGGCCTGCTGACCGATCTGCGTGCCCGCGAGTTCTACGAAAAGCCGACCGCCGAGCGCAAGCGCAAGAAGGCGGCTGCGGTCAAGCGCCACTTCAAGCGCGTTCGCAGCATGCAGTTGCCGAAGAAGCTGTTCTGAGGCCACCCGCAGAGGCTCGTACCGAGAGCCCAGGCCACGAAGCCCGCCGCCCGCGGGCTTCTTTGTTTCGGACGGCCCGCCGCCCGCGGGCTTCTTTGTTTCAGGCGGCCCGCCGTCCGCGGGCTTCTCTGTTTCAGGTGGCCCGCCGCCCGCGGGCTTCCTTGTTCCCGACCCACTGAGCGAGGCTGCGCATGACGCTGAAGGAACGCATCACCGACGACATGAAGGCTGCGATGCGCGCCAAGGATGCCCCGCGCCTGCTGACGATTCGCGGCCTGCTGGCCGCCTGCAAGCAGCGCGAGGTGGACGAGCGCATCGAACTCGACGACGCCGCGGTCATCGCCATCGTCGACAAGCTGATCAAGCAGCGCAAGGATTCCATCAGCCAGTTCGCTGCGGCCAACCGCACCGACCTGGTGGAGAAGGAAGCCGCGGAACTGCAGGTGCTCGAAAGCTACCTCCCGCAGCGCCTGAGTGCTGCCGAGATCGCCACCGAAGTCGCGGCCCTGGTGGCCGAGCTCAGCGCCGCTGGCCCGGGCGACATGGGCAAGATGATGGCTGCCGCCCGGGCCCGCTTGGCCGGCAAGGCCGACATGGGTGCCGTATCTGCTGCGGTGAAGCAGGCCCTCTCCCGTTGAAGTCGCCGCTGAACCCACTCTTCCCAGTTGCCGCAAGAAAGTGATCGTGATGAATGCTCCCCGCGTCCAACAACTCAGCGCCGATGTGTGTGCGGCACCGCAACTCGACCCTTCGGCCATGGCCTGGGCCTCGCAGGCCGGCTTCAAAAGCGTGATCAACAACAGGCCCGACTTCGAGGGCGGGCCCGACCAGCCGACCAGCGCGCAGATGGAGCAAGCCGCCAAGGCCGCAGGCCTCGTGTATGCCTATTTGCCCGTCGACCCGGCGGACCACACGCCCGAGCAGATCGCTCAATTCGCCAAGTTGCTGGCCGACATGCCCAAACCGGTGCTGGCTTACTGCCGCAGCGGAAACCGATCGACGATGCTGTACCGCGCCACGCTCTGAGTCAGCGCGGGGCGACAGCCACCGACCCGCGCACCCGAGCTTTCCCTAGAGGCGGCCCGAATGCGGTCGGCCGGCGGCGGCGAATGCGTACAGTCTGGAGGTGCTCGGGGCCGTCGGCTTCGGGGCGAACCGGGCCCGTTTCATGCGTCAGGCCCCGCGATTGACCACCCGGAGACCAGCCTTGGGTCCATTTCTCAAACTCTCTCACGGCATCGACTGGTTCAACAACCAGATCGGCAGCCTCATCCGATGGTTGGTGCTGGCCGCCGTGCTCATCAGCGCCACCAACGCCATCGTGCGCAAGGCGTTCAACATCAGCTCCAACGCCTATCTTGAGATTCAGTGGTACCTGTTCGCCGCAGTCTTCATGCTCGGCGCCGGCTATGCCTTCCTTCGGAACGTGCATGTGCGCATCGACTTCATTTCTTCCAAACTGTCCAAGCGGACCAACACGATCATCGACATCGTGGGCATCGTCGTTTTCTTGATGCCCCTGTGCATCATTCTGATCACCCTGGGGTGGCCGATCTTCTACAACGGGTGGGTATCGAACGAAATGTCGCAAAACGCGGGCGGGCTGATTCGGTGGCCTGCGTACCTTTTGGTGCCGTTGGGTTTCTCATTGCTGCTGGCGCAGGCGGTCTCCGAGTTGATCAAGCGAGTTGCGTTCCTGCGCGGTGACATTGCCGAACCGATGAGCGTGGAGCCGGGCAAGTCCGACGAAGAACTTCTGGCTGAAGAGCTGGCTGCAGAAGCAGAACGCCACCTCCAGGCGACCCAAAAGGCCGTCTCGGTCCACGACCGTTCCGTCAAGCCGAATGGGGTGAAATGATGGGAGCCTCCTTCTTCGCCCAGAACTTCGTCCCGCTGATGTTTGCCGGGCTGTTCGTCTTCCTGCTCTCGGGCATTCCGGTCGCGTTCGGCTTGGCAGCAACCGGATTGCTGTTCGGCTTCCTGGGCATGGAGGCTGGCATGTTCGGCGGCAACCTGTTCCAGGCGCTGCCGCTGCGCGTCTTCGGGATCATGCAGAACGACACCCTGCTGGCGATCCCGTTCTTTACCTTCATGGGCATCATCCTCGAGCGCTCGGGCATGGCCGAAGACCTGCTGGAAACGGTCGGTCAGGTGTTCGGCCCGGTGCGCGGGGGGCTGGCCATCGCGGTCATCCTGGTGGGCGCTTTGCTTGCGGCCACGACTGGCGTGGTGGCCGCAGCCGTCATCTCGATGGGCTTGATCTCGCTGCCGATCATGCTGCGCTACGGCTACAACCGCACCATCGCCACGGGCACCATCACCGCGTCGGGCACGTTGGCCCAGGCCATCCCTCCATCGCTCGTGCTGATCGTGCTGGCCGATCAGCTCGGCCGCTCGGTGGGCGACATGTACGCCGGTGCGTTGATCCCCGGCCTGATGCTGGTGGGCCTGTATCTGACCTTCGTTGCCATCGTCGCCGTCGTCAAGCCTGGGTGGGTGCCCGCGCTGCCGCAAGAGGCACGCATTTACCGCGAGAGCACTGGGGCCAGCGGTCATCGCTCGCTGTTGGTGCTGCTCGCGGTGTGCTGTGCTGCGGGCTACGCCTGGTCTCAGATCCACGAATCGGTCATCAACCCGATGATCGAGCGCTCTGTGCCGGCACCCGGCGACGAAATCATAATCCTGTCGCTGACCGTCGCGTCGGTGCTCGCGCTGGTCTTGGCGCTGGTCAACAGGTTCTTCAAGATCGGGCTGCTTTCACGCTTGTCTGAGCAGGTCACGTTCGTTCTGATTCCGCCGCTGGTGCTGATCTTCCTGGTCCTGGGCACGATCTTCCTCGGCATCGCAACGCCCACGGAAGGTGGCGCGATGGGTGCGTTGGGGGCGCTGATCATGGCGGTCGGGCGCGGCAGGCTCAACCTGAAACTCATGACGCAGGCGCTGGACAACACGGCCCGGTTGTCGTGCTTCGTGCTGTTCATCCTGATCGGCTCGACGGTGTTCAGCTTCACCTTCAACGCGGCCGATGGCCACTTTTGGGTGGAGGCGCTGTTCAAGGACATGCCCGGCGGCGCGCTCGGCTTCTTGATTGTCGTGAACATCCTGATTTTCATTCTCGGCTGCTTCATCGACTTCTTCGAGATTGCGTTCATCGTCGTGCCCATCCTCGCGCCGGTGGCCGACAAGATGCTGGTCGAACTGTTGCCTCCTGGGACGCCGCCGGAGATGACGCTGATCTGGTTCGGTGTCATCGTGGCCATGAACCTGCAGACCTCGTTCCTGACGCCGCCCTTCGGATTCGCGCTGTTCTACCTGCGCAGCGTGGCGGCCAAGAAGGACTACAAGGATCGCATCACCGGCGCCCTGATCCCGGCGGTGACGACGACCCAAATCTACAAGGGATCGATCGCCTTCATCATCCTGCAACTGATCATGGTGGCCGTCGTGATCGGTTACCCCCAGGTGGTGACGGGCGGGATCGCCAAGACCGAGCTGATCGACGCCGACAAGGCACTCGAAAGCATGGGCTTGCGCGACCCGGACCCGGCGGCCTCCGAGCCGGAGGCCGCTGCCTCCGCCGCGGAAGCTGCGTCGGGCGCAGCGAGTGGTGCCGAGTCGGGCAGCGACGACGACCCGATGAAAGCGCTGGAAGAATCGATGAAGAAGGACGCGGCCAAAAAGTAGCCGCCCAAAAGAGACCGCCCCCGCGAGGTGATCGCGGGGGCGTTTTGTAGTTTGCCTGCCGCGCTGGGCGGCACACCAGACCGGCGTCAGAGTTTGGCGGTTTGCATGAAGGCGTCGAAACGCGCCTCGGTGAAGCGGAACCACAGGTTCGACTCGCGACGGAAGTTCGAGTAATCGTCGTAGATTTTCTTGAAAGCCGGATTGGCAGCGCTGATCTCGCTGTAGAGGTCCATGGCCTCCTTGAAGGCAGCGTCGAGCACCGGCTTCGGGAACGCCACGAGCCGGGTCTTGTTCGCAACGAGTTGCTTCAGGGCGGCCGGGTTGCGGGCGTCGTACTTGGCCTGCATCTCGGTGTGCGCATAAGCGGCTGCGCTCTCGATAATTGCCTTGTACTCACCGCTCAGCCCGTCGAAAGCCTTCTGGTTGACGTACAGGTCGAGTTGCGGGCCGCCCTCCCACCAACCGGGGTAGTGATAGATCGGCGCGACCTTGTTGAAGCCCAGCTTCTGGTCGTCGTACGGGCCGACCCACTCGGCGGCGTCGATCGTTCCCTTTTCGAGGGCCTGGTAGATCTCGCCGCCAGGAATGTTCTGCGACACCGTGCCCAGGCGCGAAGTCACCTTGCCTGCGAAGCCGCCCACGCGGAACTTCAGGCCCTTCATGTCGGCGACGGTCTTGATCTCCTTGCGGTACCAGCCGCCCATCTGAGCGCCGGTGTTGCCCATCGGGAAACTGGTGAAGCCGTAGCCGGAATAGAACTCGCGCATCAGCTTGAGGCCGTTGCCGTCGTAGCTCCAAGCCGTCATCTGGCGGCTGTTGAGGCCGAACGGGACCGCGCAACCGAGGGCAAATGCGTCGTTCTTGCCGAAGTAGTAGTACGGCGCCGTGTGGCCCATTTCGACCGTGCCGTTCTGGACCGCATCAACGAGACCCGGCATGGGCACGAGTTCCCCGTTGGCATGCACGGAAATCTCGAACTTTCCGCCCGTCATTTCCTTGACCTTGCGGGCGAACGTGTCCGACGCGCCGTAGATGGTGTCCAACGACTTCGGGAACGCCGAGGTGAGACGCCAGCGAAGATTCGTTTGCGCATGCACGATCGCTGGCGCAGTGCCGGCCGCCAACACACCGGCGATACCGGCTTGTCGAATAAAGGAACGACGTTCCATCTGCTAACTCCTTTGATATTCCAGGTGAAGGGGTACCACTCGGGACGCGCCGAATTCTAGAAGCCGCCCCGCGGCCTCCGCCGAGTGTTTACCCGTGACGATTCTCCCTGGGCGGCGGACACCGCGGACCTTCGTGACGAGGTGCACCCGACAGGTGCGAATCGCCTCAGGTGCCGGCGATCTTCATCCGCTCGACAAGCACCGAGCCGGTTGTCTTGGACCCCGTCGCGTAAGCATCGGCACCGATCGCGACGATCGACTTGAACATCTCGCGCAGATTGCCCGCGATCGTGATCTCGTGCACCGGGTACTGAATGCGCCCGCCATCGACCCAGAAGCCGGCTGCGCCTCGCGAGTAGTCGCCGGTCACGTAGTTCACGCCCTGCCCCATCAGCTCAATGACGAACAGCCCGCGGCCGAGTTTGCGCAGCATCGCCGGCAGGTCGTCGCCGGGCTCGGTCAAGCGGCTGCTGAGCGTGAGGTTCTGCGATCCACCCGCGTGACCGGTGGTGCGCATGCCCAGCTTGCGCGCCGAGTAGGAGGACAGGAAGTAGCCCTGCACCTCGCCCTGCCGAACCACGTCGCGCGCGCGCGTGAGCACGCCTTCGTCGTCGAACGGCGAGCTGCCTTTGCCCTTGGGCACGTGGGGGTCCTCGCGCACGTCGACGTGTTCGGGCAGCACGCGCTGGCCCAGGCTGTCGAGCAGGAAGCTCGACTTGCGGTACAGCGAGCCACCGCTGGTGGCCTGCACGTAGGCGCCGAGCAGGCCCGACGCGAGCGTCGCCTCGAACAGCACCGGCGCGTGTCGCGTCGAGAGCCGGCGCGAGTTCAGGCGGGACAGCGCGCGCTCGGCCGCGTAGCGCCCGACGGCTTCGGGGGCGGCCATCTCCTGCGGCGCACGCATCGAGGTGTACCAGGCATCGCGCTGCATCTGGTCGCCGTCATGGCCGGGCAGCGATGCGATCGGCGCGACCGACAGCGAGTGGCGCGAACTCGCGTATCCGCCGCGAAAGCCGCGGCTGTTGCCCGAGAAGAAGTGCGACTGCTGTGCCGATACGCCAGCGCCTTCCGAGTTGGTGATACGCCGGTCGACCGCCAGCGCGGCCGCCTCGCAGCGAAGCGCCAGTTGCATCGCGCCCTCGGCGTCGATGCCCCAGGGGTGGAAGAGGTCGAGGTCGCGGAGGGCGGCGTCGCCGAGCGCCATGTCGGCTTCGTCGGGCAGGCCGGCGGCCGGGTCTTCGGCGGTGAAGCGGGCAATGTCGTGCGCGGCGCGTACCGTCTGCTCAAGCGCAGCGCGCGAAAAGTCGGAGGTGCTGGCGTTGCCGCGCCGCTGGCCCACATAGACCGTGACGCCGAGCGACTTGTCACGGTTGCGCTCGACGTTTTCGACCTCGCCCTTGCGCACCGACACCGACAGCCCCACACCTTCGGACACCTCGACCGCGGCGTCGCTGGCGCCGATCTCGCGCGCAAACGAGAGCGCGTCTTCGACCCATTGCTGAAACTGCGTGCGCGAGAACGCGAAGCCCTGGGCGGGTTGTGGCGGAGACTGGAAGGAGGGTGTCATGCAGGCGTGGGCGACGGGGGGTTGACGGGGGGCCGGCCTTGGTTCACTGGCGGGGCAGCCGGCTATCATAGCGAGCGCGCTCACAGCCGATCCCACCACACCGACACCGCTCCAGGATGCGAACCCTGACCGCCCCCGACACCGATGACATGCCACCCGGCAGCACCGTCTTCGACCGGCCGAGCAAGACGCGCCTGAAGCAGGACTCGCACGAACTGCAGGAGCTGGGTGTGGCCCTGGTCGAACTGCCCGAGAACCGGCTCGACGGCTTGGCGCTCTCCGAGCCGCTGCTGGACGCCGTGCGCGAGTACAAGCGCACCCGCTCGCACGAAGGCCGGCGGCGCCAGATGCAATACATCGGCAAGCTGATGCGCCGCTCCGACGTCGACCCGATCCGCCAAGCCGTCACCGACATGCAGCTCGGTCGAGCGAAAGACTCGCTCGCGCTGCACCAGGCCGAGCGCTGGCGGGCCGAGTTGATCGCGAGCGACGACGCGCTGACCCGCTGGGCCGCCGAGCACGCCGACAGCGACCTGCAGCAGCTGCGCAGCCTCGTGCGCAGCGCCCGCAAGGACGCCGCGTTGGTGCCTGAAAAGCGCAGCGGCCGCGCGTACCGCGAGTTGTTCCAGTTCATCAAGGGCGTCAATGAGCCTCAGTGACCATGGGTGAGTTCGACCCCGCATCGCCAGCACCGCTCGGGCCGGCGCTGGAGCCCGTCCTGATCGGCCTGGTGTCAATCAGCGACCGCGCCTCGGCAGGCGTCTACCAAGACCAGGGCATTCCCGCCCTTCAAGCCTGGCTGGGCCGCGCAGTGCGCAACCCGATCAGCTGGGAAACGCGCCTGATCCCCGACGTCGAGGCCACCATCAGCCACACGTTGCGCGACTTGGTGGATCGCGCCCACTGCCACCTCGTGCTCACCACTGGCGGCACCGGCCCCGCGCTGCGCGATGTGACGCCCGAGGCCACGCTGGCCGTGGCGACCAAGGTGCTGCCGGGTTTCGGCGAGCAGATGCGCCAGATCAGCCTGCGCTTCGTGCCCACGGCAATCCTGTCGCGCCAGGTTGCGGTGGTGCGCGACAAGGCGCTCATCATCAACCTGCCGGGCCAGCCCAAGGCCATCGCCGAAACGCTCGAAGGCCTGAGGGAGGCGCGGCCGCCGGCGCCCGGCATCTTCGCCGCGGTGCCCTACTGCATCGACCTGATCGGCGGCCCGTACCTCGAAACAGACGACTCGGTGTGCAAGGCGTTCCGACCCAAGTCGGCACAACGCCCTGCGGCAGACTGAGCCCGCTCCTTGCTTTTTCGAGGCATCACCGACGAGTTGTTCGTCCGACGCTGGCTGCGTCTGGCCTGGCTTGGCGGCTGGCTGGCTTGCGCCGGACTCGGCGCGGTGGCGGCGGAGCCGGTGGTGGCCTTCACGGTCGGGCCGCGCGACACGCTGATCGGACTGTCCGAACGTGTGTTCGTCTCTCCGCAGGCCTGGCGCGAGGTGGCAAAGATCAACCGCCTGCGCGACCCCGACGTGCTGCGCCCGGGCCAGGTGCTTCAGATTCCGGTGCGGCTGCTGCGCTGGTCGCTCGCCGATGCCAGGATCGTCAGCGTCAGCGGCGACGTGCGGGTTGATGGACAAGCGGCCCAGGCCCAGGCCACGCTGCGCGAGGGACAGTCCATCGAAACGGGCGCGGAAGGGTCGGCCGTGCTCGAACTGGCCGATGCCTCGCGCGTGAAGGTCGCGCCCTCGAGCCTGGCCGAAGTCGTGCAGAGCCGCCGCCTCGGCGCCGCGGCAGATGGGGCGGCCGGCGCCAGCACCGGCTTGTTCTCCGGGGCGCTGCGCCTGCTGCGCGGCTCGGTGGAAGTGTTTGCCACCAAAGTGCTCCGGGCCAAGCCGCTGGAGGTGACGACGCCCACGGCGGTGATCGGCGTTCGGGGCACTCAGTACCGCGTCGGTTTCGATGAAGCGGCGAACCGCAGCAGCCGGGCCGAGGTCATCGAGGGCCGGGTCCGGCTCGACATCGACGCCAGCACGCCCGGCGCCGACGTGCCCGGTGGCTTCGGTGCCGCCGCAGACGCCACCCGCGCACCGCCCTCGGTCGTGCGCCTGCCACCGCCGCCCGACCTCTCGCCGATCCCTCTGCTGTTTGAGCGGCCGATCGTCCGGTTTGCGCTGGCTTCAGAGGTGCAGCCTCTGCGCCTTCAAGTTTCCGCCGACCCTGCATTCGACCGCGTCGTGCGCGAGCTGCGAATCGAGCCCGGAACCGAGGTGCGCGTGGCCGGTCTGGACGACGGCCAATGGCACGTGCGCGCGCGTCGAATCGACCCGCAGGGAATCGAAGGCTTCGACGCGGTGCAGTCGTTCGTCCTCAAAGCCCGGCCCGAACCGCCTGCACCCACCCAACCCCGCAGCCGCGCCAAGCAGGCCGTCGGCGAGGTTGCCTTTGGCTGGGCGCAAAACGTGGAGGCACGCAGCCAGCGCTTGCAAGTCGCCAGCGACCCGACGTTCAAGAACATCGTCGCCGACCTGCCCGACGTCACCGGGTCGTCGGCCCGCGTGGACCTGCCCACACCGGGCGCCTACTTCTGGCGGCTCGCCAGCGTACGGGCCGCGGGCGACCAAGGGCCGTTCGGCGACGCGCTGTCGTTCGAGCTGCGCCCCTTGCCCGAGTTGGCACTCGGTGGCCTGGGTGACGACGGCAAATCGCTGCGCTTCAGCTGGGCGGGCCGCCCACAGGACCGGCAGCTGGTGGAGCTGGCCCGGGACGCGCAATTCACCTCCATCATCGCCCAGGCCGACCTGAATGCGCTGGAGTGGGTCGTTCCCAAGCCCGAGCAGGCCGGGGACTACTTCTTCCGCTACCGCAGCGTCGAGCCCGATGGCTTCACCAGCCCGTACAGCGCCACGCTGAAGACGACCGTGCAACCCGCACCGGACACGTTGTGGAAGCAGTTCCTGTTGATCCTGCCCGTCCTGCTGCCGTTTCTGTTCACCCTCTGAAGCGCGCTACTTGACGAGGCGATTGAAGCGCTCAGCGTCGAACTGCTCGCTGGTGCGCGCCTCTTGCGGCACGCAGTCGGCCGTAGGCAGCTCCCGCGAGCGGGCCGACAACTTCTCGATCGCCTGCCACAGCAGCGTGATCTGGTGCTCGTGGCCGGAGGCGTTGTCGATCAGCCCCTTCATTGCCAGCGCCACCGGGTCGTCGCCCTGCGTGATGCCGTAGGCCGAGAAGCCCATCTTCGCGGCGGCCTCCTCGCGCTGAGCATCACCTTGCGCGTCGATGATGCGCGCTGGGTTGCCCACCGCGGTCGCTCCCGGCGGCACCGGCTTGAGCACCACGGCGTTGGAGCCCACGCGCGCGCCATCGCCCACCGTGAAGCCGCCCAGCACCTGCGAATTGGCGCCGACGATCACGCCGCGCCCCAGCGTCGGGTGGCGTTTAGCGCCCTTGGCGAGCGACGTACCGCCCAGCGTGACACCCTGGTAAATGGTGCAGTCGTCGCCGATCTCGGCCGTGGCGCCCACCACCACGCCCATGCCGTGGTCGATGAAGACGCGGCGGCCGATCTTGGCGGCTGGGTGGATCTCGATGCCCGACACGAAGCGGCCGAGGTGCGAAATGAAGCGCCCGAGCCAGAACAGCCCGTGCGTCCAGCACCAGTGCGCGCGCCGGTGCAGCACCAGCGCATGCAGGCCCGGATAGCAGGTGAGCACCTCCCAGGTCGAGCGCGCAGCGGGGTCGCGCTCCAGGATGCAGGCGATGTCTTCTTGAAGTCGCTTGAACATGGCACAGGCGGTTCGCGGGTTGGCCTTGCAGTGTAGCGCCCGGCGGTGTCGAGGATCGGGTGTAGCTGGCGCGGATCCACACTTCGCGGCCCCCGCGGCCCACCCGCTTGTACTCGCCGTCATGCACCTGGCCCGCTCGCAGCTTGTCCCAGAACGCCTCGTATTCCTGAGATTCAGCCAGCTTGGGCTCACAGAACATGCGGTGGTGCTGGCCCTTCAACTCGGCCAGCGAGTAGCCCATCATCACAAGGAAGTTTTCGTTCGCGTTGATGAGATGCCGTCGAGGTCAAATTCGATCACCGCCCGGACGCGACTTCGAGTCGGGGCGACATGCCCACGATGCCGTCACCCTGCGCCGGGCCAGCGACCGATCAAGTGCCGAAGACCTGAGTGTCTTCATCGACAGGAAGGGCGCTTCTCGGCAGCTTGCAGCGGTCGGTGCAGAGGGGGCGCATAGCCTTGCAGCGCTTGAGGCTTTGTTTGCCGACGACACCTCACCGGAGCATCGACTCGCCGCAGACTGGCTTCAGCGCGAAGGCCGCCTCGATACCAAACGTCGGTGCAAACACGCGCGGTCTTCGCGCGGTTCGTGCGGAGCCTGAGCGAGGGATCCGCCCAACATCAGGCCGACGTGCCGCGCCTGCTGAGGGAAATGATGATGGACAAGGGCGCGGAAAGGGATCGAGCCACCGGCTTGTCAGCGCTGCTCGAAACAGCCGCCGAGCGGCTGCGCGAACTCAGCGCATCAAATAGGTAACGACGCGGCGGTTCAGCAGCGTCAACTCGGCGCAGTCTTCAAGCCAGTCCAGCGGGCGAGGCGACTCCATCAGGTTGTCGAACACGCTTGGGCCGAACCAGTTCAACGCGCTGCGCTCGGGCAGGCCTTGGCGCAATGCGTACACCACTTCAGCGCCGTCCTCCCAGTGACAGATCATCTGGGGGATCAGCTCCAGCGTATGGTGCAGGTTCGCATCGAGGAAGATGACGGCGTCGCCGCGCGCCGCAGCCAGCCCAGCGGCGAGTGGATCGTCGCCGGCCTGCTGCGCCAGGGTCACGCTTCGAATCGCGGGAATAGCGCTCCACCGTTTCAGCAATTCAGCGGTGCCGTCGGTGCTGGCCGAGTCAATCACGACGATTTCCCAGGGGTGGCCGCTTTCGGTGAGCAACTCGCTCATTTGCGGTAGCAGCACCGAGAGCCTGGCCGCCTCGTTCGAGCTCCAGATGACACATGACACGGTTCGCTGGGTATCTGAGCGATCGGCGCTTCGAGCCCCGAACGCCCAGGAACTCTGATCTACCGAGAAGGCAGCTGAAGTCGGCAGGCCGCCGATTTCGACAAGTGTTTGCAGTTGGGACACGACAATCGCTCCTGAACTCAGACCAAACGTCACGCTGACAGTCTATCCCCACTTTTGGGGAGATGACCGCGGGTTGATCTGGAACATATCGCAAGCGCAGAGTGCCGTCCTCACAGATGTTGTGTAACTTGTAACGAAGATGCTGTGCATCGGCGTGCCGACGCAACACAGGGATGTCCCGCATTTTCGACACGCCTGCCGCCTACCCCAGGGCTGAAAAAAATGGCGTGTGCGTCGCCGCGGCGCCTCTCACTCGGCCTTGCGTCGTGAGGCTTCGAGTCGATCGAGCTGCTGCCCGTAGGCCTTTGCAAACGACTTGGCAAACGACTCGCGGAAGTCGGCTTGTGCCTCGTCCTGCACTTGCTGGTAGTGCTCGACGTAGAGCTCCCAGAGCTTGGCTCGGCGGTTCATCGGCAGAACGGCATCGATCAGTCCCTTGTTCGTCAGCTTGGCCTCCAGCGCCGCGGGCTCGAAGCGCTTGAAGGTGCTTTGCAAGGCCGCACGGGTGCCGCTCATGGTGCCGATTTGGTGACCCAGCGCATCGTCCAATGCATCGCGCACCGCCTCTGGCCCGGCCATGAAGCCGCGCATCGGCGCCTGGAGCAATTGCGACATCGCTTGTTGCGGGTCGGCCGAGTACCTGAGCGGGTTGTGATTTCGGGTGGGCGCGGGGGCCGGCAAGTGCAGTTCCTGCTTGGCCGCGGCGCGTGCGGCCACCAGCCGCAGCGTGCCCTCGACGACATGACGCATTACTTGCCCCATCTGGTTCATCGTCTGCGGCGTCAGGCCCTTCGGAAGCGGCAGCGACACGGCAGCGCCGTCGCAGAAGGCGCGCCACAGCGCGTCCGGGGATGCCGGGGTGTCTGTTGGTGCGGTGTGCGGCGCAGACGCCACCAAGGGGGCAGACGAGGGAGCAGCCGCCGACGCGATCGCGGACAGCGGCGCCGGCATGGTGGCAAAACCGGTGCTGGCATTCTCAAAGCTCGCCACCTTGCTGTCGAATGGCACAGGCTCGGTGGGGCTCGCCGGTTCGCCCCGCGCACCCGGCCCGAACCCGTGCGATGGGGTCGTGTCTTTGGCGGGAGCCCGCCCCGAGGGGACGAGCAATGGGTCCAGCATCGACGCGCCGCTCTCGCTGGCCTGGCTTGCCAGGTCGAGCAGGCGGTGCAGCTCGGGGCCGTCAAGGGCCGCCATCGGCTCCAGCAGTTCATCCAAACCCGGCGTGGGTGACGGCGGCTGCGGCGCCACTGGGGCGGTCGTCGGCGTTGCAGTGGTCACGGCCCGACTTGGCGGGTTGCCTTGGGCGTCGCCAGGCGACGCACGCTCCCGAGACCGCAACTCCCGTCGTTGGGCCGACGCTGTGTCGGGCCCGCTGGCGGCTGCGACGCGCAAGGCGTACCCGCCGATCACGAGTTGATCCCCGGGCGCCAAGGGCGCATCGTCACCGGGGCGCAAAACGCGACCATTCAATTCGATCGGATTGGCGCTGCCGACGTTGCGAATCGAAAAGGTCCGCCCCGAAAACTGCACTTCAGCCTGAAGGCGGGAGACATGCCGGTCGGGGTCGGGCAACGTGAGGGTGGTGCTGATGGCGCGACCGATCGTGCCGCCACGGTCATCGAAATGCCCGGTGATGGCCTCAAGCAACGACTCGTTCTTCAGGGTGTGCGCGTGAATCACCAGCTTCATGAGGACTCCAGCAGCGTGATTGTCCGAGATGCTGGGCATCTCGGCCGCGCCGAGCCGGGTTTATCCATGCAACGCGTACGCCATGCAACCTGCGGAAGTCATGCCTTGGCGAGTTGCCGGCACCGCTTGGCGCTCGCCGGCACAGCAAGCGCGCAAAAGATCACAGGGTCGCGCCGTCACCTTTTTCTGGATCAGGCGGCGAGCAAGACCGCTCCTCAGGCGGTCTTCAGGACGGGCGGCGCAAAGATCGACTCCATCTCGCGCCGGGTCTGGTAGGCGCGGGTGGTGGTGTCCATTGCCACGTCGGCCCAGCTCAGGCTCTGGCCCTTCTTGACCGCGCGGGTGAGCTTGACGTCATGCGCCAACCCCAGCGGCAGGCCGCCCAGGCGCACCGACGTGTCGGCCGGCAGCAGCTTGCCCCAGACGGTGTAGCCGCCCTCGCCGTCCAGCACCTCGCCGACGCGAAGATCGCGCTTCGCGGTGGCCACGACGTCGGCGTTCCAGCAGTTCGCAACGCCGGTCGCCTCGCCGCGCAGCGCGACGCTGGCGACCGACATGCCGACCTCCAGCCCGATCAGGTGCCAGCGCTTGTACAGCGTGAAGTAGCGCCCGCTCGGGTCGGTGTGGGCGTTGTATTCCTCGAAGCAGTTCTTGATGTACTCGGTCTCGGCCTCGACCGTGACCCACACGCCCATGCGGATGTCGTACGGAATCTTGCGGCCGTTCGCCTCCAACGACGAGATCACCTCGACCATGCCCTTGCGTTCGAGCACGCCGCCTTCACTGATCGGTCGTGTGACGAACGGGATGTCCTCGACGCTCGCTGGCGGGTACAGCAGGCCGTTGCTGGGCACGGTCAAGCCGGTCGCGTTGGCCACCGCGGTGCTTTCGATCGACGGCTTGGAGCCGTCGAGGAAGCTGTTGAACATCTTCGGGTTCAGGCCGCCGCGCGCCGCCTGCTCGGGCGTGAGGCCGTAGTTGCCCCAGACCGTTTCGGGCGTCGATTCGCTGAAGTGCGGCAACCACTTGTGGCCGCGGCCGGCGGCGACGACGGGGAAGCCACAGGTGCGCGCCCAGTCGACCAGGTCGCAGATCAGCGCCGGCTGGTCGCCGAACGCGAGCGAGTAGACGACCCCCGCCTGCGCCGCCTTGCGCGCCAGCAGCGGGCCGCAGAAGGCGTCGGCCTCCACCGTGACGTTCACCACGTGCTTGCGGTGCGCAAACGCCTGCAGGCAGTGTTCGACCGCGGCGACGGGGTTGCCGGTGCACTCGACCACGATGTCGACGCCCGAGTGCGCGACCAGTGCTTGCCAGTCATCGCCGATGTGCGTGGCGCCGGTCTTCAAGGCCTGGTCGAGCGACGTGGCGTTGCACCGCTCGGGTTCCCAGCCCACGCGCGCCAGGTTCACCTTCGCCGCGGCGGGCGACAGGTCGGCAATGCCCACCAGGTGAACGCCGGGCGTGCGCGGGATCTGCGCCAGGTACATCGAGCCGAACTTGCCGGCGCCGATCAGGCCGATGCGGATAGGCTTGCCGTCGGCGGCGCGCTGCTGGAGTTGTTGATGAAGGCTCATGCGGCCACCTCGGCGAGTTCTTCGAGCGATGTCTGCAGCGCGCTGGCCGGCATGCCGTCCTTCCACGGCAGGTCTACCGGGTAGGGCTTGAGCAAGCAGTCGTCGGGCAGGCACTCGATCGGCGTGAAGTCGCGGTGCGCGATGTACTCGGGCCGCTTGTAGCGCCGAATATGGTTGCTGACCGCGCACAGGCTCAGGTACACGCTGACCCGGTTGAACGGCGACAGGTTGCTGCTGCTGGCGTGCACCAGGCAACTGTGGAACAGGATCATCGAGCCGGCCGGCCCTTTGGGCGACACGATGCCGCCATCCTTCCCGCCCGCGCGGGTGACCAGTTGGCGGATCAGGTCGTTGTCGACCGTCCACAGCGGGTAGCTCGTGGTCGTGAGGTCGTGCTTGGCTTCAACAACCCCCTTTCTGTGGCTGCCCGGGATGAACATCAGCGGGCCGTTGTACTCGTTCACGTCGTCCAGGAAGATCGCCACATTCATGGCGCGCTCGGTGGGCATGTGGTCGTCGTTTAGCCAGGTGCCGTAGTCCTGGTGCCACTGCCACACGTCGCCTTCGAAGGCCATCTTGCCGTTGATCTTGAACTGGTGCATGTAGAGCTTCTCGCCGAACAGCGCCTGGACCGGCTCGATCATGCGCGGGTGGCGTGCCAGCTTGGCGAACGGCTCGCTGTACAGGTGGGCGGCAAAATTGGTGCGCACCGCGTCCTTGCCTTTCTCGCGCACGTTGTAGGCCTCGCGCCGGGCGTAGAGCTCGGGCACGGCGGCGTTCAGGTTCTGCGTTTCTTCGGGCGTAAAGAGGCCGGGGAAGAACAGGTAACCGTCGCGGTCGAACTGTTCGATCTGTGCCTTGCTGAGCTTCATGGGGTGTCTCCTGCGGTGCGTTTGAGGACGGTGGAAAGGCGCGCGGCCAGGGTCTGGCCGGCTTGCTGGCTGTGCTGGTCGATCAGTTCGACGGCCAGCTTTTCGTTGCCCGCGGCTATGGCCGCGGCGATCTGTTCGTGCTCGTCCCACACCGCGTCGCGCAGGCCTGTCGACTGCAGCACCGCACCCATCACCCGGCGCAAGTGCGCCCAGTGCAGTTGTGCGCTCTGCTCGATCAGCGGGTTGCCGGACGCGGCGTAGATGGCGGAGTGGAACGCCAGGTCGGCGTCGATCATGGCCTGGATGTTTCGCCCGCGGGCGGCTTTGCGGCCCTGATCGATCAGCCGGGGCGCGATCACGAAACGCGCTTGCGCCGCCAGCCGCGCCGCCAGCGCATCGAGCGCGCCGCGCACCTGGTAGACCTTGAGCGTGAGTTCGGCGTCCAGCGGCGCCACCAGCACACCGCGGCCCGGCGCGTCGAGCACGAAGCCGTCCTTCTTCAGCAGCCGTAACGCCTGCAGCACCGGTTGGCGCGACACCGCCAGCTTCTCCGCCAGGTCTTCCTGCGTGATGCGTGCGCCCGGCGCCAGCGAGCCTTCGCTGATGGCATGCAGCAAAGCCCGGTAGACCTGATCGACGAGGTCGGGTGCGGCCTGGAGCTTGACGAGTTGTGCGGTCACAGCAGCGGCGATCCGAGAGGTGAATTGGACTCTGTATACAGAATACCATCATACTCACGCCCGGTGCAAGGGGGCAGTCTCCCTGCCTCGGTGGTCACCCGAGCGCGAACGACGGCTGGCAGGCCCGCAGCTCAACTCCCGTGCGGATTCGGCCCTCGCCATGCACGCTCGAACGGCAGCCGCCACGCATGCGGCGCGATCAACTGATGGATCGACTTCGGCCCCCACGAGCCGGGCGGGTACAGGCGCACCGGCGGCGGGGCTTCCAGCAGGTGGGTCGACACCTCCCACAGCCGCTCGATGCCTTCGGCGGTGGTGAACAGCGTGCGGTCGCCGCGCATCGCGTCGAGGATCAGCCGTTCGTAGGCTTCAAGCACGTCGCCGATGAGTCCGGTGTCGTGCATCGCGAACTGCAGGCTCAGCTTGTCCAGCCGCATCCCCGGGCCGGGGCGCTTGCCGTAGAAGCTGAGCGACATCTTCGACGCGTCGGCCAGGTCGAATGTCAGGTGGTCGGGCCCTTGCGCGCCCACACCCGAGCCGGCCGGGAACATGCTCTTGGGCGGCTCGCGAAAGGCGATGGAAATGATGCGCTGCCCTTCCGCCAGGCGCTTGCCGGTGCGCAGGAAGAACGGCACGCCGGCCCAGCGCCAGTTGTCGATGAAGCACTTGAGCGCGATGAAGGTCTCGGTCTCCGACTCAGGGTCGACGCCGTCTTCGTCTCGGTAGCCGGTGTACTGGCCGCGCACCACGTCACCCGGCTGCACCGGCAGCATGCTGCGAAAGACCTTGTTCTTCTCCTCGCTGATCGGCGCCGGCTCCAGCGCGGTGGGCGGCTCCATGGCCATGAAGGCGAGGATCTGGAACAGGTGCGTCACCACCATGTCGCGGTACGCGCCGGTCTGCTCGTAGAAGGCCGAGCGCTTGCCCAGGCCGAGCGTCTCGGGCACGTCGATCTGCACGTGGTCGATGAAGTTGCGGTTCCAGATCGGCTCGAACAGCCCGTTGGCAAAACGGAACGCGAGGATGTTCTGCGCCGGCTCCTTGCCCAGGAAGTGGTCGATGCGGAAGATCTGCTCCTCCGCAAACACCTCGTGCAGCTTTGCGTTGAGCGACACCGAACTGGCCTTGTCGGTGCCGAACGGTTTTTCCATCACGATGCGCGAGCGCTCCACCACGCCGGCCTCGTGCAGCAAGCGCACCGCGGGCAACGCGGCGCTGGGCGGCACGCTCAGGTAGTGCAGCCGGCGGCACTCGCCGCCAAAGGACTGCATGAGCGACTGCTCGGCGCGATCGACCGCGGCTTTCAATGCGGGTGCGCCGGCGGCAAGCGGCACGTAGTCGAGGCAGGCGGCGAAAGTGGCCCAATCGGCGTCGCTGACCTTGCGGGCCGAAAATTCGTCCAGCGCCTTGCGCGCGCTGGCCCGAAAGCCGTCGAGGTCGAGATCGTCGAGCGACACGCCGACGATCCGGCAACCCGGGATGAAGCCGGCGCTGGCCAGGTGGAACAGCCCCGGCAGCAATTTGCGCCGCGCCAAGTCGCCCGTGGCGCCGAACAGCACCACGACTTGAGGGAACCGCGGCCCGACGCCGGGAGGGATTTTTGCCACGAGGACCGCCTCTCTGAATGAACACCCCGCCTTGCTCGAAGCAAGACGGGTGCCATTCTGCGGCGCAATCGCCGCACTGCGGCCGGCGCGCGCCGGCGGCGATCGCGACTTTCCCGTCAGTCGATCAGAACTCCGCCGGCTTGCGCGCAGCGCTGGCGTCGCGCGCGAAGACCTTGGCCTGGGCCACCCAATGGTCGCGCAGGATGCGGCCGTGGAAGGCCGTGAGTTGCGCGTCGGCGTGGGTCACGTCGGCCGGCGTCCACTCGGCGATCTGCCAGAAGTAGTACACGCCGATGTCGTGCATCATATTCTCCATCACCGTCTTCACGCCCTTGATCTTCTTCAGGTCGTCGGCCTTGCCATACGCCGCGCGGGTGAGCAGGTTGCGGCTGCCAGCGCGAACGGCGGCGCTGCGCGGCGCGACCGCGGCCACCGGCGGCGCTACAGGTGCCGCAACGGGCGGCGGTGGCGCCGGCGCACGGGCAGAAGCCGCCATGCGCGACTCCAGCGCTGCCAGCTTCAGCATCACCGGCCCCAGGTCCACCGTCGAGGCCGGCGGAATCACGATCGCCCTGACCGCCCGCTCCAGCGCGTCCAGCCGCTGCTGAGTCGGCGCCAAATCCACTGGCGGCGTGGGCGTGGGCATGCGCAGACCCCTGAGAAGTTCTTCCATCGCGTTCAGCCGCGCGTAGACCGGGTTCAGGTCCACGTCTTTCGGCGCCGGGATCGAAATCGACTTCAGGCCGCGGTCGAGGTCGGCGAGCCGGCTCGTCAGCGGCCCGAGGTCCACGTCCTTCTGCACCGGCATGCGAATCGCCTGGATCGCCGCGCCGAGCGACGCGATGCGCTCGTTCATCGGCTGCAGGTCCACGTCGCGCGCGGCCGGAATCTGAATTGCCTTGACCGCGCGCTCGACAGCATCGATGCGGGCTTGCACCGGCGCCATGTCCACGGCCTGCGGCGTCGGGAAGCGCAGGTTCTTGATCGCACCTTCAACCGCCTCCAGGCGGGCGTGGGTTGCCGTCAGGTCGACGCCCTTGGGCACAGGAATGACGATGGCCTTCACGGCCTGCTCAAGCTGCGCCATCCGCGCCTGCACGGGCGCCAGGTCCACCTCCTTCTGAGCCGGGATCGCAATCGACTTGACCGCCTGCTCCAGTTGGCTGAAGCGCGTTTGCAACGGCGCCAGGTCAACCTCTTTCGGCGCCGGGATCGCAATCGCCTTGACGGCAGTTTCGATTTGACCGAGGCGGGCCTGCATCGGCGCCAGGTCGACGTCACGCGGCGCTGGGATCACGATCGACTTGACGGCCGCTTCGAGCTGGCCGAGCCGCGCCTGCACCGGGCCCAGGTCGACGTCTTTGGCAGCCGGCATGCGGATTGCCGCGACCGCGTCGCTCACCATCGACAGGCGACGGTGCGTGTCGCCGAAGTCCACAGCCTGCGGAGCGGGCAATTGGATGCCGCGCACCGCCTTGTCGAGCTCGGCCAGGTGGCGCTGCACTGGCGCCAGGTCGACCGGCGCCGACGGCTCGGGGATGCGGATCGCGCCGATGCGCGTTTCCAGGCCGGCCAGGCGGGCCAGCACCGGGCCGAGGTCGGTTTCCTTCGGCACCGGCATCTGGATGCGCGACACCGCCGCCTCGACCTCGCCGAGCTTGGCCTGCACCGGGCTGAGGTCAACGTCTTTCTGCGCCGGCATCCGGATCGCCGACACGGCGGCCAGCACCGGCGTGAGATCGGTGACCGCCGGCTTCGGGATCACGATGCCTCGGATCGACGACTCCAGGCCGTCCAGCCGCGCGTTCAGCGGCGACAGGTCGAGCTCCGGCCGCTGCGCGAGCCGGTCTTCGAAGGACTTGCGCCAGGCGCGCCCCTCGCTGTCCATGCGGCTGTACTCGGTCGTCACATCTTCGAAGTGGCGACGCAGCCACCAGCGGGCCAACAACGCCCCCAACAGTGCCGCTGCCAGCAACAGCAACACGATCTTTGCCAAAAGAAAGCTCATTTCACGCTCCTCGTCTGTGTGCGTAGTGTTCGAACGGTTGTCTAGTTGCCGGCCTGCACGCGGAACTCGATGCGGCGGTTCTGCGCCCGCCCGGCGGCGCTGGTGTTGTCGGCGATCGGGCGCTCGGCGCCGAAGCCTTGCGCCTTCAGGCGGTCGGTTGCGATGCCTCGTTTGGCGAGTGCCCCCACCACCGACTCGGCACGCGCCTCGCTCAGCGCGCGGTTGGCGGTCGGGTCGCCGGTGGCGTCGGTGTGGCCCTCTACGCGGATCACGCCGGGGCAGGTGGCAGCAGCGCGGGCCAGGGAGTCGAGCAAGGTGGCGCTCTTCGGGTCGATCACGGCGCTGCTGACCGCGAACTCGATCTTGGAGGTCGCGACCACGTCGGCCAGCGACTTTTCGCAGGCCTGCACGGCAGCGGCGGGCAGTGGCGCCGGTTTGATCTCGGGCTTGGGCTCAGGCTTGGCCTCCACCTTCGGCGCTGCCATGGCGACCGGCGCCGCCGGTGCATCGGTGAAGTCGCCCGTCACCACCACCGCGCAGGTCAGGCGCCCGGCCCAGCTGGGGCAGGTGGCGGCCCGTGCGGCGGCCAACACCGCGTCGGCGCTCGCGCCCGCCGGCTTCACGCCGCTGACGGTGACGTTCTGGCCCGACACGGCCAATTTGGCCCAGGTGTGGCCTTGCGCGTCGAGCTGGGCGCGGGTTTCTTGCAGCACCGTGGCTTCGACGGTGTCGCGGGCGAAGGGCTGCAGCGCGTAGATCGCCAGCAGCAGCAGGCCCAGCAGCGGCAGCAAGCCGCGCCAGACGAACGGCCAGACGGGTGGATCGCGGCGCACCCAGCGCCGGCTGACGACTCGGGTGCTGCTGCTTCTCGTGTTGCTCTCGATGACGGTGGTTGCCATGCAAGGGTCCTCGGGGTGGGGTGCTTCTTTGCCGACGCGCTGGTGTGTCGGCGCCATCTTTTCTGCGGGTTCTTGTTCTGCGGGTTCTGCGATTCGCAAAGCGGCGAGACTGTATCGCCGCAGCCCGCCTGCGACCACCGAAGACATTCCCTCACCCCGCCTAGCGCACGCAGCGCGTCTTGTGCGTGGTTTCGCGGTCACCGTTTCGCGTACTAGTTCGCGTTCTGCGCCCGAGTGGCAAGTGGTTCGCGGCGGTTGCGGGCGCCCGGTATCCTTCGCGCCCATGTACGCCCGCTTCTTCGGCCTCAAGCGCGAGCCCTTCTCGATCTCCCCCGACCCGCGCTTCCTGTTCATGAGCGAGCGGCACCGCGAGGCGCTCGCGCACTTGCTTTACGGCGTGGACGGCGGCGGCGGCTTCGTGCTGCTGACGGGTGAAGTGGGCGCCGGCAAGACCACGGTGTGCCGTTGCTTTCTGGAGCAGATCCCCAAGCGGTGCAACGTCGCGTACATCTTCAACCCCAAGCTCACCGTCACCGAGCTGCTCAACTCGGTGTGCGACGAGTTCGGCGTCCCGTATCCGCACCAGGGCGCGGGCAGCACGACGGTGAAGGACTACGTGGACCCGCTCAACGAGTTCCTGCTCAAGACCCATGCCGTCGGGCAGAACAACGTGCTGATCATCGACGAGGCGCAGAACCTCTCGGCCGAGGTGCTGGAGCAGCTGCGCCTGCTGACCAACCTGGAGACGAACGAGCGCAAGCTGCTGCAGATCATCCTGATCGGCCAGCCCGAACTGCGCGACATGCTGGCGCTGCCCGAGCTGGAGCAATTGGCGCAGCGGGTGGTGGCGCGGTTTCACCTGCAGGCGCTGTCGGCGGCCGAGACCTCGCAGTACATCCGCCACCGGCTCGCGGTGGCCGGGCTGAAGGGCCCGCGGCCGTTCGAGCGCGAGGCGGTGCAGCGCATCCACGCGCTGGCGCGCGGCGTGCCGCGGCGCATCAACCTGCTGTGCGACCGGGCCTTGCTGGGCGCCTACTCCACTGGCAAGGCGCGGGTCGACCGCAAGGTGGTGGACAAAGCGGCGGTCGAGGTGTTCGGCGCGCCGTCTCGCGGCAAGGGGTGGCTCGCAGAACCGAGGCGCCTGGCGCTGGCGGCGTCGGCCGGGCTGGCGGCGGTGCTGGTGGCAGGGGCGGTCGGGCTGGGATGGCGTGGGGGGGATCGCCCTTCGGCGGCGGCGGCATCTGCCTCGGCGCCGGGCGGTGGCGGCGCTGCCTCGGGGGCGCAGGCTGGCGGTGCCTCGGCGCGGGCTGCACCGAGTGCATCGGCTGCAACGGTTGCATCGACCGCATCGGCTGCATCGGGTACTGCAACAGCATCTGCCGCTCCGGGCACGGCGGCGTCAGCGGCTGCGCCGGCCGCGGTCGCAGCGACAGCCACGATGGCAGCGTCGGCGCCAGCACCCGCAGTCGGCACGGCAACGTCGGCTTCAACCGCCGCGACCGACGCGGCACTCAGCGCGCTGATCCGCAACGACAAAGACGCCTGGCGCGAACTCGCACCGCTGTGGCGCCTGCCCGCCAGCGAGGCCGACCCCTGCCTGGCCGCGCAGCGCAGCGACGTGCTGTGCTTCAAAGGCGGAACCAGCCTGGCGCTGATCCGGCAGCTCGGCCGGCCCGGCATCCTGACGTTGCGGGGCACCGACGACAAACCCGGCTACGCGCTGCTCACCGGCCTGACCGGCCAGAGCGCGGTGCTGCGCATGCAGGGTGCCACGCACACCGTGTCGCTGGAGTCGCTGGCGCGCACCTGGCGCGGCGAGTTCGCCACCTTTTGGCGTGCGCCCGCGGGCTACCGCGACAAACTCGTCGAAGGCAGCACCGGACCGGCAGTGGACTGGCTCGCCGCGCGCCTGGCGAAGTTGCAGAACGAGCCGCCGCCTCCTGCGCCGCAGACGTTCAATGCCGCGCTGAAGGCCAAGGTCTACGCCTTCCAGTTCGCTCAGGAGCTCAAGCCCGACGGCGTCGCGGGGCCCGAAACCTTCATGCTGCTCAACCGCGCCACCGGCGTGGACGAACCGCGCCTGCAGACCGAGGAATAGCCCGAAGGAACCCACGGCATGTCCTACATACTCGATGCGCTGCGCCGGGCCGACTCGGAACGCGAGCGCGAACGCAGCGCCGTGCCGGGCCTGCACGCGCAAGCGCTGCCCACCGGCGCAGCGGACGGCGACGGCGACGTGCGCTCCCACCCCTGGAAGTGGCCGATCGCGGCTGCATTCGCAGCACTGCTCGGAGTCGTGGTGTGGCTGTGGCTCGACCGGGCCGAGCCAGCGCCGACGGCGCCTGCGCTGGCCGCACCGACGCCGCCCGTTGCGAACCTTGCGCCGCCCCCGCAACCGGCAGCGGTTGCGGCGCCAGCCGCCAACACAAGTGCGCCAGCGCCCGCGCTTGCGACCGGCCCGGCGAGCGCTGCCGCAGGTGCTGCCGGCAACCCACAAACCACCGCGGCGAGCGCTTCCGCACCCCGCGAAACCGCCCCTTCAGCGGCTGCGCGCAAGCCGCCGCCCACGACGGCGGCAGCCAGGCAGACGCCGTCCGCACCGCCCAAACCCATCGCCAAGCCCGCCGAACCCGAACCCAAGCTGCCGTCGTTGGCCGAACTGCCGGAAGACGTTCGGCGCGAGGTGCCGGCCATCACGATCGGCGGCTCCATCTACTCCAAGAGCGCGGCCAACCGCATGCTGGTGATCAACGGGCAGGTGTTCCACGAGGGCGACGCGCTGGCCACTGGGCTGGTGCTGGAGCAGATTCGCCCCAAGTCCGCCGTGCTGCGGTTCAGGACGTACCGATACGAAGTCACCTACTGACGTGACGTGACCTCAAGCGTCGCCCGCCACGGCCGATATCGCTCCATGGAGGCCCCACCATGGACGTCAAGACGCTCTCGACACTGTTCTACTTTCTTGCTTCTGCGATGCTGGCCGCGTGGGCGGTCGAGTCGTCGCGTTCCAGTCGGGGCACCAAGTCGCTTCTGCTGTGCGGCGTGCTGATGGCGGGGCTGGGCTTCAGCTTGCCGATGGCGATGTAGCCTGCGTTGCGCATCGGCGCTGCCTCCGCGACGGCCCGTATCATCGCTCGCGATGAACTTCGCCTTCCTCTCCAACAACGCCTTCCTCAAAGCCCCGCCGGTCAGCGATGCCACGCCGTTTGCCGTGGCGGGCGTGGCCTGGGACGGCTCGGTCACCAACCGCCCCGGCGCGCGCTTTGGCCCGCGCGCGGTGCGCGAGGCCAGCCACATGCTGTGCGACGCGACGCACCCGCACTTCGACACCTCGCCACTCGGCCAGCTCGGCGATGCCGGCGACCTGGCGCTGCCCAACACCAGCCTGGTTGCGATGCGCGAGGCGATGATGCCGCTGGCCGAGGCGCTGATCCGGCGCCACCACATGGCCTGGATCGGCGGCGACCACTCGATCACCCTGCCCTTGCTGCGCGCCTACAAAGCCTGGTTCGGCCGGCCGCTGGCGGTGATCCATTTCGACGCGCATTGCGACACCTGGCAAGACCACTTCGGCGAGCCCAGCGGCCACGGCACCTGGGTCTATGAAGCGATCCAGGAAGGGCTGGTGCAGCGCGAGTGCATGGTGCAGCTCGGCATCCGCTCCGCGGGCACGCGTGACGCGCGCGAGTACGTGCAAGACCAGGGCGGGCTGATCTTCACCGCGCGTGCCTTGCGTGGGTTGGAGAGCCCCGGCCAACTCGCGCCTGTGCTCCGCGCCATCCGCGCACGCATGGCCGCGCACGGCCACCCTCCGCTGTACCTGAGCCTGGACATCGACTGCCTGGACCCGGCCTTCGCCCCCGGCACCGGCACGCCCGAGCCGGCTGGCATGTCGAGTGCGCAGGTGGCGAGCGTGCTCGAGGAGCTGGCCGATCTCAACTTCGTCGGCATGGACTGCGTGGAGGTGGCGCCCGCCTACGACCATGCCGAGCTGACCAGCAATGCCGCGGCGAACTTCGTCTGGACTTACCTGTCCGGGCGGGTCGCTGCCACGCGCTCGCGCGCGGCCTGACCCACGCAGAGCGCAGCGCGCGACCGACTGGTCCTGCTCATCCGCCGGCGCTGAATCCCTCCAGCACGTTCACGACATTCACGCCCACCTCGGCCACCGCATAGCCGCCCTCGAAGACGATGACGGTCGGCAAGCCCAGCGCCGCCAGGTCGCGCCCGATCTGGCCGTAGTCGGCGCTTTTCAGGCCGAAGCCGGAGATCGGGTCGCCCTCGAACGTGTCGACGCCGAGTGCGACGACCAGCGCCTGGGCGCCGAAGGCCTGCACCTCCGCCACGCCTTGCCGCAGCGCGGCGCGCCACTTTGCAAAACCGGTGCCGCGCGGCAGCGGCAGGTTCAGGTTGAAGCCCTCGCCCTCACCCGCGCCGCGTTCGTCGGCATGGCCGAGGAAGAACGGGTACTCGGTCAGTGGGTCGCCGTGGATGGACACGGTCAGCACATCCGCGCGTTCGTAGAAGATGCTCTGCGTGCCGTTGCCGTGGTGGTAGTCCACATCGAGTACCGCCACGCGCTGCAGCCCGGCGTTGCGCAACACCTGCGCTGCCAAGGCGGCGTTGTTCAGGAAGCAGTAGCCGCCGAAGAAGTCGGGCCCGGCATGGTGGCCGGGCGGGCGTGTGAGCACGAAGGCGCTGGCCGGCTGCGAACCGGCAGCCGCACTTGCGGCACTTGCCGCACGTGTCGCCGCAGCCACTGCGCGGGCAGCCGTCACGGCGCATGCCGCGCCGCCGCGTGCGGCTGGCCACGAGCCGGCCGTGAGCGGTGTGCCAGCGTCGAACGAAAACAATCCCATGCGCGCCGCAAAGTTGTGCGGCAGCACATCGGTGCGAAACGCCCGGCCGGGCCACACCGAGGGCAGCGCGTCGAGCTCGGCATGCGCCGGGTCGAGCGCGACCCACTCGTCCCATGCGTGCTCGATGAAGTGCAGGTAGCGCGGGCTGTGAATCTGCGCCAGCACCGCGTCCAGATCGGCAGGCTCGGGCGGCGCCATGACGGGGCCGACGGGGCGCCGCTTCAACTCGGCAAGCACATGCTCCAGCCGATCCGGCACCTCATGGCAAGGCACAAGGCGACCGCGGTACATCTCGTGGCGGCCCCGGTGAAGGTGGTGCTGTTCGTTGTGAAAGATCTGCATCGGCCGTCTCGTCTCCGGTTGGCAGGACTCGGTTTGCCTGAACCCGCGTTCAAACCGGCAGCGCGGTCGTCTTCTTGACCGTGCGCAGCACGAGCAGCGAGTTGGTGCGTGCGACGTTGGGCAGCCGCATCAGCACGTCGGCGTGAAAGCGCTCCAGGTCTTCAGCGTCGCGGTAGGCAAAGCGGATCAGGTAGTCGTTCGAGCCGGCCACGTAGAAGCAGTCGAGCACCTCCGGCTCGTCGCGCACCGCCTGCTCGAAGGCCTGCAGCAGAGGCGTGCTCATCGTCTCCAGGTTGATGATGGTGTAGCTGATGCCGTGCTTGCCCACCGCGCGCGGGTTGACGAGCGCCACGTACTGCGCAATCACACCGCTGTCTTCGAGCGCCTTCACGCGGCGCAGGCAGGCCGACGCTGACAGATGCACCCGCTGGGCCAGTTCCTGGTTCGACAGCCGGCCCTGCGCCTGCAACTCGGCGAGGATGGCACGGTCGATCGAATCCAATTTCACGTCGGCGGGGTCGTTTCGCATTCGATTTGGTCGAGGTGGCCTTTGCCCGCATTATGTTGCGAAGCCGCGGGTGAACCCGAATCCGGTCCGCAAGCACATTGCGACGCGATTTGCCTACACTCAGGGTCTCTTCAGCCGGAGGTCCGCCATGCTCAAGGAAATCGAAGCCGTCGCCACCGCCACCGCCGCTCCTGCCAAGGCTGCGCACGCACAGCCTGCTGCAAGCAAAGCGCCCACCGGCATGGACGCCTACTGGATGCCGTTCACCGCGAGCCGCCAGTTCAAACAGTCGCCGCGCATGTTCGCCAAGGCCGCTGGCATGCACTACTGGACGCCCGAGGGCCGCCAGGTGCTCGACGGCATCTCCGGCCTGTGGTGCGTGAACGCCGGCCACGCCCGGCCGAAGATCGTGCAAGCGATTGCCGAGCAAGCGGCCGAGATGGACTTTTGCCCGCCGTTCAACATGGCGCACCCCAAGTCGTTCGAGTTGGCCGAGCGCCTGGTCAAGATCACGCCCGCCGGGTTGAACAAGGTGTTCTTCACCAACTCCGGCTCCGAGGCGGTGGACACCGCGCTGAAGATGGCGATCGCCTACCACCGCGCCCGCGGCGAAGGCACGCGCACCCGGCTGATCGGCCGCGAGCGCGGCTACCACGGCGTCAACTTCGGGGGCGTGTCGGTCGGTGGCATGGTCGGCAATCGCAAGAGCTTCGGCCCGCTGCTGGGCGGCGTGGACCACTTGCGCCACACCCACGACCTGGCGCGCAACGCCTTCACCCGCGGCCAGCCCGAGCACGGCGCCGAGTTGGCCGACGACCTGGAGCGGCTGGTGCAGTTGCACGACGCCTCGACCATCGCCGCGGTGATCGTCGAGCCGATGGCCGGCTCCACCGGCGTGCTGATCCCGCCCAAGGGCTACCTCGAGCGGCTGCGCGCCATCTGCGACAAGCACGGCATCCTGCTGATCTTCGACGAGGTGATCACCGGTTTCGGCCGCCTGGGTTCGCCGTTTGCCGCGACCAAGTTCAACGTGACGCCCGACCTGATGACGGTCGCCAAAGGCATCAGCAACGGCTGCGTGCCGATGGGCGCGGTGTTTGCCAAAGGCCACCTGCACGACGCGTTGATGAGTGGCCCTGAGCACATGGTGGAGTTTCCGCACGGCTACACCTACTCGGCCCACCCGCTGGCCTGCGCCGCCGCGCTGGGCACGCTCGACACGTATGCCGAAGACGGCCTGCTGACGCGCGGCGCCAAGATGGGCGCGGCCTTCGAAGCCGGCGTGCATTCGCTGCGCGACCTGCCCAATGTGATCGACATCCGCAACATCGGCCTCGTCGGAGCGGTCGAGCTGGCGCCGATCGCCGGCCAGCCGGGCAAGCGCGCGTTCGACATCTTCCTCGACTGCTGGGAGAAGGGCGTGCTGGTGCGCACCACCGGCGACACGATCGCGCTGTCGCCGCCGCTGATCATCGAGACCAGCCACATGGACCAGTTGTTCAGCACGCTGCGCGATGCGTTGAAGCGCGCCGCCTGAACGGCCCGCCTCTCACCCGTCTGCCCCGCCACCACCGCTCGAAACAAGGCTTGCCTAGCGCATACCCGTGATGTCCTTGCTCAGCACCGATCAGCAACTGACGAAGCATTCCTACTACGCGGCCACCGTGCAACGTGACCGGAGCTTCCCGACGCTGCAATCGAACCTCGACTGCGACGTGGCGGTGGTGGGCGGCGGGCTGGCGGGGCTGTCGGCAGCGATCGAGCTGGCCGACCGCGGCTACAGCGTGGTGCTTCTGGAGGCGCAGCAGGTCGGCTGGGGCGCCTCCGGCCGCAACGGCGGGCAAGTGATTGCCGGGCTGGCGTGCGACCAAGGCGTGATCGAAGCGCAGCTCGGGCTCGAAGCCTCGCGCCGAACCTGGGACATGACGCTCGAAGCCATCGCGCTGATCGGCCAGCGGCGCGAGCGCTTCGACATCGATTGCGACTGGCAGAGCGGCTACTTGAGCCTGGCCGTGAGCGCGCGCAAGGCGCAGGCGTTGCGGACCTGGCAGGCGCAGATGCAGCGCGACTACGGCTACCAAACGACCTGGATCACGCCGCAGGACATGCCACGCTGGATCGCCAGCCCGCGCTTCCACAGCGGCGTGCACGACCCGGCGGGCGGCCACCTGCACCCGCTGAAGTACAGCCTCGGCCTGGCTCGCGCGGCCGATTCGCTGGGCGTGCAGATCTTCGAGAACTCGCCCGTGACGTCGCTGGAGCCTGGCGCGACCGCCCGGCTGCGCACTGCGCAAGGCTCGGTGCGTGCGTCCCATGTGCTGCTCGCCGGAAACGTCTACCTGCAAGGCCTGGCGCCGATGCTGGAGCGCCGCATCATGCCGGTCGGCACCTACATCATCGCCTCCGAAGTGCTCGACCCGGCGCTGGCCGCTTCGCTCGTGCCCTCGAAGTCGGCCGTGTGCGACACCAACTTCGTGCTCGACTATTTCCGGCCCACGGTAGACCACCGCATGCTGTATGGCGGCCGCGTGAGCTACAGCACTGCGACGCCGATGAACCTGGCCGCCAGCATGCAGCGACGCATGGCCACCACCTTCCCACAATTGCACGCGGCGAAAGCCGAGTTCGCCTGGGGCGGCTTCGTCGACATTTCGATGAACCGCGCGCCCGACTTCGGCCGGCTGACCGACGTGGGCGCCTCGGCCGAGCACGCCGATGTCTATTACCTGCAGGGTTTCTCGGGCCATGGCGTGGCCCTCACCGGCCTGGCCGGCAAGCTGGTGGCCGAAGCGATTGCTGGCAACGCGGAACGCTTCGACACCTTCGCGCGCATTCGCCACCGGCCGTTCCCCGGCGGCCGCTTGTTGCGCACGCCGGCGCTGGTGGCCGGCATGGCCTACTACCGCTTGAGGGACATGTTGTGAGCGCCGCTTCCTCTATCCGCAAACCCGTGGTGCTGGTGCCTGCCTGCAACCGGCAACTCGGCGAACACCCTTTCCACGTGGCCGGCAAGAAGTACATCGACGCGGTGCGCCTGGCCGGATGCCAGCCCTTGGTGGTGCCCTCGGTCGAGGCCGACGAAATCGAAGCGCTGCTCGACATGGCCGACGGCATGCTGCTCACCGGCTCCCCCGCCAACGTGCATCCGCGGCACTTCGGCGAGGGGGTGCACGACGCCAGCCTGCCGCTGGACCCGCTGCGCGACGACTCGACCTTGCCGCTGATCCCGCGCGCGCTTGAACGCGGCATCCCGCTGTTCGCGATCTGCCGAGGCTTCCAGGAAACCAATGTCGCCCTCGGCGGCAGCCTGCACCAGGCGGTGCAGGAGGTGCCGGGGCACGACGACCACCGCGGCCCGGGCGACGCACCGGCCGACGCCGTGTACGCGCTGGCGCACCCGGTCGATGTGGTGCCCGGCGGTACGCTGGCGGCCATCGTCGGCGCCGACCGCATCGAGGTGAACTCGGTGCACGGCCAGGGCGTGAACCGGCTGGCCCAGGGCTTGCGTGTCGAGGCGCGTGCCCCCGACGGATTGATCGAGGCGTTCTCGAAGCCCGACGCCAAGGCCTTCAACCTGTGTGTGCAGTGGCACCCGGAGTGGCGCGCGGCGAACAACCCGGTGTCGGTGCAACTCTTCAAGGCCTTCGGCGCCGCGTGCCAGGACTTTCATGACCAGCGCCTTCGAGACCGCCACCGCACGCCGCAGCACGAGCCGGATCGATAGGTTGCGCCGCCGACCGATCGATTGCGGGGCTCTCACGTCCTACCCGGTGCCCGAGCGGCGCCCGAAATTTCCCAGGTGACCTATGGTGGACAAAAGCAATTTCACATTCAGCGACCTCGAGACGTGGTTCAACGAGCGTCGCGTGACCGAGATCGAGTGCCTCGTGCCCGACCTCACCGGCGTGGCGCGCGGCAAGATCCTGCCGCGCGAAAAATTCACCGAGGACCGCGGCATGCGGCTGCCCGAGGCGATCGTCGCCATCGGGGTGACTGGCGAGTTCCCTGAAGAAGGCCCGTACTACGACGTGATCCACGCCACCGATCGCGACATGCACCTGCGGCCCGACCTGTCCACCGTGCGCATCGTGCCGTGGGCCACCGACCCGACGGCGCAGGTGATCCACGACTGCTTCGACCGCAATGGCGTGATGATCCCGTTCGCGCCGCGTTCGGTGTTGCGCCACATCTGCGGCCTGTACGCCGCCGAAGGCTGGACGCCGATCGTGGCACCCGAACTCGAGTTCTATCTGATCGAGCGCAACCCCGACCCGAACACGCCGCTGAAGCCGCCCAAGGGCCGCAGCGGGCGCGCAGAGACCTCGCGCCAGGCCTATTCGATCGACGCGGTGAACGAGTTCGACCCGCTGTTCGAGGACATCTACGACTACTGCGAGAAGATGGAGCTGAACGTGGACACGCTGATCCACGAGGTCGGCGCGGGGCAGATGGAGATCAACTTCTTCCACGACCAGCCGCTCGGCCTGGCCGACGAGGTGTTCTTCTTCAAGCGCACCATCCGCGAGGCCGCGCTGCGCCACGAGATGTACGCCACCTTCATGGCCAAGCCGATGGGCAACGAGCCCGGCAGCGCGATGCACGTGCACCAGAGCATCGTCAACACCGCCAGCGGCAAGAACATCTTCAGCAACCCGGACGGCTCACCGAGCAAGGAGTTCTACTGGTACATCGGCGGGCTGCAGAAGTACACGCCGGCCGCGATGTCGCTGTTCGCACCGTACGTCAATTCATACCGGCGCTTGTCGCGTTCGATGTCGGCGCCGATCAACATCCAGTGGGGCACCGACAACCGCACCGTCGGCATCCGCTCGCCGGTGGCCACGCCCGAGGCGCGACGGGTCGAGAACCGCGTGATCGGCGCCGACGCGAACCCGTACGTCGCACTCGCCGCCACGCTGGCCTGCGGTTACCTCGGCATCAAGAACCGCATCGAGCCGACCGCAGAATGCAAGGGCGACGCCTACCTGTCGGAGTACCAGCTGCCGCAGTCGCTGAGTGAGGCGCTGGCCTGGCTGGCCGACGAGAAGGACCTGCACGACGTGCTGGGCAAGCCCTTCATCACCGTCTACTCCGAGGTGAAGGAGATCGAACACGCCGAGTTCATGAAGGTGATCTCGCCGTGGGAGCGCGAGCACCTGCTGCTCCACGTTTAGCGGATTGCCCCCTCGCCCCGCTGGGGAGAGGGCTGGGGTGAGGGGCCGGCCCCTCACCACGAATCATTGAGGAGCGTCATGCAAAACATCGTCATCCAGGCCCCCGCCGTCGCGCAGCGTCGCACCACCCGGGAGTGGCAAGCCGCCGACGCGGCGCACTACCTGCACCCGTTCACCGACTTCAAGTCGCTCGCCGCGAAGGGTTCGCGCATCATCACGAAGGCCGAGAACATCTACCTCTGGGACAGCGAGGGCCACAAGATCCTCGATGCGATGTCGGGCCTGTGGTGCGTGAATGTCGGCTACGGCCGGCAGGAGCTGATCAACGCGGCGACCAAGCAGCTGCAGGAGCTGCCGTTCTACAACAGCTTCTTCCAGACCGCCACGCCACCGGCGATCGAACTGGCGGAGTTGCTCGCGCAGGTGACGCCGCCACAGTTCAAGCACGTGTTCTTCAGCGGCTCGGGCTCGGAGGGCAACGACACCGTGGTGCGCATGGTGCGGCGCTACTGGGACGTGCTGGGTCAGCCCGAGCGCACCGTCATCATCAGCCGCAAGAACGCCTACCACGGCTCGACGATGGCCGGCGCGTCGCTCGGCGGCATGAGCGGCATGCATGCGCAGGGTGGGCTGCCGATCCCGGGCATCGCGCACATCGAGCAGCCGTTCTGGTTCGAGCTCGGGCAAGGTCAGAGCCGCGACGACTTCGGGCTCAAGGCGGCAGGCTGGCTGGAAGCGAAGATCCTTGAGATCGGCGCCGACAAAGTCGCTGCCTTTATCGGCGAGCCGATCCAGGGCGCCGGTGGCGTGATCGTGCCGCCCGCCACCTACTGGCCCGAGGTGCAGCGCATCTGCGACAAGTACGGCATCCTGCTCGTGTCCGACGAAGTCATCTGCGGCTTCGGCCGCACCGGCCAGTGGTTCGGCTGCGAGACCTTCGGCAGCAAACCCGACCTGATGACCTTCGCCAAGGGCGTGACCTCGGGCTACATCCCGCTCGGCGGCGTGATGGTGGGCGAGCGCATCGCCAAGGTGCTGATCGAACAAGGCGGCGAGTTCAACCACGGCTACACCTACTCGGGCCACCCGGTGGCTTGTGCGGTGGCGCTGGCCAACATCCGCGTGATCCAGCGCGAGAAGCTCGTCGAGAAGGTGCGCGACGACTTCGGTCCGTATCTCGCCTCGCACTTTGCCGAGTTGGCAAAGCACCCGCTGGTGGGCGAGGTGCAGAGCTGCGGGCTGATGGCTGCCGTGCAGCTCGTCAAGGACAAGGCGACCGGCCAGACCTTCGACCCCGCGCTCGAAGTGGGCATGGTCTGCCGCGGCCACTGCTTCGGCAACGGGCTGATCATGCGCGCGGTGGGCGACCGCATGATCATCGCGCCGCCGCTGGTCATCACGCGCGAGCAGATCGACGAGATGGTCGCCCTCATCCGCAAGTGCCTGGACCTCACGTTGGCCGATGCAACGCGCCACGGCTGGGTGTAGCGCCAGTGGTCAAGTTCCCCCGGCTGGCACGGGGTTTGCGAGAGGGTCAAGACGCCTTTTGGCTGACTAGACTCTCCCCCGACTTGTCGCCACTCGATTGTTTTTCTCGATAACTCGCCACGAAGGAATTGCTCATGAAACGCATGTTCAGCACCTGGACCTCGATCGCTTCCCTGACCGCCGCCGTCGGCCTGCTGTGGGCCGGCCCGGCCGCCGCGCAAGAGGAAGAGAAGGTGCTGAACGTCTACAACTGGTCCGACTACATCGCCGAAGACACGATCAGGAATTTCGAGAAAGAGACAGGTATCAAGGTCCGCTACGACAACTTCGACAACAACGAAATCGTGCACGCCAAGCTGGTGGCGGGCAAGACGGGCTACGACATCGTCGTGCCCTCCAGCAACTGGGCCAAGCTGCAGGCCGACGGCGGGCTGCTGCGCAAGCTCGACAAGGCACAGTTGCCGAACCTGAAAAACCTCGACCCCGCGATCCAGGAGCAGCTCGCCAAGCTCGACCCCGGCAACCAGTTCATGGTCAACTGGCTGTGGGGGTTCACCACCGTCGGCATCAATGTCGACAAGGTCAAGGCCGCCCTTGGCAGCATGCCGATGCCCGCCAACGCCTGGGACCTCGTGTTCAAGCCCGAGTACATCTCCAAGCTGAAGTCCTGCGGCGTATCCTTCCTCGACTCGGCGAGCGAGGTCGTGCCAGCCGCGCTGCACTACCTCGGCAAGCCGTCGTTCAGCAAGAACTCGGCCGACTACGCCCAGGCCGGCGCGCTGCTGAAGTCGATCCGGCCGCATGTCACCTTGTTCAGCTCGTCGGGCTACATCAACGACATGGCCAACGGCTCGATCTGCCTGGCGCTCGGCTGGTCGGGCGACATCAACATCGCCCGCCAGCGCGCCATCGACGGCAAGACCGGGCAGAAGATCGAGGCGCTGATCCCGAGTTCCGGCGGCCTGCTGTTCTTCGACGTGATGGTCATCCCGGCCGACGCCGAGCACCCGGGCAATGCGCACAAGTTCATCAACTACATCCTGCGGCCCGAGGTGCATGCGAGCATCACCAACAAGGTGTTCTATGCCAACCCGAACAAGGAGTCGCGCAAGTTCATCAAGCCGGAGGTCGCCAACAACCCTACGGTGTTTCCGAGCGATGCCGACATGAAGAAGATGGTCGCGCCCGATTCGCTCGGCAACGACCTGCGCCGGCTCATGACGCGCACCTACACCGGCTTCAAGACCGGGCTCTGACCACGTTCGCCGACGCCAGCCGCCCATGAGCAGCCCCGCCCCGAGCGACCCATCGACGTTCCTGCAGATCCGCAACGTCACCAAGGACTTCAGCGGCTACAAGGCGGTCAACAACGTCAGCCTGGACATCGCCAAGGGCGAGATCTTCGCGCTGCTCGGCTCGTCGGGTTGCGGCAAATCGACGCTGCTGCGCATGCTGGCGGGCTTCGAGACGCCGACTTCAGGGCAGATCTTGTTGAACGGGCAAGACCTCGCGGGCATGCCGCCCTACGAGGCCCCGATGAACATGATGTTCCAGAGCTATGCGCTGTTCCCGCACATGACGGTGTGGGACAACGTGGCCTTTGGCCCACGCCGCAGCGGCATGAGCAAGGACGAGGTGGCCGCGCGTGTCGAGGAAATGCTCAAACTGGTTCAGCTCGGCAAGTTCGCCAAGCGCAAGCCGCACCAGCTCTCGGGCGGTCAGCAGCAGCGTGTGGCGCTGGCGCGCAGCCTGGCCAAGAAGCCCCAATTGCTGCTGCTCGATGAGCCGCTCGGCGCGCTCGACAAGAAGCTGCGTGAAGAAACGCAGATCGAGCTGGTCAACATCATCGAGAAGGTCGGCGTCACCTGCGTGATGGTCACGCACGACCAGGAAGAAGCGATGACGATGGCCTCGCGCATTGCGATCATGAGCGAGGGCCGCTTCCTGCAGGTGGGCGCGCCGGCCGACATCTACGAGACGCCGTCGTCGCGCTTCGTGGCCGACTTCATCGGCAACGTGAACCTGATGGACGGCACGCTCGATGTGGATGCCGAGGCGCATTGCGAGATCGGTTGCGCCGACGTGAAGCACTACATCGGCCACGGCATCACCGGCACGCAAGGCATGCCGGTGACCGTGGCGTTGCGGCCCGAGAAAATCAGGGTCTCTCGCCAAGCACCGGCGGACACCTCGGTCAACGCGGTGAAGGGCCGCGTCAAGGAAATCTCGTACTTCGGCAGCTTCACGGTGCTGCACCTCACCTTGCCCAGCGGCGCCGCGCTCAAGGTCAGCCAGGCCAACACCGACCGCCACCCCGAAGACCGGCTGACCTGGGGTGACGAGGCGTGGGCGCATTGGGACGGCTGGTCGCAGGTGGTGCTCACCCAATGAGCCGCATCGCGCGCTGGTTTGCAACGCTCTGGCGCGGCCGCACGGCCGTGATCGGCATCCCGTATTTCTGGCTGCTGCTGTTCTTCATGTTGCCGTTTCTGATCGTGCTGAAGATCAGCGTGTCGGAGATGGAGAACGTGACCTTCAAGGACGTGCTCACCTACAAGGACGGCGTGCTCGCGCTGAGCCTGAAGTTGAGCAACTACATCTTCCTCAGCGAGGACGACCTGTACGTCAAGACGTATCTGTCGAGCCTGCGCTACGCCGCCGTCACGACCATCCTGTGCCTGTTCATCGGCTACCCGTTTGCCTACTTCATGGCGCGCGCCAAGGCCACCGTACAGCCTGCGTTGCTGATGTTGGTGATGCTGCCTTTCTGGACCTCGTTCCTGCTTCGCGTCTATGCGTGGAAGGGGTTGCTGAGCGACAACGGCTGGGCGGCTGACGCCATCAGCGCGGTCGGGCTCGACCAGTTGCTGTACGCGACGGGGCTCATTCCTGCGCCGGGCCAACTGATGAACACGCCCTTCTCGCTCGTGCTGGGCATGACGTACACGTACCTGCCCTTCATGATCCTGCCGCTGTACTCCAACCTCGCCAAGATGGACCTGCGTCTGCTCGAAGCGGCGCAAGACCTGGGCGCAACGCCCTGGGTCGCGTTCTGGAAGATCACCGTGCCGCTGTCCAAGGCCGGCATCATCGCCGGCTCGATGCTGGTGTTCATTCCCTGCGTCGGCGAATTCGTGATCCCCGAGCTGCTGGGCGGTCCGCAGACGCTGATGATCGGCCGCGTGCTGTGGGACGAGTTCTTCAGCAACAACGACTGGCCGATGGCCTCGACCGTGGCCGTGGTGATGGTGCTGCTGATCATCGTGCCGCTGGCGATCTTCAATAAGTACCAGGCCGAATCGACGGAGAAGCGGGGATGAATTTGGGTCGCTACTTCGGGCGGGGCTGGCTGTCGCTGGGTTATGCGTTTCTGTACCTGCCGATCGTCGCGCTGGTCGTCTACTCGTTCAACGACTCGCAGATACCGAACGTCTGGCGCGGCTTCACCTTCAAGTGGTACGTGGCGCTGGCCAACGACCGCGAGATGCTCGGCGCACTGTGGTTGTCGCTCAAGATCGCCTTCTTCACTGCCTGCGGTTCGGTGGTGCTGGGCACGCTGGCGGCATTCGCGCTCGTCAAGTACAAGCGCTTCACCGGCCGCACGCTGTTCAGCGGCATGGTCAACGCGCCGTTGGTCATGCCCGAAGTGATCGTCGGCTTGTCGCTGCTGCTCCTGTTGGTGTCGATCCAGCGCGCGCTGGGCTTCCCCGAGCGCGGTGTGCTGACCATCTGGCTCGGTCACCTGCTGCTGGGCATGGCCTACGCCACCGTGGTGGTGCAGGCGCGGCTGCAAGACCTGAACCCCCAACTCGAAGAAGCCGCGATGGACCTGGGCGCGCGGCCGTGGCAGGTGTTCACGTTGGTCACGCTGCCGATCATCTCGCAGGCACTGCTGTCGGCCTGGCTGCTGACCTTCACGCTGTCGCTCGACGACGTGGTGCTGTCGGCCTTTCTGTCGGGCCCAGGTTCGACGACGATGCCGCTGGTGATCTTCTCGCGCGCGCGGCTGGGCCTGAACCCGAGCGTCAACGCCGTCGCCACCGTGACGGTGGTGCTGGTGGCCATTGGCGTGATCGCAGCGAGTTACTTCATCGCCCGTGCCGAGCGCAACCGCGCCCGCGAAGTTGCCGATGCCAACAGGATCGGCGCGTAGTTTTTCAAAGAATCCACATCCACAGAAGGAGATGACCGATGAGACTCTGGCAACCCACCGCCCTCGCCCTGGCGCTCGCAGCCGCCTTCCCAACGCTGGCCGTGGCCCAGTCCAGCGCCGATCTGGCCAATGAGCTGAAGGCGCTGAAGGACCGCATCGGCCAGCTCGAAGAGAAGCTCAAGGCCGCTGATGCCGCAGCCAAGCCCGCCGACAAGCAGTGGGGCATGACGCCTGAGCAGGCGGCCGAGCAAAACCGCATCCGCGTGAAGACCGAGTCGATCGAAGACAACTTCGAGGCGCAAGGCTTCAAGGGTCTGAAGATCAGCGGCCAGATGGACCCGACCTACATCTACAACCGCAACCAGAGTCGCGGCGGCTTCCAGTTCCTGAATGCAGTGGGTGACGACGGCTACAACTACGACAACTCGTACTTCGGCATGGCGATGATCGACTTCCAAAAAGAAATGGAAGGCGGCACCCGCTGGCGGCTGACGCTGGCGCCCAACCGTGGCGTCGGCGCGGTGTTCGATGGGCAGTCGATGGTGCACGAGGCGAGCGTCTCCGTGCCGTTGACCGACTTGCAGACGCGACTGATCGCGGGCCAGATCCCCGACTGGTCGGGCTACGAGTTCTTGCAGCCCACGCTGAACAAGCTGATCACGCACAACCTGCTGTTCGACTTCACGCTGCCCACCGCCTACACCGGCGCGGGCCTGGAGGTGACGCGCGGCAAGTGGATCGTGAAGGGCGTCGTGGCCAACATGAACGCCTCCAAGCGCGCCGCTGGCGAGAAGACGCCCGTGTTCGCCTACCGCGTCGACTACTCGCGTGGCGAGTACCAGGGCTTCGGCTTTGCGGGCGTGCACGGCAAGGCCGCCAACCTCCGCGCCGACGACGGTGTGGGTAACCCGGTCACGCTCGAACCCTATAGCCTGCGCGACACGGCGCTGCACCTGTTCGAAGTCGACGGCTACTTCATCCGCGGCGACCTGACGGTGCAAGGCCAGTTCAGCATCGGCACGCAAAAGAACGCCGCCGTCACCGCCGACCCGACCAGCGGCGAGTTGCGCAACAGCCGGTGGTGGGGCGTCTCGGCGCTCGGCGCGTACAAGTTCATGCCGCGGCTGGAGGGCATCGCCCGGGCCGACTTCCTGAACAACAAGAAGAACGGCGGCGGCTTGCTGGGCTACACGTTTGCCGATGGTCGCAACGGCATTGGACCCGACACCTTGGGCGACCCGGAGATCGGCGCCAACAAGTTTGCGCTGTCGCTCGGGTTGCAGTACCTGTACAACCTGAACACCACGTTCAAGGCCGAGTACCGCATGGATCGTGCGAGCCTGCCGGTGTTCGAGGCCGGTGGCGGCAGCAGCTTCCGCAAGTCGAACCACCTGCTCGGCGCTTCGATGCTCGTGTTCTTCTGATGCCCCGGGCACGGCCCGGCGGCACACCGCCGGGCCGGACAACGTGACACAGTCGGTGGCGCGTGCGCAAGCACTGCGCCATCATCACTTTTGAAGGACCGACCATGAGTTCACCGACCATCGACTGGCACGCCTCGGCCGCTGCCCTCCAACCCGACGGCCGCATGTTCATCGCCGGTCAACGTCAAGCGAGCGCGAGCCGCGAGACCTTTGCCTGCGTCTCGCCGATCGACGGCCGCACCATCGCACAAGTGGCGCGTGGCCAGGCGGCCGACATCGACGCCGCCGTCGCCTCCGCCCGAGCCGCGTTCGACGACGGCCGGTGGGCCCGCAAGTCGCCCGCTGCACGCAAGAAGGTGCTGCTCAAGTTTGCCGACAAGATCCTCGCGGCCAAGGAACAGCTCGCGCTGCTCGAAACGCTCGACATGGGCAAGCCCGTGCAGTACAGCTTGGGCGTAGACGTGCCGGCCACGGCGCGCTGCATCGCGTGGTACGCCGAAGCGGTGGACAAGGTCTACGACGAGATCGCCCCCACCGGCCCGAACGCGCTGGCGCTCATCACGCGCGAGCCGATGGGCGTGATCGGCGCCGTCGTGCCCTGGAACTACCCGATGATCATGGCCGCCTGGAAGCTCGGGCCGGCGCTGGCGGCGGGCAACTCGGTCGTGCTCAAGCCGAGCGAGAAGTCGCCGCTGACCGCCTTGCGCCTGGCCGAGCTGGCGATGGAAGCCGGCCTGCCCGAGGGCGTGTTCAACGTCGTGCCCGGCCACGGCGGCGAGGCCGGCGAGGCGCTGGCGCTGCACATGGACGTGGATGCGGTCGGCTTCACTGGCAGCACGCGCGTCGGCCGCAAGATGCTCGAGTACGCGGGCCGCAGCAACTTGAAGCGCGTCTACAACGAGCTCGGCGGCAAGTCGGCGTTCATCGTGTTTCCCGACTTCGACGACATCGCGCGCGCCGCCAAGACGGTGGCCGGGAGCATGTTCTTCAACCAGGGCGAAAGTTGCAACGCGCCTTCGCGCGTGTTCGTGCACGAGAGCATTGCCGACGCCTTTCTCGCCACCGTCGCGGCCGAGGCGCCGAAGTACCAGCCGGGCGACCCACTGAGCGGCAAGGCCGAGATGGGCGCGCTGGTGGACGACACGCAACTCAAGACCGTGATGGGCTACATCGACGCTGGCCGCACCGAGGGCGCCAAGTTGCTCGTCGGCGGAAGCCGTGTGCGTGCCGAGACCGGCGGCTACTTCGTCGAGCCCACGGTGTTCGAAGGGGTGAACAACCGCATGCGAATAGCTCGCGAAGAAATCTTCGGCCCGGTGATGAGCGTGATCCGCTTCAAGACCGAGGAAGAAGCGGTGGCGATGGCCAATGACTCGGCCTACGGCTTGCAGGCCAGCGTCTGGAGCCACAACATCAACCGCGCCCACCGCGTCGCACGCGCGCTGCGCGCCGGCATGGTGCACGTGAACCAATACGACGAAGACGACATCACCGTGCCTTTCGGCGGCTTCAAGCAAAGTGGCAACGGGCGCGACAAGTCGCTGCATGCGTTCGACAAGTACACGGAGTTGAAGACGACCTGGCTGCGCATTGACAACTGACGCATTGGCCCCCTCGCCCCTCTGGGGAGAGGGTTGGGGTGAGGGGCCGCGCGCGCCACCGTTGTTGCCCTCACCCCTGCCCTCTCCCAGGGGGAGAGGGGGAAATACAGGAGATCACCATGAACCACTCGCAAAACGAACAACTGATGGCCCGCAAGGCCGCCGCCACGCCGCGCGGTGTGGGCGTGATGGGCACCTTCTTCGCCGACCACGCCGAGAACTCGGAGTTGTGGGACGTCGAGGGCCGACGCTTCATCGACTTTGCCGGCGGCATCGCCGTGATGAACACCGGCCACCGCCACCCGAAGATCGTGGCCGCGCTGCAGGCGCAGCTCGAACGCTTCACACACACCTGCTACCAGGTGGTGCCGTACGAGGGCTACATCTCACTGGCAGAAAAGCTCAACGCGATGACGCCGGGCAGCCACGCCAAGAAGACCGCGCTGTTCTCCACCGGCGCCGAGGCGATCGAGAACGCGATCAAGATCGCGCGCTCGCACACGAAGCGCTCAGGCGTCATCGCCTTCAGCGGCGCCTTCCACGGCCGCAGCCTCTTTGCGGTGTCGCTCACCGGCAAGGTGCAGCCGTACAAGGCCGGCTTCGGCCCGTTTGCGCCGGAGGTCTACCACGCGCCCTTCCCTTGCCATTGCGCGAGTCTCGATGAGGTCAAGAAGGCGGTGCACCACCTCTTCAAGGCCGACATCGAGCCGACGCGCGTCGCGGCCATCGTGTTCGAGCCGGTGCAGGGTGAAGGCGGCTTCAATGTGATCCAGCTTGAGGCGGTGAAGTGGCTGCGTGCGCTGTGCGACGAGCACGGCATCGTGCTGATCGCCGACGAGATCCAGACCGGCTTTGGACGCACGGGCAAGATGTTCGCGATGGAGCATTTCGGCGTCGTGCCGGATTTGATGACGATTGCCAAGTCGCTCGCCGCCGGGCTGCCGTTGTCGGCAGTGACCGGCCGGGCCGAGATCATGGATGCGCCGGCCGCCGGTGGCTTGGGCGGCACCTACGCCGGCAACCCGATGGCGATTGCTGCCGCGCACGCCGTCATCGAGGTGATGGCTGAAGAGAAGCTGCCCGAACGCGGCCAGCGCCTGGGTGACGAGTTGAAGGCGGTGCTGCACGGCCTGCGCACCGAGGTGCCGCAGATCGCCGACATCCGCGGCTTGGGCGCGATGGTGGCGGTGGAATTCAACAGACCCGGCACCGACACGCCCGACGCCGACTTCACACGCAAGGTGCAGGCCGAGGCGCTCAAGCGCAACTTGATCCTGCTGACCTGCGGCGTGAACGCGAACGTGGTGCGCTTCCTGTTCCCGCTGACGATTCCGGACGCGGTGTTCGGCGAGGCGATGGACATCGTGCGGGCTTCGATGCGCGCTGCGGCCGCGTGACCTGCCGAGAGCCCGCGCCCACGGCATGAAACACCTGAAGGAAACGCTCGCCGCCCAGGGCGTGCACACGCTGATTGCGCAGTTCACCGACCTGCACGGCGTGGCCAAGGGCAAGCTGATTCCATTCGCGCACCTCGACACGCTGCTGGTTGACGGCGCGGGCTTCTCGGGGCCTTCGATCTGGGGAACCGGCCTGCCGCGCATGGGGCCGCGGTCGGAGTACTACGGCCGCGGCGACCCGAACACCGCGCGAGCGCTGCCGTGGATGCCGGGCTACGCACGCGTCGCATGCGACGGCTTCGTGGCTGGCGAACCGTTCGACGCCTGCCCGCGCCAGGTGCTGCGGCGCCAAGTGGCGCGCCTGGCCGAGAAAGGCTGGATGCTGCGCACCGGCATCGAGCCTGAGTTCTTCTTGCTGCGCCACACCGACCGCGGCCTCGTGCCGGCCGATGCGCATGACCGGCTGGACAAACCCTCCTACGACCTGAAGAGCCTGCCGCGCCAGCACGAGTTTCTGGCGCAGCTCGCTGACGGCCTGAACGGCTGCGGGCTCGACGTGTTCCAGATCGACCACGAAGACGCGCACGGTCAGTACGAGCTGAACTTCCACCACGCCGATGCGCTGACGAGTGCCGACCACCTGATGCTGTTCAAGATGGCGGCGCAAGTGCTGGCCGAGCGGCACGGCATGGTGTTCTCGATGATGCCCAAGCCGTTTGCCAACCAGCCGGGCAGCGGCATGCACTTTCATGTGTCGTTGTGGTCGATGGCGGACACCTCGGGCAAGGCGCCGCGGTCGTTGTTCGACGAGGGCAGCGGCGATGGCACCCGCAGCGCTGCGATGCCACCGCTGGCGCGCCACTTCATTGCCGGCGTGCTCGCGCACTCGGCCGCGCTGTGCGCCGTGGCGGCGCCGACGGTCAACTCGTACAAGCGGCTGGTGGTCGGCGAGTCGCTCTCGGGCACGAGCTGGGCGCCGGCCTACGTGGCGCACGGGCCGAACAACCGGACGGCGCTGGTGCGAACCTTGAGCAACCGCTTCGAGTGGCGCCTGCCCGACGCGAGTGCCAACCCGTACCTCGCCACGGCGGCGTTGATCGCAGCGGGTCTGGACGGCGTCGCGCGCGAGCTCGACCCCGGCACTGCTTGCACCGACGACCTGTTCGCACTGCCGCTGCCTGCGATCCGCGCACGCGGCATCCCGCTGCTGCCCCAGAGCCTGGGCGAGGCGGTCACCGCGCTCGAGGGAGACGAGGTGGTCCGCGCCGCGCTCGGCGACACGCTCAGTGAGCAGTTCATCGACCTCAAGCGCCGCGAGTGGACCGAGTACGCGCGCCACGTCAGCGACTGGGAGTTGCAACGCTACGGTTCGATGTTCTGATGCCGCAGCACGGCGGCCCCGGCCACGCTTCATCTCTCACTTCAACGCACGCCGCTGGACGCCCCGCACTCTGGTTGGCGTGGCTGTGCCTGGGCAGCAGCATGGCGGTGGTGGGCAGCTACGTGGCGCTGTCCAAGGTGCTCGTTGTCGTGTTCCCGGTGATGCTGCTGGCGTGGTTGCGCTTCGGCATCGGTGCGATCGCGATGCTGCCGTGGCTCAAGCGCGGGGCGGATGAAGCGCCGCTGACCGCGCGCGATCGGTGGCTGCTGTTCCTCGAATCGTTCTTCGGCAACTTCCTGTTCTCGGTGTGCATGCTGTTCGGCGTGTCGATGAGCACCGCGCTGGCGGCCGGCGTCATCATGGCCGGGCTGCCGGCGGTGGTGGCCGTGCTGTCGTGGGCGCTGCTGCGCGAGCGCATCACGGCGCGCGTGGCGGCGGGCATCGTGTGCGCGGTGGGCGGCATCGCGCTGGTGTCGATCAGCAAGCATGCCGACGCACCCGGCACTGCGGGCAGCAGCTCGCTGCTCGGCAACCTGCTGCTGATGGGCGCCGTGACCTGCGAAGCCATCTACGTCGTGATCGGCAAGAAGCTCACCGGCAAGTTGAGCCCCAAGCGCATCAGCGCGTTGATCAATCTGTGGGGGTTGGCGCTGGTCACGCCGTTCGGCCTTTGGCTGGCGTGGCGCTTCGACTTCAGCGCGGTCGCCGCCAGTTCTTGGTGGCTGCTGGTGTTCTATTCGCTCGCCGCGAGCGTGCTCACCGTGTGGCTTTGGATGACCGGGCTGCGCCAGGTGCCGGCGTCGTCGGCCGGCGTGTTCACGGTGCTGCTGCCCGTCAGCGCAGCGCTGGTGGGCGTGGTGTTTCTCGGCGAGCGATTCAGTGCCGTTCAAGCCGTGGCGTTCGCGCTCGCGCTGTTGGGCGTGGTGCTGGCGACCTGGCCTGGATCGAAACCCGCAGACACCGCCGCCGACGCCAAAGCCCGCCGCGCCTCGGCCGACACCGCCGACGCCGGCCACGACTTGAGCCGGTGATCCGACCACACCTGGCGCCAGCGACGCGCGCCGGGCTGGCCGTCGCGCAGGCCCATCATGTGGCGTGACGCACGCGACCAGGGCTCGCCGTCGGCGGCGATGCGCTCCATGTAGGCCACCATTGCCGCTTCGACTCCATCGCGGTCGATACCTGAGGCGGCATCGCCGAAGAACCGCCGGTCCCAGTCGGCCATCGGCCACGGGTGGTGGTAGGGCTCGCGGCCGAGCATCACGCCATCGACTTGCGTCAACTGTTCGTCGATCTGCTCTGCCGTCTTGATGCCCCCGTTCAGCACGATCGTCAACGCCGGGAAGTCGCGCTTGAGCCGGTGCACGGTGTCGTACCGCAGCGGCGGCAGCTCGCGGTTCTCTTTCGGGCTGATGCCCTTGAGCCACGCATTGCGCGCGTGCACGATGAACACGCTGCAACCGGCCATCGCCACCGTGCCGACGAAGTCGCGCACGAAGTCGTAGCTCTCGACCTTGTCGATGCCGATGCGGTGCTTGACCGTCACCGGCACGCTCACCACGTCGCACATCGCCTTCACGCCGTCGGCCACGAGTTGCGGCTCGGCCATCAGGCAGGCGCCGAACGAACCTCGCTGCACACGTTCGCTCGGGCAGCCGCAGTTCAGGTTGATCTCGTCGTATCCCCACTGCTCGCCCAGCCGCGCGCAGGCCGCCAAGTCGGCCGGCTCGCTGCCGCCGAGTTGCAGCGCAAGCGGGTGCTCCTCGTGATTGAAGTCCAGGTGCCGCGGCACATCGCCGTGCAGCAGTGCGCCGGTGGTCACCATCTCGGTGTACAGGCGTGTGTGGGTGGACAGCAGGCGGTGAAGGTACCGGCAGTGGCGGTCGGTCCAGTCCATCATGGGTGCGACGCAGACGCGCCAGGGGCTACGCAGTTGACTCATATGAACGAGGTGTACTTCGTCAGCAACGGCGAAAAGCGGCTGCAAGCTCGTTCCTGGCCCTGCCCATCAACGGCTGCGAGGCAATGAGCTTGAACTTTCCATCCAGCTTGTCGACCCACCGATCAGCCTGCTCGATGCTGTCCTCGGCAATTTGGTCCCAGATGTCGAGAATGTCGGCAGCCGCCAAGGGCCGGCGTGTGATCTGCGCCATTGCGCGCTACGCCGCCTTGCGTACGCGCCGAGCCCGTCCTTCGCGTTTGGCTTCCTCAGCGCTCCACGCCTTGCTCGACCCGCTGTTGAGGCCCTCATGAACATCGTTGCGCAACTGCTCGAGCCTCGCTGTGCGCAGCCGGTCCTGCTCGTCCATCAGGCGCAGCGCCTCACGCACCACTTCACTGGCGGACGTGTACAGGCCTGAGGCCACTTTGGCCCGGACCAGTTCTTCGAGTTGTGGCGTGAGGTTGACGTTCATGCCCACGGCGATCTCCTTGCGCAATGCCGGCGGAATGATATCAAGCTATGCCAATGATGGACATTCGCTCGGTTGCAGTCGCGTCTATCACCGGCGCGCGCTGGCCACGCTCGGCAGCGCCTCCACCGGCCGCGCCGGATCGAGCGCCAGCAGCATGTCGCGGAACGTGAGCGCCGCCGCGGACAGCCGCTTGTGGGTGCGGTGCAGCACGTACCAGCGCCGCACGATCGGGAAGTTCTCGACCGGCAGCACCACCAGACAGCCCGTCTGCAGCTCCAGCTCGATCGTCTGCGCCGACACCACGCCCAACCCGAGCCCCGCGCGCACCGCCAGCTTCAGCGCCTCGTTGGTGCCCAGTTCGCAGCCGGCGCGGTAGCCCAGGCCGTGCTCGGCGAAGTGCCGCTCCATCGCCGCGCGCGTGCCCGAGCCCGGCTCGCGCACCACCAGCGTCTCCTCACTCAGCCGCTGCAGCTCGATGTGCGATTGCGCTGCCAGCGGGTGGCTGGGTGAGGCAATCACCACCAGCGGGTTGTCCATGAAGTGCTGCGCGACCACGTCCAGGCTCTCGGGCGGGCGGCCGGTGATGGCCAGGTCGGTGCTGTTGTCGGCCAACTGCCCGAGCACGAACTCGCGGTTGGCCACCTGCAGGCTCAGGCGCACGCCGGGGTAGCGCTGGTGAAAGTCGGTGACGAGGCTCGGCAGGAAGTAGTTGGCCGTGGACACCACCGCCAGCCGCAGCACGCCACGCTGCAGGCCGCGAAACTGGTCCATCGCCGCGCTCATGTCGACCATCCGCGCGGCAATATCACGCACGTGGCCGCGCAGCTCCTGGCCCGCTTCGGTCAGGAACATGCGTTTGCCGACCTGCTCGACGATGGGCACGCCGATCTGCTCTTCGAGCTGCTTCATCTGCATCGAGACGGCCGGCTGCGTGAGGTGCAGCTCGGCCGCGGCGCGCGAAATGGAGTGGTGGTTGGCCACCGCCTCGAAGATGCGCAACTGGCGCAGGGTCACGTTCAGCATGGCGCGACTCGTTACGAACCCGGCGATCCCAGCGTGGCAGACGCGACCAGCGCCACCGACCCGTCGGGGCCGCGCGCCTCCAACGCCACCCGATCACCCTCCAGCAGTGCCGACAACCGCACCGGCCCGCCATCGAACAACGGCGCCTGGCCGCGAAAGTCGAACGCCACGATCGGCCTGGGCGTCGAGCGGCGCACCAGTTGCGCCAGCAGCACCGCCGTCAGCGGGCCGTGTACCACCAGGCCGGGGTAACCCTCTTCGGCCATCGCGTACGGCCGGTCGTAGTGGATGCGGTGGGCGTTGAAGGTCAACGCCGAAAAGCGAAACAGCAGCCGCGTGTCGGGCTGCACCGTGCGCGACCACGCGCCTGCCGCCAGCGCGGGCAGCTCCGCCGGCTGCGGCGCCGGCACCGGCTTGCCCGGCTCGCGGTAGACGATGTCCTGCTCTTCCTCCAGGCACAGCACGCCGCCCTGCGTAAAGCGGTAGCCCACCGTCACGAAGGCGAGCGAGCCGCTCTTGCCGGACTTGATCGAGACATCGCGGATGGTTGCCTCGCGCTGGGCTGGAGTGCCGAGCCGCAGCGGCTGGTGCACGCGCGTGCGCGCCCCGGCGAACATGCGCCGCGGGTGCGGAAATGGTGGCAGGAAGCCGTCGGCCTGGCCGCGCTCGGGGTGGCCGTCCTCGCCCAGGTTTGCCTGCGGCGCGCGCGGCAGGAAGTAGAACCAGTGCCAGGGCAGCGGCAGCGGGTCGCCCTCGGCCGGCGGCGCGCCGGTTTCGTCGAAGGTCGCGTGCGCGGCTTGCGCCTGCGCAGGCGAGACCGGGTCGAGCGTTTGCTCGGTGCGGCCGATCCAGCCGCGAAAGTCGGTGTCGGTGTGCGTCATGAGCTCGGGCGTCGGTCGGCCGTCCATAAGCGTTTGCAATGCTGGCTTCAGAAGAACTGAGGATGCCCGCGGGATTGCACCCGGGCGCAAAGCTCGTCGGGGAATCTAACCTACTTAGCATGGCACAACCCTCCACACCTTCACCGACCCCGGCAGGCCGAACCCCGCTGCAGGGGGTTCGCGTGATCGACGTGGGCAACTTCCTCGCCGGCCCGTTCGCCGCCACGCTGCTGGGCGAATTCGGCGCCGAGGTCATCAAGGTCGAACACCCCGACGGCGGCGACCCGATGCGCCGCTTCGGCACCGCCACACAGCTGCCCGACGCCACGCTGGCCTGGCTGAGCGAGAGCCGCAACAAGAAGTCCGTCACCTGCGACCTGCTCCAGCCCGAGGGCGTGCAGCTCTTTCTCAAGCTCATCGCCAAGACCGATGTGCTTGTCGAGAACTTCCGCCCCGGCGTGATGGAAAGCTGGGGCCTGGGCTGGGACGTGCTGCACGCCGTCAACCCCAAGCTGGTGATGCTGCGCGTGACCGGCTACGGCCAGACCGGGCCCTACCGCCGCCGCGCCGGCTTTGCGCATATTGCGCAGGCGTTCGGCGGGCTCAACTACCTGGCAGGCTTCCCTGGCGAAACCCCGGTGCTGCCGGGCACGGTGCCGTTGGGCGACTACATCGCCAGCCTGTTCGGCGCCATCGGCGTGATGATCGCGCTGCGCCACTCCAAGCACACCGGGCGCGGGCAGGTCATCGACGTCGGCATCTACGAGGCGGTGTTCCGCGTGCTCGAAGAAATCGCCGCGGCCTACGGCCTGCACGGCACGGTGCGCGAGCGCGAGGGCTCGGGCAGCTTCGTGGCCTGCCCGCACGGCCACTTCAGGTGCAAAAACGGCCGCTGGATGGCGATTGCCTGCACCACCGACAAGATGTTCGAGCGCCTCGCGGTGGCAATGGGCCGGCCAGAGCTGGCCTCGCCAGAGATGTACGGCGACCAGCGCAAGCGCCTGGCCGCGCGCGACGAGGTCAACCGCATCGTCACCGAATGGGTCGGCACGCACGACCGCGGCGAGATCCTGAAGATGTGCCTCGCTGAAGAAGTGCCGGCCGGCAAGGTCAACTCCATCGCGGACATCTTTGCCGACGAGCACTTCCAAGCGCGCGGCAACCTCGCGCGCGTCGCGGCCGAGGGGCTCGGCGAGGTGGCGGTGCCGGGGGTGATCCCGCGGCTCTCAGCAACGCCCGGGCGCATCACACACCTCGGCCCGGCCCTGGGCGACGCGACCCGCGAAGTGCTCAACACGCTGCTCGGTGTGAGCGCCGACGAGCTGAAGCGGCTGCGCACCAAGCGCGTGATTTGAGGGCCCACCGCATGACCGCCTCTGCCTCTGCCTCACCCACCGACGGGCTGCCCTTGAAGGGCCTGCGCGTGATCGACATCGCGACCGTGATTGCCGCGCCCTACTGCGCCACGGTGCTCGGCGAGTTCGGCGCCGACGTGCTCAAGCTCGAACACCCCGACGGCGGCGACGCGCTGCGCCGCTTCGGCACGCCCTCGATCCGGGGCGACACGCTGACCTGGCTCTCCGAGGCGCGCAACAAGCGCTCGATGACGATCGACCTGCGCACCACCGCCGGGGCCGATGTGTTCAAGCAACTCATCGCCAAGACCGACGTGCTGTGCGAAAACTTCCGCACCGGCACGCTCGAGAAGTGGGGCCTGGGCTGGGAGGTGCTGAAGAAGGTCAACCCTGGCCTCGTGATGCTGCGCGTGACCGGCTACGGCCAGACCGGGCCCTACAAAGACCGGCCCGGCTTTGCCCGCGTGGCGCACGCCGTCGGCGGCATCGCCTACCTGGCGGGCATGCCCAAGGGCACTCCGGTGACGCCCGGCTCCACCACGCTGGGCGACTACATGACTGGCCTGTACGGTTGCCTGGGCGTGCTGATGGCGCTGCGCCACAAAGAGGAAACCGGTGAGGGGCAGTACATCGACGCGGCGCTGTACGAGTCGGTGTTCCGCTGCACCGAAGAGCTGGCCCCGGCATTCGCCATGTTCGGTGCCGTGCGCGAGCGGGCGGGCTCGTCGCACAACGACCTTGCCGTGCCGCACGGCCACTTTGCGACGAAGGACGGCAAGTGGGTGGCCATCTCGTGCGCGACCGACCTGCTGTTTGCCCGCCTGGCCAAGGCCATGGGCCGGCCCGAGCTGGCGGCCGACACCGCCTACGGCGAGCAGAAGACCCGCCTCGAACACCGCCACGACGTGAACGAGATCGTGCGCGACTGGTGCGGCTCGCTGACGCGTGAAGAAGCGCTGGCCCGCTGCTACACGCACGACGTGCCGGCCGGCCCGCTGAACAACATCGCCGACATCTTCGGCGACCGCCAGTTCCACGCGCGCCGCAACCTGGTGACGATGGACGCGCCGGACACCGGCGAGCAGATCGTCGTGCCCGCCCCCGTGCCGCGGCTGTCGGAAACGCCAGGCAGCATCCGCAGCCTCGGCCCGAAGCTCGGCGAACACACCGACGAGATCCTGCGCGAGCTGCTCGGTCTGAACGATTCGCAGATTGCCGAACTCCGCGCGATGAAGGCGGTTTAGGCATGCAAGGCATGGAGGGCATCCTCAAAGGCCTGCGCATCGTCGAAGGCTCGGCCTTCGTGGCCGCGCCGCTGGGTGGCATGCTGCTGGCGCAGCTGGGCGCCGACGTGATCCGCTTCGACCCCATCGGCGGCGGGCTCGACGAGCACCGCTGGCCCGTCACGCGCGACGGGCGGTCGCTGTTCTGGGCCGGGCTCAACAAGGGCAAGCGGTCGATCGCGGTGGACATTCGCTCGCCGCGCGGGCAAGAGCTGCTGACCGCGCTGATCGCTGCACCCGGCCCAGACGCGGGCCTGTTCGTCACCAACTTTCCGGCGCGCGGCTGGTTGGGCTTCGAGGCGCTGGCGGCCAAGCGCGCCGACCTGATCATGGTCAACCTGCTGGGCCGACGCGATGGGGGCTCGGAGGTGGACTACACGGTCAACCCGCAGATCGGTTTCCCGTCGATGACCGGCCCGGCCGACGACGATGCGCCCGTCAACCATGTGTTCCCGGCGTGGGACGCGATCGCCGGCAACATGATCGCCACCGCCTTGCTTGCTGCGCTGCGCCACCGCGACCGCCGCGGTGAGGGACAGCTCGTGACGCTCGCGTTGAAAGACGTCGGCTTGGCGATGCTCGGGCACCTCGGCCTGATCGCCGAAGTGCAGGTGAACGACGCCGACCGCCCGCGCTACGGCAACCACCTCTTCGGCGCGTTCGGCTGCGACTTTGCGACGAGCGACGGTCGCCGCGCGATGGTCGTCGGCCTGACCGACCTGCAATGGAGCACGCTGGTGAAGGCCACCGGCGCGGCCGAGGCGGTTGCTAAGGTCGCTTCACGGCTCGACCTCGACCTGTCCAAGGAAGGCAACCGCTTCCGTGCGCGCGATGAACTCGCGGATGTCTTCGCGGCCTGGTTCGCCTCGCGCACGCTCGACCAGGTGCGCGCCGACCTCGACGCGGCGCGAGTCACCTGGGGCCCGTACCGCACGGTGCGGCAAGCAATCGCCGAAGACGCCGACCTCTCCACCGCCAACCCGATGTTCAACACCATCGAGCCAGCCGGCATCAGCGCTCACCTGGCTGCTGGTTCTCCGCTGCAGTTCGGCAAAGCAGCACGGCTGCCCGCGGTGCCGGCCCCGCGGCTGGGCGAGCACACCGACCAGATCCTGTTGGAGCTGCTCGGCATGTCGTCGGCACAGGTGGGTGCTTTGCACGACGCTGGCATCGTTGCCGGCACGGCCCGTTGACATCACAAGTTCAGGAACCAAGAGGACCCCGATGAAGCTGCCCAACCACTTCTACAAGTCGCTCGCGATCGGCGCGCCAGCGCCGTTCCGCGAGCTGCCGGTGCGGCCCGAGCGCGTGGTGCATTTCTTCCCGCCGCACATCGACAAGATTCGAGCGCGGCTGGGCGATACCGCCAAGCAGGTCGACGTGCTGTGCGGCAACCTGGAAGACGCAATTCCCATCGACTCGAAAGAAGCCGCGCGCAGCGGTTTCATCGACGCCGTGAAGAACACCGACCTCGGCGACACCGCGCTGTGGGTGCGCGTGAACTGCCTGAACAGCCCGTGGTTGCTCGACGACCTGGCGCAGATCGTGGCCGGCGTCGGCAACCGGCTCGACGCGGTCATGATCCCCAAGGTCGAAGGCCCGTGGGACATTCACTTCGTCGACCAGTACCTCGCGCTGCTCGAAGCGCGCCACGGCATCAAGAAGCCTGTTCTGATCCACGCGCTGCTTGAAACTGCAGAAGGCGTGAAGAACGTCGACGAGATCGCGCGGGCCAGCCCGCGCATGCACGGCATGAGCCTGGGGCCGGCCGACCTGGCCGCCTCGCGCGGCATGAAGACCACGCGCGTCGGCGGTGGTCACCCATTCTACGGCGTGCTCGCCGATCCGTCAGAAGGCCAGACGCAACGCCCGTTCGCGCAGCAAGACCTGTGGCACTACACCTTCGCGCGCATGGTCGATGCGTGCGCGGCAAGCGGCATCCGCGCCTTTTACGGCCCGTTCGGCGACCTGAAAGACGAGGCCGGTTGTGAGGCGCAGTTCCGCAACGCGTTCATTATGGGTTGCACCGGCGCATGGTCGCTCGCGCCGAACCAGATCGCCATCGCGCGGCGCGTCTTCAGCCCCGACGTGAAGGAAGTGCTGTTCGCCAAGCGCATCTTGGAGGCCATGCCCGACGGCACCGGCGTGGCCACCATCGACGGCAAGATGCAGGACGACGCGACCTGGAAGCAGGCCAAGGTGATGGTCGACCTGGCGCGGCTCGTGGCACGCAAAGACCCCGACCTGGCTTCGGCCTACGGACTGTGATGAAACCTCTGTCGAAGAGCCGCGGGCCGAGCGCCGGGCCGCTCCCAAGCCGGAACGCGATCCCCCCGGGGGATCGGCCGATGTACTCGTCGGGCGAGGGGCCCACATGAAAACGAAAACAAGACCCGGCAACTTCTTCGAGGACTTCCGCCTCGGCCAGACGATCGTCCACGCCCCACCGCGCACGATCACCGTGGGCGACGTGGCGGCCTACACAGCGCTGTTCGGCTCGCGCTTCGCGGTCAACTCGTCCAACCCGTTTGCGCAAAGCCTCGGCCTGCCCCGCGCGCCGATCGACTCGATGTTGGCCTTTCACATGGTCTTCGGGCGCACGGTGGCCGACGTATCGCTCAACGCCATCGCGAACCTCGGCTACGCCGGCGGCTGCTTCGGCGCGCCGCTCTACCCGGGCGACACGATCGCAAGCGACTCGCGCGTGATCGGCCTGAAGCCCAACAAGGACGGCAAGACCGGCGTCGTCTACGTGCACTCGACCGGCGTCAACCAGCACGGCGCGACGGTGCTCGACTACCGGCGCTGGGTGATGGTGCGCAAGCGCGATTTCGACACGCCGCCGCCCGAGACGGTGGTGCCTGAACTGCCAACGTCGGTGTCGGTCGATGCACTGCACTGCCCGTTTTCCGTCGGCAGATCGGGCTACGACACCGCCCGCGCCGGCAGCGAGTTTTTGTGGGACGACTACGCGGTGGGCGAGCGCATCGACCATGTGGACGGCACGACCATCGAGGAAGCCGAGCACATGCTCGCCACGCGCCTCTACCAGAACACCGCCAAGGTCCACTTCAACCAACACGTCGAGCGCGAGGGCCGTTTCGGCAAGCGCATCGTCTATGGCGGCCACGTCATCAGCATCGCGCGGGCGCTGTCGTACAACGGCCTGGCCAACGCGTTGTGCGTCGCCGCGATCCACGGCGGCAAGCACAGCGCACCGAGCTTTGCCGGCGACACGATCTACGCCTGGTCGGAGGTGGTCGCGAAGGACGCGCTGCCCAGCCGCCGCGACATCGGCGCGCTGCGCATCCGCACCGTCGCCACCAAGGACCGCCCGGCGCACGACTTTCCGAGCCACGACGCCGCCGCGCCTGCCGACCCGTCGGTGGTGCTCGATCTCGACTACTCCGTTTTGATGCCTCGAAGAACATGAACAACCGCATCGTCCCCGTGCCGCAGGCCCACGCCAACCCGATCCGCAGCCGTGCCGACTGGCAGCGCCAGCGTGCGGCGGCGCTTGCCGATCCTGGCGCGTTCCACGGCGCCATTGCGCGCCGGCAGATTCACTGGTTTGTAGCGGCCAAGAATGCGTGGCTGTCATACGACGAAGGCAGCCGTCGCTGGGCTGGCTGGGATGCCACGAGCGGCGCACCCGTCAGCGCCGACCTCGGCGCCACCTTCGAGCCCTGGGAGCGCGCCTTCGACGCGAGCGACGCGCCGCACTGGAAGTGGTTTGCCGGTGGCCGCACCAACGCCTGCTTCAACGAGGTCGATCGCCACGTGCTCGCCGGCTTCGGGTCGGAGGCGGCGTTCTTCTACGAAGGCGACCGCTGGGACATGTCGCAAGACCAGGGCCGCGGCGCGCCGGTGGACGCGCACGTGATCACGCGCAAGGCCTTGCTGCTGGAGACCGCCAAGTGCGCGCTGGCGCTGCAAGCGCTCGGCTTGAAGGCCGGTGATCGCATTGCGCTGAACCTCCCCAATATCCCGGCACAGTTGTACTGGACCGAAGCGGCCAAGCGGCTGGGTGTGATCTACACGCCGGTGTTCGGCGGCTTCTCCGACAAGACGCTGTCGGACCGCATTCACGACGCCGGGGCGCGCATCGTGATCACCGCCGACGGCGGTTACCGCAACGCGCAAATCGTGCCGTTCAAGACGGCCTACACCGACCCGGCGCTCGACGACTATGTGCCTGTCGCCACGGTGCGCTCGGCCATCGGCGCGCGGCTGGCGACGCTGGGCTTGGAGACGGCCGACGTCGAGCAGGTGCTGACCACCGTGGACGACACGCTGGCCGGCGAAGTGACCGTGCAACGCAGCGACGCGATGCGTGGCGTGGGCCGCGCGCTTCGCGACCTCGGCCGCGCCGGCCGCCTGAACGCCGCTCAGGCCTCGCGCGTGCGCACGGCGGTGGCCGAAGCGCTGGTCGCCACGCCGCAACGCGTGGAAGCTGTGGTGGTGGTGCGCCACACCGCGCAGGCCGACCTGGTGTGGCGCGCCGAGCGCGACCAATGGAGCCACGACCTCACCGACGCGGCGCTGGCCACGCTGCTCAAGGCCGCGCGCGCAGCAGGCTTCGCGGTCGACACAGAAGCCGCACTCCTCGCGCTGCCCGACGCCGACTTCGTGCGCGCCGTCTGGGCCGCCGCTCCGCCGCTGCCGGTGGACGCGGAGTTTCCGCTGTTCTTCATCTACACCTCGGGCTCCACCGGCAAGCCCAAGGGCGTGGTGCATGTGCACGGCGGCTACACCGCGGGCGTGGCCTACACCATGGCAGTGGCCTTCGACGCAAGGCCGGGCGACGTGGTCTACGTCGTGGCCGACCCCGGCTGGATCACCGGCCAGAGCTACATGCTGAGTGCGACGATGACCACGCGCTGCACCGGCGTGCTGGGCGAAGGCGCGCCCACCTTCCCGCACGCGGGGCGATACGCGTCGATGATCGAGCGCTACAAGGTGCGCATCTTCAAGGCCGGCGTGACCTTCCTGAAGACGATCATGGCCGACGCGCAGAACGCGCGCGACGTGCAGCAGTACAACCTCAGCTCGCTGCGTGTGGCCACCTTCTGCGCCGAGCCGACGAGCCCGGCCGTGCAGCAGTTCGGCATGGAGTTGATGACGCCGCAATACATCAACAGCTACTGGGCCACCGAGCACGGCGGCATGGTCTGGACGCACTTCTACGGCAACGCCGACTTTCCGCTTCGCGCGGATGCGCATACCTACCCGCTGCCGTGGGTGCATGGCGATGTGTGGATTGAAGACGCCGCGTCGCCCGCCGAGGCGGTGACGCCGTTCGAACGCGAGCATGCGGCCGGCGGTGTGGCCTGGCGGCCGGCCGAAGAAGGCGAGAAGGGCGAGATCGTCATCGCCGCGCCCTACCCTTACCTGGCCCGCACCGTGTGGGGCGATGCCGAGAACTTCAGCGTGACCGACGGCCGCGTGTTCAGCAAGGGCGGCGGCCACTGGAAGGGCGACGCCAAGCGCTGGCTCACCACCTACTGGGCGCGCTGGCGCGGCACCTGGGCCTACACGCAGGGCGACTTTGCGGTGCGCTACGACGACGGCAGCTTCAGCCTGCACGGCCGCAGCGACGACGTGATCAACGTCAGCGGCCACCGCATGGGCACCGAAGAGATCGAAGGCGCGATCCTGCGCCACAAGTCGCTCGACCCCGACAGCCCGGTGGGCAACGTGATCGTCGTCGGTGCGCCGCACCGCGAGAAAGGCCTGACGCCGCTGGCCTTCGTCAAGCCGGCTGCCGGCCGCAAGCTCACGCAAGACGACCGCCGCCGCCTGACCGACCTGGTGCGGTCTGAAAAAGGCGCCGTGGCCGTGCCGAGCGACTTCATCGAGGTCACTCAGTTCCCCGAAACGCGCAGCGGCAAGTACATGCGCCGCATGGTTCGCGCGCTCGTCGAAGACACCGACGTCGGCGACGCCTCGACACTCAAGAACCCCGAATCGATCGGCGAGTTCAAGCGCGTGATCGACGACTGGAAGCGCAAGCAGCGCCTGGCCGACGAACAACAGATGTTCGAGCGCTACCGCTACTTCACGGTGCAGACGAACACCGTGGTGACGGCCAAGGGAACGCACCGCGTGGCCACAGTGATCGTGACCAACCCGCCGGTCAATGCGCTGAATGAACGCGCGCTCGATGAGTTGACGGTCGTGGTGGAGCACCTTTCGCGGCGCGACGACGTGGCCGCGGTGGTGTTCACTGGTCAGGGCACGGCGAGCTTCGTGGCGGGCGCCGACATCCGCCAGTTGCTCGAAGACATCCGCACGCTCGACGAAGCACGCGCACTGCCCAACAACGCGCACCTGGCCTTCCGCAAGATCGAGCGCATGAACAAGCCGTGCATCGCGGCGATCCAGGGCGTGGCGCTGGGCGGCGGCATGGAGTTCGCACTGGCCTGCCACTACCGCATCGCCGAGCCGACGGCGCGCTTCGGCCAGCCCGAGATCCGCCTGCGCTTGTTGCCAGGCTATGGCGGCACGCAGCGGCTGCCGCGGCTTTTGGCCTCGCGCCGCGGTGAAGAGGGCTTGCGCGACGCGCTCGACATGATCCTGGGCGGCCGCAACATCGGCGGCGGCGAAGCGCTGGCGATGGGCGTGGTGGACGAGCTTGCCGGCGCGTCGGGCGACGTGGTGTCGGCCGCGCACGCGCGCATCCGCGAGTTCCTGGGCGACTCCGCCGGCTCCACGCTCGGCCGCGCGCTGCGCGAGCGGCACGACCAGGTCAAGATCTGGGCCAAGCCTTCGATCCACTCGCTTGATGAAGCGCTGGACGACGCACACCTGCAGCAAGTGCAGGCCCAACTGCAATGGGCCGGCCGCGCCAGTGCGCGCGACCGTGCGCTGAAGGCCATCCGCACGGGCTGGACGCAAGGGATCGATGCAGGTTTGACGATCGAGGCCGAACTGTTCGCGCAAGCCGTGATCGACCCGCAAGGCGGCAAGACCGGCATCGAGCAGTTCATGGAGAAGAAAAGCCCGGCCTTGCCGATTCGGCGCGGCGCGGTGCGGATTGCCGACGAGCACGGCGGCTGGATCGACACGCAACTTGCGCAAAACGCACTGCTGCCGCGCGGCGCACCGTTCTACCCCGGCATCACGCCGCTGCCCGCGTGGCAGTACGGCTTCGGCGTGCCGCGCGACCCCGCCACCGGCGAGCCGCGCTTCGGCGAGCCGAAGAAGAGCGAGGTCGAGTTGATCGTGCCGGTGGAAACGCCTGAGCCGAACGAAGCGCTCGTCTACATGCTCGCGTCGGAAGTGAACTTCAACGACATCTGGGCGCTCACCGGCATTCCGGTCTCGCCGTTCGACAACCACGAGGAAGACGTGCAGGTCACCGGCTCCGGCGGCGTGGCGCTGGTGGCCGCGCTCGGCAGCGAGGCCAAGCGCGAGGGGCGCCTCAAGGTGGGCGACCTGGTGGCGGTGTACTCAGGCCAGACCGACCTGCTCAGCCCGCTCGCCGGCCGCGACCCGATGTACGTCGGCTTCTCGATCCAGGGTTACGAAACCCGCACCGGCAGCCACGCGCAGTTCCTCATCACCCAGAGCCCGCAGTTGCACCCGCTGCCAGGCGACCTGACGCTGGAGCAGGCGGGCTCGTACATCCTGAACCTGGGCACGATCGTGCGGACGCTGTTCACCACACTGCGCATCGCGCCGGGCAAGGCGCTGTTCGTCGAGGGTGCGGCCACCGGAACCGGCCTGGAGGCGCTGAAGAGTGCCACACGCGCCGGCTTGGCGGTGACAGGCGGCGTGTCGAGCGCCGCACGCGCAGACTTCGTCAAGACGCAAGGCGCGGTCGGCGCGCTCGACCGCACCGAGGCGCGCTTTGCCTCGCTCTACACGCCGGTGCCGGAAGGCGGCGCCGCCGAGTGGGAGGCGGCGGGTGCACCGCTGCTCGACGAGTTCCGCCGCCAGAATGGCGGCCGTTTGGCCGACTACGCCGTCTCGCACGCGGGCGAGACCGCATTCCCGCGCAGCTTCCAGTTGCTCGGCGAAGGCGGCACGCTGGCGTTCTACGGCGCGTCCTCGGGCTACCACCTGACCCTCGTCGGCAAGCCCGGCAGCACAGCGCCCGAGACGATGCTGCAACGCGCTGGCGCGCGCGCCGGTGAGGCGGTGTTGCTCTATTACGGAGTGCAAAGCACGGCGCTGCTCGACGCGACCGGACTGGAAATGATCGAGGCCGTGCGCGCGATCGGCGCCCGCACCGTGGTGGCCACAACCACCGACGCGCAGCGCGAGTTCGTGCAGTCGCTCGGCTTCGAGGACGCGGTGGCCGGCGTGGTGTCGCTCGAAGACATCCGCCGCCGCCAGGGCGACAACTTCGACTGGCCGACCACGATGCCGCGGCTGGCCGACGCCAAACGCGACATCGAAGCCTTCCGCCACGGCGTGCGCGACTTCCAGGACCGGACACTCAAGCCCTTCGGCGCGGCCGTCGGCGCGCTGCTGCGCAGCCCCGACAACCCGCGCGGCGCGCCCGACCTCATCCTGGAGCGCGCCGGCCACGACGCGCTGGGCGTCAGCACCTCGCTGGTCAAGCCCTTCACCGGCCGCGTTGTGTACTGCGAGGAAATGACCGGTCAACGCTACGCCTTCTACGCACCGCAGGTGTGGACGCGGCAGCGGCGCATCCTGATGCCCAGCGCACAGATCCTGGGCACACATTTGTGCAACGCCTTCGAGGTGACGCGCATGAACGACATGGTGGCGGCCGGCCTGCTCGACGTGACCGAGCCCACCGTCGTGCCCTGGCACGAGTTGCCCGCTGCCCACCAGGCGATGTGGGACAACAAGCACCAGGGCGCGACTTACGTGGTGAACCACGCGCTGCCCTCGCCGGGGCTGCGCGGCCGCGACGCGCTGTTCGAGGCCTGGGCCGCCGGCCTGCGCGCCTGAGCGCAAGACACGCAAGAGACACGCGCGACGTCTGGCACGCACTCGACACGCAGCCGACACGCGCCAAGCACTCGCCAGACACGCACGAGACATTCAACGACTTGAGGGAGTAGTTTCCATGGCCACCGCGAAGAAGACCCAACCGATCGCCGCCGAAGGACGCCTCGCCGGCAAGGTGGCGCTCGTCACCGGCGCGGCCGGCAACCTGGGCAGCGAAATCGTGCGGCACTACCTGCGCCAGGGCGCGCTGGTGGTGATGTCGGGCCGCACGCTGGCGCGCCTGCAGGCGGCGCGCGACGCCGCAATTGCCGACACCGGCGTGCCCGCCACGTTGACCGACGTGGTGGTGATGGACGGCGCCGACCCCGCCAGCGTGCGCGCTGGCATCGCCGAGATCATCTCGCGCCACGGCCGCATCGACATCCTGCTCAACAACGCCGGCTCGGCCGGCCCGCGCCAGCCGATCGAGAAGGTGCCACTCACGGCTGAAGAACTCGAGACCCTGCGCGCCGCGGGCTCGACCGACACCGAAACCCTGGCCCAGGCCACGCGCAACATCCTCGGCGTGTCGTGGAACATGCTGCGCGCGGCGGCGCCGGTGTTGAAGCAAGGCGCGTCGGTCATCAACGTCTCGACGATCTTTTCGCGCACCAACTACTACGGCCGCACCGCCTATGTGGTGCCCAAGGCGGCGCTGAACGCGCTGTCGCTCAAGGTGGCCGAAGAGCTCGGGGTGCGCGGCATCCGCGTGAACACCGTGTTCCCGGGGCCGATCAAGAGCGAGCGCATCCGCAGCGTGTTCGCGACGATGGACCAGTTGAAGGGCGCCAACCCTGGCAGCACGGCCGAGGAGTTTTTCGGTCTGATGACGCTCGACCGCTCGTTCGACGGCCAGGCGCTGCAGAAGGATTTTCCGGTGCCGACCGACATTGCGCACACCTGCGTGTTCCTCGGCAGCGACGAGTCGGCCGCGTTCAGCGGCCACGCTTTCGAGGTGACGCACGGCATGCGCGTGCCGCCCGAGAGCCGCAGCACCTGGATGAACCGCCCGACGCTGCGCTCGGTGGACGCGCACGGCCACACCATTCTGGTGGCCGCGGGCGAGCAGATCGACGAGGCGCTCGGCCTGGCGCGCTTGCAGGCCGAGGTGGGCGCGGCCGTGATCCTGGGCCTGGCGCGCGAGCGCGACTGCGTGCTGGCGCGCGAGAAGCTCGCCGGCTCGCGCGGCGAAGGCCGCATCGACGTGCGCGTGTTCGACCGCACCGACCCCGCCACGATGGACGCCGCACTGACCGAGGACCACGGCGGCCCGATCACCGGCGCGATCGTGATGCCCGCCTACGGCGCCGACCGTTTCAGCGGCGCGGTGTCGTCGGCGAGCGACGACGACATGGAGACCTTCGTCGACCACGAACTCGGCGGCGCCATCGCCGTGGCGCGCAAGCTCAGCCGCTACTGGAAGGAGCGCACCGACCTGAAGCAAGAGCCGCGCGTCGTGTTCCTGACCAACCCGAGCGACGGCGGCGCCAACGCCTGGGCCAATTTGCTGCGGGCCGCGATGGAAGAGCTGATCCGCGTCTGGCGCGACGAGAGCGAGGTCGACGTGCGCCTGGGCCGGCGGCGCTTCCCCGAGTGGGGCAACCAGATCATTCGCTACGACAACGCCGAGGCAGAGAATCTTCCGTTCACCGCCGGCCACACCGCGCGCCTGCTGTTCAAGGAGCAGCGCATCCGACAGGTCAACCTGTACTTGCCGTCGAGCATCGCGGAGGCGAGCGGCGCCAAGCGCGCGACCATCGGCTTCACCGAAAACCTGGCCGGTTTGCACAACGGCAAGGTCGCGCTGATCACCGGCGGCTCGGCCGGCATCGGCGGCGCGGTCGGCCGGCTCCTGGCGCTCGGAGGTGCGCGCGTGATGCTCGCGGCGCGACGCGAAAGCGAACTCGAGGTCGTGCGCAAGCGCATCGTCGGCGAGCTGGAAGACAGCGGTTACTCGGGCGCCGAGCGGCGCGTCATGATCCTGCCGAACGTGGACGTGGGGCAGCTGCATACGCTCAAGCCTGCGGTGGAGGCGACCATCGCCGCTTACGGCCGCATCGACTACCTCATCAACAACGCCGGCGTGTCGGGCGCCGAAGAAATGGCGGTGGACATGAGCCTGGCCGGCTGGAACGCCACCCTTGACGCCAACCTCGTCTCCAACTACGTGCTGATGCACGCCGTGCTGCCGCTGATGAAGAAGCAGGGCAGCGGTTATGTGCTCAACGTGTCGAGCTACTTCGGCGGAGAGAAGAACCTGGCCGTCGCCTACCCGAACCGCAGCGATTACGCGGTGAGCAAGGCCGGCCAGCGGGCGATGGTCGAGTCGATGGCGCGCTTCCTCGGGCCCGAGGTGCAGATCAACGCGATCGCGCCAGGCCCGGTCGAAGGCGAGCGGCTCAAGGGCACCGGCAACCGGCCGGGGCTGTTCGAGCGGCGCGGCAAGTTGATTCTTGAGAACCGCCGTGTGAACGCGGTGCACAGCGCGGTGGTCAAGGCGGTGCGCCGCGGCCAGCCGATCGACGCACTGCTGACGCGCCTGGCCGCCAACGACGTGGCCGCGCTCGCGATGGACGGCGAAGCGCCGCGCGAACTGCGCGACCTCGCAATCGCCTGCCACAAGGAGCGCAGCGACGACTGCACCTGGGGCAACTACATGCTGACCGAAGTGATCGCCGAACGCCTGAGCGCGCGGCTGCGGCGCGGCGGGCAGTTCTTGAGCGTCCCTGAGTGGCAGAACCGCGCCGACCGCGGCTGGTTGCAGCGCGTGCCGCCCGAAGACAAGCCCTACCTCCCGATCAAGAGCGTTCAGACCGAGGCGGCCAAAGTGCGCAACGGCGTGCTCTCGCTGCTGCACCTCGGCAAGATGCCGACCGAGACCGAGGTGGCGTTGGCGACCGTCTACTTCCTGGCCGACCGCGCGGTGAGCGGTGAGACGTTCATGCCGTCCGGCGGCCTGAGCCTGGAGCGCTCGATCACCGAGCGCGAGCTGTTCGGCAGCCCCAAGCGAGAGCGCCTGGAAGCGATGCGCGGCCGCACGGTGTGGCTGATCGGCGAGCACCTCGTCGAGTATCTGGCCGAGGCGGCGCGCCAGCTCGTCAGCGAGTGCCGCGTCGGCCGCGTGGTGCTGCTCACGCGCACCGAGGCCGGCATTGCCGCGCTGCGCGCCGCGCTGCGCGACGTGCCGCCCGACGTGCTGCACACGCAGGCGGTGGGCGACGAGATCGAGGCGGGCATCGACGAGGCGCTGCGCCAGCACGGCTACCCCGCAACCATCGTCAGCACGCCGTTCGCGCCGCTGCCCGACAAGACGTTCGGCGCGCAAGGCGAGGCCGCACTGTCGCCCGAGGAATTCCGCCAGCTTGTGCAGGACAACCTGACGCACCAGTTCCGCGTGGCGCGCAAGGCGAGCCTGATCGATGGCACGCAACTCGTGCTGGTGTCGCCCGACGTACCGGCAGGCGGCGACCCCACCGGCACCGGCTTTGCGCTGGCCAACTTCATCAAGACCACGCTGCACGCCTTCACGGCCACGCTCGCGGTCGAGAACGAACGGCTGGTGCACGACGTGCCGGTGAACCAGATCAACCTGACCCGCCGCGCGCGCAGCGAGGAGCCGCGCAACGACGCCGAGCACCAAGAAGAAGTGAAGCGCTTCGCCCGCGCCGTGCTGCTGGCCGGCGCGCCACTGCCTGATGCGGAAGACTCGCGTTACCGCGCGCGCATCTACCGCGGCATGGCGATCACGGTGTAGGGCCATCGCGCCGCCTCGGCATCGCCAGTGGGCATCAAGCCAGCGCCCACTGAGCGATGTGGATGTACAGCGGGATGCCCACCAAGATGTTGAGCGGGAACGTGATGCCCAGCGACAACCCGAAGTACAGCGACGGGTTGGCCTCGGGGATGGCGTGGCGCAACACGGCCGGCACGACGATGTAGGACGCGCTGGCCGACAGCACCATCAAGAGTACCGCATCCGCCACCGGCAATTGCAGCAGTACCGCCAGCCCGAGCGCGATCGCGGCGTGAACGAGCGGGCCGAGCGCGGCGTAGGCGATCAACAGCGGCGACTGCGTGCGCGCAGACTTGAAGTGCCGTGCCACCAGCAGGCCCATGTCGAGCAGGAAGAACGCCAGCAGGCCCTTGAACAGATCGCCGGTGAAGGGCTGCATCACCGCCTTGCCCGCCTCGCCGCTGATGAAGCCGATGGCCATCGCACCCAGCAGCAGCAGGTGCGTGCCGTCGGTGAAGGACTCGTGCAGCACCTTGCGCATCGGCAGGCTGCTGCCGGCGCCGGGCCAACCGGCGCCGAGGCTGCCGCCGCCCACCGCGACCACCGGCGCCCCGGCGGGGCTCAAGGTTGCGGCATGGCGCAGCGCACTGGCCAGCAGCACCGCCATCACGATGGCGGGCGACTCCATCAGCACCATCGCCACCGTCATGTGGCCGGGCGCCGTCAGGCCTTGGGTTTCGAGGACTTGCAAGGCGGTGACGAACGTCACCGCGCTCACCGAGCCGTACGACGCGGCGATGGCCGCAGCGTCGAAACCGGCGATGTGTCGCCTGAGCAGCATGAAGCCAAGGGCTGGCACGACGACCGCCATCACCATCGCGGCGGCAAGGCTGGCCAGGATCTCCGCGTTGAAACCCGTCTGTGCCAGCGCGAATCCGCCCTTCAAGCCGAGCGCCATCAGCAGGTAGAGCGACAAGAACTTGGCGATGGCCGGCGGGATTTCGAGGTTGGACTTGACCGCGCCCGCGAGCACGCCGAACACGAAGAACAGGATCGCTGGATCGAGCAGACTTTGCATGGGGGTCTCCTTGTGGACTCGATCCTAGGCACCTGAACGCATCTCGTAAAATCGATTGTTCAACACATTCATATAGATAAAAGTCGATGAACGTCACCTTCCGCCAGTTGCGCCTCTTTCTGGCCCTGGCCGAAACAGGCAGCGTCGGTGCCGCCGCGCGCGCCATGCACGTGACGCAACCGACCGCGTCGATGCAGCTGCGCGACGTGGCGCAGGTGGTGGGCGTGCCGCTGTATGAAGTCATCTCGCGGCGTGTTCGGCTGACCGACGCCGGCCTGGACCTCGCGCGCACCGTGCGCTCGATGCTCGGCGAGTGGGAGTCGTTCGAGCAACGCATCGACGAACTGCAGGGCCTGCGGCGAGGCCGGCTGAACGTGTCGGTGGTCAGCACGGCCAAGTACTTCATGCCACGCTTGCTGGGCAGTTTTTGCCAGCTGCATCCGCAGATCGACGTCTCTTTGCAAGTGCTCAACCGCGACGGCGTGGTGGCACGGCTGCGCGACGACCGTGACGACCTTTACATCATGTCGATGCCACCGACCGACATCGAACTGGACGACCGCGTGTTCATGGCGAACCCGCTCGTGCTGGTGGCGCCGGCCACGCACCCGCTGAGCAAACGCAAACGGGTCGACCTGGCCGAATTGAAGGATGAACGCTTCGTGCTGCGCGAGCGCGGCTCGGGCACGCGCATCGCGGTGGATGCGCACTTCAAGCGCTTGCGCTTCACGCCCACCGTGCGGCTGGAGCTCGGCAGCAACGAGGCAGTGCGCGAGGCCGTGGCCGGCGAACTGGGCTTGTCGATCTTGTCCTTGCATTCGCTCGGCGAGCGTGCGGCCGGCCACGGGCTCGTCGTGCTGCCGGTCGGGGGGTTCCCGATCCCGTCGAAGTGGCACATCGTGCAGCGGCGGTCACGCCGCCGCTCGCCGGTGGCGCAAGCGTTCGAGGCGCATCTGGTGAAGCATGCGCCGCTGGAACGTCTGGCCCCATCGTGAGCCCGACCGGCGGCCGGGCGCGCGCGCTACTGCGGCACCAAGCCGGCCGCCTTCACCAGCTCGGCATGCAACTTGATGTCGCTGGCGATCAGTTGCTGCAGTTCCTCGGGCGTGCTCGGGGCGACCTCGATGCCGCTTTCACCGAGCTTGGCCCGCAGCTCGGCGTCGAACGCGGCGGCCACTGCGCGGTTGAGCTGGTCGACGATCGCGCGGGGCGTTTTGGCTGGGGCCAGCAGCGCCATCCAGGCCGACAGGTTGAGGTCGGCGACGCCGGCCTCGCCCATGGTGGGCACGTTGGGCATCACGGCTGAGCGCTTCGGGCTCATGACGCCGAGCGCGTGCAGCTTGCCGGCCTGCACATGCGGCACCGCCTCGGGCATCACCGCGAACATCGCCTCGACCTGGCCGCCGATGGTGTCGTTGATGGCCAGCGCCCCGCCCTTGTACGGGATGTGCAGCAGCTTGGTCTGCGTGCGCGTCTCGAACATCGGGCCGCCCAGGTGCTGCGGGCTGCCTTCGCCCGACGAGGCGTAGGTCAGGCTGCCCGGTGCGGCGCGCGCAGCGGCCACGAGTGCGGCCACGTTGGGGTACTTCTGTCGGTCTTTCACGACCAGCACCATCGGCTGGTTGACGAGCCGCGTGATCGGTGTGAAGTCGGCTTCCGGGTCGTAGGGCAGCTTCTTGAAGACGCTCTTGTTGGTCGTCAGGAACGAGGCCGGCGAGATGGTGAGCGTGTAGCCGTCGGGCGCCGCGCGCGCCACGAGCGGCAAGCCGATCTGCCCGGAGCCGCCGGCCCGGTTGTCGACCACCCAAGGTTGGCCCATCGACGCCGCAAGCCGTTGCGACAAGGCGCGCGCGACCATGTCGACGCTGCCGCCGGCGGGCAGCGCAACGATGAGCTTGATCAACTGCTCGGGGTACTTGCCCTGAGCCCAGGCGGCAGAGCCGAAAGGCAAGGTGCTGCCCGCGCCGAGGGCGCCGAGCCAGCGCATCGCCTGACGGCGCGAGGAGAAGTGGGGGTGGGTCATGAAAACCTTTCCTGGGTTGAGGTGGAGTGCCTGGGCGCAACGCAGCAAGCTCCGTTCCACATGCCCGCAGATTTTGAACGACATCGCCAGCGCATGGACAATCCGCGCCACGTTGCGATGGGTGTCAGTTGCTGGGCCGATGCGCCGACCAAGCTTTCGCACGCTGATTCGCACCCTGGAGACTGCATGAACATTTCGATTGCCCGCCGCATAGCGCTCGCTCTGGCCCTGGCCGCCTTTGCGACACAGGCACCGTCGGCCATGGCGGCCCCCGAGACCCGAACGTGGGAGCAGATCACCGCCCAGGCCCGCGGCCAGACCGTCTACTGGAACGCGTGGGCCGGCGACGAGCGCACCAACGCCTTCATCGCGTGGGCGGGCGACGAGGTGAAAAAGCGCCACGGCGTGACGATCCAGCACGTGAAGCTGAAGGACACCGCCGAGGCGGTGACCCGCGTGGTGGCCGAGAAGACCGCCGGGCGCGACGCCGGGGGCAGCGTCGACCTGATCTGGATCAACGGCCCGAACTTCCTTGCGATGAAGGACAAGGGCCTGCTTCACGGCCCGTTCACGCAGGTGATGCCGAACTACAAACTTGTCGATGTCGTCAACAAGCGCAGCAACGTGGTCGACTTCACCGTGCCGGTGGACGGCATGGAGTCGCCCTGGCGGCTGGCGCAACTGGTGTTCGTACACGACAGCGCGCGCACCAAGGTGGCCGACCTGCCGCGCTCGGTGCCGGCGCTGTTGGCGTGGGCCCGCGCGAACCCGGGGCGGCTGACGCACCCGACGGTGCGCAACTTTCTCGGCGCCACGTTCCTGAAACAGGCGCTATACGAACTGGCACCGTCGAGCGACGTGCTGCAGCGCCCGGCCACGGACGAGAACTTCGCAATGGTCACCGCACCGCTGTGGACTTGGTATGACGCGCTGCGCCCGCACCTGTGGCGCCAGGGCAAGGAGTTCCCCGAAAGCGGCGAGGCGCAGCGCCAGTTGATGAACGACGGCGAAGTGGACATCACGCTGTCGTTCAGCCCGTCGGAGGCGGCCACGTCGATTGCGCGCAAGCTGCTGCCGCCCACCGCGCGGGTGTTCGTGATGAGCAAGGGCACCATCGGCAACACCAGCTTCGTCGGCATCCCGTTCAACGCCGCGAACAAGGAAGGCGCGATGGTGGTGGCCAACTTCTTGCTCGACCCGGTCGCGCAAGCGCGCCAGCACGACCCCGCGTTTCTGGGTGATGCCACCGTGCTCGACGTGGCGCGGCTCAGCGAGGAGCAGAGGCGCCTGTTCGCGCCAAAGGCGGCCACGCCAGGCCTAGCTGGCATGCCGACTCCGCAGGAACTCGGCACGGCGCTGCTGGAGCCGCATGCAAGCTGGATGACGCGCATCGTGGCGGAGTGGGAAAAGCGCTACGCACGGTGACGTCCCAGCGACCCGTTCGCCCTGAGCCCGTCGAAGGGCTTGGTGGCGGCTCACAAGGGCTTCGACAGGCTCGGCCCGAACGGTTCTGTTCTGCCCGAACGGACAGGTTTCTCGTGCGCAACCATGTGACGCCATGCAGGGGATGAGCCGCGCCCTCCCGATCGCCTGGGCTCCCTGGCTCACGATCGCGCTGTTCATGCTGCCGGTGCTGGCAGGGCTGGTGGGCACGCTGCTGCCTGCCTTCGGCGTGCTGCCTGCGATCGGCGGGCAGGCGCTGTCGCTCGACCCGTGGCGCGTGTTGTTCGATCACCCGGGCATCGGCACGTCGATCCGCCTGAGCGTGCAGACCGGCCTGGTGGCCACGGTGTTGTCGCTCGGCGTGGCGCTCTCGGTCTGCGCACTGCTGTCGCACCGACCGTGGTTCGGCAAGCTCAGCGCGTGGGTGTCGCCGATGCTCGCCGCACCGCATGTGGCGGTGGCGGTGGGGTTTGCCTTCATGGCCGCGCCGAGCGGCTGGCTGGTGCGACTCGTGTCGCCGTGGCTCACCGGCTGGGACCGGCCACCCACCGACCTGGTGACGGTGCGCGACCCCGAGGGCCTGTCGGTCATCGTCGCGCTGCTGATCAAGGAGGTGCCGTACCTCCTGCTGATGACGGTGGCCGCGCTCAACCAGGTGCCGCACCGCCAGCTCCGCCTGCAGACCGCGGCGCTGGGCTACCGCGGCGCCACCGGCTGGTTCAAGGCGGTGCTGCCGCGGGTGTACCCGCAGCTGCGGTTGCCGATCTTCGCGGTGCTCGCGTTCTCGGTCTCGACGGTGGAGGTCGGGCTGATCCTCGCACCGGGCAACCCGCCGCCGCTGGCGGTGCTGGCGGCGCGCTGGTTTGCCGACTACGACCTGGCGCGCTACTTCCCTGCCGCTGCCGCGGCGGTGCTGCAGTTGCTGATCGTGCTGGTGCTAGTCGCCGTGTGGTGGCTGGCAGAGCGCTTGATCGCGGTGTGCGGCACGCGCTGGTGCGAGCGCGGGCGGCGCACCGGCGCGGCCGAGGCGCTGGCGCGTACCGGCACTGCCCTAGGCGCGCTCGCGCTGGCGCTCGGTGTGGGCAGCCTGCTGGCGATGGCGCTGTGGTCGGTCGCGCAGAGCTGGCGCTACCCCGATGCATGGCCCGACGGCTTCAGCCTCGCCACCTGGGCGACGCACGCGCCTCGCCTCATCGACACGTTTGTGAACACGCTGTCGCTCGCGCTGTGCAGCGCGGTCGCGGCACTGCTGCTCACGGTGCTGTGCCTGGAGTCCGAATCGCGCCGCCATCACGCACCGACGCGACGCGCGCTGTGGCTCCTCTACGCACCGCTGCTGGTGCCGCAGATCGCCTTCCTCTACGGCTTTCAGGTCAGCCTGGTGAGCGTCGGGCTCGACGGCGCCTGGCTCGCGGTGGCGTGGTCGCACTTCGTGTTCGTGCTGCCGTATGTGTTCCTGTCGCTCGCCGACCCGTGGCGTGCGCTCGACGGGCGATACGCGCGCTCGGCCGCTGCGCTCGGCGCCGGCCCGTGGGCGGTGCTGCTGCGCGTGCGGCTGCCGCTGCTGCTGCTGCTGCGGCGGGCGACCGTGTGACGGTCGACAGACTCGGCTCCGACCCCGCCCAACACGCCGCTCTGCCCGTCTCCTTGGTCCCGGCCGGCGCCTTCCCCCGCATCGACACCTTCCTCACCACCACCCCCCTCAGAGTCACTGGAGCCAGACGAAATCACCTCCAAGGGACGCAACTCGGAGCGCACAAACGCCGAGAGGCCGCGGTAAACGTTGACGAGCACCGGCGGGATGGCCGACAAGCGAGCATTCCACTGGGGGGACCGATACGAAAGAACCGACACGTCCACACCCGCACGCCGCCGATGGGAGGCACGCTCCTGCGCCTTGCTTCGCGACGCTCCGCCAGCGCAGGTCCCAGATGGAGGCGCGCGGATGCTGCCGCCGGCGGCTGCTGCAGCTGCGGCGGCGGCGGCGACGCGAACGGTCGGGAGCAACTCCTGCACCGAGTCCGTCTTGGTGCATATCTCGAAATGCTCGATGAACATGCACGTCACCTGGCGCAGCTGCGCGTCCCCAATGTCCGATCGCCTCGCCGCGTCCGGATCGACCGCACAACCAGGGTGAGCCGCTTGCCCGCCGCTGCGGCGGCCACTTGGCGTCCGCCCGTGATAGAGCACCTCCCGCTGAACGAGGGGCACACAAAGCCCCGCGTCGCCGGGACGCGAAAGGGACACGTACATGCACTGCTCGGCACTCCAGAAGAGGTACGGAGCCATCATCGCCTCTGCGTCCACAAAACCCGCATGTCGTGCCACTGCGTTCCAGCCGGCAACGACGTAGTGCGCTGCGGCTCGAAGCTGCGGCGCAAGCGCGGCCACACGAAGTGCAGTGGTTGAAGCGCCCGTCATGCCCGCGCGAAAACCATGGGGGCCGCATGCTGCTGCAAGGAGCTGCCGGAAGCGCGACAGAGCCAGCACGAGCTCAAAAGGCGTCAGCGCTGCGACGGCGACGCCGCCGTCGACTTCCTCGGCAGCCGTGTCCGAAAGAAAGCCCAACACATACACAGCCTCCCAATTCAGGGCCATCCACGCGGGAGTCCCGGGCTCAGCCCCGCTCACCCGACCTTCGTTGAACAGGCCCGCATGCATAGCAGGGATGAGTGTGCTGCCCGGCGTACGCCGCGGAGGCGAGCTACGTCGAGCTCCGCGTCCTCGACTCCTCGTATCTCGCGCTGCAGAGGAAGAAAACTTTGGCGATTCTATTGTCCCTTAA
>LGRD01000008.1 GCA_001263235.1 Methylibium sp. NZG | reverse complement strand
CAGCATCATCGCCCTCATGCAGGGCTCTGAAATGGAGAGGCTCGTGCTCGCAGGAGAGTCGAACAGCCGTGCGCGTGAGGGTTTGCGTCTTGGGTTGGGGCGGAGGACAGCGAGGAGAGTATTGTTGACACTGTGGACATGATCACCGTGCAGCATGTGGGGCAGCATGCATGAGCATAACAAACGTTTTGGAGCTGCTTCTCCTCTTGGGAATCAAAAAAGGACATGTGAAAAATGTCTAGGAGGGCTTGATGTCGCACCTCTGCTGTTGCCCTACCCTCAACGTGCGCAGAAAGCAAAAAATCTGACCGGCCACGCCATTTCTCGATGATGTTGCAGAACTCAGCAAATCTCCACTCACCCCCTCCCCCTGCCTCCCCCCACGCCCTCATCCCTTCCCGAAACACGCCCATCATCCGCCCCCGCCCCCCCTTCCCGCCCCCCCCCCCCCCCCCCGGCCCCCCCCCCTCCCTCAAACACCGCGGGCCCCCCCCCCCCCCCCCCCCCCGCAGTGCCAACGCCGGCAGCGGCGACAGACCCAGGCGCTCGGCCGTGGTGCGGGTGCGCCGGGCCTTCAAGCCGAGCCGGCGCGCCGCCAGCAGCAGGTCGTCGATGCTGGGGCGATGGCTGGCAGGCCAACCCAGCTGATGCGCAAGCTGTGCTGGGTCGGCGGCGACGTGGTGGAGCCTCGCCACGAGGCACAGCGCCGCGAGACCGTTCGACAAGTGCGCTGGCTCACCCGCCTCCGCCCTGCCCGGCGCTTGCCCTGCAGCGGCAAGATCGCTTGCCGAGTCTTGAATCACGCGCACCACCACCCCGTGTGTTTGAGTTCTGGATCGACAAGAACTCTAGCGGGGGCCGAGCGTGCGGATCGGCTCTTCTTAGGGGGTGAGTCATCCCCCAAACGGGGGCATCGATGGTGTGACCCGGTTTCGGCCGGAGCACCACCCGGCGGTGAACGCCCCTACCGCATCGCCAGCGTGAACCCCACCCGCGTGCCGTTACCGTCGCACTCGGCCCAAGTGCGGCCGGCGTGCATGCGGGCGATGGCGGCGACGATGGCCAGGCCCAGGCCGTGGTGCGACTGGCTGTCGGGCCGCGCGGAGTCGGCGCGGAAGAAGCGGTCGAACATCCGTGCCAGGTGTTGCGGCGCGATCGGCGGGCCGGCGTTTTGCACTTCGACGCGCACTTGCTCGTCGGCGCCGACTGCATCCGGCGCGATGCGGATGACGATGCGCGAGCCCGGCTCGGCAAACCGGATCGCGTTGCCGAGCAGGTTGGACAGCGCGCGCTTGAACAGCGGCTCGTCCACCGCGGCCGACACACCGCCCTCGACGAGCACCGACAGGTTCGACTCCGCCAGCGGCGCCTCGTGGAACTCGACCACCTGCTCGGCCAGCGCCGCCAGGCTGATGGCCGCACCCCGCCGCGCCACCGCGCCGCGGTCGGACCGCGACAGGAACAGCATGTCGTTGACGAGCGCGGCCAGGCGCTGCATTTCTTCCAGGTTCGATTCGAGCGTGTCGCGCAGTGCCTGCGGCGAGCGTTCGCGCGCCAGCGCCACCTCGGTCTGGCCCATCACGTTGGCCAGCGGCGTGCGCAGCTCGTGCGCCACGTCGGCGTTGAAGCCTTCGAGCTGCACATAGGCGCGTTGCAGCCGGTCCATCAGGCCGTTGAACTGGTCGATCCAGGGTTGCAGTTCTTCGACGGGCTCGCGCAGGCTCAGGCGAGCGTCGAGCCGGTCGGGCGAGATCGCCTGTGTCTGGCGCGCCAGCGACTGCAGCGGCGTCAAACCGCGCCGTACGCGCCAGGTGGTGCCCAGACCGACGAAGCCGGCCCCCGCCAACGTGGCCACGAGCAGGATGACGCCGACGCTGGTGAGCAGTCGCGCATCGTGCGCGCAGTCTTCGGCGAAGCGGCCGGTGACCTCGGCGCCTTGCGCCAAGGTCGTGCGGAAGTCGACGCCGCGCCATTCGGGTTCGGGTTTGGCGATCTCGGCACTGTCGCGGTACAGCAGCGAGCCGTCGGCGCGGAACACCTCCAGGAAGGTACCGGGGCGGCGGTCGGCGTAGTAGGCGAGCTTGGTCGCGACTTCGATTTCGCCGCCGCGGTGCGAGGCCACCTTCATCAGCTCCTGGACGAAGGCGGCCTTGCCCCCGATGCGCTCGCGCTGCTCGGCCATCACCGTCATCGCGATGACTGCGTAAATGGCGCCGCAGAGCAAGCCCATGCCGAGCAAGGTCTGCCACATCAGCTGCCGGCACAGCAGGCCGACGATGGAGTATGACGACACCCCGCTCGCCGCAAACGGCGAGCGACCCTCCGGGAGGGTCGGGCCTTGCTTGGGGCGGCCCAGCGCGGCGGCCCGCACGCGCGACCAGACGCTGCTCACTGCCGTTCCTCAAGCACGTAGCCCATGCCGCGCACGGTGTGCAGCAGCTTGGGCGTGAACGGATCGTCGAGCTTGGCGCGCAAGCGGCGCACGGCGACCTCGACGACGTTGGTGTCGGAGTCGAAGTTCATGTCCCACACCTGTTCGGCCAGCGTGGTGCGTGACAGGATCTGCCCGCCGCGGCGCAGCAACAGCGACAGCAGGCTGAACTCCTTGGCCGTCAGGTCCAGACGCTTGTCGGCGCGGTGCACCTTGCGGCTGACGAGGTCCACTTCAAGATCGGCCAGGCGCAACTGCGTGGGCGCGTGGGCGGCGCCGGTCGTGGCGGCTCCACGGCGCAGCAGCGCGCCCACGCGCGCCAGCAGCTCCGAGAACGCGAACGGCTTGACGAGGTAGTCGTCGGCGCCGTCCTGCAGGCCGCGCACGCGGTCCTCGACCTTGTCGCGCGCCGTCAGCATCAGCACCGGGGTGTTGCCCTGGGCGCGCACCGCCTTGAGCACGCTGAAGCCGTCGATGCCGGGCAGCATCAGGTCCAGCAGCAGCAGGTCGTACTCGCCTTGTGTGGCCAGGTGGCGGCCCTCGATGCCGTCGCGCGCCACGTCGACCACGTAGCCGTTCTCCGACAGACCCTTGTGCAGGTAGTCGGCGAGCTTGGATTCGTCTTCGATGACCAGCAGGCGCATGGCAGTGGTGGGCGGGTTGGCGGGCAAGTGTCAAAGCAACGAGCCGAATGGTCTCACTTTGCCCGCCTTGAGTGGATTACGAATTTGTCATGTGGCTGTTCGGAAGAGGAAGGGGTCGATTTCTAAAGTAGCTCCTGTGTCGAGACCGACACCAAATCACTCCCCCAACCGAACCAAGGACCTTCATCATGAACAGCAAGATCATCATCGCCACCACCCTCATCGCACTCGTCGGCGCCGGCAGCGCGTTCGCCCAGGAAGGCACGCAGGACTTTCCGGCAGCGCAGTTGCTGTCGAGCAAGAGCCGCGCCGATGTGAAGGCCGAACTGGCCACGGCTCAGCGCAACGGCACGCTGGTCACCTACACCGAGGCCTCGCCGGCCGCGGCGCCCGCGTCTGCGATGACGCGCACCCAGGTCGTGGCCGAACTGCGCGAAGCGCAGCGCCTGGGCCTGGTGGGCGTGTCCAACGAAGGCGAGTACCGCATCGCCACGCTGGCCGAGCAAGCGTCGATCCGCGCCGCCGGCCTGCGCGCCATCAGCAGCAACGTGGCGCTGAGCCCGCGCTGATATCGATGCGCCAGAACTCGGCAGCGCCGGCTTCAGGCCGGCGCTGGCCGAACCTGGAGGACCCGGCAGCAGGGAACGCGCTCACCCCCCCGCCACACCCCGGTTCGGGTTGATCAGGAATTTCGCGCCCGTGTTGCGCTGGCCGTAGACCGCGATCAGCCCGGGCTGCAACGCCTCGGCCAGCGACACCTCGCGGGCATAGCTGCTCGCAAAGGTCGTCTTCAATTCCGCCGCCACACGCTTCTTCAGCGCTTGCGCAGCAGCCGGGCCGATCTTCTGCAGAAAAGGGAACAGCAGCCAGCCGCCCATGGCCCAGGTCATGCCGAAGTTGCGGACGAATTCGGTCGGGCCGGGCTCGAGGTTGCCGTAGAGGTAGACCTGCTTGAGCACGTTGGAGCCGTAGCGGCTGTATTCCTTCGCGTCGCGGCCAGCGGCGGCTTCCATCGCGCTCAGAATTTGCCCGCCGAGTTTGCCGCCGCCGGTGGCGTCGAAGGCAATCGTCGCACCCGTCGCAGCCAGCGCGTCGACGAGGTCCTGCATGAACGTGGGCGACGCCGCGTTGTACACCCAGCGCGCGTCGATGCCTTTCAGCAACTCCACCTGCTCGGCCTTGCGCACGATGTTGACGAGTGCGATGCCGTCGGCCGTGCAGATGCGTTGCAGCATCTGCCCCAGGTTCGACGCCGCTGCGGTGTGCACCAGCGCACGATGGCCTTCGCGCTTCATCGTCTCGACCATGCCCAACGCGGTCAGCGGGTTGACGAAGCACGACGCGCCGTCCGCCGCCGTGGCGCCCTCGGGCAGCAGCAGGCATTGTTCGGCAGCCACGCAGCGGTATTGCGAGTACATCGCGCCGCCGAGCACCGCCACTGTTCTGCCGAGCAAGGCCTGCGCGGCGGCCGACGAGCCCGCTTCGACGACCGTGCCCGCACCTTCGTTGCCGACCGGCATCGACGCGCCGAGCCGGCCCGCCATCGCCTTCATCGCGCCGTCGGGCACGCGCGCGGTGATCACCGGCCGATTCTGGGTGCCCGACGAGCGGATCGTGCTCATGTCGGCCGCACCGAACAGCAGGCCCAGGTCGGACGGATTGATCGGCGTGGCTTCGACGCGCACCAGCACCTCGTCGGGCCCCGGGCTCGGCGTGGGCACATCGACCAGCGAGACCTCGAGTTCGCCGTTGGGCTTGATGAGCGAGCGCAGTTGGAGTGCGGGTCGGTCGCTGGTGCGGCTCATGGCGTGTTGCTCGCTTCTCTTGTGGGCTTCGGTGCGGGCTGCGAGTGTAGGCCGCACCTCAGGCGCCCGCCCGCCCCCGTGCCAGCCGCCACACCATGAAACCCAGCCCCGCCACGCCGGCCAGCAGCACGGCCCACAGCAACCACGGGCGCAGCGCGGCCTGGCGTTCGGCCGCTTCGGCCTGGCGGGCGACGGCAGCGACTTCGGTCCACTCCCCCAGCGTGGCGCGGCCGAAGCGCGGGCGTTCGTCGTCGAGCGCGGGCACGAGGGTGGTGGCGGGTAGGGCGCCTGCTGACGCGTCGGCGGCGCCGGCCAGCAGCGTGAACGGTGGCTGGCCCTGGTTGGCAAACACCAGGCTGGCGAGTGCGGCGCGCACCACGAGCCGCGTCAGGCCAGCGTCGAGCGGCGCGGCGCGTTCGTCGGGCAGCACACGCAGGTAGCGCGCGCTCGTCTGCAGCGCGAGCGGCGGCGAGGTGCTGACGGCGGCGCCGCGTTCGAGCCGGTAGAACACGGCGGACGCAAGGTCGCGCCAGGGCTCGTCGATGAGGTTGCGGCCCTGCACCCGCACCGGCGCGACGCGCGTGCCGCCGGCCCATTGCAGGTCGAGCTGCACGAGCGGCAACACGCCGCCCAGGTCGAAGTGCAAGGCCCGTTTGGACGCGTCGTCGAGCGCCGTCTTGCCGACCGGCTCGGGGCTGGCGTTGAAGGGCAGTTCGCTCGGCGCGTCGAGCGCGACTTGGCGCTGGCGGGCCGCGATCACCTGCGCGCCGGTGACGGCCGGTGCACTCGACGCATCGGCCCACACGAGGCGCACGAAGCGCCCGGTGCTGCCCGGCAGCACGACACTCGGCTGCGTCAGTGGCCCGGCGGCCGAGGCCAGCGCCATCACCTGCCCGCTGCCGGCGGCGCGCCAGGCGCGCAGGTCGTCGCTGGTCTCGATGTCGAACGGTGCGCTGAACTCGGCCGGGCCGCTCCAGCGCAGGCGCAGCGATTGCGGCGGCGGCTCGTCGGTGCGGCGCTGCTTCGGGTCGGCCAGCTCACCCAGGTCGAACAGCCAGCCGGGCGAGCCGGCGATGGCCGCGGTGCCCGCCTTGCCCGCCGAGCGCTTGACGCTGATGCGCTCGCCCTGCACCACCACCTCCACCGGCGACGGCCACGGCTGGCCCGCGTCAGGGCGGCGCGGCAGCGGGTACAGCGCCGCGTCGCGCTGCTGTTCGACGCTCTGCGCCTCGGCGGCACGCGGCGCGAGCAGCGCAAACGGCACGCGCTCGCCGCGCGCATCGACCACGCGCAGGTCTTGCAGGCCCGGCTGCCGGCTGCGGCCGTAGGCGCTGGGCGGCAGCGGGAGTTGCACGAACGCGGCCGGCTGCTGCACCGCCATCGGCGCGCTGAAGCGGAACGCGGGCTCGGTCGCCTGCGCATGCAGCGTGCCGGTCAGCAGGCCGAACGACAGCGCGGCACAGGCACTGGCAAACACACGGGCCCAGGCACGGGCCTTCGCGCTTGTTGCGCGATCGACCCAGCGGTCGGCCCGCCTGTCGACGATCACACCCTCAACCCGCCGCATGGCCCTGCTCCTTCGAAGACCCGCTCGCTGGCAACGGCGCCACGTAGCCGATCACCAGCATCAGCACGCCCACGCCGATGAACGAGACGATGCGCATGACCGTGCCGGTGCCCGACAGATCGACCAACAGCAGCTTGAGCACCACCGCGGCGAGCAGCGCTGCGCCCACCATCCAGGGCAGCCGCATTGCGCGGCGGGCGGCAAGCCACATCAGCACCAGCGCGGTGGCGGCCCACAGCAGCGTGATGCCGGTCTGCACTGCGAGCGAGTTCACCCACGCATTCACCTCGAACGGCACACCGCCGAAGTGGTGGAAGGCGCGGATCAGCATTGCGTTGAGCCACACGAAGCCGGCCACGCCCAGCACTGCGGAGGTGAGTTGCGGGCGCTCGCCGAGCGCCGACCGGGCCGCGTCGCTGCGCAGCCACAGCGCCACCGCGAGCAGCGCCACACCGACGCCCAGATCGAGCGGGTTCAGCAGCGGCAGGTACGGCAAGGGCTGCGCCGAGCCGTTGGAGATGAGGTTGGCGAGCAGCGCCCACAGCAGCAGGCCCGCAGCCAACGCGGCCGAAGCAGCGCCCTGGTAGGCCGACGGTGCCGCGCTGACCGGCCAGCGCCGCGCGGTGGCCGGCCGCGGCAGCAGCATCAACAGCAGCGCCGGCACGGCGAGCCAGCCGAGCCAGGGCCAGGCGCTGCTGGTGTCGCCCCAGGTGTTGGTCACCGCGCGCCCTTGCAGCGCGCCGAGTGCCGCCAGCACGAGCACGCCGAGCGCATGCACCGCGCGCTGAGCGACGGCCGGCCAGCGAGGCGCAGCCCAACGCAGCACCGCCAGATGCGTGGCCAGCGCGAGCGGCCAGGCCCACCAACCGCCGCCGTCCGTCGGCCGGGCCAGGTCCAGCGCGCTGGCCAGCACACCGAGCACCAGCAGCGGCGCATGCGCGAGGGCGGGGAACGCGACCTTGGGCCAGTCAAGCCGGACCGACAGCACAGTGCACACCAGCGCGATGGCCGACACACCCACCAGCCAGGCCGCCAACGTGAACGGGTCGCGCACGAACGTATCGATCTGCACGCCCACGGCGACCACCGCCCACAGCGTGCCCCAGCCGATCAGCAACGGCTCGGCCAGTGCTTCGGCGCGCTCGCGGCCGGTGGGCTCGCCCTGCAGCGACAGCACCGCGCGCTGAACGAAGTAAGCCGCGGCGAACGAGCCCACCGCCGCCATCAGCGCGCTGAAGAACCAGGCGTTGAACAGCGTGGTCGGGACACCGTGGCGGTCCATCGCCCAGACCATCGCCACACCGGCCAGCAACAGCAGCGTGTAGCCGAACACACGCGGCAGCCCACGCGACTGGCGAAAGCCCAGCCACACCAGCCCCGCACCTTCGAGCGCCCACGCGCCGGCCGTGCTGCGCGCGTCGAGCGCGAACGGGATCACCAGCGACAGGAACACGATCGCGATGGCCAGGCTGGCGTCGAAGGTGACGGCCAGGTTCGGGCGCGAGCGCATCGCGCCGGCCATCAGTACATACAACGCCGCCATCACCAGCGCCGAAATCGCTGTGCCGTAAGGCGTGTGCTGCACCAGCCCGTGCTGCAGCGCGAAGGTGATGGTGGGCAGGCCGAACAGCAGGCTGCCGTTGACCCAGGCGTCGGTGCGGTGCGGGCCGGTTGAGGGCTGCTCCGAATCGGCCTGGGCCAGCCGGCGCGCCGGCATCAGCAGGATCGCGTTGAAGAGCAGGAAGTTGGCGATCAGGAAAGCTTGGGCGCTGAGGTAGTGCGCCTCGCGGTAGCTCAGCACGCCCCAGACCGCGCCGACGACGAACGTGAAGGCGAAGCCGACCAGGTTGAGCGCACGCCAGGTCTTGTGCCAGGCGACCGCGGCGATGCCGAGGTTGAGCACCAGGTAGTAGCCGAACAGCGCGACGTGGTTGCCATCGCCGCTGGACACCAGCAGCGGCGTGGCAAAGCCGCCCAGCGCACCGATGACGGCGAGCGCCTTGGCGTTTTGCAGCACCGCGAGCGCCGCGGCCAGCGCGGCCACCAGCACCATCAGTGCGAACACCGGGCCGACCGCCAGCACGCCGTAGAAACGGAACGCGACGAACAGCGTGAGGTACAGCACCGCCACCGCGCCGCCCTGCAGCACCTGCGCGTAGCCGGGCCGGCTGTGGCGCAGACGCCAGCCCAGCCCGAGCAGCACGACTGCGACCGCAGCGATGCCGGCCAGGCGCACTTCCACCGGCACCTGCACCTGCTCGCTGGCGTACTTGGCCAGGAACGCCAGGCCGAGGAACAGGATCGCCACGCCGGCCTTGACGATGGTGTTGCCACCGAGCAGCCAGCCCCTGAGCCAGCCAGCGGCCGGCGCGGGCGGTGCGGGCGGCGCAGCGTTCGGCGGCGATTCCTGCCGCGTGTCTTGCCAGGCCGACGGCGGCTGCGAGTCCCACAGCGTGTCGGCGGCGGCTTGCGCAGGGGAATCGAGGGAAGCAGCCGAGGGTTGAAGCGATTGCCGCGCGATCGACACATCGGCCCCATCGGGCGCCGAAAGCGCGGCACCTGCCGGTGAGCTTGTTCTCGCGCGGGGGCTCGCGCCTGCTCCTGCGCCTGCACCCGCACCTGTGGCCGGGAGCGCCGCCGCGCTGGCGACAGCCGCCCCGGCAGCCGCACCGCCCTCAGCGGATGACGCAGGCGCCTGCGCGCTGCTTCGCCACGTCGGGATCTGCAACTGCTTCAGCGCCTCGCGCAGCGCCGCGAGTTGCCGCTCTTGCTGGTGTGAGCGCACCAGCAACCAGCCGAGCAGGGCTCCGGCCACGGTGCCGAACGCGTCGCCCCAGGCTGCACCCAAAATGGCGCCGACGACGACGGCAATGATGAGCATGCGCTGACCCGGTGTGATGACGCGCCGACTCTATCAGCGGCCCCTCGCACGCCGCGGTGCCGGCAGGCGCGGTATCGCGCAGTGCGCCGCACAGCAGCGCAGTGCGCGACCCCCGGCCCGCGCAGAGGGAGAATGCACGCCCGTCGTGGCAGCAGCCCTGCACGCCAGATCATCCGATCGCGCGGCCGGATGGACGTCGCGATTCACCTTTCGAGGAGCCGCCGTGTCCACCGCCGCCAACATCGTCGTCGCCCTGATCGGGCTCTTGCATGTCTACATCCTGGTGCTGGAGATGTTCTTCTGGGACAAGCCGGCCAGCCGGCGCGCCTTCGGCATGACCCAGGCCTTCGCCACATCCACCAAGGTGCTGGCGGCCAATCAGGGCCTGTACAACGGCTTTCTGGCCGCCGGGCTGTTCTGGGGCCTGAGCCTGGGTGCGGCGGGCACCGGCGTGAAGGTGTTCTTCCTGTGCTGCGTGCTGGTGGCGGGCTTGTATGGCGCGGCCACGGCGAGCAGAAAAATCCTCTTCATCCAGGCGGTGCCGGCGGCGATCGGGCTGGCGCTGGTCTACCTGTCCTGACGTGCTGACCCGGCTTTCGCGTCCTGCTCGTCGGAACAAGCGGCAGCGATGAGCGAGGCCCTGGCGCCAACGCCACTGCTGGCCGCCTTCCTGGTCGCCAGCGTTGTTCTGGCGATCACGCCGGGGCCGGGCGTGATTTACATCGTCACGCGCACACTTGCGCAGGGGCGGCGCGCGGGGATCGCTTCAGTGCTGGGCGTCGCTTTGGGCAACCTGGGCAACGCGCTCGGTGCGTCGGTCGGGTTGGCGGCGCTGTTCGCCGTGTCGTCGATGGCGTTCACGGTGGTCAAGTTTGCCGGCGCGGCGTACCTGGTGTGGCTGGGTGTGCAGGCGTTGCGGCCCGTTGCGTTCGCCGCCGCCCCGGCGCGTTCAGAAGGCCCATCGAGCGTGGTCGGCGCGAACGCCGGGCGCCTCTTGCGCGACGGGTTCGTGGTCGCGCTGCTGAACCCGAAGACGGCGATCTTCTTCGCCGCCTTCCTGCCGCAGTTCATCGCGCCGGGTGCGGCGCCGCTGTTGCAAAGCGTCGGTTTGGGCGTGGCGTTCGTGCTGATCGCGGCCTGCACCGACACGGCCTACGTGCTGGCCGCGGGCATGGTCGCGCCGCGGCTCGGCGGGCTGCGGGCGAGTGCCAAGGTGGGCCGGTGGCTCACGGCCGCGGTGTTCTTCGGGCTGGGCATGTTGACCGCCACCTCCGAACCGCACCGCCCGAAGTGAGTTGCGTCGCCGTGCCGACGCTGGCCGTTCAACCGCCGATGCGGCGGTGCTCCAGCGCCGGCAGCTGCGTGCGCACCTCGTCGATGCGGGCGCGATCGACATCGGCAAACACCAGCCCCTCGCCTTCGGCCAGCACCGACACCACGCCGCCCCACGGGTCCACCACCATGCTGTGGCCGAAGGTACGCCGGCCGTTGGGGTGCACGCCACCTTGTGCGGCAGCGATCACATAAGCCTGGTTTTCGACCGCGCGGGCGCGCAGCAGCAGCTCCCAGTGCGCCAGGCCGGTCGTGTGGGTGAAGGCGGCCGGCACGGCGAGCAGGTCGCAGGGCGGGTGCATCAGCGCGCGGTACAGCTCGGGGAAGCGCAGGTCGTAGCACACGCTCAGGCCCACGCGCAGCGCGCCGGCCTGAAAACTCAGCGGCAGTTCGCCGGGCTGGATGGCAATGCCCTCGTCGTAGCGCTCGCGCCCGTTGTCGTACTTGAAGAGGTGGATCTTGTCGTAGCGCGCTGCCAGCGCGCCGTCGGGGGCGTAGACGCAACTTGCGTTGAGCACGCGGTCGGCGTCGCTGCCGCGCACCGGCAGGGTGCCACCGATGAGCCACACGCCGTGTTCGCGCGCTGCGTCGGAGAGCATCTGCTGGATCGGGCCGTCACCGGGCGTCTCGGCGATGGCCAGCTTGTCGCGGTCGTTTCGGCCCATCAGGCAGAAGTACTCGGGCAGCACCACGAGTTGCGCGCTGCCGTCGGCAGCCTCGCCGATGAGCTTGCGCGCGGCTTGCAGGTTCGTCGCCACGTCGGGCGTGGAGACCATTTGCGCGGCGGCGATCTTCATGTGCAAATCCTTTGCCCGACTCGTCGGCGTGTCGTCACACGGCCACCCACTTCGGTGCGATGCGCTCGCCCGGCAACACCTCGTACGGGTCGGCCCAGCCGGGGATCGCGCGCAGGCGCTCCAGCCACGCGGCGATGGCGGGGAAGCGGCCTGCGACCTCGTAGCCGCTTTCGGCCAGCGGGTAGAACAGGTAGCCGCAGAGCGAGAAGTCGGCCACCGTCGGCGCGGCCCCCACCATGAATTCGCGCGACGCCAGGTGCTTGTCGACGATACCGAAGGCCACATCCATGCGGCTGCGCAACCAGGCCAGCACCGCCGGGTCGGGCGCGGCGGGGCCGAAGGCGCGCATGAAGCGGTAGGTCGCGAAGTAGCTGGTGAACTTGTGGTTGTCGAAGAACAGCCAGCGCAGCACCTCTTGCTGCTCCTCGTCGCCCTGGCCGCCGAAGGCGCCGTGCTTGCGCGCCAGGTGCGTCAGGATCACGCCGGACTGGGTGAGCCGGCGAGGGCCGTCGTCGAGCACCGGCACCTCACCCATCTCGTTGGCGGTTTCGCGCCAGCCGGCGTCGCGCGTGGCGCCGCGCATGAAGTCGACGAAGACCGGCTCGAAGGGTTGCTGCAGCGCGCGCAGCAAGAAGGCGACCTTGAACGTGTTGCCGGACTGGCAGAAGCCGTGGAGTCGGTACATGGTGGTCGGCGCAAAGGCGCACTGGCGATGGGCTTGCCAGTATGGCGCGTAGGGCGCCACCGCGTTGGTGTCACTGCGTTCGCATCACCGAGTCGGCGTCGAGCAGCGCGGGCGCCGCGCTGCCCCGTTCACTGCCCCGTTCACTGCCACGCTCACCCCCCGCTCACTGCACCGGCCGCTGATCCGACCCAGACGAGGCTGCCGGCTCGGGCTGATCCGGTGGCTGCGCCGATGCCGGCGGGTCCAGGTCGGGCATCAAGGCATCGGCGGCGCGCTCGACGCGTTCGACCTTCGGGTCGGCCCACGGCCCGGTGACGCGGAATTCGCGCGTGCCCGCCTGCATGAACGGCCGGCGCAGGAACATCTGCGCCAGAAAGGTGCCCAGCCCGACGGCCGGGTTGATGATCGCGTAGGCGAGCGAGGCGGTGCCGGCATTGATCTCGGGCACCACGACGACGCGCAAGTCCTGTGTCTCGCGCGCCAGGTCGGCCTGGCCCTCCATCAGCACCACCGCCTGCACGCCGCGCGTGCGCAGGTTGTTGGTGAAGGCCACGCCCTGGTCGATCTTCACGTCGCCGGCCAAGCTGTCGAACGAAAAGCCTTCGTCGAACAGGTCGCGAAAGTCCAGCGCCAGACGGCGCGGCAGCGACTGCAGGCTGAGCACGCCGAGCAAGCGTGCCGCGCCGGGGTCGACCTTGAGGAACTGGCCGCTTTGCACGTCCACGTGCGCCTGGCCCGTCAGGCTGGCGTAGTCGATCGTCAGCGGCGAGCCCTGCCACGCGAGCTGCCCCGAGATCTGACCCTTGCCGCCGCGCACCACACGGCCCATGCCGAGCCGCTCGATGTAGGCGCCGCTGTCGTTCAGCGCGAGCTTGAAATCCATCACCGCGCGGCGGGCGGTGCTGCCTGGCGCGCCCAGCGCCCAGTGGCCGCTGGCGGTGAGTTGCGCCTCGGGCGTGAGCAGGTTGAACTTGGCCAGGCGCCATTCGCGCAGCGAGTCCCGGCTGTCGCTGCGGTTGTCGCTGCGGCTGGCGGCACTCCCCTCCGGGCGCCCCTCTGTATAGGTGCGATTCACCGCCTCGATCTCCAGGCGGCCGAGGCGTTTGCCGCGCAGCTCGAATTCGTCGACCACGATGTCGAGCGCGGGCGCGGTGGACGGCTGCTCCTGGAGCAGGCTCTCGATCGGATCGACCTCGCTGCGCGGCAGCGACAGCCGCGACAACCGCGCGTAGACCCGCCCACCCGAGGCCGACGCCGGCCCCGGCGCGGCGCGCGGCTGCGGCGCGCGGTACTCGACGTAGCCGGCAAGCTGGTCGGCCTCGATGTGGGCGCGCCACTGCGGCTTGTCGACAGACGCCTTGTCCTGCGTCGCTTTGTCTTGAGAGAGCCGCGCCGACACCTTGCTGAGCCGGCGCGACAGGAACAGCAAGTCCTGCGCGCGCACGTTGAGCGTGCTCGGCGCATAGCCGGAGGAAGCGGATGGGTCAGCGGCGTCGAGGGTCTGGGCCGGCGCTTCCGCCGCCGTGCCGGGCGCTGCGACCGCGGTGGCGCGCGTGTCGTCGAACAGCTTGTCGTAGACGCCGTTCCACACATCGACATTCAGGCTCGGCAGGTTGATCGCGACGGCCACGCCGCTGGCCGGGCTCGGCGCCGGCTCGCCCACGCCGACGCCGCCGCGCAGCACCTTGTGTCCGCCATCGAGCACCTCGCGCTGGTATTGCACCTGCAGCAGGTTGCCCACATCGACGCGCAGCGTGTCGCGCAGCACCTGGCCCACGGCGAGCGAGTCGCGCGCCGGGCTGGTCTGGTAGCGCAGCGCGAGCGGCGCTTCGGCGGCCTTGCGAAACGGCGCCGGCAAGTCGGAGGCGATGCCGACGAGGTTGCTGGTGATCGTGATCTCGGGGTGGCCTTTGACGAAACCGAGGTCGAGCCGGTAGCTCGTCTGACCCTTCAGGTAACCGGCCAAGCGCGACGCCAGCCCCAGCTCCGGCGCGCGCCGCATCGCCTCGGCAGTGGTGCTGCCCTGGCCGGTGAAGCGGATGCTCGCCTCGCCCGCGGCTGCGTTGTGCTGTGTACCGCCTTCGAACGCGATGTCACCGCCGTACGCGCGCGCGCTGGCGCCGACGATGGCGAAGCCGTTGCCGTCGAACTCCACGCGGCCGCGGGCACCGGCCAGCAGCGGCGTCTCGGGGGTGATGCGAACGTCGTTGCCGGCCAGCAGCAATTGGCCCTTGACGTCGGTGGACGCCACGTCGTTCAGCGGGATCGACAAGTTCAGTTGCAACTCGGCAGGCCCTGCGCCGGTGCTTTGGGCAAGCGCCTTGCCGATCCAGCCGCCGACGGGCGTGGCGTTGACCACCCGCAGCATGTCGGTGAGCGGCCCTTCAGCGTTACCGTCGATCTTCAGCACCGGCTGCTCGACCAGGTCGGCAATGCCGCCCTGCACGCGGCTCCACGGCACACCCCCGAGCAGCGCCTGGGCGTTGCGGATCGAAAGCGTCGAGCGGTCCAGCACCAGCTCGCCGCTGACGCGGGTGAGCATCGGCCAAGGCGACTCGCGCGCGGCCTGCGTGGCGGTGGCCGGCGTGCCGGGGACGTAGGCGAAGCTCACGTCGTCGGCCTGCGCGGCGATGCGCAGCTCGCCCTTGCTGGCGGCCGTGCGGAACGGAAACTCCGCCAGGTCGCCCTTGACGCGGAAGGCCACGCTGCTCAGCGTGCCGCCCCTCACCGCCTGCTCCACGTAGCGCCGCGTCGGCTCGGGAATGCCCACCGGCAAGTAGCGCGCGGTGCGCGTGGCCACGGCCTGGGTGAGCTTGCCGTTGACCTCGATCTGGCCCGGCCAGCGCCTGCCGCTCGGGCCCGCCGCACCCGCACCCGCACCCGCACCCGCACCCGCACCTGCCCCCGGACCTGAACCCATGCCGGAAGCCGCGCCGCTGCCCGAACCGGTGCTCCACTGCGCGCTGAAGTCGCCTTGCGCGTCGCGGTTGGCAAAACGCGCGTCCTTGACCTGCACCGAGATGTTGCCGGCGTCGATCTTCCAGCTCAGGTTGGCGGTGAGCTTCTCCAGCGGAACGAGCGGGTCCTCGAACACGCCAGGCAGGTCCACCGCCCCGCCGGCGATGCTCAACGCGGCGGTGCCGCCCGCCTGGTTGGCGCTGAGCTGGACGGCCGCATTGCGCAGGCCGGGGCGACCCACCGCGTCGCCTCGCGCAGCAGGGTGAGAGGCGAGCGAGAGGCCGCCGAGCGCGCCGTTGACCTGGTACTGCGTCGGCGCGTCCAGCGGCCCGGCCCACTGCACCGCCAAGCCGCTGAGCACGCCCTGCGGCTTGACCTCGGCCAGCAAGCGCCGCACCGCGTCGCCGAGCGGCAGGCTGGCGGCGACCTCGGCCAGCAGCCCGAGGTCGAGCCGCTCGGCGCTGAACTGGCCGCCGCTCGAGGGCTCGCCGGGCCGCTGAAGCAGTTTCAGGCTCAGGTCCCCCGGCTCCCAGCGCACACCGGTGCCGGAGAAGAACTGGAACTTCTGCAAGGCCAGGTTCAGCCCCTGGTCGGTGCGGCGGCCGACGATGCGCCCTTCGAGCTGCTCGACCGTCAGCGGCGCCACATTCGCCGCCAGCCGCAGCGAGACGGCGCGCAGCGCCACGTCGGCCGAGCCTTCGAGCGGCTGGCCCTCGCGCACGTCGAGCCAGGCGCGCAGCGCACCCACGCCCTCGCTCAGCTCGAACGGCAGGCTCACGTGGCGGCGCAGTTCGCGCACGTCGGCGCGGGGCAGATCGACATGGGCCTGGCCGCTCCAGCGCTGCCAGTCGCCCGAACGCGCCAGCAGCGACTGGGTGAAGCGGCCCTGCGCGCTGAAGCGCTCGCCCCAACCCGGCGGTGGTGTGGCATCCAGGCGCAGGTCGTGCCGGCGCAGGCCGTTGCGCATGACGAGTTGCACGTCGGTCAGCGCCAGTGCGGGCGCGTTGCGGTGCTCGTCGGTCCAGCGCAGCGTGCCGCCGCGGATCACGATCTCGCGCTGCTTGACGACCCAGTCGGCCGCCTCGGTGTCGCTGCCGCCGGGGCCGCTGAGGTCCAGCCCGGCCACGTAGATGCGGCCGTCTGCGCTGCGCCGCACCTCCAGGTGCGCGCCTTCGACCAGCACCTGCTCGAAGCGTGGCTCCAACGCCAGCAGCGAACGCGGCGACAGCGCCGTGGACACATGCGGCAGGCTCAACGCGGCGCGGCCCTGCGGGTCGAACAGCACCACGTCGCGCAGCGCGATGGAAGGAATCCAGCCGCGCGAGCGCACGTCGATGCCGCCGATCTTCACCGGCACGCCCAAAACCATGCTGGCGCGGGCCTCGATCTGCGGGCGCCATTGTTCGATGTGCGGCAGAATGGCCCAGTGCAAGACGAGCCAGGCAACGAGCAACAGGCCGGCCAGCACCAACACCGGCCACAGCAACAGCCGCTGCACCCAGCCCCACGCTGACACGGGGCGCCAGGGTGGCCGATGGAGGCTGGCTTTGACAGGCGGGATCAGGGACATGAAGACATCGGAGCGCCGACAACGCGGGCAGCAAGGTTGGACTGGGCGCGTTGGCCGAGGTTCACGGCTTTCAGGGTCGCCAATGTCAGGATCGCCGGGGTGGGTGTGTTCGCCCGTGGCCCTCGGTCCAATCTAGCACAGCGACACCTCGCAACCGCATGGGTCTTGCCAGCACACCCACCCCCGTTTCCGGGGACGCTGCGACCGCGGGCCCGAGTGTCCCGGCTTTGGCGGCGCACAGCCGCTTCGTGCAACGCATTCGGCGCCGATACGCCGATCGGCTGCATGAATTGCCGCCTGGCCTGCCCACGCGGCAGACCGTCACCGAGTTGATCGACCGCCTGCAGCGCAGTGGCCAGACGTTGAACGCCGCATTGCGGGTCACACGCCAGCTCGTGCTGGAACGCCTGGCCGTGCTCGACGTGGAACACGGCGTGGCGATGCAGGACATCACCACCGCGATGACCGAGCTGGCCGAAGCCACGCTCGACATCGCGCTGGCACACGCCCGCGCCGAGCAGGACGCGCGCCACGGCACGCCACGCAACGAGGCCGGCGAGGCCATCGATTTCTGGATCGTCGGCATGGGCAAGCTCGGCGCACGCGAGCTGAATGTGTCGTCCGACATCGACCTGGTGTACGTGTATGAAGAGAGCGGCCAGACCGACGGCCAGTCTTCGGACGGCAAACACTCCATCAGCGCGCACGAATACTTCTCGCAGGTGGCGCGAACGCTCTTCACGCTGATCGGCGACGTGACCGAGGACGGCTTCGTGTTCCGCGTCGACCTGATGCTGCGCCCGAATGGCAACTCCGGCCCGCCCGCGGTGAGCCTGGCGATGCTGGAGGAATACCTGCAAGTGCAGGGCCGCGAGTGGGAGCGGTTTGCGTGGCTCAAGAGCCGCGTGGTGGCGCCGCTGGCCAGCGTTCGCGAGCGGCGTGCGATGGGGCTGCGCAGCGTGGTCACCGCGTTCGTCTACCGGCGCTACCTGGACTACGGCGTCTTCGAGGGCCTACGCCAGTTGCACCGCAAGGTGCGCGACGAAGCGCAGCGCCGCGCCGCCGGCCGGCCCGAACGCGCGAATGACGTGAAGCTGTCGCGCGGCGGCATCCGCGAGATCGAATTCATCGTGCAGTTGCTGCTGGTGGTGCGGGGCGGGCAGTACCCCGAGATGCGTACCCGCTCGACGCTGAAGGCGCTCGACAAGCTCGCCGCCGCGGGGTTGATGAAGCCGGCCAACGCGCAGCGGCTGGCAGATGCCTACACATTCTTGCGCCGGGTCGAGCACCGCATCCAGTACCTCGACGACCAGCAGACCCACCTGCTGCCGACAGTCGATGCCGACCTGAACTGGATCGCAACCAGCCTGGGGCTGCACAGCGCCGCGCAGCCCTGCGCACTGCTCGACCGGCTGGGCGAGATCCGCGAGTTCGTGGCGCTCGAGTTCGACGCGCTGCTGCACGACGGCCGCACGCCGGTGCCCGGCGCGGACGCCCATGGCAGCTGCCGCAGCTGCGGGGTCGAGCCGAAGTCGCTCGACGGCGACACCTTGCTCGGCGACCTGCCGGCGCCGCTGGCCGAGCGGGTGCGCACGCTGCGCAGCCAGCCGCGCATTGCCATGCTGCGCGACGACAGCAAGGCGCGCCTGGCGCGGCTGGTGCAGCGCGCCGCGCAAGCCGCCACCGACGGGCACTGCACGCTGGCCGCGGCCACGCACTTCATCGACTGGCTGGAGCCGCTGCTGCGACGTGAGAGCTACCTGGCGCTGCTCGTCGAACGGCCGGAAGTGCAAAGCCGCCTGCTGCGCCTGCTCGGCCTGGCGCGCTGGCCGATGCGCTACCTGATGCGCCACCCCGGCGTCATCGACGAACTGGCCGACGAGCGGCTGCTGCATGGCCGCTTCGATGCGACCGCGTTCAAGAGCGAGCTCGAAGACCGCCACGAGGCCTGGCAGCGATCGGGGCAGGCCGACGAAGAGTCGCTGCTCGATACATTGCGCCGCGCCCACCACGCGGAGGTGTTCCGCACGCTGGTGCGCGACGTGGAAGGGCACATCACCGTCGAGCAGGTTGCCGACGACCTGTCGGCCCTGGCCGATGCGACGCTCGACCGCGCACTGCACTGGGCCTGGAAGCATTTCAAGGCCGGCCACCTGCCCGAGCCGCGCATCGCCGTGGTGGCCTACGGCAAGCTCGGCGGCAAGGAGCTCGGCTACGGCGGCGACCTCGACGTGGTGTTCCTCTACGAAGATGCCGACGAACGCGCCCCCGAGATCTACGCCGCCTTCGTGCGCAAGCTGATCGGCTGGCTCACGCTGCGCACCGCGGCGGGCGAGCTGTTCGACATCGACACCGCGCTGCGGCCGAACGGCAACTCGGGCATGCTGGTCACGTCGGTTGCGTCGTTCGAGAAGTACCAGACCGGCCGCGGCAGCAACACCGCATGGACCTGGGAACACCAGGCGCTCACGCGCGCGCGCTGGTGCGCCGGCCTCGCCGCGTTGCAGGCGCCGTTCGAGACTGTGCGGCGCGCCGTGTTGTGCGCGCCGCGTGACGCCACTGCGTTGCGCGGCGAGGTGCTGGCGATGCGCGACAAGGTGCGCCAGGCTCACCCGCTCAAGCGCGAACGCTTCGACGTGAAACACAGCGCCGGCGGCATGATGGACGTGGAGTTCGCGGTCCAGGCGCTGGTGCTGACGCACAGCGCCGCACACGCCGAGCTGCGCGACAACGCCGGCAACATCGCGCTGCTGCAGCGCGCCGAACAGGCCGGGCTGCTGCCGGCCGGCGTGGGCAGCGCCGCCGCCGACGCCTACCGCGACCTGCGCCGCGCCCAGCACCGTGCACGCCTGGACGAGCAGCCGACGCAGGTCGATCCGACCACGCTCAGCCCGCAGCGGGACGCGGTGCTCGCGCTGTGGGCGGCGGTGTTCGGCGCGGCGGCTGGGTGAGGCCCGCCGGGGGTCGACCAGGCAAGGCCGGTGCCCTTCGATGGAGGGGCGTCGACAAGCCCAGGGCGAACGAACAGCCCTGGCGGTCGGGAGCGGGACGACATGGGTTCGCTGCTTCCAGGGCTTGATCAGCGCGCACGGGAGCGGCGAGGCCCCGACCGCCGCGGCGCTGCGCGCGCGTGGCTCGGCCTGGCCGCGCTGTTCGCTGCTGCCGCGCTGCTGGCGTGGCCGCTGCCGCGCGCGGCGCTCGACTGGCAACCGGCACTCGCCTTCACGCAACCGTGGCGCGCATTCAGCGCTGCGGCGGTGCATTTCAGCGCGCTGCACCTGGGCGCCAACCTGCTCGGCACGGCTCTGGTGGCCGCCTTGGGCTGGGTGGCGTACGTGCCCTCGCGCATGGTGTGGGCCTGGGCCGCAGCCTGGCCGCTGACGCAACTCGCACTGCTGATCCAACCCGAGCTGCTGCATTACGGTGGGCTGTCGGGCGTGTTGCACGCGGGGGTGGCGGTGGCGTCGCTGTACCTGCTTCTGCGCGGCATGGGCGCGCAGCGCTGGATCGGTGCGGCGATCCTGGCCGGCGCCTGCATCAAGGTGATCGGCGAGGCGCCGTGGGGCGCGCCGTTGCGCCACGGCGGCGGCTGGGACATCGCCGTTGCGCCGCTGGCGCACGCGACCGGCCTGGTCGCGGGGCTGCTGTGCGCCGCGGTCGCCGAGGCGGTCGCCGGGCGCCGTCGGTCAGCTTGACTTCAGCCGCGGATGCGCTGCACCAGCGACGTGGTCGAGTAGCCGTCGACGAACGGCAGCGCCCTGGCGTCGCCGCCCCAGTTGCGAACGCAACGGGTTTCTTCGAGCGTCTCGATGTCGTAGTCGCCGCCCTTCACGTACAGCTGCGGGCGCAGCCGCTTGAGCAGCTCGACCGGTGTGGCCTCGTCGAACAGCACGACCAGGCTGACGCTCTCCAGCGCGGCCAGCACGCAGGCGCGGTCGGCTTCCGAGTTGAGCGGCCGATCGGGGCCCTTGCCCAGGCCGCGCGCCGAGGCGTCGCTGTTCAGCCCGATCACCAGACTGCCGCCGAGCGCGCGCGCCTGCGCGAGGTAGCTCACGTGGCCGCGGTGCAGGATGTCGAACACGCCGTTGGTGAACACCACCGGCTGCGGCAGGGCCGGCACGCGCGCGGGGGCGTCGGCCGGCGCGCAGAGCTTGTCGAGGAAGGTCGGCATGGTGACGGCGACGTGCATGCCCCGATTGTCGCCTTGGCGGCAGGGCGCAACCGGTGACGGCTCTAGACTCCGACCCGCCCCATCAACAGCCAGGAGACCCCGATGATCGTTCTGTGCGGATCCAGCATCTCGAACTACTACAACAAGGTCAAGCTCGCACTGCTCGAAAAAGGCGTGCCGTTCACCGAAGAGGCGGTGCCGATCCGCAGCACCGACGAGGCGGTGCTGAGCCGCTCGCCGCTGGGCAAGATCCCGTTCATCCGCACCGACCACGGCGCGCTGTGCGAGAGCCAGGCGATCCTGGAGTACCTCGAAGCCGCGCACCCGAACCCGCCGCTGATGCCCGCCGACCCGTGGGCCGCGGCCAAGGTGCGCGAGCTCGTCACCTTCATCGATCTGCACCTCGAACTGGTGGTGCGCGATCTGTACGGCAAGGCGTTCTTCGGCGGCGACATCAGCGAAGGCAACGCCGCGCGCGTGCGCAAGCAGCTCGAGAAGAACCTGGCTGCCTTCAAGCGCCTGGCCAAGTTCGCGCCGTACGTGGCAGGCGACACCTTCACACAGGCCGATTGCGCTGCGTTTGCCAGCCTGCCGCTGCTGTCGATGGCCACCAAGCGCATCTACGGCGAGGACCTGCTGGCCGCAGCCGGCATCGAATGGAAACCGTACAGCCAATTGATCGGCGCTCGGCCGAGCGCGCAGAAGATGCTGGCCGATCGCAAGGCCGAGCAGGACCGGGCGGCCGCGGCGCGACCCGCCTGACGCTGTGGTTGCAGAGCCGGGCCGGCGGCCCCGCCTGCGTCAGCTCGGCAGCGGCGCGACCTTGTTCTGCGCCGCCGCGGCCACCGCGGCCGTCACTTCCTTGCGGTAGCGGTTGAGCTCCTGCACGCTGCCGAAGCTGCGCTCCAGAAGCAGGCTCATGTTGTGCAGGATGCGGTCGACCACGCGCGTCTCCCACACCGCGTCGAACTGAATCTGCTTGTCGAGCCAGCGCTCCAGCCACTCGGGGTTGGGCAGGCGGCTTTGCACCGTGTCGCGCGGGAACAGGCTCACGTTGACGTGCAGGTTGGTCGGGTGCAGCGCCTGCGCGGTGCGGCGCGCGCTGGCCATCAGCACGCCGACCTTGGCGAACGCGGCCTTGGCTTCGTCGCCGAACTTCTGCATCGCGCGCTTCATGTAGCGCAGGTACGCGCCACCGTGGCGCGCTTCGTCGCGCGCCAGGGTTTCGTAGATCGCCTTGATGACGGGCTCGCTGTGCCACTCGGCGGCGCGGCGATACCAGTGGTTCAGGCGGATCTCGCCGCAGAAGTGCAGCATCAGCGTCTCAAGCGCCGGTGCGGGGTCGAACTCGAAGCGGACTTCGTGCAACTCGGCTTCGGTGGGCACCAACTCGGGCCGAAAGCGGCGCAGGTACTCCATCAGCACCAGCGAATGCTTTTGCTCTTCAAAGAACCACACGCTCATGAACGCACTGAAGTCGCTGTCGTCGCGGTTGTCGCGCAGGAACATCTCGGTCGCGGGGAGCGCCGCCCATTCGGTGATGGCGTTCATCTTGATCGTCTGGGCCTGCTCCTCGCTGAGCTTGGCGGCGTCGAACTGGTCCCAAGGAATGTCCTTGTCCATGTTCCAGCGCACGGCTTCGAGTTGCTTGAAGAGTTCAGGGTAGAGCATGGTGGGCTTTCGGTTTCGGGCGGATTCTAGACCGCAGCGCCTGGCCCTCGTTCCAACGTGCGCGTTGCTCTGGAGGGCTTGTGGCAGCCCGCATCCGGATCACCCGCGCGGGCGTACCAGGATCGGTGGGCTGGGCACAATGCCCGCTGGCGGCCTCCGATTTGCAAGGTCTCGCCACTCCCCGAGGGCATCACCATGAAACGCCATTCGATCGCTGCCGCCCTGCTGGGCCTGACCTTGCTGGGCTTCGGGCCGGCGGCACTCGCAACGCCGCCCTGCCCGGCATTGCTGAACCGCGAAGCCCCGCGCCTGCAGGACGAGAAGCCGCAGAACCTGTGCCAGTACGCCGGGCAGGTGGTGGTGGTGGTGAACACCGCGAGCTTTTGCGGCTACACGCCGCAGTACGCTTCGCTCGAAGCGCTGTACGCGCGCTACCGAACGCGCGGCCTGGTGGTGCTGGGCTTCCCGTCGAACGACTTCGGGGCGCAGGAGCCGGGATCGGCCAAAGCCATCGCCGAGCTTTGCGAAAACACCTTCGGCGTCAAGTTCCCGATGTTTGCCAAATCACAGGTGACGCAGGTGGTGAATGCGCCGACGCGGGCGGGCAAGGCGACAAGCCCCGCCGCCGACCCCGCCCCGATCAACCCGCTGTTTGCCGACCTGACGCGGCGCACGGGCCAGGCGCCGAAGTGGAACTTTCACAAGTACTTGATCGGCCGCGACGGGCTGACCGTGATCAGCCACCCCAGCCAGACCGACCCGATGGCGCCGGCGTTTCTTCGCGATGTGGAGAAACTCCTGGATGCAAAGTTGTGACTCATCGGTTATATTTCAGACCGATCAGTTCATGAACAAATGCACAACGACCTCCGCCCGCCGGCCGCCCCGATGGCCGCTCTGAACTTCGTCCGCGCGCCGTCCGGGGCGCAGCGCAACGTCCGGCGCGGCGCTGAGTGCGTCTGTCCATGAGCCAGCGCAGGCGCGTCGCCGTCGTCGGCTCGGGCATTTCGGGGCTCGCGGTTGCGCACGGGCTGGCCGGGGACGCACAGGTCACCTTGTTCGAAGCCGGCACGTATTTCGGCGGCCACACCAACACGGTGGATGTTCACCTCGACGGCGTCACGCACGGCGTGGACACCGGTTTCCTGGTGCTCAACGGACGCACCTACCCTGAGCTGCTGAAGTTGTTTGCGCAGCTTGGCGTGGACATTGCCAAATCCGACATGTCGTTCTCGGTCCAGGTGCCCGACCAACGTCTGGAGTGGAGCGGCAGCGACCTCGGCACCGTGTTCGCGCAGCGCCGCAACCTGCTGCGGCCGGCCTTCTGGCGCATGCTGGCCGACGTGTTGCGCTTCAACCGGTTGGCCACCGCGCTGGCCGTCCAATCGGCTGCCGGGACGACCGGCTCGGCGCCGGGAGCGACAGCGCTCGATCAGCCGATCGGCGAGTTCCTCGACCAACACCGCTTTTCCACCGAGTTCCGCGACTGGTATTTCCTGCCGATGATCGGCTGCATCTGGTCGTGCCCGACCGACCAGATGCTGCGCTTTCCGGTCGCCACGATGATCCGCTTCTGTCACAACCACGGGCTGATCCAGGTGGCGAACCGGCCGCAGTGGTACACGGTGCGCGGCGGTGCGCGGCAGTATGTGCAGAAGATGCTGCGCGCCATCCCCGACGCGCGTTTGAACGCCGCGGTGCGCAGCGTGCGGCGCGTGCCGGCCGGCGCCGGCGCGGTGGGCAGAGCGGCGAGCGTGGAGGTCAGCACCGACGCCGGCACGGAGCGCTTCGACGACGTGGTGCTCGCCTGCCACAGCGACCAGAGCCTGGCACTGCTGGCCGACCCGACCGCGCAGGAGCGCGCCACGCTGGGCGCCGTCCGCTACCACCGCAACCGCGCGGTGCTGCACACCGACACCTCAATGCTGCCGCAGCGGCGCCTGGCCTGGGCGGCCTGGAACTACGAGCGCGCAGCCGCGGGCTCGCGCGAGCAGGCGGCTGTGTGCCTGCACTACCTGATCAACCGGCTGCAGCCGTTGCCGTTCAAGACGCCGGTGCTGGTGTCGCTGAACCCGCTGACCGAGCCGAGGGCCGACACCGTGCACGCCGAGTTCGACTACGCGCACCCGGTGTTCGACGCGGCGGCCATCGCCGCGCAGCGGCAGGTGCCGGCCCTGCAGGGCCGAGCGCGCACCTGGTTTTGCGGCGCGTGGACGCGCTACGGATTTCATGAAGACGGCTTGGTGTCGGGGCTGGCGGTGGTTGAGGCACTGAAGGCGCGCTGGGCTGGCGAAGGTGGCGCGGCGCGCGTCGAGCCTGCTGAGCCAGTGCCTGTCGTGGAGGCTGCGTGAGTTCCGCCGCATCCGCTGCCCTTGCCCTCATCGGCACCGGCCAGGTCCGCCACACGCGGCTGCGCCCTGCGCGCAACCAGTTTGCGTACCCGACCTACTTTCTGATGCTGCCGATGCGCAGCCTGCGCCGCGCGCCGAGCGAGGTGCTGGCACGCAATCGCTTCGGCCTGATCAGCTTCAACGACTGCGACCACGGGGACGGCCGCGCCGACAGCCTGGCCTGGCTCGACGACCTGCTCGCGCTCGAAGGCGTGACCGACGCCTCCGGCGAGGTCTGGCTGCACTGCTACCCGCGCGTGCTGGGCTTCACCTTCAAGCCGGTGAGCTTCTGGTATTGCCACCGGGCCGACGGCTCGCTGGCGGCGGTGGTGGTCGAAGTGAACAACACGTTCGGCGAGCGGCATTGCTACTTGCTCACCGGCGAGACGCTGGCCTTCGGCCGCGAGTTGACGGCGGCGAAGGTCTTTCATGTGTCGCCGTTCTGCGCGGTGGCAGGCAGCTACCGGTTCCGGTTTATGTGCTCAGGCTTGCACGGCGGCGTGTCGGCAGCCGCATCAGCCCCTGCCGCATCCCGCACCGTCGCTCGCATCGACCACTTCGACGAAGCTGGCCTGTTGATCCAGACCAGCGTGTCCGGCCGGCTGCTGCCGCTCACGCCTGCGCGCGTGCGCGCCGCCTTCTTCGGCATGCCGCTGATGACCTGGGGCGTGATCGCGCGCATTCACTGGCAAGCCCTGAAGCTGTTTGCCAAACGCGTGCCGTTCTTTCACAAGCCGGCCGCCCCGCAGTCGTTTCTGACCCGCTGAACCGCTGAACCGCTGAACCGTTGAGCCCTTTGCCATGACCAGCCGAACCACGCTCGCATCCCCCTCGCTGCCCCAATCGACCCCGCCGGCCGCGCGCGCCGTGCTGCACCTGCTCAAGGGCCTGTGCCACGGCACGCTCGATGTGCAGTTGCCCGACGGCTCGACGGCGCACTTCGGCACGCAGGCCCCCGGCGAGCCGCGTGCGGCGCTGCGCCTGCACAACTGGAATGTGTGTTCGGCGGCGCTCAAGTCGGGCGACATCGGCTTTGCCGAGAGCTACATCGCCGGCGACTGGACCACACCCGACCTGAGCACGCTGCTGACGCTGTTCATCGCCAACCGCGAGCAGATCGAATCGGTGATCTACGGCCGCTGGTGGGCCTCGCTGCTGTACCGCGCCAAGCACCTGTTCAACCGCAATTCACGCCAAGGCAGCAAGAAGAACATCCACGCCCACTACGACTTGGGCAATCAGTTCTACCGCCTGTGGCTCGACCCGACGATGAACTACAGCAGCGCGTGGTTCGAGGGCGACGCAGAGCGCAGCGCCGACCTGCCCAGCGCGCAATGGGCCAAGGTGCGCCGCGCGCTGCGCGAGTGCGACGTGCAGCCGGGCCAGCGCGTGCTCGAAATCGGCTGCGGCTGGGGGGCGCTGGCCGAGTGCGCGGCACGCGAGTTCGGCGCCGCGGTGACCGGCGTGACCTTGTCGGCCGAGCAACTGGCATGGGCGCGCCAGCGGCTGGTTGACGCCGGGCTGCAGGGCGAGCTGCGCTTTCAGGACTACCGCGACATCGACGACGGCCCGTTCGACGCGATCGCCTCGATCGAGATGTTCGAGGCCGTCGGTCGCGCCTATTGGCCGAGCTTCTTCGCCACGCTCAAGGCGCAGCTCAAGCCGGGCGGCAAGGCGTGCATCCAGACCATCACCATCCGCGACGACCTGTTCGAGCGCTACGTGAAGTCGAGCGACTTCATTCAGCAGTACATCTTCCCCGGCGGCCTGCTGCCGAGCCCGCAGGCGTTTCGCGCCGCCGCGCAGCAAGCCGGCCTGACCGTGGTGAACGAACTCGCCTTCGGCCTCGACTACGCCGAAACACTGCGACGTTGGCGGGAGCGCTTCCTGGGCGCCGACACGCCGGTGCGCAAGCTCGGCTTCGACACGCGCTTCATGCGCATCTGGGAGTTCTACCTCGCCTACTGCGAGGCGGCCTTTGCCACCGGCAACACCAGCGTCATGCAGTTCACGCTGCAACGCCACTGAGGATCTCCGCATGACCCGACTCGCTGCACCCCGCTCCTGCCCGCACTTGCGCCCGCTTTCTCGCCGCACGGTGCTGGCTGCCGCACTCGGCAGTGGCTTGGCGGCGGTCTTCACGGCCGCGCAGGCGCAGCCCGCGCCGCCCTCTGAAGTGGCCGCCGGGCTGGCTGGCGCGCGCCTGCTCGGCAATGGCCGCCTGACGTACTTCGGGCTGCATGTCTACGACGCGCGCTTGTGGGTGGGCGACGGTTTTGCCGCCGACAACTACGCCAAGCTGCCGCTCGCGCTGGAGCTGGAATACGCACGCGCGCTGGTGGGCAAGCTGATTGCCGAGCGCAGCCTGGACGAGATGAAGCGCGCCGGCGGATTCAGCGACGAGCAAGGCCAGCGCTGGCTCGCGGCGATGACGCAGATGTTCCCCGACGTGGTCAAGGGCGACCGGCTGACCGGCCTGCACCGCCCCGGCGAGGCGGCCAACTTTTACCTCAACGGCAAGGTGCGCGGCGAGGTGCGCGACGCCGAGTTCGCGAAAGCCTTCTTCGGCATTTGGCTCTCGCCCAAGACGTCCGAGCCGAAGCTGCGCGCGGCGCTGCTGGGGTCGAATCGAGCCGGCTCATGAGGCACAGCGCGGCCGGCCGACGCGTCGCGGTTCTGCTCGGCGGAGGACGACACGCGCCGCCGGCCCGGAGCGCTCGTGACTGAGGCCGCCGTGCCCGCATCGGGCGAGCGCATGCCTTCCGGTGGCGCCGCGCGCGCCTGGCGCGGCGGCTGGCGCGACGGCCTGAGCTACGGCACGCTGGGCCTGCCACTGGCGTTCGTCGCGCTGCCGCTCTACGTGGTGCTGCCCAATCACTACGCCAGCGAGTTCGGCGTGCCGCTGGCGCTGCTGGGCGCGGTGCTGTTGGCGGCCCGGCTGCTCGACGCCGTGGCCGACCCGTTCATCGGCCGCTGGGCCGACGCGTTGCTGGCACGTTCGGCGCAACGTGCCTGGGGCATCGCCGCCCTGGCCGCCGTCGTGCTGGTGGTCGGCTTTCGCGGCCTGTTCTTTCCACCGGTGCAGGGCACGCAAGCACTGCTGTGGTGGTGCGCCGCACTGCTGGCGGTGACGTACCTGAGCTACAGCGTCGTCACCGTGATTCACCAGGCCTGGGGCGCGCGGCTCGGCGGCGATGAGCCGCAGCGCGCGCGCATCGTGGCATGGCGCGAGGGGCTGGCGCTGGCCGGCGTGCTGGTGGCCAGCGTGCTGCCGTCGGTGGCGGGCTTGAGCGTCACGACGATGGTGTTCGGCGCTGCGCTGCTGGTCGGCGTGGCGCTGTTGTGGCGCGCGCCTCGGCCGCTGCCGTCGGCGCCGGGCACCGCGGTCGTGCCGATGCGGCTGCCGTTCTCGACCCCGGCGTTTCGCAAGCTGCTGCTGGGGTACCTCGTCAATGGCATCGCCAGCGCGATCCCCGCGACGCTCGTTCTGTTCTTCATCCGCGACCGGCTGCAAGCCACGGCCTACGAGCCGCTGTTCCTGGCGAGCTACTTTGCGGCGGGCGCGCTGTCGATCCCGCTGTGGGTGCGGCTGGTGGGCCGCTTGGGGCTGGCGCGCACGTGGTTGATCGGCATGGCGCTGGCGGTGGCGGTGTTCATCTGGGCCGCGATGCTGGGCGCCGGCGACATTGCCGCTTACACCGTCGTGTGCGTGCTCAGCGGCGTGGCGCTCGGCGCCGACCTGACGCTGCCGGGCGCGCTGCTGGCCGGCGTGATCCAGCGCGCCGGGCACGGCGGCCATGCCGAGGGCGCTTACTTCGGCTGGTGGAACTTCGCCACCAAGCTCAACCTGGCGCTCGCGGCGGGCGTGGCGCTGCCGGTGCTGCAGGCCTTCGGTTATGCGCCGGGCAGCCAAAGCCCGCAAGCGCTCCAGGCGCTGACGATCGCCTATTGCGTGCTGCCGTGCATCTTGAAACTGGCCGCCGCCGCGCTGCTGTACACGCAGTGGATCCGCACGGCCGAAGGCTCTCCCTCCAACACCGCTTGAAAATCATGAAACGACTTCTCGCCGCCGCCCTCGCCGCATTCGCCACCGCAGTGCTGACCGCCTGCGCCTCGGCGCCGGTGCCTTCCGACTACGCCGCCGAGAAGCCGGCGCTCGACCTTGCTACCTACTTCAACGGCGACCTCGTGGCGCACGGCATCTTCACCGACCGCGGCGGCAAGGTGCAGCGCCGCTTCACGGTCACGATGACCGGCACCTGGACTGGCAATGACGGTGTGCTCGACGAGAACTTCGTCTACAGCGACGGCAAGAAGGAGCGCCGCGTCTGGCGCCTGAAGAAGCTGCCCGATGGCCGCTACACCGGCACGGCCGACGACGTGGTGGGCACCGCGCAAGGCCAGGTCGCAGGCAACGCGCTGCAGTGGAAGTACACACTGCGCCTGCCGGTGGGTGACAAGGTCTACGACGTTCAATTCGACGACTGGATGTACCTGATGGACGACCGCGTCATGCTGAACAAGGCCGAGATGAGCAAGTTCGGTATCCGGCTGGGCGAAGTGACGCTGTCGTTCTACAAGAAGTAGAAACGACACGCCGCTCGCACCGACCACCCGACCCACCAAAGTGATGTACAACGCCGAATGCCCTTGAATCCGCGCATCGAAAACTGGTCTGGCAAGGTCGTCTGGCTGGTCGGCGCGTCCACCGGCATCGGCCGCGCCACCGCCGCGCGGCTGCACGCGGCCGGTGCGCGGGTCGTCGTCTCGGCGCGCAGCGAGGCGGGCCTGCAGGCGTTCGTGCAGGGCCACCCCGGCAGCCTGGCGATTGCGCTGGACGCCACCGACCGCGACGCCATGCGCGCCGCGGCCGAGCGCATCGCCACCGAGTGCGGGCGCATCGACCTGGCGGTGTACTGCGCCGGCTACTACAAGGCCATGCGCGCCACAGCCTTCGACCTCGACGACGCGCTGCGCCACGAGCAGGTCAACTACGTCGGCGCGCTGCACCTGCTCGACGCGGTGCTGCCGGTTTTGCTGCGCCAGCGCAGCGGGCACCTGAGCCTGGTGAGCAGCGTCTCGGGCTACCGCGGCTTGCCCAAGGCGCTGGCCTACGGCCCCACCAAGGCGGCGTTGATCAACCTGGCCGAATGCCTGTACTTCGACCTGACCGACCACGGCATCGGCGTCTCGGTGGTGTGCCCCGGCTACGTCGACACGCCGCTGACCGAGCAGAACGACTACAAGATGCCCGGCCTGATCAGCGCCGATGAAGCGGCGCGCTGCATCGTCGAGGGCTGGCAGGCCGGCCACTTCGAGATGCATTTCCCGAAGCGCTTCACCGCCTGGGTCAAGGTGTTGAGCCACGTCGGCGACTGGCTTTATTTCAAGGCGATCCGGCAGGCCACCGGGCTATGACCGAGGCGCCGGCGACCGACGCGGCGGCAGCACATCCGCCTCGCTGCGACGACGCCCGCGTGGCGCGCATCGTCGCCTGGTTCGAGGCAATCACGCCTGCAGCGCTCGGGCAACTGGACGCGATCTACCACCCGCAGGCGCGCTTCAAAGACCCGTTCAACGAGGTGCAAGGGCTGGCGCCGATCCGGCGCGTCTTCGAGCACATGTTCGTCGCACTCGACGAGCCGCGCTTCGTGGTGCGCGACATCGTCGTCCAACGCGATCAGTGTTTCTTGAGCTGGGAGTTCATCTTCCGCTTCAAGCGCTTCAGCCGCGAGGTGCAGACGGTGCGTGGTGGCTCCCATCTGGCGCTCGACGCGGCCGGTTTGATCACTCTGCACCGCGACTATTGGGACGCCGCCGAGGAGCTCTACGAAAAGCTGCCCGCGGTCGGCCCGCTGATGCGTTGGCTGAAGAAGCGAGCCAACTCGTAGGCCCGCCGGTCAGCGCAACCAGCCCTTGCGGCGGAAGTACAAAAATGGCGCGGTGACCGAGGCCACCATCAGCGCAATCGCAAACGCATACCCGTAGCGCCAGTTCAACTCCGGCATGGCCTGGAAGTTCATGCCGTAGATGCTGGCGATCAGCGTGGGCGGCAGCAGCGCCACGCTGGCCACCGAGAAGATCTTGATGATCTTGTTCTGGTTGATGTTGATGAAGCCCACCGTGGCGTTCATCAGGAAGTTGATCTTGTCGAAGATGAAGGTGCTGTGGCTGTCGAGCGAGTCGATGTCGCGCAGGATCTGGCGCGCCTCCTCGAACTGCTCGGCATTGAGCAGCCGGCTGCGCATCATGAAGCTCACCGCGCGGCGCGTGTCCATCACGTTGCGGCGCACGCGGCCGTTCAGGTCTTCTTGCCTGGCGATGGCCGAGAGCGCCTCGCCCGCCACCTGGTCGTTCACGTCCTGCTTCAGCACGCGCGCGCTGACCGCCTCCAGGCTGTCGTAGATGCTCTCCAGCGCATCGGCGCTGTACTCGGCGTCGGCGTCGTAGAGCTTGAGCAGCACGTCTTTCGCGTCTTCGATCAGCGCGGGGATGCGCCGTGCGCGCAGGCGCAGCAGGCGAAACACCGGCAGGTCCTCCGCATGCACCGAGAACAGCACGCCCTTGAACAGGATGAAGGCCACGCGCACGTTGCGGGGCCCTCGCTGATCGATGTTCGGGTCGGCGTCGATCAGGAAGTCGGAGCGGATGTGCAGTTCGCCGTTGTCTTCTTCGTAGAAGCGGGCCGATTCTTCGAGGTCGTCGTCGACTGCGTCGGCGGGAATCGTCACGCCGAAGTGCTGCGCGATCCAGCCTTTTTCTTCCGGCGTCGGCGCGTCCAGGTCGACCCACACCGGGCGCACGTTGGCCAGCGCGCCGAGGCTTTCGATCTCTTCCTGGAAGAGCCGGCCGTTGGCCAGTGTGAACACATTCAGCATCAGGGCTCCGACGCGTTCACCGCGCCACGGCTCGCGGGGCTGTGCGGTGCGGGGGGGTGGGCAGTGAAACCGCCTCACCCTAGGCGCGTCGCTGCTCGTAGGCAGGGCGGCAGGGGCCGGAGTGGGCGGTCACCGCGAGGGTGGCTTGTCCAAGGTCGACTTGTGCGAAGACGAAGCTCGAATTATTGCATCGTCGATGCACCCCCCCGAGCGTTGCTGCGGCCTATCAGACTGCGTTCGAAAGTGCGTCTTTTCTACGGTGATTTGTCACTGATGGAAAGCTTGTCAGCCCCCCTGAACAGGCGCACACTGATTCGCGGCAGCCTATTCAGCCGTTCTCCCGCCTCTCCCACCGAATCAGCGAAAGGAGCCTTCATGAACTTGACGATCAGCGGCCACCACCTTGAAGTGACGCCGGCTCTCAGAGAGTACGTGCTCACTAAATTGGAGCGTGTCACACGCCACTTCGACCAGGTCGTGGACATCACTGTGCTGCTGTCGGTAGAGAAGTTGAAGGAAAAGGAGCGGCGCCAGAAGGCCGAAGTCACTGTGCACGTGAAGGGCAAGGACATCTTCGTCGAGCAGACCCACGAAGACCTGTACGCCGCCATCGACCAGTTGATAGACAAGCTCGACCGGCAGGTCTGCCGCCACAAGGACAAGGTGCAGGACCACCATCACACGTCAGCCAAACGCCTGGACACGGCGCCTCTCTGACAGTTCGGCACCACGCGCCAGTCCGTCATTGCGCCCAAGCTCGCACCGTGCTTCCACCAAACACTGCATGTTGTCGGAGTTCAGGCGTGAACAGGCTGTAAAGCGCCTTCGGACTGGCCGCGCTGGCCTGGTCGAGATCGGTCAAATCCTTTGCTGACAGGCGCACTTCCAGTGCGGCGATGTTGTCGTTGAACTGCGCGATCTTGCTCACGCCCATCAGAGTTGATGTGACACCCGGACGCTGGATCACCCAGGCCAGGGCAACGCGAGCCGGCGACTCGCCGCTCTGCCTGGCGACACGACACACGGCATCGACGATCCCCCAGTTCCGGTCGGTGAATAGTGAGTCGCCGAAGGGATTGGTGCCGTCGAGGCGCTTGTCGGATGCAGAACGCTCAGCGTTCGGGCTGGCAGCCTCTCTGGGCAATCCACCGTCGCGAGGAGGGGCCGCCTCAACCGCAGCGCGGTCGTACTTGCCCGTCAGCAGCCCGAACGCCAGCGGGCTCCACGGCTGGATGGCCATGTTCAACGCTTTGGCCAGCGGAACGAACTCTTCTTCAATGTCGCGATTGACCAGCGAATAAAAATACTGCAAGGCAATGGGCCCTGGTTGCCCGCGCACCGCAGCCAGAGTGGCGACCTGCGCCACGTACCATGCCGGGGAGTTCGAGATGCCCCAGTAACGCACTTTGCCGGCCCTGACCAAGCCGGTCATGGTTTCCAGCAACTCTTCTGCAGGTGTCACGGAGTCCCAGACGTGTACCCACAGCATGTCCACGTAGTCGGTCTGCAAGAGTTTGAGCGAACCTTCAAGTGCCGATTGAACGTGCTTGAGCCCGTTGCCGCCCATATGCACTCCTTGCCCGGTCGCAAAGCCCGATTTGGTCCCGACAACAACGCTGTCTCGGGCAGCGCGCTCTTTGATGAACTGCCCCAGCATTTCCTCGCAACGCCCGCCCGAGTAAACGTCGGCGGTGTCGATGAAGTTGCCGCCGGCATCCAGGTAGGCGTTGAACAACTCGCGCGAGCTGGCCTCGCCGGAGCCCCAGCGCGCCGTTCCGAAGGTCATCGTGCCGAGCGCGAGTGGACTCACAGCGAGGCCGGAACGCCCAAATGTTCGATAGTCAGAAAGCGGCATGGTATTTTCCTAGTGATTGATAGGTAAATCGTACGGGCGCTTGCCTGCAACAGCAAGCTGTTTCATAGTGAGCACTATGAAAACAGGGGCAAGTACGACTTCGCTGTCAAAGAAACGGGGGCGTCCACTTTCGTTCGACCGTGCGCTCGCGGTGGAGCGTGCGATGCTGCTGTTTTGGGAGCACGGCTACGAGGCGACAACACTGAACGATCTCACGGACGCGCTTGGGGTGACCCCTTCCAGCATCTACACGGCGTTCGGCGACAAGAAGGGCTTGTTCTACTCGGCGGTGAACCGCTACCTGTCGGGGCCGGTGACCTCGGAGAGGATCATTCAGGAGGCAGCGACTGCCCATGACGCAGCGTACGGGCTGCTCAAAGCTGCCGCGGTCGGATTCACCGGAACGCTCACGCCGCGGGGTTGTCTGTTGGCCAGCTCGGCGATCAGTTGCTCGCCCATGGCGAAAGACGTGCAGGAGCGCCTCGCCAGCCTGCGCAAGGGGATCGAGATTCGTTTGCGCGAGAGGGTCGAGTTCGACATCCAGAACGGGACTCTCCAGTCGGACACCGATTCACAAGCGCTGGCCGCGCACACGATGGCCTTGATTCAAGGGATGTCGACACTTGCTCGTGACGGCGCCACCCGAGACCACTTGCTGCGACTGGTAAACACTGCAATGCAATGTTGGCCGAGGGGTCGACTGCCGACCTGACCGTCGATCAGCGGCCGGGCCGGCGGGCCGCTTTTTTCATGCGCTGGAATGTCCCCGCGAACACGGGGGTGGAGGTCGTTGCTGCAACGCAGCAGGCGTGTGCACAATCCGGCCGACATCGCACAACGGGCTTGCCCTGCCCCCGGGGCAGCGACTCATAATTCTGAAATGTGTCACTTTCGTGATCGGGCCGGCGGCTCAACCGCCATCGTCGCCAGCGCCACACACCGATGAACCGTCTCGCCGCCATCCTTCCCGTCACCAACGTATTGGTGGACGTGGACGCCACCAGCAAGAAGCGCGCTTTCGAGCACGCGGGCTTGCTGTTCGAGAACCAGCACGCCATCGCGCGTGCCACCGTCACCGACAACCTGTTCGCGCGCGAACGGCTGGGCTCGACCGGCCTGGGGCATGGCGTGGCCATTCCGCACGGCCGCATCAAAGGGCTGAAGAACCCGCTCGCGGCGGTGCTGCGGCTGCAGCAGCCGATCGGCTTCGATGCGCCCGATGAAGAGGCGGTGGGTTTCCTGATCTTCCTGTTGGTGCCCGAAGTCGCGACCCAGCGGCACCTGGAGATCCTGTCCGAGATTGCCGAGATGCTCTCTGACCGCGACATGCGGGAACGCCTGAAGACGAAGGGCACGGCAGCCGAAGTTCACGAGTTGATCCACAACTGGGTCCCGCTGAAGTCGGCTGCGTGACGGCTTGGCCTGAACCCACGGCCGCCGCTTGAAACCCACCGTCATCAGCGCCGAGGCGCTGTTCGAAGAACACCGCGCGGCGCTGCAATGGCAGTGGATCGCCGGGCACGCGCACCCGGAGCGGCACTTCGACGAGTCGGCGGTGCGCAACGCCCAGTCGGCGGCCGACCTGGTGGGCTACTTGAACTACATCCACCCATACCGCGTGCAGATCGTCGGTCGGCGGGAGGTGGCCTACCTGGGCGAATGCACGCCCGAGGTGGCGCAGCGGCGCATTCAGCGCATCGTCACGCTGGAGCCGCCGGTGCTGATCGTGGCGGACGCGCAGGTGCCACCCGAAAGCCTGGTGGCGCTGTGCGACCGGGCGGACATTCCGCTCTTCGCCACCGGCGAGTCGGCCGGCCACGTGATCGACGTGGTGCGCGGCTACCTCAGCAACCACTTTGCCGAGCGCACGACGCGCCACGGCGTGTTCATGGACATCCTGGGGCTGGGCGTGCTGTTGACCGGCGAGTCGGGCCTGGGCAAGAGTGAGCTCGGGCTGGAGCTGATCTCGCGCGGCCATGGGCTGGTGGCCGACGACGCCGTGGACATCTACCGCGTCTCGCAGGTGGCGCTCGAAGGCCGCTGTCCGGCGCTGCTGCAGAACCTGCTGGAAGTGCGCGGCATCGGGCTGCTCGACATCAAGGCCATCTTCGGCGAGACCGCCGTGCGCCGCAAGATGCGGCTGAAGCTGATCGTGCACCTGGTGCGCAAGGAGACGCTGGAGCGCGAGTTCGAGCGCCTGCCCTACGAGCCGTTGAACGAGGAGATCCTCGACGTGCCCGTGCGAATGGTCGTGATCGCCGTGGACGCCGGCCGCAACCTCGCGGTGCTCGTGGAGGCGGCGGTGCGCAACACCATCCTGCAATTGCGTGGCATCGACACCTATCAAGAGTTCATCGAGCGCCACCAGAAGGCGATGCTTAAACCCGAGAGCTGAGCGTCAGGGAAGCGCAGCGACCGTCCATCAAGCTACGACTCACGCACGGGTTTCCCGGGCGTAGAGTTGGCGCCCAAGGGCCACAAAGGGGCCCCGCGTGTCCCCTGGGGCAAGAGCGAAGCGACAGGGGGGCTCACTTTCTAAACTCGCAGTTCTTCTTGGTGCAGACGGCGTACAGCGCCAGCGAGTGATCCTGCAACTCGAAGCCGCGCGCGTGCGCCACGCTGCGCTGGCGCTTCTCGATCTCGGCGTCGAAGAATTCCTCCACTCGCCCGCAGTCCAGGCACACCAGGTGGTCGTGGTGCTTGCCCTCGTTCAGCTCGAACACCGCCTTGCCGGCCTCGAAGTGGTTGCGCGACAGGATGCCGGCCTGCTCGAACTGCATCAGCACGCGGTACACCGTGGCCAGGCCGACGTCGGCGTCTTCGCCGAGCAGCATCTTGTAGACGTCTTCGGCGCTCATGTGGCGCTGCTCGGACTTCTGAAAAATCTCCAGCACCTTGATGCGCGGCAGCGTGGCCTTCAGGCCGCTGTTCTTGAGCTCGTCGGCGTGCTTCATGCGGGCGCTTCCGGTGGCGGTTTGGGAGCCGTTCGATCGCGTTTCAGTGGCGGCGCGAGGGTGGTTCGGGCAAGGGGGCGGGGCAAACCCACCCGCTAGAATCCGCCGATCATATCGAGTTGGGTGCCCGTTGTTGGCGCACCGCCACCCTTCATGCGTTCCACCCTGAAAACACTTCTGCTCCTGCCACTGCTGACCGCGCTCGCGGCCTGCCAGTCACTGCAAAGCTCGGACAACTTCCTCGGCGTCATTACGCCGTATCGGCTTGAAGTGGTACAGGGCAACGTCGTCACCAAGGAGCAGGCCGCGCTGATCCGCCCTGGCATGACGCGCGCGCAGGTGCGCGACGTGCTCGGCTCGCCGCTGCTCACCGATGCCTTCCATGCCAACCGTTGGGACTACGTGTTCTCGATCCGCCGCCAAGGCACCGAGCCGCAACTGCGACGTGTGGTGGTGCTGTTCGACGGCGACACGCTGACGAAATTTGAAGGCGCGACCGACCTGCCCGGCGAACGCGAGTTCGTCGCCTCGATCGACGCGGTCAAGGCCGCGCGCAACACACCGTCGCTGGCCCTGACGGAAGAAGAACTCAAGGCCCTGCCTGCCCCGCCGAAGCCCGCCGCGACAACGCCCGCCGAGGCCGAACCCGCCGCCCCGGCGCGAACCTACCCGCCGCTCGAGCCGCGCCAATGACCGGGGTGACGCCGCTGCGCGTGGCCGTGGCCGGTGCGTCCGGCCGCATGGGGCGCATGCTGATCGAAGCCGTGGCCAGCGCGGACGACATGGCGCTGGCCGGCGCGCTCGACATAGCCGGCAGCCCAGCGCTCGGCCAGGGCGCCACTGCGTTTCTGGGCAAGGCAGGCGGCGTGGCCATCACGGCCGATCTGCGCGCAGGTTTGTCCGATGCGCAGGTGCTGATCGACTTCACGCGCCCCGAAGGCACGCTCGCGCATCTGCAGGTCTGCAGCGAGCTGGGTGTGAAGGCCGTCATCGGCACGACCGGCTTCAGCCCGGCGCAGAAGGCGCAGATCGCCGCGCACGCGCAGCGCACCGGCGTGATGTTCGCGCCGAACATGAGCGTCGGCGTGAATGTGGTGCTCAAACTGCTCGACACGGCCGCGCGCGCGTTGAGCCAGGGTTACGACATCGAAGTCATCGAGGCGCACCACCGCCACAAGGTCGATGCCCCCAGCGGCACCGCGCTGCAGCTCGGCGAGGTGCTGGCTGCCGCGCTCGGCCGCGACCTGAAAGACTGCGCCGTCTATGCGCGCCACGGCGTCACTGGCGAGCGCGACCCGTCGTCGATCGGCTTTGCCACCGTGCGCGGCGGCGACATCATCGGCGACCACACCGTGCTCTTCGCCGGCACCGGCGAGCGCATCGAGATCACCCACAAAGCCAGCAGCCGAACCACCTTCGCGCAGGGCGCGCTGCGTGCGGCGCGCTTCCTGGCGGGCCAAGGCAGCGGGTTGTTCGACATGAACGATGTGCTGGGCTTGCGCTGAACCGGCCGTGAGGGGCGATCGGCGAATGGTCCCATTCGACGAGGGGTTCCGTTGAGCGGCTTCGAGCATTTCTGGTCTCAGGGCGATGCGGTCACGCGCGGCGTGGCGTTGCTGTTGCTGCTGATGTCGGTCGGCGCCTGGGTGGTGATCTTCTGGAAGGCTTGGCTGCTGCGCCGGGTGCGACAAGACGTGGTGCGCGCTCCCTCGGCGTTCTGGGCCGCGCGCAGCGTGGCCGATGGCCGCGCTCAACTCGAAGCCTTCGACCGCGAGCGCGTGCTGCTGCCGCTGCTTGACGCCGCGTTGGCCACGCCGGCCCGCGGCACGTTGCAGGCCGCGGGCCACGTCGATTCGCAACTCACGCGCCGGCTGCGCGACGCGCTGCACGGCGTGCTCGCTCAATTGCAGTTCGGCCAGGTGCTGCTCGCCTCAGTCGGCAGCACCGCGCCGTTCGTCGGGCTGCTGGGCACGGTGTGGGGCATCTACCATGCGCTGGCGGGCATCTCGGCGGCCGGCGCCATCAGCATCGAGCGGGTGTCCGGGCCGGTCGGCGAGGCACTCATCATGACGGCCGCGGGCCTGGCGGTGGCGATTCCTGCGGTGCTGGCCTACAACATCTTCGGCAAGCAGGTGAGTGCGTGCGAGGCCGAGCTCGAAGGCTTTGCGCACGACTTGCGCGAGATGCTGGCCGACGAACAACGAGCGGCCGAACGAAGCGCCAGCCCTTCCGCCACGGCGGCCTGAACCCATGGCCTTCGGACGCCTCGAACGCACCACCGGCCCGCCGCCGATGAGCGACATCAACATGACGCCGCTGATCGACGTGATGCTGGTGCTGCTGGTGATCTTCATGATCACCGCGCCGCTGATGACGAGCAGCCTCAAGCTCGACCTGCCTCGCAGCGATGCCGCAGCACCCAGCAACACGCCGGAGTTCATCGCCGTGGCGCTGGACGCGCAGGGCCGCTTGTTCTTCGGCGACGAACCGCTCGATGCGGCCACGTTCACCACCCGCGTGGCCGACGCCGCACGCCGCAACCCGCGCCTGGAGGTGCAGTTGCGTGCCGACCAGGGCGTGCCGTACGGCCGCGTGGCCGAGCTGATCGGCATCGTGCAGAAAGCCGGGCTGACGCGCATCGGCTTCGTGGCGCAGAGCGCGGGCAGCGGACCCTGACATCGAGCCGCGGCGACACGGCTGCGCGCGAGGGCGGTTTCTATAATCGCTCGATGACCCCAGACTTTAAGCCCAGCGAGATCGAACGCGCCGCCCAGGCCGCGTGGAGCGCGGCCGATGCGTACCGCGTGCGCGAAGACGCATCGAAGCCGAAGTTCTACGCCTGCTCGATGCTGCCCTACCCGAGCGGCAAGCTGCACATGGGCCACGTGCGCAACTACACCATCAACGACATGATGGCGCGCTACCTGCGCATGAAGGGCTTCAACGTGCTGATGCCGATGGGCTGGGACGCCTTCGGCCTGCCAGCCGAAAACGCGGCCATCGCCAACAACGTGCCGCCCGCGAAGTGGACGCGCGACAACATCGCCGACATGAAGGCGCAGATGCAGCCGCTCGGCCTGGCCTTCGACTGGTCGCGCGAAGTCGCCACCTGCGACCCGAGCTACTACCGGTGGAACCAGTGGTTCTTCCTGAAGATGCTTGAAAAAGGCATCGCCTACAAGAAGACCCAGATCGTCAACTGGGATCCGGTGGACCAGACCGTGCTCGCCAACGAGCAGGTCGAGAACGGCCGCGGCTGGCGCAGTGGCGCGATCGTCGTCAAGCGCGAGATCCCGGGCTACTACCTCGCCATCACGCAGTACGCCGACGAGTTGCTCGCCAACGTGGCCGACCCGCAGAGCCCCGAGTATCTGCATGGCTGGCCCGAGCGGGTGCGGCTGATGCAGGAGCACTGGATCGGCAAGAGCGAGGGCGTGCGATTCGCGTTCACGCACGAGATCAAGGGCGCTGACGGCGCGCTGATCCAGGACGGACGGATGTGGGTCTTCACGACCCGCGCCGACACGATCATGGGCGTCACCTTCTGCGCTGTCGCGCCCGAGCATCCACTCGCCGCGCACGCCGCGGCCAGCAACCCGGCACTCGCCGCCTTCATCGACGAATGCAAAGCCGGCGGCACGACCGAAGCCGAACTCGCGCTGAAAGACAAGGTCGGCATGCGCACCGGCCTGACGGTTGCGCACCCGCTGACGCACGAGCCGGTGGACGTGTGGGTCGGCAACTACGTGCTGATGGGTTACGGCGACGGCGCGGTGATGGGCGTGCCGGCGCACGACGAGCGCGACTTCGCGTTTGCCAAGAAGTACGGCATTCCCATCGTCGAGGTGGTGCACATCGACGGCAAGCCCTACGACTACCAGCAGTGGAACGACTGGTACGCCGACAAGGAACACGGCGTCACGATCAACTCCGACAACTACAGCGGCCTGAAGCACGCCCTCGCGGTGGATGCAATCGCGAAGGCGCTGGAGCAGCGCGGCCTCGGCGGCAAGAAGACGACGTGGCGGCTGCGCGACTGGGGCATCAGCCGCCAGCGCTACTGGGGCACGCCGATTCCGATCATCCATTGCGATGGCATTGACGGAGAACCAGGCTGCGGCTCGGTGCCGGTGCCCGAGAAAGACCTGCCGGTCCTGCTGCCCGAAGACCTGGTGCCCGACGGCAGCGGCAACCCGCTGAACAAGCACGCCGCGTTCCTGAACGTCGCCTGCCCGCAGTGCGGCAGAGCAGCGCGGCGCGAGACCGACACGATGGACACGTTCGTCGATTCGGCCTGGTACGTCATGCGCTACTGCAACCCCGACAACACCGGGGCGATGGTCGATGCGCGCAACGACTACTGGATGCCGATGGACCAGTACATCGGCGGCATCGAACACGCGGTGCTGCACCTGCTGTACGCGCGGTTCTGGACCAAGGCGATGCGCGACCTCGGGCTCGTGAAGTTCGGCGAGCCGTTCACCAAGCTGTTCACGCAGGGCATGCTGCTGAACGAGTCGTTCTTCCGTGAAGACGAAGCCGGCAAGAAGCGCTGGTTCTACCCCAGCGAAGTGACCGTGCAGCACGATGACAAGGGTGCGCCCATCAGCGCGACCGCGAAAGAAGACGGCCTGCCGGTCGAGCTCGGTGGCATCGAGAAGATGTCGAAGAGCAAGAACAACGTGGTCGAGCCGCGCGACATCATCGCCAAGTTCGGCGCCGACACCGCCCGCCTGTTCACGATGTTCGCTGGGCCGCCGGACCAGAGCGCGGCTTGGTCGGACAGTGGCGCCGAAGGCTCGTTCCGCTACCTGCGCAGGCTGTGGGGCTTCGCCGCAAAACACGAAGCGCGCCTGCGCTCTGCCGGTGATTCGTTCGACGGCCTGAGCGCCGACGCCAAGGCACTTCGCCGTGAGGTGCATGTGCTGCTGCGCCAGATCAGCCACGACTACGAACGGCTGCAATACAACACCGTGGTGTCGGGCGCGATGAAGTTGCTCAACGCGCTCGAAGCGGCGCGCCTGGGCGACAGCGCGGGCGACGCGGCCGCGCTGGGCGAGGGCCTGAGCGTGCTGGTGCGCACCTTGTACCCGGCCGCACCGCACATCGCACATGCGTTGTGGGATTCGCTGGGCTTCGCCGTGCAGTTCGGCTCCTTGCTCGACGCGCCTTGGCCCGCCGTCGATGAAGCGGCGCTGGTGCAAGACGAAATCGAGCTGATGCTGCAAGTCAACGGCAAGCTGCGCGGTGCCATCAAGGTGGCGGCTGGCGCCGACAAGTCGATCATCGAAGCCGCCGCACTCGCCAACCCCGACTTCCTGAAGTTCGCCGAAGGCAAGCACGCGAAGAAGGTGATCATCGTGCCGGGCCGTCTCGTCAACGTCGTCGTCTGATGCTTCATCGGCGCCTGCTGCTCGCGGCTGCGGCCGCTGCCCTCGCTGGCTGCGGCTTCGAGCTCAAGCGCGCGCCCGAGTTGCGCTTCAACACCGTGCAGTTGACCGGCTTCCGCCCACGCTCGGCGCTGGCCGAGGAGCTGCGCGTCAACATCAACGCGAGCAAGAGCACGCAGGTGGTCGACAGTGTGTCGCAGGCGCAGGTGATCTTCGAGGCGATCAATGAGGCGCGCGAGAAGGGCGTCGTCGCCAGCACCGCCGCCGGGCAGGTGCGCGAGATGCAGTTGCGCACGCGGCTGAGCTTTCGGCTGCGCACGGTGGCCGGCAAGGAGCTGATCCCAGCGACCGAGATCGTGCTGAACCGCGACATGAGCTACAGCGAAAGCGCGGCGCTCGCGAAGGAGCATGAGGAACAACTGCTGTACCGCGCGATGCAAAGCGACATCGTCGGGCAGGTGATGCGCCGGCTGGCGTCTGTCCAGGTGCTCTGAAGGCGCACCATGCAGGTCCGCGCCGACCAACTCACCGCGCAGCTCAAGCGCGGCCTGCGCCCGCTCTACACCGTGTGGGGCGACGAACCGCTGCTGGCGCAAGAGGCGGGCGACGCGATCCGCGCCGCGGCGCGCGCCTCGGGCTGCACCGAGCGGCAAGTACACACCGTGGCCGGCGCGCACTTCGACTGGAGCGGGTTGCTCGGCGCGTCGCAGGCGATGAGCCTGTTCTCGGACCGGCAGTTGATCGAGATCCGCATCCCGTCGGGCAAGCCCGGCAAGGACGGCTCGGAGGCGATCCAGCGCTACTGCCAGTCGCTCAGCGACGACGTGGTGACGCTGGTGCAACTGCCGCGCCTGGACCGCACGCAGCAGAGCAGCGCGTGGTTCAACGCGCTCGACGGCGCCGGGTTGATGGTGCGCGTGGACACCATCGACCGCAAGGCGCTGCCGCAGTGGATCGCGCAGCGGCTGGCCGCGCAGGGCCAGCGCGTGCAGGACGGCGAGGCGGGGCAGAACGCCCTCGCGTTCTTCGCTGACCGCGTCGAAGGCAACCTTCTCGCCGCACATCAAGAAGTGCAAAAGCTCGGCCTGCTGCACCCGGCCGGCGAGCTGACGCTGGAGCAGATCGAGGCGGCGGTGCTGAACGTGGCGCGCTACGACGTGTTCAAGCTCGGCGTGGCGGTGCTGTCGGGCCAGGTGGCGCGCGCGCTGCGCATGCTCGACGGCCTGCAGGCCGAAGGCGAGGCCGCGGTGCTGGTGCACTGGACGCTGGCCGAGGACATCCGCGCGCTCAAGCGCGTGAAAGACGCGGTCGCTGCCGGCAAGCCGCTGCCGATGGCGCTGCGCGAGGCGCGCGTGTGGGGCGACAAGGAGCGGCTGTTCGAGCGCGTCGTGCCGCGCCTGTCCGCCGCTGCAGCGGCCGAACTGCTGGTGGCCGCGCAGGTGTGCGACGGCCTGGTGAAGGGCCTGCGCCACACCGACTGGCCAGCAGACCCTTGGGACGGGCTGCGCCGCCTGGTGCTGCTGCTCGTGCAGCACACCGCCGCTCCGCGCGACGCATTGCCGCTGCGCCTCGCCTTGCGCGCCTGAGGGGCGCGACCGTGTCGTTGCGCGGCCGAGTGGCGCGCGTGCGTCGCTGCGCGCCGAAGCGTCGCGAGGCGGTCAATTGCGGGCGGTTTGCCCCGCTGTTCGCCCCATGCTCGGGCCCGCCGCTCCGTAGAGTCGGTCGTTGGATTGCTCCGTAGCTGCCTCTCATGACGCCCCTCTTGCGCTCCCGCGTGGTCGCCTGTCTGCCTGCATTGGCCCTGAGCCTGGGCTCGCTGACAGGCATCGCCCAGGCCGCACCGTTGACGGTGAGCGTGGCTGATGCCGACGGCAAACCGCTCGCGCAAGCCGTCGTCTACGTGATGGTGCATGGCACCAAGGCGCTGGCCGAAGCGGGCACAACCGGCCAGATCGGCCAGCGCGAGCGCCAGTTCACGCCGCAAGTGAACGTGATCCAGACCGGCACCGCGGTGAGCTTTCCGAACTTCGACACGGTGCGTCACCACGTCTACTCGTTCTCGCCGATTCAGAAGTTCGAACTCAAGCTCTACGCCGGCACGCCAGCCGCGCCGGTGGTGTTCGACAAGCCGGGCACCGCGGTGCTGGGCTGCAACATCCACGACCGCATGAACGCCTGGGTGCATGTGGTGGACACGCCGCTGTTCACCAAGACCGACGCCACCGGCAAGGCCCTGCTTGAGGTGCCAGCAGGCGACCACAAGCTGCGCACCTGGCACCCGCTGCTGCCCGAGCCCGCGCTGCCGGTGGAACAGGCGCTGCACATGAACGCCGCGGCCACGCAGGCTGCCGTCAAGTTGCCCGTGCACGCCACCGCCAGCGGCACGCCGTGACATGACATCACCGCGATCCCTGCTGACGCGGCTGTTCAAGCCATTCACTCGGCGGCTCGACGTTCGCATCGTCGTGCTGTTCCTCGGCTTGTTGCTGCTGATCCAGGCGGTCAGCTTCATTGCGATCGACCGCAGCATCGACCACAACTCGCGCGCGCAGATCGCGGCCGAGCTGCGCACCGGCGAGAACGTGCTGAACCGCCTGCTCGCGCAGGACGCCGAGAAGCTCGCCGAGGCCTCGCGCCTGCTCGCGAGCGACTACGGTTTCCGCTCGGCGATTGCCAGCGCTGACGCGGCCACGCTGGTCGATGCGCTGGACAACCACGGTGCCCGCATCGGCGCCAGTGTGTCGCTGTTCACCGACGCGAAGCACCGCCTCGTCGCCTCGACCCTGCCCGACTCGGCGGACGTGCTGGCGCTGGTACACGCGCGTGCGCGCACCGGCAGCAGCCCGGCCAAGGACGTGCCCGTCCAGTGGCTCGACGGCCAGCCGCTGCAACTCGTGACGGTGCCGGTGAAGGCGCCGCTGCTGATCGGCCATGTGTCGATGGGCTTTCCCGTGGGCAGCCGGCTGGCGCGCGACGTGGAGCAGTTGTCGGGCCTCAAGATGGGCCTGCTCGGCCGCACGCGCAATGGCCCGTGGACGCTGCTCTCTGCCGCCGATGCGCCGAACCCGTGGGCAGCCCTGCCCGACCAGTTGCGCAGCAGCGCCGCGAGCCAGAACGCGGCGACCCAGGACGTCACGCTCGCCGGCGAGCTGAGCAGCGCGCGCCTGGTGCCGCTGGGCGGCAACGCCACGCACGAGGTGGCTGCCGTGCTGCTGCGATCGGTGGACGAGGCGGTGGCGCCGTACCGTCGGCTGCAACTCACGCTGCTGGCCATCACGCTGGCGGGCCTCGCGATCTTTGCCGCCGGCAGCGTGCTGACGGCGCGCCGCATCACCGGCCCGATCAAGGCCCTGTCGATCAGCGCCGACCGGCTCGGCGCGGGCGACTATGCCACGCCGGTCGAGGTGACCACGCGCGACGAGGTGCGCGAGCTGGCCCAGTCGTTCGAGGCCATGCGCCAGGGCATGCAGCAGCGCGAGGCGCAGATCCGCCGCCTGGCCTACTGGGACCCGCTCACCGGGCTGCCGAACAAGGAGCAGTTCCGCAACCTGCTGCGCGAGCAGCTCGCGCAGGCCAAGCGCGAGGACCGCCCGTGCGCCGTGATCATGCTCGACCTGGACCGCTTCAAGCACGTCAACGACGTGCTCGGCCACGCCTTCGGCGACCGGCTGCTGCGCCAGATCGCGCTGCGCCTGTCCGAGGGCGTGCTGCGCGCCGACGACACCGTGGCGCACATGGGCAGCGATGAGTTCGTCGTCTGCGCACCGCATGCCGACGCCGACACCGCGCACACGCTGGGCTTGCGCGTGCTGAAGGCGCTGGAGGCGCCTTTCACGCTCGACGACCACACGGTCGACGTGGGCGCCGGCGTCGGCGTGGCCACCTTCCCGGCGCATGCGGCCGATGCCGACATGCTGATGGGCCGCGCCGAGGTGGCGATGTACGCCGCCAAGGCGCGGCAGTCGGGCGTGGTGGTCTACGACGCGGCGATGGACTCGGCCAGCGACGAATCGCTGTCGCTGCTGAGCGAGCTGCGCACGGCGGTGGACCACGACCAGTTGCGCCTGTTCCTGCAGCCCAAGGTGCAGCTTGCCAGCGGCCGTGTGATCGGCGCCGAGGCGCTGGTGCGCTGGCAGCACCCGCAGCGCGGCATGGTCGCGCCGATGCGCTTCATTCCGTTCGCCGAGCAGACCGGCTTCATCCGAGTCATCACCGGCTGGATGATCCAGCAGTGCGCCAGCCACTGGCGCGAGCTGCGCGCGCAGGGCATCGAGATCAAGCTGTCGGTCAACCTGTCCACGCGCGACCTGCTCGACCAGGACCTGCCCGTCAAGCTCGAAAAACTGCTCGCGCGCGAGGCGGTGGACCCGCACGCGCTGTGCCTGGAGATCACCGAGAGCGCGATCATGGACGACCCGCAGCGCGCGCTGCAGACGCTCAAGCGCCTGCACGACATGGGCTTGCGCCTGTCGATCGACGACTTCGGCACCGGCTACTCGTCGCTCGCGTACCTGAAGCAGATGCCGCTGCACGAGTTGAAGATCGACAAGAGCTTCGTGATGTCGATGGAGCGCGACCACGCCGACATGAAGATCGTGCGCTCCACCATCGACCTGGCGCACAACCTGGGCCTGACCGTCACCGCCGAAGGTATCGAGACCGCACAAGGCTTTGCGATCCTGCGGGCGATGAAGTGCGACGAAGCGCAGGGCTACTTCATGGCCAAGCCGATGCCCGGCGGCGACTTTGCCGGCTGGACGCGCGCCTGGCAGCCGCCGCAGCCACGGCTGCAGACGGCGTTCGTGGAGCTGATCTGACGCGCCGGCCTGCGGGCCGAGCAGTCGTTCAGCGGGGGCCGAACCCCATGCGCCGCAACAAGCCGTCGCGCCGGACGAACTGGTGGTACAGCGCAGCGGCGATGTGCAACGCTATGAACAGCATCAGCAGCTTGGCGACGATGCCGTGTACCGCGCGCGGCGGCAAGGCATCGAAGTTGACCGGCAGCGTGCCGACGCCACCGAACACGATGCCGGGCAGGCCCGCCAGCACCGACATGGCGATGCCGCTGCCGGCCATCAGCAGCACCAGCAGGTACAGAGCCCAATGCGTGGCGGGGGCCAGCCGGTCGAGCAGTGCGTTGCCGGTGGTCGCCGGCGCCGGGTGTGACGTCTTCAAGCGCACGATCAAGCGCACCAGCGTGAGCACGAGGATCAGACCGCCGGCGACCATGTGGCCGCGCAAGGCGTCGATCTTGGCTGGCGAGCTGTTGGGCACGGTCGTCAGCACAAACGTGCCGATGAACAGCGCCACGATCAGCAGCCCGGCCAGAAGCCAGTGCAGCACGACCAGCGCGGTGTGGTAGCGGGCGGGTGACAACGTCATGCGGCCTCCGGACGATCGAGTGGGTGTGACGCCGTTTGCCGGCCGATGTCAGCTCAGCGCTTGACCGGCGAGTAGGTGCCGGGCGTGATGTCGCCGACTTCGCCCACGGCACGCACGAGTGTCTGGAACTCGGGCTTCAGCCACATCGCTTCCCAGTCCTTGAACGAGTTCCAGCGTGACACGCCGACGAAGTGAGGCTTCTGGTCGCTGTTGCGGTTTTCCATCAGCGCGTTCTCGATGTAGCCGGGCTGCTTGCGGATGTAGTCGCGGATCGCGCCCATCCGCTTTTGAAGCTCGGCCTTGGAGGCGGCGTCCCGCGCATTGAATTGCATCACGGTGACCACGGTGTTCGGGTCGTCCAGCGCTGGTGCGGCCAGGGCGGGCGAAGCGTTGAGGAAGAACGGCACGATCAAGGTCGCGGCAAGGGCCGGTAGGACGCGGTGGAATCTCATGGTCGGCAGTTGAAAAGTGAGCGGGATCGCAGAATAACCGCAGAGCGGTGGCCGGCAAAGGCGGGCTTCGCCGGGGGTCAGTAGCCTCGAATTCGATCGACCAGGTGCTGCAGCGGCAGACCCTGCCGCAACGCCTGCACGTTGCGCGCCACGCACTGCGCCGCGCTGCGCGCATCGGTCAGCGCAGCCACGTGCGGCAGCACGGTGATGTGCGGGTGGGCCCAGAACGGGTGGCCGGCGGGCAGCGGCTCGGTGCCGAACACGTCGAGCACGGCATGGGCAAGCCGGCCGCTGGCCAGGGCCGCCAGCAGATCGGCCTCGACCACGTGCGCGCCACGCGCAAGGTTCACCAGGTTTGAGCCGCGCGGCAGTTGCGCGAACGTGTCGGCGTTGAAGAAGCCGCGTGTCGCTGGCGTCGACGGCAGCAGGTTGACGACGATGCGCGCGCCGGCCAGCACGTGCGGCAAGGCCGCGTCGCCGGCGAGCGCGACGACGCCGTCGACCTCGGCCTGGCGCGCGCTCCAACCACGCACCGGGTAGCCATTGAGCGCCAGCCGCCGCGCGACGCTGCGGCCCATGTGCCCCAGGCCCAGCACCGCGACCGGCGTCTCATCGGCCCGCCATTGCCTGCGCTGCCGCCACAGTCCGGCGCGCTGCTGTTCGGCATAGCGGAAGAAGTGGCGGTGCAGGCCGAGCACGGACCACAGCGCGGTCTGCGCCATCGCCTCGGTCATCGCGGGGTCCACCATTCGGGCCAGCGGCACGTCCACCGGCACTGTGCTGTCGGCCAGCAAGCCCTCGACGCCGGCCCACAGCGAGTGGATCAGCCGCAGCGCCGGCAGGCCTTGCAGCTCACCGCCGTGGGGGTTGGCGACGAGCGCGATGTCGATCTGCTCTGCCGGCGTGCTGCTCCGTTCGCGCAGCAGCGTCTCGTGGGGCAAGGCGGCCTGCAGCGCCGGCCACCACGCGGCCCACTCGTCGGGCGTCAGGTCGGCGGCGATCAGGATGGCCATGGCGCTGTGGCGACTGCGGGCGTCGCGGCATCAGCCCTGCGGGGCGGCGTCGCTGGCATCGGCCGCATCGGCCGCATCAGCCGCATCACCTGCGTCGATCCCAGCGGCCACTTCGCGCTGCAAGCGCTGCAGCGCGTGCGCCACCGTCTGCAAGCGCACCGCGCGGCGGTCGCCGGCCAGGCGCAGCAACTCGGCCCGCGCCGGGCGGCCCTTGCGCGCGAGCGCCAACCACACCGTGCCGACCGGCTTGTGGGCGCTGCCACCGCCCGGCCCGGCGACGCCGGTGACGGCCACGCTCAGGTGCGCGCGCGAGTACGCCAACGCACCGTCGGCCATCGCCCGCGCCACCTCGGCGCTGACGGCGCCGTGCGCTGCAATCAGCGCCGCGTCCACGCCGAGCATCTCGGACTTGGCCTCGTTCGAGTAGGTGACGAAGCCGCGCTCGAACCAGTCGCTGGAGCCGGCGACGGCCGTGCACGCTGCGGCGATCAGGCCGCCGGTGCACGACTCGGCGCTGGCCAGCCGCAGGCCGCGGGTGCGCAGCGCCTCGCCCAGGGCGCGCACCGGCGCGTCGGCGTCGGCGTTGAAATCTGCGTCGGCGTCGTTCACACGAACCTCCACAGCGCGATGACGAACAGCGTACACAACGCCGCCACCAGGTCGTCGAACAGGATGCCGAACCCCTGCGCCCAGCCGATCGGCTGACCGCGCCTGCCCTTGAACAACGCGTCGGCCCAGGCCACCGGGCCGGGCTTGGCGGCATCGAAGAAGCGGAACAGCACGAAGGCACAAAACTGCCCCCAGAACGTGGCCGGCGTGACCAGCCACAGCACGATCCAGAAGGCGACGATCTCGTCCCACACGATGGCGCCGGGGTCGGCCACCGCGAGGTGCCGCGCCGTCACCGTGCAGGCCCAGCCACCGATCAGCAGGCCCGATGCGATCAGCAGCGCCCACTGCGAGTGGCTCAGGTGCGGCTGCAGCAGCACAAAGCTCAGCCAGCCCCACAACGTGCCCACCGTGCCGGGCGCCTTGGGCGACAGGCCGCTGCCAAAGCCCAGCGCGAGCAGGTGCGCGGGGTGAGCGATCAGAAAGCGCACATTCGCCCTGCGCGGCGCCGGCTGAACGGGCGGGTGGAGCACCGGCGTCATGGGCTACTCGGCCGCGTTGAAATGATCGAACGACCCGAATCGGTTGTCCACCGGCCGGCCATCGCGGTCCACCAGATGCAGGCCCGGGCCGGCCTCCACCGTGCCGATGCGCGTGACCGGCACGCCGCTGCGCCGGGCCGCGGCCTGAACGGCGTCGGCATCGGCCGGCGCGGCGGTGAACACCAGTTCGTAGTCGTCGCCGCCAGCCAGCGTGCAGGTGCGTTGCCAGGCCAGCGGCCGGCGCCGCAGTGCAGCGCTGCGCGGCACCGCATCGACCTGCACTTCGGCGCCCACGCCGGAGCGGCGCAGGATGTGGGCGAGGTCGCCGAGCAAACCGTCGGACACATCGATCGCGCTGCTGGCCAGCCCCCGCAGCGCCTGCCCGAGCGCGACGCGCGGTTGCGGCTGCTCCATCGCCAGCCGTGTCGACTCGAAGTCGGCGCGTTCCAGCACGACGGTGCCGCGAAAGGCTTCAAGCGCCAGGCGCGCGTCGCCCACCGTGCCGGAGACATACAGGTCGTCGCCCGCACGCGCGCCCGAACGCAGCAACGCCTGGCCCGCGGGCACCTCGCCGAACACGGTGATGCAGATGTTGAGCGGGCCTTGCGTGGTGTCGCCGCCGACGAGTTCGCAGCCGGCCTCGTCGGCGAGCGCGAAAAGCCCGTCCGAAAAGCCTTGCAAAAAAGCTTCATCGACGCGCGGCAAGGCCAGCGCCAGCGTGAAGGCGCGTGGCGTGGCGCCGCAGGCCGCCAGGTCGCTCAGGTTGACGGCCAATGCTTTGTGGCCGAGCTTGTGCGGCGACACGGTGGGCAGGAAGTGGCGGCCTTCGACCAGCATGTCGCTGGACACCGCCCATTGCATTCCGGGCGCGGGCGACAACAGTGCGCAGTCGTCGCCGATGCCCAGCGCAGCGCGCGTCACCGGGCGGGTGAAGTACTTGGCGATCAGGTCGAATTCACCGAGCGGCATGGCGGCATTGTCGCTGCGAGATCGCCGCCCAGCGGCTCAGCCGCTCGGCCCGTCACGGCGTCGCGTCGGCGCCCCGCAGCAGGTTGGCAAGCTCCACCGCCGACTTGACCTCCATCTTCTCGAACAGCCGCGCGCGGTGGACCTCGACGGTGCGCACGCTGATCTGCAGCGCGTCGGCAATCAGCTTGTTCGGTCGGCCGTCGATCACGAGGAGCATCACATCGCGCTCGCGCTCGGTGAGCTCGGCCACGCGCACCCGCACCGCCTGGCGCCGCAGCCTCGCGCGGATCGCGGCCTCGCTGCGTTGCAGCGCGAGTTCGATGCGATCGACCAGCGCGTTGTCGGAGAACGGCTTCTCGACGAAGTCGAACGCGCCGCGCTTGACGGCGGCCACGGCGGTCGGCACGTCGCCGTGGCCGGTCAGGAAGATCACCGGCAGCGCGTCCAGCAGGCCGCGCTCGACCAGCCGCTCGAACAGCACCAGGCCGCTGGTGCCGGGCATGCGCACGTCCAGCAGCAGGCAGCTCGGCGAGCTGGGCCACGCTTGCATCGCCGCGGAGGCTTGCGGCGCCTTTGCGGCCAGCATCGCCTCGAACGCCTCGGCGCCGGAAAAGCCTTCGGACAGCAAGCGGCGCGAGCGCAGCAGCCAGGCCAGCGCGTCGCGCACCACGTCTTCGTCGTCGACGAGGTAGACGATCGGCAGGCCGAGCGAGGCGGGGTGGTTCATGGCAGGGTGTTGTGGTCAAGGCGCCGCGTTGATCGCATCCAGCCGATCGGCAGGCGCGCCCGGCGTGTCGGACGCCTCCTGCGGCAATGCTTTGCTGCGTTCGGCCATGCCCGCGCTGGGCAGCGTGAAGCGGAACTCGGTGCCGCCGCCACTCGGGTGCTCGGCCGGCAGGTTCTCGAAGTCGAGCGCGCCGCCGTGCTGCTCGATCACCGTGCGGCACAGGCTCAGGCCCAGGCCCATGCCCTCGCTGCGGGCGGTGAAGAAGGGCGTGAACAGGCGCTGCGCCACATCGGGTGCGATGCCCGGGCCGCGGTCGGTCACGTGGAAGCTGACCCAGCGCTCGTGGCTCTGCCGCACGCGAATGCGCAACTCGCGCTGCGCCAGCGCCGTGTGCTGCTCCATCGCCTGGATGCCGTTGCGCGTGAGGTTCAGCAGCACCTGCTCGAGCATCGTGCGGTCGCACAGCACCTGGGGCGGCGGCTCGGGCAACTCCACCTCGACGCGCGTGCCGCTCTTGCGCGCCTGCAGGCGCACGAGCGGCAGCACGGCGTCGATCAGCACGTCGGCGCGCACCGCCTCGCGCGCCTGCTCGCGGCGGCGCACGAAGTCGTGCACGCTCTTGATCACGCGACCCGCGCGTTCGGCCTGCTCGGCAATGCGCTGGGCAGCGTGTTGCAGCATCGGCACCGCGTCCGCCTCGACGCTTGCCGTCGTTTGCTGATCGAGCAGATTGAGCGAGCCCGCCGCGTAGCTCGCGATCGCGGCCAGCGGCTGGTTCAACTCGTGGCTCAGCAGCGAGGCCATCTCGCCCACGGTGGCCAGCCGCGCGGTGGCCTGCAGCCGCTCCTGCTGCTGGCGCGACAACTCCTCGACGCGCTTTTGCGCGCTGACGTCGAGCACCGCGCTCATCCAGCCGGTGTGGCGGCCGAGCGTGTTGACGAGCGGCGCCTCGAAGATCAGCACCGAAAACCGTTCGCCGTTGCGGCGCATGAAGGTCGTCTCGAAGCCCTCGCGCGAGGGCTGCGCGTCGCGCGCCGCCGCGGGCCGGGCCGCCAGACGCAGCGGCTGGCGGCGCGCGTATTCGTCGGCGAGTTCGGGCGGCCAGTACGGCGGCACGGTCTGGCCGACGAGTTCGGCCGAGGCAAAGCCGACCATCTCGCAGAAGGCGGGGTTCACGTAGGTGATGCGGCCTTTGGTGTCGCGCGCGCGCAGGCCGGTGATGAGCGAGTCTTCCATCGCCTTGCGAAACGCCAGCGCCTCGGCCAGCGCCGCTTCGGCGCCAGCCCGGCGGCGCACGTCGCGCGCGAGCAGCACCACGACCACCGCCAGCGCCAGCGACAGCCCCAGCACCAGCGCCACCGCCAGGTTCGGGATGAGCTGCGGGCTGCCGGCGCGGCTGTCCACACGCACCTGCAGCGCCACGCCGGGCAGGTCGAGCAGCCGCTCGGCCACGAACACGCCGGCGCCACGCTGCAGGCCGGCGCGCGCCAGCCGCGTGCCGTCGGGCTCGACGAACGACAGTTCATGCTCGCGGCCGACGGGCTCGCTCTTGCCGCCCGACAACTCTTCGAGCATCCGAACCAGCGCGAAGGTGGCGGTGATGAAGCCGTCGGGCTCGCCCGAACGCAGCAGCGGCACGCACAGGTCCAGCACCTCCAGGCCCAGCCCACTCGGCCAGGGCACGAAGTAGCTGCGCGAGAACACCGGCTCGGCCTGGCGCAGCGCACCCTCGCAGGCCACGCCGGTTTCGATCTCCATGTCGACGCGCGGAATCTGCGTGAACAGCGGCGTCTGGAAGGGTGAGTCGACCGCCTCCGTGATGCGCCGCCGCGGGTCGCGCCGTTCGATGCGCAACAGCGCGGGCCGCGCGCGCAGCAGGGCCGCCGCTTCGGCACGCCAGGGCTGCAGGGGCGGCTCGCCCCACAGCAGCGCCTGCAGGCTGTGCTGGTCGCGCGCAAGCTGCTGCTTGAGTTGCGCGGCCGCGCTCAGCGCCGCAGCATCGACGTGCTCCTGCGCCCGCGTGCTCTCGTAGCGGATCGTCAACGCCACCAGCATCGACTGCGCCACCACCAGCAGGCCCACCAGCGCGGACCACAGGGCCACGCGCCGCCAGCGCCGGGTGCGCGGGGCGGGCAGCGGGGAGTCGGCGTCGTTCATGCGGAGCGGGTGACCATGACCTTGACCGCGAGTATTGCGGACAGGGGCGCCACGCCGCTACGCAGTTTTGCGCATGGACCGGCCACAGCCGGCCGCGCACACTGTGGCTGGGCATGACTCCTACAATGAATTGGGGTTGCGGGGCCTGCCGAGCGAACCCGCCGCCGACCACAGCACACACCGATCGAGACAACACCATGACCGACTCCCAGGAAAAGAGCGCCGAACTGCGCCGCGCCGCGCTCGACTACCACGAGTTCCCCACGCCGGGCAAGGTGGCCATCACCGCGACGAAGGGGCTCGTCAACCAGCACGACCTGGCGCTGGCGTATTCGCCCGGCGTGGCTGCGGCCTGCGAAGAGATCGTGGCCGACCCGGCCAATGCGTTCCGCTACACCTCGCGCGGCAACCTGGTCGCGGTGGTGACCAACGGGACGGCGGTGCTGGGCCTGGGCAACATCGGCCCGCTGGCCGCCAAGCCGGTGATGGAAGGCAAGGGCGTGCTGTTCAAGAAGTTCGCCGGCATCGACGTGTTCGACATCGAACTGGCCGAGAACAACCTTGAGAAGCTGGTCGACATCATCGCCGCGCTGGAGCCGACCTTCGGCGGCATCAACCTCGAAGACATCAAGGCGCCGGATTGCTTCTATGTCGAACGCGCGCTGCGCTCGCGCATGAAGATCCCGGTCTTCCACGACGACCAGCACGGCACCGCCATCGTCGTCGGTGCGGCCCTGCTCAATGGTCTGAAGGTGACCGGCAAGGACATCTCGAAGGTCAAGCTCGTGGTCTCGGGCGCTGGCGCCGCAGCGCTGGCGTGCCTGGGCCTGCTCGTGAAGCTGGGGCTGCCGCGCCAGAACATCTGGGTGACCGACCTGGCCGGCGTCGTCTACGAGGGCCGCACCGAACTGATGGACGAAGACAAGATCGTCTTCGCCCAGAAGACTCATTTGCGCACGCTGGCCGAGGTGATGACGGGCGCCGACATCTTTCTCGGCCTGTCGGCCGGTGGCGTGCTGAAGGGTGCGATGGTCGCCAGCATGCGCGAGCGGCCGTTGATCTTCGCGCTGGCGAACCCGACGCCGGAGATCCTGCCCGAAGAGGTGAAGGCGGTGCGCAGCGACGCGATCATCGCCACCGGCCGCACCGACTACCCGAACCAGGTCAACAACGTCCTGTGCTTCCCGTACATCTTCCGCGGCGCATTGGACTCCGGCGCAACGACGATCACGATGGAGATGGAAATCGCGGCGGTGCACGCGATCGCCGAACTGGCGCAGGCCGAGCAGAGCGAGGTGGTGGCCGCAGCGTATGCCGGCGCGACGCTGAGCTTCGGGCCGGAGTACCTGATCCCCAAACCGTTCGACCCACGGCTGATGATGAAGATTGCGCCCGCGGTGGCGCAGGCCGCGGCCGACTCCGGCGTGGCCGCGCGTCCGGTCAAGGACATGGAGGCCTACCGGCAGAAGCTGCAGGCCTTCGTCTACGCCTCGGGCACGACGATGCGGCCGATCTTCAACATCGCCAAGCGCGCACTCAACAAGCGCGTGGCGTATGCCGAAGGCGAAGAAGAGCGCGTGCTGCGGGCGGTGCAGATCGTCGTTGACGAGGGCATCGCGCGGCCGACGTTGATCGGCCGGCCGGCGGTGATCGCGCAGCGCTGCGAAAAGTTTGGCCTGCGGCTGAAGGAAGGGCAGGACTACGACATCGTCAACGTCGAACAAGACCACCGCTACCGCGAGTTCTGGCAGAGCTACCACCGCCTGACCGAACGCAAGGGCGTGACGGTGCAGGTGGCCAAGATCGAGATGCGCCGCCGGCTCACGCTGATCGGCGCGATGCTGCTGCAACGGGGCGAGGTCGACGGCCTGCTGTGCGGCACCTGGGGCACCACCCACGCGCATCTGCACTACATCGACCAGGTGATCGGCAAGCGCGTCGGCGGCAGCCCGAGCACGCCGCAAGACGTGCAGGTCTACGCCTGCATGAACCTGCTGATGCTGCCGGGACGGCAGGTGTTTCTGGTGGACACGCACATCAACGCCGACCCGAGCGCGGAGGAGCTGTGCGAGATCACCGTGATGGCGGCCGAGGAAATGCTGCGCTTTGGCGTGAACCCGAAGGCGGCGCTGCTGTCGCACTCCAACTTCGGCACCACCGACCACCCGAGCGCGCTGAAGATGCGCCGCACGCTGGAGTTGTTGCGCGTCCAGGCGCCGTGGCTCGAGGCAGACGGCGAGATGCATGGCGACATGGCGCTGGACGGCCCGGCGCGTCAAGCCATCATGCCGCACAGCACCCTCACCGGCGAAGCCAACCTGCTGGTGCTGCCCAACATCGATGCGGCCAACATCAGCTACAACCTGCTGAAAACCACCGCGGGCGGCGGGATCGCGATCGGTCCGGTGTTGCTGGGTGCGGCCAAGCCGGTCCACATCCTCACCCCGTCGGCCACCGTGCGACGCATCGTCAACATGACGGCATTGACGGTTGCCGACGCCAACGCCGCACGCTGAACCGAGCCTTCGGCCCCGCGCCATCGGCGCCAGCGTCGGAACCGCACCATGTGGGGGCAGCCGCCGCGGGCGGTGACCGGCGCGGCGCCCTTTGAAATGCCGGCATCCGCCAAGGTCTTGCACGGCGCATTTGTGACCGCGGCGCTGCACTCGACGCTCGCTGGAGTGAACTCCAAGAAATTCTGAACGTTGAATTGGCAAGGGCTTAGAACGGTGTTTGTGCCCACTCACGTTGTGCTGTGGTTGCCTTAAACTGAGGCAGCAGCTTGAGCTTTTCGCGCCGATTCGGTACCATCTGGGTTTCCGAATTCAGGGATAACCCGTGTTTCTCTCAGGTCGGCTGCCCCGGCAGCATGTGTCGCGTAAGTTGGGACTTGCTATCACCCTGACTTTGGCGGCGCTGCTTTCCGCAGGCGTGCAGGCCAAGGAATCGCCTCTGCCCAGCGACGCCGTCTCGCTGGCGCAACTGCCGCCCGAGGCGCAGGCCACCGAACGTCTGATCCGATCCGGCGGCCCGTTCCCTTACCCGCGCAAGGACGGCTCGGTGTTCGGCAACCGCGAGCGCCTCTTGCCGCTCAAGCCCCGTGGCCACTACCGCGAGTACACGGTGCGCACCCCCAAATCGCGCGACCGGGGCGCCCGAAGAATTGTCTGCGGCGGCCGCGAGCCGACGCAACCCGAAGCCTGTTTCTATACCGACGACCACTACGCCAGCTTTCGAAGGATCGTGCAGTGAGCGCCGCCCCGAGCTTTTTATCTGACGAGAGGAGGAACGCGACCATGCTTTTGCAGACAGTCCGTCCAAACATAGTGCAATCGATCCGCGCCTACCGCGTGGAAGACTTGCTGGAGGCCGCGCAAGGGGTCCACCAGCATTTCCTCTACGCGAACCTGACCGCGGCCCAGTCCAAGCAAGACGTGCTCGAAGGCATCGCCCAGGCGTTCATGTTCCCGGCGCATTTCGGCAAGAACCTCGACGCGCTGTACGACTGCATGACCGACCTGGTCCACAAGTCGGGCACCCAGCCAGGCTTCGTGGTGGTGCTTGAGCAGTTGCCCGACAACCCGCGCTTCGACCGCGAGGCGCGCGAGCAATTGCTCGACGTGTTCCGCGACGCCGCCGACTTCTGGGCCGAACGAAAGATCGCATTCAGGTGCTTCTATTCTTTTCAGTAGCCCGCTCCCAAGAACAAGGGTCATGGGAGCGGGCGACTGAGGTGGCCCAGAGTGTTGCAGCAGACAAGCCCGCCAAGGCGGCAGTGAAGAGCGCGACGAACAACAGCTTCGGCATGAACATGCCGCTGATGAGCAGCGCCTTCGACACGGCGATGTGGCTCAGCGCAGCCTGAGCGCGCATCGTCAAACGACCGCTTAGTTGGCGACCGAGAAGCGGCCTCAGGGCCGCTTTTTGTTTGTCGGTTCGGCGCAGGCCGCGGCCAGCGCCAGATAGTCGGTCACGCTGACCTCTTCAGCGCGGCGCTGCAGCTCGAACGAGCCCGCGAAGCCGCGCTCGTCGAGCCAGCGGCCGAGCGTGTTGCGCAGCATCTTTCGGCGCTGCGAGAACGCCACCGTGACCACCTCGCCCAGCAGCGCCGCATCGACGTCCGGCCGCGGCGGCAGCGGCAGCATGCGCACCACCGCAGAGTCGACCCGCGGCGGCGGCTCGAAGGCGCTCGGCGGCACGTCGAGCACCGACTCGATGGCGTAGCGCCACTGCAGCATCACGCTCAGGCGGCCGTAGTCCTTGTTGCCGGGCGCTGCAGCCATGCGCTGCACCACTTCCTTTTGCAGCATGAAGTGCTGGTCACGGACGTGCGCCACCGCAGCGAGCAAGTGGAACAGGATCGGTGTGGAGATGTTGTACGGCAGGTTGCCCACGATGCGCAGTGCCTGGCCCTGCCCATTCCCGTGCCCGTGCTCCTGCGCGAGCGCGGCGACATCGACCTTCAGCACGTCCGCCTCGATGACGGTCAGCTCGGGCCGGCGGCGCAGCCGCTGCGCCAGGTCGCGGTCGAGCTCGATCACCGTGAGCCGGCCGCAGCGCTGCACCAGCGGGTCGGTCAACGCGCCCAGGCCGGGGCCGATCTCCACCAGCGCCTGCCCAGGTTGCGGATCGATCTCGCCCACGATCGCATCGAGCACCGCACCGTCGGTCAGGAAGTGCTGGCCGAAGCGCTTGCGCGCGAGGTGTTTCAAGGCAGCGGCCGGCGTGTCGCCGGGCAACGGTTGGCGCGAGGGCCGATTCGCAGGCCCGAACAGCGCCTAGGCCGGAGGCTCACGCAACTCAACGTAGGCGCGGGCGCGCAGCTCGCGCAGCCACTCGCCGTAGGCTTCGTCGAACTTCTGCTCACGCAGCGCAGTGCGGGCCTGCTCGCGCAGTTGCTTGGGTTCGAGCGTGACCTGGCGACGCGCAACCACCTGGATCAGGTGCACGCCGAAGCGCGAGACGATGGGCTCGGAGATGCCGTTCAGCGTCATCGCGTTCATCGTGTCCTCGAACTCGGGCACGAAGCTGCCGGGCGAGGCCCAACCGAGGTCGCCGCCCGACGCCGCGCTGCCGTCTTCGGAGTTCTCGCGCGCGAGTTGCTCGAAGGTCTTGGCGCCGGCCAGGATCTGGCGCTTGAACTCGGACAAGCGGCGCAACGCGGCCTCTTGCGGCAATTGCGGCGACGGGCGCAGCAGGATGTGGCGGGCGCGGGTCTGCTGGATCGACAAGCCCCCGGCATCGCGCTTCTCGATCAGCTTGAGCACGTGAAAACCGGCGCCGGTGCGCAGCAGCGTGGGCGCGACCTCGCCGGCCTTCAGCGGTCGCACCACGTCCATGAACACATCGGGCAGCCGGTCGGCCGGTCGCAGGCCGATCGCGCCGCCTTGCGCCTTGTTGGCGTCTTCGGAGACGGCGCGCGCGACCGCATCGAACGCCTCGCCGGCCTTGATGCGCGTGAGCGCCGCTTCAGCGCGGGCCCGCCGCTCGGCCTCTTGCGCCGCGGTCGAGCCCTCCGGCACGGTCACCAGGATCTGGGCGATGTTGTACTCGTCGCTCGCGCCGGCCGCAGCGCGGCGCTTGTCGATGAAGGCGTCGATCTCGGCGTCGCTGATGCGGATGCGCGCCTGCACCTCGCGCTCGCGCACGCGCTCGGCCAGCATCTGGTCGCGGATGTTGTTGCGGAAGCGGCCGTAGTCGATGCCCTCCTGCCTGAGCTTGTCGCGCATCTGCGGCAGGCTCAGCTGGTTTTGCAGCGCCACGTTGGCCACGGCACGGTCGAGTTCGGCGTCGTCCACGCGCAGGCCGCTGTCGCGCGCGTGGGTCACCTGCACACGTTCTTCGATCAACAGCTCAAGCACGCGCTGGCGCAACTCAGGCCCCGCGGGCAGCGTGCTGTTGCTGCGCGCGGCGTCCTCGCGCACCCGGGCGATGCGCAGCTCCAGCTCGGCAGCTGTCACGAGTTCGGTGTTGACGATGGCCACGATGTAGTCGGCCAGCCGCGTTGCGCTGCGCTGCTGCGGTTGCGCTTGCGGTTGCGCTTGGGGTTGCGCTTGGGGTTGCGCTGGCGCTTGTGCCTGCACCGCAGGCATGCTCACGCCGACGGCGAGCAAGCCGAGCATGAGGCGGTGGAAAAACGAGGAGTGAATCATGGAGAGAGGGGTGACGCGGGTGGCGTCTGCAACGCAGGCGATCCGCGGTCTTCCCGGAGCAGCCGGTAACCGGGGATATTGTCCTTCAAGACCTGCAGCGGGTTGGAGCCCAGGCTCAGGCGCGACAGGCCGACCAGTTCGAGCTGCAGCGCCAGCCGCGTGGTGGCCTCGCTGCGCCCGGTGGACAGCCGCTCGGCGACGATGCGCCCGATCCAGCAGCCCGAGTCGTATTCGAGGCCGAGCACCGAGTCGGTGACGCGGCTGTCCTTGGTGCTGTAGTTGATGCGGCCGACGCTGTACCAACTGCCGCTGCATCGCTGCGCCGGGCGCAGGCGGTTCGCCTCGATGCTGTTGGCGGTCGGCCCGTAGATCGGCCACTGCCACGCCAGCTCCACCTGCTCGCTCAGCGACCGCGCATAGCGATACGTCGCGCCCACGGTGCGGAACGGGCCAGGCGAATACCTCGCGCCGACGATCGAGCGCACCGTGCGGCCGATGTCGGGGCTGTACTGCACCGAGGCGTCCAGCGTCATGCTCGGGACCAGCGTGGTCGAACCCAGCAGCAGCACGTCGGAGAAGCGCTGCGAGAACACATTGCCATCGGGCGTGATGCGCTGGTCGCGGAACAGGTAGCGCTGCACCAGGCCCAGGCGCAGCGTCTCGGCGCCGGTGTCGGGGTCGAGCACGCGCGACGTGACGCCGGCAGTGAGCTGGTGCGAGTCCGACACGCGGTCGATGCCGGAGAACGAGTTCTCCGAGAAAATCGACTCGAAGTTGAAGTCCTTCGCGGCTGCGTCGAAGTTGGGCAGGCCGCTCTGGTCCTTGAAGGGCGTGTTGACGTACAGCAGGCGCGGCTCCAGCGTCTGGCGCACCGCGCGGCCGAACCAGTTCGCGTCGCGCTCCAGCAGCCAGGCGCTGTCCACGCTCAGGCTCGGGATCAGGCGCGACACGCTGTCGCGGCCGTCGGCCAGCGGCTGGTCGAGCGCGTAGCTGGCGGCGTTGAACGACAGGCGCGGCGTCAGCGTCCAGCCGGGCTCGACGAACGGGCGGCCGACGCTGCCCACCGCGTGCAGCCGCATGCCGGTCGGCCGCACGGCCGTGACGGCATCGACCGGGTCGGCGAAGCGGTTGAACTCGGCTTCCAGGCCAACCTCGAAGCCCAGCCCGTCGCGCTGCGCATAACGCGCGCCGATCTGCGGCAACCGCTCGTACGGCGCCTCGATGCGGCTGGCCGGGTCTTGCAGCACCTGCCAGCCCTGCGCGCGCGCGTAGCTGGTCCATTCCCCGAGCGGGCGGCTGAACTCGACGTCGGAGGCGAGCAGCCTCGGCGTGAGGCTCAGGCGACGCGGGAAGTCCTTCCAGTAGTCGTTGTCGGACACGCGCAGCAAGCGCATTTGCAGGTTCACGTCCTGCGGCAGTTGACTGTCGTGCGACAGGTCGAACGCGTAGCGCGAGCGCCCGGTCAGCCCGTCCTCGGGCAGCAGGTTGAGGTTGAGCCAGCCTTCGTGGCGTGCTTCGAGGTAGCGGAACTCGGTGTCCAGGCCGAAGCCGCGCCGCGCGCTGACGGTGGGCGTCAACGTCGCGTCGCGGTTCGGGGCGATGTTCCAGTAGTACGGTGCAGCGACTTGCAGGCCGCTCTTGGTGTCCAGGTTCACCGTCGGCGGCAGCCAGCCCGACTTTCGCTCGTCGTTGAGCGGGAAGCTCAGGATCGGCGAGGCCAGGATGGGCACGCCGTAAAAGCGCAGCACCGCGCCTTCGGCAATACCGGTGTTGGTGTCGAAGTCCATGCGCACCTTGTCGGCCGACAGCAGCCACGCCGGCCCACCCGAGCCGTCGCTCGGGCAGCTCGAATACGTGGCGCCGCTCGCCTCGGTGCGGTTCTCGTCGAGGAAGTCGAGCCGCTTGGCCGTGCCGCCCGCACCGGTGCGGCCGAAGAAGTAGGTCGGCTCCAGGAAGTAGCCCTCGAAGCGCTGCAGGCGCAATTGCAGCTCCGGCCCGCGGTAGACGTTGCCGTCGCGCAGCACCTGCACTTTGCCTTGCGCACGCGCCAGGTCTTCGGCGGTGTCGTAGCTGAGCCGGTCGGCGCGGATCACGAGGCCGCCGCGGCGCAGTTCGGCGTCGCCTTCGGCGAGCGTTTCCAGGTCGGGCCGGCCGCGAATCTCGCGCGCCTGCAAGACCAGCGGCAGCTTGCGCTCATCGGCGCCACGCGGGCGGCCTTCGAGCGCCGGGGCTTGCTTGAGCACCGTGCCCGGCGGCTCGGCGTCCTGGGCGGCCACGATTTGCCCGCACGCGGCGGCGAGCACCGCGGTGATGCGCAGGATCGGGAGCCAGCGGGTTGGTTGGCGGTGGCGGGACAAGGGCTTGCAGGCGGGCGTGCGCCGTGCACAAGGGGCCAGCCACCGGGGGTTGCAGGTCCGCGGCCAGTGCCCGCGTGCGGCAGGGTGGTTGGGGGCAGGGCGGTTTGTAGAATTGATTATCCACGAGGGTTCTCTTCTGCCTCCTTCGCCAGCCCTGGCCCGATCGACGTGACGACGTGACCTCTGCTCATTCCTCCGACACTGCCCCTGACGCCACCCCGAACGTTGGCTGGCCCGACGCCGCGCGCCGCCTGGCGTTCGAGCGGTGGCTCGCCTCGATCGGCCCGCGCCATGCGCTTCAGGCGCACACGCTGCAGTCGGCGTCCAGCGACGCGAGCTTTCGACGCTACTTGCGGATCGCAGGCGCTGCAGCCGACGGCGGTGCGCAGACCTTCATCGTGATGGACGCACCGCCCGCGCAAGAAGATGTGCGGCCGTTCGTCACGGTGGCCGGCCTGCTGCACGCGGCCGGCCTGAACGCGCCACGCGTGCTCGAGGGCGATGCGAGCCAAGGCTTCCTGCTGCTCACCGACCTGGGCTCGCAGCTCTACCTGGCGGTGATGCAAGAGGCCGCGGCGCGCGGCGACTTCGGCCACGCCGACCGCTTGATGCGCGACGCCATCGCCGCGCTGCTGCAATGGCAGGCGCGCGCCGACGGCAGCGGCCTGCCGCCGTACGACGCCGCGCTGCTGCAGCGCGAGCTGGCGCTGTTCCCCGAATGGTGCGTCGCGCGCGAACTCGGCGCCACCTGGACGGCCGACGAACAGCAGCAATGGCAAGCCGCCTGCGACCTGCTGGTCGCCAGCGCGCTCGCGCAGGGCCGCGTGGCGGTGCACCGCGACTACATGCCTCGCAACCTGATGGTGGCCGAGCCCAACCCCGGCATCCTCGACTTCCAGGACGCAGTGCACGGCCCGATTGCCTACGACGTGGCCTCGCTGCTGCGCGACGCGTTCATTTCTTGGGACGAAGAGGTCGAACTCGACTGGGCGATCCGCTACTGGCAGGGCGCTCGCAAGGCGGCGTTGCCGGTGCCAGACGACTTCGGCGAGTTCTGGCGCCAGGTCGAGTGGATGGGCTTGCAGCGCCACTTGAAGGTGCTGGGCATCTTCTGCCGGTTGAAGCACCGCGACGGCAAACCGAAGTACAGCGAGGACCTGCCGCGCTTCTTCAACTACGCGCACAAGGTGGCGAGCCGCTACAACGGGCTGCGTCCGCTCGCACGGTTGCTGGAGCCGCTGATGGGCGCGCAGCGGACCGAGGCGTTTTACTGAAGCCGCCCAGGCCGTCCCAGTCGGCGCTGGTAGCGGTCAAGCGAAGCGGCGGGACCCAATCTGCTTGGTAAGTGCTCAGCGCACGTGCGCGGCTTCGCCCGCCGCGTCAAAGCGTCAGCTTGCCCACGAACAGGATCGGCCCGGTGGGCGCGCCGGTGGGAGAGCCGCCGGTGGGCTCCAGGCTGACGGCCAACGCGGCGGTGCCGTCGAGCAGCTTGCCGCGCTTGACGACGGTGGCGCCGGCCGCCGAGATGAGGCCGAGCGAACGCGGTGCGCCTGCGGGCGGCACGGCCCAGAGTTCGAGCACGCGGTTGGCCTCGACGTTCACGTTCAGCAGCGGCCGCGTCACCAGCGCGCGGCCGTCGCCGCTGATGCTGGCGATGAACGAGGCGGGCACCCCCGGTGCGTCGCCCGCCGAGGCAGCGTTGAGCACAACGATCACCGGCGCGCGCGACGGCTCGGGCACCGCCAGCAGCAGGCCCAGGCTGACCGCGGCCACGGTGGCAAACGCCGACACACCGCGCCAGACCGCGAGCTGCTGCCACCAGCGCGGTGGAGCGGCAGCGGCGGCTGCCGCTCCTTTGGCGGCCGAGGGCCGGCTGCGCGCGCTGCGGGCATCGAGGCGCGCCTCGATGCGCTGCCACACTTCGGGCGGCGGCTGCACCGGCGGGATGCTCGCCGTGAGCGGCATCAACTGCTCGTGCCACGCCTGCACGGCCGCGCGCAGGTTGGCGTGCGCCGGCAGCAGCGCCTCGAAGCGGCGGCGCGCGGGGCCGCGCAGCGTGCCGGCGACGTAGTCGGCGGCCAGGCGGTCGGCGAGCTCGGGGCGGCTGTAGTCCATCTCAGTTTTGCCCCGCTTGAATGTCGCGCTGGGACAGACCGTGCCCGCTGCGTTGGGCGGCGCCCTGAGCATCACGCTGAACATCGCGCTCCACAGCGCTCTGCAGACACGCCCTCAACGCCAGCAACCCGCGCCGCACCCACGACTTGACGGTGCCCAGCGGCTGGCGCAACTGCTCGGCCACTTCGGCGTGGCTGAGGCCGTCGTAAAAAGCCAGCGCCACACACTGGCGCTGCTGGGCGTTGAGCACCTGCATGCAACGCGACAAGGCGCGTGCTTCGGAGGCCTGGCTGAGCAACTCCATCGGGCCAGAGGCATCGTCGGCGACGGTGTCGTAGAAGTCTCGCTCGTCAGCGGCGTCGCCGCCCATGCCGCTGGTGTCGGTCGCGGCGAACGGCAGCACCTGCGGCTGCGTCTGCTGGCGGCGCAGGCTGTCGATGGCGCGGTTGCGCGCGATGCTGGTCAGCCAGGTGAGCGGCTGGCTCTGCGCCGCGTCGAAGGTCTGCGCGGCGCGCCAGACCTTGACGAACACCTCTTGCAAGATGTCTTCGGCCTGCCCGCGGTCGCGGTTGATGCGCAACACCACCGCAAACAGGTGGCCGCTGGTGCGTTCGTAGAGGCTGGCAAACGCGGCGCGGTCGCCCAACCCGGTGCGTGCGAGCAGGCGCGCCAGGTCGCGGCTGCGTTCGGTCCAGTCTTGCGCAGCGGTGGTCATGGTGATGGGTACGCGGCCCGGGCTTGGTTGGATGCGCTTGGCGACGGCGCCTCGGAAGGCGCTTCGTACAATCGACGACTATTCTGGCACCGCCGCATGTCATCACCCCACGAGTTCGTCCTCACGCTGTCGTGCCGCGACACCACCGGCATCGTCTACGCCGTCTCGGGCCTGCTGTACCAGGCCGGGTGCAACATCCTCGACTCGCAGCAGTTCGGCGACGTGGGCAGTGCCGACAGCACCGGCCTGTTCTTCATGCGCATGCACTTTCAGGCGCCCGACCACCTGGCCGGGCCCACTGCCCCCGCAGCGCTCGACACGCTCTTTGCGCACGCGCGCACCCAGTTCGGCATGGACGCGCAAATTCATTCGCTGGCGCGCAAGCCGCGCCTGCTGCTGATGGTCAGCAAGTTCGGCCACTGCCTGAACGATCTGATGTTCCGCTGGCAGTCGGGGCAGTTGAATGTGGCCGTGGCCGGCATCGTCTCCAACCACCCCGACTTCGCGGAGCTGGCCGCCGGCTACGGCGTGCCGTTCCACCACCTGCCGCTGGCCGCCGGTGCATCGGCCCAGGCCAAGCGCGCGCAGGAGCGGCAGGTCGAGGCGCTGGTCGAGCGCGAGCAGGTCGACCTGGTTGTGCTGGCGCGCTACATGCAGATCCTGAGTGCGGATTTCTGCGCCTTCCTGAAGGGTCGCGCGATCAACATCCACCACAGCTTTCTGCCCAGCTTCAAGGGCGCCAAGCCGTACTACCAGGCGCACGGCCGCGGCGTGAAGCTGATCGGCGCGACCGCGCACTACGTGACGGCCGAACTCGACGAGGGGCCGATCATCGAGCAGGACGTGGCGCGCGTGGACCACTCGCTCAGCCCCGACGACCTGACCGCCGTCGGCCGTGATGTGGAAAGTGTGGTGCTGGCGCGCGCGGTGCGATGGCATGTGGAACACCGCGTGCTGCTCAATGGGCACAAGACCGTCGTCTTCAGCTGAACCGCCTTCGTTGCCACGCACCATGCCACGCCCCAAGCCGCCCCCCAGTTCACCGGCGTCGCCCGACGAGGTGGAACAGCAGTTCTACGAGGCGCTGCAAAACGGCGACATCGAAGCGCTGATGGCGGTGTGGGCCGACGACGACGACATCTTCTGCGTGCACCCCGGCGGGCCGCGCGTGGTCGGGCCGGTGGCCATCCGCGCCGCGTTCGAGGGCATCTTCAGCAACGGCGCCATCAACGCGCAGCCCGAGAAGGTGCGGCGCGTGCACGGCCCAGCGTGCGCGGTGCACAGCGTGCTCGAGCAGGTGCGCGTGAGGCAGCAGGACGGCATGCACTCGGCCTGGGTGATCGCCACCAACGTCTACATGCAGACTGCGCGCGGCTGGCGCCTGGCGGCGCACCACGCGAGCCCCGGCTCGCAGCGCGAGATGCAGGAGCTGATCGACGCGGGCTCGACGATCCACTGATGCCACCGCCTCTGCCCATGCAGGGCTACCGCGCGCCGCGCTGGCTGCCCGGCGGCAACTTGCAGACGATCTGGCCAGCGCTGTTCTCGACCCGCTTCGACGGCATGCCACCGGCCTACCGGCGCGAGCGCTGGACCACGCCGGATGGCGACTTCATCGACGTGGACTGGCAGGTGGACGGGGCGGTCGGGCAGGCCGGCGCGCGGGTGAACGAGCAGGTCAACGAGCGGGTCAATCAGCACGTCGAGGGGCAAAACGCGGAGCTGCGCCGCAGCGCATCGGCACCGCTGCTGGTGCTGTTCCACGGCCTGGAGGGCACCTCCGGCAGCCACTACGCGCAGGCCTTTGCCCACCAGGCGCGCACCCTCGGCTGGCGCTACTGCGTGCCGCACTTTCGCGGCTGCTCGGGCGAGTTGAATCTGGCGCCGCGCGCGTACCACTCGGGCGACTTCGAAGAGATCGGCTGGATCCTCGGTCGGCTGCGCGCGGCGCACGCCGGACCGGTCGTCGCAGTGGGCATCTCGCTCGGCGGCAACGCATTGCTGCGCTGGGCCGAGGAAGCCGGTGACACGGCCCTGGCCACCGCCCGCGCGGTCTGCGCTGTGTCGTCGCCGGTGGACCTGGCCGCGAGCGGCCAAAGCATCGGCCGCGGTTTCAACCGGCAGGTTTACACACGCATGTTCCTGCGCAGCATGAAGCCGCGCGCGTTGCGCAAACTGGCGCAGCACCCGGGCCTGTTCGACCGCGAACGGCTGGTCGCGGCGCGCGACCTGTACGAATTCGACAACGTGTTCACTGCCCCGCTGCACGGTTTTGCCGGCACCGACGACTACTGGCAACGCGGCTCGGCCAAGCCGCACCTGCACCGCATACGCCTGCCCGCGCTGGTGCTGAACGCGCGCAACGACCCGTTCGTGCCCGCGCACTCGTTGCCGCAGGCGGAGCCGCCCGGCGGCCACGTGACGCTGTGGCAACCGGCACACGGCGGGCATGTCGGCTTTCCCGGTGGCCGCTGGCCGGGCCATGTGATGACCCTGCCCGAGCAGGTGACGGGCTGGCTGGCGCAACACATTTGAGACAGGATTGGTGAAATGAAGCCCCTTTGCTCACTTGGTTCACTGCCCCCAGACCCGTGCAGGGGCCACTTCGTGACCTTTGGGGCGCGCCAGTACCTTCGGGCGGCCGGGCGCCACTGACATGGACGACATCGTCAAAGCCGCCCTCAAGAAGTGGCCCACCGTGCCGCACTGCTACGGCTGGCTCGCGCTCGACGCGCGCGGCGACTGGTACATGCGCGACGATCGCACGCAGGCGGCGGGGCCGTTTCCGCAGGTCAAGGGCAGCCGCATCGTGCACGACAAGCTGCGCGAGTTCATCCAGCGCAACTACGAGCACGACGAACGCGGCGGCTGGTTCTTCCAGAACGGCCCGCAGCGTGTCTACGTCGAGCTGGAGGCGGCACCGTGGGTCTGGCGGCTGCACGCGGCGGCATCTGGCGCGCCGCGGGTTGAAAGCCACACCGGGCTGGCGGCGGCGTTCCAGGCGGCGAGCGTCGACGAACACGGCCGGTTGTTTCTGGTCACCGGCCTCGGCCTCGGCCTGGTGCACACGCTCGACATGGAAGCCGCGGCCGACGCCGTCGCGCATGGCGCGTGGCCGCTTGTGCAGACCACGCACGCCGAACTGCTGGTTCGCCACGGCGTGGTGCTGCGACCGGCCCCGCCATGAACAAGGGCCGGCGTCTTGCGACCCGGCCCTCGATTCAAGTGCGATCGGGCGCGCTGTGCGCCGCCCCCGCCCCCGACCTCGATCTCTACTCGAGCCTCAGCTCAACCCGTCGCGCCTCGGCTGCGGTGCCGGCGTTGATCTGCTCGGGCTTTTTCAGCTCGATCATGTTCTCGGCCACGCCCGCGGCCTTCAGCGCGTCGCGTGCCGCGAACGCGCGCTGCTTGGCGAGCTCGGCGTTCTTGGCCGGGTCGCCGGTGGCGTCGTGGTAGCCGCTGACGACCACCTTCTTGCCCGCCGCCACGCCCTTGCCCAGCTCAGCCAGCGCTGGCCCGGCACCGCTGGCCAAATCAGCCTTGCCGCTGGCAAAGTAGAACTTAACGACGCCGCCTTCGACCTTGAGCGAGGCCGCATCGGCGGGCTCGGCAGCGGCGACTGCTGCCGGCGCGGCGGCGGCAACAGCAGGCGCAGACGCAGCCGCACCGGTGGCCGGCGCTGAGGCCGCCGCAGCGCCCGGCATGGCCGGCTCGGCAAACTTGCCGCCGCTCTGGTTGGTGAGGTAGACCACCGCGCGGCCGAGCTCGAAGTCGGTGAAGTCGCCGCCGCCCTGCGCGCCCATCGCGCCCTTGCCTTTCAGCACCGATGTCAGCAGCGCCTCATAACCCGTCTTGATGCGCGCCGACCAGCCGTCGGCGTCGCCCAGCTTCGGCGCGCCCGCCAAGCCCGCGGTGTGGCATGCACTGCACTGCGCCTGGTACACCTGCTCGCCGCTCTTGAGCGAGGCGACGTCCGTCACGTCCTTGATCTCCACGCGGCCGACCGGCTGGATGCGCTGCGCCACCGCTTCGGCCTCCAGGCTGCGGGTACCGGCGGCAGGCCGGAAGCTCGACGTCACGTAGATCACCAGCAACACGATCGCGACGATCGGGATCACGAACGAGAAGAAGACCGCGAGGGCCAGTTGCTTCGGCGTCTTGATCGGGCCTTCGTGCGGGGCGTCGTGATCGTTGGTGCTGTGAGCGTCGCTCATGAAGGTCCTCGAGATGCGGTGAAGGCGGTCTTGGCGCTGGCCGGGGCGCTGTGGTGGTGCGGCGGTGATGCCGCGCTGTTGCCGCGCCCATGTGGAGCCTGGCAAAACCCCCGGAATTATAGGGCGCGTGCCGCTGCCGGCCGGGCCACAGGGTGGTCGAAGGGCGGGTCGCAGGTCCGGTCGCAGAGAGGGCCGCTGCTAGAATTCAGGCCCCGCGCGTCCGTAGCTCAATGGATAGAGTACTGCCCTCCGAAGGCAGGGGTTGCTGGTTCGATCCCAGCCGGGCGCACCACCTCAAAACGGAATGTCGTCGTCCATGTTGTCGAAGCCGGTCGTGGGCTTCGATGCCGGCCGGTTCGCGGCCGATGCGGCCGGGCGCGATGCGGGGGCGGGCGCCGAGCGTTGCGGGCTCTCGCTGTAGCCGCCCCCCTCTTCGGCGCCACCGCCACCGCCACCACCCATGCCCTCACGGCCGCCGAGCATCTGCATTTCGGTGGCGATGACCTCGGTGGTGTACTGCTCCTTGCCTTCCTTGTCGGTCCACTTGCGCGTCTTCAGGCGGCCCTCGACGTAGACCGAGCGGCCCTTCTTCAAGTACTCACCGGCGATCTCGGCCAGGCGGTCGTAGAAGACGACGCGGTGCCATTCGGTCTCTTCCTGCTTGTCGCCGGATTCCTTGTTCTTCCACTGCCGCGTGGTCGCCACGCTGACGTTGCACACCGCGTTGCCGTTGGGCGTGTAGCGCACCTCGGGGTCGCGGCCGAGGTTGCCGATGAGGATGACTTTGTTGATGGCGGCCATGGCGTGCGCTCCGGGCTGAGTGGGGTTGGTGTGGATTATCGCGCCGCGCCATCGGCCAGGCTCCCCGCTGAGTGGGGAAATCGGGCGCGCCGGGTCACCCCCGAACGGGGTGGGTGCTCCGCGCCTTCGCTTGCGTTGTCGCTTGCGTTGTCGCTTGCGTCTTCACACCGGCCCGCTCAAGGCTGGTAGCCCGGCACGCCCATCTGCCACAGCATGAAGGCGAAGATGTCGGCGCGCTCCTCCAACTGCTGCTTCTTCGTGCTTCCCACGCCGTGGCCGGCGTCGAAGTCGAGCCGGATCAACACCGGCTTGCCGCTCGTGGTGGCAGCCATCAGGCGCGCTGCGGTCTTGGTGCTCTCCCACACGTCCACGCGCGGGTCGTTCACGCCGTGCGTCAGCAGCACAGCGGGGTAGGCGGTGCCGGGCTTGATGTTGGCGTAGGTGCTCATCGCCAGCAGCGCGCGGAAGCCGGCTTCAGTCTTCACGCTGCCGAACTCGGGAATGTTGGGGATGCCGTTTGCCGACACCTCCCAACGGATGGCGTCGAGCGCACCGACCGCCGGCACCACGGCCGCGAACAGCTCGGGCCGCTCGGTCATCGCGCGCCCGACCAAGATGCCGCCGGCACTGCCGCCGAAGATGCCGAGCCGCGCCGGCCGCGTGTACTTCTGCGCAACCAGGTACTCGGCGCAGGCGATGAAATCCTTCCAGCTGTTCGGTTTGGTCGCCTGAAAGCCGCCCTTGTACCAGTCCTCCCCGTAGACGCCGCTGCCGCGCGGGTTGGCGAATGCGTACACGCCACCGGCATCGAGCCAGGCCAGCCGGTTCACGCTGTAGAACGGTTCTTCGGTGATGCCGTAGCTGGCGTAGCCCCACAGGATCGTCGGGTTGTTGCCGTCGAGCGCGACGCCCTTTTTGTGCACGATCGACATCGGCACCATCGCCCCGTCGTGGCTCTTGACCTTGACCTCGGTCGCAACCACGTCGGCCGGCGCGTCGAACGGCCCTGCCGGCTGCAGCCCGGTGTTGGTGACGCTGCCGTCGGCCGCCACCGCGAAAATCTGCCGCGCGCGGTTCCAGCCCTGCAGGTCGATCACCACGCCGGGCAGGGCCGGGTGGGCCGACCTGATGCCTTCGCCGGCCAGCTCGAACGAGCCTTCCACCGGCAACGGCACTTCGACGGCGGCGGTTGCCGCCCCGGCTGCACCCGCACCATGCGCACGCTTGAACAAGCGCTTGACGTTGCCGTCGCGCGTCTCGATGTAGAGCGCGTCGGCCGCCGCCGCCACGTTCACCACCACCCGGTCCGACGACGGCACCACCACCTGCGCCGTCTTCAGGTCGGGCGCCTTCAGGCTCATCGCCAGCACCTGCGAGCGCGGCGCGCCCTTGTGCGTGACCATGTACAGCGTGTCGTCGAAGTAGGCGACGCCTGTGACAGCATCGGCCGCGGCGAGCAGGCGCTTCCAGCGTGGATTGCCTTCGAGCACGCCGCGCTGCGGCGCCACGAACAGGCCGACTTCGCGTTGCGTGCCGTTGAAGACGTAGCCGAGCGCCCAGCGCCCGTCTGGCGTCAGCTGCACGTACGGCGACTCGGCAGCGCCGATGCCCAGGCCCTTGATGGCAGTGCCGAACACCGGCCGCGCAGAAGCGATCGGCTGGCCGACCTTCATCGCCAGCACCTGGCTGTGTTGGTACTTCATGGTCTCGGGCATGCCCTTGCGCATCGCCTGCAGCCGAATGAAGACCAGCGTCTTGCCGTCGGCAGTCCAGCCCACGCCGCCGTAGTCGGCTCGGTCGACGGGCCGACCCACCGCCTTGCCGGTGCGCGTGTCCATCACATGCAGAACGGCCGCTTCGGAGCCGCCCGACGACAAACCGTAGGCGACCAGTCGCCCGTCGGGCGACGGCGAGTACCAGTTGATCGCATGCGGCTGGCCGGTCTTCTTCTCGATCGCCTCGGGGTCGACGAGCAGCTTGTCGGCGCCCGTCAAGCCCTGCCGCACGTACAGCTTGAACTGGTTGTCAGCCGCGCCGCGCCGCTCGCTGAAGTACAGGTCGCCGGGCACGCGGGTGACCTGCGCCACGCGGTCGGACACCGAGCTGTCGTACCGGACGATCTTCTCCAGCAACGCGTTGCGGCCGGGGATGCGCGCGAGCTGGCTGCGCGCGTGCTGGTCGTGCGCCTTCATCCACTTCACGACTTCGGGGTCGGCTCTGTTCTCGAAGTAGCGGTACGGGTCGTCGACCTGGGTGCCGAAGAACGTGTCGGTCACGTTGCGCACGACCGCCACGGGCGGCTGGCTGCCCTGTGCCAGGCTGGCTGCAGCGCCAACACACAGCAGCAGCGCAACGCGGGCAGCAATCGCAGTGAAGCGCGCAGTGAACCGCGCGGTGAGGCACGTGGTGAGACGCGTGACAAGACCCGCGGCAAAAGAAAGCGTCGTCATGGCGGGTGTCCGTTTGCCGAGGTGGGCCGCAAAGTTAGCACAGCACCACGGTACGATCGATCACACACCTTCACCTTCGCCCATGCCCGCTTCGACCCCGCTGTCCATCCTGCAAGACGTCTTCGGCTACGCGGCGTTTCGCGGTGCGCAGCAGGCAATCATCGACCATGTGGTGACCGGCGGCGACGCGCTGGTGCTGATGCCCACCGGCGGCGGCAAGAGCCTTTGTTATCAGGTGCCAGCCATCCAGCGGCACCTGAACGAACGCGGCGTGGCGATCGTCGTGAGCCCGCTGATCGCGTTGATGCACGACCAGGTCGGCGCGCTCGAAGAGGCGGGCGTGCATGCGGCCTTTCTCAACTCGTCGCTGACGATGGAAGAGGCGCAGCGCATCGAGCGCGAGATGATGGCCGGCCGGCTGGTGCTGCTGTATGCGGCGCCCGAGCGCATCACCACGCCGCGCTTCCTGGCGCAGCTCGACTCGCTGCACGAGCGGGGGCTTCTGAGCTTGTTCGCGATCGACGAGGCGCATTGCGTGAGCCAGTGGGGGCACGACTTCCGCGAGGACTACCTCGGGCTGAACGTGCTGCACGAGCGGTTTGCCGACGTGCCGCGCATCGCGCTCACCGCCACCGCCGACGACCTGACGCGCGCCGACATCATCGAGCGGCTGCAGTTGCAGAGCGCACGCATCTTCATCAGCAGCTTCGACCGGCCGAACATCCGCTACGCCATCGTCGAGAAGGACAACGCGCGCACGCAACTGCTGCGCTTCATTCAGGACGAGCACGAGGGCGATGCCGGCATCGTGTACTGCCAGTCGCGCAAGAAGGTGGAGGAGACGGCGGCGTGGCTCGAGGGCGAGGGCATCGCCGCACTGCCGTACCACGCCGGGCTGGATGCGGCGGTGCGCAAGAAACACCAGGACCGCTTTCTGCGTGAGGACAGCATCGTGATGGTCGCGACGATCGCCTTCGGCATGGGCATCGACAAGCCCGACGTGCGCTTCGTCGCCCACCTCGACCTGCCGAAAAACATCGAAGGCTACTACCAGGAAACCGGTCGCGCCGGCCGCGACGGCCTGCCCGCCAACGCGTGGATGGCCTACGGCCTGGCCGACGTGGTGAACCAGCGCCGCATGATCGAAGACAGCCCCGCCGCCGAAGAATTCAAGCGCGGCCAGCGCGGCAAGCTCGACGCACTGCTGGCACTCGCCGAGGCGCACGACTGCCGGCGCGTGCGGCTGCTCGCCTACTTCGGCGAGAACACCGAACGCTGCGCTGCCTACCAGAACGCCTGCGACAACTGCCAGAACGCGCCGGCCACGTGGGACGCGACCGAGGCCGCGCGCAAGGCGCTGAGCTGCATCTACCGCTTTCACCAGAACCGCGGCCAGCGCTTCGGTGCCGGCCACCTGATCGACGTGCTGCGTGGCAAGGTGACCGACAAGGTGACGCAGTTCCACCACCAGGAGCTGAGCACGTTCGGTATCGGCGCCGACGTGAGCGAGGCGCAGTGGCGCGCGGTGCTGCGCCAGTTGATCGCACTGGGCCACGTGCAGACCGAAGGCGAATACAACACGCTGGAGCTCACCGCCACCGCGCGCGACGTGCTGCGCGGCGACGTGCAACTGCTGCTGCGCCAGCCGAGCGAAGCGCCGCGGCGTGCGCGCGCGGCGCGTGGCAGCACTGCAGCCGGCAAGAGCAGCGGGGCGAAGGACCGCGCACCGCCGGTGGCGCTCGACGCCGACGGGCTGGAGCGCTTCACCGCCCTCAAGGCCTGGCGCGCCGAGATCGCGCGCGAGCACAACCTGCCCGCCTACATCGTCTTCCACGACGCCACGCTCGCCGAGATGGCGCGCGCGCATCCGCAGTCGCTCGACGAGCTGGCCGGCATCAGCGGCGTCGGCGCGAAAAAGCTGGAGGCGTATGGGCGCGAGATCCTGCGCGTGCTGAGCGGCGGCGCGCAACCCGAGCCGACGGACCGCTGAGAAGGCGGCAAGCTGCCGGCTCTGGGCGTGACGCCGCTGTAATCGCCGTCGCCCCAACCGCCACCGCCACCACCGCCGCCGTCACCGGCGCTGGCGCCGCGCCAGCGGCAACTCTGCACGGGCGATCGGCCAAAGCGCCGAACTGCCCCGCCAATGCACCGCTCCAGGGTCGATTCCGCCGAGGCGATCGATGGACCAATACACCTGCCCGTTGGTCCGGAGGCCGCCATGCCGTTGTCTGTTGTTCAGCTTGTATCCGGTGCGATCACCGCGTTGGCCCTGCTCGCACCCTGCGCGCACGCCGACACAGTGGGGCTGCACTTGGCGAGCGTGCACGTGCCGCAGCGGCAGTTCAACAACGTCAACCCGGGCCTGTACTACCGCAGCGACGCGGGCTGGACGGTGGGCGGCTACCGCAACTCGTTACGCCGCACCAGCGTCTATGGCGGCTACACGCTGGAGTACGGGCCGCTGGCGCTCACCGCCGGCGCCGTCACCGGCTACCAGGACGCGGTGCAGGCGATGCTCGTTCCGTCGCTGCGGCTGTTCACGCACGAGGGCGTCAGCGCGCGGCTGGCCTACATCCCGCGGGTGGAGAAGCGCATCTCGTCGAACGTGTGGCACCTGATGGTGGAGCGGTGCATTTGCTGAAGGTACCTTGCTGAAGACAGCGCGGCGTGCCCAGCGCGCCAAGCCAAGCCTCAAGGCCGGATGGCGATGCTCACGACGGCGCTGTCGGCGCGGTTGCCGGCGTTGTCGGTCGCGCGGGCAAAGACCAGCAGCGTGTCGCGCCCGTCGGTGGGCGCCACGGCATCCCATTCGTACGGCGCATTGCCGTCGCCGCCCAGCAGCACCGCGGCGCCGTTGTCGAGGCGGTAGAACGCGACCGAGTCGATGCCGCTTTCGTCGCTCGCCGCCGCCACCAGCCGCACTGTTTGCCCGGCCAGCACCGCCGTCTGCGCCGCGGCGATGCTGACCGAAGGCGGCCAGAACTCGTCGTAGTCGCTGCCGTCGATGTACAGGCTCAAGCCGCCGCCGCACGCCGTCAGCGCCACAGCGGTGCCGAGCACAAACAAGGTCGAGAGTCGGCGCATGCTTCGCATGGACACGATGCTACGCCGCACGGTCGGGGGCGGGTGTAACGCCCCTTCCATCGTCAGCGTCGCAGGGTGGCCGTGAAGTCTGCACCGCCGTCGGCCGCGGCATCACGATCGGTTCAGCCGCGCCATCTCGTCGCCCACCAGCTTCACCACCAGCCGGTCCAGCGTCTGCACCGAGTACTGCGTCACGTCGTGCACGGTCTGCGTGCCGGGGCCGCTGCCGGGGTCGGCGGCGTCGCGGTAGGTCAGGAAGACGAAGCGCCCGGCCGTGTACTGCGCCATCTGGCGGAACACGAATTCGCCCACCGGGTCGAGCCCGCTCGCACCGACGGCAAAGAGCTTGATGCCTTTGGCCAGGGCGGCCTGCATGTCCTTGTCGTACTGCGGGCCGCCGTAGTCGAGGTGTGGCGGCGCGTCTGCCACCATCACGACCATGCGCGCCGCGTCGGCACGCCAGTCGAGTCGGTGCACCACCTCGTGCAGCGCTTCGTTCAGCGCCTCCGGCGTGTCGCCGCCGCCGCCGGCCTGCACGCGCGCCAGCATGCTTTGGAACGCGCCCAGGTCGTCGGTGAAGTCGTGCGTGCGTGTGATGAACGCATCGCCGCGGTCGCGGTAGGCCACCAGGCCGTAGCAGATGTCGGGCTGCCCCGGCAGTTGCGAGATCTGCTGCGACATCGCGCGCATCGAGCTCTTCAGCTTGGCGATCTCGTCGCCCATCGAGCCGGTGGCGTCGATCATGAAGACGAGGTCCAGGCGCGGGCGCTGCGGTGCGTTGGCCGGCACGGCCGTTGCCACGGGCACCCCCAGCCGAACCTGCACCGCGTTCGCCTGCCCCGCCACCAGCACCGCGCGGCCCTGCACGCCGTGCTTGCGGACAGCCACGCCGAGCGTGCCGAGCGTGGGTGCGCCCGGCGCCGACACGTCGAGCCCGTTCACCAAAAAGGCCCGCGGGTGCATCCACACCTTGCCCGCCGTGTCGGTGCGGGCCCACATCACCGGCTGCGCCACGCCGGGGCGTTGCAGCGCGACTTCGGCGTCGTGTACCGGGCGGCCGGCGGCGTCGGTCACTTCGAGCAGGTAGCGCTCGCTGATGTCGCGCTCGCGCACCGGCAGGCCGGCGCGGCGCTGGCGGTAGGCAAGGTATTCGCCGAAGTCGGCGTTGTCGTCCACCACGCCGGCGGTGACGGTTTCGTGCGCTGGGCGGGGCGGGCGAGGGGTCGGGTTCGGCGTGAGCTCGCGGTTGGTGGGCGCGGGAGATGCGGCGACTGTCGCGGCGGGCGCTGCCGCCATGTCGCTGCGCGCCTCGGGTCGCGCCTTCGCGGCCGACTTCGTTTCGCCCGCGCGCGACTCGCGCGGCACACCCGACGCGTCGGCGGCAGGCCCCGATCGGCTGGGGGCGCTGTCGGCCAGGTGCGCTGAAGACTCTTCCTTGCGACGCACATCAGCGCCAGCGGCGGCGCCACCGACGCCGGCCGCCATCCGCGTGCGAGCACCACCGGTGGCGCCGCCCTGCTCCAAGCCGCTGCCCGGCACTTCACGCGTCGACGGCGGTCGGCGGCAGTGGCTCGCCGAAGGGGGCGCGAAAACCGCGGGGCCGAATTCGGCCGGCGCTGCGGCCGGCGCGTCCTGCCAGACGGGCGGCCACGCGTTGGCGGGCGTGGCGTGGGCTGGCGCGGCGTGGGCTCGCGGTGCTTCGAACGCGCCGGCACATGCGACCAGCGCAAGCACTGCGGCAACGGCCGGTGCGGCGGCCAGGGGTCTGAGCTTCATCGGTCTCTCCTTGAAGGGGTGTGGGACACCGGTTGATACGGGGCAGTGCAGCGAACGGGGTGAACGCCGCGACGTGAATCGGTGCGCAAAGAAACTTCACCCCGTTCGCGGCGCTGGGCCGTATCAAGGTCGAATCAGGCAGACTGACCCTCTCGATGCCCTCGACCGACGCCGACCCCTCCGACGACCTGCTGATGGCCGCGTACGCGCACGGCGACGCTGCCGCGTTCGAGCGCCTGTACGCGCGCCACCAGGCTGGGCTGTACCGCTTTGTGCGCCGCTTGCTGGGCAGCGCGCTGTCGGCGCAGGCCGACGAGGTGTTCCAGGACACCTGGCTGCGCGTCGTCTACGCGCGCGAGCGCTGGGCGCCGCAGGGCGCGAGCTTTCGCACCTGGCTGTTCACGCTGGCCCACCACCGCGTGATCGACCTGCTGCGCCGCAGTGGCCGCGAGGTGGCGATCGACGCCTTCGAGAACGAAGGCGACGGCCCCTGGGAGCCCGACGCCACCGCCTGGCAGCACTGGCCCGCGCCGGCCAGCGCCGCGCCGCACAGCGACGAACTGGCGTTCTGGCGCCGTGCCGGCGAGCGGCTGCTGCAGTGCCTGGAGCAACTGCCGCTGCCGCAGCGCAGCGCCTTCTTGCTGCACCACGACGACGGGCTGGCGCTGGCCGAAGTGGCCAGCGCGCTCGAGGTCGGCTTCGAGACCGCCAAGACGCGCGTGCGCTACGCGATGAGCAAGCTGCGCACCTGCATGGGCGCGTACCTGGCACCGGTGCGGGAGGAGACGCGGTGAGCGGCGACGATCGGCGTGGCGGTGGCGGCATCGGCCGCATCGGTGGCAGCCCGGGCCGCGGCGGCGACGGCGACGACCACCAAAAAGACGCCGAGCGCGACGCCTGGCTGCGCGAGGCGCTGCGCCACGCGCCCGACGCATCGGCCAGTGCGCCGCCGCGGGTGAGCGACGCGATCCTGCGGCAGGCGCGCGAGGCCACGGGCGCGGAAGCGGCAGCGCCTAAAGCGGCCGATCGAAGATTGGCGCCTGGCGCGCGTGGACAGGCCGGTGGCGAACGTCATCGCGCCGCCGCATGGGCGTCGCGGTGGGCCTGGCTGATGCGCCCGCCGGCTGCGGCCGGCTTTGCCAGCGTGATGGTGGCCACGCTGGTGGGCGTGATGTGGTGGGGCCAGCCGATCGACGAAACGTTGCGCGAAACCAGCGAACGAGGCGAGAGCATCACCGCGGCGGCGCCAGCGCCCGCAGCGCCCGCAACGAGCGCTGACCCCGCAGCCGTCGCCGCACCAGTCGCCGCGCCGGCCGCCGCGTCTGTTGTGGCGCCGACTGCGGGCCCGGCCACCCCGGCGCCACGCAATGGGGCCTCGGCCCGACCCTTGCCATCGCCATCGCCATCGCCGCGAACTGATGATGCGCGCTCGAAGTCCACCCCGCCCGACACCCGGTCGGCGCGCGCAGAGGGCAGCTCCGCTGCAACAGAAGAACTCCGGTCATCGCACGCCACCGACGCGACGCCGCCGAGTGAAGCGCTTCACCGCGACGCCACCTCCGCGACGGCGCGGCCGCAGGCCCGCGAGGGCGCCGCGCCGGCCTCGGCGGACGAACGCAAGCGCGACGCCCTGCCCGCGGCCGATGGCGCGCGCGCCGCCCCCGCAGCGACGGAGATGGCGGCTGCCGCGCCAGCGGAAGTGCCCGCCGCCAAGTCGGCCCCGACTCCTTTTCCGGCCCAGGCCGATGCGACGCCGCCGCCCCCCGCCCAGGCTGCCAAGACTGCCCAACGCGACATGCGCTCGGGCGAGGCCGGCAGCGCCGGTGCGCCTGCACGCGCCCGTGCCACCACGAGCGTCGGCGCTGCTGCTGAAGCGGGTTCTGCCGACACCCCTGGCGTCGCTCCGGCGGCGGCGGCGACGGTGGAACGGCCGCTGGCGGCGCGCCCCGCACCGGCCGCGCAGGCCCGCCTGTCGGCCAGCCCACTCCTCGGCGCCAACCCGGTCGCGCAGCTGCGCGCAACCGTGGCAAGTGCGCCGAACGCCTGGTCCTGGCAACGCGGCGGCGGCCCAGAGCAAGCGATGAACGATGCGGTGCAAAACTGGCTCGGCCGGCTCGACGACGCCACGCGGGCCAGCTGGCACACGGCGCCGGCCGCCACCGCTGGCGGCGCCGGGCTTGCGGGCAGGGTCGACACGGCGGGCTCCATCGGCACCACGCGCAGCACGACCCAGGCGCTGCGCCTGTTGCGCGACGGGCGTCTTCACACCACGCTGTACGTCGATGCCGACGCCGTTCGGCTGGACGCGGCAGCCCCCGCCGGTGCGTCCGGCGTGCCGCGCGCGCCGTTGCCGGCAGCGACGGCGGCGGCCCTGGCCGCGGCGCTGGAGCAGGCCACACCCTGACGAAGCCGCGTCGCTATCATGGTCGGTTTTGCCGACCCGCCCGATGCCGACCCCGCCCGCCGCCGCCAGAGCCGAGAAGGCCGCCGCAAGAGCCGCCACCGAGGCTGCGTCGGCAGTGGCTGCACCTGCGCCGATGGCTGCCACCGCGGCCACCGCTGCCCCCGCTGCCACCTCGAAAGCCGCTCCGCCGCGCGCCTCCATCGAGGCAACGCAGATCCGCATCCGCGGCGCGCGCACCCACAACCTGAAGAACATCGACCTCGACATCCCGCGCAACCAGCTCGTGGTGATCACCGGGCTGTCGGGCTCGGGCAAGTCGAGCCTGGCGTTCGATACGTTGTATGCCGAGGGCCAGCGGCGCTATGTCGAGAGCCTCTCGGCCTACGCGCGGCAGTTCCTGCAGTTGATGGACAAGCCCGATGTCGATGTGATCGAGGGCCTGTCGCCCGCCATCAGCATCGAGCAGAAGGCGACCTCGCACAACCCGCGCTCCACCGTCGGCACCGTCACCGAGATCCACGACTACCTGCGCCTGCTGTACGCACGCGCCGGCACGCCGTTCTGCCCCGACCACCACTTGCCGCTGCAGGCTCAAAGCGTGAGCCAGATGGTGGATGCCGTGTTGGCGCTGCCCGTGGGTACGCGGCTGATGGTGCTGGCGCCCGTGGTGCGGGATCGGAAGGGCGAGTTCGCCGAGCTGTTCGCCGACATGCAGGCGCAAGGCTACGTGCGCTTCCGCGTCGACGGCCGCACCTTCGAGGCGGCCGACGTGCCCAAGCTGAAGAAGGCCGAGAAGCACGACATCGACGTGGTGATCGACCGCATCAAGGTGCAGCCCGACAGCACCGGGCAGCCTGCAAGCGTTGCCGCTGCTGGCACCGATTCCGAATCAAACGCCGCTGACTCACCTGCGAACGAACCCGCCACCGCACCGGCGCCGCCACCCACCGGCCTGCGCCAACGTCTGGCCGAGAGCTTCGAGGCGGCGCTGCGCATCGCCGACGGTCGCGCAGTGGCGCTGGAGATGGACGCACGCGAGCCCGCGCCCGCAGACGCATCGGGCGCTTCAACCGCCACGGCGACCGCGTCGAAGGAACACCTGTTCTCCAGCAAGTTCGCCTGCCCCATGTGCAGCTACTCGTTGAGCGAGCTGGAGCCGCGCCTCTTTTCGTTCAACTCGCCGGTGGGCGCCTGCACCACCTGCGACGGGCTCGGCCAGGTGACGGTGTTCGACCCCGACCGCGTCGTCGCCTTCCCGTCGCTGAGCCTGGCCAGCGGCGCAGTGAAAGGCTGGGACCGGCGCAACCCCTACACCTTCTCGCTGCTGGAGAGCGTGGCGCGCCACTACGGCTTCGACATCGACCTGCCGTTCGAGGAGTTGCCCGAGCGCGCGCGCCATGTGCTGCTGCGCGGCTCCGGCACCGAAGACGTGGAGTTCGTCTACGAAGCCGAGACCGCCACCAAAGCCAGCGGTGGCGCCAAGGGCAGCAAGGCCAAGACCCGCAGCGTGACGCGCTCGCACCCCTTCGAAGGCATCCTGCCCAACCTGGAGCGGCGCTACCGCGAGACCGACTCGGCGGCCGTGCGCGAAGACCTGGTGCGCTACCAGAGCGCCAAGCCCTGCCCCGACTGTGGCGGCTCGCGGCTGCGGCGCGAGGCGCGGCATGTGTTTCTGGTCGGCGAGCCGCGGGCCGGGCTCGACCCGACGGGCGAGGCCGGCGCGGTTCATGACATCAGCGAACCCCAACCGATCTACCGCGTTGAGCACTTCACGCTGCGCGAGAGCCTGCGCTACTTCGACGGCCTGACGCTCAAGGGCGCCAAGGGCGAGATCGCCGGCCCGGTGGTGCGCGAGATCCGCTCGCGGCTGAAGTTCTTGAACGACGTGGGCCTGAACTACCTGAGCCTGGACCGCAGCGCCGACACGCTCTCGGGCGGCGAGTCGCAGCGCATCCGCCTCGCGTCGCAGATCGGCTCGGGCCTGACCGGCGTGATGTACGTGCTCGACGAGCCCAGCATCGGATTGCACCAGCGCGACAACGACCGCCTGCTCGGCACGCTGCGTCACCTGCGCGACATCGGCAACAGCGTGCTGGTGGTGGAGCACGACGAAGACGCGATCCGCCAGGCCGACCACGTGATCGACATGGGCCCCGGCGCCGGCGCGCACGGGGGCCGAGTGATCGCGCAGGGCACGCCGGCCGAGGTGGCGGCGCACCCCGATTCGCTGACCGGCAAGTATTTGTCGCGCGTGCTGCGGATTCCGGTGCCGGAGCGGCGGGTGCGGCCGACCCCTCACCCCAACCCTCTCCCAAAGGGAGAGGGAGTCAAACCCGCCAGCCTGCGGGGAGACGCATTGAAGCTCCCTCTCCCTCTGGGAGAAGGCGGGGGTGAGGGCCACGCGCTGCGCATCGTCAACGCCCGCGGCAACAACCTCAAAAACGTCACCGCCGAGATCCCCGTCGGCTTGTTCACCTGCATCACCGGCGTGTCCGGCTCGGGCAAGAGCACGCTGGTGAACGACACGCTCTACGCTGCCGTGGCACGCAAGCTCTACAACAGCCACGCCGAACCCGAGCCGCACGACACCATCGAAGGGCTCGATGCGTTCGACAAGGTCATCAATGTCGATCAAAGCCCGATCGGCCGCACCCCGCGCAGCAACCCAGCCACCTACACCGGCTTGTTCACGCCGATCCGCGAACTCTTTGCCGAGATGAACATGGCCAAGGAGCGCGGCTACGGCGCCGGCCGCTTCAGCTTCAACGTGGCCGGCGGGCGCTGCGAGGCGTGCCAGGGCGACGGCGTCATCAAGGTCGAGATGCACTTTCTGCCCGACGTGTACGTGCCCTGCGACGTGTGCAAAGGCAAGCGCTACAACCGCGAGACGCTGGAGGTGCTCTACAAGGGCAAGAACATCACCGACGTGCTCAACCTCACCGTCGAAGACGCGCACGCCTACTTCAACGCCGTGCCCAACATCGCGCGCAAGTTGCAGACGCTGCTCGACGTGGGGCTGGGCTACATCCGCCTCGGCCAAAGCGCCACCACGCTGTCGGGCGGTGAAGCGCAGCGCGTGAAGCTGGCGCTGGAGCTGAGCAAGCGCGACACCGGCCGCACGCTGTACATCCTCGACGAGCCGACGACCGGCCTGCACTTTGCCGACATCGCGCTGCTGCTGAAGGTGCTGCACCAGTTGCGCGATGCGGGCAACACCATCGTCGTGATCGAACACAACCTGGACGTCATCAAGACGGCCGACTGGATCGTGGACATGGGGCCCGAGGGTGGCTCGGGGGGTGGCATGGTGGTGGCGTGCGGGACGCCGGAGGAGGTGGCGGGGAATGCGGCGAGCTTCACCGGGCGCTACCTCAAGCCGCTGCTGTCGGGTTGATGCGTAGTGAGTCGCTGCGGTCAGGCCGGCGTGGACGACGGTAGCTGCGTCACCATCCGCAGCGACACCGTCAAGCCTTCCAGTTGGTAGTGTGGGCGCAAGAAGACCTTGGCGGTGTAGAAGCCGAGCTCGCCCTCCACCTCGTCGATCACCACATCGGCGTCAGCCAATGGGTACCTGGCCTTGGCCTCTTCCGATACGTTTTCAGGATCGCCCGCGATGTAGTCCATGAGCCACTGGTTGAGATGGCGGGCCATGTCTTCGCGGCCGTTGAACGAGCCGATCTTGTCGCGCACGATGCACTTGAGGTAGTGCACGAAGCGGCAAGTGGCGAACAGGTACGGCCAGCGTGCAGCCATGTGAGCGTTGGCATTGGCGTCGGCGTCGTCGTACTCCTGCGGTTTGTGCAATGACTGCGCGCCGATGAAAGCGGCGATGTCGGTGTTCTTGCGGTACATCAGCGGCATCAGCCCGTTCTTGGCCAACTCGGCTTCGCGTCGATCTGAAATGGCGATCTCGGTCGGGCACTTCAGGTCGATGCTGCCATCGTCACCTGGAAACGTGTGCAGCAGCAGACCCTCGACCGCGCCGCCGCTTTCGACGCCACGGATGCGCGCGCACCAGCCGTACTGCTTGAACGAACGGTTGATGTTGGCGGCCATCGCATAGGCGGCGTTGATCCACACGCAGCGGCTGGCATCGCCTTGGGCCACGTCTTCGCGGTAGTTGAAATCCCCGACAGGGTCCGGCTCGTACGGAAGCCGGGCGAGAAAGCGCGGCATCGCCAGCCCGATGTAGCGGGCTTCTTCCGAGTCGCGTAGCGTCTGCCACGCTGAGTACTCCGATGTGGTGAACAACCCGCTCAGCTCTCGCGGGTCGGCCAGCGCTTGCCAGGAATTCATCCGCATCAACAGCGGGTCGGCCCCCGCCATGAATGGGGCGGCGGCTGCCGCGGCCACCGTCGCCAGGCCTTGCAGCAGTTCAATGTCTGCCGGACGGTGGCTGAAATGGTAGTCACCCACCAGGCAGCCGAACGGCTCGCCGCCGAACTGGCCGAACTCTTCGTCGTAGACCTTCCTGAAGATCGCGCTTTGCTCCCACGCGTCTTCTCCGGGCCTGCGCAGCGCCTCGGCCAGCTCTTCTTTGGAGATGTTGAGCACGCGAATCTTCAGCGTCTCGTCGGTCTCGGTGCGATCGACGAGGTAGCGCAAGCCGCGCCAGGCCGATTCGAGCCGCTGGAACTGCGGGTGGTGCAGGATCTCGCTCAACTGGGCGCTGAGCCGGTCGTCGATCTGCGCGATCAGCGCCTGGATCGATGCGACGACATCACTGCCGACCCAGGCCGGCTGCTCTGCGGCGTACCGCACCAGCGTCTGCAAGGCCGACACGAGGGCTACCACCGCCGTCGGGTTGTCCAGGCCGAACGCCTTGCCCAGCACGCCGACCACGCCGGAGCGCGACGCCTGGGTCTCATGCTTCATCACCTTGCCCACCAGCGGCGCGACCGACGGCGCCTGGGCAATCTGCGTCAACAGCCGAGCGAGTTGAAGGCGGTCGCTGAGCCACCCGACGAGCGGGTCAACCCGGCGGGCCACGTTCGTCGGATGGAAATCGTCGATGCTTTCGAACCCGAGGTTCACCGTCAACAGGCTGTCTGACGTGCGCACGTCCTGCACACGCAGCGACAGGCGTGGCCCGATCGCCTTCATGCGGCTGTCGAAGTTGTCGGCGTCGAACGCCAGGAACTTGCGGTCGGCCACCGGCGGCAGTGGCAGCGTGGCGTCTCGCCCGAGGTCGGCCAGCACGCCGCAGACGAACGGCAGCTGCACCTTCTTCATCGCGCCATAGAGCTCGACGTCGTACTCGATCTGCACGCGCGGAAGGCGATGCCGAACGAAGCGCTGCCCGCTTGATGCCTGCACCGGGCCGATCGAGTAAGCCGATCCGTCGATCAGCCTCAGCGTCACGGCATCGGCCCCGACCGTGCACGCCACGGGCTCACTGCCCTCTATCGTCACCACCTCGGGCGAGAAGAACGGTTCTTGCCCACTGTTCTCTAGCTGAAGCCAGAGCGGCCGCGTTGCAGGAACGTCGATCTCAAAGCCGTTCTCGATGGACTGCACCGGGCTGATCAAGAGTCCGTGCTGAACCCGCCCGACAAAGATGCGACGCCGCGGCAACCGGCGCGTCGCAAACGCAAACTCGGCCGTCGCCAGAAAGGCCTGTGCCTCCTGCCCCAGCACGCTGGCGTCGCCCAGCAGCAGGTGCGCGCCGTAGTAGGCGCGCCGGCCCGACTCGTGCAGCAGCGAACCCTCGGGCAAATCCGCCATCGCGCGCACCACCCAGCGCGCGACGCCTTCGGCCTGCGGCGAAGACTGGAGCTCGGCCAGCACGGCAGCCCATTGCTGCTCGATCCACGCGTCGTTCGGGTCGCACAGCAGGCGCCAGGTCAAGGCCTCTTCGAGCCGGCCGCGCGGCGCCAGCCACGGCGCATGTTCGATGTGGACCTGTTGCCAAACCGCGTGCAACAGCGGCACGTCGTCGGCGAGCTGCTGGCGCAGCCAGGCCCGCACTTCGCGTCGATAAGACAAGCCGGCGGCCGACCGTGTCTCGACCAGGTCAGACAGCCACAAGTCGGCTTCGCAGGCCGTGCCGCCCTGGGGCAGCAGACGCAGCCGAGCCAAGCGAAGAAAGGCTGGTGTCACACGAACCGGCAGGCACGACAGCAGCGCCAGCCGCGCCGCCAGCGGTCGCTCGTCGTGCAGGGCCTGCCACAGCGCCTGGGCGCCTTGCGGCGTGTCGGTTGCTGTGCTCACCGGTGCGTCCGCGCAGAATGGCTCGGGCGGCGCAGGCGGCGCAGCGCTTGCACGCCGGTCGCCAGGTCCCAGGTCAGCGCCACGTCAAAGCGCGCCGCGACGGGTGGCCACCGCGGGCGGTCGTACGGGATGAGCGCCACGCTGCGAAGGCCACGCCGGTCAGCTTCGTCCAACAGCAGCGTCCAAGGGTCGTCGTCGAGCCGAGGATTCGGCCGGCCGGCACCGATGCCCAGGTCGCTCACGACCAAGATCGTGGAGCCACGGCCGGGCCAGCGCAGCGGCTCCCAGCGCACCTGGCGCTGCGCACGCACACCTTGCCCCGGGTCGCCGATGAAGTCTGCTACGCGCACCCGGTCTTTGCCGAGCAGGCGCAGCGCCGTGGCGCTGAGTTGCTGCTTGTCGCGCGCAAACGGCAGCATCGCCGGGCCGGCGTCGAACAGCAACAGGATCGTGTGGCCGAGTGCGCTGCGCACAAGACGGGGCAGCGCCTGGATGGGCTCGGCGCGCGCCACCATTGCCACTGCCGCAGCAACGTCGATCGGGCCGCTGGGCGTGGCGACGATGGACAGGTCTCGCAAAATGGCCCGCACCCGCCCGGTTGGAAACAGGCTCTCCAGCGGCGCTGCGGAGCCTTGCGCCTCAGCGGCCGTGGGCGGCGTGGGCGCGGCCGACCTGGCAGTGCCGCTTCGCGGCGCTGCCAGGTCGGCGCGCTCGGCCACCTGAGTGAGCGACGACACCAGGCCGACCAGCTTGTTGTCGTCTTGGGCGCTTCGGCGCTGCGCGGCCGGGGGGCGAGCGCCCGCGCCCGGCCAAGCCTCGCTCGCTGGCCGCGGCGTCGGTGTCTGCGGCAGGGCTGCACTCGCGCGCTCGCCCGTCCGGCGTGCGGTGTCGCGCGCTTCCGCCGGTGGTCTCGCAGTGCCGCGCTTGGGCTCGGGCTCGGTCGGTTGCAGCAGCAGGTCGGCCAATGCGGCCACCAGCGCCGGGTCCAGCGGCCCGGCCGGTCGCAGGCGGGCCACGGCTCGCACCAGGGCGGCCAGCGCGGCTACCTGCATGCGGCCCCGCTCACACCTTGCCACACCGCATGCACCCCTTGCTCAGCTCGCACGCGATGCCGCCGCGATGCCGGGCCGGCCCTTCAGCATGCAGGCCTCCGCCAGCTTCAGCCAGGCCTGAGAGTCCGGTCGAACCTGCAACTCCTTGCAGGCCTGAACGAAGTCGAGGAACTCGGCCGCACTCACGGCCGGTGGGCCGCCGGCCACGGGCACGGGCAGCGTGTCGACGAGCAGTTGCAGCGCCGCCGCCACGGTCTTGCCGTCCTTGGGGAAATGCAGCGCGGCCACGCTGGCCAGATCGGGCTGCTTCAGGTTGAGGCTGACGCAGCGCCGCACGAACGCGGGCGGCAGATCGCGCTCGTCGTTGCTGGTGATGACGATCAGGGGCACGCCGCTGCGGCACGTCACGCGGTGGCCGGTGTCGGCCACTTCGAAGCGCAAGCCGCCCAGGACTTCGAGCAGGTTGTTGGGCAGATCGGGGTCGGCCTTGTCGATCTCGTCGATCAGCACCACCGCTGGGTCGAACGGTGGGGGTCGGCTGCTGGCCTCGCTCTCGAGCAGCAGCGGCGCCGCGGCGGTGCGCGCGTCGAGCGCCGTCCAGAGCACCGAGGCGCGCACATACGCCAGGATGCGCGGGTCGAGCCGCTGCGCCTGCGCGTCCTGGAGGCGGCGGAGTTGGTCTGTCTCCCACAACAAAGCGTTGATCTCGGTGCGCGAGTTGACGGTGCGCTCGAGGTAGCGCCAGCCCAGCCGCGCCGCCGTGCCGCGCGCCAGCGCCGACTTGCCGCAGCCCGCCGGGCCCGTGACGAGCAGCGGCCGCTGCGTGGCGCTGGCAGCCGACACGGCAAGCTCCATGTCGGGTGTGAAGAGGTAAGCCGAACCGCTGCGAAAGTCGCCCACGCCGCTGCCCGCGCCAGCGCGCGATCGGCGATGCGTCTGCGCGGGCGCATCGAAGATGCTCTTGAACTTCATGGACCGGTGCCTCCGAGTTGCTTGAGTTTTCTGCGGTAGTTGATCTGCCAGCGCCGATCGGCACCGCCCGCACAGGCCGGCTCCAGCGGCGCGCACTCGGCGCTCGCGGCCTGCGCAGGCGGCAGCGTGTCGCCGGTCCAGAACAGGAACACCGCCGTCGGGAACCGTGCTGCCAGCGAGCCGGCCAGCTCGGTCCAGCGTTGGGTGTAGCGCGCGCACACGACGATCGGCGCGCCCGTCTCGCGCCGAGCTTCTAGCAGTTGCTCGGCCAGCGCCGACAGTTGTTCGGCCAAGCGAACGGCCGGCTCGGGATGCTCGCTTAACAGCTCCCAGCCCCCGGTGCCCAACGCCGCTTCGGCCAGTTCGGCAGCCAGATACCGGGTGATCTCGTTCTGGTCGTCGTCGCCCCAGCCGTCGGGCAATTCGACGAGTTGCCAGGTGCGCAGCAGGTCGTCCTTGGGCAGCCCGGTGGCCGCGCGCAGCAGCATACGCACAGCCCAGGTGTCATTCGTGTTGACGAGCACCGCGCCCTGCCCCTCCTGCCGGCGCAGCAACGTGAGCAGCGCGCAGGCCGAGTCGGCCGGCAGGCGCATCGGGTAGAGCGCCTCGAACAGGCGCGCGCCCAGGCGTGCGTCGCCCTGGCTGCCCAGCGTCACGTCGGCGATGACGGCGTCTACCGCATCGGCCTGCGCAGCGGCCCGCACCATCTTGAGCGAGAGGTTCTGGCGCGGCACGGCATATGGTTGCCACACTTCGGCGCCGAAGTGCTGGGCCAGCGTGGCGGTCACGCTGTCGTCGGGTGCAAAGCGCTGCAGGCAATCTTGGACATGCACGCGAACCGGGTCGAACACGAGCCGCGCCACACCGGCCGCCAGCCTGGCTTGCAGCGCTGCCACGATCGCATCGATCTTGGCATCGTCGGACAAGCCGCCCGCGAACTGCAGATCGGCGAGCCGCAAGTCGGCGATGAACGGGTTGCCCGCGAGTTGCGCAGGCTGCAGGCCGCCCACCAGCACCGGGATGACAACGAAGCGCGGGTCGAGCGCCTTGCGCCACAACAGCAGGCTCGACTCGCGCGGCACCCAGCTCGAGTTCTCCCGCACCACGGCGCGGGGCGACAGCACGATCACCGCCGCATCGCAAAGGCCCATCCACGCATACAGGCGCTGCAGCCACTCGTCGCCACCCTGAAGGTCTTTCTGGTCGGCCAGCGCCTCCAGGCCGGGGGCGGCCTGCAGCCTGGCGATCACCGCATCGAGAAACGCCTGCGTCGCAGGTTCTTCCGCGCGATTCGCGCTGTGGCTGATGAAGACCCGGCAGGTGCGCTTCATTTGAAATCGAGTCTAGCTGCAAACCCACCCGACCCGGCGCTGGCAGCTGGCGCGCTCGAGGCTCGCTAGACTCCACGGCATCGCCAACGGCACAGGAGGAACGCATGGGCCTGAGCATCGACTACTACCTCGCGCCGCAATCGCCCTGGACCTACTTCGGCCAGCCGCGTTTCGCGGCCATGGCACATGCCGCCGGAGCGCGCATCAACGTGCTGCCGATGGACCTGAGCGGCAAGGTGTTTCCGGTCTCGGGCGGCGTGCCATTGGCACAGCGCGCGCCGCAGCGGCAGGCGTACCGGCTGGTGGAGCTGAAGCGCTTTGCCGATCACCTGAAGATGCCGTTCAACGTGCAGCCGACGTTCTTTCCGGTGGCAGGCGATGCGGCGGCGCGGCTCGTCATCGCCGTCGGCCTCAGCGACGGCGAAGGCGCGGCGATGGCGCTGACCTGGGCGGTGCTGCGGGCGGTGTGGGCGCAGCAGCGCAACATCGCCGACGCGACCGAGCTGGCTGCGTTGCTGGCCGAGTGCGGTCTGCCCGCAAGCCGCCTGGACGATGCACAGTCGCCCGCCGTGCAGGCGCGCTACGAGGCGAACACGCAGCGCGCGATCGATGCGGGCGTGTTCGGCTCGCCGAGCTATGTGGTCGATGGCGAGATCTTCTGGGGCCAGGACCGGCTCGACTTCTTGCAGCGGCGCCTGGCGCGCGGCTGAGTCGCGACCACCTCCCCGAGGCCACGCTTCATGAGCTCACACACCGCTTCGATCACCGTTTCGCTCACCGCCGCCGACGGCCACCGCTTCAACGCCTACGTCGCTCAGCCCGCCGGCACGCCACGCGGCGCGCTCGTCGTGGTGCAAGAGATCTTCGGCGTCAACCCGCACATCCGCTCGGTCGCCGACGGCTATGCGGCCGACGGCTACCTCGCCATCGCACCGGCGCTGTTCGACCGCACCGAGCGCGGCATTGAGCTCGGCTACAGCGCCGCCGACGTAACGCGCGGCCGTTCGCTGAAGGACGCCAGCGGCAACGCCAAGCCGCTGCTCGACATCGCCGCCGCGCTGGCGCACGTGCAGCACGCGGGCCGCACCGGCATCGTCGGCTACTGCTGGGGCGGATTGCTCAGTTGGCTCGCGGCCTGCGAGTTGAGTGGCCTGGCGGCCAGCGTGCCGTACTACGGCGGTGGCGTGCCGGGGCAAGCAGCGCTCAAGCCGCGCTGCCCGGTGACGGCGCACTTCGGCGAGCGCGATTCGCTGATTCCGATCGACACGGTCCAGGCGTTTCGCAAGGCGCAACCAGCCATCACGGTGCACACCTACGCGGCCGACCACGGCTTCAATTGCGACCAGCGCGGCTCGTTCGATGCGACGAGCGCGGCGCTGGCTCGCACGCGCACCCTCGCCTTCCTGCGCGAACATGTCGGCTGAGCGCTCGCTGGCGCGCCTTGGTTCGGCCCTCGCGCTCGGGTTCACGCTCGCGCTGACGACGCTCGGCGCCCACGCCCAGCTCCAAGCTCAGCCCCAACCTCAACCCTACGGCGGCCCGCTGTTCGACGCTCACCTCCACTACAACGACGAAGCGTGGATGCAGGCCCACCCGGTCGAAGACGCGCTCGGCCGCATGCAGCGCAGCGGCGTGCGCGCGATCATCGCCAACAGCCGGCCGAACGACGGCACCAAGACCTTGGCGAGCGCGAAGGCGCTGACCGTGGCGGCGGGCGTGCAGGTGGTGCCGTTCATCCGCCTCTACCGTAACCGTGCCGACTACTCCAGCTGGTTCAACGACCCGAGCATCGCCGCGATGGTGCAGGCCGAACTGGCCGCCGGCACCGCGGCCGGGCCGTACCGCGGCATCGGCGAATTTCACCTGTACGACAGCGCCAACGCCAACGGCCCGGTCGCGGTGCAGTTGATGAAGCTCGCACAGGCGCGCGACCTGGTGGTGCTTGCGCATGTGGACGACGCCGCCATCGACCTGCTGATGGCGCACGCGCCCAAGGCCAAGCTGATCTGGGCCCACACCGGCATCGGCGGCGCGCCGGTCGATCGCGTGCGCGCGCTGCTGTTGCGCTACCCGACGCTGATGGGCGAGCTGTCGTACCGCCCCGGCCTGACGCAAGGCAGCGGCCGGCTGAGCGCTGAATGGAAGGCGCTGTTCACCGAGTTCCCGGGCCGCTTCCTGATCGGCTCGGACACTTGGGTCAACGCACGCTGGCAGGGCTACGAGTCGCTGATGCAGGAGGCGCGCGCCTGGCTCGGCGAGCTGGAGCCGGCGGTTGCGCGGCGCATCGCGTGGGGCAACGGCGCGGCGCTGTTCGGGCTGCCCGACCCCGCGCCGCGGTAGGTCGCCCTGGGCTCAGGCGAAACGGCGGGCGAAAACGCGGGCGAAAAAAAACCGGCGCAAGGCGCCGGCTCTTCCGCAGACAACGCGCGCTGAACGCGCGTGCGCTGCTTACTTCAGGTGACCGTTGATCAGCTTGGTCATCTCGAACATCGACACCTGGGCCTTGTTGAAGATTTCCTTCAGCTTGGCGTCGGCATTGATCATGGTCCGCTTGGCGGCGTCTTGAAGCTTGTTCTTCTTGATGTAGTCCCACACCTTCTTCGTGACCTCGGTGCGCGGCACCGGCGTGGAGCCGATGATCGCGGCCAGCGCGGCGCTGGGGGTCATGGCCTTCATGAAGGCGGCGTTGGGAGTGCGCTTCTTGGCCGGGGCGGCCTTCTTGGCGGGGGCGGCTTTCTTGGCCGCTGCCTTCTTTGCCGGTGCAGCCTTCTTTGCAGGTGCCGCTTTCTTTGCCGGTGCGGCCTTCTTGGCCGCAGCCTTCTTCACGGGCGCCGCTTTTTTAGCGGGAGCCTTTTTCGCAGTTGCCATTTCAATTTCTCCATCACAAGTAGTTGTTGATGTGCCCGGGTCGGGCGAGAGCCGCGTGGACTCTCATTTCTCCATAACCCCGCGCGGTGCGAATGGTAATGCCTGAATGCAGCATTGAGAAGCATTTTTCATAGGTAAAAGCCGCTTTCTTTCGAGGAGGAGTCGGCTTTTGTCGTGCCCGAACGTCAATGCATGTGACGCGAAGGTGCGCCTCGATGAAAACGAGAACGCCGTTCAATCGCTTCGATGCACGAGTACGGCGCGCGACAACGCGCCCGGTGTGGCGCAGCCGGTGAGCGCGAGCGCAATCTCGAACTCGTCGCGCAGCAGCTTGAGGCTGTGCGCCACACCGTGCGCGCCGGCCACCGCGAGCGCGTGCACGTAAGGCCTGCCGAGCAGCACCGCGCGGGCACCGAGCGCGATGGCCTTGAGCACGTCGGTGCCGCGGCGGATGCCGCCGTCGACGAGCACCGGCACCGCTTCGGCGCCCGCGGCGGCGGCTTGTTCGGCCAGCGCATCGACGATGCGCGGCAGCGCCCACGCGGTGCTCACCGCGGTGTCGAGCGTGCGCCCGCCATGGTTGGAGACGATCACGCCGGCCGCGCCAAGTGCCGCCGCCTGGCGCGCGTCGGCCTCGTGCAGCACGCCCTTGATGAGCAACGGCAGGCGCGTCGCGCTGCGCAGCCATTCGACGTCGGCCCAGGTCAGCGCGCTCAAGAGCAGGTCGTCGAAGAGCGCGCTCTGGCCCGGTGCGAGTGGGCGCTTGGGTGGACGCGCGGGCGAGTCTGCAGTTGGGTGTGCGCCAGCGGCCGGCGCGCTGGCCAGGTTCACCGCCGACACGCCCGGCGGCAGCCGAAAGCCCGCGCGTCGCTCACGGTCGCGCGCGCCGTGCACGGGCGCATCGACGGTCAGCACGATGGCCTCGAAGCCAGCGGCCTCGGCCCGTTCGACCAAGGCGCGCGTGAAGCCGCGGTCGCGCTGCCAATAGAGCTGAAACCACAGCGGCCCGCGTGACGCGTCGTCGCGCACCGCGCCGGCCACCGCTTCGAGCAACACGCTCGACTGCGCGCTGAGCACCAACCCCGCGCCCTGCGCCGACGCGGCGACCGCGCTGGCGATCTCACCCAGCGGATGCGCCAGCCGCTGGTAAGCGACTGGCCCCAGCAGCACCGGGTGCGCGAGCGTGCGGCCGAGCAACTCCACGCGTGTGTGGCCGCCGCTCAACGGCTGAAGAACGCGCGGCAGCAGCCGGATGTCGTCCCACGCGCTGCGGTTGGCGCGCAGCGTGATCTCGTCGGCCGCGCCGCCGCTGAGGTAGGCCCACGCGTTGTCGTCGAGCCGCTCGCGCGCGAGGGCCTCGTAGTCGGCCAATGCGACGGCATCGGGTGGAATGGCGTCTTTCGCACCGCTCACGTGTCAGCCCACTGGCGCAGCAGGTTGTGGTACGTGCCGGTCAGCGCCACCGCCTCGGCGCTTTCACCGTCGCGCTCGCGCAGCCGCATCAGCTGCAGATCGAAGTCGAACAGCAGGCGGCGCTGCTCCTCGCTGCGCACCATGCTCTCGATCCAGAAGAAGCTCGCCAGCCGCACGCCGCGCGTCACCGGCTCGACGCGGTGCACGCGGGTGCCGGGGTAGAGCACCGCTGCGCCCGCCGCGAGCTTGGTGCGCTGCTCGCCGCTGCCCGCCCCACTGCCCACACCGCCGCCCTGCACCACGAGTTCGCCCCCGTCGTAGCTCGCCGGGTCGGCCAGGAACAGGGTGCAGCTGATGTCGGTGCGCGTGCGCACGCCGCTTCCGGGCGCGTATCGAACCGCGTTGTCAACGTGGTCGCCATACGCGTTGTGCGCGCCGCCGTATCGGTTGAACATCGGCGGGAACACCTTCTTCGGCAACGTGGCCGAGAAGAACAGCGGGTGCCGCTCGAGCCCGCCCAGCACCAGCGTCTGCAACGCCAGCGCCTGCGCACAGGTGGGCGGCAGTTGCTGGTTGTTCTTGACTTGCGCGGCCTGCGGGCCGGCGCTGGCCTGGCCGTCTTCCCACGGCGCGCTCGCAAGCAGTTGCTGCGCGCGCGCCAGCGCGTCGGGCCCCAGCACATCGGGGATGGTGATCAGCATGGCGGTGGCTTTGCTGGTGGTGGAGTGGCTGGGGTGGGCTGGCGTCGAGTCAGAACTTCAGGCTCATCGTCATCTGGTACAGCCTGCCCGGCCCGGGAATGTAGTGGCCGGGGTAGAGCTCGTCGGCGTAGAGCTTGTCGGCCACGTTGGTGACGTTGAGCTTGAAGCTGAGGTGGTCGACCGCCGCGGTGTACTCGGCCATCACGTCACCGGTGATGTAGCGCGGCACGGTGAAGCCCGGGTTGCGCAGCGGCGCCACGCCCGAACGCGCGTTCAACCCGGCGCCCACACGCCATTGCGGCGAGAGCTTGTAGTTGCTCCAGATCGTGCCGGAGTGCGTCGGCGTCAGCGATGGCCGCGTGCCCTGGCCTTCGGAGCCGGCCACGCCGATGTCGATCTTCGCCACCGGAATCCACATGTAGGAGCCGTAGACCTCCCAGGCCGGGGTGATGCGGCCGGTGAGGTCGAGCTCCACGCCCGCCGCATGGCGCTTGCCGGACAGCGTGACGAGGTTCACCAGCGGGTCGGTGTTGCGCTCTTGCAGCTTGGTGGAGCGAAAGATCGCCACGCGGCTGGTGAAATTGCCGTCGGCCGACTCGATGCGCGCACCCAGCTCGACGTTGATCGATTGCTCGGGCGGGATGTCGGCATTGGCCGCACTGAGCGAATACGCGTCGCCCGAGGTGTTGAACGACGTGCCCCCGCCGAGGTGGATCGTCAAGCGCGGCGACGGCTGGTACAGCAGGCCGAGCCGCTTGCTCACCTCCGACACCTTCATCGCGTAGCTGGCCTGCGTGGTCGGCCCGGGCGCAGCGGCAGGGATCGCAAACGTGTCGTAAGCGCCCACGAGGTAGTCGTAGCGCAGCCCGGCCAGCAGCTTCCAGTGCGGCACCACTTCGACCAGGTCTTGCACGTAGACACCGGCCGACTTCGACGTGTACTGGTTGGCCGTGCGGAACACGCGCGAGCCTTCGGCCACCGACGCGCCGTCGTCCGGGCTGCCCACGGTCGTCGTCGGCTTGGTCAGGTTCACGCCGCCCTGTGCGGCGTTGCGTGCGGCGTACACCACCTTCTGCTCGCGCGCGTAGTCGACGCCGGCCTGCAACTCGTGCTTCATGCCCAGCGCCTCGAAGCGCGTGCTCAAGTCGCTCTGGGCGTGCCAGGTGTCCATGTCCTGAACCTTCAACTGCGTGCCGCGGTTGATGACGGTGTTCGGGCCGAAGGTCGCCAGGCTCACGGCCACCCCGCCGGGCTGCAGCGCGGCCGCGGCAAAGCGCACCGTGCCGCTGCGCTGGTCGCGCGTGTAGGCGCCCTTGCGCACCTTGGTGGTCAGCTCGGTGGCAAAGCCGAAGCGGTGCGTGTGCGAGGCGGTGACCGTCTCGGCGCGGCCGTTGTTGTAGTCGCTGGCCAGGCCGTAGTAGGCGGTCGGCGCCAGCGGCAGCAGCGTCGTGTCGGCCACCGGCGAGGCAAGCGTCGGGCGGATGAACGGCATGCCGTAGTTGATGCCATTGCGGTTGTCGAGGTAGTAGCCGGCGATCGAGAACTCGTCGCGCTCGCCGATGCCCCAGCGGTACGCGGCCGCCACGCCTTGCTTCTCGATGCTGGAGCCGGTGCCGTCGTTGTCGGCCCGGTTCACCATCGTGCCGATGCGCAGCGCGCTGCTCTCGCCGAGCTTGAGGTTGAAGTCGCCCACGCCGCGCAGGTAGCCGTGGTTGCCGACCGTCGCGTCGAACTGGTGCTCGGTGATGAGCCGCGGCTGCTTCGTCACCTGGTTCACTGCGCCGCCGGTGGAGCCGCGCCCGAACAGCAGCGAGGCCGAGCCGCGCAGCAGCTCGAGCCGGTCGAGGAAGAAGGTGTCGCGCTCGTAGAAGGCCGGGTCGCGCATGCCGTCGATGAACACGTCGCCGGTGGCTTGCAGGGAGAAGCCGCGCAGGCGGATGTCCTCTTCGCCGCCCTCGGCCGCGAGGAAGCTGATGCCCGAGGTGTTGCGCAGCACGTCTTTCATCGTGTCGAGGTTGCGGTCGTCGATGAGCCGCTCGGTCACGACGGTGACCGACTGCGGGATGTCGCGCAGCTCCTGGTTGCCTTTGCCGATGCCGGTGGTGGTGGTCTGGTAGTTGGCCTTGCCGGTGGGCTCGGCAGCGGCCTTGACCTTGATCTGCGGCAGTGCGGCTTCAGCGGCCGAGGCCGCCGGCGCGGCTGTGGCCGGTGCGGCCGGCGACGATGGTGCCGGCGGCGCAGCCGTCTGCGCGTGGGCCTGCGACAGCATCAGGCCGAAGCCTGCGGCGAGCGCGCCGAGTGGCAGCAATGCCGCAGACGGCGGGCGGCGCGGCGGGCGCGCTGTGAGCGATGCGGCCGATCTGAGCGGCTCGGCCGATGGGGTCGGTGTGGCGAAGGGTGCGGCTCGGTGCGTAGAAGGTGACTGTCTGCGGCGCGGCATGGTGCTTCCTGGATGGGTGGTGAAGCACTTGCTGGCGACGGCGGGCTGGTGCGGGGAGGGGGTTGTTCTGGGTGCTACTGAGGAGTGTCGGGTTCGCTGACGAAGCCCACCTTGCCCAGGCCGGCCTTGGACGCATCGGCCAGCGTCTGCGCGACGAAGCGGTAGGCCACGGCCTGGTCGGCGCGCAGGTGGATCTCGGGTTGCGGCTGGCGCTGGCCTTCGGTGGCGAAGCGCTTGGCGGCTTCAGCGCGCGTGACGACCTCGCCGTTCCAGTACAGCAGCCCGGCCGCGTCGATCGCGAACTCGACCTTCTGCGGCTTCAAGTCGTTGACCTGCGAACTCGCCTTGGGCAGCTCCAGCTTCACGGCTTGCGTGAGGAGCGGCGCGGTGACGATGAAGATGACGAGCAGCACCAACATCACGTCGATCAGCGGCACCATGTTGATCTCGGCCATCGGTGCGTTGGCGTTCTTGGCGTCGAAACTTGCGAAGGCCATGGCTTGCTCCTTCAGGCGGCGACGGGCGACTGGCGAGAAGGCAGGGACCGCACGCTCGCGCTGGCGCCGCTTTCGGTGCCCAGTGGCTGGCCCATCGACACGAAGGTGTGCAGCTCGTAGGCGAAGGCATCGAGCTTGGAGACCATCACGCGGTTGGCGCGCGTCAACCAGTTGTAGCCCATCACCGCGGGGATCGCGACGGCCAGGCCCAGGCCGGTCATGATCAGCGCCTCGCCCACCGGGCCGGCCACCTTGTCGAGCGTGCCCGAGCCGCTCATGCCGATGGCCACCAGCGCGTGGTACACGCCCCAGACCGTGCCGAACAGGCCGACGAACGGCGCGGTGGCGCCGACCGTGGCGAGTACGGCCAGGCCGTTTTCGAGCCGCGTCGTCTCTTCGTCGAGCACTTTCTTGATGGTGCGCGTGACGAACTCGCTCGACGAACCCGCCTCTTCGAGCTTGGCCGCGCCGTAGCGCGCGTGGTGCGCCTGCGCGTGCATCGCGTGGCTGGTGAGGTGCGAGAACGGGTCGCGCGCGCCGTGGGTGGCAATCTCGCCCGCCACTGCGTCGAGCGAGGTGGCGTTCCAGAAGAAGTTCAGAAAGCTCGCGCTGCGGCGCTGCCGCGCGATCAGCGTCAGCCCCTTGATGGCGATGATGGCCCACGAGGCGACCGACATCAGCACCAGGATGGCGAGCAGCGATTTGCCGACGACATCGCTCTGCGCGATGAAATGGCCGAAGCCGAGTGCGGATTCGTTGTTCACGGTCATTTCTCCAGTTCGAAGTCGATAGGGGCAGGCGCCCATCCGGCAGTGGGCTGGCCGTTCTCGGTGTAAGGCTTGAAGCGCGCACGCTTCATCGCGACGACGGCCGCATCGTCCAAGCGAGCGAAGCCCGACGATTGCGCGAGCAGCACCTGGCGCGGCAAGCCCGCTTCGTCGATGTAGACGCGCAGCAGCACTCGGCCCGATTCACCGAGGCGGCGCGAGGTGCGCGGGTACTCGGGCGACGGGGGTTCCAGGTACTGCACGGCCGAGGCCGGAATCGTCTTGGGCGCTGGCGGTGGCGCAGGCGGTGCCGGCGGCGGCGCCACAACGGCCACCGGCGCCGGCGGCGCGGGCTCCGGCGGTGGCGGCGGCACCTCCGGCGGCGGGGCGGTGAAGGCGGATGGCGCGGGTGTGGGCGCTGTGGTGACCAGTGGAGCCGGCGGTGGCGGCGTCTTCAGGACGGGCTTGGGCGGCGCGAGCGGTGGCGGGGGCGGCGGCGCCGGTGGGGGCGGCGGAACCGGCGCAGGCGGGTCGATCAGGTTCACGAACATCGGCGCGGCCAGGGCCACCGCCTCGCGCACCTCGCGCACCTGCATCAGCCCCCAACCTGCCGCGCCGTGCGCCACCAGGATGGCTGCGACGAGGCACTGCCGCTGCAGCGGCGAGAGACCGTCCGTTGCGGTCGGCGGCCTGGCGAGCGACCGCTCGTGGCGGCCGCTTGCCGATGCGGCGCCGACGGGCACGGGGGAAGTGGTGACAGACATGGGTTCGATCGACAAAAGCGCAGCCGTGGAACGACGACAACGGCACTGACGAAGATTAACACGAATGCGAATGATTCTTATTGAAAACGTTGCATCCTGGCGATCTTGCTCGCGTGTCGTCGGGTTCGCTGGCCTCGCGGACCTCTGCCGACACAGCGCGGTATGCTGCTGGCATGAAGATCATCGTTCGTTGGCTACTTCTCGCCGCCGCCCTGCTGCTGGTGGACTACCTCTACTCCGGCGTGACCATCGCCAGCTTCGGCGCGGCAATGATCGCGGCGCTGGTGCTCGGCTTGCTCAACACGCTGCTGCGGCCGCTGCTGGTGCTGCTGACGCTGCCGGTCACGCTGGTCACGCTCGGGCTGTTCCTGTTCGTCATCAACGCGCTGATGTTCTACTTTGCCGCGCACCTGCTCGACGGCTTCACCGTCGCCGGCTTCGGCGCCGCGCTGATCGGCTCGCTGATCTACAGCCTGTGCGGCATGGTGATCGACGTGGCGATGGAGCGGGTGTTCGCCAGGTCGTAGCCAGCGGCTTCGACACGCGCTTCAGCCTGAACGGGCTGCGCTCACCGCGGCGCGAGCGCCGTCTTCAGCCCGGCGCCACGCACCTCGAAGCGAACGCGTTGCAGCGGCTTGCCGTCGCGGCCCTGCAACTCCAGCGTGTGCCGACCGGGCCACGGCGCCCAAGCCAGGCGCGGCCCCGAACCCACACGTTTGCCGCCCAGCACCCACACGCCGGCAACGCCTTCGAAGCGGATGCGCTGCGCTGCCAGCGGGATGTCGGGGTCGAGCGCGAAGACGCTGCCGTCGCGCGGGCTGGTGATGCCGAAGGCCTGGCCCGCCGAATGCCTTGAGCCCGTGAGTTGCAGAACGGGTTCGGTGCCGGCGACGAACACCTCGTCGCGCGACGGCTCGGGCTGCGCGCCGGGCAGCGCACCGAGCATCACGCGGGCCTCGACCACGCCCGCCGGCGCAGCCGGCCGCAGCGACGGCCGCCCGCCATGAAGCTGCGCCACCAGCGCCTGCCACACCGGCGCCGCGCCGCTGACGCCGCTGACTCCGTGCATCGCCGCACCACTCGCGTTGCCGACCCACACGCCGACGGTGTAGCGGTCGGTGAAGCCGACGCACCAGTTGTCGCGCAGGTCCTTGCTGGTGCCGGTCTTCACCGCGGCGAAGCCGCGCGTTGACAGGGTGCTGTCCAACCCGAAGGTGCGAGCGCGGGCGTTGTTGTCGGCGAGGATGTGGGTGGTCAGGTACGCAGCAGCCGAGTCGGCCACGGCGCGGCCCGGTTCGCCACGGGAAGCGGCCTCGCCGGCCAGCAGCTTCAAGGGCGACAGCCGCCCGCCCAGCGCCAGGCTGCGGTACGCATTCGCGAGCGCCAGCAGCGTGACCTCGGCGCCGCCCAGCGCCAGCGCGTGGCCGTAGTGGCCGGCGCCGTGCGGCAGCGCAAAGCCGAGCTGGTTGAGCCGCGCGTGCACCGCGTCGGGCCCGAGCAGCGCGGCCACGCGCACCGCCGGCACGTTCAAGCTGGCGCCCAGCGCGGTGCGCGCGCTGACCCAGCCCTTGAAGTCGCGGTCGTAGTTCTGCGGCAGGTACAGGCCGCCCGAGGTGGCGATTTGCGCCGGCGCGTCGTCGAGCAGGCTGGCCGGCGTGATCAGGCGCTTCTCGAACGCGAGCTGGTAGATGAAGGGCTTGAGCGTCGAGCCCGGCTGGCGGCGAGCGAGCACGCCATCCACTTGCGCTGCGTCGGACAGATCGCCGCTGGAGCCGACCCAGGCCAGCACCTCGCCGCTGACGTTGTCGAGCACGATCACGGCGCCGTCTTCGACGTTGCGGCCGGTCAGTTCGGCGAGCTGGCCGCGCAGTGCGCGCACGGCAAAGCGTTGCAGGCCGGCGTCGAGCGTGCTGCGCACTTCGGATGTCGACTTGCGTTCGATCGCATCGCTCCGTTCGGGCTGAGCATGTCGAAGCCCTGCCTTCGACTGACTCAGGATGATCGGGCCCTTCGACAGGCTCAGGGTGAACGGTGGTGAACTCTGGGCGGGCCACCCGCCGGGAGCCGCTGCGCCAGCAGCAAGCACCTGCCGCGCAAAGTGCGGCGCCAGTTGCTCGCCCAGCGGCATGCCACCGCGCCGCACCAGCGCGGTCTCGGCCAGGCCGACCACGCCGACGCACGACTCGCCCTGCTCCTTCAACACGCCACAGGCGCGCGCGGCCACCGTCTCGGCTGCGGCGTTCGGGCCGCGAACCAGTGCGGCCGCGATGGCCGCCTCTTGCGCGTCGAGCCCGCTGGGGTGCTTGCCGAACAGCGTCTGCGACAGCGCGTTGATGCCCACCACCTCACCGCGAAACGCCACCGAGTTGAGGTAGGCCTCGAGGATCTCGCTCTTCTTCCAGCGTGCGTCGAGCCTTGTTGCGGTCACGGCCTGGCCGATCTTCTGCACCACGCTGCGGCCGCCGCTGGGCCGAGCCAGGCCGTCGTCGATCAGCCCAGCGAGCTGCATCGTCAGGGTCGACGCGCCGCGCGTGCGCGTGTTCCACACATTGCCCCAGGCGCTGCGCGCGACGGCCGCCCAATCGACCCCGCTGTGCTCGTGGAAGCGCCGGTCTTCGCTCAGCACCACCGCCTGCAGCAGCGCGGGCGACATGTCGGCAAGCGCCACCCACGGCAGCCGGCGCACGGACTTGTCGATGCGCAGCGTCTGGACGGGCACGCCGTGGCGGTCGAGCAGCGTCCAGTCCGATGGGCGGTGCGCGGCTTTCACTTCGTCGAATGAAGGCAATCTCGACGACAACACCGCCAACGACGACTGCGACTGCGACCGCGACTGCGACTGAGCTTCAATTTGTGCGGTCGCACCGATCGACGCCACCGCCAGCGCGATGCCGACCACGCTGCCGACAGTGCAGCACGGCGCGCCGCCCAGCGTCACGGCGCCACCTCGACCACCGCGTTCGGCGCCTCGCCAAAACTCTCCGGCGCGTACATCGCCTCCACGCGCGTGGGCGGCAATGCAAACTTGCCTGGGGTGTTGAAGCGCACGGTGTACTCGACCACGTGCTTGCCGCGCGGCAGGTATTCGAAGTAACTGCGGAAGGCCTCGAAGCTGCGCTCCTCGAACGCCGCCCACGCGCTGCCCTCGCGCCGCTCGCCGCGTGTGGCGATGGCCGAATCGCGCCCCAGCCCCGAGCCGAGGATCGTGGCACCTCCGGGCACCGGGTCGCTCACCACCACCCACGTCATGTCGCTCTGCGCATCGACCTCCAGCCGCACGCGCAAGATGTCGCCGCGCGACCAGCGCGACTTGTCTTTCCGCTCGACGGCCGTCACCGTGCGAGCGATCGCGTAGCCGGCGCGGATGGGCGCCTTCAGCGGCACAGCCGCGAGGCTCTGCACCGTGAGCCACGGTTTGCCTTCGCCTTCTTGGGTGACGTTGAGAACACTCTGCGCTGCGGGCCCTGCAGGCCATGGCAACGTCACCGAACCACCACCCGCCGCAGCACGCCAGTCGATGCTGCGCGTCGCGGTGGCGGCGCCCCCCGCGAGCACCGCCACCGTCTTACCGCTGACCGGGCCCGACTCGAACTTCACTGAGAACTTGTCGAGCGCGAGCGAGCCCCAGAGGTTGGCCGTCGTCGTCAGCCACGCGCCGTTGCGCTGGCGCGCCAGGCTGCCCACCACCATGCGCGGCAGGTCGTCGCGCCAGGCCGGGTCGTCCATCACGGCCAGGATCAGCCGCGCCGCGTTCGCATCGGCACTGTCCATCAACCACCACCAGAAGTCGCCCTCTTCGTTGCTGAACTTCAGCGTGGTGCCGGCGTACGTGAGCCGGCTGCGCAGGATCTGCTGTGCTTCATCGAGCCGCTGCGCTTGCTGCGCGATGCCGTTCACGCGGCGCAGGATGTTGAGCCAGTCGATCACCGCCGCAGTCGGCCACAGGTTGGGCGTGAGGTTGACCGAGCCGAGCATGCGCGGCTGCGCACGGCCGTAGCGCGAGAGTGCTTCGATGGCGGCGAGCTTGCGCACATCCAGGTCGGCACGCGGCGACCAGAACTTGCGCTCGATGCGCCCCTCGACGAAGGCAGAAAGGCCCGCGAGCATCGCGTCGCGCGCGGCAGGCGGCAGCTCGAACTTGGCTTCGTGCGTGGCCGCAAGCACGTAGGCGGTGAGCCGGTCGCTGCCGCGCGGGCCGTCTTCGGCGCGCGGGGGGAAGTAGTTCGCCAGGCCATCGCTGTCCAGGTAGGTCGGCAACTGGTTCGCGACTGCGGACCACAGCGCGCCGTCGGCCAGGCCGACCGCCTTGGACGTCTTCTGCTCCAGGCACACGAACGGGTAGGTCTCGAAGTAGCGCCGCATGCCGGGCAGCGCGCCACTGAGCTTGGGCTGCAGCGCGACGTGGACGCCGCCGCGCTTGACAGTGCCGGCGCCGCCGGCCGAGAGTGCGTCGGCCGGTGCAGCCACCGGCAGCATCACACTGCCGTCGAGCTGCTGCAACGTCGCTTGCATCACGCGCACCGGCACGGCAGAGCTGACGAGTTGCGTGAGCCTGACGCGGTCGCTCGCACGCTCGGGCGACGTGCCGACCTGTTCTTCGACGCTTGCCTCCCAGGTGACGCTGAAGGCATCGGCCGGCACGTCCGCCGGCCACGCCACTTCCTTCGCGGCACCGGCAGGCAGCGCCACGTCTTGAGGCGGCAGCGCAAGCGGCGTGCGGGTGATCTCGGTGCCAGCGTTGCCGGCACCAGCACCAGCACTGCCACTGCCACCGCTGCCGCTGCCGCCGCTGTTCACCGTGCCCTGTAACCCCACGCGCACATTCATGTCGCGCGCGGTCGTGTTGCGCAAGGTCAGCATCGCGCTGAAGCGGTCGCCCTCGCGCACCAGCGGCGGCAGGCCGGCGAGCAGTTGCAAGTCTTGCGTCACGCGGATGGTGGTGCTGCCGGTGCCGAACCGCTGCGCCCCCGCGTCGGCCACCGCGACGAGGCGGAAGCTGGTGAGCGAATCGTTGAGCGGCACTTCGACGGTCGCCTCGCCGTTGGCGTCGAGCACCACCGTCGCCTTCCACAGCAGCAGCGTGTCGAACAGCTCGCGCGTGGCGCCGCGCCCGCCGCCGCCGCCCGCGGCGATCGCCTTGCGGCCGTAGTGGCGGCGGCCGATGATCTCGCTCTGCGCGGTGCTCGTCTCCACGCCCCACGCGCGGGCCTGGATCATCTCCGTGAGCAGTTGCCACGAGTCGTTGTTGCGCAATGCGAGCAGCCCTTCGTCGACCGCTGCGAAAGCGACCTCTGTACCAGCCACTGGCTTGCCGCCTTCCTTGCCGGCCGAAACCACCTTGATGCGCGCCACCGCCTTCTGCCGCACCGCGTACTGCGGCTTGTCGGTGCTGACGCTGACCTGCAATTCATGCTCCGCCAGGCCGATGCTCAGCGCCGCCACGCCGAGCTTGAACGCCGGCTTGGACAAATCCACCGTCGCCGTCGGCGCCCGGTACTCGCGCCCCTCGTGCATGAAGCTGCGCACCCAGTCGAGCGGCTCCTTCCAGCCCCAGGTGAAGAACGAATACCACGGCACGTCGCGAATGCGCCCGCGCAGCGCGAGAACGCTCACGTACACGTTCGGCCCCCAGCCCGGCTCGATCTTCACGCGAACCGTCGGGTCGTCGCCGCGCAGCGTCACGAGCTGCGTCTGCACGATGCCCTCGCGCTCCACCGCCACCAGCGCCGTCGCCTCGCGGAACGGCGAGCGCACTTGCAGCTTCGCCGTTTCGCCGACTTCGTAGCGCTTCTTCTCGGGCAGCACGTCGATGCGGTCGTCGTTGTCCTGCGCGAACCACAGCTCGCCTTGTTTCGTCACCCACACGCTGGTGGCGGCCTGTGTGGTGTTGCCCTGCGCGTCGGTGCCGCGCACGATCAACTGCACCTCGCCGGGCGCGGTCAGTTCGGCCTCGCAAAGCAGCAGCCCGCGCTCGTCGGTGGCGCCGTTGCACAGGCTGCCGATCTCCTTGACCTCGGTGCGGTTGTCGTAGGCGTAGAAGCCGCCGACCATGCGTTTGCGCGTGCTGATGACCTGGTGCGTCTGGCCGCGCACGTCCACGCGCTGGCCCTTGACGGGCTTGCCGGTGGTGTCGAGCGCGAGCGCGGTGAACTTGACCTTGCCTTGGTTGCTGGCCCACGAACTGGCCTTGATGCCCAGCACGACGCTGGCGGGCCACAGCGCGATGCGCGTGCCGACGGTCTGCGCCTCGCCGTTCGGGTCGTTGAAGGTAACTTCAGCCAGCAACTCCGACGGCCGGGCGATGCGCGGCAAGTCCTTCAACGCGACGGTCGCGGCGCCGCTGCGGTCGGTGGTCAGTGCGATCTTGTCGGCCACCAGCTTGCCGTCGTCGCCGCGTTCTTCTCCTTCTTCCGATTCTTGCGCCGGGCCGGCCTCGCGCGGCGGCTCGAACGAGAACTCATCGAACCCGGCGAAGTCGGGCGAGCGGCTCTTCAGCAATGCCGACACACGCACCGGCGCTTGGGCCATCGGCCCACCGGAGAGGTAGTTGAGTTGCAGCGCGACGGCCAGCTCTTTCGGCGCCACCGGCACAGCCTTCGGCGCGGTCAAGCGCGCATCGACGAGCGGCACGCGAAACTCCTCGACGCGAACGTTGCCGCTGGTCCAGGTGCGGTGGTTCGCATCGTCGGGCTTGCCCCGCACCAGCAGAACGTCGTAGACGCCGAGTTTGGCGGCGGCCGGGATGTTCCAGCTCGACGTGGCGCTGCGCGGGCTGCTCCATTGCAGCGGCTGCGTGAACGCCTGGCCGCTGCCCTGGTGCACGAGCTTGAGTTGCGTGGGCAGGTCGTCGGGCTTGAGCAGCGCGAGGCCAACCGAAGTTTCGGCGCGGATGAAGTGCTTCATCGACAGCGTCTCGCCCGCGCGCAACAGGCTGCGGTCGAACACCGTGTGGGCGCGCGCGTCGGGCTCGGCGCTGCTGCTGGTCGGAACGTTGAAGCGCCACGGCTCGATGCCCTTTTGCCAGCCGCCGAAGACGAAGGCAGTGTCGAGCACCCCGTTCGCGTCGGCCTTGCGGGCGCTGACGAACAGGGCGCCGTCGCTGCTGGTGCCGTCGCCTTCTTCTCCTTCACCGCTGCCGCCGCGGTTGCCGCAATCGTCGCGCTGCGCCAACGCCTGCGGCACGCGCGCCAGGCCCTGCGCGTCGGTGCGGCCGGCCCACAGGCGCTGGCCCTGGCAGTCGCTGATCGCCACGTCGGCGCCTTCCACCGGCCGGGCGCGGTCAAGCGTGGTGACCCACACCAGCGCGTTCTCGCGCCCGCGCTTGAAGTGCACGCCGAGGTTGGTGACGAGCACGCCCGTACGCACGAACATCGGCGCTTTCGGGTCGAGCAGTGCCTCGCCCAGGCGGCGCGATTCGATCTCGACGACGTGGTAGCCCGGCTCGGGCAGCGGCAGGCCGATCACCTCGAACGGCCGGGGCGCATCCGTCTGCGTGCCGCCTTGCTTGGGGGGCAAGAGCTGCGGCAGGTCGAGCCGGCGCGCGTCCTTCTGGTCGGCCAGCAGCGAGCGGTTGCGGGCGTCGAAGTCGCCGTCGAGCGCTCTCACGCGGCCGTACCAGGCCACGATGTCGGCATCGGTTTGCAAACGCAGCACGCGCACGCTGCCGTTGCGCTTGGAGCCGTCGCTGCCAGCACGCAAGTCGCCCTGCACGTGGCGCAGCGTCACAGGCAGCATCGCCTCGGCGTGGCGCTCGATCACGCCGAACGGCGCGGTCGCGAACTTGGCAATCGGCGGCGCCTCGGCCGTCTTGACCTGCAGCGGGAAGGCCTGCGCGTTCGCCAGCGGCCGGCCCGCGTTGTCCTTGAAGTTGGCCGGCAGCGCCAGGCTCAGCGTTGCGTTCTCGGGCAGCGGGCGCGGGAAGCTCAGCGACTGCAGGTCTTCGCTCTTGTCGGTCTTGTCGATGACGGGCGCGAAGACGGTGCCCGATGTCGCACCCGTGCCGGCAGCCGCACCGGCACCGGCACCCGCACCTGCACCCACGCCGCCCACCACCCTCAGCCGCACCTGTTCCGCCAACGCCCGCGGCACCGGGGCCGAGAAGTTGAGGCTCGTCGACAGCACCGGCCAGCAGGGCGCGCCGGCCCGCTCGCGCTCGCACGAGAATTCGGCCGTGAAGGCCTTGCGCACCTGGTACTTGAACACCTGCTCGACGCTGGTCGCAACGCGCGGGTTCGCCAGTGCCGCGATGCCCTTGCCCCACACCAACCGCACCGCCACGTCGGGCGGCAGCGGGCGCTGGCAGGCGAGCACCTGCCATTGCGCGGGTGCTTTGGCGGCGGCCTTGTCGACGCGGCGAGCCTTCAGCAACTCGTCGCGCTCCTTGCCGGTGACGATGCGCACCGGCAGCCGCTCGCCAATGCCCTGAACCTCGCACCACACGTTGGTGGTAACGCTCGCGTCCACCGCCGGGCCGTTCAGCCGCAGCAGAAAGTGCTGGTCTTCGTCGATGGTGCTGCCGTCGTACGGCTGCATCTGCACCACGGCCGGGCCGCCGGTGCTGAAGGCAAAGTCGGTGCGGCCCGTTAAGGCGCCCGCGCTCGGCTTCCATGCGGCGCGCGCCTTCAACGTGCAGCGCGTGCCGGGGGGCAGCGCGTCCTTGAAGTCGTAGAGCCAGGTGCGGTCGTTGGCCCAGCGGCCGGCGCCGGACGGCGCGGCGCCTTGCCCACCTGGCTCACCCTGGCATTGCACCGCCATCGGGTCGGGCAGCCGCAGGTCGCCGAACGGCACCACGGCTTCCGAGAACTTCACCGTGACCTGGCGCACCTGCGCCACCTCGCCTTGCGGGCTGACGCTGAAGATGGTGGCGGCGTGTGCTGGCGCCATGGTGACCATCGCGCATGCCACCGCGATCAGGAATCGTCGCATCCCGCCCTCCGTGCTGCTTCTTGTCGGGGGAGTCTAGTGGACCGTGACGTTGAAATGGGAGTCGAGGGAAGTGCGAAACGCGGCGCGGTGCAAGGCGCGAAGCACAGCAATGCCCATAGGCATTGCGAGCATTCGCAACGCCGCAGCGCGCCGCGTTTCGCGCGGACAGCGACTTCCGATTTCAGCGTTACGGTCCACTGGAGCCCTTGCAGCGCCGATGACTGCGCGATGCCCCTCTCCCAACCTCTCCCCAGAGGGGCGAGGAGCAGGACGTGTGACCTACTGCGCGTTGCGCTCTTCGGCCATCAGTTGGCGGCGCAGGCCTTCGATGTCGCGCAGGCGCGCGTCGACCACCGAGGTCTCGATGAAGTCGCTCGGCCCGCCGCTGCGCACGCTGCGCTGCGCGGCGCGCAGCCGGTCGATCGCGCCGACGATGTCGCCCACCGCCAGGCGCGACTCGGCCTCGGCGCGCAAGGCGCGCAGCGGTTGGTTCAGGCGCGACCAGATCTGCGCCAGCAGCGCCCAGGCCTCCGGGTCTTGCGGATGCACGGCCACCCAGGTCTGCAGCTCTTCGGCGCGTGGCTTGAGCGCGGCGGTTGCGGCGCTGGCACTGGACGACGCCGCCGCGGCCAGCGCGACGCGCCCGCCCAGCAGCACGGCCGGGCGCGAGCCATCGCCCGCGTGCGGCTGCAGCAACTCGGTGGCCCGTGCGGCATCGCCCCGCAGCAGCATCGACTGCACCGCCAGCAGTTGCACGAATCGCTCGGCGCGCGGCTCGGCCCGGCCGGCGCTGCGCAGCAGCGCCTGCGCGTTCGCGATGGCCGCGTCGGCGCGCGCCCAATCGCGCAGCAGCGTGGAGGCCAGGGCGCTGCCGGTGGCCGCGGCGAGCTTGTCGGCAAGCGCGCTGGCGTTGCGGTCGGTGTCCAGCGCCTGCCAGCGGCGCAATGCGTCCACGCGCGGGTCCATCAGCACGCGCGCGCGGGCCTGCGCCAGGCTGTGCTCGATCACGCTCACCGGCGCCACCGGTGCTGCAGTGCCCAGGCGCGAGCGCGCCTCGCCGATGCGCTCGGTGGTGAGCGGGTGGCTGCGCAGGTACGGGAAGCCGCCGCTGTCGTTCAGCCGCGAGGCCTGGTCGAGCTTCTCGAACATCGCCGCCATGCCGCCGGGCGCAAAGCCGGCGCCGGCGAGCATGGCAAAGCCGATGCGGTCGGCCTCGCGCTCGGCGTCGCGCGAGAAGTTGAGCTGGCCTTGAATGGTGGCGGCCTGGCTGCCGGCGATGGCGGCGTTGGCAGCGTCGGCACTGCGCGCGCGGCTGGCGGCGAGCACGCCGATGATGAGCGCGGCAATGCCGATCAGCGACTGCTTGCGGCTGTTGGCAATGCCGCGCGCAATGTGCCGCTGCGTCACGTGCGACAGCTCGTGCGCGAGCACCGAGGCGAGTTCGTCGCGCGTGGCGGTGATGGCCATCAACCCCAGATGCACGCCGATGTAGCCGCCGGGCAGCGCAAAGGCGTTGACGGAGCGGTCGCGCACGAGGAACGGCTCCCACGCAAAACGCTCGTCGGTGTCGGGCCCGATGTGGCCTTGCACGCGCGCCTGCGCCAGCAGCGGCTGCCACAGCGACTGCAGGTATTCGAGCAGCAGCGGGTCGTCGAGATAGTCGGGGTCGCGCCGGATCTCGCGCATGATCTGGTCGCCCAGCTTGCGCTCGGTGCCGACGCTGAAGTCTTCAGCGGCCGAATCGCCGAGGGCGGGGAGTTGGTTCTGGCTCGGGTTCGGGTTGGGCGCCTGGGCCCGCAGCGGCGCAGCGGGCGCCAACAGGGCGAGCGCGCACACCGCAGCGCAGGCGCGCGCAGCGGGGCGCGGGCGCTGCAGGGCCGCAGGGCGTGCGGGCGGGGTGGGTGTCAAGGAGGAGTCCGGAAGAGGGCGGCGTTGGACAGCGGATCGGGCTGGCGAGTTCACGCTGGCGTTGCGTCGGGTTCGCTTCGGGTTCGCTTCGAGCTATGGCACCGCGTCGCTATCATGCCCCACGAACGTTTCCGGTCTGTTTCCTGCGGTGACCTGTCATGACCTTCCGATGAGCACACTGACCCACTTCGACGCCCAGGGCCAGGCCCACATGGTGGACGTGTCGGCCAAGGCCGAGACGCATCGCGTGGCGCGCGCCAGCGGCACGATCCGCATGCTGCCGGCCACACTGGCACTCATTCAGAGTGGCACCGCGAAGAAAGGCGACGTGATCGGCGTGGCGCGCATCGCGGCCATTCAGGCGGCCAAGCGCACATCGGAGCTGATCCCGCTGTGCCATCCGCTGCCCATCACGCGCGTGGCGGTGGCGTTCGACATCGACGTGGCCGCCAGCAGCGTGCGCTGCACCGCGCAGGTCGAGACGCTGGGCCGCACCGGCGTCGAGATGGAAGCGTTGACCGCCGTGCAGGTCGGCCTGCTGACCGTCTACGACATGTGCAAGGCCGCCGACCGCGGCATGGTGATGGGTGATATCCGCGTGCTCGAGAAGCACGGGGGGAAGTCTGGCGATTGGGTCGCGCCGACGTAGGCACATTTCGCCGACGCGCGCCAAGCGAAGTCGGCGAAGCGGCAGCGCGGCTACTTCTTGAAGTACCGCACCGCCGGCAACTTGGCAAAGTGGGCATCGCAGGTGAGCAGCTCGGCCCCCCGCGCCTGTGCAGTCGCATAGACGATGGCGTCGGCCGTCGCCAGTTTGTATTGCCGGTGAAGATCGGCTGCCAGCAAGGCCAGCTGCGAGTCCAGCGGGACGACGATGCACTTCTGCGTGAACGCGATGACCTGGTCGGCCCGGTCTTCGTCGACTTCACGCATCAGCCACTTCGACAGTTCAAGCTGAACGATGGTGGGGACTATGCATTCGCTTCGGCCCGGGATCTCATCCGCCAAGCTGCGGCCAAGTGGACTGGCCGTCAACCATTCGACCCAGACCGACGTGTCCACCACGCGCATCAAAAGCGGTCCTTGCGGTCGCGAACCGAGTGCGTCTTGGCGCCCTTGGCGATGCCCGCCAGCTGGGCCAATTCAGGCACGGGCATCAGCAAGACGCCCTTGCCCTTGGGGATGAACACGAATTCCAGCCCCGCCTGCCAGCCCTGTTCGTCGCGCACGGCCTTGGGGATGGAGATCTGGAACTTCTCAGACAGGGTGGCGATGGCGGTCATTTCTTTCCCTCGGTACATCGATACAGGAGTGGTAAGAATATCGCACTTGGCGCTTGAGTGCCCTGTGCCCTGTGCATCGCACGGTGCGGATTGACAGTCGCCCCGGTGAACTGTAATCTTATCCAATCTTACCTTCGCGCGCCCCACGCATGGACACCACCACCCTCTCCAGCCGAGGCCAGATCGTCATCCCCAAAGCTCTGCGCGAATCAAAGCGTTGGCGCGTGGGCACGTCTTTCGTGGTTGAAGAGGTGCCGCAGGGCATCCTTCTGAAGCCTTTGAGCACTTTCACGCCGTCTAAGCTTGAGGATGTCCTGGGCTGCACGTCCTACCGCGGGCCGGCGCTTTCGCAAGCCGACATCGAAGGAGCGCTGGCCGACGACTTGGCACGGCGTTTCGCCGCCAAGTGAGTCGGCGAGGCTCCGTTGATCGCCGTTGACACCAACATCCTGGTGCGCTGCCTGACGCTGGACGACCCAGCCCATGTGCCCGCAGCGAAGGCGCTGCTCGCGCACGGCGACGGGGTGTTCGTTGCCAAAACCGTGCTGCTGGAACTTGAGTGGGTCTTGCGCGCAGCCTACAAACTGTCGCAGCCCACCATTCAGTCGGCATTGGAAAAGTTGCTCGGCCTTCCGAACCTCAGCGTGGAGAACCCGAACCACGTCGCTCAGGCACTGGATGGCTATTCGCGCGGGCTCGACTTTGCCGATGCGCTGCACCTGGCGGCCAGCCCGGCCGACGAGGGCCTGTTCAGCTTCGACGCCCGGTTTGTGAGCGTTGCAGCCGCCGCCGGCCACCTGGTTCGTCTGGCTGGATCGGTGCCTGCAGCGCCAGGGGCTTAGACAGCTCGGCCGTGCGTCACGGCGCGCCTGGTGCAGGGACAGGGACAGGGACAGGCCCCAAGGTACGGCGAGAAGCGCCGCCAAGTCGCACGGCCTCAGCGAAAGTCGCGATGGTCCAGGCGCTCCGATGGCGCCAGGCACTGGAAAGGCGGCTCCGTGCCGGCCGGCATCGCGGCCATCGCCGCCGGCTCGCACCGCTCGAAAAACGCCGCGGCCTGCTCGTTGCGAAACTCCTTCAGGCGCTGCGCCACATGGCGCGCGCGCTGCTCGTCGCCGGCCTCGTGCAGCACGCGCGCCCAGGCCATCATCAAGCGCGCATCCAGCAAGTAGTGCGGCGCACCGGCCAGGCCGGCGGCGGCCTCGGCGGCGCTTTGGGCGGTGGTGACGGCAGCGTAGTCGCCGTGGTGCGAGAAGAACCAGCTGCGCTGGCCGTCGGCGATGCGCTGCGCCAGCGGTTCGGCGTTCTCGGGCGGTGAGAAGATGACGACCACGCGCCAGTAGTCCCACACCGACACGAGCGCGGCCAGCATCACCATGGCAGCCGCCACTTGCGGCAGACGGGCCATGGCGCGGGTGCCGGTGCCGCTGGTGATGCCGCTGCCGCTGCTGGCGATGCTGCTGCTGCCACCGCTGCCAATCGTCTCACCCTCGGTTGCCCGCCCGCCCGCGTCGGGCGCCCGCCCCAGCCCGAGGCCCAGCACGAACGCCGCCGGCAACAGAAAGTAGGCGTACCACAGCGGGTACTCCAGCAGGCTGTGCAGCAGGATCATCAGCACCATCACGAACGCCGCGCGCAGGTGCGGCGCCGCGGTGGCCGCGCCACGCCCCGGCCAGCCCGCCCGCCACGCGCCCCACAGCGCCCAGCCGAGCAGGCCCAGCACGAGGGCGGCCAGCGGCAGCCCCAGCTCCGCCGCCAAGTGCAGCGGCAGGTTGTGCGCATGGTCGAAGAAGGCCACCGGCCGGCCCGGAAACGGCGTCAACGTCCACGCAAAGTTGAACTCGCCGAAGCCCACGCCCACCCACGGGTGCGCGCCGATCAACGCCAGCGTGTTGGCCCAGATGCCGAAGCGCGAGCTAGAGATGTCGCCCGCGCCGCTGAACCGCTTCTCGCCCAGAAACACCTGCTCGCCCGCATGCGCCAACGCCGCCGCGCCCGCCCACAGCAGCGCATACGCCACCGGCGCCAGCAGCAGCGCGATGCGCACCCTGCCCGGCAGCCGCCGGTCCAGCGCGCCCCACAGCGCCAGCAGCACCGCGCCCACCACGCCCGAGCGCGACGACGTGAGCACCACTGCGAACATCAACACCACCGCGATGCCTGCCGCCACGCCGCGGCGCAGCGCCTTCACCTCGCTCAGCCACACCACCGCCACCACGCCCCACAACAGCAGACTGCACAAATGGTTGGGCTGCCGCAGGTTGCCCACCGCCCGCCCCGGCGTGCCGCTGCGCGCGATCCAGTCGCCGTCGGCCCACTGCGGCGCGTAGACCTGGATCAGCGCGATCAGGCTGCTGAGCACGCCCGCCACCAGCAGCGCGATGCAGAAGGCGCGGAAGGCCGGCGCGCCCAGGCCGGCTGTTTGAAGTGAGGCGCCGACCCACGCGGCGAGCGCGGCGGCGCACAGCAGGCCGGCGGCGGACATGGCCAGAGCCCAGGGCTGAGATGTCCAGAGCGGTGAGGCGAGTGCGGCAAGAAGCAGCAGCGCCAGAGCGACCAGGAGCGCCTTCAGTCCCGGCGACCCCAGCAGCGGCATCGGCCGCTCTAGGACAGCTGCTGCAAGCACGACCAGCCACAAACCCCAGCCGGACAGCGCAATCGCCTGGTTGAAGAACGTCGCAGAGGGTGCGAGGTTGTGGGCGAGGAGGGTGGGAAGGGTGATGGCCGCGAGGGCGGGGTACGGCCATGCGGACACTGGCACGTCGGCCAGGCCCGTCTGGCCGCCTTTCGAAGCTCGGGCTGTGCGCATGCGCGGCATTGTCCATGCACGACTGTGCGGTCCGGCGCAGTCGAAGTTGGCTCAATCCCAGGTGACCCCAACAGCCCGCCCCACGGCTGTTCATGCAAGTAAGATCATGGGCGCTCATTCAGAGCGGTCGACGTTTCCAAAGGAAAGATGATGCTGAGCTGGATCAACGCAAAGGAAGAGCAGGCGTTCGGCAAGGCATTGGCCAAGTTCTACATAGAGCGGGTGCCATTCGAATCTCCGTTCAGCACGAAGAAGTTCGCTGTCAAGACGCAGGAAACGCTGAAGAAAGTGGATCTGCAAGTGCAGCAATTCAAGAGCGGTCGATCGCTCAACTTCTACAAGAAAGCCAAGCTCGGCAACGCCTTCAAATGGGAGCTGCGCGATGCTGGCTACGACGCCGAGTACGTCGATGAACTCACTGAGTGGTTGATGCTGCTGTTCTGAAATCGACGGTGATTGAGTCAGCGTAGAAGTGAACTGGCTATCGAGCTGGCTAAAGCGGGGTCGTTCGGCGACCCAGCCCACAGCCTGGGTCGCGCCAGATCTGGCGGGCGCACTGGGCCTTGACGCTTCGGCAGATGAACATGTCCGCAAGGGCAATGTGTTGCTGGGACTTGAGCGACTCGAGGAGGCGTGCTCAAGCTATCGCGACGCGGTGAAGACCGATCCGAGCCACGTGGGCGCCCATGTAAATCTTGGGTTCGCTCTGCTGGAGCTGCGGCGTGTGGACGAGGCCTCGACGCCGCTTCAACAAGCCGTCCTGCTCGAACCCTCCTCGCACGACGCGCACTACCTGTTAGCCACCGCACTGCTCGCGCAACACTCCTTGGCGGTGGCGGTTGACCATCTCCAGCGCGCCATTCGCCTCAAGCCGGACTCGCTTCTCGCCTACCGCGACCTCGGCAAAGCCCTCCATCAAGCGGGCCGCCACGCCGAAGCCAAGGCTGCTCTGCGCGCAGGCATTGCAGTCGACCCAGGCTTCGCAGATCTTCACCTGTTTCTGGGCAACGTCGAGCTGCATGAAATGGAGGTGGATACAGCCCTGACAAGCTACCGCAAAGCCTTGGAGATCCAACCGGACTTCGCAGCGGCCCACAGCAGCATGGCGCCAGCACTGCTAGAGCTGTCCGACTTCAAAGGCGCCGCCGCCGCCGCCCGCGCGGCACTGCGGCTCAGGCCCCCCATGCACCATGCGCGAAGCAACCTGCTGATGGCCTTGTCGTCCGACCCCGACTGCGAAGCACAGGCTTACCTCGCCGAAGCGCGGCTGTTCGGCCAAATGGTTGATGCTGACTTAGAGGCACGCGGCAGGGCAGGTGCAACGCAGATCGAGCCTTACGGCTCGGGGGGGCCGCAACGGCTGAGAGTGGGATTTGTTTCAGGCGATCTGCGCCGCCACCCGGTCGGCTATTTTCTCGAGAGCGTGGTATCCAACTGGGCCGACTCCGCGATGGAGGCCGTTGCGTACAGCAACCATCCAGGCTGTGACGATGTGACGTCACGCCTCAAGTCGTGTTTCGCCCTCTGGCGCGACATCTCTGCACTGGATGACGACGCGGCGCTCCGACTGATTCGATCGGATCGGATCGATGTTCTGGTGGACCTTTCGGGTCACACGCCCGGCAATCGACTGGTTCTGTTCGCGATGCGTCCCGCACCCGTTCAGCTCAGTTGGCTCGGGTACTGGGCGAGCACGGGGCTGTCCGCCATCGACTGTGTCTTGGCCGACCCCATGTCAGTTCCCCTTGAACATCGTTCGCAGTTTACGGAAGGCGTTTGGTGCTTGCCGGAGACACGGCTGTGCTTCACGCCGCCATCTGACGCCGAACTGCCGCAGGTGTCACCCCCACCTGCCATGCGCAACGGGTACATCACCTTCGGGTCATTCCAGCGGCTGACGAAAATCCACGATCGGGTGATTGCGCTTTGGGCGCAGGTACTGAACGCCGTGCCGGGTTCGCAATTGCGCCTGCAAGCAAGCTCACTGGGCGACCCCGGCGTTCGACAGCGCCTTCTGACCCGCCTGTCGACTGCCGGCTTGGACCCATCGCGAGTCCACTTGGCGGAGGCGGTTCCGCGCCTCGACTACCTCGCAGCGCATGCCAAGGTCGACATCCTCCTCGACACCTTCCCGCACGCCGGAGCCACCACCACCTGCGAGGCACTGTGGATGGGCGTGCCCACCCTCACGCTCGCCGGCACGACGATGCTCGCTCGCCAGGGCGCGAGCCTGCTGGCATGCACCGGGCTGGCAGAATGGATCGCAACCGACGGAGACGACTTCGTCGCTCGCGCCGTTCGGCACGCGGGTGACATCGCGTCGTTGGCGGCACTGCGGTCGGGTTTGCGCGCGCAGGCTGCGGCCTCTGCAGCATTCGATGCCCCCAGGTTCACGCAGCAACTTCAGGTGGCGTTGCGCGAAATCTGGCAACAACGAACAGGGCGATCGCTGCGTGAGCCTGCCGCACCGGTGGCCACCCTGGAGAGGAGTCGGACTCCAGACCATGAACAGCATCTCGTGAGGAAGGGCATTGCCTCGCTCCGAGAACAAGACTTTGCGTCGGCCGTGATTGCCTTTCGAGATGCCCTCGCGCTGTCTCCCGAGTCGGCGGCAAACCACGTCAACCTGGCCTACGCGCTGCAAGAGATGGGTGCTAGCGCCGCCGCGACGGAACATCTGCGGAAGGCCGTTGCGTTTGACCCGCAGTCCTTCGATGCCCGATACATGCTTGGCACCGCGCTGGCGCTTGAAGGCGACACAGAAGCTGCACTCTCGCAAATGAGATTGGCCGTCGAGATTCGACCTGACTTCGAACCCGGCCGCGTCTCCCTTTGCCGATTGCTGCTGCGCTCCGGCAATGTTGCGGCGGCCCGGGAGGCAGTCGTTTGCGCGCTTGCCGACAACCCTGGCAGTGCCGACTTTCACCGCTGCCTTGGCGACATCTGCATGGTCGAGGAGAACTCCAACGCGGCGGCACTGAGCTTCGAGCGGGCGCTTGAGCTTCGCCCCGACGATGTCGAGACGCTCAATACGCTGGGCGGCTTGTTCCTCCGGCAACGATCTCTCGATCGCGCAGCAGAGGCCTACCGCGGCGTCATCGCATTGCGTCCAGATCGGCCTGGCGGCTACGCCAACCTGGGCGCAGCCTTGCTCGACATGGGCAACTTGGCGCGGGCGGCCGGAGTCTGCCGCGAAGGTTTGAAGGTACAGCCTCTCGCCGCACTGCACGAGAACCTCGGCGTTGCCTTGCAAGGGCAGGGACTGGTGGACGACGCGATCGAGCACTTCCGCGAGGCATTGGCGCTGGATCCCTACAGTGTCAACGCGCACGCCAACCTCGCTTCGGCATTGGCCGAAGCAGGCGAACCCGCCATGGCGATTGCGAAGTATCGGCGAGCCATTGAGCTGAACCCGGAGCACCTGCCGGCCCACAGCGCGCTGATTTATGAGCTGAGCGTCTTCGAGGGCTGCCGTCTGGAAGACTATCGGGCCGAAACTCGTCGCTTCGACGCAAAGCTGAGGCGTGGTCTGCTCAAGCCACTCGCCGCGCCGTCGCAGAAGCACACACTGCCCTTGCGGGTCGGCATTGTTTCCGGCGACTTGTATGGCCATCCGGTCGGGCGATTTCTTGAAGGCATCCTGCGGCACGTCAACGGCGACAAGTTGACTCTGTTTGCCTACCCGACAGGCCTGGTGGAGGATGAACTGAGCGCCCGCATCAGACCTGCGTTCGCTCATTGGCGCCCGCTGAACGGCCTGAGCGATGAGGCGGCAGCGAACTTGATCAGAAGCGACGCCATCGACGTACTGCTCGACCTTGCCGGCCACAGCGGCCGCAACCGGCTTGCCGTGTTTGCGCTGCGCCCCGCGCCGGTACAGGTTTCCTGGCTCGGGTACTTTGCCAGCACCGGCGTGGCGGAAATCGACTACGTACTTGCCGACCAGGTGTGTGTGCCACGTGGCAGCGAACGTCTCTTTACCGAGACCATCTGGCATCTGCCGCAGACACGCATGTGCTACACGCCGCCAGAAGGCGCTGGCTCGCCCGCGGTGGCCTCCTTGCCGGCACTGGCCCGTGGTCACATCACCTTCGGCTGTCTCCAGCGCTTTCCGAAGATCACCGACTCGGTGCTGGCGCTGTGGGGCAAGGTCTTCGCAAGGCTGCCCACCGCGCGGCTGATGATGCAGAGCCATCAAACTGCGCAGGCAGCTACCGTCGAACGAATGCTGTTGCGACTTGCCGCAGTGGGGATCGCTGCCGATCGGGTGCACATGCGCGCACCCACCGACCACCAAACCTACCTGCAGGGCTACGCCGACGTCGACATCGTGCTCGACACCTTCCCGTACACCGGCGGGACAACCACCTGCGAAGCCCTGTGGATGGGCGTGCCCACGCTGACGCTTGCCGGCGACTCGATGGTCGCGCGCCAAGGCGCTGCGCTGCTCAGTGCCGCAGGTCTGAGCGATTGGGTCGCAGACAACGCAGACGCTTTCGTTGCGAAGGCAGCCGGTTTCGCCGCAGACCCGGCCCGCCTCGCCGCCCTGCGCGCCTCCCTTCGCGAACAGGCTCGCCAGAGCCCATTGTTCGACGCCGAGCTCTTTGCTCGCCGGCTAGAAGACGCGCTGCTTGGAATGTGGAGCGAGCGAAGTGGTGGTCAGGCGCCGCCCTGAGCGTCGTCCGCGGTCAGGTCAGCGCTTGATCACCAAGCCCTGGCCCGTGGGAAGCGGCATCACGCGGTACCTGCGTTCGTCGAACCAGGCGTCTTCGGCCAATTTCTGCGGTCTGTAGGTGCCCCCCCATTCGTAGTCGTCGAGAACAAGAATTCCGCCGGGCACCATCCTGTCGAACAGGGCATCGAGTGCGGCCACTTCGGCCGGCGCTTGATTCAGGTCGATGTGCAGATAGGCGATCCGCTCGGGCATGTTGCCCTCGAAGCACTGCGGAATCAGCCCTTTCACCAGACGAACCTGCGGGTACTCCGCGAACTTGGCGCGCACGCGGTCGAAGAGTCCGGGCCCATGCTCGGGCATCGGATGGTTCAGCATCGAGTCGTCGTGCTCGAAAATGTCGTAGGCCCAGAATGTCTTGGGGAAGGCCTGGCCGCCCAGATAGTCGACCACCGTCTTGACGCCTACGCCGGTGTAGGCGCCGCACTCCACGAAGTCACCGTCCAACTGCACGCAATGGTAGGCCGCGCAGGCGAGCACGTACCGCCGCCAGGCGATGGCCCGGTCTGACTCGGACTCGATGTTCGCCTTCCACGCCTCGACGAACGGCAGGTCGTCCAACAAAGAGTTGTTGCGTCCCCAGGTGATGAGGTTGTCGCTTGCGTAGAACGCGTGCGAAGTGTCCTGCGTCAGAGTCTCGACCTTCTTGGCGAAGGTCTCCGGACGATTGACGGCCCAAAAGACTGGGTAGAAGAAGCTGTTCAGCTCGCCCAGCTTCGGTACCGATCGCTTCGGCAGGATGTTTGGTTGCAATTCCGAGGGGGTTCTCTCCGACCTCCTGAAGAGCGACTCGAACACTCTCGACAGCACGCGCACCAGCATCGTTGCACTCCTCCATTTGCTTCACCCGACTGTATAGGGTTCGGCCTCGTCGGCTCTGCGCTGTTTGGAAGCGAGTCGATCGCGCCGCGTCGTTTCCGTGTCACCCCTCGGGCCACGCAACGCGGGCCACCGCCGGCTCTCGCTCGCCGAGGGCCCGCCACAACTGCCTCATCCGATCGGCGTCGGCAGCAGAGTTGATGCGGTGGACTCGCCTCAAGGCATTGGTCGCAAGTTGCGGCCGATCATTGACTGCCAGCGCTGCAGCGTATCGCACGATGTTCTCGGGCGCCGGATATCGTGCCACGACCTCGGCCATCGCCTGCAGCTCGCCGTCGTCCATGCCGTGCCGTTCCGGCGTTCGTGCAAAGTGAGTGAAGGCCCCGAGCTGTGTCAGCAGAAGGGGCTGAGAAAGCTGATGAACGGGCCGATCGGTGCCGATTCGCGCGCGCTCGAATCTCAGTCGTTCTATGTCACGTTCCAGCCGGAAGTAGTCGACCGCTATGGCCGTCATGAGGGTCAACGCCACCGTCGCCAGGGCGAACACTGTCCAAGCTGGCAGCAAACGCGCCTTGCCCGGGGCGTTGGTGGCTGAATGCAGCGCCCCCATCACCAAACCGACCGGCGCGAGGAAGTACGCGTAGTAGAGCGGGTACTCAAGCATGGCGTGAACGACAACGGCCACTACAAACACCAGCATCAGCGTGGCGGTGGAACCTTGTACGGCGCGTACCGACGCCCAGAGCCACAGCACCGATGCCGCACAGAGGCACAGGCCCACCGGGAGGCCGTTCCAAAGCACCAGGTCCACCCACAGGTTGTGGCTGTGGCTGAACACTTCGTGAAGAGGCGGGTGATCGACCGCCACAGCGAATTGCGCAACTGTCGTCTGTGCCCACCCGAAGCCCGCCCATGGACGTTGCGAAACGGCGTCGGCCATGGCAGACCAGAAGATCACCCTGCGCGAGCCGGCAAGGGCGGCCTGCTCGGGGTCACGCGCTTCGGAGAGGGCGAGCATCGAGTTGATTTCGTTCCACAGCAACGGCATCAGGAGCACGACCGCCGAGGCAATCAACACATGTCGGCGTGTCAGAGCGCGGCCGAATGTTGCCGACTTGAACAGCAGCAGGGCGCCAGCAACCAGGGCTTGCAGCACGACGCCCCTGGACTGCGTCATCGCCAAGCCGAACGCGAGCACGCCAACCAAGCACAGCGCTACCGTCGCTCCGAAGCTGGAGGCATCGAAAAGGCACGCGGCGCAAATCAATCCGAGAATCAGCAGCGTGGCTAACTGATTGGGCTGGTTCAAGTTGGCGAAGACGCGCGAACCCCGGGTCACATCGCCCACCATGGCGCCGAGGAAGTCCAGTTGCAGCCATTGGTAGGTTGCCAGGGCCACGGACAAGATCGCCCCGGTGAGGAAGACCCAGGAAACAAGCTCAAGGACGCGTTCCAGCCCCCAAACGCAGGCCGCCCGATGGCCCACGATCTGCGTGAGGCCGAACCCGAGCAAATAGAGACTTGCCAGCGCTGCGTCACCGCGAAAGCCTGGCATGCCAGCCGCCAGCTGGACCCACGGAAGCATTGCCACGAGCAGCACCACCCAAGCCGATGGCGGAACCGGGACAGCCTCCCTCCATGCCGGAAACAGAACGTGGGCAAAGACCAGCACGGCAGCACAAACCATCGCGAGTTCGGCGTGAAACGAACCCCAGGGCGGCTGGTGTGTGGGCGTCAGCCAAGAAAAGAGCGCACAGACCACCGCCGCAGCAAGGAGGTATGGCCGCCGCGCAGTGGCCAGGGCAGGGGGTCGAGGTGCGAGTGGCATGTTCTCGTGGGCATCCATTCGAGAGCGCCAAAACGAAAGCGGCCTCCGAGGAGGCCGCCTGCCCGATCTGGGAGCGCGAAAGTTACTTGCAGCTGGACGGCAGGAACTTGGCCTGGATGGTGCCGGTGCAGGTCCAATCGACCTGGCCTGTCGAGGTCTGGTAACCACCGGTGAGGATGACGGTGGAGCCGTTGATGTTTGTGTCGCCGGTGGCCGTCGCGGTAATGGTTCCCGTGGCGGTCGAACTCGACGCGTAGGCGACCGACGAAACGTACTTCGAAGTCTGGGTATTGATCACACCCGAGTTGGTGCTGGGCATCCCGCCGTAGGTGGCTGCCGACTCGGAAATGGTGGTCTTGCCCGAAGAAGCGGCCAACACGACCTCAGACACCTTGGCGCGGACGGTGTAGTCGCGGTAAGCCGGCAGCGCGACCGCCGCCAGAATGCCGATGATGGCCACGACGATCATCAGTTCGATGAGGGTAAAGCCTTGTTGAACGCGTTTCATGTCAAGAAATCTCCGGTGGGTTGGGTGAAGACGAAGCTGCTGCTCGCCCTCAACCCATGCACTGTTCATGCCCGGCGCTGGCGGCACCAGAACCCATGCAAAAGTTGGCAGCCAACGGGGATGGTGGCAGTAACGATGAACCAGATTCGTCACTCGACCGACGCCGGATCGCAAGCCCTGAACCAAGAGTGACAGTTTTCGTCACCTCGGGCTCGCCACGCGGTCGCGCCAAATGTTCTCCAACGCGGCCCCGAGATGCCCCGCGAACAGGCTCACGTCAAACAGCGGCGTGGCCCGGACCCGAGCGCGAAGCGAGTTGCGCAGTGTCGCAAGCGCTTGAACGTCGGAAGCGAAAGCGCTTGCCTTCTGGACGTAGGCTGCTGGCGTGTCGGCCACCCATTCAGGCAGGCCAGCAGCAGTCATCATGGCAACGCCCTGGCGAGCGATCATCGTGTCGCCAGTGAGCGTGAGTGTCGGCACGCCCATCCAGAGGGCTTCACACGTGGTGGTGCCTCCGGTGTAGGGGAAGGTGTCGAGCACCATGTCCACCTCACCGTAGGAGTGAAGGTAGGCGTGGCGCGCAGCCGGCCCCCAGATGGCGACCCGATCTTCTGCAATGCCGACCTTTTCCAGGCGAACCAATGTCTGGTCCACGAACTTGCGCCGCCCGGTCTGGTGGCTCTGCAAGAGCAGGCGGCACGTTGGCACGGCTTCAAACACCTGGCCCCAGAGATCGAGCACGCGATCGGTGATCTTCGGCAAGCGCTGAAAGCAACCGAAGGTGATGTAGCCACGTTGCAACGCCGGTAATGGCGCTACCTCGGGCGTCGATCCGTCTGCCGGGGGCGTGAAGCAGAGCCGGGTTTGCGGCAGGCGCCAGACCTTTTCGGTGAACTGGTGGTCGTGCCCGAGAGGAACACTCACTTCGTCTGCAAGCACGTAGTCCATGGAAGACAACCCAGTGCTCGCAAAGTACCCGAGCCAACTGACCTGCACGGGCGCAGGGCGCAGGCCGAAGACCGCCAAGCGGTTCTCCGCCGTGTGGCCCGCGAGGTCGAGCAAGATGTCGATGCGGTCGGAGCGAATGAGCGCCGCGGCATCCTCATCGTTGAGCCCCTTCAACAATCGCCAGCGTGAAAAGAGCGGCCTGATTCGAGCAGTGAGGTCGTCTTCTTTGGCGATCGTGGGGTAAGCAAACAGCTCGAACTTGCTGGCGTCGAGGTGATGCAGGATTCCTTCGAGAAAGAAGCCGACCGGATGGATGCGCAGGTCGCCGGAGACAATGCCAACCCGCAGGCGGCGACTGTCGAGGCTCGCCAGGTCGGGGGCAGCGACCTCCCGCGGCTGGGGCAGCTTGAGGTCGAATTGCCGAGCCTCCTCCAAGTATTCCTCGGCACTGCACTGCCCCTCGACACTGAGATTGAACAGCAGGTTGCTGTGCGCTGTGAGGTGGTCCGGCTTCACCGCGAGGATCTGGCGGTACGCCGCGATCGCTTCCTGCGGCCCGCCGCCGTCGGCCAGTGCGGCAGCGAGATTGCAGCGGGTGTTGAGGTTGTCGGGTTGCAGCGCCAGAGCCTCTTGATAGTGTTCGATCGCTTCGTCCACAGCGCCTTGCTTTTGCAGTGCGATGGCCAGGTTGTCGTGGATCTCCGCGATGGGCTTTACGGCCAGGCCTTGTCGGTACAGGACAACGGCCTGTGACACATTGCCTTGCTCGTAGAGCGCCAACCCAAGGTTGGCGTAGCCACCGGGCATGTCCGGGCGCAAGGCAATGGCGCTGCGGTACAGGCTGATCGCCGGCTCAAGTTGCCCTTGTTCCTGCAGCACCATGCCCAGGTGATTGAGCGTGTCCGGATCGTTGGGCTCCAGTTCAAGGGCGCGCTGAAAACAATCCGCGGCCTTCTGAAGGTAGCCCTGTGCCCTGTAGGTGATGCCGAGCTTGACGTGAACATTCGCAGCCGAAGGGTCGATCGAGAGGGATCGCTGAAACCGGTCCACGGCGCTATCGAATTGCCCTTGTGCATGCAGGGCGAGAGCCAAATTGGCGTGGACTTTCGAATCCGTTGGTGCCAAGGCGAGGGATCGTTCATAACACTCCGACGCTGCGGCGTGTTCGCCCTCTGTCATGCACAGATTGCCCGCGTAGTTGTGAAACGCGGGGTCGTCCGGATGAAGTGCGATGGCTGCGGTGATCTCTTCGCGAGCGGCATCCAGGGTGCCCGCAAGGGCCAGCACGCGACACAAGTCGGCCCGGGCCGGCGCGTAGTCGGGGCGCAATGCCAATGCCTGCCTGAAGTGATGGCACGCACGGGGCAACTCCGCCGACTGCTCCAGGGCGGCACCCAGCAAATAGTGTGCGTCGAACGAAGTGGGGTCCAGCGAACAGGCGGTCTGGAGCAGTTGCACAGCCTCGGCCTCCCCCCCGACTTGCTGCAACGCGTACGCCAGATTCACGTGGTTGGCAGCGGAGTGAGCGTTTCGCGCGAGCGCGGAGCGAAACGCGTCGCAGGCGGCCTGAAAGTCCTGCGCTGCGAGCAACTCGACACCTCGCTTGGAGTGGGCGGCTTCTCCTAACTCCAACGGCACAGTTGGAGCCTGAGTGCCTGCCGGCGCCGCACTGGCACTTGTGGTGATCGCAGGCGGTCGGCTTTCGCCAGAGATACGACGCGTCAGGCGGCTGATCCAGGATCGCACGGTCTGCAGCCGCCTAGAGATTCATCACCTGCCCCGCCACCAACGCCTGCATCCGATGCGGCGTGCCGAGCTTTCCGATCTCGGCCATCACGGCCTCCATCTCGCCGGGCTTGATGTGGGTGATGTGCACGTCGACGCTGCCACTCAGTTGAGCCAGTTCATTGCCCAGCGCGGTGGGGCACAGGTGGCGGCTGATGCGAGCGAGTTGGCGTTCTTCATCGCTGAAGGCGGTTTCGATGACGAGGTGGGCGACCTGCATGTCTTTCAGGCGCCGCCACAGGGCGGGGTTGGGGCCGGTGTCGCCGGTGTAGACCCACCAGCCGGCGCTGCCGCCATCGACCGCAAAACCGACCGCCGGCACGGTGTGCTGGGCGCTGAGCACTTCGATGCGTTTGCCGGCGAGGTCGAGCACGTCGCCGATGGCGATGGGCAGCAGTTCGAGCACGGGGTTTTCGGCGCTGGGCAGGCGGGTGAAATCGGGCCAGATCACGCCGTTGAAGATGTGCTCGCGCAGCGCGGCCAGGGTTTGCGGCAGCGCGCGCACCTGGATGGCGGGGCGGTTTTGCGCCTTGCGCAGGCGCATGACGCTGTCGGCCAGCAGGCCGATGGAGAGCACGTGGTCGAGGTGCGAGTGGCTGATGAGGATGTGGTCGACCCGGGCCAGCGCCTCCAGCGCCAGGTCGCCCACGCCGGTGCCGGCGTCGATGAGCACGTCGTCGTCGAGCAGGAACGCGGTGGTCTTGCAGCCGGCGGCGATGGCGCCGGAGCAACCGAGGACGTGGAGATTCATTTGCTGTCGAAGGTGTGGGCGCCGTCCCAGCCGGGAGGGGGTGGCGAGGTGCGGTACTCGGAAATGCGCTCGGTGAATTGCTGGTACAGCCCCGCAAAGGGCGAGTCGGCGAACCGGGCACGCAACTCAGACAGCGAGGCCTCCGCCCGATGCCAATCTTGAAGGCGGTGGCTGTGCCGCGCAAGGCGCCAAAGTCGCATTTCCTCCGCAAAAGAGACAGTGCCCGCCAGAGGTGGCGGAACGGGTGTGAAAAGGGTCACGGCCTGCTGTTTGCCCTTGACGCGGACGTGGTCGACTTCGAGCCACTGGAAGGCGTCGCCAGCGGCCTCGCGGGTGGATTGGCCCACCAGCAGGTCCAGGCCGTAGTGCCGCGTGAGCGCTTCGACGCGCGAAGCGAGGTTGACCGCGTCGCCCATCACGGTGTAACTGCGGCGAATGTCGGAGCCCATGTCGCCCACGCACACGAGGCCGGTGTTGATGCCGATGCCGAGGCCGATCTGCGGCAGCGCGCGCTCGCGCAAGTCATGGTTGAGCAGCTTCATGCGTTCGAGCATGGCGAGTGCGGCGCGCACGGCGTGGGTGGCGTGGTCGGCGTCGGCCACCGGGGCGCCCCAGAAGGCCATGATCGCGTCGCCGATGTACTTGTCGAGCGTGCCGCGCTGCTCGCGGATGGCCGCGGTCATGCTCGAGAAAAAGGTGTTGACGAGGCCGCGCAGGTCTTCGGGCGAGAGTGCCTCCGACACGCGCGTGAAGTTGCGCATGTCGCAGAACATGATGCTGAGCACGCGGTTCTCGGCGCGCATGTCGTAGCGCGCCGGGTCGCGCGCCATCTCGACCACGAGTTCGGGCGGCACGTACGAGCCGAACAGGCGCGCCAGCGAGCGGCGGATGCGGCCCTCGGTGATGTGGCCCCAAACGGTGGTGCCGGCGTAGACGAGCGAGGTCAGCAGCAGCGCCGAGGCCAGCGGCAAAACCAGCGCGTGCGCGCGGTAGAGCCACAGGTTGATGCCGACGAGCAGCACGGCCAGCCCCAGGCTGAACAGCAGCGCGGTCACCGGGCCGAGCCGGGGCAGGGCCAGCACCAGCACGCCGGCGGTCAGCACGAGTTGCGCCACCTCGGCGCCGCCGGCCCAGTCGGGCTGCACCGGCAGGCGGCCGTCGAGCAGGCCCGAGAGCAGGTTGGCATGCACCTCGACACCTGGGAACACCTCCGACACCGGCGTAGCGCGCAAGTCGAACAGCCCGGGTGTGGTGGAGCCGATGAGCACCAGCTTGCCGGCCAGGTGCCCGGCCGGCACGTGGCCGGCGAGCACGTCGCCGGCAGAGAGGTACTCGAACGAGCCGCCGCGCGGGCCGCCGGCACCGCGGAAGGGGATGCGCACGGCGACGCGCGCGTCCACCGCTATCGACACCGTCTGCGCACCTTGCGACAGCACGATGCCTTCCAGCCCGCTGTAGTCGCGTGGCAGCCAGCGGTCGCGCGGCAGCACCGGCGCGACGGTCGGGCCGCCGGTGTAGCGGCGAAACACCGCCAACGCCAGCGCCTCGTGGTGCCGGCCGTTGTGCTCGGCAATCAGCGGCACCGAGCGGACGAGGCCATCGTCGTCCGGCAAGGCGTTGAAGAACCCCGCCGCCGGTGCCGCAGCCGCCAGCACCGGCAGGCTGGCGGCATGGCCGTTCCACCGCGTGAAGGCGATCGGTCTGCCCTGCAGCGCAGCGGCGTCGAATACCGGCTCGGGCAGCACGCCGGCCTGGTGGCTGGCGCGGTCGCTCGTCAGGTAGAAACCCAGCACCGCCGGTCGGCCGGCCAGGGCGGCGGCAAAGCGGGCGTCGTTGTCGAGCCGGTCGCGCAAGCGGCTGAGGCTGGGTTGCAGCGTCGGTTCGGCGGCAGCGAGTTTGTCGAGCGCTTGCAGCCCCCCGTCGTCGGGCTCGGCGAACAGCAGGTCGAAGCCGACCACAGCAGCTTGCTGGCGTGCGAACAACTCGTCGGCCAGCGCAGCCATTCGGTCGCGGGGCCAGGGCCAGCGGCCGATGCTGGCGAGGCTGGCTTCGTCGATGTCGACCACGACGATGCGCGGGTCGAGCGTGCGCGGCATTTGCGCGCGCAGGCGGGCGTCGGCAATGGCGCGGTCGATCTGCTCGATGAAGCCGAGCTTCCACACCCCGCTGGCATGCACCAGCGCCAACAGCACGGCGGCCAACACCAGGCTGCCGCGGACACTCCGGGAGAACGCTGCGCGCCAGCTCATGCGCTCGGCGCGGGGAAAGGCTGCGGGGCTGCCGGGCCGGGACGAATGCCGGGGCCGAGGCCGCAGGGGGTCAGTCGCTCGGCCGCTCAGGCCTGGACGAACTGCATCTGCGTGCCGGCGAGCTCGATCACGTCGCCGTTCTTCAGGTGCACGGTTTCGCTGACCACGGGGCTGCCGTTCACCGTGGGCCGCAGCGCACCTTCGACGTGCGCCAGCACGTAGCCGCCCGGCCGCTTGGTGATGGAGGCCACCTGCACGCCGGGCTTGCCGACGGTGGTGACGACCTTGGTGAGCGCCACCTCGCGCCCGGCGGCAGCGCCGTTGAGCACCTTGATGGCCGCTGGCGACGTCGAGCCGCCCATCGGGCCGAAGCCCGAGGCACCGAAGCCCGGCGCCTGCGGGCCCGGCGCCATGGTGCCAGGCTTCATGATCATCGTCTTTTCGTAATCGGTGCCGTCTTCGACGAGGTACTTGATCTTGTACTTGCCGATCTCCACCGTGTCGTTGTGGGTCAGCAGCTGCTTCTTGATGGCCTTGCCGTTGATGTAGGTGCCATTGGTGCTGTTGAGGTCTTCGATGAAGACGTCCGCGCCGACCATCTGCAGCACGGCGTGCTCGCCGCTGACGGCGAGGTTGTCGATCACGATGTCGTTGTAGGGCCGCCGGCCGAGCGTCGTTTTGTCTTTGGTGATCTGAACCTCCTTGATCACCACACCGTCGAGCGATACGACCAACTTGCCCATGCTTCTTTCCCTCTACTGTCTTTGTCTTTTGTCTGACCTGAAGGAGAACTCGATCCCCTGGTCGGTGTCAGCGCCGGAACGGCCACCAAGAACGGGCCGCTCCCGGTTGCCCGCGCAAGCGGGCCAGAACCACCGAAATATTATCCTTTCCACCGGCGTCGTTGGCCGCATCGACCAGTGCGGCGGCGCCTTCGGCCAAAGAATCGCACCCCAGCAACACCTGCAAGATGCTTTCGTCGTCGAGCATGTCGGACAACCCGTCGGAGCATAGCAGGTAGATGTCGCCCGGTAACACATCGTGCAGGTGGGTTTCAAGCAGCACCGTGTCTTCGACGCCCACGGCCCGTGTGACGAGGTTCTTGTTCGACGAAAACGCGGCCTGCTCGGCGGTGATGAGCCCGGCGTCGATCTGCTCTTGCAGCAAGGAGTGGTCGTGGGTGATCTGCGTCAGCCGGCCGGCGCGCAGCCGGTAGCCGCGCGAGTCGCCGACGTGCCCGAGCAGCAGCCGGCCCTCGCGAAAGACGCCCATCACCAGCGTCGTGCCCATGCCGGCGTACTGTGGGTTGGAGTTGGCGGCGTTGAAGATGGCGCGGTTGGCGTTGTCCACGCAGATGTCCATCGCGCGGCGCACGTCGGTGTCGGAGGCGGTGGCGGCCGCTTCGGACAGCCAGCGGCCGAGCTCGGTCTTGATGAACGAGGTGGCCATGCTGCTGGCCACCTCACCGGCGTTGTAGCCGCCCATCCCGTCGGCCAGCACCATCAGCGCCGAGGCTTCATCGACGGCGATCGAGTCTTCGTTGTTGTTGCGCGCCCGGCCCGTGTCGGTCGCGCTGAAGAACTCATGGTTCATGGGTCGAGGGTTCTGAAGCTGGAAGGCCGCGGGCGCACTGGCGACGCCATCAGGCGCTGGAATTGTGCCTCGGATTGAGGCAGCAGACCAAGTCAGCCCCCCGGCTCACCCCCGCCCACACCCGATTCCAGGGGGAAGCCCCGCGCGCTGCCGCACCCGGGCGGGGGGGCCAGGCTCAGGACGGCACGCTGCGCGAGCGTGCGCGCCGCTGCAGCCAGCGACCGATGGCGAGCACCAGCAAGGCCCCGGCGACGCCTGCGATCAGCGACGTGTTCGGCGGCAACGCGCCGAAATACTTCACCACCGCCGGGTCGGTGACCGCCATCGTGCCGGCGATCCAGCCGAGCAGCATGCCGCCGATGGTGATGATCATCGGGAAGCGGTCCATCAGCTTGAGCACCAACTGGCTGCCCCAGACGATGATCGGGATGCTGACCAGCAGGCCGAAGATGACCAGCGGCATCTTGTGGTCGCCACCGGCGCCCTCGGCCGCGCCGGCGATGGCGATGACGTTGTCCACGCTCATCACCAGGTCGGCGACGATGATGGTCTTGATGGCAGCCCACAGCTTGTCGCTGGCCTCGATTTCGCCGTGCGCGTCCTCGTCGGGCACGAGCAGCTTGATGCCGATCCACACCAGCAGGACGGCGCCCACGAGCTTCAGGTACGGGATGGCCAGCAGCGTGAGTGCGAAGAAGATCAGGATCACCCGCAGGATGATCGCACCGGCCGTGCCCCAGATGATGCCCTGGGTGCGCTGGGCCGGCGGCAGCTTGCGGCAGGCCAGCGCGATGACGACCGCGTTGTCGCCGCCGAGCAGGATGTCGATCATGATGATCTGGCCGACGGCGATCCAGAACTCGGGGGTCATGAACTGTTCCATGGGGCGGGTGTCCTCGATCGGGCTCGGTGCGGTGGCGGTTGATTTGCAGTGTAGGGCGGGGTCGCGCGCTGCTGCGTTCGTGAAACTACGCAAGGCAAAGGGCCGCCGAGGGCGGCCCAGGGCGGCCCTTGGAAGACCCTCAGGCCCGGCTCAGTTGGGGGGCTCAGATGGGGCTCAGATCAGCGCCTTGAGCAGCTTGCCCATCTCCGACGGATTGCGCGTGACGGTGAAGCCGCACTCTTCCATCACTGCGAGCTTGGCGTCGGCCGTGTCGGCGCCGCCGCTGATGAGCGCACCGGCGTGGCCCATGCGCTTGCCGGGCGGCGCCGTCACGCCGGCGATGAAGCCGACGATCGGCTTTTTCATGTTCGCCTGACACCAGCGCGCGGCCTCGGCTTCGTCGGGGCCGCCGATCTCACCGATCATGATGACCGCGTCGGTGCCCGGGTCGTCGTTGAAGAGCTTCATCACGTCGATGTGCTTGAGGCCGTTGATCGGGTCGCCGCCGATGCCCACCGCGCTGCTCTGGCCCAGGCCGATCTCGGTGAGTTGCGCGACCGCTTCATAGGTCAGCGTGCCCGAACGCGACACGACGCCGATGCGCCCGGCCTTGTGGATGTGCCCCGGCATGATGCCGATCTTGATCTGCTCAGGCGTGATGAGCCCCGGGCAGTTCGGCCCCAGCAGCAGCGTCTTCTTGCCGCCTTTGGCTTCCTTGGCTTTCATGCGGTTGCGCACTTCGAGCATGTCGCGCACCGGGATGCCTTCGGTGATGCAGATGGCCAGGTCGAGGTCGGCCTCGACCGCTTCCCAGATGGCCGCCGCCGCGCCGGCCGGTGGCACGTAGATCACGCTGACGGTGGCGCCGGTGTTGGCGGCGGCGTCGCGCACGCTGGCGAAGATCGGGATGCCTTCGAAGTTCTCGCCGGCCTTCTTCGGGTTGACGCCGGCCACGAAGCAGTTCTTGCCGTTGGCGTAGTCGCGGCACATGCGGGTGTGGAACTGGCCCGTCTTGCCGGTGATGCCCTGCGTGATGACCTTGGTGTTCTTGTCGATCAGGATGCTCATGGTGTTTCCTTCAGCTGCAGGCCGTCAGTTCTTTAGGCGTCGATCATGGCTTGGTGTTCAACGCGGCCATCACCGCCTTGGCGGCGTCGGCCATCGAGTCGGCGCTGATGATGGGCAGGCCGCTGTCGCGCAGCATCTGCTTGCCCAGGTCTTCGTTGGTGCCCTTCATGCGCACGACCAGCGGCACGTTCAGGTTGACAGCCTTGCAGGCGGCGATGACGCCGGCGGCGATGGTGTCGCAGCGCATGATGCCGCCGAAGATGTTGACCAGGATCGCCTTGACCTTGGGGTTGCCCAACATGATCTTGAAGGCCTCGGTCACCTTCTCGGCGGTGGCGCCGCCGCCCACGTCGAGAAAGTTGGCGGGCTCGCCGCCGAACAGCTTGATGGTGTCCATCGTCGCCATCGCCAGACCGGCGCCGTTGACGAGGCAGCCGATGTTGCCGTCGAGCTGGATGTAGGCGAGGTCGAACTTGCTGGCCTCGATCTCGGCCGGGTCTTCTTCGTCGAGGTCGCGGAAGGCCACGATCTCGGGGTGGCGGAACAGCGCGTTGCTGTCGAAGTTGAACTTGGCGTCGAGGGCCTTGATGTTGCCGTTGCCTTCGAGGATCAGCGGGTTGATCTCGGCCAGCGAGCAGTCGGTGTCCATGTAGGTCTTGTAGAGCTTCTTGAACACGTCGATCGCCTGCGCCTGGCTGGCGGCCGGCACGCCGATGCCGTGCGCAAGCTCGGCGCCTTGCGCGTCGGTCAGGCCCGTGGCGGGGTCGATGAAGACCTTCAGGATCTTCTCTGGCGTGGCGTGCGCCACTTCTTCGATGTCCATGCCGCCTTCGCTGCTGGCCATCATCGCGACCTTCTGCGTGGCGCGGTCGGTGACGGCGGCGACGTAATACTCCTTCTTGATGTCGGCGCCTTCTTCGATCAGCAGGCGGCGCACCTTCTGGCCCTCAGGGCCGGTCTGGTGGGTCTTGAGCTGCATGCCGAGAATCTCGGCGGCGAGCTTCTTCACGTCGTCGATCGAACGCGCCAGCTTCACGCCGCCGCCCTTGCCGCGCCCGCCCGCATGGATTTGCGCCTTGACCACCCACACCGGGCCGCCGAGCTTCTGCGCCGCCTCGGTGGCTTCAAGCACGCTGAAGGCGGGGTAGCCGCGTGGCACCGGCACGCCGAACTGGCGCAGGATTTCCTTGCCCTGGTATTCGTGGATCTTCATGGTGGTCTCGCTCGGCTCAGGTGTTGGAGGTATCGGAGATGGAGGGCGCGTGATCTGCGGCGCTTCGGTACCAGCGCGGATAGTGCATCTTCACCACCGCGCCATCGGTGCGCAGCGCGTGGCAACGGTCGATCTGAAAGGGCCGGTCACCGTCGGGATTGTCGCCGCGCGCCGGGGCGACCTCGCCGACGAAGGCCTGCACCACCGCGGTGGGCAGCACCTGGCTCAGCTCGGTGATGTGCGTGCAGCCGAGCACACCGCCCAGGCGCTGACGCACGTCCTGCCGAAAGCCCTTGAGGAGGTTCAGGCCGACGAGCCGGCCGTAGGCGTCGCCGTGGTCGTCGCAGGCGCCCGGATAAGGCATCGACCGCGTGAAGGCGCCTGATTCGACGACGTTGAAGCGCTCGTCGACCACCAGCCTGAGCAGCATGTCGTGGATCGGTTGGCCGGCGGGGCGGGTTCCGCCAGCGAGTGGCGCGTCGCGCGTCTTGGTGTCGCGCAGTTCGGCATCGACTTCCCACAGCCCGTCGCCACGCGCGTAGATCTGAACGTCGATGCTGCGACGGTGCTTCAGCTGGCGGCTGGGTGCGGCGGTGGGCAGGGCCATCGAGATGAGGTGCGAAACAGCCGGCGAATGTAGCATGCTGCTCTGCACCAAAGCTGACGCGCCGAGCCGCGCGGGGCCCTCGATCAGATGGGCTGCCGGGTGGCCTTCAGCCCGAGCGCGGCGGAGCGTTCTGGCTGGGCGTTCTGGCTGGGCGTTCTGGTTGGGCGTTCAGTCGGCGTCGGGTTGGCCGCCCGAATCGCGCAGCACCCGGTGGATCACGTCGCCAGAGAAGCCTCGCCCCGCCAGAAACCGGGCCTGCCGGCCGCGCTCTGCGGTGTCCGCCGGGCCGGCGCTGCCAAATCGCGTCTCGCGGACGGCTCGGGCGCGTGCGAGCTCGGTGCCTTTGAGCGCCGAGGCGATCTCGGTGGGCAGTGCAAGCTGGTGCTGCGCCAGCTCTTGGCGGATGCGCAGGTTGCCGAAGCGCGCTTCCCGGGCATGCACGCGCGACTCGACAAAACGCTGCTGCGACAGGTAGCGGTTGGCTTCGAGCCAGTCGAGGAGGGCATCGACACGCGCATCGGCCGCAGCTTCGTCGGCTTCCCCTGCGTCAGCTTCCGCTGCGTCAGCTTCCATTGCGTTGGCTCCAAGGGCGGCAGCGGCGTCCTTGATGGCGAGCCGAAGCAGCTTGCGTCGCAACTCCGTTCGACTGTGCTCACGCTGCGCCAGCCACTGGATGGCCCGCGCCTTCATCGACAGCGAGGGCGCACCCCGACCCACCGGCGCGCCCCGGCCCATGCTTACTCCTTGGCGGCCTTGCCTTTGGCCGACTTGATGTCGACCACCTCGGCGCCCGGGAGCAGCCGGATGCCCAGCGCGTCGCGCACCTTGTTCTCGATCTCGACCGACAGCTCGGGGTTTTCTTTCAGGAACTCGCGCGCGTTGTCCTTGCCCTGGCCGATCTTCTCGCCCTTGTAGGCGAACCAGGAGCCGCTCTTCTCCAGCACCTTGGCCTCCACGCCCATGTCGATGATCTCGCCCTCGCGGCTGATGCCCTGGCCGTACAGGATGTCGAATTCGGCCGTCTTGAACGGTGGCGAGACCTTGTTCTTCACCACCTTGACCTTGGTCTCGTTGCCGATCACCTCCTCGCCCTTCTTGATGGAGCCGATGCGCCGAATATCGAGCCGCACCGAGGCGTAGAACTTCAGCGCGTTGCCGCCGGTGGTGGTTTCGGGGCTGCCGAACATCACGCCGATCTTCATGCGGATCTGGTTGATGAAGATGACCATGGTGTTGGTCTTCTTGATGATGGCGGTGAGCTTGCGCAGCGCCTGGCTCATGAGCCGCGCCTGCAGGCCGGGCAGCGAGTCGCCCATTTCGCCTTCGATTTCGGCCTTGGGGGTGAGCGCGGCCACCGAGTCGATGACCACCAGGTCGACCGAGCCCGAGCGCACCAGGGCGTCGACGATCTCCAGCGCTTGCTCGCCAGTGTCGGGCTGGCTGATGAGCAGCTCTTGCAGGTTGACGCCGAGCTTTTGCGCGTACTGGATGTCCAGCGCATGTTCTGCGTCGATGAAGGCGCAGGTGCCGCCGAGCTTTTGCATCTCGGCTACCACCTGCAGCGTCAGCGTGGTCTTGCCGGACGACTCGGGGCCATAGATCTCGACCACCCGGCCGCGCGGCAAACCGCCGACGCCGAGTGCGGTGTCCAGGCCCAGCGAGCCGGTGGAGACGACCTCGATGTCTTCGATCACTTCGCCTTCGCCCAGGCGCATGATCGAGCCCTTGCCGAACTGCTTTTCGATCTGGGCGAGGGCAGCCTGCAGGGCCTTGGCCTTTTCGCCGCTGAGGGCCGAATTGCCGGCCGAGTTGCCGAGTGTGTTGCTGACTTTGGCGGGTGCGTCCATGCGGTTCTCCGGGAGTTTGACCGGATTATCTCCAAAGCTGGATGTTTGTACAGTACCTCGAAGCTACTTTTTGCAATGGCGCCCGACCCTAAAATTTGCTCGATTCAAGCAGTGGAGGCGGCATGCGCGTGCTGATAGCCGAAGACGACCAGGTGATTGCCGAGGGTCTGCTGCGGGCATTGCGCAACGCCGGCTACTCGGTGGACCAGGTCGGCAGCGGCACCGAGGCCGACGCGGCGCTCGCCTCGCACGAGTTCGACCTGCTGATCCTCGACCTGGGCCTGCCCAAGCTGCATGGGCTCGAAGTGCTGCGCAAGTTGCGCGGCCGGGGGTCGAGCCTGCCGGTGCTGGTGCTCACGGCGGCCGACAGCGTGGAGCAACGCGTCAAGGGGCTCGACCTCGGCGCCGACGATTACATGGCCAAGCCGTTCTCGCTGCAGGAGCTCGAGGCGCGGGTGCGCGCGCTGACGCGGCGCGGGCTGGGCACGGCCGCAACCGTCATCAAGCACGGCCCACTCACGTTCGACGCCACCGGGCGGGTGGCCTATCTGAACGAACAGATGATCGAGCTGTCGGCACGCGAGATCAGCTTGTTGGAGGTGCTGCTGCAGCGCGCTGGCCGGCTGGTGAGCAAAGACCAGTTGGTCGAGCGCCTGTGCGAGTGGGGCGACGAGGTCAGCAACAACGCGATCGAGGTCTACATCCACCGCCTGCGCAAGAAGATCGAACAAGGGCCGGTGCGCATTGCCACCGTGCGCGGGCTTGGCTACTGCCTGGAGAAGGTCGCGGCCTGACGCGCGGCCTTCGCCCCGCCGCGGCCTGGTTTCATGTTCAACCCGTTCCCGCGCCTGCGCGAGCAGCACTCCCTCTTCGGCGAGATCCTCGACTGGCTGCTGGCCCCGCTGCTGTTGCTGTGGCCGCTGAGCATTGCGTCGATCTGGCTGGTGGCCCAGGGCATCGCCAACGGGCCGTTCGACAGCGAACTGGGCTACAAGGTGCGCGTGCTGGCCAAGCAGGTGACGCTCACGCAGGCCGAAAGGGGCCGGCCGACGGCGCAATTCGTGCTGCCGCCCAGCGCGTCGGAGCTGCTGCGCACCGACGAGGCCGACGACATCTATTACCAGGTGCTGGGCCTGCGTGGCGAGTTCCTGAGCGGCGAGCGCAGCATTGCCGTGCCGATGCGGCCGCAGCGCCGGCCGGTGGGTGAGGTGCTCTACCGCGACGACGTGATCGACAACCGGGACGTGCGCGTCGCATACGTCTGGGTCGACCTGCCCACCGGCGCTGGCACCGGAGCCAGCCTGGTGCAGGTGGCCGAGACCTTGGGTCGCCGCGCCCGCCTGGCCAGCGACATCTTTCGCGGCGTGATCCTGCCGCAGTTCCTGATCCTGCCGCTGGCGGTGCTGCTGGCTTGGTTGGCGCTCTCGCGTGGCATGGCGCCGCTGAACGAACTGCAGCAACGGATCCGGCGGCGCAAGAGCAACGACCTCAGTGCGATCGACGAACGCGACGTGCCGGAGGAGGTGTCGCCGCTGGTGCGCGCCATCAACGACCTGCTGGCGCGGCTTGAGCAGTCGCTGCGTGCGCAGAACCACTTTCTGGCCGATGCCGCGCACCAGTTGAAGACGCCGCTGGCCGGCCTGCGCATGCAGGCCGAATTGGCGCAACGCGACATCGACGCCGGCGAACGCGACCCGCTGGCGCTGAAAAAGTCGCTGCGCCAGATTGCCCGGTCCAGCCAGAGCGCGGCCCACATGGTCAACCAGTTGCTCGCGATGGCCCGCGCCGACGACCGCGAACACGCTGCGCCGATGCAGGCGGTGAACCTGGCGGACCTGGCCGTCGAGACCGTGCGCGACTTCGTGCCGCGCGCGTTGGAGCGGCGCATCGACCTGGGTTACGAGGCGCCGGTGGTCGCGGCGCGCCACCCCCGCGGGCCGGTGGTGAGCGGCGAACCGGTGCTGCTCAGAGAGCTGATGCGCAACCTGATCGACAACGCGCTGCTTTACACGCCGGCCGGCGGCACGGTGACGGTGCGCGTCCTCGACGACCCGTTCGGCCAGGTCGTGGTGCTGCAGGTCGAGGACTCCGGCCCCGGCATCCCGCCGACCGAACGCGAGCAGGTGTTCCAGCCGTTCTATCGCGCGCTCGGCACCAACGTCGACGGCTCCGGGCTGGGCCTGGCGATCGTGCACGAGATCGCCTCCCGCCACGGCGCCGAGTTGACCCTGACCGAGGCCAACCTGCGACACCGCGGCGGTCTGGCCGACCCGGCAGCGGCCGCTTTCGGCCCTGGCGCACGCTTCACGCTGCGCTTTGCGGCGGCAGCCGAAGTCGCTGGGGCAGCGCCTGCCGTCAACTCTGCATAAGGCGCCGGCTCTTCGAGATCGACATCAGGATGCCCAGCCCGAGCCCGAGCGACACCATGGCCGTGCCGCCGTAGCTGATGAACGGCAGCGGCACGCCCACCACCGGCAGGATGCCGCTGACCATGCCCATGTTGACGAACGCGTAAGTGAAGAAGCTGAGCGTGATCGCGCCGGCCAGCAGCCGCGTGAACACGGTGGGCGCGTCGGCCGCAATCATCAGCCCGCGCAGGATCAGCAGGCTGAAGGCCGCCAGCAAGGCCACGCAACCGAACAGGCCGAACTCCTCGCCGAAGGCGGCGAAGATGAAGTCGGTGGTGCGCTCGGGGATGAACTCCAGGTGCGTCTGCGTGCCCTTCATGAAGCCCTTGCCGTCCAGCCCGCCGGAGCCGATGGCGATCATGCCCTGGATGATGTGGAAGCCCTTGCCCAGCGGGTCGCTGCCGGGGTCGAGCAGCGTGCACACGCGGTTCTTCTGGTACGCGCGCAGCATGGGCCAGGGGACGCCGGGCTGGCAGAGCGACTCGCTGAACATCACCACCGAGACCACACCGACGGCCGCGACCAGCAGCAACGGCACGATCAGCCGCCAGGCGAGACCGGCAAAGAACATCACGTACAGCCCGGTCGACAACACCAGGATCGCGGTGCCCAGGTCGGGCTGCTTCAAGATCAGGCCGACCGGCAGCGCCAGCAGCGCCATCGCGACGAGAAAGTCGCTCGCGCGCGCCTGCCCCTCGCGCCGCTGGAACCACCAGGCCAGCATCAGCGGCACGGCGATCTTGAGGATTTCGCTGGGCTGGATGACCAGCCCGACGTCGAGCCAGCGCGTGGCGCCCTTCTTGGTGATGCCGACCACCGCGGTGACGATCAGCAAGCTCACGCCGAGCGCGTAGAGCGGCACGGCCAGGCGCATCAACTGCTGCGGCGGAATCTGCGCCACGATGAACAACACGCCCAACCCGAGCAGCATGTTGCGCGCGTGACCGGAAAAGCGCGTGCCGTGGTCGAAACCGGCCGAGTACATCGTGATCAACCCCGCCGCGGCCAACGCCAGCACGGCAAAGAACAGCGGCCCGTCGAAGCCGGTGAAGACCGGCTTGGCGCGTTGCCACAGGGTGGGCTGCTCGAACGCGATGTTCATGGCGTCGGCCGGGGGGGTGCGGCAACCGCAGCAGCCGCCAGGCTCGGCGGGGTGGGTGGCCCCACGGCCACTTGCGCCGGCCCGATCACCACGGCCTGGCCTGGCAGGGGCAGCGACGCCGCCGGCCTTTGCGTGCCGATCGGCGCGCCCGACTTGCCCTCGCGCGTGGCCGCCATGTCTTCAACGCTCGGGGCCAGCCCGAGCAGCGCGTAGTCGAACACGCGCCGGGTGATGGGCGCAGCGGCCTCGGAGCCGAAGCCCGCGTTTTCGACCACCACCGCCACCGCGATGGTCGGCGCCTCCAGCGGCGCGAAAGCGATGTAGAGGGAGTGATCGCGCTTGTGTTCTTCTAGCTTGGAAGCAACGTACTTCTCGTTCGCCTTGATGCCCACGGCCTGCGCCGTGCCAGTCTTGCCGCCGCTCTTGTAGGGCGCGCCGGCAAACGAGCGCACCGAGGTGCCCTCTTGCGTGACGCCGTGCAGCGCGCGCCGGATCAGCTCGACGTGCTCGGGCTTGAGCGCCAGCGGCGGCAGCGCGTCGCTGGCGAGCACGCGGCGCTCGCGCGTGACCACGTCTTGCACGTCGCGCACCAGGCGCGGCTTGAAGCGCAGCCCGCCCGAGACCAGCGTGGCCGTGGCGCTGGCCAGCTGCAACATGCTGAAGTGGTTGTAGCCCTGGCCGATGCCGAGCGAGATGGTCTCGCCCAGGTACCACTTTTGCTGTTCGGGCGACTTGTACGCCCGCTTCTTCCACGCGGTGGACGGCAGCAGCCCGGTCACCTCGCCTTCGATGTCGATGCCGGTGCGCCGGCCGAAGCCGAACGGGCTGAGCTCGTCGTGCATCAGGTCCACGCCCATCTCGTTGGCGAGCGAGTAGTAGTAAACGTTGCTCGACTTGACGATGCTGCGCACCATGTCCACCTGCCCGAGCCCGGCGTCGCCGTGGCTGCGGAAGGTGTGGTTGCCGAACTGGAAGGTGGCGTTGTCCTGGATCACGGTGGCCGCGTCGCGCTTGCCGGAGTTGAGCGCGGCCATCGCCAGGAACGGCTTGAACGTGGAGCCCGGCGGGTAGGTGCCGCGCAGCGCACGGTTGAGCAGCGGCTTGTCGATCGACTCGTTCAGCTCGCGCCACGACTCCACGTCGATGCCGTCGACGAACAGGTTCGGGTCGAAGGTCGGTTTGCTGACGAAAGCCAGCACCTCGCCGTTGCGCGGGTCCAGCGCCACCAGCGCGCCGCGACGTTCGCCGAACATGTCTTCGACCAGCGCCTGCAGCCGGATGTCGATCGACAGCGCCAGCGTGTTGCCCGGCGTGGCCGGCCGGCTGCGCAGGCGCCGCACGGGCCGGCCACCGGCGCTGGTCTCGATCTCCTCGACGCCGGTGATGCCGTGCAACTCGGCCTCGTAGCTTTGCTCCACGCCGAGCTTGCCGATGTACTGGGTGCCTCGGTAGTTGGCGGGGTCTTCCGATTCGTCGATGCGGTCTTTCTCGGCCGCGTTGATGCGGCCGATGTAGCCCAGCAGGTGGCTGCCCACCTCGCCGAGCGGGTAGTCGCGGAACAGGCGCGCCTGCACGTCCACGCCGGGGAAGCGGAAGCGCTGGGCGGTGAAGCGGGCCACTTCCTCGTCGGTGAGCTTGGTGCGGATGGGCAGGGACTCGAAGCTCTTGCTCTCTTCGCGCAGTCGCTTGAAGCGCTTGCGGTCGCGCGGCTGCACGTCCACCAGTTCGGCCAGCGCGTCGATGGTGGTGTCGAGGTCGGCGACGCGTGAGGGCGTGATCTCCAGCGTGTAGGCCGAGTAGTTGTTGGCCAGCACCACGCCGTTGCGGTCAATGATGAGCCCGCGCGTGGGCACGATCGGGCTGACCGCAATGCGGTTGCTCTCGGCCTGCGCGAGCAGTTCGTCGTGCTTGAGCACCTGCAGGTGGAACAGCCGCGCGCCGAGCAGGCCGAAGCCGAGCAGCACGAAGACGGCCGCTACCGTCAGCCGCGTGCGGAAGCGCGCCTGTTCGATCTCGACGTTTTTCAGCTCGGTCATCAAAAAGAGGGCTCGGGGGGGCGCAGCCTCGCTACAGCAACGGCCGATTCTGATCCCGATCGGGCGCACGCCGCTGCGGCGCAAGCAGCAGCCAGTCGGCCACAGGCCACAACAGCGCCTCGAACACCGGCGCCAGCAGGATCGACCAGCCGGGGAACATGCCGCCAGCGAACATTCGTACCATGAGCGAAACCGCGTGCGCCGCGAAGAACAAGGGCAGCACCTGGAACATCTGCGACAGCGGCGTGAAGCCGGTCAGGCGCCGGTGGATCGTGATGGCGAGGAAGCTCAGCAGTGTGTAGGCCAGCGCGTGCTGACCCAACACTGCGCCGTCGTGCACGTCCATCGCCAGGCCGAGCAGGAACGCAACGCCCACGCCGACCCGGCGCGGCTGATGCACGTTCCAGAACACCAGCGCGATGGCGACGAAATCCGGCAGCCAAGGCACGCGGCCCACCGGCACCAGGTTGAAGGCGAACGCCAACATCAGCGTGAGCGCCAGGAACCAGGGGTTGACCGGCAGCAGCAGCTGGTCGGAGGGGCCGGCCATGATCACTTCTTGGGCCCCCGCTTGGCCTTGGCGGGCTTTGCCTCTTCCGGCTCGGGCGCGGGCGGCGGCGGCAGTTGCGCGCCTGTGGGTTCGAGCACGAGCACATGGCGGATGTTGTCGGTCATCGCCACCGGCGCGAGCAGGATGCGCGCAAAGCCGGAGTCCAACTTCCGATCGACGCTGGACACCCGCGCCACCGGCAGGCCCTGCGGGTAGATGCCGTCGACGCCCGAGGTGCTGAGCAGGTCGCCGACCTGCACGTCGGCGTTGCCGGCGATGAAGCGCAACTCCATCGCCCCGGCATGCGACGAGCCGCCGCCGAACGCCGCGCTGCGCGATTGGGTGCGCGTGTTGAGCACCGGAATCGCCGCGTCCTTGTCGGTCAGCAGCGTCACCTCGGACGACAGCGGGTACACACGCGTCACCTGCCCCAGCACGCCGGCTTCGTTGATCACGGGCGAGGCCACCGCCACGCCGTGCGTGGAGCCCTGGTCGATGACCACCTTGCGCGAGAACGCGTCGGGCGCGTCGTACAGCACCTGCGCCGCCAGCGAGCGGACGGTGAGGGCGGGGCGCAATTCAAGCAGGGCGCGCAGTCGTGCGTTCTCTTGCTGCAACTGCTCGACCCGCAGCGCGCGTTCGGCCTGCCGCATGAGGTCGTTGCGGGCAGCCTCTTCGGCCGTCAGCGCCCGCTGCAAGCCGAAGAAGTAGTCCTGAATGCCCGCCCACGCCTGCACCGGCATGGCCAGCCAGCGTTGCGGAAAGTGCAGCGCCGTGGCGAACACGGCGCGCACCGGCTGGGTGATGTGAAAGCGCGTGTCGGCCACCATCAGCAACAGCGCAAGTGCGGAAAACACCGCGAGCTTGGTCAGCGCCGTCGGGCCCTGGCGGAAGAACGGCGGCGGGGTCCGGTCGATCGTGCCCAGCGTCATGGCGGCACCGTGTCAGCAGCCGGGCCGCACCGGCAAGCCCGGGCGCGAGCGCCGCCTGCCGCGCATGTCATTCCGACGTGAAGATGCTGCCCAGCCGCTCCATGCGCTCCAGCGCCATGCCGCAGCCGCGCACCACGCAGGTCAACGGGTCTTCGGCCACCAGCACCGGCAGGCCGGTTTCTTCGGCCAGCAGGCGGTCCAGGTCGCGCAGCAGCGCGCCGCCGCCGGTCAGCATCATGCCGCGCTCGGCGATGTCGGCACCGAGTTCGGGCGGGGTCTGCTCCAGCGCGTTCTTGACGCTGGAGACGATCTGGTTGAGCGGGTCGGTCAGTGCCTCCAGCACCTCGTTGCTGCTGATCGTGAAGCTGCGCGGCACGCCCTCGCTCAGGTTGCGGCCCTTGACTTCCATCTCCTTCACCTCGGAGCCGGGGAATGCGCTGCCGATGCTCTTCTTGATGGCTTCGGCCGTGGGCTCGCCGATCAACATGCCGTAGTTGCGGCGGATGTAGTTGATGATGGCCTCATCGAACTTGTCGCCGCCCACGCGCACGCTGCCCTTGTAGACCATGCCACCGAGCGAGATGACGCCGACCTCGGTGGTGCCGCCGCCGATGTCCACCACCATCGAGCCGCTCGCCTCGCTGACCGGCAGGCCCGCGCCGATGGCTGCTGCCATCGGCTCCTCGATCAGATACACCTGCGCCGCACCGGCGCCGAGCGCCGACTCACGGATCGCGCGCCGCTCCACCTGCGTCGAGCCGCAGGGCACGCAGATGATGATGCGCGGGCTGGGCCGGAAGATGGAGCGCGGGTGCACCATCTTGATGAACTGCTTGAGCATCTGCTCGGTGACGGTGAAGTCGGCGATCACGCCGTCCTTCATCGGGCGGATCGCCTCGATGTTGCCGGGCACCTTGCCCAGCATCGCCTTGGCTTCGGCGCCGACGGCCTGGATCGTCTTCTTGCCGTGCGGGCCGCCTTCATGGCGGATGGCGACCACCGACGGTTCGTCGAGCACGATGCCCTTGCCGCGCACGTAGATGAGCGTGTTGGCGGTGCCGAGGTCGATGGCCAGGTCCGTCGAGAAGTGACGGCGAAAAGATCCGAACATGGTGTGGTCGTGGCAAGAGCAGTCGTTGACTACCTGCGGGTGCGGCGGTTGGCGAAGAAGTGCGGCGAGGCCGAACTCGTGCGATGCGTTGGTGTTGCACCAGCCCTGCCAGAGCCCAGCGCGAAAGCGCGCGGCGCACACTGCGAAGGGCTGTGGATAACCAGGGATAATACCGCATGCCCTGCGGCGGTCGCCTGCAGGGAGCCACCCCGCGTAACGTTTGCTTTCCATGGCACTGAACCCAGAAGACGTCAGCCGCATTGCTCACCTGGCCCGGCTGGAGCTGGGGCCGGCGGAGCAGGCGGCGATGCTGTCGCAGTTGAACGGCTTTTTCTCGATCGTCGAGCAGATGAGTGCGGTGGACACCAGCGGCGTCGAGCCGCTGTACACGCCGCTCTCGGCCGTGCAGGAGGTGGCGTTGCGCCTGCGCGAGGATGGCGTGACCGAAGTTGACGGCCGCGCGCTGAACCAGCGCAGTGCGCCAGCGGTGGAAGACGGCCTGTTCCTGGTGCCGAAGGTGATCGAATGAAGGCGCTGCATCAACTGGGCGTCACCGAGCTCGGCAAGGCGCTGGCCGCCGCTGAAGTCTCCAGCGTCGAGCTCACGCAGCACCTGCTGGGCCGGCTGGCCGACCACCAGGCGCTCGGCACCGTGCTGCACAGCGACTCCGCGCTGTCACTCGAACAAGCCCGGTCGGCCGACACGCGGCGCGCACAAGGCGAGCGGGGCGCATTGCTGGGCATTCCACTGGCGCACAAGGACGTTCTCGTCACGCGCGACCTGCCCACGACGGCCGGCTCGAAGATGTTGGATGGCTATCGCAGCCCGTTCGACGCCACCGTGGTGCAGCGGCTTGCGCAGGCGGGTGTGGTCACGCTGGGCAAGCTCAACTGCGATGAATTCGCCATGGGTTCGAGCAACGAGAACTCGGCCTTCGGCCCGGTGAAGAACCCGTGGGACACGCAGCGCGTGCCAGGAGGCTCATCGGGCGCGTCGGCCGCTGCGGTCGCGGCTCGGCTGATGCCGGCGGCCACCGGCACCGACACCGGCGGTTCGATCCGCCAGCCGGCCAGCTTCACCGGCGTCACCGGCATCAAGCCGACGTACGGCGTGTGCTCGCGCTATGGCCTGATTGCGTTTGCCTCCAGCCTCGACCAGGCCGGCCCGCTGGCGCGCAGCGCCGAAGACTGCGCGCTGCTGCTCGGCGCGATGAGCGGCTTCGACGAACGCGACGCAACCAGCGCGGTGCGGCCGCCGCAAGACTTTGTGGCTGCGCTGCACGCCAAGCGCGATGGCGCCAGCGCCGCACAGCCGCTGAAGGGTTTGCGCATCGGCTTGCCGAAGGAGTTTTTCCCCACCGCACTCGCCGCCGATGTGAACGGCGCGGTGCGCGCCGCACTGGCCGAGTTTGAAAAGCTCGGCGCGACGCTGGTGGACGTGAGCCTGCCGCGCACCGAGCTGTCGATTCCGGTGTACTACATCATCGCTCCGGCCGAGGCGTCGTCCAACCTCAGCCGCTTCGACGGCGTGCGCTACGGCCATCGTGCACCGACCTACGCCGACCTGCAGGACATGTACAAGAAGAGCCGCGCGCAGGGCTTCGGGCCTGAGGTCAAGCGCCGCATCATGATCGGCACCTATGTGTTGAGCCACGGCTACTACGACGCCTACTACCTGCAGGCGCAAAAGCTGCGCCGCATGATCGCCGACGACTTCCAGGCCTGCTTCACGCAGTGCGACGTGATCGCCGGCCCGGTGGCCCCGAGCGTGGCCTGGAAGCTCGGCGCCAAGAGCGACGATCCGGTGGCCAGCTACCTGGCCGACATCTTCACGCTGCCCGCCAGCCTGGCCGGCCTCCCGGGCATGAGCCTGCCGGCCGGCTTCGGCGAAGGTGCGATGCCGGTCGGCCTGCAACTGATCGCCAACTATTTCGAGGAAGGCAGGTTGCTGCACGCGGCGCACGCCTTCCAGCAAGCGACCGACTGGCACCAGCGCGTGCCGGCGGGCTTCTGAACGTCATGCCCAAAGCCACTCTCATCCGCGGCTTCGAGGTCGTCATCGGCATCGAGACGCACGCGCAACTCTCGACCCGCTCGAAGATCTTCAGCGGCTCGTCCACGCATTTCGGCGCGGCGCCCAACACGCAGGCCTCGGCGGTGGACCTGGCGCTGCCGGGCACGCTGCCGGTGATGAACCGCGGCGCGGTCGAACGCGCGATCCGCTTCGGCTTGGCCGTGGGCGCGACCGTGGCGCCGCTGTCGATCTTCGCGCGCAAGAACTACTTCTACCCTGATCTCCCGAAGGGCTACCAGATCAGCCAGTACGAAACGCCGGTGGTGCAAGGCGGCGCGGTGGAGTTCTTCTGCGGTGACGAACCGCACAAGGTCAACCTGACGCGCGCGCACCTCGAAGAAGACGCCGGCAAGTCGCTGCACGAGGACTATCAGGGCCAGACCGGCATCGACCTGAACCGCGCCGGCACGCCGCTGCTGGAGATCGTCACCGAGCCCGACATGCGCTCCAGCCTCGAAGCGGTGGAATATGCCAAGGCACTGCACGCACTGGTGGTGTGGCTCGACATCTGCGACGGCAACATGCAGGAGGGGAGCTTTCGCTGCGACGCCAACGTGTCGGTGCGCAAACCCGGCGCCACCTTCGGCACGCGGCGCGAGATCAAGAACCTGAACAGCTTCAAGTTCATGCAGCAGGCGATCGACTTCGAGGTGCAGTGGCAGATCGACCTGATCGAAGACGGCGGCAAGGTGCAGCAAGCGACCGTGCTCTTCAACGCCGACACCGGCGAGACGCGCGCGATGCGCAGCAAGGAAGACGCGCACGACTACCGCTACTTCCCCGACCCCGATTTGCCGCCGCTGGTGATCGCGCCAGAGTGGGTCGAGCGCGTGCGCTCGGAGATGCCCGAGCTGCCGCGCCGCATGGCGCAGCGCTTTCAGGGCGAGTACGGTTTGCCGGTCTACGACGCGGCGATGATGACGCAGAGCAAGGCCTTCGCCGCGTACTTCGAGGCGGCGGCGAAGGCGTGCGGCCAGCCCAAATTGGTGGCGAACTGGTTGATGGGCGAGGTGTCGCGGCGGCTGAATGCCGAGGGGGGCTCGATTTCGGAATGCCCTGTTTCGGCGGGCTCACTGGCGAACCTCGTATCTGCGATTCAGGCAGGTGCCGTTTCCAATGCCGGTGCACGGCAAGTCCTAGACGACCTCTGGCGAACGAACGCTTCGGCGCCGAAGGCGGGTCGCGTCATCAGCGCGTCCGCCAGCGACACGATCACCTTCTCAGACTCTGCCGAGGCAACGGTCGAATCAGTTATCGACAGGCTTGGCATTCGTCAGATGAGCGACACCGGCGAACTCGACCGCATCCTTGACGAGGTGCTGGCCGCGAACCCGAAGTCGGTCGAGGAGTACCGCGCCGGCAAGGACAAGGCGTTCAACGCGCTCGTGGGCCAGGCGATGAAGGCCAGCAAGGGCAAGGCCAACCCGGCCCTGGTGAACGAGCGCTTGAAACAGAAGCTCGGCTGAGTTCCTCAGCAAGCGCCGCTGCCGTGGCGCACCCCTTGGCGCGCGCTACTTCGCTGCCGACTTTCGCGCCGGTGCCGACGCCGCCGTGGACGCCACCGGCGCGCCGATCGACCCCGGCGGCGCACCGCCCCACAGCAGCTTCAAGCGCTCCAGCTCGGCGTCGTACAGCGCGCTGATGCGCTGCAGCTCCGCGCGCTGGTCCTGGATCAGCGTGCGCTGCGCTTCGGTGGACGCGTCGTTTGCATCGAGCTGGCGCTTGAGCTTGGCCGGCAGCGGCTTGCCGACGTAGAACTCCGACTCGTCCATCAGCGGCTTGCGCTCGGTGGCCAGCAGCGCCAGCCGCGCGTCGGAGGTCTTCATCGCGTTGCGCACATCGTTCAGCGCCGCCTCGCGCGCCTTCTGGTGCGCGGCCGCGTTCGGGAAGCGAGTCATCAGGTTGCGGTCGCGCCGCACAGCGTCCTGGCGCGTCAGGTTCTGCGACGCGGCCTCGCGGTCGCGGGCTTCCTTCTCGGCACGTTCCTCGGCGGTGAGCGTACGCGAAATGGTCTGCTTGACGGAGCCATCGGCATTGAGCACGCGCTGCTCGCGGTCGATGCAGTCGACGATCGGCCGGTCGGACGTGAGCCGCTTGCCGCTCGCGTCAGTGCAGGTGTAGATGCCGGCCGCCCAAGGCGCGCCGCAGGCGAGTAACAAGCCCAGCCCGATCGCAGGCGCAGTGCCGATCCGAGATGTCTTGATTGTGCTCATGCGCTCACACTCCATAGCGTTGACGGTACGCCGCCACCGGCGCCAGATGCGCGCCCAGTGATGTATCGGCACCGTCGCCGAGATATTGCAGCAAGTCCGCCAACGTCGCGATCGAAGCCACCGGCAGCCCCAGGTTTTGCGTGACGAACTGCACCGCCGACAGCGCACCTGCGCCACCATCACCGCCATGGTCGGCAGCGCCATCGGCCACCCGCTCCTGCCGGTCGAGCGCAATCAGCACCCCGCAAGGCGCGCCACCTGCCGCAGTGATCATGGTGATCGATTCACGCACCGACGTTCCCGCCGACATCACATCGTCAATGATCAGAACGCGGCCGGCGACCGGCGCGCCGACCAGCGTGCCGCCCTCACCGTGGTCTTTCGCTTCCTTGCGGTTGTAGGCAAACGGCACCTTGCGCCCGAGCCGCGCCAGCTCGACTGCCACGGCCGACGCCAGCGTGATGCCCTTGTACGCCGGGCCGAACAGCATGTCGAAAGCCAGCCCCGAGCCGAGCAGCCGGCGTGCATAGAATTCGGCCAGGCGGCCGAGCTTGGCGCCGTCGTCGAACAGGCCGGCGTTGAAGAAGTACGGCGACAGCCGCCCCGCTTTGGTCTTGAACTCGCCGAAACGCAGCACGCCGGCGTCGAGCGCGAAGCGCACGAAGTCTTGGGCCAGTGCGTCGCTGGGAGCGGGCGTCTTCATTGCAGTGGAGGTCAGGTGTTTCGTCTTGTCACATTGAACCTGAACGGCATCCGCTCGGCGGCCAACAAAGGCTTCGAGGCCTGGGCCGCGAGCGTGGCTGCGGATTGTATGGGCGTGCAAGAGGTCAAAGCCCAGGCCGCCGACGTGGCCGGGCGCTTCGAAGTCGTGGCGGGCCTGAAGGGCCACTTCCACTTTGCGCAAAAGAAGGGCTACGCGGGCGTGGGCCTGTACGCACGCAAGAAGCCGACCGAGGTGATCTGCGGCCTGGGCAACGAGGAGTTCGACGCCGAAGGACGCTACGTCGAGCTGCGCTTTGACAACCCGAAGCGCCGGGGCGTGCAAAAGCTCAGCATCATCAGCTGCTACTTCCCCAGTGGCTCCAGTGGGCCGGAGCGGCAACTGGCGAAGTTCCGCTTCCTGGGGTTGATGACGCCGCACCTGCAGCGGCTGCGCGCCGAGCGCGAGTTCATCCTGGTGGGCGACGTGAACATCGCGCACAAGGAGATCGACCTGAAGAACTGGCGCAGCAACCAGAAGAACAGCGGTTTCACGCCCGAAGAGCGCGCCTGGGTCACGCACACGCTCGACGAGATCGGCCTGGTGGACGTGTTCCGCACCCTCAACCCGCACCCCGAGCAATACACCTGGTGGAGCAACCGCGGCCAGGCGTGGGCCAAGAACGTGGGCTGGCGGCTCGACTACCACCTGGCCACGCCGGGCGTAGCGGCGCTGGCCCGCGCCGAACACATCTTCCTGGATCAGCGGTTCAGCGACCACGCGCCGCTGCGGATCGACTACGCCTTCACGTTGTGACGAGAAGGGTCCCGCGCCACCCGGCGCGGGACCCTGAACGCGCGAGGGCGCAAGGCAGCTTACGTAGTTCCCGCTAGGCCACGGCGCGGGCAAATGCGCAGAATGCTGCCCTGCACTGACTCGTCTTGCAAAACCTTGCGCTAGCGCGCCTCACCGAAAGGAACCTCACCATGAAACGTCTCCTGATCGCCAGCGTCGCCACGCTCGTCGCTTCCGCCGCCTGGGCCCAATACCCGGAAAAGCCGGTCACCATCGTCGTGCCGTTCTCGGCCGGCGGGCCGACCGACAAGGTGGCGCGCGACCTCGCCGAGGCGATGCGCAAGCCGCTCGGCGGCCAGACGATCATCATCGAGAACGTCGGCGGCGCCGGCGGCACGCTGGGCGCCACCAAGGTGGCCCGCGCCGCCAACGACGGCTACACGCTGCTGCTGCACCACATCGGTATGAGCACGTCGCCGGCGCTGTACCGCACGCTTCAATACAAGACGCTCGAAGACTTCGAGTACCTCGGCATGGTCAACGAAGTGCCGATGACGCTGATCGGCAAGCCCACGCTGCCAGCCAACAACTACGCCGAGCTGACCAAGTGGATGGAGGCCAACAAGGGCAAGATCAACCTGGCCAACGCTGGCCTGGGCGCCGCATCGCACCTGTGCGGCCTGCTGTTCCAGAGCACCATCAAGATTGACATGCAGACCGTGCCCTACAAAGGCACCGCGCCTGCGATGACCGACCTGCTCGGCGGGCAGGTCGACCTGATGTGCGACCAGACGACCAACACCACCGGCCAGATCGAGGGCGGCAAGGTCAAGGCGTTCGCCGTGACCACGTCCAAGCGCCTCACGACGCCCGCGCTCAAGAACCTGCCCACGCTCGATGAGTCCGGCTTGAAGGGCTTCAACGTCAGCGTCTGGCACGGCATGTATGCGCCAAAGGGCACGCCCAAGGCGGTAACGGACAAGATCAACGCTGCGCTGCGCACGGCGCTGAAGGACCCGGAATTCATCAAGCGGCAAGAGGCGCTGGGCGCGGTGATCGTGACCGACGCGCGGCTCGACGGCGCCGAACACAAGAAGTTCGTCGAGGCCGAGATCAACAAGTGGAGCCCGGTGATCAAGGCGGCGGGGCAGTACGCCGACTGATGTGAATGCGGCCGGTCAGGCCTGCAGCCTGATCGGTATCGTGACCGGACCGTCGTTGACGAGTTCGACCTGCATGTCGGCGCCGAATCGGCCGCAGGCCACGTCGGCGTGCAACGAGCGCGCAGTGCTGACCGTGCGGTCGTAAAGAAGCCGGCCGAGTTCGGGCATCGCAGCCGCTGTGAAGCTGGGGCGGTTGCCGCCCGACACGTCGGCCGCCAGTGTGAACTGGCTGACGATCAACAGACCGCCCTGCACGTCCACCACGCTGCGGTTCATCTTGCCGGCAGCGTCCGAAAAGACGCGCAGCTTCAAGAGTTTGTGAACGAGCTTGTCGGCGAGCGCCTCTGTGTCGCCAGGCTCGGCGCAGACGAACACCAGCAGGCCGGCGCCGATCGTGCCGACGGCGTCCCTTGAGGCCGGCCCGGCGATCGTGACCTGCGCTCGCGCCACCCGCTGCACCAGCGCGATCACGGCAAGCTCGCGTGTGTGCGAATCGCCGCAGCCGGCGCGAGTGGATCGGTCGCCATGAGAGGCTCCAACAGCGGTCGCCCGCGTCGTCAGCTCAGCGTGACACGCGCGAACTTGCGCTTGCCCACTCGCAGCACGTAGGTGCCGGCGCCGAGCTTGAGCGCCTTGTCCGTCACCGCGGCGGAGTCGATGCGCACGCCGTTGCCGTCGATCAGCCGGTTCGCCTCGCTGGTGGACGGTGCCAAGCCCGCCTGCTTGAGCAACACGGCGATGCCCAGCGGCGCGCCGCCCAGCGCAACCTCGTCGATCTGGTCGGGCACGCCGCCTTGCGCGCGGTGGTTGAAGTCGCGCTCGGCGGCGTCGGCGGCCGTGACGTCGTGGAACCGCGTCGTGATTTCGCGTGCGAGCAGCAGCTTGGCGTCTTTCGGGTTGCGGCCGGCGTCTGTCTCGGCCTTGAGCCGCGCAATCTCGGCCTCGGGGCGGAAGCTCAGCAAGGTGAAGTACTTCCACATCAGCGTGTCGCTGATCGACAGGACCTTGGCGAACATGTCATTCGCGGGTTCGCTGATGCCGATGTAGTTGCCCTTGCTCTTGGACATTTTCTCGACACCGTCGAGGCCCTCGAGCAGCGGCATCGTCAGAATGCATTGCGGCTCCTGGCCGTACTCGGTCTGCAGCGCGCGGCCGACGAGCAGGTTGAACTTCTGGTCGGTGCCGCCGAGCTCCAGGTCGCTCTTGAGCGCGACCGAGTCGTAGCCCTGCATCAGCGGGTAGAGCAGCTCGTGCACCGAGATCGGCACGCCGGTCTTGAAGCGCTTGGTGAAATCGTCGCGCTCCAGCATGCGGGCCAGCGTGTACTTGGCGGCGAGCTGGATCATGCCGCGCGCACCCAGCGGGTCGCTCCACTCGGAGTTGTAGCGGATCTCGGTCTTGGCCGGGTCGAGCACCAGGCTGGCCTGGCGGTAGTAGGTCTGCGCGTTGGCCTCGATCTGCTCGCGCGTGAGCGGCGGGCGGGTGGTGTTGCGACCGGACGGGTCGCCAATCATCGACGTGAAGTCGCCGATGAGAAAGATCACCGTGTGCCCCAGGTCCTGCAACTGGCGCATCTTGTTGAGCACGACGGTGTGGCCGATGTGGATGTCGGGCGCCGTCGGGTCCAGGCCGAGTTTGACGCGCAGGGGCTGGCCGGTGGCCTCGGAGCGCGCGAGCTTGGCAAGCCAGTCGGCCTCGGGCAGCAGTTCGTCGCAGCCGCGGAGGGAGACAGCCATCGCCTCGCGCACGCGGTCGGTGATCGGGTGGGCGGGGCGGGCGGCGGGGGGCTTGTCGTTCGCTGACATGAGAGGGGTCCGAGTGCAGTCGTGCGCGGCGCGCCACCACGTTTCAAATCGATTCTAGTGGCCCCGATCTCGCCGACCGGGGCCGACCGAACCGCGTCCCGCGCCTCAGCGCGACGGTAGGAAGCCACGCTCGTTGCCGCTTTCCGCGCGGCCCCCGACACACGGGAACTTCGCTGCACCACCTGCGTGCTAGGCTGGGCAATGGACAACGTCATTGACAGAATCAACCTGCGTACCATGCGCTCTGCCGCCGTTGTTGCGCACTACGCGCGGCCGGACGGCTTGCTGCCCCACGAGCGCGCCTCGCTCGACCAGGTGGCCGACGAGGTTCGCGGTGGCCCGGTGCTCGACATCGGCGTCGGCGGTGGCCGCACCGTCAGAGCCTTGATGAAGGTGAGCCCCGACTACCTTGGCGTCGACTACAGCCAGGAGATGATCGACGCGTGCCGGACCCGCTTTCCCCATGCCCGATTCGAGCACGCCGATGCGCGCCGGCTGTCCAACGTGCGCGACGCGTCGATCTCGCTGGCCGTGTTCAGTTGCAACGGCATCAGCATGGTCGGCCACGACGACCGGCTGGCGATCATGCGCGAGGTCTACCGGGTGTTGAAGCCCGCAGGCGTGTTTCTATTCACCACATACAACCGAAACAGCCCGGAAGCAAAGGCAGGATTCCGCTTCCCCGACCTGCATCTCACTGCAAACCCGGTCCGCATGCTTGTGCGCGCTGCGCGGTTTGTCAAGGACACGGCCATCAGCTTTCACCAACGCCGTCAGCACATCAAACACGAGATACACACCTCGAGCTACGCGGTGCTCAACGATGTGTGCCACAACTACGGCGTGATGCTTTACTACATCACGCTGGCCCGGCAGCGCCAGCAACTCGAGGATGCCGGCTTCCAGCCCGACGCCGTCGCCTTCGACTGCCGCGGGCGCCGCATCGAAGGCGACACGGTGCTCGACTCGATGGCGCTGATCGCCCGCAAACGCTGAGGCGCCCCTTCGGCGTCGGCAACCCGCCCCGCCCAGGGGCTTGTCGGGGGATCCTCCGGCTGGCGTTAAAATTGCACGTTCGTTACAAGTAGCCGTCGGGTGCGACCGGGCCGCAGAGCCTGTGTGCATGTTGAACGAATGGGGACTATCGCGGGCATGGCGTGAAGCCTGCGCTCGAATTGAGAGCTTTACGGCTCCAGATGCCATGAAATCGTCGGATTTGCAGTCAGTTTTGCCCCAGGCCTGGGCGCGCGCGGGACAGTTCGTCGCGAAGCACCCGCGCAGCCTGAGCTCCGTCGTCATCCTCGGGCTGGCCGGTTTTGGTGCGACGGCGTTCGGAATTGCACCACGGGGGCCCGAGGCGTCGCTGCTTGCGCAAACGCTGATCACCGAGTCCGTCGAGCCAATGGGCATCGATGTGCAGCTGGAGCGGCTCGCCGAGCAAGGGCTGTCGCTGTACCGAAGCGACGTGACCCGCACGAGCGACACCGCGGACAGCCTGTTGCGCCGGTTGAACGTCGATGACGCGTCAGCCGCCGCCTTCCTTCGTCAAGACCCCGTGGCCCGCAAGCTGCTTGAAGGGCGCAGCGGCAAGTCGGTGCAAGTGAGCACCGACGCCGCGGGCACGCTCGTTGAACTGGTGGCGCGTTACGCCGCGCCTGCCGGGGCGCAGTCGGGCAGTCACTTCACGCGGTTGAGCGTGGTGCGCCGGGACGGCAAGCTGCGCTCGAGCGCCGAGGTGGCTCCGATGCTGGCACAGCAGCGCCTGGCGGGCGGGACCATCCAGACCTCGCTGTTTGCCGCGACCGACGAGGCCGGTGTCTCCGACGCGTTGGCCAGCCAATTGGCAGAAATCTTGTCGACCGACATCGACTTCCACCGCGAGCTGCGCAAGGGCGACACGTTCAGCATGATTTACGAAACCCTCACCGCCGACGGTGAGGCAGTGACGTGGGGCGTGCCGTCCGGTCGCGTCGTGGCGGCGGAGTTCGTCAACAAGGGGCGGCGCTTTTCGGCGCTGTGGTTCAAGGACGAACAAGGCAAGGGCGCGTACTACGACTTCAATGGCAAGAGCCGGAGCCACTCTTTCCTGGCCAGCCCGCTGGAGTTCTCCCGCACGACCTCGGGGTTTGCGATGCGCATGCACCCGATCCTGAACCAGTGGAAGCAGCACAACGGCGTCGACTACGCCGCGCCGCGAGGCACGCCGGTGCGGGTGGTGGGTGACGGCGTGGTCGAATTTGCGGGCCAGCAGAACGGCTACGGCAACATCGTGCAGATCAAGCACGACAAGGACCGCGCCACGGTATACGCGCACCTGAGCCGAATCGACGTCGAGGTCGGCCAGCGTGTCGAGCAGGGTCAGCACATCGGCGCCGTGGGCGCGACGGGCTGGGCCACCGGCCCGCACCTGCACTTCGAGTTCAAGATCGGTGGCGTCCACCAGGACCCGCTGTTGATGGCGCAGGGTTCGGAAGCCGCCACGGTCGCGCCCGCCGCCAAGGCGCAGTTTGCGCAGTGGGCCCACAGTGTGCGCGGGCCGCTGGACGTGGCGCAGACGATGGGGCGCTCCGGCAGCCACTCGGAGTAGGCGTCGCTCGTCCGCGAGCGGCACGGCCAGAGTCCGAGTCCTGCTAGCCCCGCGGGCACAATCGGCGCATGGGCGGACTGTTCATCGGGCTGATGTCGGGTACCTCGCTGGACGGAGTCGATGGGGTTCTGTGCGACTTCGACACTGGCGCCAGCCCGGTCCATGTGCTGGCCCATGCACACCTGGACTTTGCAGCTTCCTTTTCTGCCGAGTTGCTGGCGCTGAACACCGCTGGAGACAACGAGCTGCACCGCGCCGCCATCGCGGCCAACACCTTGTCGCGCGTGGGCGCGCAGCTTGTGGCGGACCTGCTTGCACAAGCTGGCGCGCGCCCCGATGAAGTGCGAGCGATCGGCGTTCACGGCCAGACCGTGAGGCACCGGCCGGGTGAGTTCGATGCGACCGGCTACACGATCCAGATCAACGCACCCGCCCTGCTGGCCGAACTGACTGGCGTGGACGTGGTGGCCGACTTTCGCAGCCGCGATGTCGCGGCCGGTGGCCAGGGCGCGCCACTGGTTCCTGCCTTCCATCGCGCCGTCTTTGCGCGCGACGAGCAAACCGTGGCTGTGCTCAATGTCGGCGGCATCGCCAACCTGACGGTGCTGGCCCCGACCGGATCGACCCTTGGGTTCGACTGCGGGCCCGGCAACGCGCTGATGAACCACTGGTGTCATCGGCACACCGGCCGAGCGTTCGATGATGGCGGCGCCTGGGCTGCCAGCGGAACCGTCAGCGAAGCGCTTTTGGCCGCGCTGCGGGCGGAGCCCTACTTTTCGCGCACGCCCCCCAAGAGCACGGGGCGCGATCTCTTCAACCCTGGCTGGCTGGAGGGGATCCTCACCGGGCTGGGCGCGGTGCCAGCTTTGCCGACCGAAGATGTCCAGGCCACGCTGGCCGAGCTGACAGCGCAGACCTGCGCGGCGGCGTTGCGATCGCACGCACCACCCTGCCGCGAGTTGCTGGTGTGCGGAGGCGGCTCGCTGAACACGCACCTGATGAGCCGCCTGGCGGCCAATCTGGCCGGCGTGAACGTGCTCAAAACCGACGCCCGAGGTTTGCCCGCCATGCAGGTCGAGGCGTGTGCATTCGCTTGGCTGGCGCGGGCCTGTTGCCGGCGCGAACACGGCAACGTCAGCGAGACCACCGGCGCCGCCGGGCCGCGCGTGCTGGGCGCGCTGTACCCCGGCCGCTGAGAGTGCCGCCGGCCGAAAAGCGGATCGGGCGCCCAGCAAAGACAAACGCCGCCTTTCGGCGGCGTCGTTCGCGCAGGCCCTGCGCCCGCGCTGTGGTCAACCCCAGCCGTCAGACCGAGAAACTCGACCCACACCCGCAAGTGGTCGTCGCGTTCGGGTTCTTGATGACGAACTGCGCGCCTTGCAGGTCGTCCTTGTAGTCGATCTCGGCGCCGGCAAGGTACTGCAGGCTCATCGCGTCGATGAGCAGCGTGACGCCGTTCTTGTTCATCTGCGTGTCGTCCTCGTTGACGACTTCGTCGAAGGTGAAACCGTACTGGAAGCCGGAACAGCCGCCGCCTTGCACGAACACGCGCAGCTTCAGGTCGGGGTTGCCTTCTTCGTCGACCAACTCCTTGACCTTGCCGGCAGCGCTGTCGGTGAACACCAGCGGCACCGGCGGCTCATCGAAGGTGGCGGGGGTCTGGACGTTTTCAGCGACTGCGCTCATGGTGGACTCCTTCGGCAACGTGCCGACACTTCGATTATCCGTGATTGGGAACGGCCAGCTTCAGGGCGGGTTTGTCGTCTGCCTTCAAGGGCTTCAGTTCGCCGTCGATGGTGGCGCCCGGATGCATCTCGAGCACCTCATACCGCACATCTCCGATGATGGTGGCCCGGGGCTGCAATTCAAGCAGGTCGTCCGACTGGACGGGGCCCATCACCAGACCGTTGATGATCACATGGCCGGCCTTGACCTTGCCCGTCACCCTGGCCTTTTCGCTGATGACCAGGATGCTCGGCTGGTCGCCGGAGGCCACCACGTCGCCGAAGATCTCGCCGTCGATCCGCAGGCCGTCCGAAAACCGCAGTTCCCCGTGAACCACCGTGCCTTCGCCGATGAGCGTTCCGATGGGAGGTTGCTTTTTCTTGCCGAACATGACGTTCTCCTGGGCAGGCCGACGCGGCGAAGCGCCGCCTAAAGTTTCAGTGTCTGATTGGCCCTGGCCTCGCCGTTCTTGCCGAGTACCCGGACGGTGACCGCTTTTACCACGGCGCCGACAGGATGATCGATCATGCCTTCGACCCGCAAATACTGTTTCAATTGGAGCGGCTTCGGGCCACCGGGCTGCGGCAGGCTCCACGGTTTGCCATCGAGCAGGCCCGTCAGGGTCACTTCGTACCGGCCGGCGAATTCGGGCGGGGCCTTGCCGGCCTGCATGACCAGCAACTGGAAGCGCAATTGGCCCGGGCTCTTCTCTTCGGCCTGCAAGCCGCGGATGGTCAGGCCCTCGCTGCCACTGGCCGGCAACAGGCGCTCGAAGAAGCCGAGGTCGCTCTTCAGCGTCATGTTCTCGGCTTCCACGGCCTTGACGCTCTGAGCGAGCTTGTCCTGAGCGGCCTTTTCGGTCTTGAGCAGGCTTTCGGCGATGTTCGCCACTGAAAGCGCCTTCTCGCGCTCATCGCGCAGTTGTTCGACTTCGACGCGCAGCTTCGCCAGTTCGGCCTTGGAGTCTCCGTCGAAGCCGGCAATGTCTTTGCCAAACTCGAATGCCCACAGCCCCAGAGCCGCCGAGAAACCGAACATCAGCGCGACGGCCGCCCATCGGAGGGGCCAGGGCAACCGGCTGCGAACGATCATGCGCGGCGCGCTGATCGACAGCCGGCGACGCAACAACTTCCAGCGCATCAGGCCCCCTTGTCGCCCGCGCGCATGGCCCGGCCTGCGGTCACTTGGCAGCCCTCAGCCTCGCGTGGCTGGGCCCAAGCAGTGACGATCATCGGCGATCCTGAATCAGTTGATGACGAGGCGCGATTGTAGGAGCGCCCTTGCAGGGCCCCTGTAACAACAAAGGCCACTCAGGAGTGGCCTTTGCGAGCGTCGGCGCCTCGTGGCGGATCAGCGCTTGCTGAACTGCTTGCGACGGCGCGCGCCGTGCAGGCCGACCTTCTTGCGCTCGACTTCACGCGCGTCGCGCGTGACGAAACCGGCGCGGCTCAACTCGCCCTTGAGCGCCGCGTCGTAGTCGATCAGCGCGCGGGTGATGCCGTGGCGCACCGCACCCGCCTGGCCGGATTCGCCGCCGCCGTGCACGTTCACCTTCACGTCGAACGCCTCGACGTTGGACGTCAGCACCAGTGGCTGCTTGACGACCATGATCGACGTCTGCCGGCCGAAATACTGCTCGACCGACTTGCCGTTCACGAGGATCTGCCCCGTGCCCTTTTTCATGAACACGCGCGCCACCGAAGATTTGCGGCGGCCGGTGCCGTAGTTCCAGTTTCCGATCATCAACCGCTCCTTCAGATGTCCAGCACTTTGGGCTGCTGGGCAGTGTGCGGATGCGTGGCACCGGCGTACACCTTCAGCTTCTTGACCATCGCGTAGCCCAGCGGACCTTTGGGGAGCATGCCCTTGACGGCCTTCTCCAGTGCGCGGCCGGGGTGCTTGGCCTGCATGTCCTTGAACTTGATGGCGTGGATGCCGCCCGGGAAGCCGGAGTGGCTGTAGTACACCTTGTCGTTGGCTTTGTTGCCGGTGACGCGGAGCTTTTCTGCGTTGACGATGACGATGAAGTCGCCGGTATCGACGTGAGGCGTGTAAATGGCCTTGTGCTTGCCGCGCAGACGGAGGGCGACTTCACTGGCCACCCTTCCGAGAACCTTGTCGGTTGCGTCAATCACAAACCACTCGTGCGTCACTTCGGCCGGTTTGGCGCTGAAGGTTTTCATGGCACTTCTCAGTAGGTTTGACAACCCCGTTGCGGGCTTGGCAGACCCCTCGGTGGAGCCCGCGTCGCCCATGACTGCAATCGGTTCCGCTTCTTTCGGTGGCGGACTCTCTTGGCAGCTGCGCCCCGGCCCAAGACCGAAACGATCTTCCCCTGGGGATTTGCGGGGAAGCCCGCGAGTCTAGCAGATTGCGAATGGCGTGTGCTCGACGCGCGACCACCCCACCGACTGCGCCCGTGGAGTCGGGCCCCTAAGCAATCGGCGTAGACTGGTGTTTACCCTAGGTGTAAGAGGTCCCATGGACGAGCCGAACCCCGCGATGCCCATCTCAGATTCCGCGCGACCGCCGATGCCGGCTCCGGCCAGCACGCTGGTTGCTGCCGTCGAGCCAGCGCCGCTGAACTGGACCTGGGTGCCGATCCGCTCGCTCGGCGCCCGCCAGCGCGACCGGGTGGCGGCGCACCTGCTGGCTTTGTCCGAGGGGGATCGCTACCTCCGCTTCGGCTACCCGGCGACCGACGCGCAAATCAATCGGTACGTGGACTCGATGGACTTCGAGCGTGACGAGGTCTTCGGCATCTTCAACCGCCACCTGGAACTGATCGCCGTCGCGCACCTTGCGCACCCAGTGGCCCCAACGGGCGCAACGGACATCGCGCGCATTGCGCCCGGCCCGCCCATGGCCGAGTTCGGCGTCTCGGTGCTGCCCAAGGCGCGCGGCCGGGGCTTCGGCCGACGGCTGTTCGAACATGCCGTGCTGCACGCGCGCAACCGCGGCGTTCAGACGCTGTTCATCCACGCACTCAGCGAAAACGTGGCCATGCTGAAGATCGCCCGAGATGCCGGCGCGACGGTGGAGCGCGAAGGCTCCGAGTCGGAGGCATGGCTCAAGCTGCCGCCCGACACGCTGGCATCGCACGTCGGCGAGATGGTCGAGAAGAATGCCGCCGAGTTGGACTACCGGCTCAAGGTCCGCGCGCGCCAGGTGAGCGAGTTGCTCGATGGGTTTTCAGAAGTCAGGGCCAAAATGGGCCACCAAGAGCGCGGGCCGGAAACCTGAGCTCACTGGGCTCGGCTGCGAAGGCGGATGTTTCGGCCAGATTTTGCAGAACCTGCACGCCGTCACCACGGTCGCCAGCCTGTTGAAATCCCCAACTCCGGTACAGTGCTTCGGCAGAGATCGACCGAGCACTGAGCCACCGTCTCCCAGACCATCGCGCCACCATGCAGACACTTCCGGGGATCGTTGCACTGCTCGCGCTGGCATCGCTGGCGGTGGTGCTCGTCGTGTGGGCCGTGAAGCTGCGGGCCAGCAAGTCAAGCGTTCCCCTGCCCAAAGAATGGTCCCTGACGGCGCGACCGGTGTTCACGGCCGAAGAGCGGCGCGTGTACCGACTGTTGCGTGAGGCGCTGCCACATCACATCGTGCTGTCCAAGCTGCCGCTGGTGCGGTTTTGCCAGCCCACCAACCCGAGCAACGTGCGCTATTGGTTCGATCTGCTGGGTGCCAACCACGTGACCTTTGCGGTCTGCAGCGCCAACGGCCGGGTGCTTGCAGCCATCGACCTGGACACCGACCGCGGCCACTCCGGCCGCATCCAGCAGATCAAGCACGCCGTGTTGAATGCCTGCCGCGTGCGCTACCTGCGCTGCCCCGTTCAGCATCTGCCGTCTGTGGCGGAACTTCAACTGCTGGTGCCGCAGGGTGCGGCATCGGCGCGGGGGCCGCTGCCGCCGCCGGCGGGGCCGCCGACGTTGAATCAGGCGCGCGACACGCTGGCCAATACCGTGGCGACGAAACGCGCTGGCCGGCCGGCGTTGTGGCAAGACTCGTCGGTGTTCCAGGATTCGTTCTTCGCGCCCGACAACCGCGCCGACGGCTTCGCCAACAGCGACTTCAACGACACCCCCACGACCCTGCCGCGCCCCGGCAGCAAGGGCCCGCCGGCTGCGCCGGGTGCGCACGACATCGTCGGCGTGGTGGTGGACCGCCCGCGCACGCCGCTCGACGACCGGCGCTGAAGACCCGCATCGAGCGGGGTGCTGTTCGGCCCCCGCGTACGATCGGCGGATGACACAGACCGGCGGCAGTGGATCCAGCGCAACAACGCCGTATGCCGGCCTGAGCCCCGACGGCGTGCTCGACGCGCTGGACGCCGTGGGCCTGCGCGGCGACGGCCGGCTGATCCAGCTCAACTCGTACGAGAACCGCGTCTTCCAGGTCTTCCTCGAAGACGGCCGCGTGGTCGTCACCAAGTTCTACCGGCCGGGGCGCTGGAGCGACGCGCAGATCCTGGAGGAGCACACCTTTGCCGATGAACTCGCCGCGCGCGAGATTCCGGTCGGCGCGGCGTGGCCGCTGTCGATCGACACGGGCGCGCGCCTCGGCGCCGATGTGAGCTTGAAGGGATCGACGCTGGCCGAGCTGGCAACGCCGCTGGGCACCTACCGCTTCAGCGTGTCGCAACGCCTGGCCGGCCGCGCGCCCGAGCTCGAAGACCCGGCCACGCTGGAGTGGCTGGGCCGTTTCATCGGCCGAATGCACGCCGTCGGCGCGCTGGCAACCTTCAAGCACCGGCAAACGCTGGATGTGGCCACCTTCGGCACCGCCAACCGCGACTGGCTGCTGGCGCAAGACCTGATCCCGCCCGACGCGCTGATCCCGTGGCAGCAGGTGTCCGCGGCCGCACTGACGGCGGTGGCCGAGGCGTTCGATCAACTCGGCACGCTGAAACACATCCGGCTGCACGGCGATTGCCACCTCGGCAACGTGCTGTGGGCCGGCGACGGCCCGCACTTCGTCGACCTCGACGACGCCGCCACCGGCCCGGCGATGCAAGACCTGTGGATGCTGCTGTCGGGCGATCGCGGTTCGATGACGCGGCAGCTTTCCGCGGTGCTCGACGGCTATGAGAGCTTCATGGATTTCGACCGGCGCGAACTGCGGCTGATCGAGCCGCTGCGCACGCTGCGCATCCTTCACCACAGCGCGTGGATCGCGCGGCGTTGGGACGACCCGGCGTTTCCCATCGCCTTCCCGTGGTTCACCAGCCCGTCGTACTGGGCCGAGCAGACGACCCGGCTGCGCGAGCAACTTGCTGCGATGGCCGAGCCGCCGCTGGGTGGGCCGTGAACTGCGGCATTCGTGTGCCTCGCGCCTCGGCCCGAGCCGAAGCGTCCTGACCAGCGCCGCGCAAGCGGCGCTGCGCTACGCAACCAGCAACGCGTTGACTCGCCTGACGTAAGCAGCAGGGTCTTCCAGCTGCCCGCCCTCGGCGAGCAGCGCCTGGTCGAACAGGATGTGCGCGAGCTCATCGAAGTGCTCGCTCGTCTCCAGCCGCTTCACCAACGCGTGATCGGCGTTCACCTCCAGCGTCGGCTGCGACTTCGGTGCGCTCTGGCCGGCCTGCTTGAGCATGCGCGCGAGGTGGCCGCTCATGTCGCCTTCTTCGACCACCAGGCAGGCCGGTGAATCGACCAGCCGCGTCGTCACGCGCACGTCCTTCGCGCGGTCCTTCAGCGTTTCCTTCAGCCGGTCGAGCACTGGCTTGAACGTGGTGGCGGCTTCTTCGGCCTGCTTCTTCTCGGCCTCGTCCTGCAGCTTGCCCAGGTCCACTGCGCCCTTGACGACGCTTTGCAGGTTGTGGCCGTCGAACTCGTAGAGGTGGCTCAGCAGCCACTCGTCCACGCGGTCCACCAGCAGCAGCACCTCGATGCCCTTCTTGCGGAAGATCTCCAGTTGCGGGCTGCTCTTGGCCGCGGCCAGGCTGTCGGCGGTGATCACGTAGATCGCCTCCTGGCCTTCCTTCATGCGGCCCACGTAATCGGTGAGCGACACACCCTCTTCGGCATGCGTCGAGGCGAATCGCAGCAGCTTGCACAGCCGCTCGTGGTTGGCGTGGTCCTCGCCGACGCCTTCCTTCAGCACCGCGCCGAAGTCCTTCCAGAAGGCTGCGTACTTGGCCTTCTCGGCGGCGTCCTCGTTGTCGGCCAGCGCCTCCAACATCGACAGCACGCGCTTGGTCGAGCCTTCGCGGATCGCCTTCACGTCGCGGCTTTCCTGCAGCAGCTCGCGGCTCACGTTGAGCGGCAGGTCGGCACTGTCGATCACGCCCTTGACGAAGCGCAGGTAGACCGGCATCAGCGCCTCGGCGTCGTCCATGATGAAGACGCGCTTGACGTACAGCTTCACGCCGCCGCGCTTGTCGCGGTTCCACAAATCGAACGGCGCCTTGGCGGGGATGTAGAGCAGTTGCGTGTACTCGCTGCGGCCCTCGACGCGGTTGTGCGTGTAGGCCAGCGGTGCTTCGGTGTCGTAGCTGATCTGCTTGTAGAACTCGGTGTACTGCTCAGCCGTGATGTCGCCCTTGCTGCGCGTCCACAGCGCGGCGGCCTTGTTGACCGGTGCCCATTCGTCCTTGGTGACTTGCTTGCCGGCCTCGGCGTCCCACTCTTCCTTCTGCATCAGGATGGGCAGCGAGATGTGGTCGGAGTATTTGCCGATCACCGACTTCAGCTTCCAGGCGCTCAGGAACTCGCTCTCCTCGGCGCGCAGGTGCAGCGTCACGCTCGTGCCTCGCTCGGCGCGCGTGATGGTCTCGACCTCGAAGTCGCCCGCACCTTCCGAACTCCAGCGAACGCCCTCTTCCGGCTTCAACCCGGCGCGGCGCGACTCGACCGTGATGCGCTCGGCCACGATGAAGCCGCTGTAAAAGCCCACGCCGAACTGGCCGATCAACTGCGCGTCCTTCTTCTGCTCGCCTTCGAGCGCGGCCATGAATTCGCGCGTGCCGCTCTTGGCGATGGTGCCCAGGTTGGCCACCGCCTCGTCGGCCGAGAGGCCAATGCCGTTGTCGCGGATCGTGATCGTCTTCGCCTCGGCGTCGAAGCTCACGCGCACCTCCAGGTTCGGTGCGTCTTCGAACAAGGCCGAGTTGTTCAACGCCTCGAAGCGCAGCTTGTCGCAGGCGTCCGACGCGTTGGAGATCAGCTCGCGCAGGAAGATCTCTTTGTTGGAATACAGAGAGTGGGTGACGAGGTGCAGGATCTGCTTGACCTCGGCCTGGAACGAAAGGGTCTGTTTGCTCATGGTGCTGGTTGTCTTGGAAGTTGCTGTTCGGCTGCGAGGTGCTTGGCCTGTGCCGAGCGGTGGGATGTGAGGCGCCGGCGTGGCATTTTCAAGGGTCTGGCGCCAGGCCGGGCCTCAGATGCTGCCGGTCCCGCCGCGGCGCCGCGCTCACCACGGGTCGATGAAGCGCGATAGCGCGTCCCCTGCGGGCGAGCGCGCCGATGCCAGGCCCTGGGCCAGCCACGTGCGCGTGTGCGCCGGGTCGATCACCGCGTCGATCTCCAGCGTGGCGGCCATGTTGATCGCCGCGCCGTCGGCGTACTGGCGGTCCACCAGTTGCCGGTACAGCGCGTCGCGCTCGGGCCCCTCGGCGGCAGCCGCCAGCTCTTTGCGATACCCCAGCCGCACCGCGCCCTCCAGCCCCATCGCACCGAACTCGCCGCTGGGCCAGGCGGCGGTGAGCAGCGGCGCGTGGAAGCCGCCGCCCGCCATCGCCATCGCGCCCAGGCCGTAGCCTTTGCGCAGCACCACCGCGAGAAACGGCACCCGCAACTGCGCCGCGACGACGAACATGCGGCTCACGTGCCGCACCTGGGCGCGAGCTTCGACGTCGGGGCCGACCATGAAGCCCGGCGTGTCCACCAGCGACACCAGCGGCAGCCCGTGCGCGTTGCACAACTGCATGAAGCGCGCCGCCTTGTCGGCCGCGTCGGGGTCGATCGCGCCGCCCAGGTGCGCCGGGTTGCTGGCCAACAGCCCGATCGGCCGGCCCTCGACGCGCGCCAACGCGGTGAAGATGCCGGCGCCGAAACCGGCGCGCAATTCCAGCAGCGAGTCGGTGTCGGCGACGAGTTCCATCACGCGGCGCATGTCGTAAGTGCGAACGCGGTTGAGCGGCAGCGCTCCGCGCAGCATCGCCGGGTCGGTCGCCGTCCAGTGCGTGGTGCGGCCTTGGAAGAACGCCAGGTACTTCTGCGCCACCGCCACCGCCTGCGCGTCGTCGTCCACCAGCACGTCGATCACGCCATTGGCGGCTTGCACCTCGCTCGGCCCGATCTGTTCGGGCTTGAACACGCCCAGCCCGCCGCCCTCGACCATCGCCGGCCCGGCCATGCCGATGTTGCTGGCGCGCGTGGCGATGGTCACGTCGCTGCAGCCCAGCAGCGCGGCATTGCCGGCAAAGCAGCGTCCCGACACCACGCCGACCACCGGCACTTGGCCGCTCAGGCGCGCGTAGCTGGCGAACGTCGCCACATGCAGGCCGGCGACGATGGCCATGTCGGTGTCGCCCGGCCGGCCGCCGCCGCCCTCGGCGAACAGCACGACCGGCAGGCGCTGCTGCAGCGCGATGCCGAGCATCCGGTCGGTCTTCTGGTGGTTGCGCATGCCTTGCGTGCCGGCGAGCACGGTGGCGTCGTAGGCCATCACGACGCAGCGCGTTCTCTCAGGCGAAAGCTTGTCTTGGCCGAACAGCGCGCCATTCACGCTCCCGATGCCCGTCACCATGCCATCGGCCGGCGTGTTGCGCACCAGGTCGTCGAGCGCGCGGCGGTTGCACTGCGCGGCGATGGCGAGTGCGCCGTACTCGATGAAGCTGCCCTCGTCGCACAGCTGCGCCACGTTCTCGCGCGCCGTTTGCTGGCCGGTGCCACGCCGCTTGGCCACGGCCTCGGGGCGGTTCGCGTCGAGCGTGGCGGCATGGCGCGCCTGCGTTTGCAGAAGGTCGTCGCGCAAAGCGTCGCCTGGCCCCGCCGCTGACGCCGACGTCGGTGAAGCGCCGTCGCCCGAAGGCGCGGCCGCAGCCAGGCGCACGAGCAGGTCGCCGTCGGCCACCGTCTCGCCCGCGCGAACCCGCAGCTCGACCACGCGCCCGTCGGCGGCGGCGTGGAGTTCGTGCTCCATCTTCATCGCCTCGACGACCAGCAGCGCCTGCCCGGCACGCACCGAATCGCCGGGTGCGACCTGCACGACCACGACGGTGCAGGCCATCGGGGCATGGATGTTCGAGTCGGGCATGCGCGGTCCTTGTGCGGTCGTCTTGGGCGGCCCCACTGTAGACTGGCTCATAGCCAGAACCACGAGCCCTGCGGCTCGAATTCACCATGACGCTGCTCGACACCATCGACATCGAAACCGGCCCCAACCCGCGCGCCAGCCTCATCGTGCTGCACGGCCTGGGCGCCGACGGCCACGACTTCGTGCCGTTCGCGCAAGAGCTGCGGCTCGGGCCGGTCGGCCCGGTGCGCTTTGTCTTCCCGCACGCGCCCGAGCGGCCGGTCACGCTCAACGGCGGCTACGTGATGCGCGCGTGGTACGACATCCTCGGCACCGACCTCGTCCGCCGCGAAGACGAAGCCGGGCTGCGCGAGTCGCAGGCCGCCATCGAGGCGCTGATCGCGCGCGAGGTCGAGCGCGGCGTGCCGGCGTCGAAGATCGTGCTGGCCGGCTTCTCGCAAGGCTGCGCGATGACGCTGATGACCGGGCTGCGCCACCCCGCGCCGCTGGCCGGCCTGGCCGGCCTGTCGGGCTACCTGCCGTTGGCGGCCAGCACCGCGCAAGAGCGCAGCGCCGCCAGCCAGCAAGTGCCGATCTTTCTGGCCCACGGCTCCGCAGACCCGATGATCGCGCTGGCGCGCGCCACCGCCTCGCGCGACGCGCTGGTGGCGCTCGGCCACGCGGTCGAGTGGCACGAGTACCCGATGCCCCATTCGGTCTGCGCCGAAGAAGTGGCGGACTTGAACCGTTGGCTGCTGAAGGTGTTGGCTTGAGGCGACACCGCCTGGCTGCCGAGGTGAATTTCGCACACGCCGCCGCGGGCAGATTCACCCCCTGAGCGGCGCGCCAGTTCCTATTCTTGATCCCAGAGGCTTGCGCTGCAGGCCGACAACGGGAGAGAGAACAATGGAACTCAGCTACATCGCAGAACGCGCCTGGCAACCCGCTCCGGCGAGCCTGGCGCGCAGTTTTGCCCCCGCCACCAGTTCGGCCCTGCTGTCGCGGGTGCTCGACGAGATCGACTACGGCATGTTGGTAGTGTCGGCCTCCGGCGCGCTGCGCTATGCCAACCAGCTCGCCCGGCAAGCGCTGCAAGGCAACGGGCCGCTGAGCCTGACGCAAGGCCAGGTGCGCGCCAACCAGGCGGCCGACCAGACGCCGCTGCAACTCGCGTTGGCAGACGCGGTGCGCGGCCGGCGCCGCCTGATCACGCTCGGCGCGCACGGCCCCAACGGCGCCAGCGTTGCGGTGGCGGTGTTGCCGATGCCGGGCGACGACGAGGACGACAACGCCGAGCCGCTGGCGCTGCTGACGTTTGGCAAACGCCAGCCCTGCGAGGCGCTGACGGTGGACTTCTTCGCCCGCTCGCAAGGCCTGACCGGTGCGGAGGCCCGCGTGCTGCAGGCCCTGTGCAACGGCGCCAAGCCCAAGGAGATCGCGGCCCAGTGCGCGGTGGCGATCTCGACCGTGCGCTCGCACATCTGCGGCATCCGCGTGAAGACGCAGACGGCCAACATCCGCGAGCTGGTGGACCGCGTGGCCAAGCTGCCGCCGATCACTTCGGCGATGAAGACGGTGCGCACGCATTGAAACCGCGGTGAACGCGGCCGCGGCCGTGCCGCCGGTGGGCGGCACGGCGCGTGCTAGAGTTTTTGCAGCTCCTGACGGTTTTCGCGCCGCCCGTCCCGAACCCTGGGAGCGATGCATCGCTCCGATGGAAACCACACCCGAGCCCTCGCCCGAGCCCACCCACACGCTGCCCTGCGACCCGGCAGCCGCCCTGCCCGCCCCGCTGCGCACGCTCGTCTCGCGCGGGGTGCCGCACCGCTACCCCAAGGACACGCTGCTGATCCACGAGGGCGACCGCAGCGACGCGCTGTTCGTGATTCTGTCGGGCAAGGTCAAGGCGTTTTCCACCGACGAGCGCGACCGCGAAATCGTCTACGGCATCTACGGCCCCGGCGAGTACCTGGGCGAGATGAGCCTGGACGGCGGCCCGCGCTCGGCCTCGGTCAAGACGCTGGAGGTGACCGAATGCGTGGTGATCACGCGCCACACGCTGCGCGAGCACATCGCCGCGAACCCGGAGTTCGCGTTCGAGCTGCTGGCGCGCGTGATCCAGCGCGCGCGCGTGGCCACGCAAAGCGCCCGCAGCATGGCCTTGCTCGACGTCTACGGCCGCGTCGCCGGCCTGCTCAACGACATGGCCGTGCGCCAGCCCGACGGCAGCCGGGTGATCGAGCCTTGCCCGACGCACAAGGACATCGCCAGCCGCGTGGGCTGCTCGCGCGAAATGGTGAGCCGGTTGATGAAAGACCTGTCGGTCGGCGGCTACCTGTTGATGGACGCGCGCCGCGCGACGATCGCCCGGCCGCTGCCGCCGCGCTGGTAGCCCTGGCGGCACATTGGCGGGTTTGGCCGAGCCCGGCCATGTGCCCGCGTCGCGCCGACCCGCCCTGCTCGATCAACCTTTCGCGTCGCCCGGCTTGGGCGGCTCGAAGCGCCGTGTGGGCTTGTCGGCGCGCGCAAAGAGCGGCTCCACGGCGGGCAGGCTCTTGCTGATCTGCTTGATTCGCTCCGTGCCCGCCGGGTGGGTGCTGAGCCAGGCCGGCGGCGCGCCCTTGGCTGCAGCGGCCATCTTCTGCCACAGGGTCACGCCGGCCTTCGGGTCGTAGCCGGCGCGGGCGGCCAGCTCCAGGCCCACCAGGTCGGCCTCGGACTCGTCGTCGCGGCCGAACTTGAGCGAGAGCAGTTGACTGCCCATGTCGGCCGCCGCGCGCCCCAGCCCGCCCAGGCCGAAGATCGCCGAGCCCAGTTCGACCGCGCCGCGGGTGGCCATCGTCTTGCCCATGCGCTCGCGCGCGTGCTCGCGCAGCGCGTGCGCCGCCTCGTGGCCCATGATGGCGGCCACCTCGTCGTCGTTGAGCTTCAACTGGTCGAGGATGCCGAAGTAGAAGGCGATCTTGCCGCCGGGCATGCAGAACGCGTTGATCTGCTTGCTGCCGATCAGGTTGATCTCCCACTTCCATTCCTTGGCGCGCGGGTTCCATGGCGGCGTGAACGGGATGATGCGGTCGGCAATGGCGCGCAGCCGAACCACCTGCGGGTGGCTGGCCGGCGCCAGCGCGCGCTTGGCGGAGGCTTGCTGCAGCATTTGCTGGTACTGCTCGGCCGCGGCCTGCTCGATCTGCTCGGCCGGCACGAGCTTGGAAAAGCGCGACTCCCTGCCGACCTCGACGCCTTCGCGCGCCCACGCGGGCGCAACAAGCGTGGCGCCCGCGCCCAGCAGCGCCAGGCCGAAGCGCCGACGCGGCAGCACGCCGCAGGCGCAGCCCGCGCAGGCATGCGTCCAGCGTGGGGATGGGAGAGATGCGTTCTCGTCGAAGATCTTCATGGCGTTCATTGAAACGTGATTCAGTGGTCCAGAAAGCGCTGGCTGCGTGCCTTAACGCGCGTCGGTCGCCGCCAGCATACGTCGCACCTGCGGCAGCAAAAAGTAGGCCGGGAAGCTGAGCCAGAAGGTCAGGAAGAAGTAGTTGGCGTAGCCCATTTCCTGCGCGCCGATGCCGCCGGCCCAGCCCGCCACGGCGCGGCTGAAGGCGAAGATGCTGGACAGGATGGCGTACTCGGTCGTCGCCTTGGCGCGGCTGGTGATGGCCATCAGGAACGCCAGGAACGCGCCGGTACCCAGGCCGCCGGTGAAGCTCTCCAGCGCGCTGGCGCTGTAGACCATCGCCTGGTGGGCGGCGGCAATCTCCCAGCCCTGCGCGGAAGCCCCGCCCGACAGCGCCCCCGACAACGCATTGGGCACCACGTACGCCACCGCCGCATAACCCAGGTTGGAGAGCGCCTGCCACAGCCCCAGCACCCACAGGCCCTTGACGATGCCGCGCGTGTCCACGTACCAGCCGCCCAGCAGCCCGCCGGCGATCGACAGCGCCAGGCCCAGGTTCACGCTCACCAGCCCGATCTGCTCGGCGCTGAAGCCGGCGTCGACCCAGAACGGCTTGACCATGAAGCCCATCGCCGCGTCGCCCAGCTTGAACAGCAGGATGAACACCAAAATCGCCACCATGCCCGGCCGCGACAGCAGCTCGACCCAGGCGCCGAACACCGGCCCCTCGCGCATGAGTTGCGCGCGCGGGTGCTTGGCCGCCACGACCATCAGCGCAGCGCCCAGGAACATCAGGCCGACAGGGATGGCGCCGCGGAACCACCAGGTTTTGCTCCACACCGCCACGTCGGCCCAGCCCGCCAGCTTGGCGATCGGTGCGAGCGTTGGCCACAGCAGGCCCAGGAGCACCAGCGCCAACGCGCCGATCCACAGCGGCTGGTCACGCAGCAGCCTGACCTCGGCCGCCACAGTACTCGGCGTTGAGACCCGCGGCTTCTCCGGTGGCGCCAACAGCGCCATCACCGCGTTGCACCCGAACACCGCAGCACCCACCGCATAGGCCACGCTCCAGCCATACCAGCCCGACAACATGAGCACCACGCCCGCGAAGATCATGCCGACGCGGTAGAAGCCGATGCGAAAGCCGTTGGCCATGCCGTACTCGTGACGGTCGAGCAGCTCGATGGTGTAGCCGTCGGTGGCGATGTCGTTGGTGGCCGACAGCAGCGTGAACGCGCCGATCGCGACCCACACCCACGGCCCGAACACATCGGCCGAGCCGAACGCGAAGAACAACATCACACAGGCCATGCCGGCGTTGGCGGCACTGACCCAGCGGCGGTGGTGGCGCGCCCAATCGATGGCCGGCGCCCAGAGAAACTTCACCGTCCACGCCAGGCCGAGCAGGCTCAAGAGGCCGATGTCGGCCAGGTTCACGCCCTGCTGGCGGAAGTAGACCGGGAAGATGTCGTAGAACACGCCGAGCGGCAGGCCCTCGCTGAAGTACAGCAGCGCCACCCAGAACAGCTTGCGGCGGTAGACGGGGGTCTTGTCGGTGGGAGTCTTGCCGGAAGGAGTCGGCGCGTCCGCGGCGGGCTGGGTCATCGGCTCATTCTAGGGAGGCGGTTTCGGCGACCGCCCGGTCCGTTGGCCAGATCGCCCCGACTACGGCACGTTGCCCGCACCCTGCCGATAAATCGCCTCGGCCAGCGCCAGCAGCCGCTCGCGCGGCAAGGCGCCGACGAGCGCATAACCGGTCGGCCCGCCGTGCGCGCTTTGGCCCTCGACCCAATAGAACATGCCCAACTCGCCCTGCTGTTCGTAGCGGAACTCGGCCGGCGTGTCGCTGTCGGGCTTGCGCAGGTAGACGGTCACGCGCAGCGGCTTGGGCGCGGGCGGCGCGCTGGCGGCCACGCCGACGGGCAAGGCACCGGCTGGGGCGGTGCCCGCCGCAGCAGCAGCCACCATCGTCGAAGGACCGATCGCCTGGTACATCAGTTGCGCGCCGGGGCGGCCAGCGCGGTCGGGCAGCAGCCGGCCGCCGACCAGCTCGAAGCCCTGAGCGCGCAGGTCGAACAGCTTGACCGGCACGTCGAGCCGGCGCGTGAGCCAGCGGCTCAGGTGCTCTTCCTGCGCTTTCACCTCGACGGCGTGGCGCCCTTCGGGCACGTACACGCTGTGCGCCAGCACCGCGCGCTGGACCCAGGCGGTGGGCGCATTGGCAGCGGCCTGTTCGCTCGGCGCGGGCGCCAGCCGCCACGTGAGCGCCGCCCCCGTGGCCGCGCCCAAAGCAAACAGCGCGATCGCGGCGGCCCAGCGCCAGTCGGGCGCACCGCGCCAAGGCGATGTCGCTGCTGCCTTCGCCGTCACCGAGGGTGCCGAAGGAGGTGCCGATTGAGATGCCGATGGAGGCGCCGCTGGGGATGCCGCCGGGAATGCCGCTTGGAATGCCGATACCGAGGCCTGCGCCGCAGGATCGAGCACCAGTTGCGTCAGGCGCGCCGGTGCGGGCTCGCCGGTCACCGCGTCGAACCGCGCGCGCAGCGCTTGGCCGTCGGCCGCCCACAGGCGCACGCGGGCAGCGTCTTCGGGGTGGTCGCGCAGCCAGGCATCGACCTCGGCGCGCTGGTCGGCGGGCAACTCGCCGTCGAGCCAGGCGCTCAAGGTGGAGTCGGTAAAGCGAGGGGCAGTCATGGTGGCCGTGGGTTCGATGAGGTCACACCACGCGACGCAAGCTGCGCGTGGAAGGCGGCGACTTGCCTTCAAGCAGCGCGCGCAGGCTGGCCCGGCCGCGCGAGATGCGCGACATGACCGTGCCCACCGGAATGCGCAGCAGCTCGGCGCACTCGGCGTACGACAGCTGCTCCAGCGTGACCAACAGCAGCGGCTCGCGCTGCTCGACCGGCAGGGCCTTCAACGCGGCGATCAGGTCCATGCGCAGCCCGATGTCCACGCCGGGCGCCACCTGCTGGTCGAGCTGCGCCTCGTGCGGCTCGACCGAGGGCAGGCGCGCGTGGCGGCGCCGGTCGTCCATGTAGGCGTTGTGGGCGATGGCGATGACCCAGACCAGGATGTCGCGCCGCTGGTCGAACTGGTGCCAGTGCGACAGCGCGCGCTCGAGCGCCGCTTGCACGAGGTCGTCCGAGGCATGGGTGTCGAAGACCAGCGAGCGCGCGTAACGCCGCAGCCGCGGCAGGGCGGCGAGCAGTTGCTGGCGGAAGGCAGCGGGGGCGGTCACGACGGGTTTACGTGCGGGAAGGGCGGGCTATTCCGGCGGGCTTGAGAACGATGCTGGCCCCGAGGCCACTTGTCAAAGTCTAGGCCCGGGCCAGGGACGATACCGGCCCGCAACCCGCAGGCCCGTGCGCCGTCTATCGTTTTGGCAACGGTTTGGCGCCGCCCTCGGCCTGCGGCAGTGGCGACGATCCCGGACAATGCGGGCATGACTTTGCCGACACGGGCTGTGGCCCCGAGTTTCACCCCCCAGGACTTCCGCTCTGCGCTGGGCACCTTCGCCACCGGCGTGACCATCGTGACCGCGATCGACAGCAGCGGGCAGGCGGTCGGGTTGACGGCCAACTCGTTCAACTCGGTCTCGCTGTCGCCGCCGCTGGTGCTGTGGAGCCTGGCGCGCAGCGCGGGCTCGATGCCGGCGTTTGCGCGCGGCTCGCACTACGCCATCAACATCCTGAGTGCCGAACAGCGCGACCTGGCCGAGCGCTTTGCCGCCAAGGGCGCCGACCGCTTTGCCGGCGTGGCCTTCCGCGAGGGTGCGGGCGGCGCGCCGATTCTGGAAGGCGCGTGCGCGGTGTTCGAGTGCTTCAACCGCAGCCAGTATGAAGAGGGCGACCACATCATCTTCGTCGGCGAGGTCGAGCGCTGCGAGCAGCGCGAGGGCGCGCTGCCGCTGATTTTTCACGGCGGGCGCTACTTCACCGAGTTGCCGCTGTAGGGCGTTCGGCTCTTGGCCGGCACGGCCTGGTTGGCGCTGCTGCGCCGAGGCACCAACCCGCCCGTCATGCCGCTTTGCGATAACTGCTATCGGCGCAAGCGCCTTGATGCGCACCTGCGGGCTCTCGATAATCGCCCCACTTCGCACAGCGCCTTTTGCGCTGGAGGCCGACATGGGCACGACGATCACCGGCATTTCTTCGATGGCAACCCGCCAGGTGCTGGCCGAGCTGTGCACGGCGTACGAGCGGCAGTCGGGCAACACAGTCGCAATCGAGTCGGTCGGCGGCGTGGACGCGGCCAAGCGCGTGCAGGCTGGCGAGCGTTTCGACGTGGTGGTGCTGGCGGCGAACGCGATCGACGCGCTCATCGCGAGCCGGCACCTCGATGCTGAGAGCAGGGTCGACCTGGTGCACTCGGGTGTGGCCGTCGCGGTGCGTGCCGGCGCGCCGCGGCCGGACATCGGCTCCGAAGACGCCTTGCGCAGCGCCGTGCTCGCCGCGCGCAGCCTGAGCGTCTCCACCGGCCCGAGCGGTGTGCAGCTTGCCAAGCTGTTCGAGCGCTGGGGCGTTGCCGAGCAGATCAAGCAGCGTCTGGTGCAGGCGCCGCCGGGCGTGCCGGTGGGCACGCTGGTGGCGCGCGGCGAGGTCGAGCTGGGCTTTCAGCAACTGAGCGAGTTGATGCACCTGGAAGGCATCACCGTGCTCGGCCCGCTGCCGCCCGCGGTGCAGATCGTCACCACGTTTTCGGCCGCCGTGTGCAGCGGCTCGAAGCAGATGGACGCGGCTGGCCGGCTGCTGACGTTCCTGCAATCACCGCAAGCGGCTGACGCAAAACGGCGCCACGGCATGGAGCCGGCCTGATGGCGACCAGGGCTCCAGCAGAACAGCACCAGCACACCACCCGCACACCACCAGCGCACGCCAGAACAACCGGAGACACCCGATGATCATCGACTGCCACGGCCACTACACGACCGCGCCGAAGGCGCTGGAGCAATGGCGCAACCAGCAGATTGCCGGCATCAAGGATGCGTCGCTGAAACCGAAGGTCGCCGACCTGAAGATTTCAGACGACGAGCTGCGCGAAACGATCGAAGCGAACCAGCTCAAGCTGATGAAGGAACGCGGCAGCGACCTCACGATCTTCAGCCCGCGCGCGAGCTTCATGGCGCATCACATCGGCGACTTCGAGGTCAGCTCGACGTGGGCGGCGATCTGCAACGAACTCTGTTTCCGCGTCAGCCGGCTCTTCCCCGACCACTTCATCCCCGCCGCGATGCTGCCGCAGTCGCCCGGCGTGGACCCGAAGACCTGCATCCCCGAACTGGTGAAGTGCGTCGAGCAGTACGGCAACGTCGGCATCAACCTGAACCCCGACCCGTCGGGCGGGCACTGGACCAGCCCGCCGCTGAGTGACAAGCACTGGTACCCGATCTACGAAAAGATGGTCGAGTACGACATCCCGGCGATGATCCACGTGAGCACCAGCTGCAACGCGTGCTTCCACACCACCGGCGCGCACTACCTGAACGCCGACACCACCGCGTTCATGCAGTGCCTGACCAGCGACCTGTTCAAGGACTTCCCCACGTTGCGCTTCCTCATTCCGCACGGCGGCGGCGCGGTGCCTTACCACTGGGGGCGCTTCCGCGGCCTGGCGCAGGAGCTGAAGAAGCCGCTGCTCAAGGACCACCTGCTGAAGAACATCTTCTTCGACACCTGCGTCTACCACCAGCCGGGCATCGACCTGCTGACCAAGGTGATCCCGGTGGAGAACATCCTGTTCGCCAGCGAGATGATCGGCGCGGTGCGCGGCATCGACCCGGAGACGGGGAACTACTACGACGACACGAAGCGCTACATCGAGGCCTCGACGATCCTGAGCGGCTCCGACAAGCACAAGGTGTACGAAGGCAATGCGCGGCGCGTGTTCCCGCGGCTGGACGCGGCGCTGAAGGCCCAGGGCAAGTAACCGATCAAGGAACAGGAGACCGCCATGTACAACCTCGGCATCGTCAAACGCAACATCACCCGCGCACACAAGGCAGCCGTCGACAAACTCTCGCGCTACGGCGTGGCCACCATCCACGAGGCCATGGGCCGCGCCGGCCTGATGAAGCCGTACATGCGCCCGATCTACCCCGGCGCGAAGATCTGCGGCACCGCCGTGACCGTGCTGCTGCAACCGGGCGACAACTGGATGATGCACGTCGCCGCCGAACAATTGCAGCCCGGCGACGTGGCCGTGGCCGCCTGCACCGCCGACAACACCGACGGCTTCTTCGGCGACCTGCTCGCCACCTCGTTCAAGGCGCGCGGCGCGCGCGGGCTGATCATCGACGGCGGCTGCCGCGACGTGAGCGAGTTGGAGGCCATGGGCTTCCCCGTCTTCAGCCGCGCAGTCAGCGCCAAAGGCACGATCAAGGCCACGCTCGGCTCGGTGAACGTGCCGGTGGTGTGCGCCGGCGCCAGCGTGAACCCGGGCGACGTGGTGATCGCCGATGCCGACGGCGTGGTGGTGGTGCCCGCCGCGATGGCGCAGCAGGTGGCCGATGCGGCCGAAGCGCGCGAGAACCTCGAAGGCGAAAAGCGCGCCAAGCTCGCCTCCGGCGTGCTGGGGCTGGACATGTACAACATGCGCGGTCCGCTGGAGAAAGCCGGGCTGAAGTACATCGACTGAATTGGGCTCCCTCTCCCTCTGGGAGAGGGCTGGGGTGAGGGCCACCGAGGCTCGCCGCCCTCACCCTAACCCTCTCCCAGGGCCACGAAGGGGCCCCTTCGTGGCCCTTGGAGAGGGGACAGGAAAGAGAGACTCATGGACAACGAGGCGGTGCGCTGGCGTGTTGCGCTGATCGGCTACGGCGAGGTCGGCCGCATCCTGGCCGAAGACCTGCGCGCGCAGGGCGTCACCGTTATTGCGTTCGACCTGAAGCTCGTCGGCGAGGCTGGCCATGCGATGCGTGAGCACGCAGCGCAGCATGGCGTGCCCCTTGCCGCATCACACGCAGGCGCGGTGCGCGGCACCGACCTGGTGATCAGTGCCGTCACCGCCAGCCAGGCTGTGCCAGTCGCGCAGGCTTGCGCGCCGGGGCTGGCGCGCGGCGCGTTCTTCCTCGACTTCAACTCGGCGTCGCCCGGCGCGAAGAGTCGCGCCGCCGGGCTCGTCGATGCGGCCGGTGGGCGTTACGTCGAAGCTGCGGTGATGACCTCGATCCCGCCGTACCGCATCAAGGTGCCGCTGTTGCTCGGCGGGCCAAACGCGGTCGCACTCCAACCTCTGCTGACATCGCTGGGCTTTGCCGCCCAGGTCGCGAGCGACACCCTCGGCGTCGCCTCGGCCACCAAGATGTGCCGCAGCGTGATGATCAAGGGCCTGGAGGCGATGGTGATCGAGAGCTTCACCGCCGCCCGCCACTATGGCGTGGAGGACGCGGTGATCGCCTCGCTGCACGAAACCTTCCCCGGCATCGACTGGGAGAAGCAGGCCACGTACTTCTTCCAGCGCGCGATCGAACACGGCCGGCGCCGCAGCGAGGAAGTGCGCGAGGTGGCGCAGACGGTGCGCGACGCCGGCCTGACACCGTGGTCGGCGCAAGGCACCGCCGAACGCCAGGCCTGGGTGGCCGACTTGGCCGACGCGGGTGTGTTCGGCGTCAAGGGCAGCGCAGGCTTTGCGCGGCAGGGCGACTGGCGCACCGAAGCCGACCGGATCCTGAGTCACGCCAGGAACGACCGGCAAGACAACCAGCACGAGGACCGAGCATGAGCAACCCCATGGGCAAACCCACCAGCGGCGCCTTCACCAAGACCGCCGGCTGGCTCGACTGGTACGCCGGCCCGAGCCGGCCGGCGTTCAAGCTGCCACCGGGCAGCGTGGACGCGCACTGTCACGTGTTCGGCCCCGGCGCCGAGTTCCCGTACGCGCCCGAGCGCAAGTACACGCCGTGCGACGCGTCCAAGCACCAGCTCTACGCCCTGCGCGACCACCTCGGTTTTGCGCGCAACGTCGTCGTGCAGGCCACCTGCCACGGCGCCGACAACCGCGCGATGGTCGATGCGCTCGTCGGCAGCGGCGGCAAGGCACGCGGCGTGGCCACCGTCAAGCGCAGCGTGACCGACCCCGATCTGCAGGCGATGCACGCCGCCGGCGTGCGCGGCGTGCGCTTCAACTTCGTCAAGCGGCTGGTGGACTTCACGCCCAAGGACGAGCTGATGGAGATCGCCGCGCGCATCGCCCCGCTCGGCTGGCATGTGGTGATCTACTTCGAGGCGGTCGACCTTCCGGAGCTGTGGGACTTTTTCACCGCACTGCCGACCACCGTGGTCGTGGACCACATGGGCCGGCCCGACGTGAGCCTGCCCGTTGACGGCCCGCAGTTCGAGCTGTTCGTGCGCTTCATGCACGACTACCCGAACGTGTGGAGCAAGGTGAGCTGCCCCGAGCGCTTGAGCGTTGCCGGGCCCAAGGCGCTGAATGGTGAACAGAATGCCTACCGCGACGTGATCCCGTTCGCGCGCCGCATCGTCGAGACCTTTCCCGACCGCGTGCTGTGGGGCACCGACTGGCCGCACCCGAACCTGAAGGACCACATGCCCGACGACGGGCTGCTGGTGGACTTCATCCCGCACATCGCGACCACCGCCGAGCTGCAACGCAAACTGCTGGTGGACAACCCGATGCGGCTGTACTGGCCTGAAGAGCGGGCCTGACGCGCTCTGACGATCGCGCACTTCGGACACGACCATGAGCTCAACCACAAGAACTCGGCCCCGCGGCACATCGCTGGCGCTGACGCTGACGCTGACCACCGGCGCACTGCTCACCGCCTGCGCCGGCGTCGACCCCGACAGCACCCCGCGCGGTCTGGGCACCGACCCCGCCGGCCGCTGCATCGAGATGGTGGCGCCGGTGCCGGCGAGCGACATCACCATCCCCAGCGGCTCGGCGCGCATCGAGTCGGCCACGCTGGTGGCGGCCACGCCGCTGGCGGTGGCCGAACGTGCGCCGACGCCGGCCGGGCGCATCACGCCGGCCACGCCCGCACACTGCCGCGTGATCGGCGCCATCGACCCGATCGACCCGAAGGCGCCGGTAATTCGCTTTCAAGTCAACCTGCCGGTGCAATGGAATGGGCGCATGGTGCAGTACGGTGGCGGCGGCTTCAACGGCACGCTGGTGAATGGCCTGGCGCTGCTGCCGGCGGCGCGCTTCGACACACCGTCGCCACTGGCGCAGGGCTACATGACTGTGGGCACCGACTCGGGCCACCAGACCGCACCCGGCCAGCCGCCGCAGGCCTTTGCGCTGAACGACGAGGCCTTGCTGAACTTTGCGCACGCGTCGTACAAGAAGGTGCGCGACGTGGCCATGCTGATGGCCTGGCGTGCCTACGACCGCCGGCCGGTGAAGAGCTACTTCCTCGGCAGCTCCGAGGGCGGGCGCGAGGCGCTGACGATGGCGCAGCGCTACCCGGACGACTTCAACGGCATCTTCGCGCGCGTGCCCGTCATCAACTGGACTGGCCTGCAGCACGCCGGCACGCGCGCCGGCATGGCGACGATGGGCGAGGGCTGGCTGCGGCCGGGGCAAGTCAAACTTGTCGGCGACGCGGTGCTGGCGGCGTGCGATGCGAGCGATGGCGTAGCCGACGGCGTGGTGTCGGACGCGGTGGGTTGCAAGCAGCGCTTCGACGTCACGAGGCTGCGTTGTGCGGCCGGTACTTCGGCCGGGGCCAGTGGTGGCGCAAGCAGCGACGCCTGCCTGAGCGACGCCCAAGTCAAGGCCGTGCAGACGCTGCACGCGCCGTTCCGCTTTTCGTTCCCGCTCGCCAACGGCGTGACCGAGTACCCCGGCTGGGGTGTCTCCGGCGAAGCGCTGCCGGCCGCCGGCCCCACCGGCGGCTGGAGCGCGTGGTGGCTGGGCAGCGCCGCGCCGGCCCTGCCGCCGCTGCCGAACAACGGCATCGCGTGGCAGTTCGGCAGCGGCGCGATCCGCTACTTCTATGCGCGCGACGCGCGAGCCGACCTGATGCAGTACACGCCCGAGAAGTTTGCCGACCGGGTGCGCGAGGTGTCGGCGTTGATGGACGCGACCAACCCCGACCTCACCCCGTTCGCCGCGCGCGGCGGCAAGCTGCTGATGCTGGAGAACATGGCCGACTACGCGCAGAGCCCGTATGCCGGCATCGGCTACTACCAGGCGGTGGTGGCGCGGCTGGGGCAAGCCAACGCCGACAAGTTCGTCAAGCTCTACACCGCGCCCGGTGTGGACCACGTGGGCAGCGGTGCGCCGGGCAATGTGGACATGCTGGCGGCGCTGGTCGATTGGGTCGAACGCGGCAAAGCGCCGGCCAACTTGCAGATCGTGGAGCAGGCGCTGCAACCGCCGTTCGCCGTGACGCGCGCGCGGCCGCTGTGCGAGTGGCCGCGCTGGCCGCGCTTCAAGGGCGGCGACGCGGCGCTGGCCGCGAGTTTCGAATGCGTGCCGTGATGCGTGCCGTGATGCGCGCCCCGACAGGAGTCTTCTGATGCCCCTCGACAAACCCTACCTCGACGTGCCCGGCACGACGATCTTCGACGCCGAACAATCGCGCAAGGGCTACCACCTGAACCAGTTCTGCATGTCGCTGATGAAGGCCGACAACCGCGAACGCTTCAAGGCCGACCAGCGCGCCTACCTCGACGAATGGCCGATGACCGAAGAGCAGAAGCAGGCCGTGCTGGCGCGCGACCTGAACCGCTGCATTGCGGCCGGCGGCAACATCTACTTCCTGGCCAAGATCGGCGCCACGCTGGGCAAGAGCTTTCAACAGATGGCCGGCAGCATGACCGGCATGACCGAAGAGGAATACCGCGACATGATGATCAAGGGTGGCCGCTCGGTTGAAGGCAACCGCACCATCGGCGAAGACGGCAATGCGCAGGCGCACCGCCAGCCGCAGGGCAGCAGCACGAAAGTGGGGTTGTGAGCATGGGCGCCCGCATCACCGCCTCGGTCTACACGAGCCACGTGCCCGCCATCGGCGCGGCGCTCGACCTGGGCAAGACCGCCGAGCCGTACTGGCAGCCGCTGTTCCAGGGTTACGACTACTCCAAGCAGTGGATGAAGGACAACCGGCCCGACGTGGTCTTCCTCGTCTACAACGACCACGCCACCGCGTTCAGCCTGGAGATGATCCCGACGTTTGCAATCGGCACCGCGGCCGAATTCACGCCCGCCGACGAAGGATGGGGCCCGCGCCCGGTGCCCAAGGTGATCGGCCATCCGGAGCTGGCCTCGCACATCGCGCAAAGCGTGATCCAGCAGGACTTCGACCTGACGATCGTGAACAAGATGGATGTCGATCACGGGCTGACGGTGCCGCTGTCTTTGATGTGCGGCCAACCCAAGGTGTGGCCCTGCCCTGTGATCCCGTTCGCCGTCAACGTGGTGCAGTACCCCGTGCCCTCGGGCCGGCGCTGCTACCTGCTGGGCCAGGCGATCCGCAACGCGATCGAGTCGTTCGACGAGCCGCTCAACGTGCACATCTGGGGGACCGGCGGCATGAGCCACCAGTTGCAGGGGCCGCGCGCCGGGCTCATCAACAAGGAATGGGACAACCGCTTTCTCGACGATTTGATTGCGGACCCGGAAGGCCTGTCGCGCAAGCCGCACATCGAGTACGTGCGCGAGGCGGGCTCCGAGGGCATCGAGCTGGTGATGTGGCTGATCGCGCGTGGGGCGATGAGTGACAACCCGCCAGCAGTGAAGCACCGCTTCTATCACGTGCCCGCATCCAACACGGCCGTCGGCCACCTCATTTTGGAGAACACATGAAGAACATCAAAGTTGCGTTGGCGGGCGCCGGCGCGTTCGGCATCAAGCATCTGGATGCGATCAAGCTGATCGACGGCGTCGAGGTCGTCTCGCTCATCAGCCGCGATCTCGACAAGACCCAAGAGACGGCAAAGCAATACGGCATCGGCCACGTCACCACCGACCTGGCCGACAGCCTGGCGCTGAAGGAAGTCGACGCGGTGATCTTGTGCACGCCCACGCAGATGCACGCCGAACAATCCATCGCCTGCCTGAAGGCCGGCAAGCATGTGCAGGTGGAGATCCCGCTCGCCGACACGCTGAACGGCGCCGAAGCCGTGGCCGCGCTGCAAAGAAGCACCGGCCTGGTCGCGATGGTCGGCCACACGCGCCGCTTCAACCCGAGCCACCAGTACGTTCACCACAAGATCAGCGCGAAGGAATTCAACATCCAGCAGATGGATGTGCAAACCTACTTCTTCCGCCGCACCAACATGAATGCGCTGGGCCAAGCGCGCAGCTGGACCGACCACTTGCTGTGGCACCACGCCGCGCACACGGTCGATCTGTTCGCGTACCAGACCGGCGGCGAGATCGTGCAGGCCAACGCAGTGCAGGGCCCGATCCACCCCGGCCTGGGCATTGCGATGGACATGAGCATCCAGCTCAAGAGCAGCACCGGCGCGATCTGCACGCTGAGCCTGAGCTTCAACAACGACGGGCCGCTGGGCACCTTCTTCCGCTACATCGGCGACAGCGCGACCTACCTTGCGCGCTACGACGATTTGTACAACGGCAAGGACGAGAAGATCGACGTCAGCAAGGTGGCGGTGTCGATGAACGGCATCGAACTGCAGGACCGCGAGTTCTTCGCGGCTATCAAGGAGGGTCGCGAGCCGAACTCGAGCGTGGCCAAGGTGCTGGCGTGCTATCGGGTGCTGGACAAGCTGGAAAGACAACTGGCTGCAAACGCCTGAGCCCCGCAGCCAGCACCCGATGAAGCAGCGACAGATCGGCTCGTTCCAGGTCTCAGCCCTCAGCCTGGGCTGCATGAACCTGAGCCACGCCTACGGCGCGCCGCCTGCGCCTGAGGCGGCCGAGCGCCTGCTGCTGTATGCGCTGGACCGCGGCGTGACGATGTTCGACACGGCCGCGCTCTACGGCTTCGGCGTGAACGAAACGCTCGTCGGCCGCGTGATGAAGCCGCACCGCTCGAAGTTCACGCTGGCCAGCAAGGGCGGGATGACGGGCGTGACCTTCCCGGACGGCATCAAACGCGTGATCGACGGGCGGCCCGAGTCGATCCGGCGTGATTGCGAGGCGAGCCTCAAGCGCCTGCAGACCGACGTGATCGACCTGTACTACCTGCACCGCTGGGACAAGAAGATCCCGATAGAAGACAGCGTGGGCGCGATGTCGGACTTGGTGCGACAAGGCAAGGTGCGCACGCTCGGCTTGTCAGAAGTATCGGCCGCGACCTTGTTGAAAGCGCACGCGGTGCACCCGATCAGCGCTGTGCAGACCGAGTACTCGCTGTGGACGCGCAACCCTGAGATTGCCGTGCTGCAGACCTGCAAGAACATCGGTGCCGCATTCGTCGCCTTCAGCCCCACGGCGCGCGGCTACTTGACCGGCACGCTGCGCGACGTGTCCACCTTCGACGCGAAAGACATCCGCCGCGGCATGCCGCGCTTCGAGCCCGCGAACTACGCCGCCAACCTGAAGCTGCTCGACGGGCTGAAGCCGCTGGCCGATGAAACCGGCTGCACGATGGTTCAACTGGCGCTGGCCTGGTTGCTGGCGCAAGGCGATCACATCGTGCCGATCCCCGGCACCACGAGCCTGGCCCACCTGGACGAGAACCTGGGCGCCGATGCAGTGGCCTTGAGCCCGTCGGTGCTGCAACGTGCGAGCGCGCTGATCAACCAGCGCACCGTCACCGGCTCGCGCTACAACGCGGCCACGCAGACCGAGATCGGCACCGAGGAGTTCTGATGGCCACGGCTGTGCCGGGCAGTGCTGCCGACGAAGCTGTCGACGAACTTGCCGAGGGACTCACGCCGTCGACGGCCGCCGCGGCACCGGTGGCCGTGCCGACCGGCGTGCCGGGCCCGGCGCGCGTAGAGCGGCCTCACCTGGTGCTGCTGCCCGGCCTGGTGTGCGACGCTGCGGTGTGGCACCCGCAGGTCGAGGCGTTGTGTGACATCGCGAACTGCCACGTGATCGACTACGGCACACGCGACTCTCTGCGCGCGATGGCCGAGCACGTGCTGGCAACCGCACCCGCGCCGCGCTTTGCGCTCGCCGGCCATTCGATGGGCGGGCGCGTGGCCTTCGAGGTGATGCGCCTGGCGCCCGAGCGCGTGACGCACCTGGCGCTGCTCGACACCTCGTACCACCCGCTGCCCGAGGGCGAGGCCGGTGCCGCCGAGAAGGCCGGCCGACTGGCCCTGCTGGCCACCGCACGCGCCCACGGCATGCGCGCGATGGGCCGCGCCTGGGCCGTGCCGATGGTGCACCCCGACCGTGTCGGCACGCCGGTGTTCGACGCCGTGCTGGACATGATCGAACGCTGCACGCCGGCCCACTTCGAAGCCCAGATCCACGCCCTGCTGAACCGCCCCGACGCCGCACCGATGCTCGCCACCATCGCCTGCCCCACGCTGCTGCTGTGCGGCCGCGAAGACGGCTGGAGCCCACCGTGGCGCCACGAATTCATGCGCGATGCGATCGCCGGCTCGACGCTGGTGGTGGTCGAGCGCTGCGGGCACATGTGCACGATGGAGCAGCCCGAAGCGGTGGCGGGGGCGATGCGGGCGTGGTTGGCGGCGAGACGCTGATGTGCAGGGCGAATTGCGGATGGGAGTCGTCGGCTCAGGCGGCTGGGCCGGGCAGCCCGTATCCCAACTGGCGCTCGTGCCGCATCGAGAGCAACACCACGTCCCGTTCGGAATGAGCATAGAGCAGCACGTGACGCGCGAGCACGAGCTCTCGCAGTTCCGGCGTGCCCAACGCTTGCGCGAGCTGCCGGGCTTGCCCGGCCTGAAGGCGTCCCCAGCCTGACGTGGCCTCGAAGAACCGAGCGGGTCGACCACTCGTCGGTGCGAACGACAGCAGCTCCGGCGCCTTCACGACTTCAGCCTGCAACTTCTCGAAGCGGCGGGGCGCAGAAGTGGCGTCCTGCTCGCCCATGAAGCGGCGAGCCGCGTCCAGACACGCCAGGAAGTTGGGCACCGCGCGAACCCGTGCCTGAACGGGAAGGCTCACCGCGCCGGAACCACTCCGAGCGCCCGGTCCAGTTCTTCGTCCGACACGAACTGCCCCGCCAGTGCCTGCTGCAGGCCGGTCACGGCGTCGTCGGCCAACACCAGGTTGGCATGCTCCGCCTCGAGCGCGTGGTAGTAGTCCAGCCGCCGTGCATCGACCAGGGCCACGTAGCTGGCGCCGTTCTTGGTGAGCACCTTCTCCGCGCCGCTGCCCACCACGTCTTCGGCCAGCTCGGTAAGCCGGGCGCGGGCTTCGCTGATGGGGACGATGTCTGAGGTTCGGAGTGGCATTTTGTTGTTTCCGTTAAGGTCTACGTTAATGCCAGTGTAGCGACTGACCCTGATACAGGGTATCGATATCGCCTGCTGGCACCCACGCCCGCCGTCGGGGCGGGGCCTTCCTGCTGTGTTTGAAATGGGCAACGCGGGTCTTGAAAGAGGCAATCCAGACATTAGTGCCCCTTTTGGCGCTGGCAAGCCATTCAAACCGCATTTCACCCGAAAAGCTTGTTTCAGCGGCCGCTGAAAGCATCTTTTCAGATGAAATGCTTGCTGATTTTCACTCAAAGTATTAGATTCAGCGAATGCTGAAACCTGTACATCCAATGAAATCAACGAGCGCGGACGAGGTAGCGGATGCCTGGGCGAGGCTGCTCCGGCACCTGCTGGAAGCTTCGCCCATCGTCAAGAATGTCGCCATTGACGCGGCACCGAATCGGGACGGCAAGGGCTGCGACGGCGAAGCGGAGTTCACCATCGACGGCGAATCGCACCGCCTGATCATCGAGTGCAAGTCATCCGGTCAGCCTCGCCACCTGCGAAGCGCCATGAGCCAGCTCGACCTTCAGATCACGCGATCCACCGGCTTGACCCGAGGGCTGGTGGTGGCACCGTTCATCTCGCCGGCCTCTCGCGCCATGCTGGCCGAAAACGACCTGGGGTGGCTGGACCTGGCCGGCAATGCGCGCATCGTGTTCCCTCGCTTCCACCTGGAGATCAGCAAGGCCGACCGCGACCCCTTCGCGACCAAGCGCGAGCAGCGCTCCCTGTTCTTCCCCAAATCGGCGCGCCTGTTGAAGCTGCTCTTGCAACAACCTCGGCTCTCCTGGAAGGTGGCCGATCTGGCGGCCAAGACCGAGGTCAGTATCGGCCAGGTCAGCAACGTTCGCCGGGCGCTGATCGAGCGAGAATGGGCCGAGGCCGCAGCCGGCGAGGGCTTCCGACTGACGCAACCCGATGCGCTGCTCGACGCTTGGCGCGACGATGGCCTGTGGGCGCCGAGGGTCGCGTTGCGCGGCCACACTTTGAAGCACGGGCGCGCACTCCAGACGGCGATCGAAGAAGTCTTTGCCGACGTCGCCCGGCAAGGCTCGCACGTGCTGCTGGCATCGCATTCGGTGGCTCGCCGTGTCGCCCCGTACGCACGTACCGTGGGCGAGTTCTTCTACGCCGCCCCGGACACCGTTCTACTGTTCACGTTCCGTTTGCAGCTTTCCCCGTTTTCCCCGACTGAACGAGGCGAGAACGTGACCATCTTCCACCCCAGCGACGAAGGCTTGTGGAAGGAAACGATGGCACTCGGGCCCAAGCTGCAAGGCACCGGCCCGATCCAGACCTACCTGGACTTGCTGTCCACTGGCGAACGTGGCCGCGAAGCGGCGGACCACTGGCGCGCAGAGAAGATCCACCCACTGTGGGCCAAGGAGCTGTGATGGAACCCAGGTCCGCCAACGACTACGACGACGTCGGGGCGCAAGCCGTGCTCTCTGTCTTGCTGGAGATTGGCCAGGTGCTCGGCGCCTACCGCGACCGGTTTGTCGTCATCGGCGGGTCGGTGCCATGGCTGCTGTTCCCGCATGCCGAGCCGGCGCATGTGGGCACACTCGACATCGACCTGAGCCTGGACGCGCAGGCGCTGGGCGACGGCGACTACAAGAACCTGGTCGAGGCACTCGACGCCGCGGGTTACCAGCGTGCCGGGGCAGATATGAAGTGGTTCCAGCTGCACCGCACGGTCGAACTCGACGGCCACGATCCGGTGGCCGTCATCGTCGACCTGCTGATGCCGCGCGAGGCCAGGATCAGGCGCAACAAGCCGCCGCTGCTGGCCAACTTCGCGGTGCAAAAGGCCGACGGCGCCAGCGTGGCCATGCAATTCTTCGTGCACCACAGGCTCGACGGCACCATGCCCGACGGCCGGCGCAACACGGTGGAGTTGCGCGTCGCGAGCATCCCCGCGCTGCTGGTGATGAAGGGTTACGCCCTCGTCGGCCGCGACAAGCGCAAGGACGCCTACGACATCTACTTCTCGGTGCGCGAATTCGAGGGCGGGCCTGAAGCGCTCGCCGAGGCCTGCCGACCGTTGCTCGGCGATCCCGTCGCGCTCAAGGGCTACAAGCACATCGCCGGCAAGTTCACCGACAGCGCTGCATTCGGCCCCGTCACAGTGCGCCAGTTCCTTGCCGACTCGGCCGCGCTCGGCGGCATGACGGCCGATCAGGTGCAGGTCGACGCGTTTCGGCAGGTCCGCGCGTGGCTTGATCAGTTGGGTCTCTGATACTTGGAGTGAACGATGGGTCAACGCACCGCACGGGTCAGCAACAACAATCGAGCTCAGGTGGTCATCATTCCGCAGGAATTCCGGTTCCCGGAGGGCACAAAGAGGGTGTTCATCCGCAAGGTGGGCGACGACGTCGTTCTGTCGCCCAAGCCGGTGGACTGGAGCAGCTTCCTGGCGTCCGACCTGCGGGTCAGCGACGATTTCATCGCCAACCTCGAAGACTTGCCGATCCAGGAACGTGACGCGGCATGACCCGGTGAACTGGCTCAACGCCGAAGCCTGCCCTGAGCCTGCACCCTTGTGCGATCGTATTCACGAACAGTGTTAAGAATTCCGGACGCGTGAAAGGGCTCGAAGTGGAGAATTGAATGTTCCGAAGCGAAACTCACAAGATGACCAAGTCGTTCCGCCGCTGAGCCGTGTGAACGGTGACCCGCTGGATGATTTTGGCTTGTACCCAACCTTGCGAATCCTCCCGCACCGATGTACTCAGCCGAAGGTCGCTTGAAGCAAGCACGCGCCGGAAAGGCGATGCGCACGCTTGTCCTGTGGTCCGGGCTGTGGGCGCAGATGCTCTGCTGCTCAGCTGTGTCCGCCAAGGTCGGCGACTACTACTTCGGGGACTACTACACGTACACCCTGGCCGAGACATACGAGAGCATCCTCGGCGGCCAGGTGAGCCTCTTGGAGCCGGGTGGCTATGACTACTTCTTGCAATTTGGGATTTCGAGCGCGGTCCTGCTCGAAGGCCCAATATCGGAGGAGAGCGCTGGAGTGGTCGAGCGCTTACTCCAGGCCCACCCGCGCATCCGAACGATCTTTCTCGACAGCCCTGGAGGGGATCTGTTTGCCGGCATGAGAATCGGTCAGCTCATCGCCGCGGGACGCCTGAAGACGGTGGTCAATAGCGCGGCGCAGTGCCAAAGTGCTTGCGCGCTGGCCTTCCTCGCTGGCGAACATCGGTTGCTGTTGGGCAAGGAGTCCGAGTTCGGATTTCATCGTCAGTACTACATCGTCGATGGCCAGCCGAGATACGCCGCTTGGGAAAAGGACGTTGCGCAGATCGGCGTGTATCTGAGGGCCATCAATTCCAAGGCCATAAGTGCCGAGGAAATTGTCGGAACAACACAGCAGGTGTCGATGACGCAGGAACGTTTGCGCGAACGCGGCGTGACATCGTCGACCCCTGCTGAGTACGCGACCTACACCTGGATTACAACCAAACCGGTGACCGCCTACGAAACCTTCCGATCGGTGTGCCACACCTTTGCGATGACGCCGACTTGTCGGCAACTTCCGCCTGTACTCGAGGAGCCGAGACTGAAGTTGCACGCACTCGTCAAACACCTGAACGGGAACGATGCAGATGTCGCCAGAGCGCGAGAGGCGTTGGCCAAATTGAGTCGCATTCTGGAGGGCGCGTCGGTCCACGCTCTCTTCGATCTTGACTGTCGTGGCTCGCAACCGTCTTTCGCCGCCGCGATGCAGGAGAAGGCCTACCTGGCGTCGCTCTACCTCAAAGGCCAGGAACTCGCCAACTTCCAAACCAGGCGCCAGCTGCTTGAGCAGAGATGCCTGGATCTGCAAGCGTCTACGCCAGGGTCCTCCGTACCAAGTCAGCGATGACGATCAAGGTGAAGTCCCCAAGCAGGCTCTACAAGTACCGGGACTCCAGCGCCCGAACTGTTGAGCTGCTGTGTCATGACGCGATCTACTTTGCAGACCCGAGCAGCTTCAATGACCCGTTGGACTGCAGACCCAGCGTCGAAGCAGATTCCGACGTGGGCACACTTCGGCGCGTCCTGCAAACGCTGGTGCAGCGGCGCGTGGCCGCGGAGATGAGTGCGGCGATAGCGATTTCGGAGATTCAGGGCCCCAAGGCAAGGGATCACGTGCGGCGCCGGAGTGAGGCGGCCGCCCGGCGCAAGCTGGCCGACATTGCGTATCACGCAACGAATCCTGAATATGAGGAGGGTGCACCGAAGCCAGAAGTCCGACTCCTGACAAACCAGCTTGAAAGTGAGCTGCTCCGGCAATACGGCAGGGGGGTGTGCTCATTTGGGTCAAGGTACGACAACCCATTGCTCTGGAGTCACTATGGCGATCAACACCGCGGCCTGTGCATTGGATATTCACCAACCAAGTGGGCAACGGCCAGCCTCCATCAAGTGGCCTACGGCGGCAGTCGGAAGATACTGACCAGCCTTGTCGCCGCCATGGTGCTCGACGGTGACGAAACGGCTCGAGGCGAGATCGACGCTGCCGTCCTCTTGAGAAAGGCGCCAGCGTGGCGTTACGAGCGCGAGTGGCGGTTGCTTGGGCCGAGAGGAAGGCGCGACTCTTCGCTTGAGCTGTCCGAGGTGATCTTCGGATTGCGATGCGACAGCGCGCTTGTCCACGTGGTGGCCAGCGCCCTGAAGAGCAAGAAGCGGTCTATCGACTTCTACGAAATTTATGAGGTTCCGGGGACCTTTCGAATCAAGAGGCGGCGAGTCGACGAGGACGAACTTGGTGCTCACTTTCCATATCGGGCGCTGTGGGCGCAAGAGGCTTTCGAGGCATTCAGCCCAGTTGAAGATGACCAGGCCCTACCGGACAGAAATCTGGGTTAAGGCGCTCAAAAGGTGCCAGCCCGAAGCCGGCTACTGCCAGTCGGTGCGGATCCATCAGCCCACCACCGCCCCCAACACCCCATTGAACGTCCCACTCGGCCGCATCACCGCCCGCGTCTTCTCCGCATCCGGCAAGTAGTAACCCCCGATGTCGGCCGGCTTGCCTTGCACCGCCGCCAGCTCCGCAACGATCTTCTGCTCGTTTTCCGTCAACGCCTTCGCCAGCGGCGCGAAGTGCGCTTGCAGCGCCTTGTCGTCCGTCTGCGCGGCCAGCTCTTGCGCCCAGTACATCGCCAGGTAGAACTGGCTGCCGCGGTTGTCGAGTTGGCCGGTCTTGGGCGACGGGTTTTTGTTGTTGTCGAGCAGCTTGCCGGTGGCGGCGTCGAGGGTCTTGGCGAGCAGCTTGGCCTTGGCGTTGTCGGTCTTGATGCCGAGGTCTTCCAGGCTCACCGCCAGCGCCAAAAACTCGCCGAGCGAATCCCAGCGCAGGTGGTTTTCTTCCACCAGTTGCTGCACGTGCTTGGGCGCGCTGCCGCCGGCTCCCGTTTCGTACATGCCGCCGCCAGCCATCAGCGGCACGATGGACAGCATCTTGGCGCTGGTGCCCAGCTCCATGATGGGGAACAGGTCGGTCAGGTAGTCGCGCAGGATGTTGCCGGTGACGCTGATGGTGTCGAGCCCGCGGATCACGCGCTCCAGCGAGTAACGCATCGCGCGCACCTGGCTCATGATCTGGATGTCGAGGTTCGTGGTGTCGTGGTCTTTCAGGCAGGCTTTCACCTTCTTGATGACCTCGTTCTCGTGCGGGCGGTACGGGTCGAGCCAGAACACGGCCGGCGTGTTGGAGTTGCGGGCGCGCGTGACGGCGAGCTTGACCCAGTCGCGGATCGCAGCGTCCTTCACTTGGCACATGCGCCAGATGTCGCCCTGCTCCACGTTCTGGCTCAACAGCACCTCGCCGGTCGCCAGGTCGACGATGTTGGCGACGCCGTCTTCAGGCGCCTCGAAGGTCTTGTCGTGCGAGCCGTATTCCTCGGCCTGCTGCGCCATCAGGCCCACGTTGGGCACGGTGCCCATGGTCTTCGGGTCGAAGTTGCCGTGCCATTTGCAGAAATTGATCATCTCCTGGTAGATGCGCGCGAAGGTGCTCTCGGGCATCACGGCCTTCACGTCTTTCAGCCGCCCGTCGGCGCCCCACATCTTGCCGCCGTTGCGGATCATCGCCGGCATCGAGGCGTCGACGATCACGTCGTTGGGCGAGTGGAAGTTGGTGATGCCCTTGGCCGAGTCGACCATCGCCAGCTCGGGGCGGTGCTCGTGGCAGGCGTGCAGGTCGCGCTTGATCTCGTCCTGCTTGCTCTGCGGCAGCGTGGCGATCTTGTTGTAGAGGTCGACCATGCCGTTGTTGACGTTCACGCCCAGCTCGTCGAAGAGCGCGCTGTGCTTGTCGAACGCCTCGCGGTAGAAGATCTTCACGCAGTGGCCGAAGACGATCGGGTGCGACACCTTCATCATCGTCGCCTTCACGTGCAGCGAGAACATCACACCGGTCTTGTAGGCGTCGTTGATTTCTTTCTCGTAGAACGCGAGCAGCGCCTTTTTGCTCATGAACATCGAGTCGATGATCTCGCCGTCCTTCAACGCCACCTTGGGCTTGAGCACGGTCGTCTTGCCGCTCTTGCCCACCAGCTCCATCTTCACGTCGCGCGCCTTGTCGAGCGTGATCGACTTTTCGCCGTGATAGAAGTCGCCGCTGTGCATGTGCGACACATGCGAGCGCGAGGCCTGGCTCCACTCGGCCATGCTGTGCGGGTTCTTGCGGGCGTAGTTCTTGACCGCCAGCGGCGCGCGCCGGTCGGAGTTGCCTTCGCGCAGCACCGGGTTCACCGCGCTGCCGGTGCACTTGGCGTACCGCGAGCGGATCGACTTCTCCTCCTCCGTCTTCGGGTTCTCGGGGTAGTCGGGGATCTTGTAGCCCTTGCCCTGCAGCTCCTTGATGGCCGCCACCAGTTGCGCCACCGACGCGCTGATGTTGGGCAGCTTGATGATGTTGGCGTCGGGCTGCAGCGTGAGCTGGCCCAGCTCGGCCAAGGTGTCGGGCACGCGTTGCGCTTCGGTCAGGTGCTCCGGGAACTGGCCCAGGATGCGCCCGGCCACCGAGATGTCGCGGCTCTCCACCGCAATGCCGGCTGGTGCGGCAAACGTCCGCACGATCGGCAGAAAGGCGAAGGTGGCCAGCGCCGGGGCTTCGTCGGTCAGGGTGTAGATGATGGTCGGCTGGCTGCTCATGGCAAAGGTCTCCGTGGGGTCGCGCACATTGAAAGGCGGTCAAAGGAACGCTGCCCTGGATTCTCAAGCGAAATCCGTGCGCGCGTGGACGCGGCGCGCAACTTCGGGCTTGCATGCGGTCACGAGGTCACGAGATCACTTCCACGCGAACACCGGCTGATCGAAATGCGCCACGCGCGTCGGCCGGCCCAGCAGGCACAGCTCGCGAAACTGGTAGATGAAGGCGGCCGTCGGCGCGGCGATCCAGCGCTGGCCGACCGGCATGCGCAGCACCGGGTGCTCGGCGCCGCGCACCTGGTTCAGCAGCGGCGCGTCGGCGCGCATGAATTCGTTCAGCGGGATGCGGTGGATGCTGGCCACCTCGGCCTCCTGCGGCCGGGCCCCGCGCGCTGCGTCAGCCCACACCACCACCGGCGTGATGACGTAGCCCGAACGTGTGGCGTAGTCGTCGAGCCGGCCGAGCACGGCCTGCGGGCCGAGCACCACGCCCACTTCTTCAGCCAGTTCGCGCAGCGCCGCCTGCTCAGGCGTTTCGCCCGCGTCGATGCGGCCGCCGGCAAACGCCCACTGGCCAGCGTGGTTGCGCAGCGTTTCGGCGCGGCGCGTGAGCAGCAGCGCAGGCGCGTCGCTCCAGGTGGGCGGTTGCGGCAGGCCGGGCAGGTCGGCGCCGGTGCCTTCTTCGGTGACCGCAACGGCGACGGCGGCGTGGCGACGGCCGGCTGCGTCGAGCGCTTTCACGTCGAACTCGCGCAGTCGGGTTCGCAGTTGCTCAAGAAGGTCGGCGCCGCGGGCGGTCATGCACCAAGGATAGGCGGTCGCAAGGCGTCGCTGAAGGCACCACTGCAGAATGCCGCATGGACCTGAAGCAGCTCGAATACTTCGTTCACGTCGCCGAGTTCGGCAGCTTCACGCAGGCGTCGCGGTATCTGGCGGTGGCGCAGCCGGCGCTGAGCCGGCAGGTGCGAGCGCTGGAGGTCGAACTGCGCCAACCGCTGTTCGAGCGCAACGGCCGCGGCGTCACGCTCACCGAGGCGGGCAAGCGCTTGCTCGATCACAGCCGCGGCCTGCTGTTGCAAGTAGAGCGCGCGCGGCAAGACCTGGAGACGCACCGCGGCGCGCCGGCCGGCCGCCTCGTCATCGGCCTGCCGCCGAGCGTGAGCCGCACGCTCACCGGGCCGCTGGTGCGCGCCTACCGCGAGCAGTTTCCGAACGCGACGCTGAGCATCGTCGAGGGGCTGTCGACGTATGTGCTGGAGTGGCTGGCGATCGGCCGGGTGGACTGCGCGCTGGTCTACAACGCGGTGCCGTCGGCCGAGGTGGAATTGACGCCGGTGCTGGAAGAGAAGCTCTACCTCGTCTCGGCACGCGGCAAGGCACGCGGCGCCAAATTGGTGGGCCCGGCCATCGGCCTGGTCGAGGTGGCCCAGCATGCGCTGGTGATCCCGAGCCGCCCGCACGCGATGCGCATGCTGCTGGAGAGCGAACTGGCGCACGTCGGCTGCAAGGCGAAAGTGGCGCTCGAGATCGAAAGCGTGCCGGCCATGCTCGACCTGGTGCAGCACGACGGCTTTCACGCGGTGCTGTCGCTCAACGCGATCGAATCGAGCGGCCAGGCCGATGCGCTGCAGGTGCGGCCGATCACGAAACCGCCGCTGGCGGCCACGCTGTGGATCGCCACCTCGGCGCAGCGCCCGCGCGGCCCGCTGATCGAGGAGACCACGCAGTTGGTGAAGGCGCTGGTGCTGCGGCACTGGGGCTGAGCGGGCTGAAGGGGCTGAAGGGGCTGATGACCCCGGCGCACCAAACCCGAACGCGGCCGCACCCACCGGCGGCACTTGGCACCACAAAATTGCTCTGGTTAACCCGAGCTATCGAATTCTGAGATTGCTCGGCCGCGACGGATTGCACTTCACAGCCCGCAGGCAGCCGCCTATGTTCCAAGGCGCGACCCGTGCCGGCCTCGGCGCGGACCCCGACCACCACCGAAGAACCTGGAGGCTGCCCACCATGTTGATCCACCGCATTCCACTCGTCGCAGGCATCGCTGCGGCACTCGTCGCCGCCACGCCGGCCCTGGCCCAGAAGGGCGCGCTGCAAAAGCTCGGCAAGGGCGAGGGGCAGGTCGACATCGTCGCCTGGGCCGGCTACATCGAACGCGGTGCGACCGACAAGAACTTCGACTGGGTGACCGGTTTCGAGAAGAAGACGAGCTGCAAGGTCAACGTCAAGACCGCCGGCACGTCGGACGAGATGGTCGCGCTGATGAACGAAGGCGGCTTCGACCTCGTCACCGCGTCGGGCGACGCGAGCACGCGGCTGATCCGCGGCAAGAAGGTGCAGCCGATCAACGTCAATTTGATCCCGAGCTACAAGAACATCGACCAGCGCCTTCAAAAAGCCCCCTGGCACTATGAAGGCAACACCCACTACGGCGTGCCGTACCAGTGGGGCTGGAACGTGCTGATGTACAACACCAAGGTATTCGGCGACAAGCCGCCCACGAGCTGGTCGACCGTGTTCGAGGAGACCACCTTCCCCGACGGCAAGAGCAACAAGGGCCGCATCCAGGCCTTCGACGGGCCGATCTACATCGCCGACGCCGCGCTGTACTTGATGAAGAAGAACCCGGCGCTGGGCATCAAAGACCCGTACGAACTGAACGAAACGCAGTACAAGGCCGTGCTCGAGTTGCTGCGCGGCCAGCGCAAGCTGGTGGGCAAGTACTGGCACGACGCGTTCGTGCAGATCGACGACTTCACCAACGAAGGCGTGGTGGCGTCTTCGAGCTGGCAGTTCCAGGCCAACATCCTCGCTTCGAAGAAGGTGCCGGTGGCCACCGTTGTGCCCGTGGAAGGCGCGACCGGGTGGGCCGACAGCACGATGATGCACGCCGAAGCGAAGCACCCGAACTGCGCCTACCTGTGGCTCGAACATTCGCTCAACCCGAAGCTGCAGGGCGACCTGTCGGCCTGGTTCGGCTCGGTGCCTGCGGTGCCGGCCGCGTGCAAGGGCAACAAGCTGCTGGGCGACGAGGGCTGCGCTCGCCAGGGCTTCAACTCCTTCGACAAGATCTCGTTCTGGAGGACGCCGACGACGCAGTGCGCTTCTCAAAACAACGCCTGCGTGCCGTACCACAAGTGGGTGTCTGACTACATCGCGGTGTTGGGCGGCAGATGACCACAGCGGTCACGCTGGAGCGCGTCTCGTGCGTCTTCGGTGCGGCCGGCCGTGAGGTGCGTGCGGTCGACGGCGTCGACCTGACGATCGAGGCAGGCGAGTTCTTCACGCTGCTCGGGCCTTCGGGCTCGGGCAAGACGACCTGCCTGCGCATGATCGGCGGCTTCACGCTGCCCACCTCGGGCCGCGTGCTGATCGGCGGGGCCGACGTGTCACAGCAGCCCCCGTACGCGCGGCCGGTGAACACGGTGTTCCAGGACTACGCGCTGTTCCCGCACATGAGCATCCGCGACAACGTGGCGTATGCGCTGATGGTCAAGGGCGTGGACAAGGCCGAGCGGCATCGCCGCGCCGATGAGTTGCTGGCGCTGGTCGAACTCGCCGGCGTGGGCGACCGCCGGCCGGCGCAACTTTCGGGCGGCCAGCGCCAACGCGTGGCGCTGGCGCGCGCGCTGATCAGCCAGCCGCAAGTGCTGTTGCTCGACGAGCCGCTCGGCGCACTCGACCTGAAGCTGCGCGAGCAGATGCAGACCGAGTTGAAAGCGCTGCAGCGGCGCCTGGGCATCACGTTCCTCTTCATCACGCACGACCAGCACGAAGCGCTGTCGATGAGCGACCGCATCGGCGTGTTCAACAAAGGCAAGCTCGAACAGGTGGGCACGCCGCAGGCGGTGTACAACGCGCCAGCCACGCGCTTCGTGGCGCAGTTCGTCGGTGCAGCCAACGTGCTGGATGGCGATGCGGCGCGCGCCCTCGCGGGCAACGCCAGTGCGATGCTGCGGCCCGAGCGCATCCGCCTGGGCGCTGCCGCTGGCGCACGCACGTCGGGCACGGTGCGCGAGGTGCAGTACTTCGGCGCGTTCACGCGCATCAAAGTCGACGCGCAGGGCGTGCTGCTGCAGGCCGACCTGTCCGACGCAGCGGGCGCGCCGGTGCCAGCCGTCGGCGAGGCCGCACACCTGCACTGGGACGAGCGCGCGGTGCACGCGCTGGACGCAGCGGCATGAGAGCCGGTGACCCCCGCGCCCACTCCGTTCGGGCTGAGCTTGTCGAAGCCCTCGCGCCGATCCTCCCGGTCGGCGCCGACACGGAGCCGACGTGACCGCCGTCGCTACCCTCCCGCAGCAGGTGCCGGGCGGCATACAGCGTCGCCTCTCCGACTTGCTCTACACGCGCCGCGGGGTGTTGCTGCTGGCCTTGCTCGGCCCGCCGCTGCTGTGGTTCGGCGTCATCTACCTGGGCTCGCTCTTCGCGCTGCTCGCCAACGCCTTCTTCGGCCTGGACGACTTCACCGGCCAGGTGGTGCGCGAGTTCACCCTCAAGAACTTCGTCGAACTCACCGAGCCGGCCAACCTGGACGTGGCGCGCCGTTCGATCACGATGGCGGTGCTGGTCACGCTGGCGTGCGTGGTGCTCGCCTTTCCGCTCGCGTACTACATGGCGCGCCACGCCACCGGCGCGCAGAAGGCAGCGCTGTACATCGCAGTGATGTTGCCGCTGTGGTCGAGCTACCTGGTGCGCCTCTATGCATGGAAGCTGCTGCTGGCCAAAGAGGGCGCGATCAACTGGTTGACGCAGCACCTGCACCTGGGCTGGTTGCTGGAGGCGCTGCTGTCGATCCCGTCGATCGGCGGGCCGAGCCTGAGCTTCTCGGCCATCGGCACCTTCGTCGTGTTCGTCTACATGTGGTTGCCGTTCATGGTGCTGCCGATTCAGGCGGCGGTGGAGCGCATTCCGGGCTCGTACATCGAAGCCTCGGGCGACTTGGGCGCCAGGCCGTGGACGACATTCACGAAGGTGATCCTGCCGCTTGCGCTGCCGGGCATCGCGGCGGGCTCGATCTTCACGTTCTCGCTGACGCTGGGCGACTACATCATTCCGCAGGTCATCGGCGACAGCACCAACTACATCGGGCAGGTGGTCTACAAGCAGCAAGGCGTGGCCGGCAACGTGCCGTTCGCGGCGGCGTTCTCGCTGGTGCCGATCGTGGTGATCGGTGTGTATTTGTGGTTTGCGAAGAGGATGGGGGCGTTTGATGCGCTCTAGGGTGATGGTGTTGGGTTGTGGTTCTTGTTGCGGGTCGAGTGATGGTTCCCTCGACGGTTGGAGCGGCTCGCGGCGGGCGGTATTCGGCGGGGGCTCATGCTGGGTCGGTCGCCGGGTACGGCGACTGCGCTGCGGTGCTCGGTCTTGCGGCCCGTCGCCGAAACTCACTTCGCTCCCTTCGGT
>LGRD01000023.1 GCA_001263235.1 Methylibium sp. NZG | reverse complement strand
CGAAGCGCGCGGCGTGAAGGCAGAAGACGTGGTGGTGATGGCCTACCCCAACTACGGCGTCAAGCTGTACGGCAACGTGGTGATCGCCGGAGAGGAGTTCCTGAAGAAGAACCCGGAAGCGGTGAAGGCCTTCCTGCGCGCCTTCAGCAAGGGCGTGAAGGACGTGGTGGCCGACCCGAAGGCGGCCGCGGCCACGGTGAAGGCACGCGACGGCATCGTCAACGAAGAGTTGGAGCTGCGTCGCCTGAAGCTGGCGCTCGACGCCACGGTGCTGACGCCCGATGCCAAGGCCGAAGGCTTCGGCAGCGTGATGGGCCCGCGCCTGAGCCTGATGGCCAGCCAGGTGGCCGACGCCTACGGCACCAAGGAGCGCATCAACCCGGATGCGGTCTGGAACGGCAGCTTCCTGCCCAGCGCGGCGGAACGCAACATCTTTGCGGTGGCGAGGAAGTAGCACGTGCGCGGCCCCTCACCCCCACCCTCTCCCCAGAGGGGCGAGGGAGCAGAAATCAGTCAAGCTCCACCGAAAACTGGAACATCACCGCCGCGGTGCCCAGCGCGTTGAGTTGCATCGCGTACTTCGGCGTGAACTGCCAGCCTAGCGACAGCACCGCCACGGGCGAGAGGCCGCGGATGTTGACGGGCACCTCGTCGTCGTACGGCGGCTTGTAGCCGTACATCAGGCCGGCGGTCCATTGAAAGTAGAGCTTGTCGTAGGCGCTCCAGCCGGTCAGGCGCCGGCCTCGGTAGACGGTGGCGCTCTCTTGGCCGAAGGAGTTCGAGAAGAAGGCCGCACCCAGCACCAAGCCGCCGGCATACTCCTTCTCACCTCCGAGCATCCACGTCGGCCGGTGGTCTTCGCTCGGTGACCAGTGCAACGTGTACGGTGAGCCAATGATGCGGGTGTGCTTGGCAGGGCTCGCCGTGCCTTCGAGAAAGAGCATTCTGCGCACGGTCTCCATTTGCGCATGGGCCGGTGGGGCAGAAAGTGCAACGGTAATCACGATGACGCAGAGGCACAAACAGCGGAGCGAGCAGAGCAGCCGATTTTTCATGCCGTGGATTGTCTGCAATTTTCAAGGCCCCTCTCGGTCGGTGTTGCGTACAAGTTCCATGCTGTGCGTTCTGCTGGGGCTGGTGCTCTCGCTCGGCGGATGCGCCTGGTTTGACGCCAAGCAGCGCCAGCTCGTGCTGCGGCCCACGCCCGGAAGCGCGCCGGCGGGTTTTGCCGGGCTGCGTGCCGGCGACCAGGCCTTTGCCGTCGCGGTGCCCGGCGCCACCCCCGGCACGTTCGACTCGCTGCAGATGTGGTGGCTGCCGCACGCCGACCCGAGCGCGCCCACCCTGCTGTACCTGCACGGCACCTTCCGCAACCTCTACCAGAACGTGCCCAAGATCGACGCGCTGCGCGACGCCGGCTTTGCCGTGCTCGCGGTGGACTACCGCGGCTGGGGCGACAGCACGCCGATCATCCCGAGCGAGGCCACGATCTACGCCGACGCCGACGTGGCGTGGGCCGAGTTGCAGCGCCGCGAGAGCGACCCGAACCGCCGCGTGATCTACGGCCACTCGATGGGCGGCGGCGTGGCGGTGGAACTGGCGAGCCGGCTGCGGCACCGCATCGACTACGGTGCGCTGATACTGGAGTCGACCTTCACGCGCGGCGCCGACGTGGCCTTTGCGACGAACTGGCTGCTCGGCGTGATCTCGCGCTTCTCGTCGCAGAAGTTCGACTCGCTGGCCAAGATCGGCCGCGTCGACGCGCCGGTGCTGATGTTGCACGGCGACGCCGACCGCACCGTGCCGGTGGCGCTGGGCCGCAAGCTGCGCGACGCTGCGCCGGCCGGCACGCGCTGGGTCGAGTTTGCCGGCGGGTCGCACAGCCGGCTTCAGTCGGACGCACCGGCCGAGTACCGGCAGGCCCTGAAATTGCTGATCGACCAACTGGGTTGACGAGTTGCGTTGACCCAAGCTCCCGCCACCTCTCACCCGCCACCCACGCTGAGCACACCCATGACCACTCCCTTTGTCTCGTTCGACCACGTCTGGCTGGCCTACAACGACGAGCTGCTCGCCAAGGGCCAGTTCGCGGTGGAGGACATTTCGCTGCAAGTGAACGCGGGCGAGTTCATCGCTATCGTCGGTCCGTCGGGCTGCGGCAAGAGCACCTTCATGAAGCTCACCACCGGCCTGAAGATGCCGAGCAAAGGCAGCATCCGCATCGACGGTGCGCCGGTGACCGGGCCGCTCAAGATCAGCGGCATGTCGTTCCAGGCGCCCAACCTGTTGCCCTGGCGCACCACGGTCGACAACGTGCTGCTGCCGCTGGAGATCGTCGAGCCGTACCGCTCGAACTTTCGCAGCAAACGCGCCGAGTACGAGCAGAAGGCGCGCAAGCTGCTGCAAAGCGTGGGCTTGGGCGGTTATGAAGACAAGTTCCCGTGGCAACTCTCGGGCGGCATGCAGCAGCGCGCCAGCATCTGCCGTGCGCTGATCCACGAGCCGAAGATGCTGCTGCTGGACGAGCCCTTCGGCGCGCTCGACGCCTTCACGCGCGAGGAGCTGTGGTGCGCGATGCGCGACCTGCAGGCGGCGCAGAAGTTCAACGTCATCCTGGTCACGCACGACCTGCGCGAGAGCGTGTTCCTGGCCGACACGGTGTACGTGATGAGCAAGAGCCCAGGGCGCATCGTCGTCAAGCGCCACATCGAGCTGCCGCGGCCGCGCGACCTGGAGGTGACGTACACGCCGGCCTTCACCGACATCGTGCACGAGCTGCGCGGGCACATCGGGGCCATTCGTGGCGGCGCGGCGACCGCGCCGGTGGCAGCACAAGCTTACTATTGATCCGGAAGCATTTAACTTGAACTATTCGATTGCGTCATCATCTTATGGTGATGGAAGCAACCGACATGAGAACGTTGTCGCGCGACGCGCGACACGAGCGGCGCGTGCAGGTCAT
>LGRD01000019.1 GCA_001263235.1 Methylibium sp. NZG | reverse complement strand
AATCCAGCCCGCACCCGGCCACCAACCCGCGCCTTCCCCGTCCAAAAGAATTATCAGGATGTAACCCCCTCGGGCCATCCCACAGTCGTGGGGGAAGTGCAACGAACGGCGTGGCGTTGTTGACGCAAATCAGAACCGTTACCTCTGTGACGGCACTGTGAACCTTGGAGGCCCATTCGCAAACGCCCCGATCGATGTTGCGATCGGTGTGCGCTATTCTGCAAAGCAGCCCAGAGGCCGACTGAATGACGCTCACCGAACTTCGATACATCGTCGCCGTTGCCCGGGAGAAGCACTTTGGGCGTGCCGCCGAGGCGTGCTTCGTTTCGCAGCCCACGCTCAGCGTTTCGGTCAAGAAGCTCGAAGAAGAGCTGGACGTGCGCATCTTCGAGCGTGGCGCGAGCGAGGTGAGCGTGACGCCGCTGGGGGACGAGATCGTGCGCCAGGCGCAGTCGGTGATCGAGCAGGCGGCAGCGATCAAGGAGATCGCCAAACGCGGCAAGGACCCGGCCACCGGCCCGCTGCGGCTGGGCGTCATCTACACGATCGGCCCGTACCTGCTGCCCGATCTGGTGAAGCAGGCGATCGACCGCGTGCCGCAAATGCCGCTCATCTTGCAAGAGAACTTCACCGTCAAGCTGCTTGAGATGCTGCGCACCGGCGAGCTCGACTGCGCGATCATGGCCGAGCCGTTCCCCGACACCGGCCTGGCCGTGGCGCCGCTCTACGACGAGCCCTTCATGGCGGCGGTGCCCAAAAACCATGCGCTGGCCAAGCGAAAGTCCATCAGCACCGAAGAACTCAAGCGCGAGACGATGCTGCTGCTGGGCACGGGCCACTGCTTTCGCGACCACGTGCTCGAAGTCTGCCCCGAGTACGCGCGCTTCTCGAGCGATGCCGAGGGCATCCGCAAGAGTTTCGAGGGCTCGTCGCTGGAGACCATCAAGTACATGGTGGCTTCTGGCATGGGCGTGACGGTGGTGCCGCAACTGAGCGTGCCCAAAGACCTGCAGGCGCACGTGCGCTACATCCGCTTCACCGCGCCGGTGCCCACGCGTCGCGTGGTGCTGGTGTGGCGGCGCACGTTCACCCGCTACGAGGCGATCGCCGCCTTGCGCAACGCGATCTACGCCTGCGAGTTGCCGGGCGTGAAGCGGCTGAGCGACTGAGCGACTGAGCCGCCAGCGGCCGAGCCGCTCGGCGGGGCCGGGCCTCGCGACAACGGCCAGCGCACCCTTGGTGCTGCTCCTTCCGGTTCCTGACGCGATTGTCCCTATCGATGAATTCGGGAACATCAATTGGCTGAAGCGATTGGGCGATCTTATGCTCGCGCAGCCCGATCCGATCGCGGCGGAACCGTTCGACGCACCCACCAAGACAGGAGATTCACGATGTCAACCGAAGCCAAGTGCCCGTTCAACCACGCCGCCGGCGGCGGCACAACGAACCAGGACTGGTGGCCGAGCCAGTTGCGCCTGGAGCTGCTGAACCAGCATTCGGGCAAGTCCGATCCGTTGGGGCTGCAGTTCGACTATGCAGCCGAGTTCAAGAAGCTCGACTACTTCGCCTTGAAGAAGGATCTGCTCGCGCTGATGACCGATTCGCAGCCCTGGTGGCCGGCCGACTTCGGCCACTACGGCCCGCAGTTCGTGCGCATGACGTGGCATGCCGCCGGCACTTACCGTACCGCCGACGGTCGCGGTGGCGGTGGCCGCGGGCAGCAGCGCTTTGCGCCGCTCAACAGCTGGCCCGACAACGTCAACATCGACAAATCGCGCCGCCTGCTGTGGCCGATCAAGCAGAAGTACGGCCAGCGGATCAGCTGGGCCGACTTGCTGATTCTTACCGGCAACGTGGCGCTGGAGTCGATGGGCTTTCGCACCTTCGGCTTTGCAGGCGGGCGCGCGGATGTGTGGGAGCCCGACCACGACGTCAACTGGGGCAGCGAGACCACCTGGCTCGCCACCGACAAGCGCTTCACCGGCGACCGCGACCTCGACCAGCCGCTGGCCGCAACCCACATGGGCCTGATCTACGTGAACCCGGAAGGGCCGAACGCCAGCGGCGACCCGGTGGCTGCGGCCAAGGACATCCGGTCCACCTTCGGCCGCATGGCAATGAACGACGAAGAAATCGTCGCGCTGATCGCAGGCGGCCACACCTTCGGCAAGTCGCACGGCGCGGCGCCTGAGTCGCACAAGGGCCCGGAGCCGGAAGGCGCGCCGCTGGAAGCGCAGGGCCTGGGCTGGAACAGCAACTTCGGCAGCGGCCACGGCAAGGACACCGTCTCCAGCGGCCTGGAAGTGACCTGGACGACCACGCCCGCGCGCTGGAGCAACGACTACTTCGAGCACCTGTTCAAGTTCGAGTGGGAGCTGACCCGCTCGCCGGCCGGCGCCAAGCAGTGGGTGGCCAAAGACGCGCCGGAGATCATCCCCGACGCCCACATCCCCGGCAAAAAGCACCGCCCGACGATGCTGACGACCGACCTGACGATGCGCATGGACCCCGAGTTCGAGAAGATCTCGCGCCGCTTCCACGCCAACCCGCAGGCCTTTGCCGATGCATTCGCGCGCGCCTGGTTCAAGCTCACGCACCGCGACCTCGGGCCGAAGGTGCGCTACCTCGGCCCCGAGGTGCCGAAGGAAGATCTGATCTGGCAAGACCCGCTGCCCGCGGCCACGCTGCCGGCGCCGAATGCGGCCGACATCGCCGACGTGAAGGCGAAGATCGCCTCGTCGGGCTTGACCGTGGCGCAGCTCGTGTCCACCGCCTGGGCGTCGGCCTCGACCTACCGCGGCGGCGACAAGCGCGGCGGCGCCAACGGCGCGCGCATTCGCCTGGCGCCGCAAAAGGGCTGGGAGGCCAACACGCCGGGCGAACTGGCCAAGGTGCTGACCACGCTGGAGGGCATCCAGAAGGCGTCGGGCAAGCTCTCGCTGGCCGACGTGATCGTGCTGGCCGGCGGCGTCGGCGTTGAGAAGGCGGCCCAGGCCGCGGGCGTGACGGTGACGGTGCCGTTTGCACCCGGCCGCGTGGACGCGGCGCAAGCCCAGACCGACGTCGAATCGTTCGCCTGGCTCGAGCCGGTGGCCGACGGCTTCCGCAACTACTTCATGCATTAGTAAAACCATGAATCTGGGCAAAAGTAAATTCTACAGACCACTTTGT
>LGRD01000029.1 GCA_001263235.1 Methylibium sp. NZG | reverse complement strand
GGGGCGCCTCCGGCGGCCTGGCAGGGGCCTCAATTCAAAGTACATCAAGCGAAGCCAAATTCAACAATCCGCCTCGAACACAGAAATTCGGACACTCCCGGCGCGGGGGCAACAACTCGCGTACCTTGACGGCCAAAGCGCCGCTGCTGTGTTTTCCGACTTGACCTCCGAAACGATCGATGCCAATGGCGCCAATCTCGCTCTGGCACGAAGCGTCAACTCTGCCGGCACGGCGTTTATCGGCACGCAAAAAGGCGGCTCGTTCGATGTGAGCGCAGCGACGGCCGCTGGGTTTCTGGCGGCACCCAATCCGCATGGAAAATCAAATGCGGCGGTCGTTCGTCCCTGGATCAACGGCCTCGATGTGGTTCGCAGGCCGCAGCACATGTGGATCGTCGACTTCGACTCCAGAGCCGCGCCCGACGCGGCACTGTTTGAGCGTCCGTGGCAACACGTCGAACAGTTCGTGAAGCCATCGCGCGTGGGCAATCGGGAGTCAAAATCCGGAGAGGCATGGTGGCTGCTGCAGCGCGCGCGGCCCGAAATGAAGGCGGCGCTGGCGTCTCTCCATCGCTCCGTTGCTACGGCCCGCGTCGCGAAGCATCGAGTCTTTGTCTACGTCTCGGCCTCAGTGCTGGCGGATTCGCAGGTCGTCGTTTTTGCCCGCGCCGACGACACCACGCTCGGCCTGCTGCACAGCCGCTTCCACGAACTCTGGTCGCTGCGCATGTGCACCTGGATGGGCAAGGGAAACGACCCCCGCTACACCCCCACCACCTGCTTTGAAACCTTCCCCTTCCCCGCCGGCCTCACCCCCGCCGACACCGCGCACCAGCGCACCGAGCCCGTCACCGGCGGCCCGCTGATCCCGGCCGATTTGCCTCCGGCCGTGCGCCCGCACGCCGAAGCCATCGCCCGCGCCGCCCAGCGCCTGGTGGACCTGCGCGACGCCTGGCTCAACCCGCCGGAATGGACCGAACGCGTGCCCGAGGTCGTGCCGCTGGGCATGACCGCCTCGCCCTACCCCGACCGCATCGTCGCCCGGCCCGGCTTCGAGAAAGAGCTCGCCAAGCGCACCCTCACCAACCTCTACAACCAACGCCCCGCCTGGCTCGCGCAGGCGCACGAGGCGCTCGACGCCGCGGTGGCCGCGGCCTACGGTTGGGCCGATTACACGCCGGGGATGGCCGACGATGAAATCCTGCGGCGCTTGCTGGCGTTGAATCTGGAGCGGGCGGCTGGGCAGGGCGTGCGCTGAGGCGGGCACCCGCCGATAATCGACGCATGCGTCCCCCGCTTGCCCAGGCCCTGATCGACCATCGCGACGAGATCGCGAGGCTGTGTCATGTCCACGACGTGGAACGGCTCGAAGTGTTCGGGTCGGCCGCTGACGGCAGGTTCGACCCGCAGCGCAGCGATTTCGACTTCATCGCCACCTTCGGGCCAACGGCACGAGCGGCCATCTCGGATCACTACTTCGCGCTGGCCGATGAGCTCGAGTCGTTGCTGGGCCGCAAGGTCGACCTGCTCACCAACCAGCCGATCCGCAATCCTTACCTGCGCCGCGCGGTTGACGCGAGCCGGCGCGATCTCTATGTCCGAGCGGTTGCCGAAGCATCTTGACGACGCGCTGTACGCCGCGCGCCTCGCCCTCCGCTTTCTCGACGGAAAAGCGCTCGAGGAGTATCTGTCGGACGAATTGCTCCGCTCGGCGGTGGAGCGACAGGTCGAGATCGTCGGTGAGGCGTGCCGCCTTGCGCTGGACGACTCGTCGCAATTGCGCGAGCGGCTGCCCGACAGCGCGAAGGCTGTCGCCATGCGCAATCGGCTGGCCCATGGCTACGACACGGTGGATCACGCCTTGGTTTTCACCACGGTGACGAAGAACTTTCCGCCGCTTGTCGGCGGACTGGAAAGGGAACTTGCGGCGCTGAGCTGATGTGAACTATCGCGGCTGGCTACCCCGATTGGCGATCAGATCGTCGACGTAGAGCAGCCAGCTACGCGACACGCACCAGGTCCTGCTCGACTTGCTGCCGGGCACGCGGCTTCAGTCCCTTGCTCGTCACGAGGTCCACCGGCCGGCCGAGTGTGGCCTTGAGCCGATCCTTGAGGCCGAAGTAGCGGTCGAACGTGGCGGGCCCGCTGAAGTCCACCAGAATGTCGACATCGCTTTCCGGGCGCAAATCGTCTCGGGCTGCGGAGCCGAAGATCGCAAGACTCTCCACGGCGAAGTCGCGTTGCAACGATTCGCGGTGTTGGTGCAGCAGGGCGAGGACTTGGGCGCGGGAAGTCACGATGCCGACTGTTGGCGTATCGCGGAGTTGATGCAAGGCTGGAGACAGTCAACTTACCGCAGCAACTCCATCCCCAGCTTCTTCGCAGCTTTCGCGTCGAAGGTCATCACGCGCGCCTTGCGCTGCTCGGCCAGGCCGACGATCAGGCAGTCGTGCAGGTCGACGCCGCCCTTGCGGTACAGGCGCAGTGCAGCGCGCACGGCTTCGGAATCCTGAATGTCCAGGGACGGGGTTTCCAGCAGGTCCGCGAGGATCTCGCCGATCAGCTTTTGATCGGCGCCGTAGCGGCTTTCCATCACCCACACCGTTTCGAGCAGGGTGACCAGGCTCACCAAGCCGCGGTCCGCGGCGCTCAGGCGTTGTTCGAGAACGCGCGTGGCGATGGCCGATTGCCGGGCGTCGTCTTGGGCCAGATAGCGAACGAGGACGTTGGTGTCCAGCGCCAGCATCAGGCGCCGCCTACGCGAGCGCGGCGCTCGGCGACGGCTTGGCTCATCTCGCCCAGCGTGACGGGTTTGGCCGGCTTGGGCAGCCGGCCCTTGAGGCGCCGAATGTCGCCCGCTGCCGGCAGCAGGCGCACGCCATCGTCATCCAGAATGAAACGCAGCACCGAACCTTGCGTAAGGCCGAGCCGCTTGCGCACGTCTGCGGGGATGACGACCTGCCCTTTGCTGGAGACGGTGACGGCGCGTTCGGCGGGTTTGTTCATGGCGGCTGGCCTGGGAGGGTGAGTAAGGCATTTTGCCTTACGTCGCTGCGGCCTGGACGGCCGCAGCGTTCAGTCAGCCGCTTCGCGGTGCATTCCGTTGGCTCCGGCACGGCCCCCGGGGGGCCTTATTGATCCGGAAGCATTTAACTTGAACTATTCGATTGCGTCATCATCTTATGGTGATGGAAGCAACCGACATGAGAAGTTTTTCGCGCGACGCGCGACACGAGCGGGGGGTGCAGGGCATCCCC
>LGRD01000024.1 GCA_001263235.1 Methylibium sp. NZG | reverse complement strand
GCCACGGCTCGTCATCTGCGCAGCGTGCAACGCCAGCCCGAGCGGATTCGAAAGTACTTCGAGCATGATCCGGTTCGCTATGCGGCTTGATTCAAGTTCATCAATGCCGGATCAATAAAAGGCTCTGAGTCGTTCACTCGCGCCAAGACCAAGACAGGGGCCTTTGTTCCCAACGCCTCGGTGATCTGCGCGGGTACGGGAACAGCGCAGTAGTCCATTCCTTCGGCCCAGTTCTCCAGAACTGCATGAAACGACAGCTGCCGTCCCGCGGCTGAAGAAGATTTCATGAGCTCGTTGACGCAGAAAAATGCATGGGCTGTGCGGCCTTAACCCACACTCGCCCGCCGCGGCAACACCGCCGCCCGCGCCACCGCCGCCCCTCGAAACTCCGACCCCTCGACATCCGCCGTCTTCAGCCCGCGGTTGATGTCCAGCCCCGTCAGGTTCCAGTCGTGCACCGGCATGCGCACGGGGCGGATCAGGCGCTCGTAGAAACGGGTGGGCCAGCGCACGCCGTGCAAGGTCTGGTGGTCGTACATCTCGACTTCGGCGATGGCGCCCTTGGTCGACTCCAGCCCGTCGAGCGTGAAGCGCACGCGGCGCAGCAGGCGTTGCTTGCGGTCGATGAAGAGGGCGAGCTGGTCGACGCGCGCGTGGCCGAAGCCGGGCACGAGTTGCATGCGCAGCACGTCGCAGTCGTGCTCGTTGACCCATTCGGTTTCGGCCAGCTCGACCACCAGCGGCCGGTCCACCAGCATCAGCGGGCCGAGCAGGAACAGCGCGTACGCATCGGCCACCAGCGACGCTGCGGCGCGCCTTTCGGCGTCGCGCGCGACTTCGCCGTTGAACCAGACCTGCACGTCGCCGGGCGAGCTGGTGCCGGCGCGGCGCAGCACCTGCTTGCGACCGCCGGGGCCGGAGTGGGCTTGCGCGACCACGCCCTCACGGAGCAGCAGCCGCTCTTCGGAGCTGCCGCGAAAACTCGCGTCCACCAAAGCCGGCTGCAGCTTGCCGATGAACGCGCGCCACTCGCCGGCGTAGCTGACGTTCAGGTCCTGGATGGCCTTGAAGGCCTGCAGGCCGTGCGCTTCTGCGCTCTCTTTCAGCACGGCCTGCGCGGCCGGCGTGGTCGCGGCGTTGAGCTGCACCGGCAAGGGCGCAGCGCAGCCGTGCAGCACCGGCAGCGCGGGCGCGGCCAGGGCGGCGAGCACGAGGCGCCTGCGGCTCGGGTCCGAAGGAGGCAGACGATGGAAACGGTGCATGCGGAAGGGCTCCATTCAGCGACGGCGGAACCATACACCAGCGCAGGGCACCGATCCTGTGCAAATCACTCAGGCAAGCCAGAAAGCGGGAGAACAAAGCCTGCACCACGCCGCGGCCTCGCAGTTGGCGCCTCGCGGATGGCACCGTGCAGACCGCGCACTGCGCACTGCGCACTGCGCACTGCGGTCACCCCATTCAAGGGCGATCGAACGGCGGCCGCCCGGTCCAGCGCCGCCACAGCAACACCGGCAGCCGCAGCACGAACTCAAGCATCAGGCGCAGGTGCATCCACGTCAGCAGCAGGTTGTCGCGCCCGTAGCGGAAGTGCGAAACGCCACCCTCGCCGACGGTGAGGTACTTGACCGGCGCGGGCAGGTTGACCGGCGTCACGCCGCGCCAGGCGAGGCGCACGACGGCTTCGGTATCGAAGTCGAAGCGCCGCATCCAGCGCTGGCCTTGCATCACGGCGATCAATGGGGCCACCGGGTAGACGCGAAAGCCGTAGAGCGAATCGCCGATGCCGGCGCCGAGCGTCTCGAGGTTCGTCCACCCGTTCGACACCTTCCGCCCGCGCACGCGCAAGAGCGGCGCCGAGGCGTCGAACACCGGCTTGCCCAGCACCATCGCGCTGGGCCGGCGTTGCGACTCGCGCATGAAGGCGTCGATCAGCGGCGCCGGGTGCTGGCCGTCGGAGTCCATCGTCAGCACGTGGGTGAAGCCCGCCTGGTGCGCCGCCTGCAGGCCGTGCAGCACGGCCGCGCCCTTGCCCTGGTTCTCGGGCAGCACAAAGACGCGCAGGCCGGGGTCAGTCGCAGCCATCGCAAGCAGGCCTTGCGCCGTGCCGTCGGTGCTGCCGTCCACCACCACCCACACCGGCGACCAGTGGGCGCGCGCGTCGCGCACGGTCTGGTAAACCGTCGCGCCGGTGTTGTAGCTGGGGATCAGGACGAGGTGGGTCGCGCTGCCGTTCATCAGTCGGTCGTGGCCACCATCTCGCTGGACGTGCCGAGCACCCACGACATGGCGAAGCCGAACATCAGGCTGCTGTCTCGCCGCACCAGCGGGCTGTCGGCAAACACCGCGCCGCGCAGGCTGTCGTGCCGCACGAACGCGCCGAAGAACATGCCGTCGAAGCGTCGCGACACCGCTGCCAGCGTCTGCCAGCCGGCATAGCCGCCGCCGGCCCGGTAGGCGCTGCGCTGCGGTGTGGCAAGGGCCGCGTCGACGCCGTAAAGCCGTTGGTTGTAGCGCCGGTCGGCGAACACTGGGCCGCCGAGCAGGCCGACGTTCCAGCCGCCCGCAACGTCCGTCAGATCCAGGTTCAGGTTGGGCGCAAAGGTGACGCCGACCGACTCGGGCGAGCGCTGCACCGAGAACGCGGCGCGCAGCGGCAGCCGCAGGTCGAGCTTGGCCTTGTGCTCGGCCGAGCGCCACAGCGTGAGGTTGGCGTTGGGCCCGAATTCGAGCGTGGCCTTCAGGTCGGGCATGCCTGCGCGTGCAGCGTTGTTGCGGCTGCGCGTGGGGGGCGACGCGGCCACGCTCAGGTCGATCTCGACCGCTTGCGCATCGAGCAACACGGCGCGCGCGCCCTCGCGGTCGGCGCGCAGCCACTTGCCGCGGTAGACGGCGTACGGCACCGGAAACCAGCGTGTGCTGCTTTCATCGGAGCCGCGGTAGTCGGGCAGGCGCAGGGCGCCGACGCCGAGGCCGATTTCCCAGAGCGGGCGCATCACCGTGCCGGGGGCCTTGGGCTTCAAGGCGCTGTCCAGGCCAGCGGGCAGCGCGTTGGCGGCCGGCTGTTCGCCCGCAGGCGGCAGGGTGGCATCGAGCTTGGGCGGCACGTCGGCCTGTGCGGATTGGCCGGCTTGCAGCATCAGCAACGACCACGCCGCGAACATGGGGCGAAGCCGCGCCCACCGCAGCGTGGCTCGCTCCGTGGGCCACGCCATCGACAACGTCATTGGCCGCCTTCCACCGGCACGATGGCGTGCGCTTCGATCTCGACCAGCAGGTCGGCCCGGCAGATGTCGGCCAGCAACACGACCGCCGTGCGCACGGCGTGGCTGTGCGGGCCGAGGCGCTGGTGCAGCACGTCGAGCACGGCGGGCAGGTCTTCGCGGTGGCGCAGGTACACCGTGCAGCTCAGCGACTCGATCGGCACCGACACTTGCGCCTTTTGCTGTGCCGCATCGAGCAACGCGGTGATGTTGAGCAGGGTCTCCTCGGTCTGCTTGCGCACATCGCCCACATGCATCGACGCATGCCCCTCGATGCTCGCCGTGCCGGAGATGAACAGCGCCCGCCGCCCGCCGCCCACGCCGGCCAGCGCTGCACGCGAGAACGTGGGGCTGCGCGGGCCGTACTGCGTGGGGTAGTGGTAGGCGCTGACCTGGCGCGGGTTCTCGATCGCCAGCGGCGCGCTGGCGCCGGCCAGGAAGAACACCTGCAGTTCCTTCCCCGCCGTGCCCACCGCGCAGGCGGCGGGCGAGCCTTCGAAAGCGCTTCGACCGGCGTCGAGGAACGCGCGCTGTCGCCCGACGTTGAAGTGGCGGTAATGCTCCAGCCCGTCGCCATGGTCGTTGATGCCGGGCACGTAGTTCCACAGGCGCAGCAAGTGGGGGCTGGTGTGCTGTGCCAGCGCTGCGAACACGTCGGCGTAGATGCGCCAGGCCGCGTGCTCGAGCCCGCCTTCACTCTGTGCGGGGTCGAGCCGGGCGCTGCCATGCAGCCAGTGGCCGTCGCTGACGATGTGTACGCAACCGTGCTGCGAGGTCGTCACGTGGCCCGGTGTGAACCAGGCATCCAGCGTCGGTGCGGTGGGCGTGAGCAACTCGGCGTACACCGGCTGCACCGGCGAGCCTGCAGCGGTCGGCAGAGGCAGGGTGGCGGGCGTCAGCAGCCGCGCGCCGAGCATCGCGCCGGGCAGCGATGCCACGTCGCCGAGCGGCAGGCGGTAGAAGTGCAGCGGCGTCGGGTCGGCGCTAGGGTCAGTTGGCACCGCAAGCGGCGAGTCGGAACGGCGGTTCATCCGAATCGACTTTATCACCCGATGCAGGTCGCCACTTGACACCGGGGTGCTCTGCCGACGAAGGCGCCAGCTGCCGCCTAACGGGCCAGCCGCGTGCCCAGCCGCGAGTTCACTCGCCGAGGTAAGCCGCGCGCACCTTCGGGTCGTTCAGCAGCGCCTTGGCCTCGCCGCTCATCGTGACCTCGCCGGAGTCCATCACGTAGCCGCGCGTGGCGAGTTGCAGCGCGCGGCTCGCGTTCTGCTCGACCAGCAGCACCGTGGTGCCGCGCTGGTGGATGTCGTTCACCACCTCGAAGATCTTGTCGACCATGATGGGCGAGAGGCCCATCGACGGCTCGTCGAGCAGCAGCACCTTCGGCTTGGCCATCAGCGCGCGACCCATCGCGAGCATCTGCTGCTCGCCGCCGGACATGGTGCCGGCCAACTGGTTGCGGCGCTCCTTCAGGCGCGGGAAGATCGCGAACACCTTTTCGATGTCGGCCTCGACCTCGTTGTCCTCGCGGATGAACGCGCCCATCTGCAGGTTTTCGGTGATCGTCATTCGCGTGAAGGTGCCGCGGCCTTCGGGCACCATCACCAAGCCCTGCTTGACCAGGTCCCAAGGGCCTTGGCCCTTGATGTTGCGGCCGAGGAACTGAATCTCGCCGGCCGCCGCCGGTTGCGTGCCGGTGACGGCCTTCAGCGTGGTGGTCTTGCCCGCGCCGTTGGCGCCGATCAGGCTGACGAGTTCACCTTCGTTGACCTCGAACGACACACCCTTGACGGCCTGGATTCCACCGTAGGCGACCTTCAGGCCGCTGACCTTGAGCATCGTGTTTGCCATGTGATTGCTCCAGTGGTCTTCAATGCGCCTTGTGGCCGGCGCCCAGGTAGGCCTCGATCACCTTCTCGTTGCGCTGCACCTCGGCGGACGTACCTTCGGCGATCTGCTTGCCGTAGTCGAGCACCGTCACCCGGTCGCACAGGCCCATCACCAGCTTCACGTCGTGTTCGATCAGCAAAATCGTGCGGCCGTCTTTGCGGATGGTGTCGATCAACTCGCGCAGCACCACCTTCTCGGTCGCGTTCATGCCGGCGGCGGGTTCGTCGAGCGCAATCAGCTTGGGGTCGGTGGCCAGGGCCCGCGCAATCTCGAGCCGCCGCTGGTCGCCGTAACTCAGCGTGCGCGCCTTGTACTCTGCAAAGCGGCCGATGCCGACATAGTCGAGCAGCTCCTGCGCGCGTTTGGCTATTTGCCCCTCTTCAGACTTGAAGCGCGCGGTGCGGAAGATCGCGCCCAGCAAGCCCGAGCCGGTGCGCACGTGCCGGCCGACCATCACGTTCTCGAGCGCAGTCATCTCAGCGAACAGGCGGATGTTCTGGAACGTGCGCGCGATGCCGGCCTTGGCCACCTCGTGCACCGCCGTCGGCTTGTACGGCGAGCCGCCCAGCTCGAACGTGCCCGAGTCGGGTGTGTACAGACCGGTCAGCACGTTGAAGAAGGTCGTCTTGCCCGCACCGTTGGGGCCGATCAAGCCGTAGACCTGGCCCCGCTCGATCGTGATGCCGACGTCGGACAGCGCCTGCAACCCACCGAAGCGCTTGGAAACGCCCGCCACCTTGAGAACAGTTTCACCCATCGTCGGCTCCCTACTTCGAAGCCGGCGCAACCGCAGGCGACGCGGGCGCGGGCGCCGCCTTGCCATGCTCTGGCGAAGGCCACAGGCCACGAGGGCGCGCCAACATGATGCCGATCATCGCCAGCGCCACCAGCAGTTGGCGCAGGATCGACGCGTCGAGCCGACCGTCGGTCATGGCCTGCAGCGGGCCGGCCACGTAGCGCAGCACTTCGGGCAGTGCCGCCAGCAGCAGCGCGCCGACGATCACCCCCGGAATGTGGCCGATGCCGCCCAACACCACCATCGCAACGATCATCACCGACTCCTGCAGGCTGAACGACTCGGGCGAGATGAAGCCCTGAAAGGTCGCGAACATCACGCCCGAGACGCCGCCGAAGGTGGCGCCCATGCCGAAGGCCAGCAGCTTCATGTTGCGGGTGTTGATGCCCATGGCCTTGGCGGCGATCTCGTCTTCGCGGATCGCCATCCAGGCACGGCCGATGCGGCTGAGCTCAAGCCGATAACAGATGACGACGCTGATGATCACCAGCGCAAGGAAAAGGTAGTAGTAGTTGGTGACCGACGGGATCTCCATTCCGAACAGCGAACCCTTTTTGCCCAGGTCGTAGTTGACGATGGGCAGCACCAGTGAGTCGATCTGCGCCAGACCTTTGGGACCGTTGGTGATGTTCACCGGGTGGTCGAGGTTGTTCATGAACACGCGGATGATCTCGCCGAAGCCGAGCGTGACGATCGCGAGGTAGTCGCCGCGCAGCCTCAGTGTCGGCGCCCCCAGCAGCACCCCGAACAGCCCGGCCAGCGCGGCGCCTAACGGGATCACCAGCCAGATGGGCGTGTGCAAGCCGTTCGGGAACGCCGCCGCGACTGCGGGGAAGGTGTCGAACAGGTGCGGGCTGGCCATCAGCCCAAACATGTAGGCGCCTACCGCGTAGAACGCCACGTAGCCCAGGTCGAGCAAGCCGGCATAGCCGACGACGATGTTCAAGCCCAGCGCCAGCAGCACGTACAGCAGCGCCACGTCGATGATGCGCACCCAGGCGTTGCCGAATTGCTGCGCGACCAGCGGCAGGATGAGCAGCCCGACGCCGGCCAGGATGTAGGTTGCGGTCTTGTTGCCATTCATGGTGATGCCTCCGCTGCCTTCAGGCTCGATCCGCCACACGCTCGCCGAGCAGACCCTGCGGCCGCAGCGTGAGCACGAGAATGAGCACGACGAAAGCGAAGATGTCCTGGTAGTGGCTGCCGAGCACACCACCGGTGAGTGCGCCGATGTAGCCAGCGCCGAGCGCCTCGATCAAGCCGAGCAGCACGCCGCCGACCATCGCGCCGGCCAGGTTGCCGATGCCGCCGAACACCGCCGCGGTGAACGCCTTGAGGCCCGGCAGGAAGCCCATGGTGTGCGACGCCGAGCCGTAGTTGGCCACGTACATCACGCCGGCCAGCGCCGCGAGTGCCGCACCGATCACGAACGTGGCCGAGATGACCATGTCGGGCCGCACGCCCATGAGGGCTGCCACGCGAGGGTTCTCGGCCGTGGCGCGCATCGCGCGGCCGAGCTTGGTGTAGTTGACGAGGTACATCAGCCCGGCCAGCGTGACGGCTGTGAGCACCAGGATCAGAATCTGCACCGTGTTGATGACGGCGCCGAACACGTGGAACGGCTCCGACGGCAGCAGGATCGGGTACGACTTGATGGTCGGCTTCCAGATGATCATGGCCAGCGTCTGCAGCAGCAGGCTCATGCCCATCGCGGTGATCAGCGGCGCAAGACGCGGCGCATTGCGCAGCGGCCGGTAGGCGACCTTCTCGATCGTGAAGTTGAGGATCGAGCACACGATGATGGCTGCGATCAGCGAGATCACCATCAATGCCCAGCCCGGCAGGCCCATGTCGGCCATCACGGTCACCACGGTCCAGCTCGTCAACGCGCCGACCATCAGCACCTCGCCGTGCGCGAAGTTGATGAGGTTGATGATGCCGTAGACCATCGTGTAGCCCAGCGCGACCAGCGCGTACACGCTGCCGAGCACCAGACCGTTGATGATCTGCTGGATGAAGATGTCCATCGGGGAGGCTCTCCTGCTTTGTCGGTGTCGAGGCCGCCGGGCTTCGGGTCGAGCTGCCCGAGCGGTCTGCAAGTGGTTTGGCGCTGGTAGTTCGGCGATGGTTGTTCGGCACTGCTGGCCTGATCGCTCCAGTAGCAAGAAGCCGGCCACCCCGCGTGCCACGCTCCCTGTCCCAGCCGATCGGTCTGCATCGACGGGAACAGATTTGGTGCGAATTCTAGGTTCGCCCCCAGCGTCGAAAGCTCGGGGTTTTCAGGTGAGCGGTCGCGCTGAACTTGGTCTAGCGGTCCTCGGCCGGAGCCTTAGCGGGAGACGCTGTGCGTGCCGCATCGTTGAGTGCGCGCAGCTCCTTCAGCCGCTCGCCGATGCGAATCTCCAAGCCGCGCTCGACCGGCTCGTAGAAGCGCGGCGCGTTCATGCCGTCGGGCCAGTAGTCTTCGCCGGCCGCAAAGCCGCCCGCCTCGTCGTGCGCGTACCGGTAGTCGCGCCCGTAGTCCAGCGCGTTCATCAGGCGGGTCGGCGCGTTGCGCAGATGCAGTGGAACGGGCCGCGTGCCGTCGTGTTCGATGAACGCGCGCACAGCCTTGTAGGCGGTGTAGACAGCGTTGCTCTTGGGCGCCATCGCCAGGTAGATCACCGCCTGAGCCAGGGTCAGTTCGCCCTCGGGCGAGCCCAGGCGTTCGTAGGTCTGCGCGGCGTCGAGCGCCATGGCGAGCGCACGGGGGTCGGCCAGGCCGATGTCCTCGCTGGCCATGCGCACCAGCCGGCGTGCGGCGTAGCGCGGGTCCACGCCGCCGTCGAGCATGCGCACGAACCAGTAGAGCGCGGCATCGGGGTCGCTGCCGCGCACCGCCTTGTGCAGCGCGGAGATGGTGTCGTAGAACTGCTCGCCTCCCTTGTCGTAGCGGCGCAGTTGTTCGCCGAGCGACTTTTCGAGTTGCGCCTCGTCGATCTGCGCCACCGCGCCGGCCATGCCGACGAGGTTCTCGAACGCGTTGAGCAAGCGGCGCGCGTCGCCGTCGGCATACCCGATCAGGCGGCTGAGGGCGCTGTCGGTCAGCGCCGGCGCTTGCAGCAATGCACCGGCACGCTGGAGCAGGTCACGCAGATCTGCATCGCCCAACGGCTTGAGCACGTGCACGGTCGCACGCGACAACAACGCCGAGTTCACCTCGAAAGACGGGTTCTCGGTGGTCGCTCCGATGAACGTGAACAGGCCCGACTCGACATGCGGCAGAAACGCATCCTGCTGCGCTTTGTTGAAGCGATGCACCTCGTCGACGAAGACCACGGTGCGACGGCCCGATGCTTGCGCGACCTTGGCGCGGTCGACCGCTTCTCGGATGTCCTTCACGCCACCGAGCACGGCCGAGATCGCGATGAACTGCGCCGCAAACGAGTGCGCCACGAGCAGCGCCAGCGTGGTCTTGCCCACGCCGGGCGGGCCCCACAGGATCATCGAGTGCAGCCGGCCCGACTCGAAGGCCGCGCGCAGCGGCTTGCCAGGCCCCAGCAGGTGCCGCTGGCCGATGACCTCGTCGAGCGTGCGAGGCCGCAGGCGCTCGGCCAGCGGTGCATCAGCGCCTGCGCCGGGCAAAGCGTCCTCAAGCGGAAGGTCCAGCGTCGACATGGCAACGATTGTCGCAGCCGACGTCCGGTTTCAGACCGTGCCCACGGTGCCGCGCATGCCGCATCTGCGACAGCGCTTGCACGGCGGCACGAGCGTCGGCTACTGCTCGATCACGTCTGCGCCAGGCGGCGGCGTGAACTTGAAGCTGTCGCCTGGCAGATTCGGGTTGGCAACGAACTGCGCAAACTGCAGCAGCGAGCGCTGACCGAAACTGTCGACGATCTCGACCGCGGCGAGCTCTTTGCCCTTGAAGCCGATGCGCATCGACTGGAACGCACCGTCTTTCGTGCGCGGCAGCGCTTGCGCCCAGTCGAGGCCGTCCTTGGCGGGCAGCGCCGAAAGGTCGAAGTCCTTGTCGAGCGAGCCGCCGGCCAGCAACGCGGCGGGCGTGTTGCCCAGGGCTGCGGACAGTTTGCGCGAACTCGCCTGGTTCAGGTCGGCGTCGAAGATCCAGACTTTTTGTCCGTCGGCCACGATCACTTGCTCGAACGGCTTCTGGTAGGTGAAACGAAAGCGGTTCGGTCGCGAGAACTCGAACGTGCCGCTGGAGTTCTTCTTCTTCACGCCGTCGGGGGCCGTGACGACCTGCGTGAACGCGGCGCGGCCGGTCTTCACGTCGCGCACGAATTCTTTCAGGGTATCGACCGCATCGGCTTGAGCCACGCTGCAGCACAGTGCGAGAGCGCTGGCGCCAAAGAACTTGATCATTCGTTTCGGGCCGGGACCATGATGTCGCGGTTGCCGTTGGTGGACATGGCCGATACGAGCCCGGATTTCTCCATTTGTTCCAACAGTCTGGCCGCGCGGTTGTAGCCGATGCGCAAGTGACGTTGCACCAGCGAGATCGACGCGCGGCGGTGCTGCAGCACCACCGCCACGGCCTGGTCGTACATCGCGTCGATTTCGCCGCTGGCGCCAGCGCTGCCGCCAGACTCGGCGTCGCCACCCTCGCCGTCGAGCGTGCCGCCTTCGAGAATGCCCTCGATGTAGTTCGGCTCGCCTTGGCTCTTGAGGTAGCTGACCACGCGGTGCACCTCGTCGTCGCTGACGAAGGCGCCATGCACGCGCACGGGAAAGCCGGTGCCCGAGGGCATGTAGAGCATGTCGCCCATGCCCAGCAGCGCCTCGGCGCCCATCTGGTCGAGGATGGTGCGCGAGTCGATCTTGCTGCTGACCTGAAAGCTCAGGCGGGTCGGGATGTTGGCCTTGATGAGGCCGGTGATCACATCGACGCTCGGCCGCTGCGTGGCCAGGATCAGGTGGATGCCGGAGGCACGCGCCTTTTGCGCCAGGCGGGCGATGAGCTCTTCGATCTTCTTGCCGACCACCATCATCAGGTCGGCCAGCTCGTCGATCACGATCACGACGAAGGGCAGACGCTCCAGTGGTTCGGGTTGCTCGGGCGTGAGGCTAAACGGGTTGGGGAGGAGCTCGCCGCGCTCCTTCGCCTCGTCGAGCTTCTTGTTGTAGCCAGACAGGTTGCGCACGCCCAGCTTGCTCATCAGCTTGTAGCGGCGCTCCATTTCGCCGACGCCCCAGTTGAGCGCGTTGGCGGCCTGCTTCATGTCGGTGACGACCGGGCACAGCAGGTGCGGGATGCCTTCGTAGACGCTCATCTCGAGCATCTTCGGGTCGATCAGGATCAGCCGAACGTCCCTGGATTCGGCCTTGTACAGCAGGCTCAGGATCATCGCGTTGATGCCGACCGACTTGCCCGCGCCAGTGGTGCCGGCGACGAGGCAGTGCGGCATCTTCGCCAGGTCGGCCACCACCGGATTGCCGACGATGTCCTTGCCCAGGCCGATCGTCAGCTGCGACGCAGCGTCGTTGTAGGCCTGCGAGCCGAGGATCTCCGACAGGCGAATCGTCTGGCGCTTCGGGTTGGGCAACTCGAGCGCCATCGTCGTCTTGCCGGGGATCGTCTCGACCACGCGGATGCTGACGAGGCTGAGCGAGCGCGCGAGGTCCTTGGCCAGGTTCACCACCTGCGCGCCTTTCACGCCGGTGGCCGGCTCGATCTCGTAGCGCGTGATCACCGGGCCGGGCGACGCGGCGACCACGCGCACCTCGACGCCGAAATCCTTCAGCTTCTTCTCGATCAGCCGCGAGGTCATCTCGAGCGTCTCGGGCGCGACCGATTCGGTGCGTCCGGGCGATGCGTCGAGCAGATCGACCTGCGGCAGCTTGGTGTCCACAAGCTCAGTGAACAATGGCTTCTGGCGCTCCTTCACGACGCGCTCGGACTTGGGCACCTCCAGCACCGGCGCTTGGATCACGATCGGCGGGTGGGTGTCTGGCCACATGTTGCCGTCGCCGCCCTGCACTTCCCGCTCTCGCAGCGCCTGCTCTCCGAGGCGCGCATCCTCTGCGCGCTCGATGCGCTCAACGCGGCGCTCGCGTCGCGCCTCGATCCAGGCGCCAATGCCTTCGGCCACGCGCAACCACGAGAAGCGGAACGCCAGCGCCACGCCCGCCACCAGCGCTGCGATCCAGAGCACACCCGAGCCCGCGAAGCCCAGCAATTGCATGCTGAGCGTGCCCAGGCTGAAGCCCAGCGCCCCACCCGCGTGCCCGCCGGCCACACGCGACTCCCACTGGTACAGCCGCGTCCATTCAAGCGACGAACTGGCCGCCAGCAGCATCACCAGGCCGATCCAGAACAGCGCCAATGGAAGCCTGGGCCGCGCAGGGCGGCCGGCCTCTCCGCGCAGCACCGACGCAAACGTGGACAGCCAGGCGCGCAAGGCCACCAACACCGCCCACCAGACCGAGTAGCCGAACGCAAAGTACGCCACGTCGGAGAACCAGGCGCCAGCCAGCCCGGCCTTGTTCAACGGCGCGGCCGAGAGGCCAGAGGTCGAGAACGCGGCGTCGTTGGGGTGGTGCGTGGCGAGCGCCAGCACCGCGAGAAGCCAGAGCACGGCGCCGAACAACAGGGCCAGTTGGGTCTGCCAGGGGGCATGCAACGCCACCGCGCCTGGGCTGCCTTGTGCTGCGTTTTGCGGCGACTCGCGACGAGCGCCGGCAGCCGAACCAGCAACGGCCTGCGTCGCGGCGTCGGACCGCAAAGAACCGAGTGGGAACGTCATGCCCGGATTGTCGCCGAGCGCGCGAACCCGGGCGCCGAAAGCATCAGTTGGCCAGGTCCTTGATGACAACCGAGCCATTCTCCTGGGTCTGCACCATGCCGCGCTCTTCCAGGTCCTTCATGACACGGCTGACCATCTCGCGCGAGGCGCCGACGATCTTGGCCAGATCCTGGCGCGACACCTTGTTGCGGATGATGCGCTGGTCGCCATCGGTCTCGGCCATTTCGAGCAAAGTGCGGGCCACTCGGCCGTAAACATCGAGCAGCGCGAGCGACTCGATCTGACGGTCGGCACTGCGCAGCCTTTGCACCAGGCCACGCATGATCGCGTACGACAGACTCGAATTCTCGGGCAGGCAGCGCGCAAACTCGGCGCGGCCCAGGATCAGCATGTCGGTCTGGACCTCGGCGCGCACAGTCGCCGAGTGCGGCTCGTTGTCGATCAGGCTCATCTCGCCAACGTAGTCGCCGGGTTGAAGCACCGCCAGAATGACCTCGCGGCCACGCGAATCCGCAGTCAGGACGCGGGCACGGCCCGTGAGAAGGATGAACAATGCGTTCGACTTCTTGCCGAACTCCACGACGATCTCGCTGCGGCGGAAGCGCCGCTTGACCACTGCGTCGGCGATGCCTTGGGCCTGGTCGTTGGTCAGCAAGGAAAACAACGGGACGCGCCGGATCAGGTCAAGATTGGAAAGCATCGCCATACAGATTCGCCTTTCGTGTTGTCGCTGTTGTTGGTCTAGCGGGGCATTGTCTCGCAGCAACCGCGAACTTCTCACGTTTTCCACAAACTGGCAACTGCCGCCAGCACGCGCAATGTCTGAACAGAGCTTGCTGGCCGGCACGTGCAGCGGTCTTCTGCCCGCAACGCGTGGCGGCAGACGCAGAGGGCTCGGCGTCGAAAAAGGCTATAATCGTTGTCTTTGCGAAAAGTCGCTGCCAAGCAGGCCTAAACACTCACGCAGCAAGATGCGTGGCTTGGGCCAACAGGTAGATCGACACGATCCTTCAACACAGAATTCAACGGAGAAGCGTCATGGCACGCGTCTGTCAAGTCACGGGCAAGCGCCCGATGGTGGGGAACAACGTCTCCCACGCCAACAACCGCACCAAGCGCCGCTTTCTGCCGAACCTGCAGTACCGCCGCTTCTGGATCGAGGCCGAGAACCGCTGGGTGCGCTTGCGCATCACCAATGCGGCACTTCGCTTGATCGACAAGGTCGGCATCGAACAAGTCCTGGCTGACCTGCGCGCCCGCGGCGACGCCTGAGTCCAGCCTCAACCCGACAGGAGCACGCACCATGGCCAAAGGTGGACGCGAAAAGATCAAGCTGCAGTCGTCTGCAGGCACCGGTCACTTCTACACGACCGACAAGAACAAGAAGACCACGCCCGAGAAGATCGAGATCATGAAGTTCGATCCGAAGGCTCGCAAGCATGTGATGTACAAGGAAACCAAGTTGAAGTGATTCGACTCGGCCCCTGAAAACACCCGCCCTGCACTGCTCGGCGGGTTTTTTGTTGCTCGGCTTCTCGGTCTTCCAAACCGACGCACCAACGAAAAAGCGCCCGAGGGCGCTTTTCCGATGGGAAGCTGGGGGTGACCGAAATCAGGCCCGCGCTGCCCGGAGCTTGAGCGAAAACTCGGCCAGCGCGGCAATGCCGCTTTCTTCCGCCTTCTTGCACCACGCCTGAAGGTCGGCCACGAGTTGCTCGGCCGACACGTTGGTGCGGGTCCAGAGCAGGCGCAACTCCTCGCGCATGGTCACGAGCTTGTGCAGGCCGGGGCTTTGCGCGCACGCGCTGGCGACCTGGGCTTTCACGCCGTGCGGGATCTTGTCTTCGTCGCGGTGCAGCCAGCGGTTGGCCAGCCGCATGTCTTTCCATTTGGTCGTGTTCTCGGCCCCCTCGGCCTTCAAACGGTCGAGCTCGACCCGGCAGGCGCTGCGCAGGTGCGTAGCATACTTGGCCATCACCTCATAGCGGTTGGCGATGATCGCCTCCAGGGTGTGCGAGTCGGCCACTGGCCGAACGTCGCCCAGTCGCAGCGCGGGCGGCGTCTTGCGCACCGTTGCCAGACCGAGCATCTCAAGGCCGCGGATATACATCCAACCGATGTCGAACTCGTAAGGCTTGACCGACAGCTTGGCCGACGTCGGGTAGGTGTGGTGGTTGTTGTGCAACTCCTCGCCACCGATGATGATGCCCCACGGCGAGATGTTGGTCGATGCGTCAGGCGCCTCGAAGTTGCGGTAGCCCCACCAGTGCCCCAGGCCATTGATGATGCCCGCCGCCGTGACCGGAATCCAGGCCATCTGCACCGCCCACACGGCGGCACCGACCGCCCCGAACAGCATCAGGTTGAGCGCCAACATCACGCCCACTCCCTGCCAGCTGTAGCGCGAATACACGTTGCGCTCCAGCCAATCGTCGGGCGTGCCGCGGCCGTACTTGTCGAGCGTCTCGGCGTTCTTGGACTCGACGCGATACAACTCGGCGCCGGTCAGCAGCACCGTTTTGATGCCGTGGGTCTGTGGGCTGTGCGGGTCGTCAACCGTCTCGCACTTGGCGTGGTGCTTGCGGTGAACGGCCACCCACTCTTTGGTGACTTGGCCGGTGCTCAACCACAGCCACAGACGGAAGAAGTGCGACGGGATCGGGTGCAGGTCGAGCGCGCGGTGCGCCTGAGCTCGGTGCAGGAAGATGGTGACCGAGGCGATCGTGATGTGCGTTGCCACGAGCGCGAACAAAACCACCTGCCACCAGGTGGTTTCGATCAAGCCATGGGCGAGCCACTCGATCAAGCCGTCGAAGATCGTCATCAGTGCGTCCATCACTTGCCTCTTGTGAACCTGGTGAAGCTGTTTGCGTCGCCGGGGATTGTAAGGTGCGCCTCTGTAGCGTCAGCCCGAATCTTCACGGAAACGCAACCTGCGTCACGGTGATATGGCGACAGATGTCGGCTGTTCAACGCCGTTCCCAAGCAGCCGCAAAAAATGCGTCGGTTCCGTGGCGATGCGGCCACACCCGCAGAAAGTCGGCTCGGACCAGCCCGTCTGCATCACCGACATGCGCACGGGTCAACGAGTCGGCCACAGCCAACGGCTCGAAGGCGTGCCGCTGCGCGTCGGTGAAGGCGGTTGCGATCGCCTCGTTTTCTTCCTCCAGCAAGCTGCACGTCGCATACACCAGCCGCCCGCCGGGCTTGAGCAGGCGCGCCGCGCTCTCAAGGATGGCGGCCTGCTTCGCGCGCAGCTCATCGACCGACGTCGGCGACTGGCGCCACTTCATGTCGGGGTTGCGGCGCAACGTGCCCAGGCCCGAGCACGGCGCGTCCACCAACACGCGGTCGATCTTGCCGGCCAGACGCTTGATACGCTCGTCCCGCTCGTGCGCGATTTGCACCGGGTAGACGTTGGACAAGCCGCTGCGCGCCAATCGCGGCTTCAGCGCGGCCAGGCGGTGACCCGAGGTGTCGAACGCATACAGACGGCCGGTGTTGCGCATCGCCGCGCCCAGCGCCAGCGTCTTGCCACCGGCGCCGGCGCAGAAGTCCACCACCATCTCGCCACGCTTGGCATCGGTGAGCAAGGCGAGCAACTGGCTGCCTTCGTCTTGCACTTCGACATCGCCGCGCACGAACACATCGAGCTTGTGCAGCGCCGGCTTGCCCTGCACGCGCAGGCCCCAAGGTGAGTACGGCGTTTGCGCCGCTTCGATGCCCTCGGCCTTGAACGCGGCCTGCACGTCGTCGCGCTTGGCCTTGAACGTGTTTACGCGCAGGTCCAGGGGTGCGGCCACGTTCAGGCTGTCGATCAGCGGCCAGAATTCATCGCCCATGGCCGGCATCAGCCGCTCGGCCAGCCACTCGGGCAGGTTGTGGCGCAGCTTGTCGGGCAGCGCGCTGCGATCCACCGCGCTGACCTGCGCCAGCCATTGCTGCTCCGCCTCGCTCAACGCCGCGCGCAAAAAGCCGTCGTTGCCGCTCCACCCCAGGACGGCCAGCCGGCGTTCCATCTCGCCCTTGCCGGATTGCGCGAGATGCTGGAACAGCAATCGCTGGCGCAAGACAGCGTAGGTCGTCTCGGCCAACGTGTGACGTTCGCGCATGCCCAGTGCGCGCTGCTGCCGAAAGAAGTCCGACACGACGTTGTCGGCCGGTTGTTGAAACTGCAGCACGCGGTGCAGCAGTTCGGTGGCGAGTTCCAGCAGGGCGTTCGGGTGCATGCGCCGATTATCCCGGCGCCTGGCGAGTCAATCGTCGGCCTGGTTGGGCGTCGATTCCGCCAGGCGCTGCTGCTCGATCCACTGGCTACCGGCTCGAAGCTTCTTGGCCAGCGGCGACGCGGGGTCCACGACGCGCCAGAACGGCGCCACCTCGCCCGCCGAACGCCCGGCTTCGATGTCGTCCCAGGCGGCCTCGGCAACGGCGCGCAGAAAAATCGATGTCGAGACCGGGCAGGTGGCGTCCGCGCCGTGCAGCGCGGCGAGTTCACGGCGCATTTGCTGCACCGACATCGTCGACCCAGCGGGCACCTTCCGGCTCAGGAACTCTTCCACCTCGGCCGGCGACGAAATCAGCAAGCGCGAGCCCGCGGGCGCGCCAGCGAAGTCCTTGTCGAGCGTCACCGTGTGCGGTGGTTTCGCGCGCTTCTTTTCTGCCCAGGTCTTCGTGGCTCTCGGCATGTCGGAACTCCGCAAAGTGCATCGGGCCTCGATTTTTCATTCGAGTCGCCGAGGGGCAAAGAATCCCTGGGAAAGCCCTGACCCGATGCCCTCGAACCACGCCAGAGCGATGTGGCCCGGCTACGAAAGCAATTGCGCGGCGCCTGCCCGGTGCCTCACCACGCCATCGGCCACCCGCAAACTGCCCTGCACCAACCAGCCCACCGCCATCGGGTACAGCCGGTGCTCGGCCGCCAGCACGCGCTCGGCCAGACTCATCTCGGTGTCGTCCGCAAGCACCGGCACCACGGCCTGCGCAATGATCGGCCCGTGGTCGAGCTCCGGCGTCACGAAGTGAACCGTTGCGCCACTCAGCTTGCAGCCGGCCTGCAGCACCCTGCGGTGCGTGTGCAGCCCGGCAAAGGCCGGTAACAGCGACGGGTGCACGTTCACCATCCGCCCCTCGAATCGACGCACGAACGCGGGCGTCAGGATGCGCATGAATCCGGCGAGCACCAGCACGTCGGGCGCGTGGCGTTCGATCGCCGTGGCCAGGTTTGCATCGAAAGCCTCGCGCGACGCGAAGCCGTGGTGATCGACGACCTCGGTCGCGATGCCCATCGCCGCTGCGACGTCGCGCCCTGCCGCGTCAGCGCGGTTGCTGATCACGGCCGCCACGCGCGCGTTCCAAGCCTCTGCAGCGCACACCTTTGCAATCGCCTGCAGGTTGGAGCCGCGGCCGGAGATCAGGACGACGATGTTCTTCATGCGGGCCGCAGTGTATCGGCGGGGTCGCCTTGATGGGGCGCGTTGCTTGGCGCGTATGAGGCGACCCTACAATTCGCGCCATGAAACAACGCGTTCTCTCTGGCATGCGCCCCACTGGCGCGCTGCACCTCGGCCACTACCACGGCGCCCTGAAGAACTGGGTGCGCCTGCAGGCCGAGTACGACTGCTTCTACTTCGTGGCCGACCTGCACGCGCTGACCACGCACTACGAAGACCGCCAGGTGATCGAGCGGCATGTGTACGACATGGTGATCGACTGGCTCGCCGCCGGCCTCGACCCCGAGACCTGCACGATCTTCCTGCAAAGCCGCCTGCCCGAACACTCCGAGCTGTTCACGCTGCTGGCGATGGGCACGCCGCTGGGCTGGCTCGAGCGCGTGCCGACGTACAAGGACCAGATGGAAAAGCTGAAGGACCGCGACCTCGCGACCTACGGCTTCCTCGGCTACCCGCTGCTGCAGGCGGCCGACATCCTGATCTACAAGGCGGCGTACGTGCCGGTCGGCGAAGACCAGTCTTCACACGTCGAGCTCACGCGCGAGGTGGCGCGGCGCTTCAACCACCTGTACGGCCGCTCGGCCGACTTCGACGCCAAGATCGCCGCCGCGCTGGTCAAGCTCGGCAAGGACGACGCGCGCTACTTCGAGAAGCAGCGGCGCGAGTTCCAGGAGGCCGGCACGCCGGCGCCGCTGGCCAAGGGCGAGGCCATCGTCGCGCGCGCTGAAGGCCCGCAATCCAAGGCAGCCGGCTGGACCGCCGAAGACAGCGAACTGCTGCGCGCCCACCTGCGCGGCACTGGCCGTGCGGTGCTGACGGAGCCCCAGGCGCTGCACACCGAGGTGCGCAAGCTGCCCGGTTTGGACGGCGAGAAGATGAGCAAGAGCTACGGCAACTTCATCGCGATGCGCGAGGAGCCGGCCGAGGTGGAACGCAAAGTCAACCGCATGCCGACCGACCCGCAACGCGTGCGCCGCACCGACCCCGGCGACCCGCAGCGTTGTCCGGTGTGGCAGTTCCACTTGGTTTATTCCGATGTGCCGACCAAGGAGTGGGTCGTCAAGGGCTGCACGACCGCCGGCATCGGCTGCCTGGAATGCAAGGCCCCGGTGATCGAGGCCATCAAGCGCGAGCAGCAACCGTGGCGCGAGCGGGCGGAGGCTTACCTCACGAATCCGAAACAGGTGCACTGGATCGTCGAGGTGGGCACCGAGCGCGCACGCACGGTGGCGCGAGAGACGATGCGCGGCGTGCGCGATGCGATGGGCTTGAACTACTGACAGCACCGGGGCCGGCCAGCTTTCGCTGGCCGGCCCGAGTACGCCGTCGACGCAACGAAATCGTTGGCGTTGCCGATCTGCCAGAGCCGTTCAGCGCAGGTGCGTGATCAGCAGCGCAGCAACCAGCAAGCTCACGAGGTAGTAGCCGCCGTTGATGCCGAACAGGCTCCAGCGCCTGCCCTCCCACACCGTGCTGTTCAGCACCGGCGGGACGATGAAGCCGAGCCAGGTGAAGAAAGCTGCCTGCAACGCCTGGCTCACAGGGCTGTAGCCGGCGGCTTGAACGCCCCAACTGGCAGGCGTCCACGCACCGATGTTGTTGGCCAGCACAAAGGCCAGCAAGAACGCACCGACGATGTTGGCCACCAGGCCTTTGGCCAGGTCGGCACCTTGTGCGGCATGGCTTTCGGTGCGGCCCAGCGCGCGGTTCCAGGCCTTGCCGAAGAGCGGCCCGTACCAGGCATAGCCGATGAAGAAGTTGAGCACAACGGCGATGGCGATGGCGATGAAGTTGATCTCGATTTGAGGCATGTCAGTTCCTGGTTGGTTGGGTTGGTTGTCGATTCGGGGGCACGGCTGCGCCACCCGCATTGCGGGAAGAACTCTGTGAATCGGGTTGAGAGGGGTTGAAGGCGAAGCGCTTGGCTGGCCTACCAGCCGAGTGCTCCTCGCCACAGGCTGGCCACCGCCAGCCCGGACAGCGCGAACAGTGTGGCCGCCATGCCCAGCCTGCGCGCCCAGCTGTCACCGCGGCGCAACACACCGGTGGCATGCAACAGCCGCCCCGCAACGAGCAAGCCGGCCAGCGCCAGCAGCAGGCTGCGGGGCGCGGCCGTCACTTCGAGAAAACCGATCATCAGCAAGGCCAGCGGCGCCGTTTCGGTGAGGTTGCCGTGGGCCCGCATGCGGCGCGTGAGCGTGGTGTCGCCGCCGTCCAGAAAGCTGATGCCGGCCTGGATTCGGCGCGACGTCACCAGCGCAGTCAGGGCAACTTGCAGCGACGCGCAGAGTGCGGCGGTTGTCAGTGTGACGGGCAGCAGCAACGATGCGGGTGCGGCGCTGACGAGGGCAGAGGTGCTCATGCGGTGAGTGTTGTTGTGGAGAGTTCGTCGTTTGCAGGTCGAGTGCAGTGGACTGTAGTGACGCGTCGCCGCGGCAGCAAGCGGACGGAAGCTTCCTAGAATCCAAAGCAGAAGCTTGCAATCGCCCTGCCCTCACTTTCCTCGCTCACCTTCCTCGCTGACCTTCCTCGCTGACCTTCCTCGAACTGCACCCTCGATTTGAAACCCCTGGACTTCAACCCCCTGCCCGCCGACGCCGTCCCCGGCAGCTACAGCCTGCGTGGCATCGAGAACTTCGTTCGCGCCGCCGAAGCGGGCAGTTTTGCCACCGCGGCCAAACTGCTCGGCGTGTCGGCGGTCGCCGTCAGCGACAACATCAGCCGCCTGGAGCGCAGCCTGGGCGTGCGGCTGTTCGCCCGCAGCACGCGGCAACTGAAGCTCACTGCGGAGGGCGAGTCGTTTCTGCAGCAATGCCGCCAGCCCTTGCGCGAACTGGACGACGCCTGCCGCGACGCTGCCGCCGCCACCGCACTGCCCCAGGGGCTGGTGCGGGTGACGATGGTCTCCGCGGTGGGGCACCTGTTCGTCGTCCCTGCGCTGCCGGAATTTTTTGACCGCCACCCCGGCGTGACGCTCGAGCTCGACTTCAGCGACGAAACCACGCCACTCATCGCCAAGCGGTTCGACGTCGGCATCCGCGTGGGTGAGTTGCACGACGCCAACTTCGTCGCCCGCCCGCTCGGGCCGCTGCGCCTTCCCATGGTGGCAAGCCCCGAGTACCTGGCCGCGCGCGGCGTGCCGACGCACCTGGACGACCTGCGCCACCACGTGCTGCTGCAGCAGGTGATTCCGGGCCGCGAGCAGCGCTTCATGCTGGCGAAGGACGGCGACTCTCCGGGGAGTCGCTTGCGGCTGCTGCCGTTTCCGGCCCGGCTGGCAGTGAACGACCCGCAGGCGCTGCTCAGGGCGTGCCTGGATGGTCTGGGCATTGCGCAACTGCCCGGCCCGCTGGTCCTGGCCGCCCTGCGCAGCGGAGCGTTGTGCACGGTGTTGCCAGCGCACGCGCCCGACCAGTTGCAGATCTTTCTGTACTACCCCAGCCGCAAGCAACTGCCTGCACGCGTGCGTGCTTTCGTCGACTTCGTCATCGAAGGCCTGGGCCAGCACGCCGACTTGCTGGCCGATGTCGACGCAGCGCGAGGCTGAGCGTTGGTCGCTCCTCAGACGATGCAGGCGGTGACGACGACCTCGATCTTCCACTCCGGTTTGGCCAGCTTCGCTTGAACGGTGGCGCGCGGCGGCGCGTCGCCGGGCGCCACCCAGTCGTCCCAGATGTCGTTCATGCCTGCAAAGTCGGCCATGTCGGCCAGGTAGATCTGGCACATCAGAATGTGCGCGCGGTCGGTGCCGGCCTCGGTCAGCAGCTTGTCGACCATCGCCAGCACCTGCGTGGTCTGGCCGCGGATGTCTTGCGTCGCATCGTTGGGCACCTGCCCGGCGAGGTAGATCGTGCCGTTGAAGATCGCCATCTCCGACAGGCGGTCGCCCACGTGAAAGCGGTGCAAGCCGTGGCTCAGGTTCATGGTTTGGCTCCGTGCTTGTTGTCGTGCTTGTGATCGTGTTTCTGATCGTGTTTGTGGTGGCGTCCGTGGTCGGCCTTGCCGTGCGCATGTGAATGCACCTGGCCGGCCGAAGCACCCGGCGGCACGGCGCCCTTGGCCTTGCTGCCGAGCTTGCTTTCTGTGCCGTTCAGCAGCTTCTGGATGTTCGCCGCATGGCGCCACACCAGCAGCAGCCCCATCACGGTTGCGGCCGCCGCCACCGGCCCGCCGCCCCAGATCAGCAACTGGTAAAACGGCGCGAACACCGCCGACACCAGCGCCGCCAGCGACGAGTAGCGGAAGAAAAACGCGATGATGAGCCAGGTCGCGAGCGTCGCCAGCCCCAGCCACGGGTTGATGCCCAGCAGCACCCCGGCGGCAGTGGCCACGCCCTTGCCGCCGGCAAACTTGAAGAACACCGGCCACAAGTGGCCGACAAACGCAGCCAGCCCGACCAACGCGACGGTTCCTTCACCGAGCCCGAATCGCGCGCCGAACTCACTCACCAGGAACACCGGGACGAAGCCCTTCAACGCATCGAGCAGCAGCGTCAGAGCCGCCGCCGTCTTGTTGCCGGAACGCAGCACGTTGGTCGCACCGGGGTTGCCCGAGCCGTAGGTGCGCGGGTCGTTCAGGCCCATCAGGCGACTGACGATCACAGCGAACGACAGCGAGCCGATCAGGTAAGCGGCGAGCGTTGCCAGGGCGGGGTACAGAGTCTCCATGTTGTCGGGTGCGCGGGGGGAGTGGCCGCGCCGGTGGTTTGCCGTCATTTTGCGCTTGCTGCGGCCCGCCGCGTTCAGCTCGGTGCGCGCGCGCAACGCGATTCGAAGTCGTGGAGCGCGTCAGCGCAGATTCACGGCGCGATCAAAGCGCGCAGTTCACCGGCTTCGCACCCAGCAGCCGCGTCAGCACCTCCGGCGCCAGCCCGACCAGGAAGCCGCGCCGCCCCCCGTTGATGCAGATGCGCGGCAGCGCCAGCACGCTCGCCTCCACCCACACCGGCATCGCCTTGCGCGTGCCGAACGGCGAGGTGCCGCCGACCAGAAAACCGCTGTGGCGCTGCGCCACGTCGGGCGAACACGGCTCGACCGACTTGACGCCGATCTGGCGCGCCAGGTTCTTCGTGCTCACCGTCTTGTCGCCATGCATCAGCACGATCAGCGGTTGCGCGCGGTCGTCCTGCATCACCAGCGTCTTGATGACTTCGTGCTCGGGCACACCGAGCCGGCTGGCCGACTCGGCCGTGCCGCCGTGTTCGACGTAGTCGTAGACGTGTTCGGTGAAGCTCACGCCATGGCGGCGCAGGAATTGCGTGGCCGGCGTTTCGCTGACGTGGGCGGTCTTCTTCGCCAAGAATTCACCTGTTCATTGCGCCGGATCGCGGTGCGCCCAGCGTATCGCGTCGATCTGCGCCAGCAGCTCGGGCGCCAGCGTCGTGCCCCAGGCGTCCAGGTTCTCGTCGAGCTGCGCCTTCGTCGTCACGCCGATGATGGTGCTGGCCACGCGCCAGCTCGTGTAGCAAAAGGCGAGCGCCATTTGCGTCGGCGTCAGGCCATGCTGGCGGGCGAGCGCGTTGTACTGGCGCGCGGCGGCGAGTGTTTCGGGCCGGGCCCAGCGCTGCTTGCGCATCGACTCGAACTGGCCCAGGCGGCCGATCGTGCCGGCCGCCTCGACGCCGGTCGCGTCGTACTTGGCCGTGAGCGTGCCGAAGCCCAGCGGCGAGTACGCCAGCAGCGAGACGCCCGTGTGGTGCAGCACTTCGTCCAGCCCGTTGTCCACGAGCCGGTTGACCAGCGCGTACGGGTTCTGCACCGTCGCCAGGCGCGGCAGTCCGTGCGCATCGGCCACGCGGATGAACTCGGCCACGCCCCACGGCGTTTCATTCGACAGGCCGACGTGGCGCACCTTGCCGGCCTTCACCAGGCCCGCCAGCGCTTCGAGCTGGGCTTGGATGGAGGTGACCGCACGGTCCTTGGTGGGGTCGAAGTAGATGCCACCGAACATCGGCACGTTGCGAACCGGCCAGTGGATCTGGTAGAGATCGATCACCTCGGTGCGCAGCCGCGCGAGGCTGTCGTTGCAGGCCTGCACGAAGTCGGCCGGCGTCACGTCGGCCGCGCCGCCGCGCACCCAGTCCATGCCGCGCGCCGGGCCGGCGATCTTGGTCGCCAGCACCAGCTTGTTGCGCACGCCCGGGCGGCTGGCGAACCAGCTGCCGATGATGCGTTCGGTCGAACCGTAGGTCTCGCGCCGCGTCGGCACCGAATACATCTCGGCCGTGTCGATGAAGTTCACGCCGCGTTCGAGCGCGTGGTCGAGCAGCGCGTGCGCCGCGGCTTCGCCGACCTGCTCGCCGAAGGTCATCGTGCCCAGGCAGATGGGGGTCACGCGCAAGTCGCTGCGGCCCAGGGTGACAAGAGGAAGTGTGCTCATGGGGCGGCAGTCTAGCCGCGTCGAAGGTTGCGCCGCTTCGACGAATCCAGTCCGGCAACACGTGGCAGGGTGCGCGCCGGCTGCACCCGGTTACCACCGGCCGACCCCGACAGCGTGCATCCCTCGTGTACGCTCTCGCGGTTTTCCTTGGCCACTGCCGCACTGGAGCCTGCATGCTCGCAAGCCGCGCGTTTTTCGCACTCGCTGTCCTGATCCTGAGTCACCTTCTGGGCCCCGCGGCGATGGCCCAGGTGGCCGACCCGTGGAAGGACTGGCAGAGCGCCGACAGCGCGCACTTTCGCATCCACTACCGCACCGAACACCGCGCGCAAGCCGAGCGCGCTGCACGCGCCGCCGAGCGCGCCTACCCGCGCATCACGCAACTGCTGAAGTGGGAGCCGCGCGGCAGAACCGAGATCGTGCTGTTCAACGAGTACGACCTGCCCAACGGCTACGCCACGCCGCTGCCGTACAACGTGATCGGTGTGTTTCTGGCGCCCGCCGACGACGGCCAACTTCTCGACAACTCCGACTGGCTCGACCTGCTGCTGACCCACGAGTTCACCCACACCGTGCACCTCGACAAAGTGCGCGCAACACCCGGCGTGCTGCAGTCGATCTTCGGCCGCGTGCCGTGGTTCTTTCCGAACGTGTTCCAGCCGGGCTGGGCGATCGAGGGCCTGGCGGTCTACACCGAGACCGACGCTGCCCGAGGCCGCGGCCGGCTGCGCGGCCCGGTGTTCGAGGCGATGCTGCGCGCGCAAGCGGCCAAAGGCTTTCCTTCGCTGGCCGAACTGAATGCCGACGGGCGCACGCTGCCCGTCTCCAAGATCTATCTGTACGGCGCGTACTTCTACGACTTTCTGGCCCGGCGCTACGGGCCGGACGCGATCTTCAAGTACGTCGAGCAGTACAGCGGCAACATCGTGCCGCGCCTGCACACCAACCCGCGCGAGATCACCGGCAAGACGCTCGATGTGCTGTGGGACGAGTTCCTGGCAGACCTGCGCCAGCGCGTGGCCGCGCGCAACGCCGAGTTGCAGCGCCAACCCGAGGCGGCGGGCCAGCGCATGGACGGGCCGCTGTTCGACATCGGCGCCGTGGCCGCGCTGCCCGACGGCCACGCGCTGGCGGTGATGGACGACGGCCTGGGCAGGGCTGAACTCGTCAAGCTGGCGGCCGACGGCACGCGCACGGTGCTGGCCGACGTTCACCCCGGCACGCACATCGACGTGGCGCCCGACGGCCGCGTGCTGCTGGCGCAGGCCGACGTGTGCAACGGCCGCTACCTGGTCTACGACCTGTACCGGCTGGAAGCCGACCACCGCAAGACGCAGCTCACCTCGTGCGCGCGCCTGCGCCGCGCGGTGCAGGCGGGCGACGCCATCGCCGCGCTGCACCAGGACGGCGGCTTGACGCGCCTGCTGCTGCTGGACGCCGCCGGCCGCGAGCAGCGCGTGCTGCTCACGCCACCGCCCGGCACCGACCTGATCGACCTGGCCGCCGCGCCCGACGGCCGGCGCGTGACCGTCGTCACCAAGCGCGAGGGCGACTGGCAGCTGCTGGAGATCGACCTCGCCCAGGCCGCCACCACCTCGGCCGCGCCACGCCTGCTGTTCAGCCACAACGCGCCGGTGCACGGCCTGCGCCACGGGCCGGCGGGGCTGGAGTTTGTTGCCGTCAGCGACGGTGTCTACAACGTGTGGCGCCTCGACGGGGGCACGCTCGTGCGGCTGACCCACAGCCACACCGGTGTGGTGGCTCAGGCTGGCACGCAAGCCGACGGCGGCTTGTGGCTGAGCGTGATTGCGACCGACGGCTACGAGTTGCGCCGCCTCGTCGGCGCGACGCCGCTGCAACGCGTGGCGGCTGCAGCAACCTCCGGCGCCGGTGTGGGCGCGGCGTCGAGTGGCTCGGGCGCCTCGGGTGGCTCGGGCGCAACCGCTGCCTCGAACGCCTCCTCGACAGCGACGCCGCCGGCTTCATCGGCCACCGGAGACGGCCTGGCCGAAGGCCGGAGCTACCTCGCACTGCGCTCGCTGTACCCCCGCTCGTGGCTGCCCGCGGTCTCGTTCGACCGCGGCCTGCAGTCTTTCGGCGCCAGCACGTTCGGCGCCGATGCGCTCGGCTGGCACCAGTACGCCGCCATCGCGCAATGGGAAACCAGCCAGCGCGAGCTGGTCGGTAGCCTGGAGTACCTGTTCATCGGCCAGCACCACCTGGCGCTGCAACGCGACCTGACCGCCAAGGCCTGGGTCGGCGACGGCGACGGTGGCGAGCGCACCACGCTTTACGAGCGCCACACCCGGCTGCAATGGCTCAGCGCCTTTCCGCTGATCAAGCGCGACCGCGCACTCATCTTCGGCGTGGGTGCTGCGCTCGACCGCATCGACAGCGTGCAGGTCGACGCCGGGACCAGCACGCGCCAGCGCGACGAACGCATCGCCGCGGCGCTGGTCGAGTTCGACACCAGCGGCAGCAACTGGTGGAGCGAGGGCAGCAACCGCGGCCAGCGCAGCAGCCTGCTGTACGAAACCTACAAGCCGTTCGCCCGCAACGACACGACAGGTGGAGCGGGCTACGACGGCGAAGTCGTTCGCCTGGACCTGCGCGGCTTCGTGCCGCTGCCCGGCCGCAGCGTGCTCGCGCTGCGCCACACCGAGGTGCGCGCCCGCGGCCGCACCGAGCCGTTCCAGCTCGGCGGTGCGGTGGACGCGCAATTGCAGCTCGGCGTGGTGCTCAACGAACGCGACATCGCGCTGCGCGGCTACCGCGGCGACGAAGCCGTGCTGCGCGGCACCGACGCCCGCGTGACCACCATCGAGCTGCGCACGCCGCTGGCCGACATCGACCGGCACTTCATGAGCCCGCCGCTGGGTATCAACCGGCTGTCGGCCACGGCCTTCTTCGACATCGGCGGCGCCTGGAACAGCGGCAGCAACCCCGACCGCTACCTGCGCGGCGTGGGCGTCGAGCTGCTCGGTGAGGTGCGGCTGCTGTATGCGCTGGGCCTGCACCTGCGCGTCGGCGTTGCGCGCGGGCTAGACGAGCCGTCGGGCACGCGCAGCTACCTCAGTGTCGGGCGCTTGTTCTGACGCCGCAGCCCGGGTCGTCGCTGGGTTTTTGTCGTTAAACATTTACCTTTTACTGTTTTACAGTAAACTCTGACTCCAGTCGGTGGTTGCCCTCGCCCACGTTCGAGGGCGGCGAGAGGCCTGCCACCGCACGCCAGGAGCCAGCCATGCCCCCTTCGACCAGCCCGTTGCCACCGCCCACGCCCACCGAGCGGCTTCGTCGCATGTCGCGCTGGATGCGCGGCTTGATCGCGGCGGGGGCACTGATCCTCGTCGCGGTGCCGGCCGTGTTCTGGAGCGCGGAGCCGGCGGTGCTGCAAAAGGCCGCTGCCGAGCTGTTGCCGCACTCGGCTGCGCCGATACCGATCACGATCACGCCCGAGGTGAGGCTGCGGATTCTCCCGGTGGTGGCGATCAACGTGGCCGTGGGGCTGTACGCACTGCTGCAGTTGTGGCACCTGTTCGGCGCCTACGGCCGTGGCGTGGTGTTCGGGCCGCAAGCCAGCAGCTGTCTGCGCCGCCTCGCGTGGGCGTTGATGGCCACGGCGCTGTTGCGCCCCCTCACCCAAACCGTGGTGGTGGTGATGCTCACGTGGCACAACCCGCCCGGCCAGCGGCAGCTGGTGATCGGCCTGTCGTGGGAGGACTACCTGTGCCTGGTGTTCGGCGGCCTGCTGCTGGCGATGTCGTGGGCGATGGTGGAGGCGCGCCGGCTGGAGCAGGAAAACGCCGCGTTCGTCTGACGCCCTCCTCGCGACGCACCTCGCCCGACACGCCGCCCAGCCGACCATGCCGATCATCGTCAACCTGGACGTGATGCTGGCCCGGCGCAAGATGCGCTCGCGCGAGCTGGCCGAGCGCATCGGCATCACCGAGCAGAACCTGTCGTTGCTCAAATCGGGCAAGGTGCGTGGCGTGCGCTTCGACACGCTGGGCGCGATCTGCGAAGCGCTGCAATGCCAGCCGGGCGACTTGCTCGAGTTTCGGCCGGCGATCGCTGACGCTGACGCTGCCCGTGGCGAGGGCGTCGAAAGGTCCGTCGACAACGGCGACAGCCGAAACGCCGGGCCGGGCCCCGAAACGTGATCGCCGCCGCGACCGCTGCCCTGCACCCGACGTCCCACGCGAGCCGGGCGGGCACCGGCGAGCGCCGGTCCGCCGACCGACACGCGCGGCCCGCCTGGGCGCCTCGGCGCGGTCGCGCGCTGTGGCCGGTGTGGCTGCTGTCGGCACTGATCCACCTGGCGTTGATCGTGGCGTGGCGGAACCAGGCCGCGCCGCCGGTGGCGCCCCAGCCTCAACGCATGTCGGTGCGCATCGTGCCGCTGCCCTTGTCGGGGCCGGTGCCCGTACCCGCGCCTGTGCCCGCGCCGTCGTCGAAGCCGGCGCGCCCGCCCGAGGCGATCACAGCGCCGACGTCAGACTCCCGGGCGCGGGCCGCCCCCGAGGTCGCACCGGCTCGCAACCCCGCTGACCGCGCGTCGCGAGCGCCATCGGCAGCAGTACCCGCACCGACACCGACACGACACCCCGCAGCGACTGCGGTGCCGCCAACCACGGCGCCGTCGGGGGCGCCTTTGCTCGCGGAAACCGAAGCCCGCGACCGCGCGTCGCCGACCAGCCGTTCCTCGGACCCGGCCGACCCACCGCAGCCCGCCCCGCCGCCCTCACCAGCCACCGGCCCACTGAGGCTCGACTTGCCGTCGCCGTCCTACTCACGCGCGCCGGGCCCGGCCCCCTCGGTCCGCGGTCAGGCGCTGAACGACCCGCGCGCCAACTCGCTTCGCTCCGCTCCAGAAGCCCGCATGGCGGCGAACATCGGCGACGAGCGTCTGCAGGAAGAAGACCTCGGCGACGGCCGGCGGCGCTTTCGCAAGGGCACCGCTTGCGTCGACGTGCACCGCACGCACATCGCTCACCTCAACCCGTTCGACAGCCGCTTGCGTGATCTGAACGTCGCCAAGCCCTGCTGATCCGTGCCCCTCGCCCGACGAATACGTCGGTCGATCCCCCAGGGGGATGGCGGCCCGGCTTGGGAGCGGCCCGGCGCTCGGCCCGCTGATGGTGCCCCTCGCCCGACGAGTACGTCGGTCGATCCCCCAGGGGGATGGCGGCCCGGCTTGGGAGCGGCCCGGCGCTCGGCCCGCTCACAACGCTGCGGTCGTCGCCAACCGAGCGCGCTCCTCTTCTTGCAGCCGCAGCACGCGCCGCTGCACCTTGCCGGTGGTCGTCATCGGCAGCGCGGCGATGAACTCGATCTCTTTCGGGTACTCGTAGGGCGCGAGCTTGCCGCGCACATGGTTCTGCAGCGCGTCTGTCAACGCGGGCGAGGCGACGAAACCCGGCGCCAGCACCACATACGCCTTGACCACCGCGCCGCGCTCGGCATCCGGCTTGGGCACGACGGCCGCATTGGCCACGGCTGGGTGCTTGACGAGGCAGTTCTCGATCTCGCTCGGGCCGATGCGGTAGCCGGCGGCCTTGAACATGTCATCGCTTCGGCCCTGGTACCAAAGGTAGCCGCCTTCGTCCATCACCGCTATGTCGCCGGTGCGGCACCAGCTGTCTTGCGGGTCGCCGGTGTACTTCGACAGCGTGGCGTCGTCGTTCTTCCAGTACCCGAGGAAGAACACCGGGTCGGGGTGGCCGTGCACGTCGAGGCGGTGCACCGCCACGTCGCCGGGCGTGCCGCGCGGGCACTCACGGCCGTCATCGTCGATCACGCACAAGCGGTGGCCCGGGTACGGGCGGCCCATGCTGCCGGGCCGCGCCGGCCAGCGCACGGCACAGTTGCCGACGACGTAGTTGATCTCGGTCTGGCCGAACATCTCGTTGACCGTCACGCCGAGTTCGTCGCGGCAGTACGCGAAGACGGCGTCGCCCACCGCCTCGCCCGCGCTCATGATGGCGCGCAAGCGCAGCCGGTAGCGCTGGCGCGGGTGCGGCACGGCTTTCATCATCGCTTTCAGCGCGGTGGGGAACAGAAAGCTGTGCGTCACGCGGTGGCGTTCGATCAGTTCGAACGCGCGCTCGGGCGAGAAGCGACCCTGGTAGGCCACGATCGTCTTGCCGAAGTAGAGCGTGGGCAACAGCGCATCCATCAAGCCGCCCGTCCATGCCCAGTCGGCGGGGGACCAGAACACTGGCGTTTTCTCCAAGACGCCCCCCTTTCCCCGCTCCCCTTTCCCCAGGGAAAGGGGCCTGCCGGGCTCGCTGACGCTCGACACTTCGGAGGTCAACGAGGGAAACCAGTTCTGGCTGCAGACGAAGCCGGTCAGGTTGCCGATCAGCGCGCGGTGCGGGATCAGCGCGCCCTTGGGCGGGCCGGTGGTGCCGCTGGTGTAGATCAGCACCGCGGCGTCGTCGGCGTTGGTTTGCACGGCGTCAAACGTGGGTGCCTCTGGCGCCAGCGCGGCGAGCCAATCGACGTCGCCCTGCCCGGCCGCGCCACCCACTGCCACCACCGTGATCAGCCCGGGGCACGCCAAGCGGGCCGCAAGAACGTTGGCGATGCCGCCTTCGTCGACGATCGCAACGCTCGCCTCGCTGTGGTTGAGCCGGTACTCCAGCGCGTCGGGCCCGAACAGCATCGACAGCGGCATCGCCACTGCGCCGAGCTGGTAGATGGCCATGTGGGCCACTGCCGTCTCGAACCGCTGCGGCATCACGATCGCCACGCGGTCGCCGCGCTGCACGCCGAGCCGGCGCAGGGCGTGCGAGAGGCGATGGGCATCGCGCTGCAGTTCGGCGTAGGTCAGCGTCGCGGCTGCACCGTCTTCACGCTCATGGCGAATCGCGATCGCGTCGGGCGTCTCAAGCGCCCAGCGTGCGCAGCAGGCATCGGCCATGTTGAACTGCGCCGGCACCGCCCAGCGGAAGTCACGGTGCAGCTCGGCATACCGATCAGCGGGATCGAGCCGCTTCATCGTGTGGCCGCCGACGCAGCGCCAAACGATTGCAACGCGTCACCCGCCACGCGACACAGCCGCCACTGCGGCATCAGGTCGGCACCCATGCGCCGGTAGAAGCGGATCGCGTCTTCGTTCCAGTCGAGCACACACCACTCGAAGCGGCCGTAGCCGCGTTCGACGGCGGTCTGCGCCAGGCGCTTCAGCAGCGCCTCGCCGATGCCGTCACCGCGGTGGGCAGGCTTCACGTACAGGTCTTCCAGATAGAGCCCGGGCAAGGCAAGGAAGGTCGAGAAGTTGGTGAAGAAGAGCGCGAAGGCGACCACTTCGCTTGAGCCCGCTGCGCCAGGGACCTCGGCCACCATCGCCTCGGCGGCAGGCCGCTCGCCGAAAAGATGGGGCCGCAGCGTGTCGGGCGTGACTCGCAGCAAGTGCGTCAGGTTTTCAAAGACGGCCAGATCGGTGATGAGCGAGACGATGGCCTCGACGTCGCGCGGCTCGGCGGGCCGAAGGGAGAAAGTGCGTGTGTCGTTCATCGCTTCATTCTCACACCGGCCGCCGGGCCGGCGCCGCAGCGCCGTGTCACGCGCGACGGCTGCCAAGCGCCAGGGCGAGCCCGCCCACCGCAGCGAAAGCAGGGCCCTCTGTCGCGCCGCAGACAGCGCAGCCGGCCAGCGCCGCGTACAGTGCCGCGCATGAACCCGCCCGCCTACACCGCCCGCCGCATCGCCCAGAGCCGCTTCCTGGCCTTGCGAGGCCTGCGCTGCCACGTGCTGCAGTGGGGCGACGCGAGCCTGGTCACGCCCGAGAGACCGGCGCTGGTGCTGCTGCACGGCTGGATGGACGTGGCCGCGTCGTTCCAGTTCGTTGTCGACGCGCTGCCAACAGACCGGCTCGTTCTGGCGCTGGACTGGCGCGGCTTCGGCCTCAGCCAATCGTCCGGCGCCGACGCGTACTGGTTCCCCGACTACGTGGGCGACCTCGACGCCGCGCTCGACGCGCTCTCACCGGGGCAGCCGGTCGATCTGCTCGGCCACAGCATGGGCGGCAACGTGGTGATGACGTACGCGGGTGTGCGGCCGGAGCGCGTGCGCAGACTCATCAACCTCGAAGGCTTCGGCATGCCGCGCACGCAACCGCACCAAGCGCCCAAGCGGCTGGCGCAGTGGCTCGACGAACTGAAGGAGCCGGCCGAGCTGCGCACCTACGACAGCATCGATGCCGTCGCACAGCGGCTGCGCAAGACCAACCCGCTGCTGTCCGAGCAGCGCGCGGCGTGGCTCGCGCCGCACTGGTCGCGCGAGCGCGCCGACGGGCAATGGGAGATCCTCGGAGACCCGGCCCACAAGCGCACCAACCCGTTGCTGTACCAAGTGGACGAAGTGCTGGCCTGCTGGACGCTGATCAAGGCGCCGGTGTTGTGGGTCGAGGGCGACCGGACGGACATCTCGCGCTGGTGGGGCACGCGCTACACGAAGGAAGAGTTCCATCAGCGCCTGAGCGTGGTGGCGCACGTCGAAAAGCAGCTGCTGTCGCCGGCCGGGCACATGCTGCACCACGACCAGCCGGAGGCGCTGGCAGGCCATATTGAGGCGTTTCTGTCAGCGTAAAATCGCGGGCTTCACCGAACGAGAGCCCTGCCCACCATGGACGTCGAACACATCAATGCGATCGGCAATCGCCTGGCCGACCTGACGCACCGCACGAGCGACCTCCGGGGGTATCTTTGACTACGACCGCAAAGCCCTGCGGCTGAACGAAGTCAACGCCGCGCTCGAGAACCCGACGGTCTGGAACGAGCCCAAGCGCGCGCAGGAACTCGGGCGCGAGAAGCGCACGCTGGAGACGGTGGTCGAGACCATCGACCACCTGACGAGCAACCTGTCGGACAACACCGAGTTGTTCGAGATGTCCAAAGACGAGAGCGACTTCGACAACCTGCTCGCCATCGAAGCCGAAGCGCAAAAGCTCGAAGCGACCGTCGCCCAGCTCGAATTCCGGCGCATGTTCAACAAGGCCGAAGACCCGCTGAACTGCTTCGTCGACATCCAGGCCGGCGCCGGCGGCACCGAGGCCTGCGACTGGGCCAGCATGCTGCTGCGCCAGTACCTGAAGTACTGCGAGCGCAAGGGCTTCAAGACGACGATGGAAGACGAGAGCGAGGGCGACATCGCCGGCATCAAGAGCGCCACGATCAAGGTCGAAGGCGACTACGCGTTCGGCCTGCTGCGCACCGAAACCGGCGTTCACCGCCTGGTGCGCAAGAGCCCGTTCGACTCGGCCGGTGGCCGGCACACCAGCTTCGCGAGCATCTTCGTGTACCCGGAAATCGACGACTCGATCGAGATCGAGATCAACCCGTCCGACGTGCGCACCGACACCTTCCGTGCCAGCGGCGCTGGCGGCCAGCACATCAACAAGACCGACTCGGCGGTGCGGCTCACGCACATCCCCACCGGCATCGTCGTGCAATGCCAGGACGGCCGCAGCCAGCACAGCAACCGCGACGTGGCCTGGAAGCGGCTGCGCTCGCGCCTGTACGACCACGAAATGCGCATCCGCATGGCCGAACAGCAGAAGCTCGAAGACACCAAGACCGATGTCGGTTGGGGGCACCAGATTCGCTCGTACGTGCTCGACCAAAGCCGCATCAAGGACCTGCGCACCAACCTTGAGATCAGCAACACGCAGAAGGTGCTCGACGGTGACCTCGACCCCTTCATCGAGGCCAGCTTGAAGATGGGCGTGTGAGCGCGATGTTTGCCGACGCCAAAGCGCTGCTGTTCGACCTGGACGGCACGCTCATCGACAGCATGCCGCACCACCACGAGGCCTGGGTGCGCTGGCACGCACGGCGCGGCCTGACGATCGACGGGCCGGCCTTCTTCGCGGCCACCGCAGGGCGCTCCAACGCCGAGATCCTGGCCGACATGCTGCCGCAGCATTCGAGCGACGAACACGTGGCGATGGCCGACGAGAAGGAAGCGCTGTACCGCGAGATCGCGCGGCCGGCGCTTTCGCTGATCAACGGCGCCGACGCGTTTGTCGCCGGTGCGCGCCGGGCTGGCTGGCGTCTGGCCGTATGCACCGCCTCGACGCCGCAGAACATGGCTCTGGCTTTCGAGCGCCACGGCATCGACCAGTGGGTCGAGACGGTGGTGAGCCCGGCCGATCAACGTTTTGGCGGCGCGCCCGGCGAGCTGCTGCGCGGCAAGCCGCACCCCGACATTTTTCTCGAAGCCGCGCGGCGCCTGGGCGTGGCAGCAGCCGACTGCATCGTCTTCGAAGACGCACCGCTGGGCATCGAGGCCGCACGCCGCGCCGGCATGCGCGCGGTGGCGCTGACGACCACGATGGCGGCCGACGCTTTTGCCGGCTTCGACAACGTGCTCGCGGTCGTGCCTGACTTTCATGCCCTCCCCCCATCGATCCTGAACCGAGCGACTCCCCATGCGTGAAGGCACCTCCCCGTTGATCCGCCGCCAGGACTACCTCGCGCCAGCGTTCTGGATCAAGTCGGTCGACCTCAGCTTCGACCTCGACCCGGCCAAGACGATGGTCATCAACCGCATGCAGATCGAGCGGAACATCGACCTGCCTGCACAACCGCTGCGCCTGCACGGCGAAGACCTGAACCTCACGCGCGTGCAGGTGAACGGCCAGTCGGTGTCGTTCCGCCATGAAGACGGCATGCTCGTGATCGACAGCGTGCCCGACGGCGCCTTCACGCTCGAAGTGCGCAACACCTGCGCGCCCGACAAGAACACGCAGTTGAGCGGCCTCTACACCTCGGGCGGTGGCTTCTTCACGCAGTGCGAGGCCGAGGGCTTTCGGCGCATCACCTACTTCCTGGACCGGCCGGATGTGATGGCGGTTTACACCGTCACGCTGCGTGCCGCGAAGGCCGCCTACCCGGTGCTGCTGTCCAACGGCAACCTGCTGGAGCAGGGCGATCTCGACAACGGCCGCCACTTCGCCAAGTGGCACGACCCCTTCCCCAAGCCGAGCTACTTGTTCGCCTTGGTCGCGGCCAACCTGGTGGCGCGCGAGCAGCACATCCGCACGCGCGCCGGCAAGCAGCACCTGCTGCAGGTGTGGGTGCGCCGCGGCGACTTGGACAAGACCGAACACGCGATGAACTCGCTCGTCGCCTCCATCGTGTGGGACGAGGCGCGCTTCAAGCTGCCGCTCGACCTGGAGCGCTTCATGATCGTTGCGGTGGGCGACTTCAACATGGGCGCGATGGAGAACAAGGGCCTGAACATCTTCAACACCGAGTACGTGTTGGCCACGCCCGCCACGGCGACGGACGAAGACTTCGCCGGCATCGAATCGGTCGTCGGGCACGAGTACTTCCACAACTGGACCGGCAACCGCATCACCTGCCGCGACTGGTTTCAGCTCAGCCTGAAGGAGGGCCTGACGGTCTTCCGCGACCAGGAGTTCAGCCAGGACATGGCCGGCGCGGTCGATCCGTCGGCCGGCGCGTTCTCGCCCGCAGCCACGGCGCGCGCGGTGATGCGCATCAAGGACGTGCGCAACCTGCGCCAGATGCAGTTCCCTGAAGACGCCGGCCCGATGGCGCACGCGGTGCGGCCCGACAGCTACTCCGAGATCAACAACTTCTACACCGCCACGGTCTACGAAAAAGGCGCCGAGGTCGTGCGCATGATGCAGACGCTGGTCGGCCGCACCGGCTTCGCAGCCGGCATGAGCCTGTACTTCGAGCGCCACGACGGTCAGGCCGTCACCTGCGATGACTTCGCGCAGGCCATGGCCGACGCCAACCCCGGCAGCGCGCTGGCCAAACACATCGAACCGTTCAAGCGCTGGTACGCGCAGGCCGGCACGCCGCGCGTGACCGCGCGCGGCCGCTACGACGCGCCCTCGCGCACCTACACGCTCGGGCTGGAGCAGCACAACGCAGCCGCGCCGGGCGAGGCTGAGAAGCTGCCCCACGTGCTGCCGGTCACGCTGGGCTTGATCGGCCGTGACGGCCGTGCGCTCGCGCTGCAACTCGAAGACGAGCCGCCGAGCAGCGCCACCGAACGCGTGCTGGTGCTGCACGAAGCGCGATCGTTCTTCACCTTCGTCAACCTCGATGTCGAACCCGTGCCGTCGCTGCTGCGCGGCTTTTCGGCGCCGGTGGTGCTGGTCGACTCGCTCACCGACGCCGACCTGTTGACGCTGCTGAAGTTCGACACCGATCCGTTCAATCGGTGGGAGGCGGGCCAGCGGCTGGCGCTGCGGCAGTTGCTGGCTGCCGTGAGCAGCACGGCCGATGCATCGCAGACCGACGCGTTCATCGCCGCCATGCGCAGCGTGCTGCGCGACCCCGCGCTCGACCCGTCCTTCAAGGAACTGGTGCTGACGCTGCCGAGCGAAACCTACGTCGCCGAGCAACTCGACAGCGTCGACCCGCAGCGGGTGCACGCCGCGCGCGAGGCGCTGAAGCTGCAGATGGCGCGGGCACTGCGCGACGACTGGGCCTGGGCCTTCGAAGCGCACCAGGTCAGCGGCGGCTACACGCCCGACCCGGTGTCGGCGGGCCGGCGCGCGTTGGCCAACCTGAGCCTGGCGATGTTGTGCCTCGACGCTGTGGCGACCGGCGACGCCGTGTGGCCCGGCCGCGCTTACCAGCGCTTCAAGGACGCAACCCACATGACCGACCGGCAGGGCGCGTTGACCGCCCTCCTCGACGCGCATTGCGACCTCGCGGCGCCAGCCCTGCAGCGTTTTCACGAACAGTTCAAGGGCGAGGCGCTGGTGCTCGACAAGTGGTTTGCGCTGCAGGCCGGCACGTCTGAGAGAGACGGCCGCGTCTTTGCTCGCGTCAAGCAGTTGCTGGCGCACCCCGACTTCACGCTCACCAACCCGAACCGCGCGCGCAGTGTGCTCACCTCGCTGTGCCGGCAGAACCCGGCGGCCTTCCACCGGCTTGATGCAGCCGGCTACGTGCTGTGGGCCGAGCATGTGCTGGAGCTGGACTCGATCAACCCGCAGCTTGCCGCCCGGCTGGCGCGCACGATGGACCGCTGGAGCCGGCTGGCCGAACCGTACCGAAGCGCCGCGCACGAGGCCATCGCCCGCGTGGCGGCACGGCCTGAGCTGTCGGGCGACGTTCGCGAGATCGTCACGCACGCGCTGGCTGCTGCGACCTGACGCGACGCGAGCCGGCACAGAACAACCCCAGGAGAGAGCCGCATGGCCAAAAAGACCAACGCCTTCTACGCACAGTCCGGCGGCGTCACAGCCGTCATCAACGCCTCCGCCGCCGGGGTGATCCAGACCGCGCGGCTGCACAAGGACCGCATCGGCAAGGTGTTCGCCGGCCGCAACGGCATCCTCGGCGCGCTGACTGAAGACCTGATCGACACGACCAAGGAGTCGGCCTCGGCCATCGAAGCGTTGCGCTACACGCCCTCGGGCGCGTTCGGCTCGTGCCGCTTCAAGCTCAAGTCGCTCGACGCCAACCGGCGCGAATACGAACGCTTGATCGAAGTGTTCAAGGCGCACAACATCGGCTACTTCTTCTACAACGGCGGCGGCGATTCGGCCGACACCTGCTTCAAGGTCAGCCAGTTGTCTGAAAGCCTGGGCTACCCGCTGCAGGCGATCCACGTGCCCAAGACGATCGACAACGACCTGCCGATCACCGACTGCTGCCCCGGCTTCGGCTCGGTGGCCAAGTACGTGGCTGTCTCAACGCTCGAAGCGTCGTTCGATGTGCGCTCGATGTGCTCGACCTCGACCAAGGTCTTCGTCGTGGAAGTGATGGGCCGCCACGCCGGCTGGATTGCCGCGGCCGGCGGCTTGGTCGAAGACCACGGCATTCCGGTTGTGATCCTCTTCCCGGAAATCCCGTTCGACCAGAAGAAGTTTTTGACCCTCGTCGACAAGCATGTGAAGACGCACGGCTACTGCACCGTCGTCGTCTCGGAAGGCTGCCACAACGCCGACGGCAGTTTCCTCGCCGAACAAGGCTCGCGCGACGCCTTCGGCCACGCACAGCTCGGCGGCGCCGCGCCGGTGGTCGCCAACATGATCAAGCACGCCCTCGGCCACAAGTTCCACTGGGCCGTGGCCGACTACCTGCAGCGCGCTGCACGCCACATCGCGTCGAAGACCGATGTGAAGCAGGCCTACGAACTGGGCCAGAAGGCCGTCGAGCTGGCGCTGAAGGGCCACAACGCGGTGATGCCGACGGTCGACCGCATCAGCGACACGCCCTACAAATACCGCATCGGCATGGCGCCACTGGCCAAGGTCGCCAACGTCGAAAAGTTCATGCCGCGCGACTTCATCACGAAAGACGGATTCGGCATCACCGACAAATGCAAGCGCTACCTGCGCCCGTTGATCCAGGGCGAGGACCCGCCGAAGTTCAAGGACGGGCTGCCGGTGTACGTGACGTTGAAGAACGTGGCGGTGGCGAAGAAGCTGCCGGCGTTCAGCTTGAAATAGCTCGCTGCGTCACGCCCGGCAGCGTGATGCGGCTGGGCTAGAATCCAAGGCTTCGCCGGTGTAGCTCAGTTGGTAGAGCAGTTCATTCGTAATGAAAAGGTCAGGGGTTCGATTCCTCTTACCGGCACCAGACAGGAAAGGGAGACTTCGGTCTCCCTTTTTCGTTGGGCCAGGCTTACGCGGGTCAGTCCTGCCGTGAGGTCCGGCTCATCACCCCAACGTCGCTGGGTTGAGCCTCCACAACGACCACGTCAGGGCGGTGGCGAAGCTGACCCACGCCAGATACGGCACCAACAAGACCGATGCCAGCCGATTCAGCCGCCAGAACGCAACGATCGTGGCAGCGATCAGGAACCACAGCAGCACGATCTCGGCCAACGACAGTGCGCCCAGGTTCCATACGAAGAAGAGCCACGTCCACAGCGCGTTAGCGAACAACTGGACGACGAACAGCTTGAGCGCCGTGGCCGCGCCTCGAAAGCCGTGCTCGCGCCAGACCAGCCACGCCGCCACACCCATCATGACGTACAGCACCGACCAGACCGGCCCGAACAGCCATGGCGGAGGCGCCCAGGCCGGGCGCACGAGCTGCGTGTAGAACGTGGCGGCGCTGGCCGAGGCGAAGGCGCCGATGGCGCCGGTGAGGAAGGTGGCGGCGAGCCAACCGAGCAGCCCGAGGGCCTGTTTCTGGATCGACGGTGCGTGCATCGGCGGATTGTGGCGTGTGCCGGTGGCGGGCGGCGCGGCACCCGCACATCACCCCTCACGCCGCGAGCGTCGGCGGCGCTACTGCCGCACCCCACGCAGGTACTTCACCACGATCGTGTCGTCGGAAGGGAAATTCTCTGCCGCGACAGGCGTGAGTTGGGCCAGCACGCACAGCCAGTTCGCACCAGAGCGAACATAGGTGTCGGTGTAGCAGGTCATGCCGATCACCTCCACACCGTCTCGCACGCGCACCCACCGGTTGGTGGCACCCACCAGGGCTGTGTCGCCGACGACGTTGATGCGCTGGTCGCGCATGTCCCAGTAGGTGATGACGGCCGGGTCGAAGCCGTGTGCCCACTCTTGCAGGTACGCCTTGCGGTCGATGTGCTGGCCGCCGGTGTACAGCGCCCTGAAGTCAGCGTGCAGGATGGCGTCGTGCGAGGCCACGTCGTTGGTGACGAAGTTGTGGATGAAGCGCTTGTTCAAGGCGCTCAGAACGTGCAGGTCTGCAGTCGTGTCGTGGGTCATGGTGCTGGCCTCGGCAGGGTTCGGTCGGCGGTCAGGCTGCATTTTGTGCCACTGTTTTGTGCCACTGCACGAGCCAGGTTGACTCGGGCCGTAGGCTCGAGCGCAGCGCGAAAGTGCAGTGTGCTGAAGATGTGCGGCCGGTCCAGAAAAGCTTGCAGGATGGCCCGCCGCTTGGAGCGGAAGACCGCCTCCGGCACGAAGGCGTACTCGATGCGAATCTGCGCCTCGTACTCGGCAAAGCGCGCCGGGTGCGCACCGAGGATCGAGAGGTCGATGTCGACGAGCAGCCGTTCGTCGGGGCGCTCCGGCAACGCCGTGTGCTTCGTGGCGAGCACCAGGCTCGCCACCCTGGCCACCGCTTCAGCAGCCACGCCGGCAGACGTCAACGCCTGCTGCGCCCACATCGCGCTGTCTTCCTCGTTGCGGTGCGAGGCGAGCTCGTAGATCGCGTCGTGGAACCACAGCGCCGCCTCGACCTCTGCCGGGCGTTCGGCAAAGTGCGCCACCGTGTCGAAGCCATCGAGGCATTCGCCCAGATGCTGCAGCTTGTGGTAGCTGCGGTGTGGCTCGGCGTAGCGCGACAGAAGTTCGGACAGCAGCGCGTCGCCGTTGCCTTGCGCGTGCAGGCCGGCCCAGGTGCGTGTCCACGAATTCTTGAAGTCGGTCACACGTCGCCCCTCACACCCCCGCCAGCACCCTCAGGTGCGCCGCCACGCTGCGCGCCAGCGCGCCCAGGTCGTAGCCGCCTTCCAGGCACGACACGATGCGGCCTTCAGCGTGCCGGTCGGCCACGGCCTTGATGCGGCGGGTGATCCATTCGTAGTCGGCTTCCACCAGGCCGAGCTGGCCGAGCTCATCGTCGCGGTGGGCGTCGAAGCCGGCGGAGATGAAGATCATCTGCGGCTTGAACTCCTCCAGCCGCGGCATCCAGTGCTGGTCAATCAGCAAGCGCACCTCGGCGCCGCGGGTGTAAGGCGGGATCGGCAAGTTGAGCATGTTGGTGCCCAGCGGCACGCCGCCGCTGCCGGGGTACAGCGGGTGCTGGAAGATGCCCACCATCAGCGCCCGCTCGTCGCCGGCCAGGATGTCTTCGGTGCCGTTGCCGTGGTGCACGTCGAAGTCGACCACGGCCACGCGCTGCAGGCCGTGCACGTCGAGCGCGTGGCGTGCGGCGATCGCCACGTTGTTCAAGAAGCAAAAGCCCATCGCCTGCGCGCGCGTGGCGTGGTGGCCGGGCGGGCGCACCGAGCAGAAGGCGTTCTCCACTTCGCCCTTGATCACCGCGTCGGTCGCCGCCACCGCGGCGCCGGCTGCGCGTTGCACGGCCGGCCAGGTGCCGGGGTGCGCCGACGTGTCGGGGTCGAGCGCACGCGGCTCGCCGGTTGAGGCCACCTGCTCCATCAACTCGCGCAGTTCGGCCACGTAGTTCGACTCGTGCGCGCAACCGGCCACGCGCAGGTCGAGCAGTGGCGCCTCGCGGCGCTCCAGCGCAACGTCCAGGCCGCTGGCGAGCAGGAAGTCGTCGATCGCGTCGAGCCGCTCGGGGCACTCGGGGTGGCCGCGGCCCATGTGGTGGCGGCGGCAGTCGGGGTGGCTGTAGAAGGCGGTGGGCATGGGCGGTGGCGAGGACAGTCGGGGCGCGCGGCGCAAGCAGGCGGGCAGGATCGTGGACAGAGCGGCTCGGCTGCGGTTTATGCCGCGATTTGGCGGTGGTCTGAGGGGCCGATGCGGCACAGAGCGAGCGGGCTTTTCAGGTAACGTCACCCGCATGAACAAAGCGCTGGCGGCCCAACTCAATCAACTCGTGGATCAGATTAGCACGATCATTGTCGGCAAGCGCCGGCAGATCGAGGACTGCGTGGCCTGCCTGCTGGCCGGCGGCCACCTGCTGATCGAAGACGTGCCCGGCGTCGGCAAGACCACGCTGGCGCACACGCTGGCCGTGTCGCTCGGGCTGCGCTTTTCGCGCACGCAGTTCACCGCCGACCTGATGCCGTCGGACCTGATCGGCGTGAGCGTCTACGAGCGCAGCAAGGAGGCATTCGTCTTCCACCCCGGCCCGGTGTTCGCACAGGTGCTGCTGGCCGACGAGATCAACCGCGCCGGGCCGAAGACGCAGAGTGCGCTGCTCGAAGCGATGGAAGAGCACCAGGTCACCGTCGAAGGCGAAACGCGCGCGCTGCCCAAACCCTTTTTCGTGATCGCGACGCAGAACCCGACCGACCAATTGGGCACCTACCCGCTGCCCGAGTCGCAGCTCGACCGCTTCTTGATGTGCGTGACGCTGGGCTACCCCGACCAGGCCAGCGAACGCGCGCTGCTCGCCGGGCAAGACCGGCGCGAGGCGATTGGCCGGCTGCCGGCGCTGATGACGCCAGAGCAACTGCTCGCCGCGCAGAAGGTGGTGCAGGCGGTGCATGCGTCCGACGCGCTGCTCGACTACCTGCAGGCGCTGATCGCGGCGACCCGTTCGGGCCGCTGGTTCGTCGAAGGCCTGAGCCCGCGCGCGGGAATTGCGGTGCTGCGCGCTGCACGCGCGCGGGCGCTGCTGGACGGGCGCGACTACGTGGCGCCGGACGACGTGCAAGACGTGTTGCCGCAGACGATTGCGCACCGGCTGCTGCCCGCCGCTGGCGCCGGGCGCGGACGGGTCGAGCAGGTGCGGGCGATGGTCGAGGCGGTGGCGTTGCCGTAGGGCGCGGAGCGAAGGGCAAGGGCCCCCGCGAGGGCCACGCCGGGGCCTTCTCGGCGGAAGGGAATCGACCAGCACAGCGATCGGCAAAGGAGCCGGCTGATGCCCGCGATTGAGGCACTGCCGCAACGCGCAGCCCTCACCCCAACCCTCTCCCAGAGGGAGAGGGAGAGGGGGCACTCAGGCGCTCATCGGCGCCTGCTGCATCATCGCGAACGCCGCGCCCAGTGGGTCGGCCAGGATGGCAAAGCGGCCGATGCCGGGCGCTTCGTCGGGCCCGCTGAGCAGTTGCGCGCCGAGTTGTTTGGCCTTCGCGGCCGAGGCGTCGCAGTCGTCCACTGCCGCGTAAGGCAGCCACAGCGGCTCGGCCTTGGGGTCGACGGACTGCATCAGGCCGCAGCGCATCACGTCGCCCTTCTTCAGCAGGTAGTAGGTGCCTTGCGGGCCCATGTCCATGGTGTCGTGCGTGTAGCCGAAGACGCGCTCGTAGAAGGTGAGCGCGCGGGTGTCGTCGGGCGTCCAGAGTTCGTTCCAGTACCAGTCGCCGGCAGGCGCCACGGCGTCGTCAGCACGATCACCCTGGGCGCTCTTCCAGAGCCAGAAACGCGCGCCGGTCGGGTCGGCCACCTCGGCACCACGGCCGACGGTGCCGAAGTCCATCGGCGCCACCAGCGACTTTGCGCCGGCCGACAACGCCGCCGCGTGTGCAGCGTCCACATCGGGCACCGACAGGTAGGCCATCCAACGGTTGCGCTCGCCCGGCTGCTCGGTGGTGGTGAAGCCGCCGATGCCCTGGTTTCGATTCAGGATCATCGGGTAGCGGTGGTCGCCCACCGGCACCATCTCGGTGTGCCAGCCGAACAGCGGCTCGTAGAAGGCTCGCGCCTTGGCGACGTTGTTGGAGGCGTGTTCAAACCAGACGAACTTGCCGGGCAGATGGCTCATGAGGGCGCTCCTTGGGGGGTTGGGATGGGGTGGTGAAAGCCCTCCAAACATAGCCCAGGAAGTGTCGGCTGACCAGCCCCCGCGGAGCCCCTCGCGGCGCGCCCGCCGCGAGGGCCCGTCGCCCCGTCGGTACGCGCTACTTGGCGCCCTGCTCCGACCGAACCCCCGCCGCCGGCAAGGCCCCGCCGCGCCGCCTGAACAGCCGCGCCACCCACTGCACCAGGTCGTCCACATAGGTGAACACCACCGGGATGACCAGCAAGCTCAGGAAGGTGCTGGTGATCAACCCACCGATCACCACAATCGCCATCGGCGCGCGAAAACTCGGGTCGGTGCCGAAGCCGATGGCGATCGGCAGCATGCCCGCGCCCATCGCGATGGTCGTCATCACGATCGGGCGGGCGCGCTTGTGGCAGGCGTCGAGCAGCGCGTCCCAGCGGTTCATGCCGTGATCGCGCCGCGCCGTGATCGCGTACTCCACCAGCAGGATCGAGTTCTTCGTCGCGATACCCAGCAGCATGATCATGCCGATCATCGACGGCATCGTCAGGTCGGTGCCGGTGACGTACAGGGCCAGCACCGCACCGGGGATCGACAGCGCCAGCGCCGCCAGAATCGTCACCGGCTGCACCCAGGCGTGGAACAGCAGCACCAGCACGATGTAGATGCACAGCACGCCGGTGAGCATCGCCAAACCGAAGCTCGCGAACAGCTCGCCCATCGCCTCGGCATCGCCCAACGCGGCCTTGCTGATGCCGGTGGGCAGTTGCGCCAGGCTGGGCAGCGCATCGGCTTGCGCCTGCACCGTGCCGAGCGGTTGGCCGTTCAGCTCGATCTCGAAGTTGACGTTGCGCAGCCGGTTGTAGCGGTCGATCTGCGCCGGGCCGCTGTCGATGGACAAGGTGGCCACGTTGCCAAGCGGCACCGGCCCGCGCGCACCGGGCACGGCCAAGCGCTCCAGCAGCGCCAGGTCTTCGCGCGCTGCGTCGGGCAAGCGCACGACGATCGGGATCTGCCGCTGCGACAGGTTCAGCTTGGCCAGGCCCTGGTCGTAGTCGCCGGCGGTTGCGATGCGCAAGGTGTCGGCAATCGCCGCGGACGTGACGCCCAAGTCGGCCGCGCGCGCGTTGTCGGGCCGCACCACCAGCTCGGGCCGTTGCAGTGCCGACGTGGACGTGACCGCGCCGATGCCGGGGATGGTGCGCAACTCTTTCTCCACCACCGCGGCATGGGCGTTCAACGCCTCACCGTTTTCGCCGGCGAGCACCAGAATGAACTTCTCCGACGAGCCGCCGAAGCCGACGTTGAGCCGCGCGCCGGGCACCTGTTCAAGGGCAGCGCGCAACTCCTTCTCGATGTCCTGCTTGCTGATGCCGCTGCGCTCGCCGCGCGGCGTCAGGTTGATCGTCAACGTCGCTTTGCGCGCCTCGGCCGCGCCCGACACCATGAACGGGTCGCCGCCGGCCTTGCCACCGCCGACTGCGGTGTAGACCATCTTCACGTGCGGGTTCTTCTGCACGATCTCGCGCGTTTGCTCGGCCACCGCCAGCGTCTGCTTGAAGGTGCTGCCGGGGGGGAGCGAGATGTAGACCTGCGTCTGCGACAGGTCGTCCGGCGGAATGAAGCCGCCCGCGATCTGCCCGGTGAACAGCGGCGCGCACGAGCCCACCGCAAACACCACCGTCGCAAGCAACGTCCACAGCCGGTGCTTCAAGCACCACGCGACCCAGCGCATGTACCACTTCATCCAGTTCGGATCCGGGTGCTCCTTTTTCGGCGGCTTCAGGATGTAGGCCGCCATCATCGGCGTGAGCATGCGCGCGACGACGAGCGAGAAGAACACCGCGATCGCCGCCGTCCAGCCGAACTGCACGAAAAACTTGCCTGGTACGCCGGCCATGAACGCCGTCGGCAAGAACACCGCGATCAACGTGAAGGTGGTGGCGATCACCGCCAGCCCGATCTCGTCGGCCGCCTCCATCGCGGCCTGCAGCGGCGGTTTGCCCATCGCCAGGTGGCGCATGATGTTCTCTATCTCGACGATCGCGTCGTCTACCAAGATGCCGACCACCAGCGACAGCGACAGCAGCGTCACCACGTTGACGGTGAAGCCCATCAGGTGCATCACCGCAAACGTCGGGATGATCGACAGCGGCAGCGCCACCGCCGACACGAACGTGGCGCGCCAATCGCGCAAAAAGAACCAGACCACGATGACCGCCAGCAGCGCACCTTCGAACATCAGCACCATCGAGCCTTCGTAGTTCTCGATCACCGGGTCGACGAAGTTGAAGGCTTCGGTGATCGTCACGTCGGGGTGCTCGGCCTTGACCTTGTCGAGCGCGGCGACCACGCCCTTGGCGACGTCGACCTCGCTCGCGCCGCGCGAGCGCGTGATCTCGAAGCCGACCACCGGCTTGCCGTTGAGCAGCGCGGTCGAGCGCCGTTCGGCCACGGTGTCGCTGACGGTTGCGACCTGGTCGAGCCGGATGCGCCGCCCATCGCTGAGAGAGATTTCCAATGCACCGAGCGCTTGCGCCGACTGCACCGTCGCGATCGTGCGCACCGATTGTTCGGCGCCGCCCAGGTCGGTGCGGCCGCCGGAGGCGTCTTGCTGCACCTGGCGCAACTGGCGCGAGATGTCGGCGGCCGTCGCGTTGAGCGCCAGCAAGCGTGACGGGTCGAGCTCGGCCCGCACCTCGCGCTGCACGCCGCCAACACGGCCCACCGCGCCCACGCCGCGCACCGCCAGCATCGCCTTGGTGACCTGGTTGTCGACGAACCACGACAGTGCCTCGTCGTCCATGCGCGTGGACGAGACGGTGTAGGTCAGCACCGGCATGCCGGCGAAATCCATCTTCGTGATGACGGGGTCGCGCAGGTCGGCCGGCAGGTCGGAGCGAACCTGCGACACGGCGTCGCGCACCTCGTCCATTGCCTCCTGCGTGGGCTTCTCGAGGCGGAACTCGGCCGTCACCGTGGCCACGCCGTCCTGCACCTTGGTGTAGATGTTCTTCAGGCCCTGCACGGTGGCAATCGAGTTCTCGATCTTGCGCGCGACCTCGGTTTCCATCTGCGCTGGCGCCGCGCCCGGCAGCGATGCGGTGACGGTGATGGTGGGCAGGTCGATGTCGGGGAACTGCTGAATCCGCATGTCGCGGAAGGCCATCAGGCCGACCAGCGTGAGCAGGATGAAGAGCAGCACCGACGGAATCGGGTTTCGGATCGACCAGGCGGAAACGTTCATGGTGGGTTGCCTTGCTGGGTTGCGTTCTTGCGTCGTTGCGTCGTTGCTTACGTCGCCATTGCGGTTCTTGCGGCGAAAGTGGGCGGCCTACTTGGCCGCGACAGGCGCAGCGGCCGCACTCGCGGCGGCCGACTTCACCGCCGGCTTGTCAGCCGCTTCGACCACACGCACCGTGTCGCCGTCGCCCAGGAAACCGCCGCCGGAGGCGACCACCCGCACATCGGCCGCCAGCCCGCTCAGGATTTCGACACGGTCGCCCACGCGCCGGCCGACCTTGACCTTGGCCTCACTCACCTTCGAGTCGGCGCCCACGCGCAGCACGTAGCTGAAGCCGTCGCGCAGCAGCACCGCGCTTTGCGGCAGGGTCAGGCCCTGGCCGGAGCCGACCTCGAACTCGCCGCGCGCAAACATGCCGGCCTTGGCCGAACCGGGCTCAGCCAGGTCGACATAGACCAGGCCATTGCGCGTTTGAGGGTCCACCGTCGGCGCGACCATGCGCACTGTGCCCTTCAGCGCGGAACCCGCTGGCGGCGTGATGGTGGCGCTCATGCCGGGCTTGATGGCGGCCACGTCGGCCGATGGCACCTCGGCGCGCCACTCCAGCCGGCCCTGGCGGATCATGCGGAACAACTCCTGCCCGGCCGGCAGCACCGCACCGACGGTGGCGCTGCGCGCCGAGATCACGCCGTTGTCGGGCGCCAGCACACGCGTCTGCGACAGGCGCAATTGCTGCACCTTGGCCATCGCCTGCTGTGCCTCGACGCGCGCCTGCGCTGTGCGCTCGGCGGTGAGGAACTGCGTGATCTGCTGCGCGCTCAGCGCCCCGCTGGGCTGCAGGTCGCGCGCACGCTGGGCGTTGGCCTTGGCTTCGGCGAGCATCGCCTCGGCCTCGGCCAGGCCGGCGCGCATCTGCGCGATGTCGGCCTGCACGGTTTCGGGCGCAAACGTGGCGAGCACCTGGCCGCGCTTGACCACGTCGCCCACGTTGACGAGCACCTGCGCCAGGCGCAGGCCGTTGGCCTCGGTGCCGATGCTGGCCTCTTGCCAGGCGGCGACGTTGCCGTTGGCAGCCACGCGCACCGGCAGGGTGGCGGTTTGCGGCTGCGTCACGGTCACCGTCAACGCCGGCTTGGGCGCGGCGGCAGCGGGCTTCTTGTCGTCGGCCGCGCGCACGCTGAACGCGACGGCGGCGCCGATCAGCGGCAGCGCCACGGCGAGAGCGATGACGAGGGGTTTGAGGTTTTGCTTCATGGCGTCGATGTCGAATGGGGTTGATTTACTTCACGCTTGTTTTGCGCTTGCCTTGCGCTTGCCTTGGCGCTCACTTCGCGCGCGCATCGGCTTGCAGGTCGGCCGGGGTCCAGCCACCCCCGAGGGCTCGATAGAGCGAGATCCAGGCCGCCACGCGCTCGCGCTGCAACTCGATCAGCGCGCTCTGCGCCTGCACGGCCGTGCGGCGCGCGTCTTCCAGCTCGAACAGGCTGGCCAGGCCGCCCTGGTAGCGCGCCTGCGTGGCGACGTACGAGGCGGCGAAGCCTTCGGTGGCGACGACCGCGTCGGCATTGCGGTCGGCGGTGCTCTTCAGCGCGATCAGCGCCTCTTCCACTTCCCGCACCGCGCCGCGCAGCCGGGCGGCGTACAGCGCGCCGGCTTCGTCGTACCGGGCGCGGGCCGCCTCGACGTTGGCGCGCCGCGCGCCGCCATCGAACAACGGCAGCGACACCGACACCGGCCCCAGGCTCCACACCGTGCCGTCCTGCGTGCCCAAGCCGCTTGCGAAGCGCGCCGCGCCGATGCTGCCGTTCAGGCTGATGCGCGGAAAGCGCTGTGCGCTGGCCTGCGCCACGTCGGCGCTGGCGGCCAGCACATCGCGCTCGGCGGCGTACAGGTCGGGCCGCTGCGCCAGCACGTCGGCCGGCACGCGCGCGATGGCGATCTGCGCCGGCTGCGGCAGCTTGGCGCTGCTTTCCGCGAGGCGCGTGCGCAGCGCTGGCTCGTCGATGCCGGTCAGCGCCGCCAGCGCCTTCACCGACAACTCGCACTGCGCGCGTTGCTGCGTGAGCAAGCTGTTGCCTTGCGCGGCGCTGGCCCGTGCGAGCGCGGCGTTGGCCGGCGCCTGGAAGCCCGCCTTGGCGGCGAGCTCGGTCAGGCGCGACGTTTCGGCGCGCGACGCGGCGTCGAGCTGCGTCTGCGCGACCTGCGCCTCGCAGGCGCGCAGCGCGGTGTACTGCGCCGCCACCTCGGCAGCGACCGAGACGCGCGCGTCGTGCCAGCCTGCCGCCGCACCGTCGAGCCGCGCCTGTGCTGCGTCGCGGCCGGCGCGGTTGGCGCCGAACAGGTCGAACTCCCAGCCCGCTTGCAGGCCAGCCGACAGGCTGGTGCCCAGCGGCGCGCTCAGGTCGGGCCGGCCGCGGCTGGCGCTGGCGCTGGCGCCCAGGTTCGGCAGCAGCGCGGCTTGTGCGGCCACCGTGGCGGCGCGCGACTGTTCGATGCGCGATTTGGCCGACGCGATCGACGGGTTGACGCGCTGCGACGACTCGATGACCAGGTTCAAGGTCGGGTCGTTGAACTGCTGCCACCAGCGCGCGAGTTCGGTCAGCTGGCCGTCGTGCGGCAGCGGCGCCTGCCAGGCGGCCGGCACCGTGGCTGCGGCCGCCACAGGCGCCGGCTCGGGCCGGGGCAGGCTGGCGCAGCCGGCCAGCACCATCGCGGCGGCGAAGGACAGCAGGCGCGGCGCGCATGTGCGGGCGAACGCCGCGCTTGAGGCGGTCGTTCCGGCCGGCGTTCGGATCAACGTTCGTGTGGGGGCCACGGGGATCATTTCTTGCGGTCTCCTTGTGAGAGTGTGTTGCGCTTGCGCCGCCGTGATTCGGCGGCCACCATCGCCTCGGCATACATGACCAGGCGTTCCATCCACAGGTCGAGCGAGTCGGGCTGGGTGTTGAGCGACGGCGCGATCACGTCGGTCACGTCGCGGCCCACGTGCATGTGCACTCCGAGGCCGGCAATGCACACGGCCAGGCGCTGCACATCGTCGTCGGCCTGCGTGACGCCAAAGTGTCGGCACAGAACCGCCACCAGCGCCTCGTGCATCGGGCGGATGCCGGTCCTGATTTCTTCTTCCCACAGGCCGGTGGGCTCGATCATCTCGCGCGCATGCAGCTTCATGCACTGGCGCGCCATGTCGCCTTGCTTGAGCGGCTCCAGAAAGCTGGCGTACAAGCCACGCAAGGCCTGCGCCAGGCTCAACTCGGTGCCCGAATAGCGCGCAATCTCGTCGGCCGGCGACCCCTGTGACTCGAAGAACACCGCCCGATACAGCCCCGCCTTGTCCCCGAAGTAGTAGCTGATGGCGGCGACGTTGGTCTGCGCACTCTCGGCGATCTCGCGCGTGGAGGTCTTGGCGAAGCCGTTCTGCGCAAACAGCGCCAGCCCGGCGCGCAAGAGCCGCTCGCGCGACTGCTCGCCATCCTGGCGGGTCGGGCGATGGGCGTCGCCGCGGGGGTCGGGTGCGACAGTCATGAGGCGGCGAAGTCTACCAAACTAATCAATCGTTTGATTTACTTGCCGGCGAGCCCTCGAATTCAACTCAAATGCACGGGCGGCGCCCGGGCATTGAGGCGCAGGGCGCGCCGCGGGCGTTGGCGATGGTCCAATGCCGTGGCGCCATGGACCTGAAACTCGACCGCCCGCCGCCGACGTCCCGCCTGCCGAACCCCGCCGCGTGGCTGCGCAAGCGATTCCGGCGCTGGGTGCAGCAGCGCCAGACGCGCACCGACACCCTGCTGCTGATGCAGCGCAACGTCTACATCCTGCCCACCCGCGCGGGCACGATGTTCGCCTTCACGCTGCTGGTGCTGCTGCTGGCCTCGATCAACTACCAGTTGAACCTGGGCTACCTGCTGACTTTTTTGCTGGCCGGCAGCGGCGTGGTGTCGATGCACCTGACGCACAACACGTTGCGCGGCCTGACCCTGCACCTCAAACCGCCGCAGCCGGTTTTCGCGGGCGACGCGGCACTGCTCGACGTGGTGCTCACGAGCCCGGGCAAAGCGCGATTCGGCATCGGCCTGCGGGTGATGGCGGACGACTCTGCAGCGGCCGGCGGCAATGCGCTGAGCTGGATCGACGTGCCCGCGGGTGGCCAGGCGAGCGCGCACGTGAGCTTCGTGCCTGAGGCGCGCGGCCTGCACGACGTGCCGACGCTGAGCGCCGAGACGCGCTTTCCGCTCGGCCTGTTCCGCGCCTGGACGGTGTGGCGGCCGGCTGCGCGGCTGCTCGTCTACCCGCGCCCCGAGCGCCCCGCCGCGCCGCTGCCGCGGGCCCGGCCGGTGCCTGGCGGCCCGAGCCAGCTAAGGCGCGCCGACGGCGGCGAAACCGAGGGCGTGCGCGGCTACCGGCGGGGCGACCCGCTCAAACTCGTCGTCTGGAAGAAAGCCGCCAAGGCGCTTGAGACCGGCGGCGAACTCGTGAGCCGCGACACCAGCGCCTCGTCGCACCACGAACTGGTGCTCGACTGGCGCGGCTGTGGCACGCTGGCGCCCGAAGAGCGCCTGTCGCGCCTGACCGCGTGGGCGCTCGCTGCCCACCGCGTTGGCGCCGACTACGCGCTGACGCTGCCCGGCGTGGACATCGAACCGGCCGATGGCGATGCGCACCGGCGGCGTTGCCTGGAGGCGCTGGCGCTGTGGCAGTGACAAGCGAACTGCTTCGACGCGAGCGGGTCGAGCGCCGGGCCGCTCCTTGGGCCACGAAGAGGCCCACTGCGTGGACCTCGGCGGCCCGCACCCCCCCGGGGGGTCGCTCGGCGTACCCGTCGAGCGGGGGGCCGACATGACCAAGTGGCCGGGCTGGGCGCACCTGCCGCGCGAGTCGCGCGACACGCTGTTCCTGCTTGCGGTGATTGCGTGGACGGTCGCGCCGCACCTGCCGCGGCTGCCCTTGTGGTGCGGCGCTCTGACCGTCGCGGTGCTGCTGTGGCGCACGCGGCTGGCGCTGGTGAACGCACCGCTGCCGGGCCGCTGGGTGCTGCTGGCCACGCTGGGGCTGGCCACGCTGCTGACGCTGTGGTCCTTCCGCACGCTGCTCGGCAAGGAGCCCGGCGTGACGATGGCCGTGGTGCTGATGGCGCTGAAGACGCTCGAGCTGCGCGCGCGGCGCGACGCGTTCGTGGTGTTCTTCCTCGGCTTTTTCCTCATCCTCACGCACTTCCTCTACTCGCAGTCGATTGCTGTGGCGGCGGCCATGCTGGTGTCGGTCTGGGGGCTGCTCACCGCCCTGGTGCTGGCGCACATGCCGGTGGGCCAGCCGAGCCTGCGCCAGGCCGGGCTGCTGTCGGCCCGCACCGCGCTGCTGGGCGCGCCGATCATGGCGCTGATGTTCGTGCTGTTCCCGCGCGTGGGCCCGCTGTGGGGCGTGCCGCAGGACAGCCTGACCAAGACCGGGCTGTCGAACACGATGCGCATGGGATCGGTCGCCGAGGTGGCGCTGGACGACAGCGTGGCGATGCGCCTGCGCTTCGAGGGGCCACCGCCGCCGGCCGAGGCGATGTACTTCCGCGGGCCGGTGCTGACGCGCTTCGACGGCAGCGAGTGGCGGGCGCAGTCGCCGTCGTTCCCGCTCGCACTGTCCGCCCCCGCGGGCCCAGGCGCGGGGATACGCACCTCGCTGCGAACCAGCGGCCCGGCCGTGCGCTACGAGATGACGCTGGAGCCACTCAACATCGCGACGCTGCCGCTGCTGGAAGCCACGGCCACCGCACCGCAGATCGAGCGCTGGCGCGTGCTGCCCGGCACCGACCTGCAGTGGCTGGCCGACCGGCCGATCTTCGAGCGCCTGCGCTTCAACGCCGAGGCGCATGTGGACTTCCAGCACGGCCCGCTTGTGCTGACGCCGGCGCTGCGCGACCACATCGAGCTGCCCCCGGGCCAGAACCCGCGCACGCTGGGCTGGGCGGCCGAGTTGCGGCGCCAACCCGCCTACGCCACCGCCGATGCCGACGTGCTGGCCGCCGCGCTGATGCGCCACATCCGCACTGGCGGCTTCACCTACACGCTGGCGCCGGGCGAGTACGAAGGCCCGCACACGATCGACCAGTTTTGGCTCGACCGGCGCGAGGGATTTTGCGAACACTTTGCCGCCGCCTTCGTCGTCGTGATGCGCGCGCTGGACGTGCCGGCGCGCATCGTCACCGGCTACCAGGGCATCGAGCCGCTGCCGGTGGACGGCTACTACCTCGTGCGCCAGAGCGCAGCGCACGCCTGGGCCGAGTACTGGCTGGACGGCAAAGGCTGGGTGCGCGCCGACCCGACCGCCGCCGTGGCGCCCGAGCGCATCCGCGCCAGCCGCAACCTGCTGCCCGCGCCGGGCATCCTGGCCGGCGCGCTGGGCACTGTCAGCCCCGCGCTGCTGGCGCAACTCAAGAGCGCGTGGGAGACCATCAACAACCGCTGGAACCAGAGCATGATGTTCTCGCGCGGGCAGCAGTTCGACCTGCTGCGCAGGCTGGGCGTCGAGTCGCCGAGCTGGGAAGACCTGGCGCTGATGCTGACCGGCGCACTCAGCAGCCTGGCTCTGGTGGGCGCCGCCTGGGCCTGGCTCGACCGGCGGCGGCTCGACCCGTGGCACCGGCTGATGAAACGTCTGCGCGACGCCCTGCGCTCGCTCGGCATTGCCGCCAGCGAACACGACTCGCCGCGCGCATTGGCCGAGCGGGTGCGCGAGCGTTTCGGCGCGCGCGCGGATGTGTTGGTCAGCGGGTTGATGCGGCTTGAACTGGCGCGCTACGGCCGAGCCACGCCCAGCCGGCCGCCACCGGCGCTGGCACGCGAGCTTTCGGTCGGCTTGCGGGCGCTGAACGGCTGAGCCGACGCTGAACAACGGCTATGCTGGCCCCTTGAGTCTTGCTGCGTCGAACCCCGCCGTGCCCTTGCGCCTTCCCTGCCCATCGGCCTTTGCCGGCCGGCCACCGGGCTTCACCCGCTTGTCGGCAGCCGCCGTAGCGTCGTTGCTGCTCGGGCTGTGCGCTTGCACATCGGCGCCGATCCGTCAGCCCCCTGCTTCCTCGGCATCCCCCGCGCCCAGCGCGTCGGCGCCCGCCGAGCCCGCGTCAGCCGGAAGTCCGAGTCCGGTGCGCAGCGCAGACGAAGACCGCGCCGCACCCGTTCTGCCGCCGCTCGACGTGGATGTCGACGTGGCGATCGAGTCGACCCGCGCCACGGTGCGCTCCACCGCCGAGTGGCTCGCCCGCGGCGTCGACAGCTGGTTCGGCGACCGCCCGTTCGAGGAAGGCGGCGCGGTCACCAACGGCCGCGCGAGCATCGGCCTGAGCAAGCGCGAGGGAGACGAGGCCAAGCTGAGCCTGCGCTTCAACGCCCGCTTTCGCTTGCCGAACCTGGAGCGGCGTGCCTACCTGTTCGTCGGCCGCGACAACCCGCGCGATGTGGTGACCGACAAGCCCGGCGCGTTGTCGAACCAGAACCGGCTGCTGCCCGAGACGCGCGAGGAACGCGCCTTCTTTGCCGGCTTGGGTGGCGACCTGAGCGACGCAATCGACCTGCGCGTGGGCTTCCGGAGTGCCAAGCCTTACGCGCAAGCTCGGTACCGGTACGGCTGGGAGTTCGGCGATCGCCAACTGGTCGAGTTCAGACAGACGCTGTTCTGGACGATCCAGGACAGCTTTGGCTCGACCACCGCGCTGTCGTGGGAGCGCGCGTTTGCGGCCGACCTGGCCGCCCGCTGGCTGACGTCTGCCACGATCACACGCGACACGCGCAAGTTTGCGTGGGCGAGCGTGCTGGGCGGCTACCAGTCGTACGGCAACCGGCGTCAGCTGTCGCTGGAGGCGCTGATCAGTGGCGAAGAAGGCACCGGCGTGGGACCGTCGGAGTACGGCGTGCAGACACGCTGGACGCAACCGGTCGTCGAGAACCGGCTGATCGCTGAACTTCTGGTCGGCCAGTTCTGGCCGCGGCCCGACCGGCTCGCACCCAGGCGCAGCGTCGGGGCGTTGGGCTTGAATCTGAAGATGGAGTTTTAGACCCCCCCGAAGCGCCTTCGGCGCTCCCCTCAGGGAGCTGAGCCCGGACACGAACGGTCCGGTGGACCGTTCGTGCCTGGCGAAGAGCCGGGCCACTGGCCCGGCGCGGCCTGCAAGGCCCGCCAGCGGCCCGGCAAAGCCGGTTTCGCGACGGCCGCTTGATCGACAGTGCGAAGCGAATTCACGCACGCTCGACGACCCAGCCCTTCACCGAGGCCAGCGCCTCGGCCAGCTTGCCCGGCTCGCTGCCGCCGGCCATCGCCATGTCGGCCTTGCCGCCGCCTTTGCCGCCCACCTGCTGGGCGACGAAGTTGACCAGCTCGCCGGCCTTGAGCTTGCTGATGCGGTCGGCCGTGACGCCGGCCGCGAGCTGTACCTTGCCGCCTTCGACGGTGGCGAGCACGACGACGGCGCTCTTGAGCTTGTCCTTCAGCTTGTCGAGCGTTTCGCGCAGTGCCTTGGCGTCTGCGCCGTCGAGGCGCGCGGCGAGCACTTTGATGCCGCCCACGTCCACCGCCTGTGCTAGCAGTTCGTCGCCTTGCGACGAGGCCAGCTTGCCCTTGACGGCGGCGAGTTCCTTCTCGAGCGTGCGCACCTGGTCCAGCACCTGCGTCAGCCGCGCCGGCAATTCGGCAGGCGCCGACTTCAGCGCACCGGCGAGCTGATTCACCGTCCCCTCCAGCCCCTGCAGATACGCCAGCGCGTTGTCACCGGTCACCGCCTCGACGCGGCGCACACCGGCTGCCACGCCGCCCTCGGCGACGATCTTGAACAGGCCGATGTCGCCGCTGCGCTGCACGTGCGTGCCGCCGCACAACTCGCGGCTGCTGCCGATGTCGAGCACGCGCACCTCGTCGCCGTACTTCTCGCCGAACAGCATCATCGCGCCGAGCTTTTGCGCTTCTTCCATCGGCAGAACGCGGGCGATGGTGGCGGCGTTGGCCAGCACCTCGGCGTTGACGAGTGCCTCGACCTGGCGCACCTGCGCATCGGTCATCGGCGCGTTGTGCGCAAAGTCGAACCGCGTGCGATCGGCGTTGACCTCGGAGCCTTTTTGCTGCACGTGCGGGCCGAGCACCTCGCGCAGCGCCTTGTGCATCAGGTGGGTGGCGCTGTGGTTGCGCACGGTCTTGGCGCGGCGTTCGGCATCCACCTTGGCGTTGAGCACGTCGCCGACCTTCAGCTCGCCCTCGACCACTCGGCCCTGGTGGCCAAACACTGCTGCCTGGACCTTGGTCGTGTCTTCGACGATCACGCGCGTGACCGCGTTGCGCAATTCGCCGGTGTCGCCGACCTGGCCGCCGCTTTCGGCATAGAACGGCGTGTGGTCGAGCACGACCACCACGTCGTCGCCGGCTTTGGCGGCTTTCACCGGGCTGCCGTCGATGTAGAGCGCCGTGACCCTGGCGCCTTCGTGCGCGAGGTGTTCGTAGCCGTGGAATGCGGTGGCCGCGCCGCTGTACTCCAGCCCCTGCGCCATCTTGAACTTGCCGGCGGCGCGGGCTTGTTCGCGCTGGCGGGTCATGGCGGCGTCGAAGCCGGCGCTGTCAACGGTCACACCGCGTTCGCGGCACACATCGGCGGTCAGGTCGAGCGGGAAACCGTAGGTGTCGTGGAGCTTGAATGCCACGTCCCCGCTCAGCGTTCTGGTGCCCTCTCCCCCTGGGAGAGGGTTAGGGTGAGGGCTCTTCGTGGCGCCGCTGCCCTCACTTGCAGTGCGCGTTCCGACCTGCATGCCGGAACCGCTCTGCGGGCTCGCCGCATGCGGCTCGAAAGCCCCGCTTCGCCCCCTGCCCTCTCCCAGGGGGAGAGGGAGTGAATTCAGCGCGGCTTCGAGGATCTCCATGCCATTGGCAATCGTCTGAAAGAAGCGCTCCTCCTCCTGCTTCAACACCTCCGTCACTCGCGCACGATCGCGGCGCAATTCGGGATAGGCCTCACCCATCTCGTCGGCCAGCGTCGCCACCATCGAGAAGAAGAACGGCTTGCGCGCGCCCAGCTTGTAGCCGTGGCGGATGGCGCGGCGCGTGATGCGGCGCAGCACGTAGCCGCGGCCTTCGTTGCCGGGGATCACGCCGTCGGCCACCGTGAAGGCGCAGGCGCGGATGTGGTCGGCGATGACCTTCAGCGACGGGCTGCTCCGGTCGCAGCCGCCATCCGGATTCGCCGCTGCGCCGCCCGACGCATCCACCGCCTTCTTGGCCGCCGCGAGCAGCGCAACGAACGTGTCGATCTCGTAGTTGCTGTGCACATGCTGCAGCACCGCCGTCAGCCGCTCCAGCCCCATGCCGGTGTCGACGCTCGGCTTGGGCAGCTTGTGCATCACGCCGTCTTCGGTGCGGTTGAACTGCATGAAGACGTTGTTCCAGATCTCGATGTAGCGGTCGCCGTCTTCGTTGGCGCTGCCCGGCGGGCCACCGGACACCGCGGGCCCGTGGTCGTAGAAGATCTCGGTGCACGGGCCGCACGGGCCGGTGTCGCCCATCATCCAGAAGTTGTCGGACGCGTAACGCCCACCCTTGTTGTCGCCGATGCGCACGATGCGCTCGGCCGGCACGCCGATGTTCTTGTTCCAGATGTCGTACGCCTCGTCGTCCTCGGCGTACACCGTGACCCACAACTTCTCGGCGGGCAGCTTGTAGACCTCGGTCAGCAGCTCCCACGCGTAGGCGATCGCTTCCTTCTTGAAGTAGTCGCCGAAGCTGAAGTTGCCCAGCATCTCGAAGAAGGTGTGGTGGCGCGCGGTGTAGCCCACGTTCTCCAGGTCGTTGTGCTTGCCCCCGGCGCGGATGCACTTCTGGCTCGTGGTGGCGCGGTTGTAAGGGCGCTTGTCGAAGCCGAGGAACACGTCCTTGAACTGGTTCATGCCCGCGTTGGTGAACAGCAGCGTCGGGTCGTCGCCCGGCACCACCGGGCTGCTCGCGACGATCGTGTGGCCCTTGGATTCGAAGAACTTCAGGAACTGCGAGCGGATCTGTGCGGCTTTCATCCAGGGGCTTTCAAGTGGTGCGCAGTGGGTTCAGCGCAGAGCCGGCGATTTTACCGGTGGGCCTCACCCGCCCAAGCCGTGGCGGCTGCTGGCCTCCCGGGCGGCATCGCGGCGCGAACTGCTTGGGATCCGGGGCCGGTTGGGGCAGGCGCCGCGCCCCCGTCGCTGGCGTTGACATGACCCGATCAGGTTGTATGATGACTGACAACATAAACGCCACTTCGGCAAAAAGGAGACATCCGATGGGTTTCACCCGCAGCATCCTCGTCACCGCAGCCCTGCTCGTGGCCGGCGCCACCCACGCACAGGAATGGCCGTCCAAGCCGATCCGCATCGTCGTGCCGTACACGCCGGGCGGGTCGTCGGACATCATCGCGCGCGCCATCAGTGAGCCGCTGGCCGCAGCGCTCAAGACCACCGTTGTCGTCGAGAACAAGCCCGGCGCCAACGGCAACACCGGCACCGACCTCGTCGCCAAGTCGCCCGCCGACGGCTACACGCTGCTGTTGTGCGATGTGGGTGCGCTGGCCATCACGCCTTCCGTCTACACCAAGCTGCCGTTCGACCCGAGCAAGGACCTGCGCGGCGTGAGCATGCTGGCCTACTCGCCCCACCTGCTGGTGGTGCACCCGTCGGTGCCGGCGAACAACCTGAAGGAACTCGTCGAGCTCTCGAAAAAGACCAAGCTCAACTTCGCCGTCACGGCGCTGGGCAGCGCGCCGCACCTGGCCGGCGTGGCCGTCGAGCGCGCCAGCAGCGCCAAGTGGGAGTACATCCCGTACAAGGGCGGCTCACAGGCCATTCAAGACACCATCGCCGGCCAGACGCAGGTGCTGATGAACGGCATGCTCGCCACGCTGCCGCATGTGCAGGCCGGCAAGCTGAAGGTGCTGGGCGTGTCGCGGAGCGCCCGCGCGGCGCTGCTGCCGGAGACGGCGACGATTGCCGAACAGGGCGTGAAGGGCTTCGAGTCGGGCACCTGGCAGGGCGTGCTGGTGCCATCGGGGACGCCACCGGCGGTGCTGGCCAAGTTGTCGGCCGAGCTCACCCGCATCATCCGCTCGCCCGAGGTGCGCTCGCGCCTGAGTGCACAAGGCGCTGAGGTCTACACCATGTCGCCCACCGAGTTCTCGCAGTTCTACGAGCGTGAGCGCGCCAAGTGGGCCAGCGTCGTGAGCCAGAGCGGCATCAAGCTGGACTGACGACCCGAAGCGCCGGGCGTGCTGAAATACGCGCAGCGGCTTCTCGCTCCCCACACCACCGAACCGCCCCGCCACGGACACCCCATGAGAGAAAACCGACTGCGCACGATGTGGAAGAACGACCAGGCGGTCGTCAACGGCTGGCTGGCGATTGCCAACAGCTTCTCGGCCGAGGTCATGGCGCACCAGGGCTGGGACAGCCTGACGATCGACCTGCAGCACGGCGTGATCGACTACCAGGCGATGGTGACGATGCTGCAAGCCATCTCCACCACGCCCACCGTGCCGCTCGTGCGCGTGCCGTGGCTGGAGCCGGGGATCATCATGAAGTGCCTCGACGCCGGCGCCTACGGCATCATCTGCCCGATGGTCAACAGCCGCGAAGACGCACAGAAGCTGGTGGCCTACAGCCACTACGCGCCGCAGGGCTCGCGCAGCTTCGGCCCGGTGCGCGCACTGCTGTACGGCGGCGCCGACTACCCCGTTCACGCCAACGAAACGGTCGTCGCCTTCGCGATGATCGAGACCGCACAGGCGCTGGACAAGCTCGACGACATCCTCTCGGTCGAGGGGCTGGACGCGATCTACATCGGCCCGTCGGACCTGTCGCTGTCGATGGGCTGCCGGCCGGTGTTCGACGACGTGGACCCGCCGGTGCAGCAGGCCATCGAGCACATCGCCGCACGCGCCAAGGCGCACGGCGTGGTCTGCGGCATCCACAACGGCGTGGCGGCAGGGGCCAAGGCTCGGGTCGCGATGGGCTATCGTTTCGTCACGCTGGGCTCGGACGCCCGGTTGCTGGCCGCCGGCTCACAACAATTCCTGGGTGCGATGCGCGCGGCGGGTTGAAACTCTTCAAGGAACAACGATGACACTCGGATTGAAGCTTGGATTCATCGGCCTGGGCATCATGGGCGCGCCGATGGCGCAGCGCCTGCGCGCCGGGGGCCACGAGCTGTTCGTGCACACCCGCAGCGCGCTGCGGCCCGAACTCGCCGAAGCGAGCGTGACGCGCTGCGACAGCGCCCAGGCCGTCGCCCAGCGAGCCGACATCGTCTTCACGATGGTGCCCGACACACCCGACGTGGAAGCGGTGCTGTTCGGCGAGGGCGGCGTGGCCTCCGGTTTGTCCAAGGGAAAAACCGTGGTGGACATGAGCTCGATCTCGCCGATCGAGACCAAGCAGTTCGCATTGAAGATCAACGCGCTCGGCTGCGACTACCTCGACGCGCCGGTCTCCGGCGGCGAGGTCGGCGCCAAGGCCGGCACGCTGACGATCATGGTCGGCGGCCCTGAAAGCGCGTTCGACAAGGTCAAGCCGCTGTTCGAGCTGATGGGCAAGAACATCACGCTGGTGGGCGGCAACGGCGACGGGCAGACCACCAAGGTCGCCAACCAGATCATCGTGGCGCTCAACATCGCCGCAGTGAGCGAAGCGCTGGTGTTCGCCAGCAAGGCCGGCGCCGACCCGGCCAAGGTGCGTCAGGCGCTGATGGGCGGCTTTGCGGCGAGCCGCATCCTCGAGGTGCACGGCGAGCGCATGATCAAGCGCACCTTCAACCCGGGTTTTCGCATCAACCTGCACCAGAAGGACCTGGGCCTGGCGCTGGCCGGCGCACGCGCGCTCGGCGTGGCGCTGCCGCAGACGGCCGGCGCCGCGCAACTGATGCAGGTCTGCGCTGCCAACGGTCTGAAAGACCTCGACCACTCGGCGCTGGTGAAGGCGCTGGAGATCATGGCCGACCACCCGGTGGCGCCCGAGCCGAAGTAGCGCCATGAACTGCGTGCTGCGCGCCGCCGCCACGGGCCTGATGGCCTGCGGCGCGGCCGTGGCGACAGCGGCCAGTTGGGACGTGACGCTGGCCGATGGGCGGCGCGTGGCGATCGTGCCTGACGGCTCGGCGGACCCGTCGTCCCAGGTCCTGGAGCGCCGCCACCCCGACGGCAGCCTGGACCGCCAGTTCGGCGAGGCAGGCCGGGTGCTGTTCAGCCTGGGCGCGGACAGCCCTGGCCCGCGCTCGATCCGCGTCGACGAGGCCGGGCGCTTGCTGATCGTCGGCGCTGCCCAAGGCCCGAAAGGCCTGGCCGTTCCGGCGGCGATGCGCTTCCTGCCCGACGGACGGCTCGACGTGGCCTGGGGCGTTCAGGGCCGCAGCCTCGTCCCCTCGACCGAGGCCGATGCCTACGGCGCCGACCTGCTGCCCCTGCCCGACAAGAGCCTGCTGGTGCTGGGGCAAGTCGAAACGACGGCGGGAGAACAAGCCGCCTTGTGGCGGATTCTCAGCAACGGCTCGTTCGACCCAACGTTCGGGCAAGGCGGAACGATGCGATCGAGCGGGATCGAGAGCTCGCAAGCGCTGGCGTTGCAACTCGACGACGAAGGTGCAGCCCTGATCGCGTTGCTGACGCTGCAACAAGGCCAGCCTTGGCTGGACCTGCACCGCTGGCAAGCCGGCCAGGTGCAGCCGCAGCGCGTGGCCTACCAGCCCATGCCGGCCGACTGGCAAGGCCCGGTGACGCTGGCTCGGCGCGGCGGCACATGGCAGTGGTTCGACGCGTCGCAGCCGCTCACCAGCGGCGGCGTGCCGCTGGTGGCGATGGCGGCCACGGCGGTGTGGGCGGCCGGCACCTCGGCGGCGGACGCCCAGATCGCTGCGACCGGCGCCACGGCCACCTCAGCCGTCAGCGAGGGCGGTGCGGCGTACAACCCGTTTTCTCCGCCCACGGTGGGCGCTGCCGGTCCGAACTCGGGTCTCGCGACATCGCTGGAGCTGCCGTGGATCGCCCTGGCTTTGCTCGCATTTGCAGCACTCGCCGGCCTGGGCTGGTGGCGCTGGCGCCGCCGCTAAGCCGCCAAGCCACACGCCCTGGGCCGCAGCCGAGCTCGATGTCGGCCTTCAGCCCGCGCCGCGTCAAGCGCGCCGCAGCCGCAACGCGACGTCCTGCATGCGACTGTGTGCAGCCGGCACGCTCGCCTGCTCCATCGCCTGGCGCAGCAGCACGTCGGCTTGGCGCCCGTGGCCGGGGAACTGGCTCACGCCGAGCCCGACCGACAACGACAACACCTGCCCGGCGACGCTGAACGGCCGCTGCGCCGCCAGCGCCATCTTGGCCGCAACCTGGTCGCCGTCGTTGGCCGCATCGATCCAGGCCAGCAGCACTGCGAACACGTCGCCGCCGATGGAGGCCACCACGTCGCTCGCCCGCAGGCCCGAGCGCAGCCGCTCGGCCAACTGCCGGCGCAGCACGTTGGCCGATTCGGTGCCGAGCTGGCTCTCGGCGGCGGCCAAGCCGTCCACGCGCAGCACCAGCAGCGCCATCGGGGCCGGTTCGCGTTCGCGCAGCGCCAGCAGGTGGGTGATGTGCTCGATCAACTGCGGCAGGTTGGGCAGGCCGGTCGCCAGGTCGGTGGCAAAGGCGTGGCGCGCCGAGACCTCGAGCCGCTTGCGTTCGATGGCCAGGCGCAGCACGCGGGCCAGCGCGTCGCCGTGCGACTCGCGCTGTGGCACCACGTCTTGCGCGCCGCGCTGGATCAGGCGCAGCGCGAGCGCCGGCTGCGGCTCGGGGGCGACCACCACCACCGCAGAATCCATCGTGGCGTGTGACCAGGCGGGCCAGTGGATCAGCCGCTCAGCGGGCAGTTGCGTGCCTGTGGTCAGCAACACCGCGTCGTACGCCTGCTCGCGCAGCCGCTGCGACACCTCGTCCAGCGACGCGCACGCGTGCAGCACGAACGGCCCGTAGGCGGACGTGGTCAGGTCCGGCAAGGCCGGGCTGAGGCAAATGACTTGAAAGACCGAACTCATGCTGCATGGATGGAAGCTTGGCGCCATCATGCGCAGGAAGTAACAGGCTGAACATCCGATGCAACGCGAACAAGGCTGCGTTGCCGGGGGTTGTGCACACAACAAGTTCACAGCCGGGGCGGCTGTGTGCGGCGACGTTGTCGGCCGTTGGAGCGGGTGAGGGGAATCGAACCCCTGTATGAAGCTTGGGAAGCTGCCGTTCTACCATTGAACTACACCCGCAGCCTGGGTTGGATTCTATCGCGGCGACCCGTCCGGCGGCCGCCCGGCGACTGGGCTCGGGCACAATCGCCGGCCCCATCGAACTGGCCCCGCCGTGCCGACCCGACCGAACGCAGACACCCGCACCGCCCCGGCAGCCGAGCGCGCCAGCGAGCCCCGCATCGACCCGCGCGAGCGCAGCATCCGCTCCTACGTCGTGCGCGCCGGCCGCATGGGACCGGGGCAGGTGCGGGCGATGGCCGAGCTGGGCCCGCGCTTCGTCGTGCCGTACGGCGCCACCCGGTGCGACTTTGCCGCCGCCTTCGGCCGCGATGCGCCGCGCGTGCTCGAAGTCGGCTTCGGCATGGGCGACGCGACCGCGCAGATCGCGCAGGCGCTGCCCGGCACCGACTTCATCGGCATCGAGGTGCACACCCCCGGCGTCGGCGCGTTGCTCAAGCGCATCGGCGAGCTGCAACTCACCAATCTGCGTCTGATCCAGCACGACGCGGTCGAGGTGCTGCAGCACATGGTGGCGCCGTCGTCGCTGGCCGGCGTACATGTGTTCTTCCCCGACCCGTGGCACAAGAAGAAGCACAACAAGCGCCGGTTGATCCAACCCGAGTTCGTGCGTCTGCTCGTCAGCCGCCTGAAGCCCGGCGCGTACCTGCATTGCGCGACGGACTGGCAGCCTTACGCCGATCAGATGCTGGAAGTGTTGTCTGCCGAGCCCCACCTGCGCAACACCGCTGCTGGTTTTGCGCCGCGGCCCGGGCACCGGCCGTTGACTAAGTTCGAGCACCGCGGCCTCAAGCTGGGCCACGGCGTGTGGGACCTGGTGTTCGAGCGGCGCTGAAGCGCCGCGCCAGGCTGTCAGCCCCTCAGCCGGCCCACGTGACCCAGCCGAAGTGCCACGTCACCAGCACCACGATGCCGAAGGCAATGCGGTACCAGGCAAATGGCACGAAGTTGTGCGTGGTGATGTAGCGCAAGAGCCAGCGCACGCACAACCATGCTGACAAGAAAGAGAAGAGCAGGCCAACGCCGAACAGCGGAATGTCGGCCGCCGACAGCAACGCGCGTTGCTTGAACAGGCTGTACGCGCCGGCGCCGATCAGCGTGGGGATGGCAAGGAAGAAGCTGAAGTCGGTCGCCGCCTTGCGGCTCATGCCCAGGAGCATGCCGCCGATGATGGTGGCGCCCGAGCGGCTCGTGCCGGGGATCATCGCAAAGCACTGCACCAGGCCGACCTTGAGCGCGTCGAGCCGCGTCATCTCGTCGACCGACTGGATTCGCGCTGTGCTCGTGCGCCGCTCAGCCCACAGGATGATGAAGCCGCCGACGATGAAGGTGGTGGCCACCACTTGCGGCGTGAACAGATTCGCCTGGATCGCCTTGCCGAACAGCAGGCCGAGGATGACCGCCGGGAAGAACGCAATGCCCACGTTGGTGGCAAAGCGCTGAGCCTTCGCGTCGTTGCCGATGCCGAGCATCGTCTCGCGCAAGCGCTCCCAGTAGACGATCATCACCGCGACGATCGCGCCGGTCTGGATCGCAATGTCGAAGACCTTGCTCTTCTCGTCATGAAAACCGAGCAGCGAGCCGGCCAGGATCAGGTGGCCGGTGCTCGAGATCGGCAGGAACTCGGTGAGCCCCTCCACGATGCCCATGATGGCGGCCTTGACCAGCAGTGCGATGTCCAAACACGTGTCTCCCGATGAATCTGCGCAACGGCCGAGCCGGCGGCGTTTTTGCGGTTTTTGCAGCGGCGGATCATAGCGGCGGGGTCGCGCTGAACTGGCCGTTGGCGCTGCGGTGTCGCCGCAAGCGCCGTGGAGTTGCGCAGCATTCCACGCTGCCGCTTCCCAGCGGCTGCGATCCCGGCGCGATCAGGGGCTCGGGTTGAGCGTGAGCACGAGCCCGCGCGGCGTGACCTTCAACTCACCGGGCTGGTAGCCGCGGCCCTGCGCGTTCTTCACGTCCTCGGGCTTCAGGGTGTAGACGACCTCGCCGTCCAGCATCTCCTCGGCCAACAACTTGCCGATGCGGCTGAGCTGGTTCTGCAGCGGGCCGGGCGCGTCGCCGAGCACGAAGCTGTCGACGCGCACGTCGGCCAGCCGCACGGTGTTGTCGGCCGCGTCGAAGCGCAGCGCGCTGGTCAGGTCGATGCTGCCGTTCATCGGACGGCGCAGCAGGCGGTCGCTGGCGCTCACGTCGAGCTTCGTCGCGAGGCGATTCAGCTCGGGCAGCAGCGTCAGGCGCGGGGCGGCCACCGTCACGTCGAAGAGTTCGAGGTAACGCCGCGTGACGGGGAAGCGCCGCGCCACCAGCGCTTGCAGGCGCTCTTGCGAGACGACGATGTTGCGCGGCCCGAGCACGGCGGCGCAGCCGCTCAACAGCAGCGTGGTGCTGCCCGCAACAAGGAGTCGTCGGCGATGAAGCATTGCAGTCGAGGGATGCGAAAGGAAGTCAGCGAGTGTCACTCATGCCGCAACGCCTGGATCGGCAACAACGCCGCCGCCCGCCGCGCCGGGTAGAAGCCGAAGAACACGCCGACCGCGGCCGAGAAGCCCACCGCCAGCAGCACCGAGTTGGCGCTCAGCGCCACCTGCCAGCCGGCAAATTCGGCGACGCCCCAGGTGGCAAGCGCGCCCAGCACCACACCGATGGCGCCGCCCACCAGGCTCAGCGTCACCGCCTCGATCAGGAACTGCGACAGGATGTCGCGCCCACGCGCGCCCACCGCCATGCGCAGCCCGATCTCGCGCGTGCGCTCGGTCACGCTGACCAGCATGATGTTCATGATGCCGATGCCGCCGACGATCAGGCTCACGCCGGCCACCGCAGCCAGCAGCAGCGTCATCACGCGGCTCGACTCTTCTTGCGCGGCGAGCATCTCGGTGAGGTTGCGGATGCTGAAGTCGTCGTCCTGGCTGGGCTGCAGGCGGTGGCGCTGGCGCAGCAGCTCGCGGATGTTGGCCTCGGCCACCTTCATGCTCTGCCCCTCGCGCACCTTCACGCTGATCGAGCCGACGCGCTTCAAGCGGCCACCGCTCATGCCCTGGATGCGGTTGCGGTAGGTCGAGATCGGCAGCACCACCACGTCGTCCTGGTCCTGCCCCATCGAGTTCTGGCCCTTGCGCGCCAGCACGCCGACGACGGTCAGCGGCACCTTGCGCACGCGGATCACCTGGTCGATCGGGTCGGCGTCGCCGAACAGTTGCTGCGCCACCGTCTGCCCAATGAGCGCGACCTTGCCCGAACCGGCGACCTCTGTCGCCTCGAAGCTGCGGCCCGATTCGAGCGGCCAGTCGCGCGCCTCAAGATAGTCGGGCGTGGTGCCGAACACGGTGGTGCTCCAGTTGGTGTTGCCCACCACCACCTGCGCGCCGGTGCGCAGCGAGGGCGCGGCCACCTGCACCTCGGGCACGTCCTTGGCGATGGCCAGCGCGTCTTCTTCGGTCAACGTCTGGCCGGTCTGCGCGCCCAACCGCACGCCGCCGGCTGTCTGTGCGCCGGGCAGCACCAGCATGATGTTGGAGCCCAGGCCTTTGATCTGGTCTTCAACGCGCTTTTGTGCCCCCGAGCCCACCGCGATCATCGTGATCACCGCCGCCACGCCGATGATGATGCCCAGCATGGTCAGGATGCTGCGCATCAGGTTGGTGGTCAGCGCGCGCCACGCGGATCGGAGCGCTGCCAGCGTGTTCATGCCGCGACCTCGGGCTGCTCGGCCGGCCGCAGCGGCCGCTGCGGTTGACCAGGCTGCTGCACCCGGTCCTCGATCAAGCGCCCGTCCTTGAACACGATGCAGCGCCGTGCCCACGCGGCCACGTCGTGTTCGTGGGTGACGATGATCACGGTCATGCCCTGCCCGTTCAAGTCGGTCAGCAGCCGCATGATGTCCTCAGACGTTTGCGAATCGAGCGCACCGGTGGGCTCGTCGGCCAGGATCAATTGCGGCCGGTTGACCAGTGCACGCGCGATCGCCACACGCTGCTGCTGACCGCCCGAAAGTTCGGCCGGCGTGTGTGCCGCGCGCTCGCCCAGCCCCACGCGCGCGAGGCTCTCAAGCGCGCGCGCGTGGCGCTCGGCCGGCTTCATGCCGGCATAGACCATCGGCAGCTCGACGTTCTCGAGCGCGCTGGTGCGCGGCAGCAGGTTGAATTGCTGGAACACGAAGCCGATGCGCCGGTTGCGGATCGACGCGAGCTGGTCGCCAGCCATGCCTTCCACCGCCTCGTCGGCCAGCCGGTAGGTGCCCGAGGTCGGCTGGTCCAGGCAGCCCAGGATGTTCATCAGCGTGCTCTTGCCCGAGCCCGACGCGCCCATGATCGCAACGAACTCGCCCGCCTCGATCGAGAGCGAGACGCCGCGCAGTGCGTGCACGGTCTGCTCGCCCATCGTGTAGGTCTTGACCAGTTCGTGGGCGTGGATCAGCGGCATCGGGCGGTGAGGCTGCGGCTCAGAACGGCGGGGCGGAGCGGCGGGTCAGAACGGCCGCGGCCCGCCGGGCGTGACGGCCGGCCGGGCGGGCGCTGCGTTCGCGGAGATAACGCCGGTGATGACCGTCGCGCCTTCGACCAGCGCCTCTGCGCCTGGCGCTCCGGGCATCACGATCAGCTCAGTCGACACGCCGTCGCTGATGCCCAGCCGCACGTTGTAGGCAGCCGGCTTGTTGTCGGCCCCGAGCAGGAAGATGCGGCCGCGCGTGCTCTGCCGGCCACCGAGCTCGGCCAGCAATTGCTGGTACTTCTGCTTCTGCTCGGGGGTCAACTGCTCGGACACCCGCGCGCGCAGGTCAGCCAGGATGCGGTCGCGCGCCTTGGGGCGCTCTTCTTCCGGCAGCGCGCGCAGTTCGCCGAAGCGCGGGCGCGCCTCGGCGAGCATGGCGTCGACCTTGTCGGTCTGCGCGGGCGTGAGTTGCAGGTCGCTCACCAGGCGATCGCGGAACTCGCGCAGCGGGCCACCCGAACCAGTGGCCGCCGGGCCTGCCGCCGCCGGTGATGGCGTCGCACCGGGCGCACGTGTGGATGGCGTGGGAGCCGTTGGGGTGGCGGTGGTTGCAGCCGCCGCTGGGGTTGCAGCGGTTGCAGCGGTTGCAGCAGCGACGGCTGTTGCGCCGCCGGACGCGTTGGACGGCGACGCCACGCCCGCCGCTCCGGTCGCCGGCCTGGCGGCAGCCATGCCAGCACCCGCACGGCCGGCCTGCATCTGCGCATAGCGCTCACGCTGAGCGGGTGTGAGTACCTTGCCCAGCCGCTCGCGCAGTTCGTTCATGAGCTTCTCGCGCGCGGCCGGGCGCTCGTCCTCGGGCAACTCGCGCGCAGCCATGAAGCGCGGGCGCAGTTCGGCAAGCAAGGCGTCGAGCTGGGCCTGTTGCGCATCGTCCAGCGTCAGGCCCGACACCAGCCGCTCGCGCAGGGCACCGGGGCCACCGCCTGCGCCAGCCGCACCCGCGGGCTGCGCCTGCGCCGCGCCCAGCCACGACCAGCGGGCAGCGTCGATGCCACCGGTGCGCACACCCACCGCGGCCGCAGATGCGGGCGTTGCCGGCGCTGCTGGCGACGTCGGCGCCGCCGCCGCTGCCGGCTCCACCCCCGCGATGCGCACCCGCAGCGCCGCGTTCGGCACCTTCAGCACGTTGTCGCGCGTGTCGGTGATGATGCGCACGTTGGCCGTCATGCCCGGCAGCAGGCTCGCGCCGGGGTTGGCAAATGCGACGACGACGCTGTAGGTCGTCACGTTCTGCGCCGACACCGCCGCCTTGCGCACCTGCTTGACCGCGCCCTCGAAATTGCGGCCTGGGAACGCGTCGATCGTGAAGCTCACCTTCTGCGCGTTGCGCACGCGCGAGATGTCGGCCTCGTCGATCGCAGTCTCCACCTGCATGTCGTTCAGGTTCGCCGCGATCACGAACAGCTCGGGCGCCTGCAGGCTGGCCGCCACCGTCTGCCCCACTTCCACGCTGCGCTTGATGATGATGCCGGTGACCGGCGAGCGGATCTGCGTGCGCTCCAGGTCGATGCGCGCCTGCGCGAGTTGCGCCTCGCGCTGCTTCACGATCGCCTGCGCGTTCTGCGTCTGCGCCTGCGCCACGGCCACCTGCGCTTCAGTGGCCTTCAGGCTCTCGGCGAGCGTGTTGACGAGCGCCTGCGCCTTCTCGGCCTCGACGGTGGAGATGAAGTTCTTGGCCACCAGGTCCTGCTTGCGATCGAGGTCGCGCCGCGCTTCCTGCACGTCCACGCGCGCCTTGCCCACCTGTGCGTTGGCCTGCATCACGTTGGCCTGCGCCGTCAGCACCGAGGCGCGCGCGGCCTCGACGTCGGCGTTCGACTGGCGCAGCCGGTACTCGAAGGTTTCGGGGTCGAGCCGCGCAATCAACTGGCCCTGCGTGACCTCGCTGTTGAAGTCGACGAACAGCTCCTTGATCTGCCCCGACACCTGCGAGCTGACCTGCACCTGCGTCACCGGCGTGACGGTGCCCGAGGCCGACACGGCCGCCTGGATGGAACCGCGTTCGATCTTCGCGCTGCGGTAGCTCACGCCGCCGTCGCGGTCGCGCTGCATCCACCACGCGGCGGCGCCGACCATGCCCACCAGCACCAGCGCGCCGATCCAGACTCTGTGTTTCATGAGCGACGATTCTAGGCAGCGCTCGTGTCCGAGGGCAGGCGCTCGGCCGACTTCATCGAACTTTACGAGTGGGGTGCGCGGCGCGGCGCATGCACGCGCTGAACGCTCGCCGCTGAGGCCTCCACTCGCGTCGAACTCGGCGAACTCAGGCGGCGCTTTCCACGGCCACACCACGCCGCTGCTCGGCCCACTCGAACAACGCCATGCCCGCGAGCATCGCGCCGACGAACACCAGCGCCTTGCCCTGCCCCATTCCGAGCGCCACCAGCGCCGGCCCGGGGCAAAAGCCCGCCACGCCCCAGCCGACGCCGAACATCACGCTGCCGACCACCAACCGGCGGTCGATGGGGCGCGCGGTGGGCAGCCGCATCGGTTCACCAAGCAGCGAGGTGCTGCGCTTGCCCGCCACGAAGAACGCGACGACGCCGACACCGATGGCACCGACCATGACGAACGCGAGCGAGGGGTCCCACGCGCCGGCCAGGTCGAGAAAGCCGAGCACCTTGGCCGGGGCCGCCATGCCGGAGACGATGAGCCCGAAGCCGAACACGAGGCCGGCGAGGAGTGCGGTGAAGACGTTCATGAAGACGCTCGATGATCGAAACAGGGAAGACTCGACAAGGTCAGACCGGCAACACATGCCGCAGCACGAACACGGTGGCGAAGCCCGCGCCCATGAACGCCAGCGTGGCCACGAGCGAGCGCAACGACAGGCGCGACAGGCCGCACACACCGTGTCCACTGGTGCAACCCGCGGCATATCGCGTGCCGACGCCCACCAGCAAGCCGGCCGAGACGAGCGCGCCGTACTCTGCCGCTACGTGCGGTTCGCGCACTGCGGCGACCAGCCCGTACACCCACGGCGCGCTCAGCAGGCCGGCCACGAACGCAGCGCGCCAGGCCACGTCGCCGCGCCTGGGAACGAGCAGGCCGCCCAACACGCCGCTGATGCCGGCGATGCGCCCATTGAGCAGCACGAACATCGCCGCGGCGATGCCGATCAACACCCCGCCGGCCAGCGCAGTGCCGGGCGTGAATGCGTTCCAGTCGATCGTCATGTCTTCAGCAGCCCTTGTAAGTCGAGGCGATACGGCGGCGGCATCAGCACTCGATCACGTTCACCGCCAACCCGCCGCGGCTCGTTTCCTTGTATTTGGTCATCATGTCGCGGCCGGTGTCGCGCATGGTCTTGATGACCTTGTCGAGCGACACATAGTGCGTGCCGTCGCCGCGCAGCGCCATGCGTGCGGCGTTGAGCGCCTTCACCGAGCCCATCGCGTTGCGCTCGATGCAAGGGATCTGCACCATGCCGCCCACCGGGTCGCAGGTGAGGCCGAGGTTGTGCTCCATGCCGATCTCGGCGGCGTTCTCGACCTGCGCGGGCGTGCCGCCCATCACCGCGCAGAGCGCGCCGGCCGCCATCGAGCAGGCCACGCCCACCTCGCCTTGGCAGCCCACCTCGGCGCCGCTGATCGAGGCGTTCTGCTTGTAGAGCATGCCGATCGCGCCGGCGGTGAGCAGGAAGTCGCGCACACCTTGCGCGTTGGCGCCGGGCACGAAACGGTCGTAGTAGTGAAGCACCGCAGGGACGATGCCGGCCGCGCCGTTGGTGGGCGCCGTGACCACGCGGCCACCGGCGGCGTTTTCTTCGTTCACCGCCATCGCATACAGGTTGACCCAGTCGATGATGGTCAGCGGGTCGCGCAATGCTTGTTCGGGGCGCTGCGTGAGCGAGCGGAACAGCTCGGGCGCGCGACGCCGCACCTGCATGCCGCCGGGCAGGTGGCCTTCGGTGCGGCAGCCGCGCTCGACGCAGGCTTTCATCGCACTCCAGATCGCATCGATGCCGGCGTCGATCTGCGCGTCGCTGCGCCAGACGCGCTCGTTGGCGCGGATCAGCGCGGAGATCGACTGACCGGTGCGCTGCGCCTCGGCCAGCAGTTCGTCACCGCTGGCAAACGGGTGCGGCAACACAGTCGTGTCTTCGACGATGCGCGCCTGCCCGGGCGGCGCATCGGCCTCTTCCTGCGACACGACGAAGCCACCGCCGACCGAGAAGTAGCGCCGCTCGTCGAGCACGCTGCCGTCGGCCGCCCAGGCTGTGAATCGCGCGCCGTTCGGGTGAAACGGCAGCGACTCGCGGCGCAGAAACACGAGGTCGGTGCGTTCGTTGAAGGCGACAGCGTATTCACCGTCGAGCCGCAGGCTGCCCCGTTCGCGCAGTTCGCGCAGCTTGGTGGCAACGCTGTCGGGGTCGATCGTCTCGGGCATCTCGCCCTGCAAGCCCAGCAGCACCGCCTTGTCGGTGCCGTGCCCTTTGCCGGTGGCGCCGAGCGAGCCGTACAGCCGCGCTTCGACACGTGCGGTGCGCGCGAGCACCCCGCTGTCGCGCAGCCGCCGTGCGAACATCGCCGCCGCCTTCATCGGCCCGACCGTGTGCGACGACGACGGGCCGATGCCGATCTTGAACAGGTCGAAGATGCTGATGGACATGCTGGCGGACACACTGACGAACACGGGAGGGCGACAATGCCGTTTCATTGTGCTTCACGAAACTTCACCCATCCTTGCCCATGCGTGCCTTGACCGACCAGCGCCCAGCCCACTACATTACTGACCGATCAGTCAGTATTTTTGATGCCCATCACGCCGCTCTCGCCCCCTCGCGCGACCTCCCTCCTGGCCGCGCAGGCGACCACCAACCGGCAACGCCGCAAGGAAGCCCGCCCGCAAGAGCTGCTCGACGCCGCACTCGACCTGTTCGTTGAAAAGGGCTTTGCGGCCACGCGCTCCGAAGAAGTGGCGGTGCGCGCCGGCGTGTCCAAGGGCACGCTGTACCTCTACTACCCCAGCAAGGAAGAGCTGCTCAAAGAGGTGATCCGCCACAACATGGTGAACCAGATCGCCGAGGGCGTGACGATAGTGCGCGACTTCGAAGGCAGCACGTCCGAGCTCCTGACGCTGGTGTTCGGCCTGTGGTGGGAGCGCATCGGCGAGACACGCGCCTCCGGCATCATGAAGCTGATGATGTCGGAGGTGCGCAACTTCCCCGAAATCGCGCAGTTCTATGTCGACGAGGTGGTGCACCCGGCCGAGCGCATGGTCTCGCAACTGGTCCAGCGTGGCATTGACCGAGGCGAGTTCCGCGCCGTGGACGTGCCCGAGGTCGTGCACGCGCTGATGGCCCCGATGCTCTTTCTGGTGATGCACAAGCACTCGATCGGCGCCTGTGGCGTGGGGCACTCTATCGAGCCGAAGGTGTTCATCGCGACCCTCATCGACCTGGTGTTGCGTGGGCTGGAGGCGCCGCGCAAAGCCGCCGCGCCGAGCGCGCGCGCCAGCGTGAAAGCGCCTGGGGTCAAGTCGCCTGGCGCCACGGGCCGCGTGACCGACAAGAAGACAAAAGGGAAAGCTCGCTCATGAAGCCTTGGTTGAAGTGGCTGATCCCGGTCGTCGCGGTGGCGGTGCTCGGCGCGTTCATCGCTCGGGCGCTGCAGGCGCGCAAGGCCGAACAGACGCCGTTGGCGGCGCAGAAGGCCGTCGTGGCGCTGGACCTCGCGCCCTCCGACATGGTGACCGCGCGCCAGATCGAGCTCACGCGCACGCTGGACGTGTCGGGCGGGTTGAAGGCGGTCAACAGCGCCACGCTCAGGGCCAAGGTGGCGGGCGAGCTGAAGTCGCTGACGGTGCGCGAAGGCGACACCGTCAAGCGCGGCCAGGTGCTGGGCCAGATCGACACGACCGAGCTCGACTGGCGGCTGCGCCAGGCCGAGCAGACCGCCTCGTCCACGCGGGCGCAGGCCGACATCGCCAAGCGTGCACTTGAGAACAACCGCGCGCTGGTGGCGCAAGGCTTCATCTCGCCGACCGGGCTGGAGACCTCGGTGTCGAACGACGCTGCAGCACAAGCCAACCTGCAGGCCGCGCTGGCTGCCGTCGAGCTGGCCCGCAAGGCGCGTGGCGACTCGACGCTGGTGTCGCCGCTGGCTGGGCTGGTGTCTCAGCGCCTCGTGCAGGTGGGCGAGCGGGTGTCGGTCGATGCGCGGCTGATCGAAGTGGTCGATCTGTCGAAGCTCGAACTCGAAGCCGCGATCGCACCCGAAGACGTGGTGGCGCTGGAGGTCGGCCGCCCGGCCACGCTGCGGGTCGACGGCCTGCCGCAGCCGGTTTCGGCCCAGGTCGCGCGCATCAACCCGAGCGCGCAGGTGGGCAGCCGCTCGGTGCTGGTGTACCTGGCTGTCGAGCCGAACGCCGCACTGCGCCAGGGCCTGTTCGCCAAGGGCCGCATTGCAACCAGCGCCAAACAGGTGCTGGCCGTGCCGCTCACCGCCGTGCGCACCGACCAGGCGCTGCCTTACGTGCTTCAGGTGCTGGACGACAAGGCGCAGTTGCGCAGCGTTCAGCTCGGCCAGCGGGGTGACGTGGGCGGCCAGCCCTGGGTCGAGATCACCGCGGGATTGAGCGATGGCGCGCGGGTGCTCGCCGGCAGCGCCGGGCTGGTGCGCGATGGCACGCCGGTGCGGGTGCTCGCGGCGCCGGTTGCTGCGTCGATCGCGCCTGCCACGGTTACCACGTCCACCACGTCCACCACGCCCGCCCCGCCTGCCACGACCGCCAAATCCCCAGCAGCTGCCCTGGCCTCGGCTTCGTCCGCAGCGCGCTGACCGTCGCACGCTCACCCACCCGCAAGCGCCCGCCCCACCATGTGGTTCACCCGCGTCTCGATCGCCAACCCGGTGATGGCCACGATGGTCATGCTGGCCTTCGTGGTGCTCGGCGTCTTCAGCTACCAGCGCCTGTCGGTGGACCAGTTCCCGAACATCGACTTCCCGACCGTCGTGGTGGCCATGGACTACCCCGGCGCCTCACCCGAGATCGTCGAGAGCGAGGTCACCAAGAAGGTCGAGGCTGCGGTCAACACCGTCGCGGGCATCAGCTCGCTGTATTCGCGCTCGTACGAAGGCTCGTCGGTCGTGATCGTCGAGTTCAACCTCGACGTCGATGGCCGCAAGGCGGCCGAGGACGTGCGCGAGAAAGTGTCGCTCGTGCGGCCGCTGTTGCGCGATGAGGTCAAGGAGCCGCGCGTCTCGCGCTTCGACCCGGCGAGCCAGCCGATCTACAACGTGGCGATCCTGTCCACCGATGGAAAGAAGTCGGCGCAAGAGCTGACGACCTGGGCCTCGCAGGTGCTGCAAAAGCGCTTCGAGAACGTGCGTGGCGTGGGCTCGGTGGCGGTGGTGGGCGGTGTGTCGCGCCAGGTCAACCTCTACATCCGTCCGGCGGCGCTGGAGGCGTTGGGCGTCACCGTCGATCAGGTCGTCGCCGCCGTGCGCAGCGAAAACCAGGAGCTGCCCATGGGCGCGATCCGCTCGCGCGAGCAGGAGCGCGTGGTGCAGATCAATGCGCGGCTGCAGCGGCCGGAAGACTTTCGAGAAATCGTCGTCGCCCGCAAGGCCGGTACTGCGGTCAAGCTGTGGCAGGTGGCCGACGTGGTCGATGGCCCGCAGGAAGTCGAGTCGCTCGCGCTCTACAACGGCCAGCGCACGGTGCTGCTGTCGGTGCAGAAGTCGCAGGGCGAAAACACCATCGAGGTGGTCGACGGGCTGAACAAGGCGCTCGCCGACGCGGCGGCCGTCACGCCGCCGGGCGTGAAGGTCGAGGTCAACCGCGACAACTCGCGCGCCATCCGCATCTCGGTGGCCAACGTCAAGCGCACGCTGATCGAAGGCGCGGCGCTCACGGTGCTGATCGTGTTCCTGTTCCTCAATTCGTGGCGCTCCACCGTCATCACCGGCCTGACGCTGCCGATCGCGCTGATCGGCACCTTCTTGTTCATGTACGTCTTCGGCTTCACGATCAACACCATCACGATGATGGCGCTGAGTCTGTGCGTGGGCCTGTTGATCGACGATGCGATCGTCGTGCGCGAGAACATCGTGCGGCATGTGCAGATGGGCAAGTCCGCGCGGCAGGCCGCGCTCGACGGCACCAGCGAGATTGGCCTCGCGGTGCTGGCCACCACGCTGTCGATCGTCGCGGTGTTCCTACCGATCGGCTTCATGGGCGGCATCGTCGGCAAGTTCTTCCACGAGTTCGGGCTGACCATCGTCGCGGCGGTGCTGATCTCGATGTTCGTCAGCTTCACGCTCGACCCGATGCTCTCCAGCGTCTGGCACGACCCGCAAGCGCACGGCCGGCGCCCGGGCCCACCCGTCGCGCTGTACGACAAGACGATCGGCCGCGTGACGGGCTACTTCGACGACTTCACGCAGTGGCTCGGTCGCGCCTACCAGTCCATCCTCGGCTGGTCGCTCAAGCACAAGCTGGCGACGCTGGCGGTGGCGATCGCAACCTTCGCGGGCAGCTTCTTCATCATCCCGATCCTGGGCGCAGAGTTCGTGCCGAAGGCCGACTTCTCGGAAACGCAGATCAATTTCTACACGCCGGTCGGCTCGTCGCTCGAAGTGACCGAGGCCCGCGCCAAGCAGATCGACGCGACGCTGCGCGCGATGCCCGAGGTCAAGTACACCGTCACCACCATCAACAGCGGCTTTGCGGCCGGCAAGATCTACGGGGCGATTTACGTTCGGCTGGTCGACCGCAAGGACCGGCACCGCAGCGTGGCCGACATGACGCCGCCCTTGCGCGAGCAACTGGCGCGCATTCCGGGCATCACCGTCACCAACATCGGGCAAACCGACCTGGGCGGTGGCAAGAGCCTTCAGTTTTCGATCCAGGGCACCGACCTGGCCGAACTGGAGCGGCTGTCCAAGGGCATCACGGCCAAACTGCGCGAGATCCCCGGCCTGGTCGACCTCGACAGCACGCTCAAGCCCGACAAACCGACGGTTGCGATCAACGTGCGGCGCGATGCCGCGGCCGATGTGGGGCTGAACGTGAACGCGCTCGCCGGCACGCTGCGCACCCTGGTGGCCGGCACGCTGGTGGGCAACTGGCGCGCACCCGACGGCGAGAACTACGACGTGAACGTACGCATCTCGCCCGACAGCCGCGACTCCATCGCCGATCTGCAGCGCATCCCGATCAACGTGGCGAATGCGAGCGATGGCTCCACGCGGGTGGTGCGCCTGTCACAGGTGGCCGACGTGACGCCCTCCACCGGCCCGAACCAGATCAACCGCCGCGACCTGAACCGCGAGATCAACATCGACGCGAACGCGCTCGGTCGCAGCTCGGGCGAGGTCTCGGCCGACATCCGCAAGGTGCTCGACGCCACGCCCTGGCCGCCCGGCTACCGCTACAGCTTCGGCGGCTCGACGAAGAACATGAACGAGTCTTTCAGCTACGCGGTGGGTGCGCTGGCGCTGGCGATCGTGTTCATCTACATGATCCTGGCGAGCCAGTTCAAGAGCTTTCTGCAGCCGCTGGCGCTGATGAGCTCGCTGCCGCTCACGCTCATCGGCGTGGTGCTGGCGCTGCTGATGTTCCGCTCGACGCTGAACATGTTCTCGGTCATCGGCATCGTGATGCTGATGGGGCTGGTGACGAAGAACGCGATTCTGCTGGTGGATTTCGCCATCCGATCAAGGGACGACGGCATGGAGCGCACCGAAGCGCTCCTACACGCCGCCCACGTGCGCCTGCGCCCGATCCTGATGACGACGCTGGCGATGATCTTCGGCATGGTGCCGCTGGCCTTCGCACTGACCGAAGGCTCGGAGCAACGCGCGCCGATGGGGCAGGCGGTGATCGGCGGCGTCATCACCTCGTCGCTGCTGACGCTGGTGGTGGTGCCGGTGGTCTATTGCTACCTCGACGACCTGGCCGCGTGGGCCAAGCGGCGCTTAGGCAGCCGCACACCGCCGTTGCCGGCCACCGACGCAGGACTGGCGAAGTGAGCCGCGGAGCAACAGCGGCGAAATAAAATGGCCGACTTCATTCAAGGTGCCCTGGCATGAACATCGAACAAGCACGCTTCAACATGATCGAGCAGCAAATCCGCCCCTGGGAGGTGCTGGACCAGAGCGTGCTCAGCCTGCTGTCGGTGGTCAAGCGCGAAGACTTCACCCCGGCGGCCTACCGCGGGATGGCTTTCGTCGACACCGAGGTGCCGCTGCCCGGCGGGCAGTGCATGCTGGCGCCCAAGGTGGACGCACGGCTGCTGCAGGAGCTGGCCGTGCACAAACACGAGCGGGTGCTCGAGGTGGGCGCCGGCTCGGGCTACATGGCCGCGCTGCTGGGGCACCAGGCGCAGCACGTGACGACGATGGAGATCGTGCCCGAGCTGGCCCGGCTGGCGGCCGACAACCTGCGCCGCGCGGCGGTGATGAACGTGGACGTGGTGCACGCCAGCGGCAGCCGCGGCCTGGTGGCCGACGCGCCGTTCGACGTGATCCTGCTCTCCGGCTCGGTGGCCGAGGTGCCGGCCGCCGTGCTCGCGCAATTGAAGGTCGGCGGCCGGCTGGCGGCCATCGTCGGCCAGCAGCCGATCATGCGCGCCGTGCTGTTCACGCGCAGCGGCGAGCAGTCGTACAGCAGCGTCGATCTGTTCGACACCGTCGCCCCGCGGCTGAAGGGTTTCGACGAACCGACCCGGTTCAGCTTTTGATGAAGCAGTTGGCGGTGACGGAGCTGCCCGCGCTCTGCGCCGGGCCGACCGCAGCGGGGCGGCCTGTGCTGCTCGATGTGCGCGAGCCTTGGGAGTTTGCCCAGGCCGCCATCCACATCGACGGCGTGCAGACGCTGCACATCCCGATGAACGAGGTTCCCGAGCGGCTGGCCGACATCGACGCGGCGCGCCGTGACGCAGCCTAAATGCCGCGGCCCGTCGTCTGCATTTGCCATCACGGCGTGCGAAGTGCGCAGGTCGTCGCATTTCTGGAGCGCCAAGGGCTGGGCCCGGTCTATAACCTCGCGGGCGGCATCGAGGCGTGGTCCACCGGGGTGGACGCCAGCGTGCCGCGCTACTGACCCCGCTACTGACCCGTTTCGACTTCCCCATTTCACCGACAAAGGACTTCGCCATGTTGCATCGCTCCAAGCGCTCGACCGAAGAGCCGACCCGAGAGCCGATGGCGCGCATCGCGCGGAGCGTCGCACTGGCAGCGCTGAGCCTTTTCGCGGCGACGAGCGCACAGGCGCAGAGCCTGCAGGCGCTGTACGACGCTGCACGCGCCTACGACGCCACTTACCTGGCCGCCAGGGCGCTTGCCGATTCCGCCCAGTACAAGGCCGCCCAAGCCGATGCGCTGTTGCTGCCCAACCTGGGCTTGAGCGGCAACGTGGGCAGCAACTACGTCGATCTGCCGGTCGGCGCATCGCGATCGTCCCGAAGCGCTGGCGCGGGCCTGTCGGGCAAGCAGCCGCTGTTCAACCGTGCCAATGGCTTCACGGTCGACCAGGCAAAGAAGGTGTTCGAGGTCTCGCGCACCGACCTGGAGACCGCCGAGCAAGACCTGATCGTGCGCGTGGCGCAGGCCTACTTCGACGTGCTGGGCGCGCAAGACACGCTGGGCACCACGCGCGCCAGCAAAGCAGCCATCAGCGAGCAGCTCGCGTCGGCCAAGCGCAACTTCGAGGTCGGCACGGCGACCATCACCGACACGCGCGAGGCGCAGGCGCGCTTCGACCTGGCCAGCGCGCAAGAGATCGCCGCCGACAACGACTTGCAGAGCAAGCGCATCGCGCTAGATCAGCTCGTCGGCCGCAGCGGCGTGTTGCCCAAACAGCTGGCGGTGCCGGTGGTGCTGCCCGCCGTCGTGCCGGCCAACGTGGACACCTGGGTCGGCAACTCCGGTGCGCAACACCCCGCCGTGCGCCGCGCCGCGTTGGGCCTGGACATCGCCAAGCTGGAGACGGAGAAGGCCCGCGCCGCGGGCCTGCCCACGGTGGACGCGGTGGCCTCGGTCAACACCAGCCGCCTCTCGGGCACCAGCAGCAGCGGCCTGCCCGGCACGACCAACAGCGCCAGCATCGGCCTGCAGCTGGCGATGCCGCTGTACTCGGGTGGCTCGGTCCAGAACCGCGTGAAGGAGACGATGGTGCTCGAAGACAAGTCCACCAACGACCTCGAAGCCGCTCGCCGCATCGTCGCGCAAGCCACGCGGCAGGCGTACTTCGGCGTGCAGTCGGGCACGGCGCAGGTGAAGGCGCTGGAGGCGGCCGAGTCGTCGAGCCAACTGGCGCTGGAAGCCACGCAGCTCGGCTACCGCGTCGGCGTGCGCGTGAACCTGGACGTGCTGAACGCGCAGACGCAACTGTTCACCACCAAGCGCGACCTGGCAAAAGCGCGCTACGACGTGCTGCTGGGCGGCCTGAAGCTGCGCCAGGCGGCAGGGCAGTTGAGCCCTGACGACGTGTCGGCGGTCGACAAGTTGCTGGTGAAGTAGAGCAAACGTCGTCGCCCGCTCAGGCGGCCGGCGCCACCAGCTCTGCAATCCGCTGCAACGGCGTCGGGTCGTCCATCGTCGTCAGGTCGCCGGGGTCGCGCCCCTCGCACACGGCCTGGATGGCGCGGCGCAGCAGCTTGCCGGAACGTGTTTTGGGCAGCAGGTTGACGAAATGAACCCGCGCCGGGCGCGCCACCGCGCCGAGTTGCTGGTCCACGGTCTTCATGATCTCGCCTTCGAGCTTCAGCCGCGCGGCTGCGCCCGTGTGTGCATCCCCGAGTGCGCTCGCGTCCTTCGCCACCACGAAGGCCATCGCCACCTGTCCCTTGAGCTGATCGGCCACGCCCACCACCGCCACCTCGGCCACATTGGCGTGGCTCGAGATGCTCTCCTCGATCTCGCGCGTGCCCAGCCGGTGCCCGGCCACGTTGATCACGTCGTCAGTCCGGCCCAGGATGAAGTAGTAGCCGTCGGCGTCGCGAATGCCCGAGTCGAAGGTGCTGTAGAGCATCTGCCCGGGGATGCTGCTCCAGTAGGTCTTGACGAAGCGCGCGTCGTCGCGCCACACCGTTTGCATGCAGCCCGGGGGGAGCGGGCCGGCGATGGCCAGCACGCCTTTCTGGTCGGGCGCGGTCAACACGGCGCCGGTGTTCTCGTCGACCAGCTTCACATCAAAGCCGTACATCGCCACGCCGGGGCTGCCGAACTTGCTCGGCTTCTTCTCGACGCCGTTGGCGATGGTCAGGATCGGCCAGCCGGTCTCGGTCTGCCAGTAGTTGTCGATGATCGGCTTGCCCAGCGCGTCGGCGATCCACGTGGCGGTGGGTTCGTCTAGCGGCTCGCCTGCCAGAAACAGCGCGCGCAGCGATGAGATGTCGTGCGCCTGCAGGTACTTCGGATCCTGCTTCTTCAACACGCGCACCGCGGTGGGCGCGCTGAACATCACCGTCACCTTGTGCTTTGCGACGATGCTCCACCACACACCCGCGTCGGGCCGGGTCGGCAGGCCTTCGTAGAACACGGTGGCCATGCCGGCGATCAGCGGGCCGTAGACGATGTAGCTGTGCCCGACCACCCAGCCGATGTCGCTGGTGGCGAAGTACGTCTCGCCGGCCCGGCCGTCGAAGATGTGCTTCATGCTGGCGGCCAGCGCCACCGCGTAGCCGCCGGTGTCGCGCTGCACGCCCTTGGGTTTGCCGGTGGTGCCGCTGGTGTAGAGCGTGTAGCTCACGTGTTCGGCGTCGAGCCAGGCGCACGGCACTTGCGTGTTCAGGTGTTGTTCGCGCAGCGGTTCGTAGGCCACATCGCGGCCGGCCGTCATCGGCATCGGCGCCAGGCTGCGGTCCACCAGCAGCACCTTGGATGGCTTGTGTTCGGCAACACGGATCGCCTCGTCCAGCAAGGGCTTGTAGGCCACGACCTTGCCCGAGCGGCTGCCCGCGTCGGCGCTGACGATCACCGTCGGCGTCGCATCGTCGATGCGGCTGGCCAGACTCAGGCTCGCAAAGCCGCCGAACACCACCGAGTGGATCGCACCGATGCGCGCACAGGCCAGCATCGCAAACGCCGCCTCCGGGATCATCGGCATGTAGACGAGCACGCGGTCGCCCTGCTTCACGCCCAGCGCCAGCAGCACCGCCGCCATGCGCTGCACCTCGGCATGCAGTTCGCGGAAGCTGTACGTGCGCTCCTGGTCGGTCTCGGTCGAGACGAAGATCAGCGCGTTCTGGTCGGCGCGGTCTTTCAAGTGCCGATCGACTGCGTTGTGGCACAGGTTGGTCTGCCCACCGACGAACCAGCGGGCAAACGGCGGGTTCTCATAGCGGCACACCTCGGTGAACGGCCGGTGCCAGTGAATCAACGCGGCCTGCTCGGCCCAGAACGCGTCGCGGTCTTCGAGGGAGCGGCGGTGGAAGTCGGCGTAGCGGGTGGGCGTGCTCATGCTTGTCTCCTCAAGAGTGCAGGAATTGTTGTCGCGGTGGATTGGAAGGCGAAGGCCTTACTTTGCACTGACGCGCGCGACCCCGGGCGGAACCAAGGCCAACCGAACCGGCGGGTGCCTGGCGCTGCGAAGCGCGGAAGCGGCGGCGTCGAGCGGGTGAGTCCGGCGGGGTGAGTCGAGCAGGTGAGCTTGCCGTGGTGGCTTCGATTGACTGCGCCCGCCCCGCTCACCTATGCTGCGCGCCATGCGACTGCCCAGCGCGCACCCGAATCCCCGACCATGCCACCGTGCATGGGCGGCGGCTGTGCTGGTGGCCGCCTGCGCGTCGTCCGCGGCGGCCCCGGTGGCGTATGACGACACTGTCGGCCGTTTCCTGGTCGAAAAGGGTTTGGTCGGCACCACGGTGACCGCCGCAGCCCCGGCCGAGAGCGACTTCGTCCGCCAGGTGCGCGACAAGGCCAGCGACATGGTGCTGACCGCGATGAACTTCCTCGGCGTGCCCTACCGGCGCGGCGGCAATGGTGGCGAAGAAGGCTTCGACTGCAGCGGCTTCACACGCCATGTGTTCGAGATGAGCCTGGGCCTGGTCCTGCCCCGCCGCGCCGACGAGCAAGCCCGCGCGCCCGGCACCTTCACCATTCCGCGAAACGAACTGAAGCCCGGCGACCTGGTGTTCTTCAACACCCTCAAGCGCGCCTTCTCGCACGTGGGCATCTACATCGGTGACGGCAAGTTCATCCACTCGCCGCGCACCGGCGGCGAGGTGCGGGTCGAAGACATGCGGATTGCCTACTGGTCCAAGCGCTACAACGGCGCTCGGCGCGCGGGGCTGGTGGCCGAGCGCTCGGGCACCCTCGCCCCGACACCGGATGCAGCACAGTGGCGCGAGGTCGCCTCGCCCGCTGAGTCCGCCGCGCCCGCCGCAAGGCCGCGCTGAAGCGCCCGCGGCCTGCTGGCCGCTCCGAAAACGTGTGCGTGCGCCTTCACGGCACGACAGGTTGCAAGCGATTGCCGGCCGGCGCCGACTGCGGCACCTGGCAGTGGCGCGCAGGCACAATCGAGCCATGTCCGAACGAGTCATCCCGCTGGCCGACCACCGCTATGCGGCCGCCCTGCCCCGCGTGCCGGCCGCGGCCGTGCCACCGACCGGCCTGCTCGGCGACCGGCTCGGCCGCCCGCTGCGCGACCTGCGCATTTCGGTGACCGACCGCTGCAACTTCCGCTGCAGCTACTGCATGCCGAAAGAGGTGTTCGACAAGGCCTACACCTTCCTGCCGCAAAGCTCGCTGCTGAGCTTTGAAGAAATCACCCGCACCGCGCGCCTCTTCGTCGCCCATGGCGTGCAGAAACTGCGCCTCACCGGCGGTGAGCCGCTGCTGCGCAAGCACCTCGAAGTGCTGATCGGCATGCTGAGCGAACTGCGCACGCCCGACGGCCAACCGCTGGACCTGACGCTGACGACCAACGGCTCGGTGCTCGCCAAGAAGGCGCAAGCCTTGAAGGACGCCGGCCTGCAGCGCGTGACCGTGAGCCTGGACGCGCTCGACGACGCGATCTTCCGGCGCATGAACGACGTGGACTTTCCGGTCGCCGAGGTGCTCGAAGGCATCGCCGAGGCGCAGCGCGTGGGCCTGGGGCCGATCAAGGTCAACATGGTCGTCAAGCGCGGCACCAACGACGACCAGATCGTCGCGATGGCGCGCCACTTCAAGGGCACGCCGGTGGTGCTGCGCTTCATCGAGTACATGGACGTCGGCGCCACCAACGGCTGGCGCATGGACGAGGTGCTGCCCTCGGCCGACGTGGTGGCGCGCATCCACGCGCAGTTTCCGCTCGAGGCGATCGAGGCGAATGTGACCGGCGAGACGGCCGAACGTTGGCGCTACCGCGACGGCAGCGGCGAGATCGGCGTGATCTCCAGCGTCACGCAAGCCTTCTGCCACGACTGCAACCGCGCGCGGCTGTCCACCGAGGGCAAGCTGTTCCTGTGCCTGTTCGCGACGAACGGCCACGACCTGCGCGCGCTGCTGCGCGGCGGGTACACCGATGAGCAGATCGCCGGCGCGATCGGGCTAATCTGGCAGGGGCGGGAGGATCGGTATTCGGAGTTGCGTGGTGCGGCGGGGGCGGAGGTGGGCCTTGGCGATGGGCAGCGGCGCGTCGAGATGCACTACATCGGTGGGTGATGTCTTGAGGCGCATCAAGGCTGGCACATGATCGACCGCACCCACATCACCGGCCTCATCCTCGCTGGCGGCCGCGGCAGCCGAATGGGGGGTGTCGACAAAGGCCTGCAAAACCACCATGGCGTGCCGCTGGCAATGCACGCCCTGCTGCGGCTGGGGCCGCAGGTGGGTGAGTTGATGATCAACGCGAACCGCAACCTCGGTGCGTACGAATCGATGGGCGTGCCGGTGTGGCCCGATGCGCTGCCGGACTTCGCCGGGCCGCTGGCCGGCTTCCTGGCCGGGTTGGAGCGCTGCGAAACGCCGTACCTGGTGACGGTGCCGTGCGACTCGCCGCTGTTCCCCGACGACCTGGTCGCGCGGCTGGCGCAGGGGCTGGTGACGCACAGCGCCGACATCGCGATGGCCGCGACGCTCGAGGACGGCAAGCTGCAGGTGCAACCGGTGTTTTGCCTGATGAAGGCCGAGGTGATGGAAAGCCTGGTGCGCTTCACACAAGAGGGGCAGCGCAAGATCGACAAGTGGACGGCGCTGCACCGCGTGGTCGAAGTGCCGTTCGACGACGCGCAGGCCTTTGCGAATGCCAACACGCTGGCGGAGCTGCAGCAGCTGCAAGGGCGTGGCTGACGTGGTGGCCAAAGTGGCTGCTTCGACAACGGCGTGCGCAAGGGGCGTCGCAATTCGGGTCGCGAGATGGCCGAGTCGCTGACGATCCGCGCGCTGGTGGCAACGGACATCGCGGCCTACAAGCACCTGCGCGACACCGCCCTGGCCGCCGAGCCCGAGGCCTTCACGTCCGACGCCGCGGCCGAGGCGTTGAAGCCCGCGCTGGCCCACCTGCCACGGTTCGGGCTCGAACGGCCGGACCCGCAACGGGGTGGCCGGTTCACGCTCGGCGCGTTCGATGGCGCTGATCTGGTGGGCGCGGTGACGTGCGACCGCGAGCCGCGCCTCAAGGTGCGCCACATCGCCAACGTGACCGGCATGATGGTGCTGACACCAGCGCGCGGCCAAGGCATCGGCCGCCGTCTGCTCGCCGAGTGCATCGCAAAAGCGCGGCTTGCAACGGGCCTGGAGATGTTGAACTTGAGCGTGACCGCCAGCAACCGCATCGCCGTCGAGTTGTACCTCCGCGCGGGCTTCACGCGCTACGGCACGCTCCCGCACGCCATCAAGGTCGGCGATCAGTACCATGACAAGGACTTGATGGTGTTGACGCTATGACTGCTGCCTCCGCTTCCCCTTCCCCATCGCTGCAAGAGATCGCCTCGTGCGTCGCAGGCTACGACCCGAACGCGCTGCCGGTGGCGCAGGCGCAAGAATTCATCGCCCGCCTCGTGCCGCGCGTGCAGGCGGTGGAGATGCTCGCCATCCGCTCGGCGCTGGGCCGCGTGCTGGCGCGCGACATCGTCTCGGCCATCAACGTGCCGGCGCATGACAACTCGGCGATGGACGGCTACGCGCTGCGCGGTGCAGACCTCTCGCCCGATGCCGACACCGAACTGCAAGTCGTCGGCACGGGCTTTGCCGGTCAGCAGTTCGTCGGCGGCACGGTCGCGCGCGGGCACTGCGTGCGCATCATGACCGGCGCGGTGATGCCCGCAGGGCTCGACACGGTGGTGCCGCAAGAGTTCGTCAAGTCGCTGGGAGACAAAGGCAACGACCGCATCCGCGTCCCCGCTGGCATCGTGCGCACCGGCGACAACCGCCGCCTGGCCGGCGAAGACCTGGCGCGTGGCGAAGCCGCGTTGAGCGCCGGCCGCCTGCTGCGCCCTGCCGACCTGGGCCTGCTCGCCTCGCTCGGCCAAGCCGAGGTGCCGGTGCTGCGCCGGCTGCGCGTGGCGTTCTTCTCCACCGGCGACGAGTTGCGCTCGATCGGCGAGCCGCTAGCCGCCGGCTGCGTGTACGACAGCAACCGCTACACGCTGTGGGGCATGCTGCAGCGCCTCGGCGTCGAGCTGATCGACCTGGGCGTGGTGCGCGACGAACCGGCCGCACTCGAAGCGGCGTTCAGGTCTGCGGCCGAGACGGCCGACGCGGTGATCACGTCGGGCGGCGTCAGCGTTGGCGAGGCCGACCACACCAAGCAGGTGATGGCCCGGCTGGGCGACGTGCTGTTCTGGCGCATCGCGATGCGGCCTGGGCGGCCGATGGCGATCGGGCGGATTTCGAGCAGCGCCGACGGCACACGCAGCGCGATCCTGTTCGGCCTGCCCGGCAACCCGGTGGCGGTGATGGTGACCTTCTACGCCTTTGTGCGCGACGCGCTGCTCGCGATGAGTGGCACCACCGCGGCGCCGCTGCCGATGTTGCGAGCGGCCTGCGTTTCGGCGATCCGCAAAAAGCCGGGGCGCACCGAGTACCAGCGCGGCATCGTCAGCCGCAGTGCCGATGGCGCCTGGCGGGTCGAGATCACCGGCTCGCAGGGCTCAGGAATTCTGCGCAGCATGAGCCAAGCGAATGGCCTGGTGGTGTTGCACCACGAACAGGGGAACGTCGAAGCCGGCGGGCTGGTCGATGTGTTGCCGTTCGATGGGTTGGTGTAGGGCTGGCGTTTCGACCACTCCGCTCTTGTCCTGCAGACCCTCCCCCCAAATGGCGAGGACTTGAAGCATGGACCTCGGCACCGCGCTCGATGAATCTGATGCGTTTGACGAGGAACTCATCTCTCTCGTCGACCTTCCCCTGTGCAACGATTCTGACAAAGTCAATGTCGCCGATGTCGCTTGTTCGCTTTCGTTCGAGCACTGGCGCGCTCTGAGACTCCTTCTCCGAGATGGGCTTCTGCCGTCCGCCCTTGTCGTTCACCGCTCGCAGTTCGAAGCCATCCTTCGCTCGATCTGGCTCACATATGCGGCCTCGGAATCGGATATTGCCAAACTGACCGCAAACCTCGACTTGGCATCAGAACAATCGGCGAAGAATATCTCGCAGGCTCAACAGATGATGGATGCACTTGCTATTGATCCGGAAGCATTGAAGCATACGCAGCACTTGCGCGCTTCAAGGACAACTCATGGAAGGCACTGAACTCGTACGCGCATGCGGGCATCCATCCACTCCGGCGGCATTCGGAGGGCTACCCCGTGGCGTTGGCACATGGCGTTCTATGCAACGCGAACGGGCTCGCGGTCATGTCCGGCATGCAATCGGTCGTACTCAGTGGCGCGCAGCCACTTCAGCGAGATGTAATCAAACTCGCGGCCAAACGTCCCATGTGCATGCCGCCTCCACTGTGAGGCTCTTGAATCTCCGCGGCAGTGCTCAACCGCCGCAGATCAGGCCGGTGGGGCGCTCTGCGTAGCGAAGTAAAGGAGGAGAGACGGGGCAGGGCCCCCGGCTCGGGGGACATGAGCGGAGCAGAGTGCCCCAGCGGCCTGATCTCGCGCCGTCCTCGGCACGAACATCAGTGTCCGCCGTCAAACAACCAAAGCAATCAGCGCTTCGCCAACCGCTTCCAGGTCTCGACCACCGTGTCCGGGTTCAGCGAAATCGACGCGATCCCCTCCTGCGCCAGCCAGTCCGCAAAGTCCGGGTGGTCGCTCGGCCCCTGGCCGCAGATGCCGACGTACTTGCCGTGCGCGCGACACGCCGCGATGGCGCGCGAGATCATGGCCTTCACCGCGGGGTCGCGCTCGTCGAAGTCTTTCGCCAGCAACTCCATGCCCGAGTCGCGGTCCAGGCCGAGCGTCAACTGCGTCAGGTCGTTCGAGCCGATCGACATGCCATCGAAGTACTCGAGGAACTGGTCGGCCAGGATCGCGTTGCTGGGCACCTCGCACATCATGATGATCTTCAGGCCGTCCTTGCCGCCGGCCGAGGCGCGCTTCAAGCCGCGCTCGGCGAGCATGCCGACCACGCGGTCGGCCTGCGCCAGCGTGCGCACGAAGGGCACCATGATCTCGACGTTGGTGAGGCCCATGTCGGCGCGCACGCGGCGCAGCGCCTCGCACTCCATCGCAAAGGCTTCGCCGAACGCTTCGCTGATGTAGCGCGACGCACCGCGAAAGCCGAGCATCGGGTTCTCTTCTTCAGGCTCATAGCGTGAGCCACCGATCAGCTTGCGGTACTCGTTGCTCTTGAAGTCGCTCAAGCGAACGATGACCGGCTTAGGCCAGAACGCCGCAGCGATGGTCGCGATGCCCTCGACCAGCTTGTCGACATAGAACGCACGCGGCGACGCGTGCCCGCGCGCCACGCTCTCGACCGCCTTCTTCAGGTCGAGGTCGATGTTCGGGTAGTCGAGGATCGCCTTCGGGTGCACGCCGATGTTGTTGTTGATGATGAACTCAAGCCGCGCCAGGCCGACGCCGGAGTTGGGCATCTGACAGAAGTCGAAGGCGAGCTGCGGGTTGCCCACATTCATCATGATCTTGACCGGGCAGTACGGCAGCTCGCCGCGCTCCACGTCGCTGACTTCGGTCTCCAGCAGGCCGTCGTAGACATAGCCGGTGTCGCCTTCCGAGCACGCCACGGTCACGAGCGCGCCGTCCTTCAGCGTGTCGGTCGCATCGCCGCAACCCACCACCGCCGGCACGCCGAGTTCGCGCGCGATGATCGCGGCATGGCAGGTGCGCCCGCCGCGGTTGGTGACGATGGCCGCAGCGCGCTTCATCACCGGCTCCCAGTTCGGGTCGGTCATGTCGGTCACCAGAACGTCACCGGGTTGCACCTGGTCCATGTCGGCCAGGCTGTGCACGATGCGCACAGGCCCGGTGCCGATCTTCTGGCCGATGGCACGGCCTTCGGCGAGCACGACGCCCGTGCTCTTGAGCTTGAAGCGCTGCTCCACCTTGTCGGCCGCCTGGCTCTTCACCGTTTCGGGCCGCGCCTGCAGGATGTAGAGCTTGCCGTCGGCGCCGTCCTTGCCCCACTCGATGTCCATCGCGCGGCCGTAGTGCTGCTCGATCGTCAGCGCGTAGCCGGCCAGCTCGGCCACGTCGGCGTCGGTCAGCGAGAAGCGGTTGCGCTGCTCGGTCGCGGTGTCGACCGTCTTCACCAGCTTGCCGGTGGCGGCCTTCTCGGCTGGCGTGGCGAACTCCATCTTGATCAGCTTGGAGCCGATGTTGCGGCGGATGATGGCCGACTTGCCGTTGCGCAGCGAAGGCTTGTGCACGTAGAACTCGTCCGGGTTCACAGCGCCCTGCACCACTGTTTCGCCCAGGCCGTAGCTGGAGGTGATGAACACCACCTCCTTGAAGCCGCTTTCGGTGTCCATCGTGAACATCACACCGGCCGCGCCCAGGTCGGAGCGCACCATGCGCTGCACGCCGGCCGACAAGGCCACGTCGTGGTGGGCGTAGCCCTTGTGCACGCGGTAGCTGATGGCGCGGTCGTTGTAGAGGCTGGCGAACACCTCTTTCATCTTGGCCAGCACGTCGTCGATGCCGACGACGTTGAGGAAGGTCTCTTGCTGGCCGGCGAAGGAGGCGTCGGGCATGTCCTCGGCGGTGGCCGACGAGCGCACCGCGAACGATGCGCCTTCGTTGTCGGCGGTGAGCTTGGTGAACTCGCTGCGGATGGCGGCTTCCAGGTCGGCCGGGAACGGTGTGGCTTCGATCCAGTGGCGAATCTGCGCTCCCGCGTCGGCCAGCGCGCGCACGTCTTCGGTGTTCAGCGTGGCGAGCTTGTCGCTGATCTTCGCCGCCAGGCCTTGGTGCGCCAGGAACTGGCGGAACGCGAACGCCGTGGTGGCAAAACCGCCCGGCACGCGCACGCCGGAGCGGCTGAGTTGGCTGATCATTTCGCCGAGCGAGGCGTTCTTGCCGCCCACCGACTCGACGTCGGTCATTCTCAGGTGTTCAAACGGCGCGACCAGGGCGGTCGCCAGGTTCGTGGGTGACATGAGAGAGCTCCGTGAGGTTGAAAATTCGGTGCGCTCCCGCGGGGTGCCCAGGCTCCCGAGCGGGGCTCAAGGGAGGCCGAGATGCGCCATGCATGCTGCGTGCTCAACCCGGCCAGTTCGAACTTGGCAAGGCGTTCGGGGCGGGGAGCGGCAGTCACGGTCGGGCGGGGTGCGGGGTTGCTGGCGATTCTACGAGCCAACTGCCTATGATCGAGCCATCGCTGTTGCCAGCCCAAAACCACGCTTCGCCACGCCATGCCAAACCGCACAGTCTTCTTTGTGTCCGACAGCACGGGCATCACCGCCGAGACCTTCGGCAACTCGATCCTGAACCAGTTCGCCGTCAAGCCGCGCCACGTGCGCCGGCCGTTCATCGACACGGTGGACAAGGCGCACCAGGTGGTGCTCGAGATCAACCACGCGGCCGACCTCGAGGGCAAGAAGCCGATCGTGTTCGTGACCTTGGTCGACGCCGACGTGCTGGGCATCCTCAAGGAGCGCAGCCGCGGCCTGGTGCTGGACATGTTCAACACCTTCGTCGAACCGCTGGAGGCCGAGTTCGGCATGACGTCGAACCACCGCGTCGGGCGTTTCTCCGACGTGTCGAAAAGCCAGGAGTACACCGACCGCATCGAGGCCATCAACTTCTCGCTCGCGCACGACGACGGGCAGTCGTCGAAGAACCTGGCCGAGGCCGACGTGATCCTGGTCGGCGTGAGCCGCAGCGGCAAGACGCCGACCTCGCTGTACCTGGCGATGCAGCACGGCATCAAGGCCGCCAACTACCCGCTGATCCCGGAAGACTTCGACCGCGGCGCAATTCCGAAGTCACTGCTGCCGTACAAGAAAAAGTGCTTCGGCCTGACGATCGCGCCCGACCGGCTGAGCCACATCCGAAACGAGCGCCGGCCAGGCAGCAAGTACGCGTCGATCGAGAACTGCCGCCACGAAGTCAACGAAGCCGAGGCGATGATGCGACGCGAGGGCATCGCGTGGCTGTCGTCGACGCACAAGTCGATCGAGGAGATCGCGACGACGATCCTGCGCGACCTCCGGCCGGATCGGTTGATGTACTGACGACGCGCGCTACACCGCCCCGCGCTGCCGTGCCGATTCGTACAAACAAACCGCCGCCGCCGCGGCGACATTGAGCGACTCTTCGCCACCCGGCTGCGGAATGCGCAGCACCTGCGCGCAGCGGCTCATCAAGGCGGGCGACACGCCCTGCCCTTCATGGCCCAGCACCCAGGCGCAGGGCCAGGGCAGCGCTACCTGATGGATCGCCTGAGCGGCGTGCGAACTTCCTGCTAACAGCGGCACACCCAGGCCTTCAAGCGCCGCTTCATCGACAGCCTCGACCAGGTGCAGCCCGAAATGCGCGCCCATGCCGGCGCGCAGCACCTTGGACGACCACAGCGCCACCGTGCCCTTCAGCGCGACCACCTGCCCGACGCCGAACGCCGCCGCGCTGCGCAGCAAGTTGCCGACGTTGCCCGCGTCCTGCAGCCGGTCGAGCACGATGCTGGCCACACCAGCCTGCAACTCGCCAGCGCCGGGCCAGGACACGCAGAAGGCGATCGGCGGGCTCGATTCGAGCGTGCTGATGCCGGCCATCAGCGATGGCGAAATGACGGCCGTTGCGTCGGCGCGCGCCGTCAGTTCACGCAGGCCCGGATCGTCCCAGGCGGCGTCGGTCAACACCGCCTGCAGCACCGCGCCGCCGCGCTGTTGCCAGGCCGCGCACAGGTGCTCACCCTCGATCCACACCTGCCCCATCTTCCGGTAGCCGGCCGGGTCGGCCACCAGCTTGCGCAGCTTCACCAGCAGCGCGTTGTCGCGGGAGGCGATGTGCCTTGGCTCAGGCATGGTCGGCCAGCGGCGTGTCGGCCTTGACGACTGCCGACTCACCCAACACCTCGCGCACGGGCGCAAACGAGCGCCGGTGCTGCGCACACGCGCCGTGCGCGCGCAACGCGGCCAGGTGCGCCGCGGTCGCGTAACCCTTGTGGCCATCGAAGCCGTACTGCGGGTGCGCTTGGTGCAAGTCTGCGCACAATCGGTCGCGGTGCACCTTGGCCAGTATCGACGCGGCCGAGATCGCCTTGACCTTGGCGTCGCCCTTGACGATCGCCTCGCTCAGCACCTTCAACACCGGCAGGCGGTTGCCGTCGACGAGCACCTTGTGCGGCTTGAGGCGCAGGCCGTCGACCGCGCGGCTCATCGCCAGCAGCGTGGCTTGCAGGATGTTGAGGCGGTCGATTTCTTCGACGCTGGCCATGGCGATGCTGCAGCACAGCGCCTTGGCGCGGATCTCGTCGAACAAGCGATCGCGGGCACGCGCGGTCAGCAGCTTGGAGTCCCTCAAGCCGCGAATGGGTTGCAGTTCGTCGAGCATCACCGCCGCAGCCACCACCGGGCCGGCGAGTGGGCCGCGGCCGGCTTCGTCCACGCCAGCAATCAGCCCGAGCGGGCTGAAGCTCAGCTCGAGCTGCCTAGGCCGCGATGACTTTCTCGATGGCATCGGTGGCCGCCAGGGCGGTGTTGCAACGCAGCTGCTGGTGCAGCGCCATGAAGCGCTCGCTCAACGCCACTGCACGCGCCGGGTCGTCGAGCCAGGCCAGCGCGGCTTGCGCGATCTTGGGCGGCGTCGCGTCGCCCTGCAGAAGTTCGGGCACCGCGAAATCGTTGAGCAAGATGTTGGGCAGGCCGACCCAGGGCTGGTACTTCATGCGCTTGGTCATCTGCCAGCTCAGCGGGTGCATGCTGTAGACGATCACCATCGGGCGCTTGAACAGCGCGGCCTCCAGCGTGGCGGTGCCGCTGGCCACGAGCGCCACGTCGCACGCGGCCAGCGCTTCGTGCGAGCGGCCGTCGAGCAGCTCGATCTTTACATCGGCCGCATGCTGCTTGCGCAGCGGCTCGATCAGGCGGCGCAGGCCCGGCACCACCGGCACGATGAAGCGCAGGCCGGGCCGCTGGCGCGCCATCTCTTTCGCGGCGCCGAGCAGCCGTGCAGCGATGTACTGAATTTCGGAGCGGCGGCTGCCCGGCAGCACGGCAACCACCGTGTCGGTGTCGCTCAGACCGAGCGCTGCGCGGCTGGCGGCGCGCGGCGGCTGCATCGGAATCACATCGGCCACCGGGTGACCGACGTAGGTGGCGGCCACGCCGTGCTTGGCGTAAAGCGCCGGCTCGAACGGGAAGATGCAAAGCACCAGGTCGGCAGCTTCGCGGATCTTCTCGATGCGCTTGCCGCGCCAGGCCCAGATCGACGGGCTGACGAAATGAATCGTCTTGATGCCTTGAGCCTTGAGGCGCTTTTCGAGGTCGAGGTTGAAGTCGGGCGCATCCACGCCGATGAACACGTCGGGCCGCTCGGCGAGCAGCCGCTCGGCCAACTGGTTGCGGATGCCGGCAATCTCCCGGTAGTGACTGAGCACCTCCACATAGCCGCGCACCGCCAGCTTGTCGTGCGGCCACCAGGCGTCGAAGCCGTGCGCAGCCATCTGCGGCCCACCGATGCCACTGCTGCGCAGCGCGGGCCAGCGCGCCTTCAGGCCACCGAGCAAAAGGCCTGCAAGCAAGTCGCCCGAGGCTTCGCCAGCCACCACCGCGAAATGGGGTGCCAGGTTCATCGGGTCGAGATCAACGGACGATGCCGCGCGTGGATTGGGCCAAAAAGGCGGCCATCGTATCGACGTCGGCCTTCGCCTCCGGCAACTTCTCTGCGATCTCGCCCAAGCCCGCGCGGGCGGCATCGAGCGTCAGGCCGGAACGAAAGATCAGCCGGTGCATCTGCTTGACCGCCGCCACCCGCTCGGGCGAAAAGCCGCGCCGCTTCAGGCCTTCGAGGTTGAAGCCGCGCGCCTGCGGCGGGTTGCCGGCAACCGTGGCGAACGGCGGCACGTCTTGCGTGAGCACGGTGCCCATGCCCGTCATCGCGTGGGCGCCGATGCGTGCGAACTGGTGCACCGAGGTGTAGCCACCCAGAATCACCCAGTCGCCCACGTGCACATGGCCGGCCAGCGCCGCGTTGTTGGCGAAGATCGTCTTGCTGCCGACCTGGCAATCGTGCGCCAGGTGCACGTAGGCCATGACCCAGTTGTCGTCGCCCAGGCGCGTCACGCCGGCGTCTTGCGCGGTGCCGAGGTTGAAGGTGCAGAACTCGCGGATGGTGTTGCGGTCGCCGATGTGCAGTTCGGTCGGCTCACCGGCGTACTTCTTGTCTTGCGGCGCCGCACCGAGCGAGCAGAACTGGAAGACCTTGTTGTCGCGGCCGATCGTGGTGCGGCCCTCGATCACGCAGTGCGGCCCGATGCGCGTGCCCTCGCCGATGCGCACACCCGCGCGCACGATCGCGTAGGCGTCGACGCTGACCGACTCGCCCAGCTCGGCGCCGGGATTGACGATCGCGGTGGGGTGGATGGTCGCCATGAGCTTGGCTGCGCTGGAGCCTCAGCCGCGCGTCAGGCAAAGCTGCGCACGGTGCAGATCAACTGCGCCTCGACCGCGAGCTCGTCGCCCACCAGCGCGCGGGTGCTGAACTTGAAGACGCCGGACTTCATGCGGTCCAGCGTCGCCTCAAGGATCAACTGGTCGCCCGGCTCGACCGGCCGCTTGAAGCGCGCCGCATCGATGCCGCCGAAGTAGTAGACCGACTTGTCGTCCGGCACTGAGCCGAGTGTCTCGAAGCTGAGGATCGCCGCGGCCTGCGCCAGCGCCTCGATCATCAGCACGCCGGGCATGACCGGCCGGTTCGGAAAGTGGCCGAGAAAGAAGTGCTCATTGATGGTCACGTTCTTCAGCGCCTTGATGCGCTTGCCCTTTTCAAGCTCGAGCACGCGGTCCACCAGCAGGATGGGGTAGCGGTGCGGCAGCTTCTTCAGTATCTGGTGGATGTCCATCATGGTGTCTTCTTCTCCAGGGCACGCAGCCGGTCGCGCAGGGCATGCAACTGGCGCAGCGTGGCGGCATTCTTCTCCCACGAGGCATTGTCGGCTATGGGGAACACACCACTGTACTGGCCGGGCTCGCGGATCGAGCGCATCACGACGCTGGCGGCCGAGATGTGCACATGGTCGGCCAGGCTCAGGTGGCCGAGCACGATCGCGCCGCCGCCCACCGTGCAGTGCGCACCGATCACCGCGCTGCCGGCCACGCCAGCACAACCGGCCATCGCGGTGTGCGCGCCGACGTGCACGTTGTGGCCGATTTGCACCAGGTTGTCGAGCTTGACGCCGTCTTCGATGACCGTGTCTTCGAGCGCGCCGCGGTCGATGCAGGTGTTGGCGCCGATCTCCACATCGTTGCCAATGCGCACCGCGCCGAGTTGCTCGATCTTTTCCCAGCGACCCTCGGCGGGCGCGAAGCCGAAGCCGTCGGCGCCGATCACTGCGCCGCTGTGAACGATGCCGCGCTCGCCGATCGAGCACCCTGCCGCCAGCGTGACACGTGCCGCCAGCCGGGTGTGCGCGCCAACGCGAGCGTGCGCGCCGATCACGCAGTGCGGGCCGATCTGCGCGCCCTCGCCCACCACCGCGCCGGCCTCGATCACAGCCAGTGCGCCGACCGATGCGCTGTGCGCGACACTGGCCAACGCATCGACCACCGCGCTCGCATGCACGCCCGCCGCGGCAGCGGGTCGGTCACGCGCCGCCCACCATTGGCTCAGCCGTGCGTAGGCCAGGTAAGGATCGTCGGCGACGATGACTGCTCCGCGCGCCGCTGCCGCATCGCGCAACGCGGGGCCGACGATCACGCAGCCTGCGTGCGTCGAGGCCAGTTGCGATGCATACCGGGGGTTGGCGACGAAGCTGATCGTCGTTGGGGCGGCACCAGCCAGCGAGCCGATGCGGTCAATCAGGAGTGCGGGATCGCCGATCAGTTTAGCGCCGAGGTGCGCCGCGATCTCCGACAGCGTGGCATGCGCCACAACTCACTTTGCGGGTTGCGCGTTCAGCGCCTTGATCACCTTCTCGGTGATATCGACCTTCGGGCCAGCGAACACGGCTTCCTGAAGGATCAAGTCGTACTTCTCGGTCTCGAAGATCTGCTTGATGACCTTGTTCGCACGCTCGACAACCGAGGCCAATTCTTCGTTCTTGCGCTGGCTCAGGTCTTCCTGGAATTCGCGGCGCTTGCGCTGAAACTCGCGGTCTTGTTCGACGAGGTCGCGCTGTCGGCGGCCACGTTCGGCTTCGGCCAGTGTGGGGGCGTCTTTGTCGAGCTTGTCGCCAGCGGCCTTCAAGCGGGCGGCGAGATCGGCCACGTCCTTTTCGCGCTTGGAGAACTCGCTCTCGAGCTTGGCCTGCGCAGCCTTGGCGGGCACCGCCTCGCGCAGCACGCGGTCGCTGTTCACGTAGCCGATCTTCAGTTCCTGGGCTTGCGCGCCCCAGGCGGCCAGCGTCAACAAGACGCCCGCTGCCGTTGACGTGACAAAAGAGCTTTTCATTAGAAGGCGGTCCCGATCTGGAATTGAAGTCGCTGGATTCTATCCCCGGGCCGGCTGCGAACCGGGGCGCCATAACTGAGCTGCAGCGGGCCCACCGGCGAGATCCAGCTCAGCCCCAAGCCGGCCGACGAACGCAGGCTGTCGGCGTTGATGGTCTCGAACTCGCCCCACACGTTGCCGACGTCGACGAACGAGAACAGCCGCAGCGTGCGGTCGTTTCCAGCCCCCGGCACCGGCACATAGAGCTGCCCCTGGATGTTCAGCCGCTGGCTGCCGCCGATGTAGGCGCCGGTCACGTCCACCGGCCCGAGCGAGCCTTGGTCGAACACGCGCACGGTGCCCAGGCCGCCGCCGTAGAAGTTCTTGAAGATCGGGTACGGCCGGCCGTTGAGCCCTTTGCCGTAACCCACTTCGGTGTTGAGGGCAAAGGTGAACTTCTTGGTCAGCGGCCAGTACTGCTGCCACTGCAGGTTGGTGCGCAAGTAGCGCGTGTCGCCGGCAATACCCCAATCGATGTTGATGCGCTCCAGGCTGCCCATGGTCGGCACGAGCGCGCTGTCGCGGCCGTCGCGCGTCCAGCCGACCGTGATGGGCACCGAGGTGCTCTTGCCGCCGAACTGCTCGCGGTACAGGAAGTAGTTGTTGGGCAGCGCAGTGGCGCCCTTGATCTCGGTGCTTTCGATGCCGATACCGAAGAACACCGTGTCGAACTCGCTGAACGGCACGCCAAAGCGGATCGACGCACCCGGCGTCACCAGTTCGTACTGCTCCCCCTGGCTGTTCAGCGGCTTGGTGGTGCGGTAGAAAACGTCGAACGCTCGCGAGATGCCGTCGATCGTGAAGTACGGGTCCACCGTCGTCAGCACCAGCGTGCGGCTGGACTTGCTGGTGTTGAGCTCCAGGCCAAGATAGTTGCCCGAGCCGAAGACGTTCTCCTGCTTGACGGATGCGGTGAGCGAGAGCTTGTCGGCCGACGAGAAGCCGGCGCCCAGCAGCAGGTTGCCGGTGGGCTTTTCGGTCACGTTGACGGTCAGGTCGACCTGGTCGGGCGTGCCCGGCACTTCGTTCGAATCGATCGCCACATCTTTGAAGTAGCCGAGGCGGTCGACGCGGTCGCGCGAGAGTTTGATCTTGCGCCCGTCGTACCACGACGACTCGAACTGGCGGAACTCGCGCCGCACCACCTCGTCGCGCGTGCGGCTGTTGCCGGCCACGTTGACGCGGTTGACGTAGACGCGCCGCTGCGGGTCGGCGGCCAGCACGACCACGACGCGGCCGGTGGCGCGGTCGATGTCGGTGCGCGGCTCGACGCGCGCGAACGCGTAGCCGAAGGTGCCGAAGCGCTCGACGAAGGCGCGCGTGGTGTCGGCCACCGCTTCAGCGCGGTACGGCTCGCCGGGCTTGACGGCCACCAGCGACTTGAAGTCGTCTTCCTTGCCGAGGTAGTCGCCTTCCAACCGGACCGCTGTGACGGTGTAAGGCTGCCCTTCCTTCACATTGATCGTGATGTTGATGTCTTGCTTGTCGGGCGAGATCGCGACCTGCGTGGACACGACCTCGAACTCGAGGTAGCCGCGGTTCAGGTAGTAGGCGCGCAGCGTTTCCAGGTCGGCATTGAGCTTGGCGCGCGAGTAGCGGTCGGCCTTGGTGTACCAGTTGAGCCAGCCGCCGTCGTTCAGGTCGAGCAGGTCTTTGAGCGTGCCTTCCGAGAACGCCTGGCTGCCGACGATGCGCAACTCGCCGATGCGTGCAGCCGTGCCTTCGGTGACGGTGAAGGTGACGTTGACGCGGTTGCGCTCCTGCGGCGTCACGGTGGTCACGACCTCGGCGCCATAGAGGCTGCGCGTGAGGTATTGGCGCTTGAGCTCCTGCTCGGCACGGTCGGCGAGCGCCTTGTCGAAGGGCAGGCCTTCGCCGATGCCGAAGTCCTTCAGCGACTTGGTGAGTTGCTCCTTGTCGAACTCCTTCAGGCCGACGAAGTCGATGTTGGCGATGACAGAACGCTCTTCGACGATGACGACGACCACGCCGCCGTCGATGTCGATGCGCACGTCCTTGAACAGCCCGGTGGCGAACAGCGCGCGCAGCGCAGCAGCGCCCTTTTCGTCGTTGTAGGTGTCGCCGATGCGGAATGGCAGCGACGCGAACACCGTGCCGGCGTCGCTGCGTTGCAGGCCTTCGACGCGAATGTCCTTCAGCACGAACGGCTCGACGGCCCACGCCGAACCCACATGCAGCGCGGCGGCCAGAGCGAGGCCTACAGACAAGGACAAGACAGACGGACGAAATCGATGCTGCGGCAGGTGAGAGGGCATGAGAGGGTACGGGAGAGGGTCAGTGCAGGCCGAGCAAGCGGGCCATGTCGTTGAAGAGAGCCAGGGACATCATCATGAGCATGATGGCCACTCCGCCACGTTGAAGCCGTTCGAGCCACAAGTCGGAGACAGGCCGCCCCGTCAAACCCTCGAAAAGATAATACATCAGGTGCCCACCGTCGAGCATGGGCAGCGGCAGCAGGTTCAGCACCCCGAGGCTCACGCTGACCACGGCGAGGAACCCGAGGTAGTAGGCCAGGCCGAGGCGCACCGACTGGCCGGCGTAGTCGGCAATCGTGATCGGGCCGCTGAGGTTCTTCAGCGAGGCCTCGCCGATCAGCATCTTGCCGAGCATCTTGAGCGTCAGCGTGGACATCTCCCAGGTCTTGGACACCGCCTGCACGAGGCCATCGACCGGGCCGAATTGCACCGTCACCATCTCGGGCGGCTGGCCAGGAAAGACCTCGATGCGCCCGACCGTGCGCCCGCCTTCGCTGACGATCGTCGGCAGCACGCTCACCTCCAGCCGTTGCCCTGCACGCTCGACTTGCCACAGCATCGGCACCGCGGTGCCGCTGCTGCCGCTGGCGCGGATGCGATCGCGCACCATCGACGCATCGATGATCGGCGCGCCGTCGATGCTGAGCACGCGGTCGCCCGCCAACAAGCCGGCCTGCGCACCCGGCCCGCCGACGTTGACCTTGCCCAGCACCGGCTCGCTGAAGGCGTTGCCCAAACCGATGCGCTTCATCGTCGGTGCGTCGAGTTCGCTGGACCCGAGTTCGTTCAGCGCCAGCAGCACGCGGCGCTGGCCGCGGCCCTCGCGGTCGGTCACCATCAGGTGCAGCGGCTCGGCGCGCAGCACGCCTTGCGTGAGCTGCCAGCGCAGGTCGGACATCGAGCGCAAGTCGGCCCACTCTTGCCCGTCGAACGAGTAGGCGCGCGCCCAGTCGCCGCTGCGCAGGCCGGCCTTCTCGGCCAGGCTGGTGGCCGCGGGCGGGCCGAGCACGGCCTTGGCTTCATCGATGCCGATCCAGTGCGCTGCCGCGTACAGCAGCACCGCGAGCAGCAGGTTGGCGGCTGGCCCGGCGGCCACGATGGCGGTGCGCTGCCACAGCGTTTTGCGGTTGAAGGCGCCGTGCAGTTCGCTCGGTGGCACGGGGCCTTCGCGCTCGTCGAGCATCTTCACGTAGCCGCCGAGCGGTAGTGCGGAGAGGACGAACTCGGTGCTGTCGGGCGTGGCCTGGCGGCGCCAGATGACGCGGCCGAAGCCGACCGAGAAGCGCAGCACCTTCACGCCGCAGGCCACCGCCACGCGGTAGTGGCCGTACTCGTGGATGACGATCAGCACGCCCAGGGTGAGCACGAACGCGAGCACGGTGGTGATCATGTGGCAAGGGCCTTCGCAGTTTGCTCAGCGCTGCTTCGCGCGTGGGCGTCGAGCGCCAACAGCGCGTCGAGCGAATCACAGGCGTCGCCGCCGGGAAGCACAGCATCGAGCGTTCGCGCGATGACGGTGTGAATCTGGTCGAAGCGAATGCGCCGCTCCAGGAACGCCGCCACCGCGGCCTCGTTCGCCGCGTTCAGCACCGCCGTGCTGCCCATCGGCGCTTGCAGGGTCTGCCAGGCCAGCGCCAGCCCAGGGTAGCGCGCAAAGTCGGGCGCCTCGAAGGACAGCGCGCCCAGCGTGGTGAAGTCGAGTTGGCTCGCGCCCGACTCGATGCGCTCGGGGAACGACAGGCCGTAGGCGATCGGCACGCGCATGTCGGGCGTGCCCAGTTGCGCCAGCACCGAGTTGTCGCGGCACACGACCATCGAGTGCACGATCTGCTGCGGGTGGATCACGACGCGAATCTGCTCCGGCGTCAGGTCGAACAGCCAGCGCGCTTCGATGACCTCGAGCGCCTTGTTCATCATCGTCGCCGAATCGACCGAGATCTTGCGCCCCATCGCGAAGTTCGGGTGCGCACAGGCTTCGTCGGGCGTGATGCTGGCCATCGTCGCCGGGTCGCGGCGGCGGAACGGCCCGCCGGACGAGGTCAGCAGAATGTGGTCGATGCGGCCGGGCCAGCGCGCGCGGTCTTCGGGCAGGCACTGAAAAATCGCCGAGTGTTCACTGTCGATCGGCAGCAGCGTGGCGCCACCCGCGCTCACCGCATTCATGAACAGCGCGCCACCGACGACCAGCGCCTCCTTGTTGGCCAGCATCAGCCGTTTGCCGGAGTGTGCCGCAGCCAGGCAAGGCGGCAAGCCGGCCGCGCCGACGATGGCGGCCATCACCGAATCGACCTCCGGGTGGGCTGCCAGGTCGCACAGCGCCTGAGCGCCCGACAGCACCTCGGTGCGCAACCCGGCCGCCTTGATCTGCTCGCGCAGCGTGCGTGCTTGCGATTCAGTCGGCACGGCTGCAAAGCGCGGGCGCCCTTGCAGACATTGCTTGAGCAGGTCGTCCATGCGGCTGTACGCTGTCAGCGCGAACACCTCGAAGCGTTCGGGGTGGCGGCCGAGCACGTCGAGCGTGCTGGTGCCGACCGAGCCGGTGGCGCCCAGGATGCAAACGCGTTGGCGGGGGCGTTGGCGCGTGGTGGGGTCGGTCGTCGTGGTTGTCATGTCACAGGGATCCCATGGCCAGCGCGATCGGAAAGACGGGCAGCAAGGCATCGACCCGGTCGAGCAGGCCACCGTGGCCGGGCAGCAGCGCGCTGCTGTCCTTGGCGCCCGCGCTGCGCTTGACCAGCGATTCGAACAGATCGCCGACAACACTCATTGCAGAAAGGAAAACCACCACGCCCACCAGCCCCACGGCGCCCAGCCGCTGCAACAACTGCGTGTACAGGCTCGGCGAGTCCATCGCGAACGCGCGGTCCAGGACCAGCCACAGCCCCGCCAAGGCGAGCGCGCCGAGCATGCCGCTCCAGACGCCCTCCCAGCTCTTGCCCGGGCTGATCGCCAATGCCAGCTTGCGCTTGCCGAAAGCGCGGCCGCCGAAGTACGCCGCGATGTCAGCCGCCCAGACCAGGCAGAAGACCGACAGGATGAAGTTGATGCCGATCGACTTGGCGTTGACCATCGCCAGCCACGCCGTCCACAGCAGCAGCAAGCCCAGCGCCCAGCGCAGCGGCGCGGGCACACCCGGCCAGCCCGCCGGCCCGCGCGACAGCACCCACGCGCCCCCCAGCACCCACGCGCCAGTGGCGAACCACCACGCCGAGGCCGGCGCCATGGCCGACCAGCCCATCCACAGGGCAATGGCACAAGCCGCCGCCAGCAGCACCCCCAGGCCGATCGACAGGCCGGCCGCGCCGTTGAGCCGCCCCCACTCCCAGCCGCTGGCCCCGATCATCACCAGCGTCAGCAACGCAAACGGCCACGCCGCCTTGGCAAACAGCGCCGGCAGCAGCAGCCCCACCAGAACCAGCGCCGTGATGATGCGTTGCCGCAGCACGGCTCAGGGCCCGTGGGCTCCGTTGGCAAGGTTCGACAGGGCGGAGGGGGCGTTGCTGTTGACGGCCCCGAAACGGCGGTCGCGGCGCGCGAATTCAGCAAGCGCCGCGTCGAGCTCGGCGTCGCTGAACTCGGGCCACAGGCAGTCGCTGAACACCAACTCGGAGTACGCCGCCTGCCAGAGCAGGAAGTTGCTGATGCGCACCTCGCCGCCAGTGCGGATGAACAGGTCAGGGTCGGGCGCGTGGCTCAGCGCCATGTAGCTGTTGAGTTTCGCTTCGTCGAGCTCGTGCGCAGACACACCGTCTTCGATCGCGCGCCGGCAGGCCTGCACGATGTCCCAGCGGCCGCCGTAGTTGAACGCCACAGACAAGGTGATGCGTGTGTTGTGGCTCGTGCTCGACTCGGCCTGCTGCCAAGCGTCGCGCAACTTCTCGGACACCTGGCTGCGGTCGCCGACGATGCGAATGCGCACGCCCTGCCCGACCAGCTTGGCCAGGTACTTGGTGACGGCCACCAGCACCAGCCCCATCAGGCCGGAGACCTCTTCGGTCGGGCGCTTCCAGTTCTCGGACGAGAACGCGAACACGGTGACGTATTCGATGCCGCGGTCGGCGCAGGCCAGCACTGTGCGCACCAACGCATCGACGCCCTGCTTGTGGCCGAAGAAGCGCGGCATGAAGCGGCGCTTGGCCCAGCGGCCGTTGCCGTCCATGACGATCGCGACGTGGCGCGGGACGGCAGGCTTCGAGTCGACGGAATGGGTCACGCTGGGGCCAGCTTCATGGGCGTGTGCGGTTGATGCAAAGATCAGACGGCCATGATCTCCGCTTCCTTGGCCGAGACGAGGCGGTCGATCTCGGCAATCGTGCGGTCGGTGAGCTTTTGCAGTTCGTCGAGCGAGCGGCGCTCCTCGTCCTCGGTGATTGCCTTGTCCTTGAACAGCTTCTTCGCGTGTTCGTTGGCATCGCGGCGCAGGTTGCGCACGGCGATTCGCGCGTCTTCACCGGCGTTGCGGACCACCTTGGTCAGGTCCTTGCGGCGCTCTTCGGTCAACGCTGGCATCGGCACGCGCAGCAGGTCGCCCTGCGAGGCCGGGTTCAGGCCCAGGTCGGACTCGCGAATCGCCTTCTCGATCTTCGCGCCCATACCCTTTTCCCAGGGCTGCACGCTGATCGTGCGCGCGTCGAGCAGCGTCACGTTGGCGACCTGGCTGATCGGCACCAGCGAGCCGTAGTAGTCCACCTGCACCTGGTCGAGGATGCCGGGGTGGGCGCGGCCGGTTCGGATCTTCTGCAGCTCGCCCTTGAACGATTCGACCGAGCGGGCCATCTTCTGCTCGGCGGTCTTCTTGATGTCAGCAATGCTCATCGCTGCAACTCCTCAAACGTGCACGAGCGTGCCCTCGTCCTCACCCATCACGACCCGCTTGAGCGCGCCAGTCTTGAAAATGCTGAAGACCTTGATCGGCAACTTCTGGTCGCGGCACAACGCAAACGCGGTCGCGTCCATCACCTGCAGGTTCTTGCTGATCGCTTCGTCGAACGTGATCTGCGCGTAGCGCGTGGCGTTCGGGTCTTTCTTCGGGTCGGCGCTGTACACGCCATCGACCTTGGTCGCTTTCAGCACGATCTGCGCGCCGATCTCGGCGCCGCGCAACGCCGCTGCCGTGTCGGTGGTGAAGAACGGGTTGCCGGTGCCGGCCGCGAAGACGACGACCTTGCCTTCTTCGAGGTACTGCAGCGCCTTGGGCCGCACGTAGGGCTCGACGACCTGCTCGATGCCGATGGCCGACATCACGCGCGCCACCATGCCCTCCTGGCGCATCGTGTCGGCCAGCGCCAGCGCGTTCATCACTGTGGCCAGCATGCCCATGTAGTCGGCGGTGGCGCGGTCCATGCCGACCGAGCCGCCGGCCACGCCGCGAAAGATGTTGCCGCCACCGATGACCACCGCCACCTCGACGCCGAGCTGCGTGACCTCCTGCACCTCGCGCACCATGCGCACGATGGTGGCGCGGTTGATGCCGTAGGCGTCGTCGCCCATCAGCGCCTCACCCGACAGCTTGAGCAGGATGCGTTTGTACGCTGGCATTCTTGGTGCTCCCCGGTTTGCTTGGTGGCTGCGAAGTCTAGTCGCTCGGCAGCGCCTGCCGCCTCGCAGCCGCCCGGCCAGTGCGAGCGCTGCGTGCGATCAACACGTGCCTCACCCGCCCTTGGCTGCCGCCACTTGCGCCGCCACTTCGGCCGCGAAGTCATCGACTTTCTTCTCGATGCCTTCGCCCACCACGTACAGCGTGAAGCCTTTGACCTTCGTCGAGCGCTCCTTGAGCATCTGCTCGACGGTCTGCTTGTCGTTCTTCACGAAGGCCTGGTTGTTCAGGCTGACCTCTTTCAGGTACTTCTGCACCGAGCCCTCGATGCGCTTGGCCAGAATCTCCGCCGACTGCGGCGCCTTGCCATCGGCACTGGCCTTGTCGGCGTCTTCGGCAGCCTTCATCTGCGCGATGGTGCGCTCTTTGTCGATCAGCGCAGCCGGCACGTCGGCCGAACTCAGCGCAACCGGCTTCATCGCGGCCACATGCATCGCCACGTCCTTCGCGGCCGTTTCGTCGCCGTCGTAGTCGACCATCACGCCGATGCGCGTGCCATGCAGGTAGCTGGCGACCTTGCCGCCCGCATAGCGCTTGAAGCGGCGCACCGACATGTTCTCGCCGATCGTGCCGATCAGGCCTTTGCGCACGTCTTCGAGCGTCGGGCCGTAGCCGTCTTGCGTGTACGGCAGGGCCGACAGCGCGGCGATGTCGGCCGGGTTCTTCTCGGCGACCAGGCGCGCGCAGGCGTTGGCGAGCGCGAGGAACATGTCGTTTTTCGACGTGAAGTCGGTTTCGCAGTTGACCTCGACGAGTGCGCCGGCGTCGCCAGACGCTGCTGCGGCGATCACGCCTTCGGCGGTGATGCGCGAGGCGGCCTTGCCCGCCTTGCTGCCGAGCTTGACGCGAAGCAGTTCTTCAGCGCGCTCCATGTTGCCGTCGGCCTCGGTCAGTGCCTTCTTGCACTCCATCATCGGCGCATCGGTCTTGGCGCGCAGTTCGCCGACCATGCTTGCGGTAATCGCGGGCATCTCAAACTCCTGTTGGCTGAGGCGACGCCGGTTCAGCGGCGGTCGCCGGATCGTAGGACGTGAACAAAAGCGGGGTTGTAAAAAAGGGGCTGTAACAGCCCCTTCTTCGCTCGCACGGGGGCGAGCCGGGGCAAGGGCTTCAGGCGCCTTCGCTGACTTCCACGAATTCGTCGCCCTCGGGCGCAGCGCCCTGCACCACGTCGTTCATGGCGTTGGCCTTGCCTTCGAGCACCGCGTCGGCCACGGCCTTGGCGTACAGCGCCACAGCCTTGCTCGAGTCGTCGTTGCCGGGGATCACGTAGTCGATGCCTTCGGGCGAGTGGTTCGAGTCGACCACGCCGATGATCGGAATGCCGAGCTTGCGCGCTTCAAGAATCGCGATCTTGTGGTAGCCGACGTCGATCACGAACATCGCATCGGGAAGCGCATTCATGTCTTGAATTCCGCCGATGTCCTTCTCGAGCTTGATCAGGTCGCGCTGGAACATCAGCGCTTCCTTCTTGATGCGGATCTCGGTGCCGGCCTCGACTTGCGCCTGCATGTCCTTCAACTTCTTCAGCGAGCCCTTGACGGTCTTGAAGTTGGTCATCATGCCGCCCAGCCAGCGCTGGTCGACGAAAGGCATGCCGGCGCGGCGCGCTTCGGCGGCGATCACCTCGCGCGCCTGGCGCTTGGTGCCGATCATCAGGATGGTTCCGCGCTTGGCGCTGAGCTGGCGGATGAATTTCATCGCGTCGTTGAAGAGCGGCTGCGTCTTCTCGAGGTTGATGATGTGGATCTTGTTGCGATGGCCATAGATGTACGGGGCCATCTTGGGGTTCCAGAAGCGCGTTTGGTGGCCAAAGTGGACACCGGCTTCCAGCATTTCACGCATGCTGACAGTCATGAGGACTCCAAAGGTTGGTTCTAGAATCCGGCCAGAATCGTGACGGGGCTGGGCACAAATGCCATTCGCCGTTTCCGTTCACGACACCTTTTGGTGGCCGGATTCGCGGATTTGTCTCACCAGGCCGACCCTCGAACTTTGCCGATGGCTGTGCCCAGAAAAACCCAAAGAGTATAGCACCGCCCATGACCGAAGACATCACCGCCGTCCGCGCTCGGATGGGGAGCCCGCACCGCAATGAAGGGCTGGCGCCCTCCGCCCACGCACGTTTCGCAGCGTGCGCCCGAGCGGCCGCATCCGCCGAGAACGAACACTCTTTCGTACAAACCCGCTTCGATGAAGCCGCCGCGCAGGCCGCCGCCGTCGATGCTCTGCTGACCACCGGCGCTCCGCTGCCGCCGCTGGCTGGCCTGTGCGTGAGCGTGAAGGACCTCTTCGACGTGCAGGGTCAGGTCACAGCAGCCGGCTCCAGCGTGCTGGCCGCCCGCCCCGCCGCGGCGGCGGACTGCACGGCCGTCGCTCGGCTTCGACGCGCCGGTGCCGCGCTGATCGGCCGAACCAACATGAGCGAGTTCGCGTTCTCCGGTGTGGGCATCAACCCGCACCACGGCACACCAGCGAACGCAGCCACCGCGCAAATTGACCAAGTGCCGCGCATTCCCGGCGGCTCGACCTCCGGCGGTGGCGTGTCGGTCGCCAGCGGCGCGGCGTGGGCCGCGCTCGGCTCGGACACCGGCGGCTCGATCCGCATTCCGGCTGCGCTGCAAGGGCTGGTCGGCTTCAAGAACACCGCGCGGCTCACGCCGACCGAAGGCGCGATCCCGCTGTCGATGACGCTGGACACCGCGTGCGCCATCACGCTGTCGGTGCGCGACGCGGTGCTGTTGCACGAGGTCCTGGCCGACCGGCGCGTTGCGCTGGCCGGCCGTCCGCTGGGCGCGCTGCGCCTGGCCATGCCGACGACGCTGATGCTCGATGGCATGGATGCGACCGTGGCCGAGGCGTTCCAGAGCAGCGTCGCCACATTGCGAACGTCGGGCGCTCGGATCGAAGAGATCGCACTGCCCGCCTTGAGCGAACTGGCCTCGATGATGGCCAACGGCGGCTTCTCGGCCGCCGAGAGCTGGGCCTGGCACCGCCATTTGATGGCCGACCACGAAGCGCAATACGACCCGCGCGTGGCCATGCGAATCCGCCGCGGCGAACGCATGAGCGCGGCCGACTACATCGACCTGCACGCAACCCGACGCGACTGGATCGCGCGGATGGAATCGACGCTGCGAGGCTTCGACGCAATGCTGAGCCCGACGGTGCCGATCGTCGCGCCGCCCATCGCCGCGCTGGTGGCCGACGACAACGCTTTCTTCACCGCCAACGGGTTGTTGCTGCGCAACCCCTCCGCGGTGAACATGCTCGACGGCTGCGCGGTTTCTCTGCCTTGCCACGCTCAAGGGCAGATGCCGGTCGGCCTGATGGTGTGGAGCAGCGCGTTGCGCGACGACACCGTGCTCGACGTCTCGCTCGCGATCGAAGCTGCGCTCGCTGCGCAGGCGGGCTGAAGCAATGCGCGTCGCGGTCATCGGCGCCGGCATCATCGGCGTGACCACGGCCTACGAGCTCGCCAGCGACGGGCACGAGGTGAGCGTGTTCGAACGCCAGGGCACCGTCGCGGCCGAGACGAGTTTTGCCAACGCCGGTGTCATCGCGCCGGGCTACGTGACGCCGTGGGCCGGCCCGGGCATGCCCGGCAAGGTGCTGGGCCACCTGCTGAGCCGCCACGCACCCGTGCGCCTGCGTGCCGGCCACGGCGCCGGCACGCTGCCCTGGCTGTGGAAGTGGTGGCGCGCCTGCCGGCTGCGCACCTACCAGGCCAACCGCCTGCGCATGCAGCGCCTGGCGTTTTTCAGCCGCGCGCGGCTGCACAGCATCAGCCAGTCGCTGCAGCTCGACTACGAACGCTCCGACGGCTACCTGGTGCTGCTGCGCACGCCGCGCGACTTGGCGCTGGTGCAGCCCGGGCTGGCGTTGCTGAACCCGCTGACAAGCCCTTTCAAGCTGCTCGATGCCAAGCAATGCCTGGCCATCGAGCCGGGCCTGAACGCCGACACGCCGCTGCACGCCGGCATCCACCTGCCCGACGACGAGGTCGGCAACTGTCGCCAGTTCGCGCATCTGCTACGTCTCGAAGCGCAGAAGCTCGGCGCGTCGTTCCGCTTCTTCACCGACGTGCATCGCATCGAGCCGGGCACACCGCCGAGGCTGGTCTACGGCCAAGCGCAGACGGACCAGCCACGCTCCAAGGCGAAGAAGACCAGACCGTTTCGCAACGACGCGCCGGACACGCAGTTCCTGCCGAACGAGCCGGTGACTGAAGTTTTCGACGCGATCGTCGTCTGCGCCGCATTGGGCGCGGGCGCGCTGCTGCGGCCGCTGGGCATCAAGCTGCCGCTGCTCGCCGTGCACGGCTACTCGGTCACCGCGCCCTTGCGCCACAACGACCTGCACCCGCAGGGCCCGCGCTCGGCGCTGATGGACGAGCGCTACAAGGTCGCGATCAGCCGCCTGGGCAACCGCGTGCGCGTGGCCGGCAGCGCCGAGATCGGCGGCTCGCTGAACCGGCACGACGAAGCCACCTTGAAGACGCTGCACAAGGTGCTGCACGACTGGTTTCCTGGCGCCGCGCAAATGGCGCAAGCGCAAGTGTGGAAGGGCGCGCGCCCGATGCTGCCCGACGGCCCACCTGTGTTGGGGCCCAGCGGACAGGCCGGCGTGTGGCTGAACCTCGGGCACGGTTCGAGCGGCTGGGCGCTGTCGTGCGGGTCGGCTCGGTTACTGGCCGACCAGGTGGTGGGCCGCACGCCGGCCATCGACACCGAAGGCCTGGGGATCGAACGGGTGCGCGGCTGAGCCGCTCTTCTCGGGCCATGCCGACGGAGCCGATTCTGCCGCCGATGCGTCGCCACGCACTGTTCAGCGTGGCAGCCACGCGGGCGATCGAGGCGCACAGCGCGGCGGCGTTGCCCGCGCACACGCTGATGCAACGTGCCGGCGCTGCGGTGGCGCGGCTCGCGCTGGCCGTGGCGCCGCACGCACGGCATGTGTGGGTGGCTGCGGGGCCCGGCAACAACGGCGGCGACGGGTTCGAAGCCGCGGCCGAGCTTCGGCGCCTGGGCAAGACCGTACATGTGACGCTGGCCGGCGACCCGCAACGGCTGCCCGCTGATGCGCAGGCATCGTTCGCTCGCGCGCAAGCGGCGGGCGTGAGCATCGCTACCGACGGAGCGCCTGAGCTTGGTTCGCAAGACATCGCCATCGACGCGCTGCTGGGCATCGGCACGAACCGCCCACCGCAGGGGTCGATGGCTGGACTGATCGAACGGTTGAATGCGCTGCGGTGCGCAGTGCTGGCCGTCGACGTGCCGTCGGGTTTGAACGCCGACACCGGCCAGCCCGTTGACGCCGCGTGCGTGGTGGCGCGCCACACGCTCGCCCTGCTCACCCTGAAACCCGGCTTGTTCACCGGCTCGGGTCGCGACCAGGCTGGCCGCGTGTGGCTCGACACGCTGGGCATCGATGCGAACATCGGCCGCGACATCAGCCGCAACGCAGACCGCGACGATGCCCATGCCGATCCCGCTGCGCACGCGCGCGCCTGCGCCTGGCTGACAAGCCACGCCGACGCGCTCGCCTTGCAGCCGCCGCGCCGGCATGCGCATCACAAGGGCAGTTTCGGTGACGTCGTCGTGGTGGGCGGTGCAGCGGGCATGACGGGCGCCGCGCTGCTGGCCGCACGGGCTGCGCATGCAGCCGGCGCCGGGCGGGTGTTCGTGCAACTGCTCGAAGGCGCGTCGATCACGCACGACCTGCTCCGGCCAGAGTTGATGCTGCGCCCCGATTGGGCGAGCAGCGCGCCGCAGGTGCTCGGGGCCAGCACGGTGGTCTGCGGCTGCGGCGGCGGTGAAGCGGTGCGCGCGCCGCTGTCGCGCCTGCTCAGCCGCGTTCCCCGCCTGGTCCTCGACGCCGATGCCTTGAACGCCATCGCCACCGATTCGATGCTGCAAGCGCTGCTGACGGCCCGCCACGGCGCGGGCTGCGCGACGGTGCTGACGCCGCACCCGCTCGAAGCGGCCCGGCTGCTCGGTCAGACCACGGCCGAAGTGCAGGCGGACCGGCTGGCCGCCGCCGCCCAGCTGGCCCAGCGCTTCAGGTGTGTGGTGCTTCTGAAGGGCTCGGGCACCGTGGTCGCTGCGCTGGACGACGCACAAGGCGGCACACGAGACAGCACGCCGACCATCAACCCGACCGGCAACGCCAGCCTGGCCGGCGCCGGCACGGGCGACGTACTGGCGGGGTGGTTGGGCGGTATGTGGGCGCAGGCTGCGGGAGCGCCGCAGGTTGCCGCAGGTGGACCGGTGGCGTCGCCCGCCTCGATCGCCTTGCGCGTGGCGCAGGTGGCCGCCTTCATGCATGGCGCGGCGGCCGATGCCGCCATGCAATCACCGCTGCGCGCTTCCGACCTGATCGAGCAGATGCACCGCGGCCGCAGTGCGTGGGGCTGAGCCTGCCGCCGCCCTGCGCGCGGGTTGATCTTGCGGCTCAAGCGTCGCCCGGGCGCCGAGCTTACGCGCGGGCGCGCAGTGCCTTGGCGGTTTCGAGCGAGCCCTGGGCCACACCGCTGTCGGGCACCGTCTCGCCGGCGCGGTCGGAAATGGCGTCCCAGCCGTGAACCACCTGCTCAGCCGCATCGTCTGGCAAGCCGACGAACACCCCCTCGGTGAGCGTGATGTGGGCGCGCTCGAACGCGCCCGCGCCAGCACACAGGATCGCACGCGTCGGCGCGTCGTCTGCCACCAGCGCCAGCAAACCCGGCGTCACGGCCTCGGGCCGCAGCAGCGCGAGCACCGCCTCGGGCATCAATGACTCGGTCATGCGCGTGGCAGCGGTGGGCGCGAGGCAATTGACGCGGATGTTGTTCTTAGCGCCTTCGAGCGACAGGGTCTGCATCAGCCCGACCAGCGCCATCTTGGCGGCACCGTAGTTGGCCTGGCCGAAGTTGCCGTACAGGCCCGACGACGAGGTCGTCATCACGATGCGGCCGTAGTTCTGCGCGCGCATCACGTCCCAAACCGCCTTGCAGCAGTGGACCGCGCCCATCAGGTGGACTTCGACGACGAGGCGGAAGTCGGCCAGGTCCATCTTGGCAAAACTCTTGTCGCGCAGGATGCCGGCGTTGTTGACGAGGATGTCGATGCGGCCCCAGGTCTTGAGGGTCTCGTCGACCATCGCCTGCACGGCCGCTGCGTCGGTGACCGACGCGCCGCTGGCGATCGCCTCGCCGCCGGCCGCACGAATCTGCTCGACCACGGCCAGCGCTGCCGCCGTGGCGCCGCCGCTGCCATCGACCGCTGCGCCGAGGTCGTTCACCACCACCTTGGCGCCGCGTGCGGCCAGCGCCAGCGCATGCTCGCGCCCCAGGCCGCCCCCGGCGCCAGTCACCACGGCCACGCGGCCGTCAAATCGAATCGTCATGGGTTCGTTCTCCCTCTGTTGCTGCGCTCGAACGCTGCGGTCGATGCCATGGTCGGCGTCGACTCTTTGTCGCGCACTGTCTGAATCGAGGCGGTGGGTCGCCGCCGCATCACCGCCGGCTCGATGGTTTGCCGCTCGCTCGCCCGCCGCCACCGGCTGACTTGCGCGCAGTCGCCTTGGCCGCGCGAGGCGGGCGCGCGCCCTTGCCGGCGGCGATCTTGCCCTGGCCCTGGCCCTGGCCCTGGCCCTGGCCCTTGCTCTTGCCCTTCGTGGCCGCCTTCACCGCACGGTCCGCTTCCTTGATGGCCGCGAGTTCGTTGCCAGCGTGCGCGGCCAGCTTGTCGCGCTTGGCGCGCAGCGCGAGCGCTTCTTCCTCGCCCTCGCGGACCATGCGGAAGTCGATCTTGCGGCCGTCGAGATCAACCCGGCTGACCTGCACACGCACGCGCGAGCCGACGATGTAGCGCACGCCGCTGCGCTCGCCGCGCAACTCTTGCCGCACTTCGTCGAAGCGGTAGTACTCGCCGCCGAGTTCGGTGATGTGCACCAGCCCTTCGACGTACAAACCGTCCAGCGTGACGAACAGCCCGAAGCTAGTGACCGCGGTGACGGTGCCGCCGTACTCCTCGCCCAGGTGCTCGCGCATGTAGCGGCACTTGAGCCAGGCTTCGACGTCGCGCGAGGCTTCGTCGGCACGGCGTTCGTTGGTGCTGCAGTGAACGCCGGCCGCTTCCCACTGTTCGCCTTCGGCGGTGGCACCACTGGCACGGACCACCTTGGCGCCCTTGCGCACCACCGGCGCGGCCTCGACGCCGCCCGTGCTCAGGTGATAGCGCTTGCCGTGCAGCAGCGCCTTGATGACGCGGTGCACCAGCAGGTCGGGGTAACGCCGGATCGGGCTGGTGAAGTGCGCGTAGGCCTCGTACGCCAGGCCGAAGTGGCCCGAGTTGGTGCCGGTGTAGATGGCCTGCTGCATCGAACGCAGCAGCATCGTGTGGATCTGCTGCGCGTCAGGCCGGTCCTTCGTGGCCGCGGCGATCTGCTGGTACTCGGCGGGCTTCGGGTCGTCGCTGACCGACAAGCCCAGGCCCAGGCCCTTCAGGTAGTTCTGCAGCAGCGTGCGCTTCTCGGGCGTGGGGCCCTCGTGAACGCGGAACAGCGCCGGGTGTTTGCTGAGCTGAATGAAGTCGGCCGCGCAGACGTTGGCCGCGAGCATCGCCTCTTCGATCAGCTTGTGCGCCTCGGTGCGGGTGCGGGGCACGATCTTTTCGATGCGGCCGTTCTCGTCGCAGACGATCTGCGTCTCGGTCGATTCGAAGTCGACCGCACCGCGCACGTGGCGCTCTTTCAGCAGCGCACGGTAGACCTCGTGCAGGTGCAGCAGGTGCGGTACCAGCTCCTTGCGGCGCGCGGCCTCGGGCCCGCGCGTGTTGGCGAGTACCGCCGCGACCTCGGTGTAGGTCAGCCGCGCGTGCGAGCAGATCACCGCGGGGTAGAACTGGTAGGCATGCACCTCGCCGGTGGCGGTGACGAGCATGTCGCACACCATCGCCAACCGGTCCTCGTTCGGGTTCAGCGAGCACAGGCCGTTGGAGAGTTTCTCCGGCAGCATCGGGATCACGCGGCGCGGAAAGTACACCGACGTGGCACGCTCGTAGGCATCGGCGTCGATCGGCTCGCCGGGCTTGACGTAGTGGCTCACGTCGGCAATGGCCACGATCAAGCGCCAGCCGTTGTGCTCATCTTCCTTCGCACCTTTCGAGCCTTTCGAGACTTTAGAGCGGCCGGTGGTCTTGCCGACAACCGCCGGCTCGCAGTACACCGCGTCGTCGAAGTCGCGCGCGTCTTCGCCGTCGATCGTCACCAGCGGCACGTCGGTCAGGTCGATGCGCTGCTTGCGGTCGGCCGGACGAATCTTGTCGGGCAGGCTCGCCGCCTGCGCCAGCGTGGCTGGCGTGAAGCGGTGCGGCACTTCGTACTTGCGCACCGCGATCTCGATCTCCATGCCGGGGTCGTCGATCTCGCCCAGCACCTCGGTCACACGGCCGACCGGCTGTGAGTACATCGACGGTGGCTCGGTGAGCTCGATCGCCACCACCTGCCCGGCCGCCGCATTCGCAGTCGCGTTCTTCGGGATCAGGATGTCCTGGCCGTAGCGCTTGTCTTCGGGCGCCACCAGCCACACGCCGCTCTCGTGCAGCAGCCGGCCGATGATGGGCGACTTCTTGCGCGCCAGGATTTCGAGCACGCGCCCTTCAGGGCGGCCCTTGCGGTCGTAGCGGATCACGCGCGCTTTCACGCGGTCGTGGTGCAGCACCGCGCGCATTTCCTGTTGCGACAGGTAGAGGTCGGCTTGACGGTCGTCGCGAACGACGAAACCGTGACCGTCGCGATGCCCTTGCACCGTGCCCTCCACTTCGCTCATCAGCTCGGCGCCGACGGGGGTTGAGTTCTTCAAAAGTGTTGCTTTGATGATATAGTCCAAGACTTCCTGAAATGCCCAGGTGGCGGAATTGGTAGACGCACTAGTTTCAGGTACTAGCGGGTAACTCCGTGGGGGTTCGAGTCCCTTCCTGGGCACCAGAAATGGGTGAATGAATGGCGAGCAGTGACCTGCTAACAAGACGAGGCCAGCACGAAAGTGCCGGCCTTTTTTGTTGGCCGATCGGTGGGCCGATCGGTGGGCCGATCTTTCGATCAACACAGTTGCCAAGCAAGAGCGGCCGCTCGGCAGCTCAGATGACGAACTTCTTCGCAAGCCCTTCGGGCCTCAGTTCGTCGTACTCCTCGAACGGCTGGTGGATCCACGGGCTGGTGGGCAGCAATTCGACGAAGTAGTCGGGCGTGTAGCTCGACACGCCCTTCGTCCAGATGACTGCCGAACGCAGTTCGCTGATCGACGGCATGCCGCGCAGCCGGTCGACCACGGCGCGCAGCGTCACGCCCGAGTCGGCCAGGTCGTCGATCAGCAGCACGCGTCCGGCCAGTTCGCCCTTGGGCAGCGTGATGTACTTGGCCATGTCGAGCCGGCCCTGGATGGTGCCAGCCTCGGCGCGGTACGAGCTGGTGGACATGATCGCCAGCGGCTTGTCGAAGACGCGCGACAGCACGTCGCCGGGCCGCATGCCGCCACGTGCGAGGCACAGGATCTGGTCGAACTCCCAGCCGGAGGCATGCACCTTCAGCGCGAGTCGCTCTGTGAGCATGTGGTACTCGTCCCAGGAGACGTAGAGGTGTTTTCCGTCGTCGGTCAGCATGCGGGCTCCAGGCGGGTCGGGGTTGGTCAATCAGGCATCAAGCGGTGTACGGGTGGCGCAGCAAGATGGTGTGGGCGCGATCCGGGCCGGTGGACACCATGTCGATCGGCGCGCCGATGAACTCCTGCACACGCTCCAGATAGCGCCGCGCGTTCAGTGGCAATGCGTTCCAGTCGGTGATGCCGAAGGTGCTTTGCGTCCAACCGGCAAAGGTTTCATAGACGGGCTTGCAAGCGACGATGTCGTCGGCATCCAGCGGCAGGATGTCGATACGCCGGCCGTGGAGTTCATAGCCGACGCAGACCTCGATCTGCGGCAGGCCATCGAGCACGTCGAGCTTGGTGATGCACAGGCCGGAGATGCCGTTGATGATCATCGAGCGCTTCAGCAGCGCCGCGTCGAGCCAACCGCAGCGGCGCGGGCGGCCGGTGACGGTGCCTCGCTCTTGCCCAACGGTGGACAGGTGGTGGCCCACCGTGCCGGGCTCGTCCATCGGCAGCTCGGTCGGGAACGGCCCCCCGCCCACGCGCGTGGTGTAGGCCTTGGTGATGCCCAGGACGTAGTGCAGCAGGTTCGGCCCGACGCCTGCGCCGGCGGCGGCGTTGCCCGCCACACAGTTGCTCGACGTGACGTAGGGATAGGTGCCGTGGTCTATGTCGAGCAGCGTGCCCTGCGCGCCTTCGAACAGGATGTTCGCGCCGTTGCGGTGTGCGTTGTGCAGCGTGTAGCCCACGTCGGCCATCATCGGCTTGAGCGCTTCGGCCACGCACATCGCGTGCTCGAAGATCGGCTCGAATGCGAGTGCCTTCGACTTCAGGTAGCCCGCCAGCGCAAAGTTGTGCAGCGCGAGCAAGTCGCGCAGCTTGGCAGCGAAGCGCTCTGGGTGCTTTAGGTCTTGCACGCGCAGCGCGCGGCGCGCGACCTTGTCTTCGTAGGCCGGGCCGATGCCTTTGCCGGTGGTGCCTATTCTGCCGGCGCCGCTCGTCTCGCGCAGCGCCTCGCGCGCCTTGTCGACTTCCACATGGAAGGGAAGGATCAACGGGCACGACTCGCTGATGAACAGGCGCGATCGCACGTCCACGCCGATCGCCTCCAACCGCTCGATCTCGGCCAGCAGGTGCGTCGGATCGACCACCACGCCGTTGCCGATGTAGCAGGCCACGCCGTCGCGCATGATGCCCGACGGGATCAACTGCAGCGCTGTCTTCACCCCCTTGATGACGAGCGTGTGGCCGGCGTTGTGGCCGCCCTGGAAGCGCACCACCGCTTGCGCGTGGTCGGTCAGCCAGTCGACCACCTTGCCTTTGCCTTCGTCGCCCCACTGCGTGCCGACGACGACCACGTTGTGGCCGGCTGTTTTCGAGTTCATCCGCTTATGTCCTGCACGGTTGTCTTGTCGTTGTCGTCGTCATCGGGGCGCCATCCATTCATCAGAGGGCGCAGATGGTCCATTGTCCGTTCGATACCGCGAGTTCGCGGTCGCAGGCGAACTCTTGGCCTTCGTCTTCGTGGCCCGGCAGAATACAGACCACTGTCTCGCCCTGGCTGCGCAACTGCCGCACCGCGGCACGCAGCGTGGCGTCTTCGGCCCACGGTGCGCGGATCGCTGCGCGCTGACCCGTCCCTGGCACCAGCAGCGCCAGCTCCTTCAGGTCCACCAGGCTGAAGCCGACCGCCGGCCGCTTGCGGCCGAACACCGCGCCGACCTCGTCGTAGCGGCCGCCGCGCGCCACCGCATCGCTGGACCCGGCGGCGAACACCGCAAATCGCGCGCCGCTGTAGTAGGCATAGCCGCTCAGGTCGGCCAGATCGAAGGAGATACGCACCTCCGGGTGCGCCTGCTGCGCGTGATCCGCCAGCCACTTGAGGTCGTTGAGCGCAGCGCTGATCAGCGGGTGGGCGGGCAACTCGCGCTGTGCAGCAGCCAGCACTTCGCGGCCACCGTACAACGACAGCAGCGCCAGCAAGCCGCGCTGTGTATCGGCGGCCAAGCCGCGCGACAAGTTCTGCACCGCCGATGCGTCTTTCGCCGCCAGCGCAGTGTAGATTTCCGCGACAAGCTCGTTCGACAGCGCTGCACCTGCGAGAACGCCACGCACGATGCGCGCATCCCCCAGGTCCAGCGTGATGTCGAGCAAGCCCACCTTGTACAGGCAGTCGAGCGCGAGGTCCTGCACCTCGAGGTCGGCCTCCAGGCCGGCGTGGCCGAAGATTTCGGCGCCGAACTGCAGTGGCTCGCGTGTCGCACGCACACCCGACGGGCGCGTGTGCAGCACCGGCCCGCAGTAGCAAAGCCGTGTCACGCCAACGCGGTTGAGCAGGTGCGCGTCGATGCGCGCCACCTGTGGCGTGCTGTCGGCGCGCACACCCAGCGTGCGCCCGCTGAGCTGGTCGACGAGCTTGAAAGTGCGCAGGTCGAGTTCGTGTCCGGTGCCGGACAACAACGACTCGATGTGCTCCAGCAGCGGCGGCATCACCAATTCGCAGCCGTAGCCACGCGCCACATCGAGCAGCCCGCGGCGGAGTTCTTCAATGTGCCGGGCCTGGGACGGCAGCACATCGGCAATGTGCTCGGGCAACAGCCAAGCAGAGGTCATGGGGAACCGCCGGGGGACCAAAAACCGAAATTGTACCGGTGGGGTGGTGGCGCCCTCGGCACTGCAATCACGCCCAGGCTCAGGGCCAGAAGACGAACAGCATGACCACCCCGCCCACCATGCTGGACAGACCCAGGAAGCGGATTTGCCCGTCGCTCATCTTCGTCGCGCGCTCGAAGACGCTGCGCCATGCCGTCGGGCTGAAGAAGGGCAGCAGGCCTTCGATGACCAGCATCAACGCGAAGGCGCCGAGCAGCGCCTCCCACAAGCCCGCAGCAACCAACGGCTAATTCCGCGCAGCGGGCGCAGGCGTGGCGCCGCTGCCGCGCAACGCCTTGAAGAACTCGCTGCTCGGGTCCACCACCATCACGTCGGAGCGGTTGCGAAAGCTCGCGCGGTAGGCCTCGAGGCTGCGGTAGAACTGGGCGAACTGCGGGTCGCGGCCAAAGGCATCGGCAAACAGCGCAGAGGCCTTGGCGTCGCCGTCGCCCTTGACCTTCTGGGCGTCGCGATAGGCCTCGGCGACGATCACCTCGCGCTGCCGGTCGGCGTCGGCGCGGATCTTCTCGCCCTCGGCCGTGCCGGTGGAGCGCAACTGGTTCGCCACCTGCAGCCGTTCGGACTTCATGCGGCTGTAGATCGACTCGGTGATGTTGGCGACGAAGTCGACGCGCTTGATGCGAACGTCGAGGATCTCGATACCGAAGGCCTTGGCGTCGTCGGTTAGGCGGTTGCGCACGTCTTGCACCACCTTGTCGCGCTCGGTCGACAGCACGCCGCCCACCGTGCGCTTGGTCACCTCTTCGTTGAACGCTGCGTGCACCACCGGCGAGAGGCGCGACTCGAGGTTGCGCATGTCCACGCCGTTGTTGCGGATGAACTGGCGCGGCTCGGCCACGCGCCACTTCACCAGCCAGTCAATCACCAGGCTCTTCTTCTCGGCAGTAAAAATCGGCCGCGTTTCGGGGCTGTCCAGCGTCTGGATGCGGCGGTCGAGGAACACGACGTTCTGGAACGGCGGCGGCAGCTTCCAGTTCAGGCCGGGCTCCTGCACGACCTCCTTGATTTCACCCAGCGCGTAGATCACGCCCACCTGGCGTTGATCGACCACGAACAGGGTCGAAGCCAGCACCATCAGCGCCAGCAGTGCGCCGGCAACGATCAGACCAATTCGGTTCATGTTGTGTGCTCCTTCGACTCAACGGCCGTCGCGGTCGCGGCCGCGCTGGCCGTCGCGCGAGCGCACGTCGACCGTACCGGTCGATGTGGCGGGCTCGACTGCAGCGGGGGAAAGCGGCACAGCCGAAGGCGGCACGCTGGTGGTGGCTTGCTGCATCAGCTTGTCCAGCGGCAGGTACAGCAGGTTGGAGTTGCTGCGGTTCTCGATCATGACCTTGCTGACGTTGGAGTAGACCTGCTGCATCGTCTCGATGTAGAGTCGGTCGCGCGTGACGGTGGGGGCCTTCTGGTACTCGGCCAGCACCTGCTTGAAGCGCTGCGCATCGCCCTCGGCCTGCGCGATCACGCGGGACTTGTAGCCCTCGGCTTCCTCGCGCAAGCGCGCCGCCGAGCCCTGCGCCTTGGGGATCACGTCGCTGGCATACGCCAGTCCTTCCTTCTTGAGGCGGTCGCCGTCCTGGCCTGCCTTGAGGGTGTCCTCGAACGAGGCCAGCACCTGCTCGGGCGGCTGCACGCTCTGCACGTTGACGTTGACGACCACGATGCCCGCCTGGAGCCGGTCGAGTTGCACCTGGATCGACTTGACCAACTCGGCAGCGATCGCGTCGCGCTGCTCGTACAGCACCGAGTCGATGTTGCTCTTGCCGACAATCTCGCGCACCGCCGACTCGGCCGCGAGCGACACCGCCTCTTCCGGGTCGCGGTTCTCGAACAGAAACGCACGCGCGTCCTTGAGCCGGTACTGCACCGTGAAGCGGATGTCGACGATGTTCTCGTCCTGGGTCAGCATCGACGAGTCGCGCAGGCCTGTGGCCTGGCTGACGACGTTCTTGCCGACCTCGCGCGAGCGCAACTGCGTCACGCGCACCGTCTCGTGCGCCTGGAACGGGTACGGCAGGCGCCATTTGAAGCCGGCGTCTTCGGTGCGGGCGAACTTGCCGAACGAAGTGACGACGGCCTGCTCGCCTTCTTGCACGATGAAAAAGCCGCTGCCCAGCCAGATGAGGGCCACGACGCCGCCGATCAGCAACGCGCCGATGCCGGCACTCTTCATGTCGGGCTGGAAGCTCGGCCCGCCGCCACCGCCACCCCCACCATCACCGCCCGAACCGTTGCTGTTGTTGTTGCGTGGCGCGCCACCCTTGCCGCCGAACAGGCCGCCGAGCTTCTTGTTCAGGTCGCGCCAGAGTTCGTCGAGGTCGGGAGGGCCGTCGCCACGCCCGCCAGTGGCCAGATGCCGCCCGGTCAGCCGGCTCCACGCGATCGTCGCGAGGCCGGTGAGCAGGTCGCGCGTGGCCAGCCAAACGGAGCGCCAGGCCCCCGCTCGTGCGCTGCCGTCAGGATTTGCAATGCTCTGTGGGCTCATGGGGTGGTGACTGAAAGGAGGGTGGACATTGGCTGAGGGTCGTGCAGTTCGGGGTCGGCGCCGGCTGCCGGATGCTCCGATGCGGCAACGTGAGGTGAGGCTGCATCGCGGGGCTTCAAGGTGCTCAGGTCTGCCGCCGCGAGCTGTGCGGACACCAGGGTTCGCAAAACGTCCAGCCCCGTCCCGACCTGCGCGCTGACGAAAACCCGCGGCACGCGCAGGCCGGCGTCGATCTCGAACTCATCGTGCAGGGTGCGCGGCACCTGCGCCGCGTCGAGCCGGTCGAGCTTGTTGAAGACCAGCACCTGCGGCACGTCCTGTGCGCCGATTTCGGCCAGCACGCGCTGCACTTCAGCCATCTGCTCGGAAAGCACAGGGCTGGCGCAATCGACGACGTGCAGCAGCAGGTCGGCGTCGGCGGCTTCCTTCAGCGTGGCTTCGAAGGCCTCGACCAGCTTGTGCGGCAGGTCGCGGATGAAGCCGACCGTGTCGGAGAGCGACACCGAACGGCCCGCGTCTTCCAAAAACAACTGGCGCGTCGTCGTGTCGAGCGTGGCGAACAACTGGTCTGCGGCGTAGGCACGCGCGTTGACCATGGCATTGAACAGGGTGGACTTGCCAGCGTTGGTGTAGCCGACCAGCGAAACGCGAAAAGTCTGGTTGCGCTCGCGTGAGCGCCGCTGCGTGCTGCGTTGGCGCTTGACGCGGTCCAGGCGCTGCTTCACGCCTTTGATTCGCTCGCCGATGATGCGTTTGTCGAGCTCCAACTGCGCCTCACCCGGGCCGCCGCGCGTGCCGATGCCACCACGCTGCCGCTCCAGGTGGCTCCAGCGCCGCACGAGCCGGGTCGACAAATACTGCAGCCGCGCCAGCTCGACCTGCAGCTTGCCCTCGTGGCTTTGGGCGCGCTCGCCGAAGATCTCGAGAATGAGCATCGTGCGATCGGCCACCGCCACGCCGAGGTGGCGCTCGAGGTTGCGTTGCTGCGCCGGCGACAGCGCCTGGTCGAACAGCACGGCCTCGGCGTCGTGCGCCAGCACCAGGGCCTTGATCTCGTCGGCCTTGCCCGAGCCGACGAACAGCGCCGGGTCGGGCGCCTTGCGCCGCGCGACGAGCCGCGCCACCGCCACGTCGCCGGCCGACTCGGCCAGCAGCGCCAGTTCGTCGAGCGTGCCGTCGAACGAACGCGCACGACCAAAATCCACCCCGACCAGAATGGCGCGCGCGGGGTTGTCCGCCGCTGCGGAGAATGTCGAATCGGCTGAACTCAAAGTGCGCTCAAGGTGCAAGCCGCACTGCGCAGAGTAGGCAGGCCATGGCCGCGGGCATCAAGGCTGGGGCGGGGCTTCGGCAGCCTGGAAGTTGACTGCGCGCCCTGGCACGACAGTGGAGATGGCGTGCTTGTAGACCATCTGCGTCACGGTGTTGCGCAGCAACACGACGTACTGGTCGAACGACTCGATGTGCCCCTGCAGCTTGATGCCGTTGACCAGGTAGATCGAGACGGGAACATGCTCTTTGCGCAGCAGGTTCAAGAACGGGTCTTGTAGGAGTTGCCCTTTGTTGCTCACGATATTCTCCGTGATGAAAGTTCAGAAGTCGGGGACATTAACACAGCGTCGAGCGGCGCAGCCGATTGGCCCCAAAGCCCCGGATACCCCGCCGGACCACGGTCCGGGCGACATGACCTGACGCCCCGCACTGGTGCGTTTTGATGCGCTTTGGTGGCGGCAAATCAGCGCCCCTTGTCGTCGAACGGGTTGCGCGACGATCGCATCTCGATGCGCAGCGGCGTGCCGGTCAGCTTGAAGTGCTCGCGAAAGCGGCCCTCCAGAAAGCGCTTGTAGACATCGGTGACGTGCTCCAGCGAGTTGCCGTGGATCACGATGATCGGCGGATTCATGCCGCCCTGGTGCGCATAACGCAGCTTGGGGCGGAAGGCGCCGGCGCGTTTGGGCGTCTGGTGTTCGACGGCGTCTTGCAACAGCCGCGTCAGCACTGGCGTGGACATCTTGCGCGTGGCCGACGCGTGCGCATCGGCGATCGACTTCCACACCGGCCCGAGGCCCTGGCGTTTGATCGCCGAGATGTGCAGCACCGGCGCGAACTTCAGGAAGGCCAGGCGCATCTCGATCGAGCGCGCCAGCGTCTGCTTCTGGTACTCGTCCACCGCGTCCCACTTGTTCACCGCCAGCACGACGGCGCGGCCGCTCTCCAGGATGTAGCCCGCGATGTGCGCGTCCTGGTCGGTCACGCCCTGGGTGGCGTCGAGCAGCAGCAGCACCACGTTCGCGTCGGCGATTGCCTGCAGCGTCTTGACGACCGAGAACTTCTCGATCGCCTCGAAAACCTTGCCCTTGCGGCGCAGCCCGGCCGTGTCGATCAGCTCGAACTTCTGGCCGTTGCGCTCGAAGGGCACGGTGATCGCGTCGCGCGTCGTGCCCGGCTGATCGAACGCGACCAGGCGCTCTTCGCCGAGCCAGGTGTTGATCAGCGTGGACTTGCCGACGTTGGGCCGGCCGGCGACCGCCAGGCGGATGGGCGCGCCCTCTTCCGGCTCGGCTTCTTCGTCTTCGTCGAAATGGAAATCGGCCAGCGCCGCGTCGGTGAGGCTGCGCACGCCCTCGCCGTGCGCGGCCGAGACCGGGTGCGGCGCGCCCAGCCCCAGCTCGAAGAATTCGGCCAGCAGCGGCGACTCCGACATGCCCTCGGCCTTGTTCGCCGCCAGCACCACCTTCTTGCCGGTGGCGCGCAGGTAGCGGGCGATGTCGTGGTCCTGCCCGGCCACGCCAGCTCGCACATCGACGACGAAGATCACCGCATCGGCCTCGGCCACCGCCTGACGGGTCTGTTTGGCCATCTCTTTGACGATGCCGGTCGTGCTGTCGGGCTCGAAGCCGCCGGTGTCCACGACGATGAAGCTGTGCTCGCCGCTGCGGCCGTCGCCGTAGTGGCGGTCGCGGGTGAGGCCGGCAAAGTCGGCCACGATCGCGTCGCGGCTCTTGGTCATGCGGTTGAACAACGTTGACTTGCCGACGTTGGGGCGGCCGACCACGGCGATGACGGGTTTCATCGCGCCGCGGGCCCGCGGGTGGTGCTGGCGCAGTGCCCCGCTTTCACGGCCGTCGTCACTCGGGACGGAACGCAAACACGCCGCCGCGGCGGGTGACGACGAGCATCGTCAGGTCCGACGCGACCGGCGCGGCGGCCACCGCGCTGCCGTCGGTGGGCAGGCGCAGCAGCGGCTCGCCCTTCTCGCGCGAGAACCAGTGAACCAGCCCGCCCGCGTCGCCCACCACCAGCGTCTTGCCGGCCGACAGCGGCGCGCTCAGGCCGCGGTAGAGCAGGCTGTCGGTCGTCCACGCAACCTCGCCCGTCGCGGTACGCCAAGCGGTCAGCCGGTCGGTGGCGTCGGCGCCGAACAGGTAGCCGTCATCGACCACCACGGCATCGGTGCCGCCGGTGTTTTTGGTCCACACCAGCGTGCCGCGCTCAGCGTTGACGCAGCCGACGGCCGACTGGAAGGCGCGCGCGCAGATCACGTTGCCGAACCGGGTCGGCGGGCCGACGAGGTCGGCCAGCCGCTCGACCTCGTTCGTGCCGCGCGGCGTGGCCACCGGCACCTCCCAGCGGACGGTGCCGCGCAGCGGGTCGACGCCAGCCATGCGAGGACCCTGCCCGACCACCAGCGTGTCCTTGAACGCCGCGATCACGCCCGATTGCGACAAGGTCAGCGGGTCACCGGGGCGTTGCAGCGTCCACAGCTTGCGGCCGTCGAGCGCGTCGAAGGCGTTCACGCTGCGGTCCACACCGAGCACGAAGACGCGCTCGCCGGCCACCAGCGGTGCGGTGGTCACGCGCGAGGCCATCGGCTTGCGCCACAGCTCGCGGCCGGCTTGCAGCGCCACCAATTCGCCGTTGCGCGTGACGACCGCCGCCACCCGGCCGTCACTGCCCACGCCGGCACTGAGCTTGCTGCCCACCGACGCGCGCCAGACCTCGCGGCCGGTGTCGGCCTGCAGCGCCACCACCGTGCCGTCGTTGGCGGCGAGCGTGAAGACGCCGTCTTTCACCGCGACCGCGAGCGGGAAGTCCACGCCGTCCACGCGCTGCTGCCAGACCACCTTGCCGGCGATCTGCGGGGTGAACTCGACGAGCGGCTTCGGCGTCGGTTTGTCGGGGCCGAGGCTGCAGCCGGCGAGCAGTGCGGATGCCCCCAGCGACACGCCCAAAAGCGCGGCCAGCAGCGCGCCCCGGCCTGCGATTCGACTCATTTGGCGCTGCCGGCGGCGGGCGCCTTGGCGGCCTCGGGCGCAGCGCCCAACGCGGTCAGCTTGGCTTCGATCAGCCGCCGGTAGTCGACCGTCGGGTCCATCGCCTGCCATGCCTTGTTGAAGGCGGCCTTGGCGTCATCGGTCTTGCCTTGCGCCAGCAGCACGTCGCCGCGGCGGTCGGCCACGAGCGCCTCGAACTCCTTGGCGGTCGCGCCGTCGAGCGCCTTCAGCGCGTCGTCGTACTTCTTCTGGTCGAGCAGCAAGCCGGCCAGGCGCAGGCGGGCGGCCGTTTTGTACTCCGCCTCGGCGGCGTTGTCGGCGGCCCAGGTGAGCGTGGTGGCGGCGGCGTCGAGCTGGCCCTTGTCGAACTGCGTCTTGGCGGCGAGCAAGGCGCCTTGCTGCGTGAAGGTGGTGCGCGGAAAGCGCTCCTTCATGTCGGCAAACACGCCGGCCGCCTTGGCGGCGTCGCCGGCCTGCGCGGCTTTCTCGAGTTCGTCGTACATCGCGCTGGCCCTGCCCGACTGCTCGCGCTGCCACCAGTTCCAGCCGTTCCAGGCGGCAAACGCACCGAGCACCGCGATCAGCGTCCAGGTGATCAGGTTGCCGTACTGCCTCCAGAAGCCCTTGAGCCGGTCGAGCTGTTCTTGTTCTTCGAGGTCGAGATGGGTGGCCATGCTGAGAAGATCGAGTGAATCCGGGATTATGCGATGAGCAAGTCGGCCGCCCAGGTGGCGGGCTGGTCCAGAACCAGTTCGCGCTGCGGCGCAGCAGCATCGCGCAGGGACTTGCAGGCCACGGCACCGCGCGCGAGTTCGTCAGCGCCGAAGATCAGCGCAAAGCGCGCACCGCTCGCGTCGGCGCGTTTGAACTGCGACTTCATGCTGCCCCAGGCGTCGGCGCCGGCGGCGTGCATCTGTACCTTGAGGCCGGCGCTGCGCAGCGCCTCGCAAGTGGCCATCGCCGTGGGCATGGCGCTGGCCGCCGGCACGATGGCGTAGACGTCGGGTGACGCCGTCGCGGCAGCCACGCCGACCGCTTCGAGCAACAGCAGCATGCGCTCCACACCCATGCCCCAGCCGATCGCCGGCGTCGGCTTGCCGCCGAGCTGCTCGAACAGGCCGTCGTAGCGCCCCCCGCCGCAGACCGTGCCTTGCGAGCCGAGCTTGTCCGTCACCCACTCGAAGACGGTCAGGTTGTAGTAGTCCATGCCGCGCACCAGCCGCGGGTTGATGCGGTAGGCCAGGCCGGCCGCATCCAACGCGGCACGCACCGCGGCCAGATGCGCAAGCGAGGCTTCGCCGAGGAAGTCCATCAGCTGCGGCGCAGCCTCGACGACCGGCTGCATGGCCGGGTTCTTGTTGTCGAGGATGCGCAGCGGGTTGGTGAGCAGGCGGCGGCGCGCGTCGTCGTCGAGCACGTGGGCATGCGCCTCGAAGTGCGCGATCAGCGCCGCGCGGTGCGCCTGGCGCTCGGCCGGCTGGCCCAGGCTGTTGAGTTCCAGGCGCACGTCGTCATCACTCAGGCCAAGGTCGCGCCAGAGGGCGCGGCACATCAAAATCTGCTCGGCGTCCACGTCCGGCCCGGCAAAGCCCAGCGCCTCGACGTCGATCTGGTGGAACTGGCGGTAGCGGCCCTTTTGCGGCCGCTCGTGGCGGAACACCGCACCGTTCGTCCAGATGCGCAGCGGGCCGTTGTACAGCGCGTTGTGTTCGATCATCGCGCGCACGATGCCGGCGGTGTGCTCGGGCCGCAGGGTGAGCCGGTCGCCGTTCATCGAGTCTTCGAAGGAGTACATCTCCTTCTCGACGATGTCGGTCACCTCGCCGATGCCACGCACGAACAGCGCCGTGGGCTCGACGATGGGTGTGCGCAGGTTGGCGTACGCGTAGCGCGCCATCAACGCACGCACCTTGGCTTCGAACCACTCCCACCGCGCCGACTCGGGCGGCAGTATGTCGTTCATGCCCTTGACGGCCTGCAGCGGCTCGGGGCGCACGGTTTTCTTCGGTTCGGTCATGGAAGCATCGGGTCGGGTCAAGCCACATCGCCGCGCCTGGGCAGGCAGCGCCGTTCGCACACGGGACTCAGCGCAAAGCGCGCGCTGGTCTCAGACGGTTTCGGTCGGATGTGCGGTGGTGGCCGCGCCGAAGCGCCTGTGGATGTAGCGCTCCACCAGCGCATGAAACTCGGCGGCGATGTTGTCGCCACGCAGGGTCAGCGCTTTCTCGCCGTCGATGAACACCGGCGCGGCCGGCGCCTCGCCGGTGCCTGGCAGGCTGATGCCGATGTCGGCATGTTTGCTTTCGCCCGGGCCGTTGACGATGCAGCCCATCACCGCAACCTTCATCGTCTCGACGCCGGGGTAGCGCGCCTTCCAGACGGGCATCTGCGCGCGCAGGTAGTCGTCGATCTGCTTGGCCAGCTCTTGGAACGTGGTGCTGGTGGTGCGGCCGCAGCCCGGGCAGGCCGTCACGCTCGGGTTGAAGGCGCGCAGGCCGAGCGACTGCAAAATCTCCAGCGCGACCACCACCTCTTGCGTGCGCGCCTCGCCGGGCTGCGGCGTGAGGCTCACGCGGATCGTGTCGCCGATGCCCACTTGCAGCAGCACCGCCAGCGCCGTGCTCGACGCCACCGTGCCCTTGGTGCCCATGCCGGCTTCGGTCAGCCCGAGGTGGAGCGCGTAGTCGCAGCGCAGTGCGAGCGCACGGTAGACGCTGATCAGGTCCTGCACGCCCGACATCTTGCAAGACAGGATGATCTGCTCCGGCCGCAGCCCGATTTGCTCGGCCTTGCGCGCCGACTGCACCGCCGACGTGATGATCGCGCGGTACATCACCTGCTGCGGCTCGAACGGCTCGGCCAGTTTGGCGTTGTCGTCCATCATCTGCGTCAGCAGTTCCTGGTCGAGGCTGCCCCAGTTCACGCCGATGCGCACCGCCTTGTCGTACCTGGCTGCGGCCTCCACCATCATCGCGAACTGGCGGTCGTGCTTCTCGCCCTTGCCGACGTTGCCCGGGTTGATGCGGTACTTGCTGAGTGCCTCGGCGCAGGCCGGGTGGTCGGTGAGCAGGCGGTGGCCGTTGTAGTGAAAGTCGCCGATCAGCGGCACGTCGATGCCCATGCGGTCGAGCTGCTCGCGGATGAAAGGCACTGCCTGCGCCGCCTCGGGCGTGTTGACGGTGATGCGCACCATCTCGGAGCCGGCGATCGCCAGCTCCTTCACCTGAATCGCCGTGCCGATGGCGTCGACCGTGTCGGTGTTGGTCATGGCCTGCACCCGTACCGGCGCACCGCCGCCGACGGTCACCACGCGCGAGCCCCAGCGCACCTGCGCCTGGTGCGAACGGCGGGTGGCCGGCTTCGCGGGCGGCACGAAGTCATCGAGGCTGGCGAGCGGTGCGGTCATGGTGCGAATCACTTCAGTTCGAGGCGGGCCACGTTTTCTCGGCTGAACGGTGTGAGCTCCACGACCTCGCCGCGGAACATCAACTGCGTGCCAGCCGAGTTTCCGATTTTCACCCGCAAGGGCAATGACCCGTCCAGGCCGACGGTTTCGCCGGGCTGGATGACGCGCGACAACAGCATCTGACCCCGTGCGTCAAGCACCTCGACCCACGACTGCGCTGTGGTGCGCAGCTGCACCAGCCCGCTGACCGTGGCCACCAGCGGCGCCGAGGCGCTCGCCGCTTCGGGCTGGGGCGGCGCGGAGTACACGGTCTCAACCACCGAGGGCGGGGCCGCGCTGGCGGCCACCGGTGGCGTCGGCGCGGCCGCGACGGGCTCGACTCGCGCTACCGGTTGCACGCCTGCCGACCAGCCAGACCAGTCGGCCGGCGCCAGATAGACCGCCGCGGCGGCCAACACGATCAGTGTCGGCGCCCACACCACCGGCTTGGTCAGCAGCGACCAGTCCCGGGGCGACGCGCTCGACGAACGGTCCCGGAACGGCATGTTCAGGCCCTGGTTGATCTGGTCCAGGCCCGGCCCCTGCGCCTGCGGCAGCAAGGCCAGCACCGGCGCTGCATCGACACGCAGCGCGCGGCACACGCCTTGCGCGAGCGCGCGCGCGTACGTAGTGTCGTGCAGTTCCTCGGATCGGTCGGCTTCGAGCCACTCGATCTTGTGCGGCGCCACCTTCATGGCCGCAGCCAGCGCGGCGACATCCATCCCTTGAGCCAGGCGAGCCTCGCGCAGCAGGCGCCCCGCCGACCCCGCAGCGCCAACGGTCCCTGGCCTGGCTTCACTCATTGAACTGGCCCCTGTCGAACAACGACGCCTCTCGGGACGCCGGGAAGCGGTTTCGCAACTGCCGGCCCACGTCGTCGAGCGATTGCTGGTTGCCCAGCCGGTGCTCGATGCGTGCTGCCAACCACAAGGTCTGCGCGCTGGCCACGTCGGCTTGCTGGTTGACTCGAAGGATGAACCCGCGCGCACGTTCCAGGTCGCCCTTGCGGTACAGCACCTCCGACAGGTTGACCGCCGTGGCCGGGTTGGCGGGGTCCATTTCGAGCGATCGCAACAGCGTGCGCTCGGCTTGCGGCAGGTTGCCGGCGTAAGCATGGCAGACGCCTTGCGTCAGCAGCGTGCGCGCGCCGTCACGGTACTGCGGCACGGCCATCAACTGGTCGAACTGCTGGTTCGCTTCCGGGTAGCGCTTTTGCTGGCACAGGTACCAGCCGAAGTTCTGCATCGTGTCGGTGTCACGCGGGTTGATCTGCAACGCGCGCCGAAAGCTCTCTTCGGCCAAACGCTCGTCACCCAGGCTCGCGTAGATCAGGCCGCGCAGGTTGTGCGCCTGGCCCAGGTTGGGTTCGGCGAGCAGGGCGAGCTTGACCTGGTCGAGCGCCGTCTCCATCTGGCCGCGCCCGAAGTAGGCCGCAGCGAGCTCCAGTCGCACGCGCGCACGCTTGCTCGATTCGCTTTCGTCCGACGCGGTGATGCGGTCGGGCGACTCGCTGGCCTGCACCGGCGCAGGCTTCGGCGGAGGCGGCACGGCGCAGGCCGCCATCAAGGCTGCGAGCAGCACAGTCGCGACGCGGTGAGCTCTCACACGCGCGGCCCTTGCAGTGCAGGCGCAGCGGGCTGCGACCGAATCGGAGCGCGCACCCTGCGCGTCTCGACCCGCGTGCGGTCCTGCACCTCGCCAGCGAGTTGACCGCACGCCGCCGCAATGTCGTCGCCGCGTGTCTTGCGAACCGTCGTCACGATGCCTGCCTCTTGCAGCCGGTGCGCAAACGCCTGCACGCGGTCAGGCGCCGAACGCTTGAGCCCCGATTCGGGGAACGGGTTGAACGGAATCAGGTTCAGCTTGCACGACACGCCCTCGCGCCCGGCGGGTTGAACCAGCGCGATGAGTTCGCGTGCATGTTCGGCGGTGTCGTTCACGCCGTCGAGCATGCAGTACTCGAAGGTGATGAAGTCACGTGGCGCCTTCTCCAGGTAGCGCGTGCAGGCTTGCAGTAGCTCATCGATCGGGTACTTGCGATTCAGCGGGACCAGGTCGCTGCGCAGCGCGTCGTTCGGCGCGTGCAGCGACACGGCCAGCGCCACCGGGCAGTCGTCGCGCAGCCGGTCGATCATCGGCACCACGCCGGACGTCGACACCGTCACGCGCCGACGGGACAGGCCGTACGCGTGGTCGTCGAGCATCACGCGAAGCGCGGGCACGAGCGCGCCGTAGTTCTGCAGCGGCTCGCCCATGCCCATCATCACGACGTTGCTGATGACGCGCGTGCCGTCAGCGGCGCCACCAACAGGTGCCGCGCGGCGGCGCAGTTCGTGCTCGGCGTACCAGAGTTGCGCCACGATCTCGGCGGTGCTCAGATTGCGGCTGAAGCCTTGGTGGCCGGTCGAGCAAAACCGGCACCCGACCGCGCAACCAGCCTGCGACGAGATGCACAGCGTGCCGCGATCGACCTCGGGGATGTACACGGTTTCCACCGCGTCGCCACCGCCCACGTCGAACAGCCACTTGATCGTGCCGTCGGAGGCGACTTGCTCGCTGATCACCGGCAACGCCTTGATCTCGGCCACGCCGCTCAGCTTGTCGCGCAGCGACTTCGCCAGGTCGCTCATCTCATCGAAGCCCGTCGCGCCGCGCTGGTGGATCCAGCGGAAGAGCTGCGTCGCGCGAAAGCGCTTCTCGCCCAGCCCCTCGCAGAACGAGGCCAACCCCTCGCTGTCGAATTCGAGCAGGTTGACCGTCATGGTGCTGGGCGTGCGCTGCCGATGCGCTGTTGTGCGGCGCCTTTGAGCGTCAGCGGCTGTAGATGTTCATGCCGGGGAAGAAGAACGCCACCTCGACGGCCGCCGTCTCAGGCGCGTCGGAGCCGTGCACGGCGTTGGCGTCGATGCTGTCGGCAAAGTCGGCGCGGATCGTTCCCTTGTCGGCCTTTTTCGGGTCGGTCGCGCCCATCAGTTCGCGGTTCTTGGCGATCGCGTTCTCGCCTTCCAGCGCCTGGATCATCACCGGGCCCGAGATCATGAACGCCACGAGGTCCTTGAAGAAGGGCCGCGCCTTGTGCACTGCGTAGAAAGCCTCGGCCTCGGTGCGCGACAGGTGCGCCATGCGGGCCGCAATCACCTTGAGGCCGGCGCCTTCGAAGCGGGCATAGATTTGGCCGATGACGTTCTTCGCAACGGCGTCGGGTTTGATGATCGAAAGCGTGCGTTCGATGGCCATGTTTTTTTCTCCTGAATCAAGCACTTGGCAAAGCTTTGGATTGTAGCCCGCGCCAGTTGCGCGTCCGGTCTGACCACGCCGGTGGGAACGCTGCTTCAGCGCCCTCGACGGCCGCCACCGCCGCCGCCGAATCCACCCCCGCCTCCGCCACCACCCCCGCCTCCGAAGCTGCCGCCGCCCCCCCGGTTGCCGCCACGATTTCCTCCGCCTCCACCCCCACCGCCACCGCGATTCTTGCGGTGGTATGCGTCTGCGCCGATGAAGCCCATCGACGTCTGCAACGGGTCGGGCTGACTCGGGCCGGAACCCTTTTTCGGACCAGGGGTGGGCGCACTGCCGCCTGCCCCGAAACCACCGCCGCCGCGCCCGAAGCCACGACCGCCAGCCGGGCTGCGCGGGTTCTGCACGAAGCGCTTGTCGAACGTCTGCTCCAGCGGGTTCGGGATCGTGCGTGGGTCGAAGTCGATGTCGGCGTCGTCGTTGTTGTCGTCGCGGCCCGAGTCCTCGCTCGGCGGCGCCATGTGCTGACGTGGCTCGCTGGTGCGCTCTTGATTGAAGCGCTCTTGAGGCGCCTGATTGCCACGGCTGCGGTCGTTCTGGCGCCCGCCCTGGCCGCCCTGGCCGCCTTGGCCGCCCTGGCGTTCATTGCGCTGGCGCTGCGGGCCGCCTGGGCGATCATTGCCGCGCCCGCCGGCTTGCTGCCCTTCGCGAGACGGCTGCTGACCACGGTCGCCGCTGGCCAGGCGCCGGATCGCCCGCACGTCGGTGTCTTGCAGGTCGACCCACACGCCGCGCTTCAGGCCGTGCGGCAGCACGACGGTGCCGTAGCGGATGCGGATCAGCCGGCTCACCGTCAGCCCGACCACGTCGAACAGCTTGCGCACTTCACGGTTGCGCCCCTCGGTGATGACGACGCGGTACCAGTGGTTGGCGCCTTCGCCGCCGCCCTCTTCGATCGAGCGGAAGCCACACTTCTGGCCCTCGACCATCACGCCTTCGATGAGCTGCGCCTTCTGTTCTGGCTCGAGCACGCCGAGCACACGGACGGCGTATTCGCGCTCCACGCCGAAGCGCGGGTGCATCAGCTGGTTGGCCAGCTCGCCGGAGTTGGTGAACAGCAGCAGGCCTTCGGTGTTGATGTCGAGCCGGCCGACCGACTGCCACTTGCCCTGTTGAAGCCGCGGCAGACGGCGGAAGACCGTGGGGCGGTTCTGCGGGTCGTCGTGGGTGACGATCTCGCCCACCGGCTTGTGATACGCAATGATCCGCGCCGGCAGCGGCATGATGCGCAGCTTGACCGGCTTGCCGTTGACCTTGATCTGGTCGCCGAACGAGATGCGCTGGCCGATGTGCGCCGGCTCGCCATTGACGGTGACGCTGCCACCCTGAATCAGGGCTTCCATGTCGCGCCGCGAACCGATGCCGGCCTGCGCCAGCACCTTGTGCAACTTGGGCGCCTCGGGCTCGGGCGACAGCACGCGTTTGGGGACACCGCCCGCTTCGGCGGACTCTGCGGTCTCGCCCGCCTCATCTGCTTCTGCCGCTTCACCCGCCTCGCCTGCATCGTCGCCGTCTTCGCTGATCGGCGCGGCATCTTGCTGGATGTCGAAGTCCCCCGACAGCACCTGAGCAAAAACGACGCCGGCTTCGATCGCAGCGGCGGCCGGCGCGGCCGGGTTGTCGGCCGCGTCCGGGATTCGCGCCGACCCATCGGCGTTCAGCTCGTTGCGCTCACCGCGCTTGCGGTCGCGCCGATTGCGGCGGCGGCTGCGCGGGCCGTCGCCTTGCGAGTCGCTCGGCGCTTCACCCTGGCCTTCTGCTGCTGCGTCGCCATCAGGGCCCACGCGCGGTTCGCCGCTCGCCTCGCCTTGCGCCTGGCGCTGCGGATCAGGCTGCAGATCGGGCTGCGCCGGCCTTCGACCGTCGGAGCTGGGCTCATCACCCTCGCCGATTAGAAGCGCGGGAGGGGAAACCGGCTCGGCACTTGTGTGCGTGGCAACGGCCACACCACCCGCCGCCGGCCCAGCGCCCGCGTCGGCCACCGTGCTCGAACGACGCCGCCTCGGCTTGGGCGGCTCAGCCGCGTCATCCGACGGCGCAACCGGCGCAGCGTCCGCGTCAGGCGCAGCCGCGAGCTTGGGCGCGCGCGGCCGGCGCACCGGCTTGGCGGCCGGCGTCTCGCCACCATCGGACGGGGCGTCGCCGGATTCGGGTGACGACGATTCAGGTTTGACGTTCATGCGTTCGGTTCCGTGCGCGCGGCGTCGGCCGCGATCTCGAGGGGAGGTTGCGGCAAAGTGGTCTCGGCGGGCGACCCACTTGAAGGGTCGTCGTCAGCGACGTCGGGGGGCGCCGTCTCTGGATCGTTGATGTCGAGTGTCGCGCCTGTGGCGGCGACTGCCGCGTCGTCCAGCGCGAGCGTGGCCTGCGGGTCCAGCAACGAGCCCTGCTCGTGCAACGCTTCGGTCAACATCGTTGCGCCACCCGTGCCCATCATCAAGGGCAACTGCGCCAGGCTGGCCAGCCCCAGATCGTCGAGGAACTGACGCGTCGTCGCCCACAACGCCGGGCGACCGGGCGCCTCTCGGTAGCCGATGGCCTCGACCCAGCCGCGATCTTCGAGCTGCTTGACGATCTGGCTGGCCACCGTCACGCCACGGATGTCCTCGATGTCGCCGCGCGTCACTGGCTGGCGGTAGGCAATGATGGCCAGCGTCTCCATCACGGCGCGCGAGTACTTGGCGGGCTTCTCGGGGTTGAGCCGGTCGAGGTATTCGCGCATCTCCGGCCGGCTCTGGAAGCGCCAGCCGCTCGCCAGCGTGACGAGTTCGACGCCGCGCCCGTCCCAGTCGCGTTTGAGGTCGTCGAGCACGGCGCGCAGCGTGTCAGCGCCGAGTTCGTCGGCGAACAGCGCGCGCATGTCGCGCAGGGGCATGGGCTGGTTCGCACAGATGAGCGCCGTCTCGAGGACGCGCTTTGCATCCTGGGTATTCATGGACTTCGGTTCACATCCTCGGCCGGTTCTGCCGGCGAAAAAGTTTCAAGGGCACGGATTCGGGTGGTTTGACTGGGCCGCCAACACGCTTCTTGCGTGGACCGGTCGCCTCGGTGCTGCCAGCGTGGCGGTCCGTCGTGCGGTCAACTCGGCGCATCGAGCCGGCGCGCTGCATCCGATGCGCTGTGCCTGGTGCGTTCCACCGAGGGCGCACCTTGCGGTGCGGGACGCCTCTTGTCGGCTCGGTGCGGCGGTTGGTCGCTCAATAGCGACGCCAGACTCTGCAACCCGTGCCAACGAGGTTTGCGCTGCATTGTACCCACCGCGACGGCTGGGTTCAGCACCGATCGGTCAGGGTTTGCCAGGCCGCATCAAAGTCGGGCGGCGCATCGGCCTCGAATTCCATCCGCTGGCCGCCCAGCGGGTGCGCAAACGCCAGCCGCGCCGCGTGCAGCGCCTGGCGCACCATGCCGAGCATCGGCGCGCCGCCGTAAACCGCGTCGGCCACCAGCGGGTGACCGCGAGCCGCAAGGTGCACGCGGATCTGGTGCGTGCGCCCGGTGTGCAGCGTGCAGCGCAACGCGCTGAACGCCGGCGACCTCGCAATGCACTCGACGTCGGTGCGCGCCGGCCGGCCGGACGCGACCACCGCCATGCGCACGCGCGATTGCGGGTCGCGCCCCACCGGCGCGTCGATCGTGAACGCAGCCGGCTCCACGCGCCCGTGTGCCAACGCGAGGTATTGCCGATGCACCTGGCGCGCGGCGATGGCCCGCGACAACGCCGTCACGGCCGGCAGACTCTTGCCCACCAACATCGCGCCCGAAGTGTCCTTGTCGAGCCGGTGCACGATGCCCGCACGCGGCAGGCCGGCCGCGCCGCGGTGGTGCGCGAGCAGCGCATTGAGCAGCGTGCCCGACCAATTGCCCGCCGCCGGATGCACCACCATGCCGGCGGCTTTGTTGACGACCATCAGGTGCTCGTCCTCGAACAGCACGTCGATCGGCAACGCCTCAGGGCGGAAGGCGCGGCTCTCGGCTGTGGGCACGAGGTCGATCTCGATCAACTGCCCCGACCGCACCTTGCGCGACGCCGTCTGCTGCACCGCCCCGTCGACGCGCACGTGCGCGTCTTCGATCAGACCCTGCAAATGGTTGCGCGAGAACTCCTCGGCCATGGCGACCACCACTTTGTCAAGCCTTTGACCATGCAGCGCGGCCGGCACCACCGCTTGCCGGTGTTCGGGGGCATCGTTCCAGGGCGCATCGGCGGCCTCGAGTTCGGCCTCAGCACCAGGCGATGCAACGTGGAGCGCAATGGGCTGGGATTCGATGTTTGCCACGGGCGCGTCCCTATAATCGCACTTCACTTTTTTGACAGGACGGCGCCGCGGAAGCAGCGCCCCGCACGCATGGGTTCGATTCGGGTTTTTCGCAAGACCGGCGCCATGGTATCGGCCCTCATGGCGACACTGTGGCTCGTGGCCGGTTGCAACACGACGCCACGCGATGAGACCTCGGCCTGGGCGCCCGAGAAATTGTATGCAGAGGCCCGCGACGAGTCCAACGCCGGCAACTACGAGCGCGCCAGCAAGTTGTTCGAGCGGCTCGAAGGGCGCGCCTCGGGCACGATCCTCGCCCAGCAAGCGCAGCTCGAACGCGCCCACATCCTGTACAAGACGAACGAGAAGGCGCAAGCCCTGACCGTGCTCGAACGGTTCCTCAAACTGCACCCCACCAGCCCCGCGGTCGACTATGCCCTGTACCTGCAAGGGCTGGTCAACTTCAACGACAACCTGGGGCTGTTCGGGGGCCTGTCCCGCCAAGACCTCTCCGAGCGCGACCAGCAGGCCTCGCGCGATTCGTACCAGTCGTTCAGCCAGTTGGTCGAGCAGTTCCCGCAATCTCGCTATGCCGAGGATGCCCGGCTGCGAATGAACTACATCGTCAATTCGCTGGCCGCCTATGAAGTGCATGTGGCTCGCTACTACTTCCGGCGCGGCGCTTATGTGGCGGCGGTGAACCGCGCGCAGCAGGCGGTGAAGGACTTTCAGCAATCGCCCGCAGCCGAAGAAGCGCTCTTCATCATGATCCAGTCCTACGACCGGCTCGGGCTGGACCAGCTGCGCGACGCCGCCGACCGTGTGCTGCGCAAGAACTTCCCCGATACGAAGTTCACTGCGGCCGGGCTGGGCGGCAAGCAGCGCTAGTGGTGGCCGTTCTCACCGCCGTCTGCCGTTGATAACCTGAACGACCCAGGCCCAAAGCGCAGAGTGGCCGGCGTCAGCGCAGCGCCGCGAGGCTGTGCAGCCAGGCCAGCGCCTCAGCCTCGGTCGGCAACCGAGCCATCGGCGGCAACGCCTCGCACAGGCGCTTGCCGTAGTTCATGCTCGACAGGCGCGGATCGCACACCACCAGCAAACCGCGGTCGGTCTCGCTGCGGATGAGCCGCCCGGCGCCTTGCTTGAGCGACACCGCCGCCTCCGCGACGAAGTAGTCGGCGAACGGGTTGCGGCCCTCGGCCTCCAGCCGCTTGACGCGCGCCTCGACCAGCGGGTCGTTCGGCGGCGGGAACGGCAGCTTGTCGATCAGCACGCACTGCAGCGCATCGCCCGGCACGTCGATGCCCTCCCAAAAGCTCTGCGAGCCGACCAGCACAGAGCGCGGCCGGGCCAGAAACTGCTGCATCAACTGCCGCTTGGGCAACTGCCCCTGCAGCAGCACTTCGATATCGCTGCCCTGCGCCTCGAAGGCGAGGCGCAGCGTCTCGCCGATCGCTTGCAGCGCGCGCAGCGTCGTCGTCAACACGAACGTGCGGCCGCCCAGCGCCAACGCGCAGCTGGCCGCCAGCGCGGCCACCGCGGCCGGGTGCCCGGCTTCGTTCGGCTTGGGAAACCGCGCCGGCACGTACAGCCGGGCGTTGTGCGCATAGTCGAACGGGCTGCCCAGCCGCAGGATCTGCGCATCGCCCAGGCCGGCCGATTCGGTGAACCACGACAGCCGATCGTCGTCACCGAGCGTGGCCGACGTGAACACCCAGGCCTTGGGCGCGGCGTTCATCTGCTCGCGCAAGGCCTCGCGGATGTCCAGCGGCGACTCGACCAGCCGCGCCTGGTGCGGCGAAGTTTCGATCCAGCGCACGTTGCCGCTCGCGGCTTCGGCCGAGAAGCGCTGTGCCAGAAGCGCCAGTTGCGACGCTCGCTCGGCCAGCTTGACGAAGTCGGGCGAGAGTTCGCTGACCTGCTCCAGCCCTTCGAGCGCAGCCTCGCAGGCCCCGCAGACGCCGTCCAGCGCCTGCTGGAAGTCCGAGCCACGAGAGCGTTCGTCCCACCGCAGTTTCAGCGAGCCGCGCAGCTCGCGCGCCTGCCCGGCAGCAGCCAGCCGCAGTTCACGCGCCGCGCGCTCGCAGTCGGCAGCGAGCTCCTGCCACGGCACCAGCCCGCGCGCCTGGCTGAGACCCGCGCCCAGCATGTCGCGCGCAAAGTCCAGCACCTGGCCGGTGCCCAGCGTCGTGCCCAGGAACTGCACGCCGGCTTCTGCCAACTGGTGCGCTTCGTCGAACACCGCCACCTCGACGCTGGGCAGCAGCTCGGCCACGCCGGTGTCGCGCAGCGCCATGTCGGCAAAAAACAGGTGGTGGTTGACCACGACCACGTCGGCCGCCATCGCCTCGCGGCGCGCCTTCACCACGTGGCAGCGGCGGAACTCGGGGCATTCCTGGCCGAGGCAGTTCTCGCGCGAGGAGGTGACGAGCGGGATCACGCTGCTGCGCTCGTCCAGCCCCTCCAGTTCAGCCAGGTCGCCGCTGACAGTGAGGTGCGACCACTGCTCCACCTTGGCCAGCGTGCGCACCGCCCAGCGGTCGGGTAGCTGCGCAGACTGGCGCGCCAGGTTCATGCGGTGCAGGCACAGGTAGCTGCCGCGGCCCTTGAGCAGCGCCACGCTGACCGGCAACTGCAGCGCATCGCGCAGGCGCGGCAGGTCGCGCAGGAAAAGCTGGTCCTGCAGACTCTTGGTGGCGGTGCTGAGCAAGGCACGCGCGCCGCTCAGCAGGGTCGGAACGAGGTAGGCGAACGTCTTGCCGACGCCGGTGCCGGCCTCCACCACCAGCGTGCCACGAGTCTCGATGGCCTGCGCCACGCCCTGCGCCATCTGCAACTGCACCTCGCGTTCGACGTGGTTCGCATCGGCCCGAGCCAAAGCGCCGCCGTGCGAGAACGCGTCGGCCACGGCCCGGGCCAGGTCGGTCATGTTGCGCCCAAGACCGAAACCACAACGCTCACGCCGGCTCCGGCGGGTCGAGCTCGGCTTCGATGCGCGCGATCTGGTCTCGCAGCAGCAGCCGCCGCTTCTTGAGGCGCCGCAGCACCAGTTCGTCTTCGGGGTGCAGGGTGGTGGCCTGGTCGATCAGGCTGTTGAGGTCTGCATGCGCCATGCGCAACTCGATGAGGTGGCGCGGCAAGGAATGCAGATTGTCATTGTCCATCGAGGCGCGTATTTGTCCCGTGTTGACTCTCGTATTGCGTTGGTTGGCAATCCGCAATGCGATTATAGTTTTCGTCCATGAGCACATCGAGCCAGGCCTACCGACTCTGCGGCTCCACCGGCCTGCACCGAGGCGACCGCGCCTACCAGCAAGACCAGGTGCAGATTTTTTCGCACGACCGCGTACCCGGCTGCATGCTGGGCATCGTGGCCGACGGCATGGGCGGCAAGAGCGGTGGCCGCAAGGCCGCCGACCAGGTGATTCTGACGGCCCAGCAGCTCTTCGAGCGCTTCGCGCCGAGCCGCGAGAACACCGCCGAGGTGCTCAAGCAACTGGTGCTCGAAGCGCATCTGATGATCAAGTTGACCGCGATCACGTCGGAAGAAGAGCCGCACAGCACCCTGGCCGCCTTCATCATCAGCCCCTCGCGCGAGTGCGACGTCGTGCATGCGGGCGACTCGCGCATCTACCACTTTCGCGCGTCCAACCTGGTGTCGCGCACGGTCGATCATTCCTACGTGCAGCGGCTGGTCGACGAAGGCCAGATCCTCGAAGAAGAGGCCAACAACCACCCGCAGTCGAACCTGTTGACCGGCTGCCTCGGCACCAACCAGGACCCGCCGCTGACGCACCATCACATCGCTCGGCTCGAAGTCGGCGACTGTGTGCTGGCCTGCAGCGACGGCCTGTGGCACTACTTCACCGCACGCGAGATCGGCGCCATCGTGCACGCGTTGCCGCCGCGCGAGGCCAGCGAAATGCTGGTGAACAAGGCGCGCCAGCGGGCCCGCGGGGGCGGCGACAACTTGTCGCTCGCGCTGGTGCGGGTCGACGCGCTGTAGCCTGCCTGCGGCTCAGGCAGAGGCCAGCAGTACGCCCTGCCGCCGGCCGGTTCAGCGTGCTGTGCCGCTGGCCGGCACAGGCAGCGGGCTCACCCGCTTGCCGCGCAACTCGCGTTCGGCGTTGCGCTTTTCCACCGCCTCTCGGCGCTCCTGCGCCGCCTGGACGCGTGCGGCAGCGCGGGCCTGTGCCTCGGCCCCGCGGGCACGCCGGTCGGCGGCGCTGGCGGGCGTGGCTGCCGTACGCGTGGCCCGGGGGCTGGGCGGCGGCTTCGGCGGCTTGGCTTCGCGGATCGGGCGCGCCGGCGTGGCGGCGGACTCGGCAGGTACCTCGGTAGCCTCGCCAGACAGGGGCGCAGCCGGAGCCGAAGCCGCAGCCGGCGCGCCGCGCAGCACGATCTCGCGCTCACGCGTTTGCGCACCTTCCAGTTTCTGACCGATCGCCTCGCGCCGCTCGGCCGCGCGCTGCTTGCGCTGGGCGTCGTCCAGCGCGGCGCTCTGGCGGCGCAGCGGTGCCAGCGCGTCGCGCCGTTCCTGCTTCGCAAGGTTGACGCAGTCGGTCACCGCAAACCGCTGCTGGCAAGCGACTTCCTGCGCCTTGAAACGGGCCTCGACGGCAGCGCTCTCGTTGGCCAGGCGTTGCCGCTCGGCAGCGGGACCGCCTTGAGCCGGCACCGCCACGCTCACGCACCACAGCGACGCCAGCATCAGCACGCGGCTTGCGTATCGCTTCGGCTCAGCGCCGATCGGCACGTCGGTCCACTGCGAACGCAGCTCCATGGCCGGCCGGCTCACGTCAGCGCCGTGTCGACATCGCGGCGCGACAGCGCGAGGAACTCGGCCGACTGCATCTCGTTCAGCCGCGACACGGTGCGCGGAAACTCGTGTGCCATCGGCCCCTCGGTGTAAAGCTCGGCCGGCTGCACCTCGGCCGACATGATGAGCTTGACGCGCCGGTCGTACAGCACGTCCACCAGCCACGTGAAGCGGCGCGCCTCCGAGGCCAGCCGAGGCGACATCTGCGGCACGTTGGACAGCAGCAGCGTGTGAAAGCGCGATGCCAGCTCCAGGTAGTCGTTCTGCGAACGCGGCCCGCCGCACAGCGCCCGAAAGTCGAACCACACCACACCGCCGGCGCGCCGCAGCGCACGCAGTTCGCGCTGCTCGATGCGCAACAACGCCGGCTCATCCTTGGCCTCGGCCAGCCGCTCGAAGGCCTGCGCCATCGCTATGTCGGCCGCCTCGCCGAGTGGGCAGTGGTACAGGCCCAGTTCCTCCAGCGTGCGCTGCCGGTAGTCGTGGCCGTTGTCGACGCCCACAATCTCCAGCTTGGCCTTGAGCAAAGCGATGGCGGGCAGGATGCGGTCGCGATGCAGCCCGTTCGGATACAGACCATCGGGGTGGAAGTTGGACGTGGTGATGATGCTGACGCGCTGCTCGAACAGCGCCTCCAGCAGGCGGTGCAGAATCATCGCGTCGGTCACGTCGGCCACATGGAACTCGTCCAGGCAGATCAGCCGAAAGCGAAGCGACATGCGCTTGGCCAGCACCCGCAGCGGGTTGACGGTGCCGTGCAACTCGGCCAGTTCACGGTGCACCTCGCGCATGAACTCGTGGAAATGCAGTCGTGTCTTGCGCTTGAGCGGCACGGCCTGAAAAAAGCAGTCCATCAGGAAGCTCTTGCCCCGCCCCACGCCGCCGTGCATGTACACGCCGCGCGGGATCGGCGGGCGCGCAATCAGCTTGGTCAGCGCGTTGCTGCGGCGCGCCTTGTAGTCGGCCCACTCGCGTTCACAGCGCTCCAGCGCCTGCACGGCGCGCAGTTGCGCCGGGTCCGAGCGGTAGCCACGTTCCGCAAGCGTGGCTTCGTAAAGGGAGCGGACCGACATGGCGCAGCGGCCTACGGAATTCTGTGGCGCAGTCTGCGGCGCATGCCGATCGTCAGAAGTTCAGCGTGCGCTTGTCCACCGCGAGCGCGGCTTCCTTGGTCGCTTCGCTGAGCGACGGATGCGCGTGGCAGATGCGCGCGATGTCCTCGGCCGAGGCCTTGAACTCCATTGCCACCACCGCCTCGGCGATCAGCTCCGACGCCTGCGGGCCGACGATGTGAACGCCCAGGATCTCGTCCGTCTTCGCGTCGGCCAGAAACTTCACCATGCCCGTCGTGTCACCCAACGCCCGCGCGCGGCCGTTGGCCATGAACGGAAACGTGCCCGCCTTGTAGGCGCGGCCCGCCGCCTTGAGCTGCTGCTCGGTCTGGCCGACCCAGGCGATCTCGGGGCTGGTGTAGATGACCCACGGGATGGTGTTGAAGTTGACGTGCCCGTGCTGGCCCGCGATGCGCTCGGCCACCGCCACGCCCTCTTCTTCGGCCTTGTGCGCGAGCATCGGGCCGCGCACCACGTCGCCGACCGCCCACACGTTGGGCAGGCTGGTCTTGCAGTCGCCATCGACCTCGATGAAGCCGCGTTCGTCGAGCCGCAAGCCGATGCCCTTGGCGTTCAGGCCGGTGGTGTTGGGCACGCGGCCGATCGAGACGATCAGCTTGTCGCATTGAAGCGTCTGCGCCACGCCCGCTGCGTCGGCGTAGGCCACGCTCACGCCCTTCTTGCCGGACTTGACCTCGTTGATCTTGACGCCGAGCTGGATCTTCAAGCCCTGCTCGGTGAAGGCCTTGTGCGCTTCCTTGGCGATCTGCTCGTCGACCGCACCGAGGAAGGTCGGCAACGCCTCCAGCACCGTCACCTCGGCGCCGAGTCGGCGCCACACCGAGCCCATCTCCAGCCCGATGACGCCCGAGCCGATCACGCCCAGCGTCTTCGGCGCCGCCGGGATGCGCAGCGCGCCGTCGTTCGACAACACGTTCACTTCATCGAACGCCGCGCCAGGCAATTCGCGCGCGCTGGAGCCGGTGGCGACGACGACGTGCTTGCCGGTCAGCACCTCCGGTTTGGCGCCCGCCACCGCGACTTCATAGCCGTTGTCGCCGGCGCTGACGAACGACCCGCGGCCGTGAAAGAACGTCACCTTGTTCTTCTTGAACAGGTACAGGATGCCGTCGTTGTTCTGCTTCACCACGGTGTCCTTGCGGCCCAGCATCTTGGCGATGTCGACGCTCAGGTTGGACAGGCCGATGCCGTGGTCGGCAAAGTGGTGGCCGGCGTGGTCGAAGTACTCGCTCGACTGCAGCAGCGCTTTCGACGGAATGCAACCGACGTTGGTGCAGGTGCCGCCCGGCGCCGGTCCGCCCTTCTCGTTCTTCCACTCGTCGATGCAGGCGGTGTTGAAGCCGAGTTGCGCAGCGCGGATGGCGGCGATGTAGCCGCCGGGCCCGGCGCCGATGACGATGACGTCGAATGCTTTGTTCATGGGTAGGTGATCGGTTGGTTAACGCGGGGCGGGCCGAGCGCCGGGCCGCTCCCAAGCCGGCCCGCGTCCCCTCGGGGGACCGGCCGACGTACCCGTCGGACGAGCGGCTCCATGACTAGATATCGAACAACAGACGGGCAGGGTCTTCCAGCGCTTCCTTCATCGCCACCAGCCCGAGCACCGCCTCGCGGCCGTCGATGATGCGGTGGTCGTAGCTCATCGCCAGGTAGTTCATCGGCCGCACCACGACCACGCCGTTCTCGACCACCGCGCGGTCTTTGGTGGCGTGAACGCCGAGGATGGCCGACTGCGGCGGGTTGATGATCGGCGTGGACAGCATCGAGCCGAAGGTGCCGCCGTTGGAGATGGAAAAGGTGCCGCCGGTCAGGTCGTCGAGCGTGAGCTTGCCTTCCTTGGCCTTCAGGCCGAACTCGGCGATCTTCTTCTCGATGTCGGCAAAGCTCATCTGGTCGGCGTTGCGCAGAATGGGCACCACCAGCCCGCGCGGCGAGCCCACCGCGATGCCGATGTCAAAGTAGCCGTGGTAGACGATGTCGTTGCCATCCACGCTGGCGTTGATGACCGGGAACTTCTTCAGCGCCGCCACCGCGGCCTTCACGAAAAAGCTCATGAAGCCGATCTTGACGCCGTGCTCTTTCTCGAACTTCTCCTGGAAGCGCTTGCGCATTTCCATCACCGGCGCCATGTTCACTTCGTTGAACGTGGTCAGGATGGCGTTGCTGGCCTGCGATTGCAGCAGCCGCTCGGCCACGCGGGCGCGCAAGCGGCTCATCGGCACGCGTTGCTCAGGGCGGTCGCCGAGCTTCACCGCGACCGGCGCGGCCACGGTGGGCAGCGGTTTGGCGGCGGCTGGCGTGGCGACCGGTGCGGCGGCCGGTGCTGCAACCGCTGCGGGCGCCGCCTTGGTGCCGGCTTCCAGTGCACCGAGCACATCGCCCTTGGTCACGCGGCCGTCCTTGCCCGTGCCGGGCACCGAGCCGGCGGGCAGTTGGTTGTCGGCCATCAGCTTGGCGGCGGCGGGCATCGCCACGCCGGCCGCGCTGCCGCCAGTCGTTGCAGCTGCGGCGGGCGCAGCCGCAGGCGACGTACCGGGCACGCCAGCCGGAACCGACTGCACCGGCAGCGGGCTGACCTGTACCGTGCCTTCGGTGTCGATCTTGGCGATCACCTCTTCACCGACGCAGCTCTCGCCGTCGTTCTTGACCAGCTGCGCCATCACGCCGGCGGCCGGCGCCGGCACTTCGAGCACCACCTTGTCGGTTTCAATCTCGACGAGGATTTCGTCGATCGCGACGGCCTCGCCGGGCCGCTTCTTCCATTGCAACAGCGTGGCTTCAGCCACCGACTCCGACAGTTGCGGGACCTTGACTTCTACGATTGGCATGGGTTTTCTTTCTTCGGGAGGGGGCGCTGCGGCGTGCGCGTGTGCGTGATTGCGTGCGTCCGTCAGCGGCTCGGGCGCGCCGCGCGCAGCGGCCGCGAACGGCACGCTGCCAGCGCCGTGCGCCGGATCACTTGCTCAGGATGAAGCCCTTGAGCTTGGCGTAGGCCTGCTCAAGCAGCGCCTTCTGCTGCTCCTGGTGCAGGTGGGCGTAGCCGACCGCGGGCGAGGCGGAAGCGGGCCGGCCGGCATAGCCCAGCCGCTGCCCCTCGACCATGTTCTCGTGGATGTAGTGCTGCACGAAGAACCACGCGCCTTGGTTTTGCGGCTCGTCCTGGCACCACACCACGTCGGTCAGGTTCGGGTACTTGCGCAGTTCGGCGCCGAAGGCCTTGTGCGGGAACGGATAGAGCTGCTCTACGCGCACGATCGCCACGTCGGTCTTTTTGTTCTCGGTGCGCGAACGCACCAGGTCGTAGTAGACCTTGCCCGAACACGCGATGAGCCGCTTGACCTTCTCCGGCGCGATCTCGGCGTTGACTTCGCCGATCACCGTCTTGAACTCGCCCTTGGTGAAGTCCGACAGCGGCGACGACGCGTCCTTGGCGCGCAGCAGCGACTTCGGTGTCATCAGCACCAGCGGCTTCCTGAACATGCGCACCATCTGGCGCCGCAGCACGTGGAAGATCTGGCTTGCCGACGTGGGCTGCACGATCTGCATGTTGTTGTCGGCCGCCAGCTGCATGAAGCGCTCGAGCCGCGCCGAGCTGTGCTCCGGCCCCTGGCCTTCGTAGCCGTGCGGCAGCATCAGCGTGATGCCGTTGGCGCGGCCCCACTTGACCTCGCCGGAGGCGATGAACTGGTCGATCACCACCTGCGCGCCGTTCACGAAGTCGCCGAACTGCGCCTCCCAGATCACCAGCGTGTTCGGCTCGGCCGATGCGTAGCCGTACTCGAAGCCGAGCACCGCTTCTTCGGAAAGCAGCGAGTCGATCACGACGAACGGCGCCTGGCCGGTGGCCACATGCTGCAGCGGCGTGTAGGTGCCTTCGTCCCACTTCTCGCGGTTCTGGTCGTGCAGCACCGAGTGGCGGTGCGTGAAGGTGCCGCGCCCGCAGTCCTCGCCCGACAGGCGCACCGCGTAACCGCTGGCCACCAGCGAGGCATACGCCAAGTGCTCGCCCATGCCCCAATCGACGTTGATCTCGCCGCGGCCCATCGCCGCGCGGTCGGCCAGCACTTTCTCGACCAGAGGGTGGGCCTTGAAGTTGGGCGGGATCGTCGTCACGCGCTCGGCCAGCCGCTTGATCTCGGCCAGCGGCAGCGCGGTGTCGGCCGCGTCGGTCCACTTCTTTCCGAGGAAGGGCGACCAATCGACCGCGTACTTGCTCTTGAAGTTGGTCAGCACCGGGTCGGCGGTGTGCTTGCCGGCGTCCATCGCGGCGCGAAACGCCTTGACCATCGCATCGGGCCCGTCCCCGGCCATCGCACCTTGCGCCACCAGCTTGTCGCCGTACAGCTTGCGCGTGCCGGGGTGCTGACCGATCTTCTTGTACATCAGCGGCTGGGTCAGCGCCGGGGTGTCCTGCTCGTTGTGGCCGAGTTTGCGGAAGCACACGATGTCGACCACCACGTCCTTGTGAAACTGCTGCCGATAGTCCAGCGCCATCTGCGTGGCGAGCACCACCGCCTCGGGGTCGTCGCCGTTGATGTGCAGCACCGGCGCCTCGATCATCTTGACGACGTCGGAGCAGTACAGCGTCGAGCGCGAGTCGCGCGGGTCGCTGGTGGTGAAGCCGATCTGGTTGTTGATGACCACGTGCACCGTGCCGCCGGTGAAGTAGCCGCGCGTCTGCGCCAGCGCCAGCGTTTCCATCACCACGCCCTGGCCGGCAAAGGCCGCGTCGCCATGCACGATGATCGGCAGCACCGACTCGCCTTCCTTGTCGCCGCGCCGGTCTTGCCGCGCCTTGACCGAGCCTTCGACGACCGGGTTGACGATCTCGAGGTGCGACGGGTTGAACGCCAGGCTCAGGTGCACCGGGCCGCCGGGCGTGGTCACGTCGCTCGAAAAACCCTGGTGGTATTTCACGTCGCCCGAGGGCAGGTTTTCGGGCGCGGTGTGGTCGAACTCGGCGAACAGGTCGGCTGGCATCTTGCGCAGCGTGTTCACCAGCACGTTCAAGCGGCCGCGGTGCGCCATGCCGATGACGATCTCCTGCACGCCCTTGGCGCCGGCACGCTGCACCAGCTCGTCCATCGAGGCGATGAAGCTCTCGCCGCCTTCGAGCGAAAAGCGCTTCTGGCCGACGTACTTGGTGTGCAGGTAGCGCTCCAGGCCCTCGGCCGCGGTGAGCCGCTCGAGGATGTGCGCCTTCTCGTCGACGCTGAAGTTGGGCTTGGAGCGGATGCTCTCCAGCCGCTGCTGCCACCAGCGCTTCTCGGTCGGGTCGGTGATGTGCATGTACTCGGCGCCGATCGAGCCGCAATACGTTTCGCGCAGCGCCCGCACGATCTCGCGCAGCGTCATGTTCTCGGCCGACGAGAAATAGGTGTTGGTGGCGCTGAAGGCGATGTCCATGTCGGACTCGCTCAGGTCGTAGAACGCCGGCTCCAGCTCGGGGATCTTCGGGCGCTCCTGGCGCTTGAGCGGGTCGAGGTCGGCCCAGCGCGAGCCGAGGAAGCGGTAGGCCGCGATCAGCGACTGCACATGCACCTGCTTGCGCGCCACCGCAAGGTCGGCGCTGCTGGCCTTGTTGCCGAAGGCGTTGGCCTTGGCGCGCTGGGCGAAGGATTCGACGACCGGCGCATGGGCCACGTCGCGGGCGGTGGAGCCGTCGGAGGCCGGCACGTTCTGCAGCGCGTCGAAGTACGCGCGCCAGTTGTCGGCCACCGAGCCGGGGTTGTCGAGGTAAGCCTCGTACATCTCCTCGACGTAGGGGGCGTTGCCCCCGAACAGGTACGAGTTCGCCCTGATCTGCTGCATCATCTTGCGCTCACCTTTCGCGCCGGCAACCGGCACTCCGATGGGTTGAAAACCTTCCGCGACACGGCTTGACCGGTTGGCGGACTAGCGACCTGCCGATGCCCCTGTCAAAGCCAGGCAAAGGCGGCGGGAAGGACCCTGTAGAACAGGGCGCGACTGTAACACCGGGGTCGCTTCGCCCCGCATTTCAGCGCCTCGCACGGCGGCCAACGTGATCAAAATTCAGCGCGTCGTGAAGGATCACTCGTTTGCACCAGATCATCTACCTCCAGCCCGACGCGCCCAACAAGCCCGCCTGGGGCGACGCCTGCAACGGCTGTGGTGTGTGCTGCCTGGCCGAGCCCTGCCCGCTGGGCCAGCTCGTGTCAGGCCGCCGCCGGGGCGCCTGCGACGCCTTGCGGTGGGACGCTGAGCATGCGCGCTACCGGTGTGGTGTGGTGGCCGACCCGCAGGGCATCTGGCCGCGCCTGCCCGCGCCGGCCGTGCCGCTGGCGCGCCGCCTGGCGTTGCGCTGGATCGGTGCCGGCGGCGGCTGCGACGCCGACCTCGTGCCGCTCGCCTGACTGGGTGCCTTCGCGGGGGCCGGGGCGCGGGGTCGGCGCGCGGTCGGCAAATCGGGCTTTCCCCGCTCCGCGCCCTGGGCGCGCTCCAGTAGCATCACGGCTTTCATTTTCCGACTGGAGCCCGCGATGAAACTCAATGCCTTGCTTGCCGCAACCGCCCTGGCGGCCGGCCTGCTGTGCGCGCCTGCGCACGCCAACACGCTGCGCTGGGCAGCGCAGAACGACATCCTCACGCTCGACCCGCACTCGCAGAACCATGCGACGACGAACGCGATCCTGATGCACGCCTACGAGGGCCTCACGCGCTACAGCGCCAAGTACGAGGTGGAGCCGGCGCTGGCCACCAAGTGGACCTACATCAGCCCGACGCAGGTGCGATTCGATCTGCGCAAGGGCGTCAAGTTTCACGACGGCTCGCCCTTCACCGCCGACGACGTGGTGTTCTCGTTCGGCCGCATCAAGCAGCCGCAGGGCACGATGTCGATCTACGTGACGGGCGTGGCCGACATCAAGAAGATCGACGACCACACGGTGGACTTCATCCTCAGCTCGCCGAACCCGATCCTGCTGCGCAACATCATCGACTTCCGCATCATGAGCAGAGGCTGGGCCGAGAAGAACAAGACCACCAACACGCAGGACTACAAGGCCAAGGAAGACAACTTCGCCTCGCGCAACACCAACGGCACGGGCTCGTACCGCATCACCGGCTGGCAGCCCGACCAGCGCATCACCATGTCTGTCAACAAAGACTGGTGGGACAAGCCGGCCGGCAACGTGACCGAGGTGATCTACACGCCAGTGAAGCAAGACTCCACCCGCGTGGCCGCCCTGCTGTCGGGCGACGTGGACATGCTGACCGACCTGCCCACGCAGGACGTGGCCCGCCTGCGCAGCGACGACAAGCTCAAGCTCGTCGACGGCCACGAAGTGCGCACGATCTTCATCGCGCTGGACCAGTTCAGCCCCGAGCTGAAGACCTCCGACGTGAAGGGCAAGAACCCGTTCAAGGACAAGCGCGTGCGCGAAGCGCTGAACCTGGCGATCGACCGCGAGACGATCAAGCGCACCACGATGCGCGGGCTGTCGATTCCCGCGGCGATCTTGGTGGCGCCTGGCGTCAACGGCCACACGAACGAGATCGACACGCCGCTGAAGCCCGACCCTGAAAAGGCGCGCAAGCTGCTGGCCGACGCGGGCTACCCGAACGGCTTCGAGTTCACGCTCGCGTGCCCGAACAACCGTTACGTCAACGACGAAGAAATCTGCCAGAACGTGCTGGCGATGTGGGCGCGCGTGGGCATTCGCGCCAAGCTGGCGGCCGAGAACATGTCGACGTTCATCGCCAAGGTGCAGAACTTCGAGACCTCGGCTTACCTGCTGGGCTGGGGCGTGGCGACCTACGACGCGCAGTACTCGCTGCAGTCGCTGGTGCGCACACGCACGACCGGCGCCGACGGCAACTTCAACTTCGGCCGCGTGAGCGACCCGAAGATCGACCAGCTGGTCGACGCGATGAAGTCGGAGACCGACATCCCCAAGCGCAACGCAATGATCCGCGACGCGCTGGTGCACACGCGCGATGAGCACCTGTACATCCCGCTGCACCACCAGCTGCGCCCGTGGGCGATGAAGAAGGGTGTGGAGACGGTGCACCGCTCGGACGATCGGCCGGAGGCGCGGTTTACGTCTGTGAAGTGATGCCGGCGCTCGCTGCCACTTGAACCGACGGCCCGCTCTGCGGGCCGTTTCTCATTCAGGTCGTGGTTCAGGCCGGCAAGCTGCTGCGCACGGTGCGCCCGCCCTGCATGACGAGGCGCACGCCCGTCATCGGCTCGGCGAGCATCTTCAAGTCAGTGGCCGGGTCGCCTTCGACCACCAGCAGATCGGCCCACGCGCCCTTCACGAGCTGCCCGATCTGCCCTTCCAGCCGCATCAGCCGCGCCGCGACGATGGTGGCACTTTGCAGCGCCTCCACGGGTGACATCGCTGCCAGGCGCAGGTCGAACTCGCCGGACTGGCGGTCGTGCATGTGGCCGAGCAGGTCGGTGCCGAAGACGACCGGCACACCTTCGGCCCGCGCGATGCGCACCGCCTCGATGCCTTTCGTCTTCACGGCGTCCAGCTTTTCCAGCATCGAAGGCGACCAGCCCAGGCGTTGGCCTTCGTCGGCCAGCGCGACGTAGGTCGACAAGGTCGGCACCAGGTAGGCGCCGTGCGCCTTCATCACCCGCGCCGTCGCTTCGTCGATCAGGTTGCCGTGTTCGATCGAGCGCACACCCGCCTGCACCGCGCGCGTGACGGCACGCGGCGAGTAGGCGTGCGCCATGGTGTACAGGTTGGCGGCGTCGGCCTCCTCGCAGGCCGCGCGCAATTCATCGAGCGAGAACTGCGTGCCTTCGAGCGGGTCGGTGGGGCTGGAGATGCCGCCGCCGGCCATGATCTTGATCTGGTTCGCGCCGTTGCGCACCTGCTCGCGCACCGCGCGGCGCACTTCGCCCACGCCGTCGGCAATCGCGCCGATCAGCCCGAGGCCGGCGCAGGCGCAGAACATCTCGCGCGAGCGCACGCCCTTGGGCCGCATGTCGGCATGGCCGCCGGTCTGGCTGATGGGGAAGCCGGCGACGAACAGGCGCGGGCCTTCGAACAGGCCGCGCTCGACGGCCTCCTGCAAGCCGAAGTCGGCGCCCGCCGCGTCGCGCACGGTCGTGAAGCCGCGCATCAGCATGTCGCGCATGATGCGGCTGCTCTCGGCCGACACCAGCGAGGGCGGCTGCATGGCGAGCTTGACCAGGTCGTGCGAGGCCGCTACCACGTGCACGTGCGCGTCGATCAGCCCCGGCAGCACCACGCGCCCGCCGGCATCGATCACCGTCGCATCATCGACCTCGATCGGCTCAGACGTGACCGTGGCAATGCGCGCACCTTCGATGACGATCGTGCTGTGCGGGCGCAGCTGCCCCGCCGCGCTGTCGAACACGTTCGCGTTGCGGACGACTTGGCGCAAGGTCATGCCGTCAGCCCGCCATCAAACGCTGCTTGGCCGCGTCGTACTCGCGCCGCAGCCGCGCTACCAGTTCGCGCGTGGGCACGACCTTGTCCACTGCGCCGATGCCTTGGCCGCAGCCCCAGATGTCTTTCCACGCCTTGGTCGATGCGCCGCCGAAGTTCATCTTGCTCGGGTCGCTCACCGCCAGGTTGTCGGGGTCGAGGCCGGCGTTGCGGATCGAGCCCTTCAGGTAGTTGCCGTGCACGCCGGTGAACAGGTTGCTGTAGACGATGTCGTCGCTGTTGCTCGCGACGATCATCTGCTTGTAGCCGTCGGCCGCACGCGCTTCTTCGGTCGCAATGAAGGCCGAGCCGATGTAGCCGAAGTCGGCCCCCATCGCCTGCGCGGCCAGCACCGCGCCGCCGCTGGCGATGGCGCCACTCAACGCCAGCGGGCCGTCGAACCACTGGCGGATTTCCTGGATCAGCGCGAACGGGCTCTTCACGCCCGCGTGACCGCCGGCGCCCGCCGCCACCGCGATCAGCCCGTCGGCACCCTTGTCGATTGCCTTGCGCGCGAAGGTGTTGTCGATGATGTCGTGCAGCACCACGCCGCCCCAGCCGTGCACCGCCTGGTTGAGGTCCACCCGCGCGCCCAGCGAGGTGATGATGATCGGCACCTTGTACTTGGCGCACACCTGCAGGTCGTGCTCCAGCCGGTCGTTGCTCTTGTGCACGATCTGGTTGATGGCAAACGGCGCAGCCGGCGACTCGGGGTGCGCCTGGTTGTGCGCGGCGAGCGCCTCGGTGATCTCGGCCAGCCATTCGTCGAGCTGCTCGGCGGGCCGCGCGTTCAGCGATGGCATGGAGCCGACGACGCCGGCCTTGCACTGCTCGATCACGAGCTTGGGGTTGCTGACGATGAAGAGCGGCGCGCCGATGATCGGCAGTGGCAGGTTGCGCAGGACGGCGGGGAGCGGCATGGGGCGTTGTCTTTCGAGGAAGAATTGAAAGGTCAGAACGATTCGAGCGCCAGCGCGGTCACGCTGTCGGCGCCTTCGACAATGGCGTCGCGCATGCCGGGCAACTTGCTCAACACGTGGTCGGCGTAGAAGTGCGCGGTGACGATCTTGGCACGCAAGAAGGCAGCGTCGCCCTCGCCCGCAGCGAGTTGGTCTTCGGCCACCAGCAACGCACGCGCGAGTTGCCAGCCAGCCACCAGATTGCCTGCCAACATCAAGTACGGCACCGAGCCGGCAAAGGCCGCGTTGGGGCTCGCCTTGCTGCTGCCAGCGATGAAGTCGACGACCTGCTCGAACGCCTCGCGCCCGGCTTTCAGTCGCTTGTGCATCGCTCGCGCAGCGACGCTGCTGCGGGCGGCAAGCGCCTTCTCGGTCACCACCATCTGCGCGGCGATGCCCTTGGCCGTGCGCCCGCCATCGCGCGCCGTCTTGCGGCCGACGAGGTCGTTCGCCTGGATCGCCGTCGTGCCTTCGTAGATCGTCAAGATGCGCGCGTCGCGCAGGTACTGCGCCGCGCCGGTCTCCTCGATGAAGCCCATGCCGCCGTGCACTTGCACGCCCAGGCTCGCCACCTCGATGCTCATCTCGGTGCTGTAGCCTTTGACCAGCGGCACCATGAATTCATAGAACGCCTGGTTCTGCTTGCGCACCTCGGGGTCGGGGTGGTGGTGCGATGCGTCGAACGCCGCGGCCGCCACGATCGCCATCGCGCGGCAACCTTCGGTGCAGGCACGCATCGTCATCAGCATGCGCTTCACGTCGGGGTGGTGAATGATCGGCGCGCTGCCCGGCAGCGAACCATCGACCGGGCGCGACTGGATGCGGTCGCGTGCAAACTGCGCCGCCTTCTGGTACGCCCGCTCGGCAATCGCGATGCCCTGCATGCCCACCGCATAGCGCGCGGCGTTCATCATGATGAACATGTACTCGAGGCCGCGGTTCTCAAGGCCGATGAGGTGGCCCACGGCACCCCCATGGTCGCCGAACTGCAGCACCGCCGTCGGGCTCGCCTTGATGCCCAGCTTGTGCTCGATGCTGACGCAGTGAACGTCGTTGCGCGCGCCCAGCGACCCGTCGGCGCCCACCATGAACTTCGGAACGATGAACAGGCTGATGCCCTTCACGCCCTCCGGCGCGCCCGCCACGCGCGCCAGCACCAGGTGCACGATGTTGGCGGCCATGTCGTGCTCGCCGTAGGTGATGAAGATCTTGGTGCCGAAGAGCTTGAAGCTGCCGTCGGCCTGCGGCTCGGCGCGCGTGCGTACCAGCGCGAGGTCGGAGCCGGCTTGCGGCTCGGTCAGGTTCATCGTGCCCGTCCACTCGCCGGAGATCATCTTCGGGATGTACAGCGCCTGCTGTTCCGGCGAGCCCGCAGTGAGCAGCGCCTCGATCGCGCCGTCGGTCAGCAGCGGGCACAGCGCAAAGCTCATGTTGGCACTGTTGAGCATCTCGATGCAGGCCGCGCCAATCGTCTTCGGCAGGCCCTGGCCGCCGAACTCGCCCGGGTGCTGCAGGCCCTGCCAGCCGCCCTCGCCGAACTGGCGAAAGGCCTGGGCGAAACCTGGCGTCGTCGTGACCTTGCCGTCTTTCCACGACGACGGGTGCTTGTCGCCCTCCCAATTCAGCGGCGCCAGCACGTCCTGGTTGAACTTGGCGCACTCTTCGAGCACAGCCTGCGCGGTCTCGACGCCGGCCTCTTCGAAGCCCGGCATCTTGGCAACATCGTCGAGGCCGGCGAGTTCTTTCATGCAGAACAGCATGTCGTTCACGGGGGCGAGATAGGTCACGGTCGGGTCCTTCGCTTGGTCAACAAAAAGCCCGTTCGCCGAGGGGTCGGGCAAACGGGCCGTCGAGAATTTCAGCAGGCAAGTCGAGTTGTCTAGCGAGGCGTCACAGCGCCTTGATCAACTCCGGCACCGCGGTAAAGAGGTCGGCCTCCAGGCCGTAGTCGGCCACGCTGAAGATCGGCGCCTCCGGGTCCTTGTTGATCGCGACGATGACCTTGCTGTCCTTCATGCCAGCCAGGTGCTGAATGGCGCCGCTGATGCCGCAGGCCACGTACAACTGGGGTGCCACGATCTTGCCGGTCTGGCCGACCTGCCAGTCGTTCGGCGCGTAGCCGGCATCGACCGCGGCGCGCGATGCGCCGAGCGCAGCGCCGAGCTTGTCTGCCAGCGGCGTGAGCACTTCGTTGAACTTCTCCGAACTGCCCAGTGCGCGGCCCCCCGAGACGATGATCTTGGCCGCCGTCAACTCGGGCCGATCGTTCTTGGCGATCTCGCTGCCGACGAAGGTGGACTTGCCCGCGTCGGCCGCGGCCGACAACACCTCGATGGTGGCCGAGCCGCCCGTCGCTGCCGCCGGGTCGAAGCCGGTGGTGCGCACGGTCAACACTTTGGTGGCGTCCAGGCTCTGCACCAGCGCGATTGCATTGCCCGCGTAGATCGGCCGCTCGAAGGTGTCGGGCGACACGACCTTGGTGATGTCGGAGACCTGCCCCACGTCGAGCTTGGCAGCTACGCGCGGCGCGATGTTCTTGCCCGACGCGGTGGCCGGGAAGACGATGTGGCTGTAGTTCGACGCGAGCGCCAGCACCTGCGCGGCCACGTTCTCGGCCAGGCCGTGCGCGAAGTACGCGCCGTCGGCGTGCAACACCTTGGTGACGCCGGCAATCTTCGCAGCCGCTGCTGCCGCTGGACCAGCGTTCGCACCAGCGATCAGCACGTGCAGGTCGCCGCCGCACTGAGCGGCGGCCGTGACCGTGTTCAGCGTCGCGCCTTTGACGGAGTTGTTGTCGTGTTCGGCAATGACGAGGCAGGCCATGGTCAGATCACTTTCGCGTCGTTCTTCAGTTTGGACACCAGCGTGGCCACGTCAGGCACCTTGATACCAGCGCTGCGTTTGGGCGGCTCGCTGACCTTGAGCGTCTTGATGCGCGGCGCCACGTCCACGCCCAAGTCGGCCGGCTTGAAGATGTCGAGCTGCTTCTTCTTCGCCTTCATGATGTTGGGCAGGGTCACATAGCGCGGCTCGTTCAGGCGCAGGTCGGTGGTGATGACGGCAGGCAGGCTGATTGAGATCGTCTCCAGGCCGCCGTCGACCTCGCGCGTGACGCTCGCCTTGCCACCGGCAACCTCGACCTTGCTGGCGAACGTGGCCTGCGGCAGGTCGGCCAGCGCGGCGAGCATCTGGCCGGTCTGGTTGCAATCGTCGTCGATCGCCTGCTTGCCCAGGATCACGAGGCCCGGCTGTTCCTTGTCAACCAGCGCTTTCAGCACCTTGGCCACGGCCAGCGGCTGCAACTCCTCGGCGGTCTCGACGAGGATGGCGCGGTCGGCGCCGATGGCCATCGCGGTGCGCAGCGTCTCCTGGCATTGGGTGACGCCGCAAGACACGGCAATCACTTCGGTGACCGCACCCTTCTCCCGCAGGCGCACCGCTTCTTCCACCGCGATCTCGTCGAACGGGTTCATGCTCATCTTGACGTTGGCAATGTCAACGCCCGTGCCGTCTGACTTGACGCGCACCTTGACGTTGTAGTCGACCACTCGCTTCACTGCGACGAGGACCTTCATTCCGTGGGCTCCTGGATTGACGTGGATTCGAGCGCGATTCTAGGGTCGCGACCGCGCGGGCGAGAAAGAAATAGAACGGTCGTTCTAATTTAAACCAACGCAGCTAACCAGGCACGGGCACCGCGCCTGAAGCGGCGCCGCGGGCCTGCGCCGCACGCGCGCCGCGCTCCACGTTCATCGGCACCAGCAGCACCAGCCCGACGACGAAGAACATCGCCGTCGACAGAATCGCGAGCCGGTGGTTGCCGCTGGTCAGCAGCGTCACCAAGCCATAGGTGAGCGGGCCGACGATGGCCGCCAAGCGCGTCGCGAAGGTCCACAACCCGAAAAACTCGGCCAGCTGCTGCGCAGGCGCGAAGAGCCCCGCCATCGCCCGGCCGGCCGACTGGCTGGAGCCCATGCACAGCCCCGCGATGACGGCTGCGAACCAGAACAATGCCGGCCCGGTGGCGAGGTAGGCCAGCACCGTCATCACCACCCAGCCGACCAAGGTGAACGCCAACGCGCGCTTGTGACCGATCTTGTCCTGGAAGTAGCCGAACGCGAAGGCGCCGACGGCCGACGCGATGTTGACGAGAAAAACCAGCATCATCGTCTCGGCCTGCTTGAAGCCGAGCACCTGTTCGGCGTAGACCGCTGCCAGCGCGATCACCACCGAGATGCCAGCTTGGTAGAACGCGGCGCAAGCCAGCAGCCAGCAGAAGTCGCGGTGCTCGCGGGCTTGTCGCCACGTCTGCCCGAGGCGCTGCAGGCTGGCGGAGACGCCGCTGGTCTGCACAGCCGCCGGCTGCGGCACGGCCCGTTCCTTCAGCAGCACGAAGGTCGCGATCGACGCCAGCCCGTACAACGTGGCGGTGATCAGCATCGTCACCGGCACGAACTCGGTCGCCGGGATGCCTTTGCTCTGCGCCCACAGCACATAGGCCAGGCACAAACCGAGCGACAACATGCCGCCGAAATAGCCGAAGCTCCAGCCCCAACCCGACACGCGGCCCAGCGCCTCGCGCCGCGCCAACTCGGGCAGGAACGCGGCAGTGAGCGACTCACCGTACGCAAAGAACACGTTCGAGAGGATGATCGCCACGCCAGCGAGCCAGATGTCGCCCCGCCCCACCAAGGCCAGCGCCGCGGTGGCGATCACACACGCGGCGGTGGTGAACATCAGCAGCCGCTTCTTGGCCGCGTGCATGTCGGCGTAGGCACCCAGCGCGGGCATGCTGACCATCACGATCAGGCTGGAGAGCGCCAGCACCATCGTCCACGCAAACGTGCCCCAGCTTGCACCGTTGGCCGCCACGCCGACGAAGTAGGTGTTGAACACCGCAGTGAGCACCACGGTCGTGTAGCCGGAGTTCGCGAAGTCGTACATCGCCCAGCCGAACACCTCGCGCTTGCGCACGCCGTCGTTGAGCGAGTCTTGCGAGAACAGGGCCATGGTGTCTCCGTGGTGCGCCGGCGGTGCTCGGGTGGTGCGCGAGTGGTGCCCAGGACGGGGGTCGAACCCGTATGCCCTCTTGCAAGAAGCGGCGGATTTTAAGTCCGCTGTGTATACCAGTTTCACCACCCGGGCTGGGCGGGATTATCAGCGCGCCCGCGTCGGGCGAGCCCAGCAAAAAGCCTTGCAGCGCGTGGCTGCAAGGCTTTGGTGTTCTGGAGGCGCGACCCGGAGTCGAACCGGGCTGAACGGATTTGCAATCCGGTGCATAACCGCTTTGCTATCGCGCCGTGCGGGGTTCGATTGTGGCAAAAAAAGGGAAGCCGCAGCTTCCCTTGTTTCTCGACCACGGTGTTCTGGAGCGGGAGAAGAGTCTCGAACTCTCGACCTCAACCTTGGCAAGGTTGCGCTCTACCAACTGAGCTACTCCCGCGTTGTTCCGGCAGCCGTTTGAAGAACTCGCCAGAGCACGGATTATAGAACGAAAAATCACGCGCTCGACAGCCCCTGCGGCATCAGTGGGTCAGCAGATCAGTGCCGGCCGTCGGTGCGGCCGCCTTGGCTGCAACCGCTTCTGGCTTCACCGGTTCGTCGTCGGGCAGGGCCTGGGGCACGGTCTCGAGCGCAACTTCCAGCACCCGATCGATCCAGCGCACCGGCACGATTTCGAGATGGTTCTTCACGTTCTCGGGGATCTCTTGCAGGTCCTTGACGTTCTCTTCCGGGATCATCACCGTCTTGATGCCGCCGCGGTGGGCTGCGAGCAGCTTCTCCTTCAACCCGCCGATGGCAGTGACCTCGCCGCGCAGCGTGATCTCGCCCGTCATCGCCACGTCGGCACGCACTGGGATGCCGGTGAGCGCCGACACGAAGGCCGTCGTCATCGCGGCACCCGCGCTCGGGCCGTCTTTGGGCGTCGCACCGTCGGGCACGTGGATGTGGATGTCGCGCTTCTCGAACATCTCGTCCTTGATACCCAGGCGACGGGCGCGGCTGCGCACCACCGAGCGCGCGGCCTCGACCGACTCCTTCATCACGTCGCCGAGTTGACCCGTGCGGATGATCTGGCCCTTGCCCGGCATCACCGCTGCCTCGATGGTCAGCAGGTCACCGCCGACCTCGGTCCACGCCAAACCGACCACCTGGCCGACCTGGTTTTTCTTCTCGGCCTGGCCGTAGTCGAACTTGCGCACACCCAGGTAGTCATTGAGGTTGTCTTCGACGACGATCACCTTGCCGGCGACCTGCTTGAGCTGGATCGACTTGACCACCTTGCGGCAGATCTTCGAGATCTCGCGTTCGAGCGAGCGCACGCCGGCTTCGCGTGTGTAGTAGCGGATGATCCCGCGCACCGCCGACTCGGTCACTTCCATCTCTTCGGGCTTCACGCCGTTGTTCTTGGCCTGCTTCGGCAGCAAGTAGCGCAGCGCGATGTTGGTCTTCTCGTCTTCGGTGTAGCCCGACAGGCGAATCACTTCCATGCGGTCCAGCAGCGCCGGCGGGATGTTCATCGAGTTCGACGTGGCGATGAACATCGTGTCCGACAGGTCGAAGTCGACTTCGACATAGTGGTCGCTGAAGGTGTGGTTCTGCTCCGGGTCGAGCACTTCGAGCAGCGCGCTCGACGGGTCGCCGCGGAAGTCCATGCCCAGCTTGTCGATCTCGTCGAGCAGGAACAACGGGTTGCGCGTGCCGACCTTGCTCAAACTCTGCAGCACCTTGCCCGGCATCGAGCCGATGTAGGTGCGGCGGTGGCCGCGTATCTCGGCCTCGTCGCGCACGCCACCCAGCGCCATGCGCACGAACTTGCGCCCGGTCGCGCGCGCCACGCTTTGGCCCAGCGAGGTCTTGCCCACGCCCGGCGGGCCGACCAGGCACAGGATCGGCGCCTTGACCTTGTCAACGCGCTGCTGCACCGCGAGGTATTCGAGGATGCGGTCCTTGACCTTTTCCAGCCCGTGGTGGTCCTCGTTCAGCACAGCTTCAGCAAACGTCAGGTCGTGCTTGATCTTGGTCTTCTTGGACCAGGGCAGGTTGATCAGCGTGTCGATGTAGTTGCGCACCACGGTGGCTTCGGCCGACATCGGCGACATCAGCTTGAGCTTCTTGAGCTCGCCGTCGACCTTCTTGCGCGCCTCTTTCGGCATCTTGGCGGCGACTATTCTCTTCTCCAGTTCCTCCATGTCGGCGCCTTCTTCGCCGTCACCGAGTTCCTTCTGGATCGCCTTCACCTGCTCGTTCAGGTAGTACTCACGCTGGCTCTTCTCCATCTGGCGCTTGACGCGGCCACGGATGCGCTTCTCGACCTGAAGGATGTCGACTTCGTGTTCGAGTTGTTCAAGCAGCTTTTCGAGCCGCTTGTCGACGGCAAACAGATCGAGCACCGCCTGCTTGTTTTCGAGCTTGAGCGGCAGGTGCGCGGCGATCGTGTCGGCCAGGCGGCCGGCTTCGTCGATGCCTGAGATCGACGTGAGGATCTCGGGCGGGATCTTCTTATTGAGCTTGACGTACTGGTCGAACTGCTGGGTCACCGCGCGGCGAAGCGCTTCGATCTCGGGCTTGACGTTGGCGTCCGGCGGCACCGGCGTCAACTCCGCCACGAAGTACTCGCCGTTGTCGCTGATGCCATGCGTGTTGGCGCGCTGCACGCCTTCGACCAGCACCTTCACCGTGCCATCGGGCAGCTTGAGCATTTGCAGGATGCTGGAAACGCAACCCACGTCGAACATATCGTCGGGCTTGGGCTCGTCCTTGCCGGCCGCCTTCTGCGCCACCAACATGATCTGGCGCCCGGCTTCCATGGCAACTTCAAGCGCCTTGATCGACTTCGGCCGGCCCACGAACAGCGGGATCACCATGTGAGGGAACACCACCACGTCGCGCAGCGGCAGCAGCGGCAAGGTGATTCTTTCAGCGGGCAGAACGGGATGTCCGGACATGGAGAAACCTCTCTTTCTCAAACCCATCTAGGGCCCGAGCTTTCAATTGCAAGTCGCCGCGCAGGCCGGTGCCGGCCGCAGCGCGGCGCCGGACTTCAGGCGCTGGCTTTCTGTTCGCGATAGACCAGCAGCGGTTTGGCTTCTTCTTCGATCGTGTGCTCGTCCAGGACCACCTTGACCACGCCGTCGAGCGTGGGCAGCTCGAACATCGTGTCGATCAGCGACTGTTCCATGATCGAGCGCAGCCCGCGCGCGCCGGTCTTTCGAGCCAGCGCCTTGCGCGAGATCGCTGCCAGCGCGGAAGGGCGGATTTCGAGATCCACACCGTCCATCGCAAAGAGCTTCTGGTATTGCTTGACGAGCGCGTTCTTCGGCTCGGTCAGGATCTGCACCATCGCGTCTTCGGTCAGCTCGCCCAGCGTGGCCACCACCGGCAGGCGGCCGACCAGTTCGGGGATCAGGCCGAACTTGATCAGGTCTTCTGGCAGGACATCCCGAAACACTTCCGAAACCCTGCGCTCGGACTTCGTGTGCACCGTGGCCGCAAAGCCGATGCCCGATTTTTCGGACCGGTTCTGGATCACCTTCTCAAGCCCATCGAACGCGCCGCCGCAGATGAACAGGATGTTGGTCGTGTCGATCTGCAGGAAGTCCTGGTTCGGGTGCTTGCGGCCACCTTGCGGCGGCACGCTGGCCATCGTGCCTTCGACGAGCTTGAGCAGCGCCTGCTGCACGCCTTCGCCCGACACATCGCGCGTGATCGACGGGTTGTCGGCCTTGCGCGAAATCTTGTCGATCTCATCGATGTACACAATTCCGCGCTGCGCCTTCTCGACGTCGTAGGCGCAGTTTTGCAGCAACTTCTGGATGATGTTCTCGACGTCCTCGCCCACGTAGCCGGCTTCGGTCAGCGTGGTGGCGTCGGCAATCACGAACGGCACGTTGAGCAGCCGCGCCAGCGTCTGCGCCAACAAGGTCTTGCCCGAGCCGGTGGGGCCGATGAGCAGGATGTTGCTCTTGGCGAGTTCGATCTCGTCCTTGTTGCGGCTCATGTGCTTGAGCCGCTTGTAGTGGTTGTAGACCGCGACAGACAACGTGCGCTTTGCCACGTCCTGACCGATCACGTACTGGTCGAGGCTGGCCTTGATCTCGCTTGGAATCGGCAGGTCCGACTTGGCGGCCTTGGCGTTGGCGCCTTCGGCGGGCACTTCATCGCGGATGATGTCGTTGCACAGCTCAATGCACTCATCGCAGATGAACACCGAGGGCCCAGCGATGAGCTTCTTGACCTCATGCTGGCTTTTGCCGCAAAAGGAGCAGTACAGGACTTTCTCGCTGGGCGAGCCTTTTTTGTCGGCCATGGGAAGGGTGGGCGTTGCTGCGCTGGTGAAGCTGAATCAATGATAGTTGAACTGAAATCCGCGCCCCGGTCGAAAAAGACCGGCTTGACCCTCTATTAGATGAGGCCCCAACGCCGTCGAAACCGCGCATTGCCGCAAGGGGGCACGCGCTTCAAGGCCGCTTGGCGATCACTTGGTCTACGAGCCCGTAGTCCTTGGCTTCGTCGGAGGACATGAAGTAGTCGCGCTCGGAATCGAGGCGAATCTTCTCGATCGGCTGGCCCGTGCGCTCGGCCAGGATCGCGTTGAGCGCTTCGCGCAGTTTCAGGATTTCGCGCGCCTGGATCTCGATGTCGCTGGCTTGGCCCTGCGCTCCGCCGGACGGCTGGTGGATCATGATGCGCGAGTTGGGCAGCGCCATGCGCTTGCCCTTGGCGCCTGCGGCCAGCAAGAACGCGCCCATGCTCGCCGCCATGCCCATGCACAGCGTGGACACGGCGGGCTTGATGAACTGCATGGTGTCGTAGATCGACATGCCGGCGCTCACCGAACCGCCCGGCGAGTTGATGTAGAAGAAGATGTCCTTGTCCGGGTTCTCGCTCTCCAGGAACAACATCTGCGCCACGACCACGTTGGCAGACTGGTCATTCACCGGCCCGACGAGAAAGACGATGCGCTCGCGCAGCAGGCGGCTGTAGATGTCGTACGCGCGCTCGCCGCGGCCCGAAGTTTCGATCACCATCGGGACCAGCCCGAGGCCTTGTGTGTCCAGCGCACTCATTGGAGTCGTCCTTGAAAAGATGAACCAGGAATATCGGGATCGATTATGTCGCTACAAGGTGGCGACTCAAGAATGACAAAAGGCGCCGGCCCTGCGGCGCGGCGCCTCTTTGCGCACACGGTCACGCGAACCGCGTCACGTCAACCGGTCATCAGCTCATCGAACGGCAGCGGCTTGTCGGTGATCTTGGCTTGGCCGATGACGAAACTCGCCACGTTGTTCTCGACCACCACCGCCTCGACCTCGGCCATGCGCTGGCGGTCGCCAAGGTACCAACGCACCACTTCGGACGGTTTTTCGTAGCTCTGCGCCATCTCCTCGATGTGCGCTTGCAGCTGATCGGGCTTGGCCTGCAGGTTGTTGGCGCGCACCAGTTCGCCGACCACCAGGCCCAGGCGCACGCGGCGCTCGGCTTGCGGCTTGAACACATCCTCGGGGATCGGCGCGGTGTCGGCGTCCTTCACGCCACGCTTCTTCAGGTCGGCACGCGCCGCCTCGGTCATGCGCTCGACTTCGCCGTTCACCAGCGCCACCGGCACTTCCAGCTCGGCGGCGCCCACCAGCGCGTCCATCACGCTGGCCTTGTTGCGCGCCTGCACGCGGAACTTGACCTCGCGCTCGAGGTTGCGCTTCACGTCGGCGCGCAGGCCTTCAACGGTTTCGTCCTTGATGCCCAGCGACTTGGCAAACGCCTCGTTCACCTCGGGCAGGTGCTGCGCCTCGATCTTCTTGATGGTGACCAGGAAGTCGGCCTCCTTGCCGGCCACGTCCTTGCCTTGGTACTCGGCCGGAAACTGCAGCGGGAAGGTCTTCGATTCACCCGCCTTCATGCCGCGCACCGCCTGGTCGAACTGCTCGAGCATCTGGCCCTCGCCGATCAGGAACTGGAAGCCATCGGCCTTGCCGCCTTCGAACGGCACGCCGTCAATCTTCCCTTCGAAGTCGATCGTCACGCGGTCGCTTGCCTCCGCGGCATCGGCAGCGGGGCGTTGCGCGAACGTGCGGCGCTGCTTGCGCAGGATGTCGATCGTCTTGTCGATCGCCGCTTCAGTCACTTCAGTGGACACACGCTCGACCGACACCTGGCTCAGGTCACCGAGCTTGACTTCCGGGTACACCTCGAAAGTCGCATCAAACGCCACCTGACCCTCGGGTGCGCCCTCCTTCTCGGTGATGCGCGGCGTGCCGGCCACCCGCAGCTTGGCTTCGTTGACGGCCTCGGAGAACACCTGGCCGACCTTGTCGTTCATCACCTCGTAATGCACCGAGTAGCCGTAGCGCTGAGTGACCACACTCATCGGCACCTTGCCGGGGCGAAAGCCGTCGGCCTTGACGGTGCGCGACAGGCGCTTCAGGCGCGAGGTGACTTCGCTGGTGATGCTGGCGGCCGGCAGCGTCAGCGTGATGCGGCGCTCGAGCTTCTCGAGGGTTTCGACTTGAACGGACATGTCTTTGCAAAGCTCTCTGGTTCAGTTTTGTTGGTGCGCGGGGGGGGACTCGAACCCCCACACCATCGCTGGCGTCAGGACCTAAACCTGGTGCGTCTACCAATTTCGCCACCCGCGCAGGGCCTGGCACAAATGCGCTGAGCAGCGGATTTTAGCTTGCCCGATCGGCGTGGCCGTTCCAGCCCCACCCAGCCCCATCCTGCCGGCCGACCCGAGCCGTCAAGCCCCGACAGCGCGCGCTTCGTTCGCTGCCGGCTTGACGCGAAACCACGCCGCGTACATCGCCGGCAAAGCCAGCAGGGTCAGCGCCGTGGCCACAATCAGCCCGCCCATGATGGCCACCGCCATCGGCCCCCAGAACACGCTGCGCGACAGCGGGATCATCGCGAGCACCGCTGCCGCGGCCGTCAGGATGATCGGGCGGAAGCGCCGCACTGCGGCCTCGACGATCGCCGTCCAGGCGGCTACGCCCTGCGCGCGGTCCTGCTCGATCTGGTCGATCAGGATCACCGAGTTGCGCATGATCATGCCCATCAGCGCAATCACGCCGAGCAGCGCAACGAAGCCGAACGGCCGGTTCAGCAGCAGCAGCGCCGCAGCCACACCGGCAATGCCCATCGGCGCGGTCAGGAACACCAGCACCGAGCGGCTGAAGCTGTGCAGCTGCAGCATCAGCAAGGTGAACATGATGAACAGCATCAGCGGCGCGCCTGCGGCGATCGAGCCCTGGCCCTTGGAGCTTTCTTCCACCGCGCCGGCCACCTCGATGCGGTAGCCGGGCAGCATGTTCGCGCGCACCGGCTCGAACAGCGGGTTCAGCTGCGCCGTCACCGTGGCGCCCTGCACGCCATCGACGATATCGCCTTGCACCGTGGCCGCGTAGTCGCGCCCTTCGCGCCACAGCACGCCCGGCTCCCAAGTGAACTCGGCCTTGGCGATCTGCGCGAGCGGAATGCTGCGGCCGGTGCTCGTTGGCACATAGGCATTGCCCAGGTCGGTCAGCGCGTTGCGTTCTTCCAGCGGCTGGCGCAGCACCAGGTCGATGAGCCGGTCGCCGTCGCGGTACTGGCCCACGGTGCTGCCGCTGTTGATGGTGCGCGCTGCCTGCGCGATGGCTTGGCTAGACACGCCCAGCGTGCGCGCCTTGTCCTGGTCCACCTCCAGCCGCAGCACCTTGACCGACTCGTTCCAGTTGTCGTTGATGCCGCGCAGGTTCGGGTTGCCGCGCATGATCGCCTTCACCTCGTCGGCGTAGACGCGCACCTTGGCCGGGTCAGGCCCGACGACGCGGAACTGCACCGGGTACGGCACCGGCGGCCCTTGCGGCAGCAGCTTGGCACGCCCGCGCACCTCGGGAAACTCGGTGGCCAGCAGTTCGGGCAGTTCGGCGAGCAGCCGCTTGCGCGCCGCCGCGTCGCGCGTCATCAAGATGAGTTGGCTGACGTTGCTCTGCGGGAAGACCTGGTCGAGCACCAGCACGAAGCGCTCGGCGCCGCTGCCGACCCACATCGTCGTGTGCTGCACGCCGTCGAGCTTCATCAGCCGCGCTTCCACGCGTTTGCTCACCGACTCATTCGCTGCCCACGACGTGCCTTCCGGGTACCACAGGTCGACCAGGATCTCAGGCCGCGTCGAGTCGGGGAAGAACTGGTTTTGCACCTTGCCCATGCCCACCAGCCCCAAGACCAGCGTGCCGATCGTCAGGCCGATCGTGATCCAGCGGTGCTGCACGCACCAGTTCACCATCGCGCGGAAGCGGTTGTAGAACGGCGTGTCGAACAACTCGTGCGGTTCGCCCTCGGCTGCCGCAGCCGGGCCTGCGCCGCCCGCGTGGCGCTTTTCCTTGAGCAGCAGCGTGCCGAGGTAAGGCACGAAGTACACCGACACCAGCCATGAAATCAGCAGCGCCGCCGCCGTGACGGCGAAGATCGCGAACGTGTACTCGCCGACCGTGGACTGGGCCATGCCGATCGGCAAGAACCCGACCGCAGTGATCAACGTGCCGGTCAGCATCGGCATCGCCGTGGCCTCGTACGCAAACGTCGCGGCACGCACCTTGTCGTAGCCCTCTTCGAGCTTGCGCACCATCATCTCGACGGCAATGATCGCGTCGTCCACCAACAGGCCCAGCGCGATGATCAGCGAGCCGAGCGATATCTTGTGCAGGCCGACGCCCCAGTAGTACATCGTCACGAAGGTGATCGCCAGCACGAGCGGAATCGTGATGCCCACCACCAGCCCCGGCCGCCAGTCGATCGTGAACTTCCACGAGCCCGGCTTGAAGTGCAGCCCCAGGCTGATGAAGCTGACCGCCAGCACGATCAGCACCGCCTCGATCAGCACGCCGACGAACTCGTTCACCGAGCGCGACACCACCTGCGCCTGGTTCTGGAACTGGCGCAGCTCCAGTCCCACCGGCAGGTCTGCCTGAATTTGCGCTGTCGCCGTCTTCAACAGCTTGCCCAGCTCGATGATGTCGCCGCCCTTGGCCATCGAGATGCCGAGCGCGATCACCTCCTGGCCCTGGTGGCGCACCTTCACCTGCGGCGGGTCGACATAGGCGCGCCGGATGTCGGCGATGTCACCGAGCTTGAAGCTGTTGCCGCCGGCACGGATCGGGAACTGCGTCAACTCGTCGAGCGAGTTGAACTGCCCGGCCACACGCACCTGTACGAAGTCGGTGGGCGAGTTGATCACGCCGGCCGACTCGACCGCGTTCTGCTGGCCGATCTGCGCCAGCACGGTGTTGAAGTCCAGGCCGAGTTGCGCCAGGCGCTTTTGCGAGATCTCGATGAAGACCTTCTCGTCCTGCGCGCCGAAGATCGCCACCTTGTTGACGTTGGGCACCTTGAGCAGCAACTGCCGCACGCGGTCGGCCTGCTCCTTGAGCTCCTGGTAGCTGAAGCCGTCGGCCGAAAGGGCGAAGATCGAGCCGTACACGTCGCCGAACTCGTCGTTGAAGAACGGGCCGATCACGCCGCCGGGCAACGTACCGCGCATGTCGCCGATCTTCTTGCGCACCGTGTACCAGATCTGCGCCATCTCTTTTGGCGGCGACGAGTCCTTCACCTGGAAGATGATCAACGCCTCGCCGGGCTTGGAGTAGCTGCGGATCTTGTCGGCGTACGGCACCTCCTGCAGCGTCTTCTCCAACTTGTCGGTCACCTGCTCGGCCACCTGCTGTGCCGTGGCGCCGGGCCAGAACACGCGCAGCGCCATCGCGCGGAAGGTGAACGGCGGGTCTTCGTCCTGGCCGAGCTGAAAGTACGCAGCGGTGCCGAGAAACAGCAACACGATCAGCAGGTAACGCGTCAGCGCCGGGTGGTCGAGCGCCCACTTCGAGATGTTGAAGCGCGACGCGGCTGGCGCGCCGGTCGTCGCCGAAGGCGGCTCCAGCACCGCGCTCATTTCGCGGTCACCGCAGCCGGTGCCGATGCCGGTGCGGCCACTGCCGCCGATGCAACCGCCGGCGCCACCGCTGACGCCACCGCGGGCGCGCCCGGATCAACGTAGAACTTGACCTTCTGCCCCGGCGTCAGCACATGCACGCCGGCGGTGACGACCACCTGCCCGGGCGACAGGCCGGCGCTCACCACCGCGTCGTTGCCATCGGCGCCGGCAAACTGCACCGGCTGCAGCTTCACCGTCATCGTGTTGCGGTCGACCAGCCAAACCATCGTGCGGCCCTGCTCTTCCTTCAGCGCCGACAGCGGCAGCTTGGCCACGCCGGGCGCCTGCGGCATCGCCACCAGCACGGTGGCCGTCTGCCCCAGCCGCACCGCGGCGGCGCGGCCGATGTCGGCCTTGACGAGGAAGGTGCGCGTCACCGGGTCGGCCGAGGCAGCGATCTCGCGCACCGTGGCCGGCAGCGGCTCGGCGCCCTCGCCCCACAGCCGCACCTTGAAGGCGCCGGGTTGCGCGGCCATCGCCTTGATCAGCGCGACGCGGTCTTCGGGCACTGAGAACACCACGTCGCGCGGGCCGTCGTGCGCTAGGCGCAGCACCGGGGTTCCAGCCGCAACCACCATGCCCGGTTCGGCGTCGATGCTGGTGATGACGCCGCTGGCGCCAGCCACCAGGCTCGCGTAGCCGGCCGCGTTGCCCTGCACGCTCGATTGAACCTTGGCCTGGTCGAGCTGCGCGCGCGCCGCCTTGAGCGTGGTGTCGCGGCGTTCCAGTTCGGCCGAGCTGATGAAGCCTTTGTCGAGCAGTTCCTTGAAGCGGCGGAAGTCCGCTTGCGCGAGGTCGAAGTTGGCCTGCGCGGCGACGAGGCCCGCGCGGGCGCTGTCCTGCCCCAGCCGCAGGTCTTGCGCGTCGAGTTGCGCGAGCACCTGGCCGGCCTTCACCGTGCTGCCCAGCTCGGCGTTGCGCCGCACGATTTTGCCGCCGACGCGAAAGCCCAGGCGCGATTCGGTGCGCGCGCGCACCTCGCCGGCGTACTCCGCCGTGCCGCCGGCCGACTGCGCGGCCACCGTGATCGTGCGCACCGCTCGCACCGGGTCGGGCGCCACGTCCGGCTTGGAGCAGGCCACCAGCAATGCAGAGCCGGCCACGGCGACGAGCAACAGGTTTCGCATGAGGATCCTTGGAGCGTGGAGCGGACGAACGAGACGACGTTGAGGCGAGCAAGAAGCCGGCTGGAACCTCGGTTGCCACCGGGCCTGGCCGCAACTGACTGACCGGTCAGTAATGTATTCGCTGATCTGCCCTGAAGTCAAACAGCCGAGCCGTCCAGCGCTGCGCCGACGGGTGGCGTCGGGTCACCTGTGGCGCCGCAATTCGCGGTCATCGGCGTGCAGGCGCACAACGTGGACAATCCAAGCCCGTGAGCGTCGACCACTACGAGAACTTCCCCGTCGCCTCCGTGCTGTGCCCCCCGGCGCTGCGCCCGGCGGTGACAGCCATTTACTGGTTCGCACGCACCGCCGACGACCTGGCCGACGAGGGCGATGCGAGCGCTGCAACTCGCTTGCGCGACCTCGACGCCTTCCACGCCGACCTGCTCGCCGTGGCCGCTGGCAGCGTGCCGTCGCCGCGCTGGGCCGCCTTGTTCGAACGCCTGCGGCCGGTGCTGCAGCAGTTCAAGCTGCCGCTGAACCTGCTGACCGACCTGCTCAGCGCGTTCCGGCAAGACGTGGTGAAGAACCGCTATGCCGACCGGGCAGAGCTGCTCGACTACTGCCGCCGCTCGGCCAACCCGATCGGCCGGCTGCTGCTGCACCTGTACGGCGTGGGCAGCGGCGAGGCGCTGCGCCAGTCCGACGCGATCTGCACCGCGCTGCAACTCGCCAACTTCTGGCAAGACCTGAGCGTGGACCGGCCGCGCGGCCGGCACTACGTTCCGCAGGCCGATGCTCGCCGGCATGGCCTCGTGGTCGATGCGCCTGAACTGGAGCAATCGACCCGCACCGGGCCTGCGGCAAACGCGCTGCTCGCCGACCTGATCCATTGGGCCCGCGAGCTGATGCAGGGTGGTGCACCGCTGGTGCACACGCTGCCCGGCCGCGCCGGCTGGGAGCTGCGCCTCGTGGTGCAAGGCGGCCTGCGCATCCTGGAGAAGACCGACGCCCTCGGCGCCGCCGCCTTGACGCAGCGCCCTCGCGTGGGCGCGCTCGACGCGCCGCTGCTGCTGTGGCGCGCGCTGTGGATGCGCGCGCCTCGCCCTCGACCTGTGAACGAAACCCCATGACGCCCGAGCAGTACGTGCAAGACAAGGCCGCCAAGAGCGGCTCGAGCTTCTATTACGCCTTCATGTTCCTGCCGCCGCCGCGGCGCGCGGCGATCACCGCCTTCTACGCCTTCTGCCGCGAGGTGGACGACGTGGTCGACGAGGTCAGCGACCCCGGCGTGGCCGCCACCAAACTGGCGTGGTGGCGAAAGGAAGTGGCCAGCGCTTTCGCCGGCCACCCCAGCCACCCGGTGATGAAGGCACTGCTGCCGCTGGCACCGGCTCACCAAATCGAGGCCGCGCACCTGCTGGCCGTGATCGACGGTTGCCAGATGGACCTGGACCAGTCGCGCTACCTCGACTTTGCCGGCCTGCAGCGCTACTGCCACCTGGTGGCCGGCATCGTCGGCGAGGTGGCGGCCAACATCTTCGGCCGCACCGAGCCGACCACCGTGACCTACGCGCACCGCTTGGGCCAGGCGATGCAGCTCACCAACATCATTCGCGACGTGGGCGACGACGCGCGGCGCGGGCGCATCTACCTGCCGGTGTCGGAGCTGAAGCAGTTCGACGTGAAGGCGCAGGAGGTGTTGAACCGCGGCTACAGCGAGCGCTTCACGGCGCTGATGAAGTTCCAGGCCGAACGCGCGCACCGCCTGTACGACGAAGCCTTCGCGCTGCTGCCCGCTGCCGACCGCAGCGCGCAAAAGCCCGGGCTGATGATGGCCAACATCTACCGCACGCTGCTGCGCGAGATCGAAGCGGCGAACTTCCAGGTGCTGCACCAGCGCACCTCGCTCACGCCGCTGCGCAAGCTGTGGATCGCGGTGCGCACGAACTGGCAGGGCCGCTAGCTTGGCGGCGAGGCGCGTGGCCGTGGTCGGCGGCGGCTGGGCCGGCCTGGCGGCGGCCGTCGAGGCCACGCAGCGCGGCCATGCGGTCACGCTGTTCGAGATGGCCGCGCAGCTCGGCGGGCGTGCGCGCGGCGTCGAGGTCGATGGCTGGCGGCTCGACAACGGCCAGCACATCCTGATCGGCGCGTACGTCGAGACGCTCAAGCTGATGCGCAGTGTGGGCGTGGACATCGACAAAGTGCTGCTGCGCACGCCGTTGCGCTTCACCGACCCGCAGGGCCGTGGCCTGCACTTGAGTGCTGGGGCCCCGGTGCCGCAGTTTGCCGCCGCGGTGCTGCGCCACCGGCAGTGGGGCTGGGCCGACAAGCTGGGGTTGCTGGCGGCGGCGGGCGGCTGGTTCGCCAGCGGCTTTCGCTGCGACCCACAGGCCACCGTCGCCGAGTTGACGCACAAGCTGCCTGCGGCCGTGCGCGACACGCTGATCGACCCGCTGTGCGTGGCCGCGCTCAACACGCCGGCAGCGCAAGCCGGCGGCCAGGTGTTCCTGCGCATCCTGAAAGACGCGCTGTTCTCTGGCCCCGGCTCGGCCGACCTGCTGCTGCCCCGAGCCGACTTGAGCGAATTGCTGCCGCTGCCGGCCGAGCGCTGGCTGCGCGGCGCTGGCGCCGACGTGCGCCTGTCGAACCGGGTCGAACAACTCAGCCCGCGGACCGATGGAAGCGACGGATGGCACATCGACGGCGAACCGTTCGACGCCGTCGTGCTGGCCGCCACGCCGACCGAGGCGGCGCGCCTGGCGCAAGCCGCTGCGCCCGAGTGGTCCGCGGTCGCAGCGGCGCTGCGCTACGAGCCGATCGTCACCACCTGGCTCACCAGCACCGACACCCGCCTGCCCGAGCCCATGCTGGCATTGCGCGAAGGCCCCGCAGCGCCGGCGCAGTTCGTCTTCGACCGCGGCCAACTCGGCGGGCGGGCCGGGCTGCTCGCGTTCGTCGTCAGCGGCGCGCAGCCCTGGGTCGATCGAGGTGCGCCGGCCACGCAATCGGCCGTGCTGGCGCAAGCGCAGGCCGAGCTCGCTGCCCACCTGCGCGGCCCGCTGCAAGTCGTCAAGACGCTCACCGAAAAGCGCGCCACCTTCCGCTGCACGCCGGGCCTGCTGCGCCCCGCAATGCACATCGCACCCGGCCTGCATGCTGCCGGCGACCACGTGCAGGGGCCCTACCCGGCCACGCTGGAAGGGGCGGTGCGCAGCGGCGTGGCGGCGGCGCGCGCAATGTTCTGACCCGACGTTCTGATCAAGCCTAGGCAAGCTCTCGGATCGCAGCCCATCGTTTCGTCATACAAAATCGCTTCGATCTGAGCGAGAATCTTGTCCATGGCGAAGACCGAACCGAAGACGCCAACCATCCAGGTGCTGGAGCGCAGCTTCGCGCTGCTGGATTTGCTCGCCTCGTACCAGGACCCGGTGTCGCTGAAGGTCATCAGCGAGCAAAGCGGCCTGCACCCTTCCACTGCACACCGCATCCTGAACGACCTGACGATCGGCCGGTATGTCGACCGGCCCGCCGCCGGCAGCTATCGCCTGGGCATGCGGCTGCTCGAACTGGGCAACCTCGTGAAGGCGCGCCTGGACGTGCGCGACGCCGCGCTCGCGCCCATGCGCGAGCTGCACAAGCTGACGCACCAGACGGTCAACCTGTCGATGCGGCAAGGCGACGAGATCGTCTACATCGAGCGCACCTACAGCGAGCGCTCGGGCATGCAGGTGGTGCGCGCCATCGGCGGCCGTGCGCCGCTGCACCTCACGTCGGTCGGCAAGCTCTTTCTGGCGCAAGACGACCCGCCCCGCGTGCGCGCGTACGCCACCCGCACCGGCCTGGCTGGCCACACGCGCAACAGCATCACCGACCTGGCCACGCTGGAGCGCGAGCTCGCGCGTGTGAACCAGACCGGCACCGCGCGCGACGACGAGGAGCTGGAGCTCGGCGTGCGCTGCATGGCCGCCGGCATCGTGGACGACCAGAGCAAGTTGATCGCAGGGCTGTCGATTTCGGCGCCCGCCGACCGGCTGGAAGAAGCGTGGCTGGATCGGCTCAAGGGCACGGCGCTGCAGATTTCGCAGTCGCTGGGGCACCGCGTGCTGGGCCAGCGCGGCGCTTGAGCTCGACTCGACCTGCCGGTCGCAGACCCGCGAGTGCGTCGCGAAGTCAGGAGGTGATCTTCGGCACCTCGATCACTTCAGGCTCCGGCGCCGTGGCCGGCGCAGTCTCTTCGATCCAGCGGCGCACACGTTCTGCATCGCCCAGGCGCGAGTACTTTCCAGCCGAGTCGAGAAAGATCATGATCAGATCGCGCCCCGCCAAACGTGCCTGCATCACCAGGCAACGGCCGGCCTCGGAGATGTAGCCGGTCTTCTGCAGCCCGATGTCCCAATCGGCATCGCCGAGCAGGCGGTTGGTGTTGACGAAGCGCAAGTGCCGATCGCCGCTGTCGATCTCGTAACTGGGCGAGGTGGACATGTCGCGGATGATCGGGTGCGCGTGCGCCGCCTTCACCAGCGTGGCCAGGTCGCGCGCGCTGGAGCGGTTGTCGCTCGACAGGCCCGTGGGTTCGACGAAGCGCGTGGCCTTCATGCCCAGCGCCACGGCTTTCAGGTTCATCGCCTTGACGAACGCATCGACACCGCCTGGGTACTCGCGCCCCAGCGCGTGCGCGGCGCGGTTCTCGGACGACATCAGCGCCAGGTGCAGCATCTCTTCGCGCGTGAGTTGCGTGCCCACGCGCAGGCGCGAACGGCTGCGCTTTTCGGTATCCACGTCGCTCTGCGACACGCTCAGCACCTCGGCCATCGGCAGCCCGGCCTCGGCCACCACCACCGCGGTCATCAGCTTGGTCAGCGAGGCGATGGGCAGCACGGCCTGCGCGTTCTTGCTGAACAGCACTTCGTCGGTGTCCTGGTCGAGCACGAGTGCCACGCTGGACTTCAGGTCGAGCGCATCGGCCATCTGGTGCAGGCCGCGCAGTTGGCCCACCGACAGCCTCGGCGGCTCGTAGCGAACCCGCACGATGGCGTGGCGCACCACCACCCGCTTGCCGTTGCGCACCACCACGCGGCTCGTGGCCCGAGACGCTGTGGCGGCTTTGAGAGCCTTCGATCCCTTGCCAGAGGCGATGCCCCTGGGCTGCGGCCGCAGCTTCGTTTGCAGCCTTGTTTGCGGTTTCTGGGCTTTGGGAGCCGCGCCCTTGGTTGCCTTCGCGGCGCCCGTCGAAGCCACCGGCTTCGCAGCGTCGGCAACCGACGGCAACGCCAGCGAAAAAGCGGCGAAAGCCGCTATCGAAACGCCCGAGACCCACGTTTTGATCGACACCCCGGCACTCCCCACCGCATTGATGGGCCGCAGTGTACTCGATCGAAAAACACACGCAAGATCAAAACGTTACGCAATATTCCTCAAGTCAGTTCTTCACAAAGGGTCAATCTGGCCCCGAACCGCAGTTCAACCCTGCGCGGCCACCCGCTCGACCTTGCTGTGCAGCTTGTTCAGCGCGCTCAAGTACGCCTTGGCAGACGCGACGACGATGTCCGGGTCGGCGCCGACGCCGTTGACCACGCGGCCACCGTGCTGCAGCCGCACGGTCACCTCGCCTTGCGATTCGGTGCTGCCCGAAGTGATCGCGTTGACCGAATAGAGCAGCATCTCCGCGCCGCTTTGCACCTTCGATTCGATCGCCTTCAGGCTCGCATCGACCGGGCCGTTGCCGTCGCTCTCGACGTGGTGCTCGGCTGTGCCCGCAGCAAAGGCGACCTTGGCGTGCGGCCGCTCGCCGGTCTCGGAGCGCTGCGCCAGCGCGAGCAAGCGGTAGTGCTCTTGCTCGGCAGTGACCGACTCGTCCATCACCAACGCCAGGATGTCTTCGTCGAAGATGTCGCTCTTGCGGTCGGCCAGCTCCTTGAACTTGGCAAAGGCGGAGTTGACTTCGGTCTCGGACTCGAGCTGGATGTTGAGTTCCTGCAAACGCTGCTTGAAGGCGTTGCGGCCGGAAAGCTTGCCGAGCACGATTTTGTTCGTCGCCCAGCCCACGTCTTCGGCCCGCATGATCTCGTAGGTGTCGCGCGCTTTCAGCACGCCGTCTTGATGAATGCCCGAGGCATGCGCAAACGCGTTCGCGCCGACCACCGCCTTGTTCGGCTGCACCACGAAGCCGGTGGTCTGCGACACCAGGCGCGAGGCCGGCACGATCTGTGACGCATCGATGCCCAGCGCCAGGCCGAAGTAATCCTTGCGAGTCTTGACCGCCATCACCACCTCTTCGAGCGAGCAGTTGCCGGCGCGCTCGCCCAGGCCGTTGATGGTGCATTCGATCTGGCGTGCGCCGCCGATCTTCACGCCCGCCAGCGAGTTGGCCACCGCCATGCCGAGGTCGTTGTGGCAGTGCACCGACCAGACCGCCTTGTCGGCGTTCGGGATGCGCGTGCGCAGGTCGAGGATGAAGTTGCCATACAGCTCGGGCACCGCGTAACCCACGGTGTCGGGGATGTTGATGGTGGTGGCGCCCTCGGCAATCACCGCTTCGAGCACGCGGCACAAAAAGTCTGGGTCAGAGCGGTAGCCGTCTTCGGGTGAGAACTCCACGTCGCCCGACAGCTTGCGTGCGAAGCGCGTCGACAGTTTGGCTTGCTCGAACACCTGCTCGGGCGTCATGCGCAGCTTCTTCTCCATGTGCAACGCGCTGGTGGCCAGGAACAGGTGGATGCGGGTGGAGTTGCCTCCCGCCAATGCCTCGGCGGCGCGCGAGATGTCGCGGTCGTTGGCGCGCGCCAGCGAGCACACCGTGCTGTCCTTGATCGCGTGGGCGATCGCCTTCACGGCCTCGAAGTCGCCGTTGGACGAAGCGGCGAAACCGGCCTCGATCACATCGACCTTGAGCCGTTCGAGCTGCCGCGCGATGCGCAGCTTCTCGTCCTTGGTCATCGAAGCGCCGGGCGACTGCTCGCCGTCGCGCAAGGTGGTGTCGAAGATGATGAGCTTGTCGGTCATGGGAGGCTCCTGGGCAAGGGTCGAATCTTAGGCGAGGGCTGCCGTGCGCTGGCGCGGGCTGCGAGCCGCCTGCGCACGGCGCCAGCCGCACACGATCGCCTTCAGCGATGCGGTGACGATGCTGCTGTCGATGCCGACGCCAAACCGCGTCACGCCGTCGCCGACGCGCAATTCGAGGTAGGCCACGGCCTTCGCGTCGGCACCGCTGCCGATGGCGTGCTCGTGGTAGTCGAGCACGCGAACGTCGGCGCCGAGGCTGCGGTTCAAGCCATCGACGAACGCGTCGATCGGGCCTTCGCCACGGCCTTCGATGTGAACCGTGCGGCCGTCGAAAACCAGCTCGGTGGTCAACGTGACCACGCCGCCATCGACCTGCGAGATCGACGGGCTCGACAATTGCGGCGCTGCATCCGTGCCGAGCGCGTACTCGCCCTCGAAGATGCGCCAGATGTCGACCGCCGACTGCTCTTTGCCGGTGTCGTCCATCACCGACTGCACGGCCTGGCTGAACTCGATCTGCAAGCGCCGCGGCAGCTCCAGCCCGTACTCGGCTTCGAGCAGGTAGGCGATGCCGCCCTTGCCCGGCTGGCTGTTGACGCGGATCACCGCGTCATAAGCGCGGCCGAGGTCTTTCGGGTCGATCGGCAGGTAGGGCATGTCCCACACATCACCCTCGCGGCGCGCCGCGAACGCCTTCTTGATCGCGTCCTGGTGCGAGCCGGAGAACGAGGTGTAGACCAGGTCGCCCGCGTACGGGTGGCGCGGGTGCACCGGCAACTGGTTGCAGTGTTCGACGCAGCGGCGCACTTCGTCGATGTCGGAGAAGTCGAGCCCTGGCGCCACGCCCTGCGTGTACAGGTTCAGCGCGATGTTGACCAGGTCGACGTTGCCGGTGCGCTCGCCGTTGCCGAACAGGCAGCCTTCGACGCGGTCGGCGCCGGCCATCAGCGCGAACTCGCCGGCTGCCGTGCCGGTGCCGCGGTCGTTGTGCGGGTGGACCGACAGCACGATCGAGTCGCGCCGAGCGAGGTGGCGGTGCATCCACTCGATCATGTCGGCGAAGATGTTCGGCGTGGAGTGCTCCACCGTCGACGGCAGGTTGACAATGCACTTGCGCTGCGGCGTCGGTTGCCAAACCTCGGTCACCGCATCGACCACGCGCTTGGAGAATGTGAGTTCGGTGCCGGAGAACATCTCCGGCGAATACTGAAACACGAACTCGGTGCCGGCTTGGGCTTCGGCCAGCGTGCGCACGAGGCGCGCGTGCGAGGCGGCCAGTTCGACCGTCTGGTCTTCGTCCAGCCCGAGCACCACCGTGCGCATCAGCGGCGCGGTGGCGTTGTAGAGGTGCAGAACAGCGCGGCGCGCGCCGACCAGCGACTCGAAGCTGCGGCGGATCAGCGGCTCGCGTGCCGGCGTCAGCACCTGGATCGTCACGTCGTCGGGCACACGCCGTTCCTCGATCAGTGTTCGGACGAAGTCGAAGTCCGTCTGCGAGGCCGACGGGAACCCGACCTCGATCTCCTTGAACCCGATGCGCAGCAGCATCTCGAACATGCGCAGCTTGCGTTGCACGTCCATCGGCTCGATCAGCGCCTGGTTGCCGTCGCGCAGGTCCACGCTGCACCACAGCGGCGCGCGGGTCAGCACGGCGTCGGGCCAGCGGCGGTCGGTCAGTGCGACGGGGGCGAAAGCGCGGTACTTGTCTTGCGGTCGTTTCAACATCGGCATGGCAACTCCAGGTGGTCTTTCGAAACGCAACCCGCCAACCCAAAACAAAACGGCCCGATGCAGGTTGCAAGCGGGCCGTTGAGGTCAGATCGGATGGACGTGATCGATCAGCGAGCCCGCGGTACTCCCAGGGCTAGCGCTAGTGCGAGGGCGGTCGACAACGTCATGCGCAGGAATGTAGCACGGTCTGTCGAGCGAGCTTCAGCGGTGCAGGCCCTGCTCGTCGGGCTCGTCGGTGGAGGTTGCGATCACGCTCACCGGCCTGCCCTTCTTGCGTTTCCAGGCGTACACGGCGTAGCCCGACAGGCCGTAGACGCAGAACAGCGCGAACAACACGGTCGGCGGGTGGATGTTGATCACCGCGATGCCCAGCGCAATCGCGACGATCACGATGAACGGCACCGAGCGCTTCAGGCTCACGTCCTTGAAGCTGTAGAACGGCACGTTGGTGACCATCGTGAGGCCGGCGTAGAGCGTCACCGCAAACGCCGTCCAGCCCAGCCACGGCCCTTCCTTGAAGCCCTTGAAGCCGGCGTCGTCCATCACCCAGATGAACCCCATCACCACCGCCGCCGCAGCCGGGCTCGGCAGGCCCTGGAAGAAGCGTTTGTCGACCACGGTCAGGTTGGTGTTGAAACGCGCCAGCCGCAGCGCCGCCGAGGCGCAGTAGACGAACGCCGCCACCCAGCCGAGCTTGCCCATGTCCTTGAGCGCCCATTCGTAGATGATCAGGGCCGGCGCGGCGCCGAACGACACCATGTCCGACAGGCTGTCCATCTGCTCGCCGAAGGTGCTCTGCGTGTTGGTCATGCGCGCGACGCGGCCGTCCAGGCTGTCCAGCACCATGGCGCAGAACACACCGTAGACCGACAGCTCGAAGCGGCCGTTCATCGCCATCACGATCGCGTAAAAGCCACCGAACAGCGCGGCCAGCGTGATCATGTTGGGCAGCACGTAGATGCCCTTGCGCCGCGCCCTCGGTGGCGGCTCGGGGGCGTCGTCTTCAGGCAGGCTGCCAGCTTCGTTCATGACGCGCAGGATAACCGCGGCTGGTTTACGAGCACGTCAGTTCTTCGACTGATCGACCAGCCGGTTCTTCTTGATCCACGGCATCATGGCGCGCAGCTGCTCGCCCACCACCTCGATCGGGTGCTCGGCCATCAGGCGGCGGCGCGACAGCAGCGTGGGTGCGCCGGCGCGGTTCTCGTTGATGAAGCTCTTGGCGTACTCGCCGGTCTGGATGTCTTTCAACACCTGGCGCATGACCTTCTTCGTCTCTTCGTTGACGATCTTCGGCCCGGTCACGTACTCGCCGTACTCGGCGTTGTTGCTGATCGAGTAGTTCATGTTCGCGATGCCGCCTTCGTAGATCAGGTCGACGATCAGCTTCAGTTCGTGCAGGCACTCGAAGTAGGCCATCTCCGGGGCGTAGCCGGCTTCGGTCAGCGTCTCGAAGCCCGCCTTGATCAGCTCGACTGCGCCACCGCACAACACGGTCTGCTCGCCGAACAGGTCGGTTTCGGTCTCTTCGCGGAAGTTGGTTTCGATCACGCCGGCCTTGCCGCCGCCGTTGGCCGCGGCGTAGCTCAGCGCCAGGTCGCGCGCCTTGCCGGTCTTGTCGGCATGCACCGCGATCAGGTGCGGCACGCCGCCGCCTTGCGTGTAGGTCGAGCGCACGGTGTGGCCCGGCGCCTTCGGCGCGACCATCCACACGTCCAGGTCAGCGCGCGGCACGACCTGCCCGTAGTGCACGTTGAAGCCGTGCGCGAACGCGAGCGACGCGCCCTGCTTCATATGCGCCTCGACGTCGTTCTTGTAGACGCTGGCGATCTGCTCGTCGGGCAACAACATCATCACGACGTCGGCGGTCTTCACGGCGTCGGCCACTTCGGCCACACGCAGCCCGGCCTTCTCGGCCTTAGTCCAGGACGCACCACCCTTGCGCAGGCCGACCGTCACCTTCACGCCGCTGTCGTTCAGGTTCTGCGCGTGCGCGTGGCCTTGCGAGCCGTAGCCGATGATCGTGACGTTCTTGCCTTTGACGAGGCTCAGGTCGGCGTCTTTGTCGTAGTAAACCTTCATGTGTTTCTCCTTGGAAAAGTCGATTCGGTGGATGAATTGGATCAAGCGGTCGCCGCGGATCCGGCTTTGCCGGTCCGCCGGCGGCGCCCCCTTTGAGGGGGAGCGCCTCCGGCGCTTCTGGGGTGGGTCAAATCCTCAAGATGCGCTCGCCGCGACCGATCCCGCTGGTGCCGGTGCGCACGGTTTCAAGAATGGCGCTGCGGTCGATGGCTTCGATGAACGCATCGAGCTTGGACTGGTCGCCGGTCAACTCGATCGTGTAGCTCTTCTCGGTCACGTCGATGATGCGGCCACGAAAGATGTCGGCCATGCGCTTCATCTCGTCGCGCTCCTTGCCGACGGCGCGCACCTTGATCAACATCAGCTCGCGCTCGGTGAACGAACCTTCCGTCAGGTCGACCACCTTCACCACCTCGATCAGGCGGTTCAGGTGCTTGGTGATCTGCTCGATCACTTCGTCGGAGCCGGTGGTCACGATGGTCATGCGCGACAGTGAGGCGTCTTCGGTCGGCGCGACGGTCAGGCTTTCGATGTTGTAGCCGCGGGCCGAGAACAGGCCGACCACGCGCGACAGGGCGCCGGGCTCGTTTTCGAGCAGCAGGGCAATGATGTGTTTCATGATGAATGTGAGCGCGCTCTTGGGGCCGACGGCGGTAACCGGCGGCCTGTGGCCACGCTGAAAATGAGTTGAACGTGAAACGGTCGAAGTTCCGAAGGGCTGTTCCTGGGCCACAAAGCCGGCGCGGTAACGCCGGCCCCACTGCCCGGGTTCGGGCCCTCAGAGGTCTTCGGACCCCAGTAGCATCTCCGAGATGCCCTGCCCGGCCTTGACCATCGGCCAGACGTTTTCGGTCGGGTCGGTGCGAATGTCGAGGAAGACGGTGCGGTCCTTCAGGCGGATCGCCTCGCGCAGCGCGCCCTCCACATCGCCCGGCCGCTCGATCTTCATGCCGACGTGGCCGTAGGCCTCGGCCAGCTTCACGAAGTCGGGCAGCGCGTCCATGTAGCTGTGCGAATAGCGGCCGCCGTAGTCGAGCTGCTGCCACTGCCGCACCATGCCGAGGTAGCGGTTGTTGAGCGAGACGATCTTGACTGGCGTCTTGTACTGCAGGCAGGTCGACAGCTCCTGGATGCACATCTGGATCGAGCCTTCGCCGGTGACGCAGAACACGTCCGCCTGCGGCTTGGCGAGCTTGATGCCCATCGCGTACGGCAGGCCCACGCCCATCGTGCCCAGGCCGCCGGAGTTGATCCAGCGGCGCGGCTCGTCGAAGCGGTAGTACTGCGCCGCCCACATCTGGTGCTGGCCGACGTCGGAGGTGATGTAGGCGTCGCTGTTCTTCGTCAGCTCCCAGAGTTTTTCGACCACGAACTGCGGCTTGATCACCTCGGTGCTGTTCTTGAACTGCAGGCAGTCCCGCTTGCGCCATTCGTTGATCTGGCTCCACCAGGCCGACAGCGCGGGCGCGTCGGGCCGGGCATGCGCTTCCTTGATCTGCGCAATCAGCTCGTGCAGCACGTCCTTCACGTCGCCCACGATCGGAATGTCGACCTTGACGCGCTTGGAGATCGACGACGGGTCGATGTCCACATGGATGATCTTGCGCTCCACCGAGGCGAAGTGCTTCGGGTTGCCGATCACCCGGTCGTCGAAACGTGCGCCCACGGCCAGCAGGACGTCGCAGTTCTGCATCGTCAGGTTGGCCTCATACGTGCCGTGCATGCCCAGCATGCCGAGGAACTTCGGGTCGCTCGCCGGGAAGGCGCCCAGCCCCATCAGGGTGTTGGTGCAGGGGTAGCCAAGCAGGTTGACCAGCTCGCGCAACTCGGCCGACGCATTGCCCAGGATCACGCCGCCGCCGGTGTAGATGTACGGCCGCTTGGCCGCCAGCAGCAACTGCACCGCCTTGCGGATTTGCCCGCCGTGGCCCTTGCGCACCGGGTTGTAGGAGCGCATCTCCACGCTCGCCGGGTAGTGGAACGGCGTGGTCTTGAGCGACACGTCTTTCGGGATGTCGACCACCACCGGCCCGGGCCGGCCGGTGCGGGCGATGTGGAAGGCCTTCTTCATCGTCATCGCCAGCTCGCGCACGTCCTTCACCAGGAAGTTGTGCTTCACGATCGGGCGCGTGATACCCACCGTGTCGCACTCCTGGAAGGCATCGAGCCCGATGGCCGGCGTCGGCACCTGGCCGGTGATGATCACCATCGGGATCGAGTCCATGTACGCCGTGGCGATGCCAGTGACGGCGTTCGTCACGCCCGGACCGGAGGTGACCAGCGCAACGCCGACCTCGCCGGTGGCGCGCGCATAGCCGTCGGCCGCGTGCACGGCCGCCTGTTCGTGGCGCACCAGCACATGCTCGATCGTCTCTTGTTTATAGAGCGCGTCGTAGATGTAGAGGACGGCGCCTCCAGGGTAGCCCCACAGGAACTTGACGCCTTCAGCCTGAAGGCATCGGACGAGGATTTCGGAGCCGTTGGGGTCGGCGGAGGGGGAAGTCGGCTGCGCCAGGGCGGCGCGCTTCACGTCAGCGGCGGACATGTCCATGATTTCCAAGAACCTTTGTGAATTTCTCTAACGAAAAACCATCGGTGCACCTCTCCAGGCCCTTGTGAAGCCGGTGTGGTGCCTGTTTAGCCATCCCGCTTCAGCAGCCCGAGTCGGACTGTCTGCGGATGACCCTCTGTTGTGCAACCGTGGATTATGTCACTGCTTCGCCGCGGGCCCGCTCGCGCTGCAGCGGCGTTGCACCGGGTGAGATAATCGCGCCCGTCTTTCCGGGCCCGAGGCCTAAAGGGCGCCCCTTCCTTGGCAACCGACAAAGAACTCACCGACTTCCTCAGAAGTGTCGAGAAACGCGCCTTCAAGCGAGCGGTGTATGCCGTTCGCGACGACGACGCGGCCCTCGACATCGTTCAGGATTCCATGATCCGGCTGGCGGAGAAGTACAACGACCGGCCAGCGGCGGAGTTGCCGCTGCTGTTCCAGCGCATCCTGTCCAACGCGACGATGGACTGGTTTCGGCGCCAGAAAGTGCGCAACGGCGTGCTGAAGAATTTCTCCGACTTCGAAGGCCACGGCGAAGACGGGGATTTCGACATCCTCGAAACTCTGGAATCGCAGGATGGATCGGTGGCGTCGGAAAGTGCAGCCGATTTGGTGTCCAGGTCACAGATCTTGCTAGTCATCGACACCGAAGTGGCCCAGTTGCCGGCGCGTCAACGCGAAGCCTTCCTTTTGCGTTACTGGGAAGAATTTGATGTCGCCGAGACCGCAGCCGCCATGGGGTGCTCGGAGGGCAGCGTCAAGACACACTGCTCGCGGGCGGTGCATGCCTTGGCCAAGGCCCTGAAGACAAAGGGAATTTCACTGTGAGCACGCTCCACAAAAGTTCAGCAGGCGCTGGCGCCGAGGCATTGGAGGCGCGGTTTGCCTTCCGTCTGGCCGCGCGCTTGAGCGAAAACACGCAGCACATCAGCCCCGACGTGGGCGAACGGCTGCGCATCGGTCGCGAGCGGGCGCTGAATCGGGCCCGCGAGGCCCGCGCCGCTCAGGGCGCACGCGCGCGCTCCGGAGTAACGGCAGCCGGCGCCGCCATCCTGGGCGGTGGCAGCGAGTGGTGGCTCAAGCTCGGCGCCGTCGTGCCGCTGGTGGCGCTGCTGGCCGGGCTGGTCCTGATCCAGCAATGGCACCTGGACCAGCAGATTTCCGCCGCCGCAGAAATCGATGCCGCCTTGCTCGCCGACGACGTGCCGCCGACGGCCTACAGCGACCCGGGTTTCGTCGAGTTCTTGAAGACACCGCGCGACTGACGCGGCGCACACCATGGTGCAGGCTGCCCTTGCAAAAACAACCCGCCATGCTGCGCAGATTCGCCTGACCGGGTGGGTCGGATGGACCGCGTTAGCAGCCGCCCTGCTGCTGGCGGCGCCCCAGGTCGGGGCCCAACCTGGGCCGGTGCCCCAAAGTGGGCGGCCAGTGCCCGCTGAAGAAGGTCTGCGGTGGCAGCAACTTGACCCCGCGCAGCGCGCCGCGCTGAAGCCGCTTGAACGCAGTTGGGCCGGGATCAATGCCAATCAAAAGCAGAAGTGGGCCGAGATCGCGACCCGATTTCCAAGCCTGCAACCCGACGAGAAGGCGCGCATCCAGGCGCGCATGGGCGAATGGGCAGAGCTCAGTACCGAGCAGCGCAGAGACGCCCGCGTCAACTTCCAGCAGGCCCAGCAAGTGGCGCCACAGGATCGGCGTTCCAGGTGGGAGGCCTACCAGGCACTGCCACCGGAAGAGAGGAGCAAGCTCGCCGCCCGCGCTGCGCCCCGCGACGCCGCCAACCTGCGCGACGAACGATCCACGCCTGCCGACCGTGCCAGCCTGACCTCTCAGCCGGCAAAGGCCAATATCGTGCCGAACCCGGCGTTTTCGGCACAGCCCACGCCGGTTGCGCCCACCGTTCAACAGGCGCAACCGGGCGCCACCACCACCTTGATCTCGCGCCGGCCCGTCCCGCCGGCACACCAGCAGACGGGCTTGCCCAAGATCGACGGCGGCGCCAACTCCGTCGACAACAATACGCTGCTGCCCCAGCGGGGGCCCCAAGGCGCCGCGCCAACGCGCCCTGCCGGCCCAGCAGCGGCCAACGAGGCTGGCCAGCGCCGATGAGCACCTCGGTGGACGCCAGGCTGGCCCCTCCTCTATGGCGCCGCATGGCGTGTTTCGTCTACGAGGGCGTGCTGCTGTTCGGCGTGCTGATGATCGCCGGCTACCTGTTCTCCAGCCTCACGCAACAGCGGCATGCGCTGGTGGGCCGCCACGCGCTGCAAGCGTTCTTGTTCATCGTGCTTGGCATCTACTTCGCGTGGTTTTGGTCCCGCAGCGGCCAGACGGTGGCGATGAAGGCATGGCACATCCGCCTGGTGACGATCCAGGGCCAGCCGGTGTCGCAGCCGCGCGCGCTGGCGCGCTACCTGTTGAGCTGGCTCTGGTTCGTGCCTGCGCTGGTGGCGCTGTCTCTGGCCGGGCTGGGCAGCCCCGCGGCCATGTTCGGGCTGCTGTTCGTCGGCGTGGTGGTGTATGCAGCACTGTCGCGCCTGCACCCGCAGCGGCAGTTCTGGCACGACGCGGTGTGCGGCACGCAACTGGTGACGCAGCTCCCGGTCGCGCGCCGAGCCGAGGGGTCCGGGCAGCACAATCCGGCCCCGTGACCCCGCCTGCACGCCAGGCGCGCCGGGGTCGATACGCTGTTGAAGATGCGATGAGCCAAACCACGATCTCGATTTGTGTCTACTGCGGCTCGCGCACGGGTGGCTCGCCCGCATTCGCAGAAGCAGCCCACGCCATCGGCGCCGAGATCGGCCGCCGCGGCTGGCGCCTCGTCTACGGCGGCGGCCGAGCCGGGCTGATGGGCGTGGTGGCCGACGCGGCGCTCGCCGCGGGCGCCGAGGTGGTGGGGGTGATTCCACAGTCACTCATGGCGCGTGAACTCGGTCACCGCGGCCTCACCGAGCTGCACGTGGTAACCACGATGCACGAGCGCAAACAAATGATGGCCGAGCGCAGCAGCGCCTTCATCGCCCTGCCTGGGGGCATCGGCACATTCGAGGAGCTGTTCGAGGTCTGGACCTGGCGCCAGCTCGGCTACCACGACCAGCCACTGGGCCTGCTCAACGTCGAGGGCTACTACGACGCGCTGCTTGCCTTCATGCAACAGACGGTCAGCCGGGGCTTCGTGACGGCAGAGCAGCAAGCTCTTCTGCAGGTGAGCAACGACCCGGCGGCGCTGATCGAGCGGATCGGGGCGTTGATTCCGCGCTCGACCCAGCCGGACGACTATCGAGCGATCTGACCCGGCGCCACGCAACCGGCATCGATCAAACCGCGTCTTCGCCCACCTCACCTGTGCGGATGCGCACCACCTGCTCGATCGCGGTGACGAAGATCTTGCCGTCGCCGATCTTGCCGGTCTTGGCGGCCTTGACGATCGCGTCGATGCAGCGCTCCACGTCGCCGTCCTTCACCACCACCTCGAGCTTGACCTTGGGCAGGAAGTCGACCACGTACTCGGCGCCGCGGTACAGCTCGGTGTGACCCTTCTGGCGGCCAAAGCCCTTGACCTCGGTCACTGTCAGCCCCGTCACGCCGACCACCGCCAGCGCCTCGCGCACTTCTTCGAGCTTGAAAGGTTTGACGATCGCGGTGATCTGCTTCATGGTCGGCTTTCGGTAGGTTCAGGCTGGAGTCTAGACGCGGTCAGGCACGGAACTTCGACGTGATCGGATAACGCCAGTCGCGCCCGAACGCACGGTGCGTGATGCGGATGCCCACCGGCGCCTGGCGGCGCTTGTATTCGTTGACCTTGATCAACCGCGTGACCCGCTCCACGTCGGCAGCCTCGAACCCCGCCTGCACGATTTCCTCCAGGCCCTGGTCCTCTTCCATGTAGCGCTGCAAGATGCCGTCGAGCACCTCGTACGGCGGCAGGCTGTCTTGGTCCTTCTGGTCGGGCCGCAGCTCGGCAGACGGGGGCCGGGTGATGATGCGTTGCGGGATCACTTCAGCCCCTTGTTCGTTCTTCCAATTGGCGAGCCGGTAGACCAGCGTCTTGGCCACGTCCTTGATGACCGCAAAGCCACCCGCCATGTCGCCGTACAGCGTGCAGTAGCCCGTCGCCATCTCGCTCTTGTTGCCGGTGGTCAGCACGATCGAGCCGAACTTGTTCGACAGCGCCATCAGCAGCGTGCCGCGGATGCGCGCCTGGATGTTCTCCTCAGTCGCGTCCTGCGGCAGGCCGGCGAACTCGGTGGACAGGCTCTTCAAGAAAGCCTCGAACATCGGCACGATCGAGATCTCGTCGTAGCGCACACCGAGCCGCTGCGCCATGTCGCGCGCGTCGATCCACGAGATGTCGGCGGTGTAGGGCGAGGGCATCATCACCGTGCGCACCTTGTCGGCGCCGAGTGCATCGACCGCCACGGCCAGGACCAACGCCGAATCGATGCCGCCGCTCAGCCCGATCAGCACGCCGGGGAACCCGTTCTTGCCCACATAGTCCCGCACGCCGGTCACCAGCGCGGCCCAGGCCTGCGCCTCCAGGCTCGGCACCGGCGTCACCTCGCCCCGCGCCGAGGTGGCGCTGACCTCGACGAAGGTCAATGCCTCCTCGAACATCGGCGCCCGTGCAACGACGTGGCCGCGCGCGTCGACCGCAAACGACGCGCCGTCGAACACCACTTCGTCCTGCCCGCCACTCAGGTGCGCATACAGCAGTGGCAGCCCCACAGCGCGCGCGCGCTGCGCCATGCGCTCTTCGCGCTCGGCCACCTTGCCCAGGTGGAATGGCGATGCATTCAACACGCACAGCACCTGCGCTCCGGCAGCCTTGGCGGCGGCGGCTGGTTCCTCAAACCAGGCGTCTTCACAGATGTTGATGCCGAACTTGAGACCTTGCACTTCGAACACCACCGGTCCCAACCCAGCGTCACGGCCAGACACAAAGTAGCGCCGCTCATCGAACACCTGGTAGTTGGGCAACTCGCGCTTGCAGTAGGTGACCTGCACGCGCCCCCCTTCGAGCACCGAGGCCGCGTTGTGGCGCCGCTGCACTGTCAGCGACTTGGACCTAACATCGCCCCGCTCACCCCACTGATGCGGATGCCCCACCACCACCACCAGCCCGTCCAGGTCGGCCAGCGCCTCGGCGCAGTCCTTCAACGCTTGAGCGCAGGCCTGGATGAACGCCGGGCGCAGCAGCAGGTCTTCTGGCGGGTAGCCGCACAAGCTCAACTCGGGCGTCAGCACCAGTCGCGCGCCTTGCGCGTAGGCGCGGCGTGCGCTGTCGATGATGCGGCGCGCGTTGCCGGCCAGGTCGCCCACCGTCGCGTTGATCTGCGCCAGGGCCACTTTCACAGAGGGTTGAGCTGACATATGCAGGACCGGGAGCGAGGGAAGAACATCGGGGCGAAACGCGCAAACGATTATGTCATTCGGGTCGTCGATGACCCGTCACAGATCGACCTCGCGCAATGGAACGCGCTGCTCGCAGACCAGCCTTCCGCGACGCCGTTCATGCGACTGGAGTACCTGCGCGCGCTGCACGACTCCGGCAGCGCGACGCCGGCCACCGGCTGGTCGCCACAGTTCCTCGTCATCGAAGAAGAAGGCACGCTGGTCGCCGCCTGCCCGCTGTACCTGAAGGACCACTCGTACGGCGAGTACGTGTTCGACTGGGCCTGGGCCGACGCCTACCAGCGCCACGGCCTGGCCTACTACCCCAAGCTGCTGAACGCCGTGCCGTTCACACCCGTGCCCGGGCCGCGCCTGCTCGCGCGCGACGTTGCTTCGCGTGCGGTGCTGCTGCAAGCAATGCAGCAGTTTGCGCGCGAGGCCAAGCTGTCGTCGGCCCACCTGCTGTTCATCGACGATGCCGACCGCGAAGCCACGCAAGGCGCCGGCTGGATGATGCGCAGCACGGTGCAGTTTCACTGGACGCAGCGTGAGCCTGAACCGTTTGCCGACTTTGGCGACTTCCTGAGCTGCCTGCAGCGCGACAAGCGCAAGAAGATCCAGCAAGAGCGCCGCCGCGTGCAAGAGGCCGGTGTCAGCTTCACCAGCCACGAGGGCGCGCAGATCAGCGCTGCCGACTGGGACTTCTTCTACCGCTGCCACACCCTCACCTACCGCGCCCACCACTCCACGCCGTACCTCACGCGCGACTTCTTTGCACGCATGGCCGCTACGATGGCCGAGCACTGGCTGATGTTCGTCGCCTGGCGCGGCGGCCAGCGCATCGCCGTGTCGCTGATTGCCATCGACCCGGCGCGCCGCACCGCGTTCGGCCGCTACTGGGGCGCCACCGAACACGTGAATTGCCTGCACTTCGAGGCCTGCTACTACCAGCCATTGGCCTGGTGCATGGCGAACGGTTACCAGCGCTTCGAGGGCGGCGCACAAGGCGAGCACAAGATGGCGCGCGGCCTGCTGCCGGTGCAGACCTGGTCGGCCCACTGGCTCGCGCACACGCAGTTCGCGCAGGCCGTGGCCGACTTTTTGGCGCGCGAGGGTGCGGGCGTGGAGAACTACATCAGCGAGCTGAACGATCGAATGCCGTTCAAGGCAACGCCGGATTGACGAGCGCACGCGCCGTTCGTCGGGCGCGCGCGACAGTCGAACTGCGCCGTCAGCGCCCACCCCAGCGCGCGAGCGCCGCGCGTGCGATCGCATCGCCGTGCTCCTGCACGAAATGCCCGCCGTCATCGACGCGCAACGGCTCGGGGCAACCCGGCAGCGCCTTGCGCAGACTCAGCATCGGCGCCAGGCCCATCACCGGGTCTTGCATGCCGATGGCCATGAAGGTGTCGCCCGTCCACCGCGTCTTGAACCATTCGAGCGCTTGGCGAGACAGCGCCGCACCCGGCGCATCGGCGCCGTCGGGCACCAGATTTGGAAACGCGCGCAGCGCAGCCTTGTAGCGTGCGTCGGGGAACGGCGCGTCGTAGGCGGCGACCTCTGCGTCGCTCAGCGTCGGCACGCTGCGCTTGAGCAGCGCACCCACCGACAGGTCGGGCCGGGAGTTCGAATACTGGCGCCAGGCGCGAAACCCCTCGCTCACCTCGCCGGTGGCAAAGCCAGTGTTCATCACCAGCAGCCGCTCGAAACGCTGCGGCGCGTGCATCGGCAAGGTCAACCCGAGCAGGCCGCCCCAGTCCTGCACCACCAGCGTGATGCGGCGCAGGTCCAGCGAGTCGATCAGCCACAGCAGGCTGTTGCGGTGAAACTCAAAACCGTGGTCGGCCTCACGCGTGGCCTTGCCGGAACGCCCGAAGCCGATGAGGTCGGGCGCCACCACGCGCGCGCCGGTCGCCAGACACACCGGGATCATCTTGCGGTACAGGTAGCTCCACGTCGGGTTGCCGTGCAGGCACAGGAACACGGTGTCGGCGTCCTGCGGCCCTTCGTCGATACACGCCATGTCGATCTGCGCGGTGGCGTCGCCTCTGAGCCACCGGGCCGGCCAAGGGAAACCCGGCAGGCCATCGAATCGTTCGGCGGGTGTGGTCAAGGCGTCCATGTGCTGGGGCTCCGATCGAGGATCAGCAGGTCGCAAGTGCCGGCCATCGCGGACCCGGCTCAAGGCTTGAAGTCGCCCGCGAACGCCGCGATGAAGTCCTGCGGCCGGATGTACTTGCGCAGCGCCGCGTTGACCTCGGCCAGCGTGAGCTTCTCCAGCGCCGCATCGACACGCGCCGACACCGCAAACGTGCGCCCCAGGTACAGGTTGTTCGCCAGCGCCGAGACGATGCGCCCGTCTTGCGCGCGCGACAGGCGGCGGAAGTTCAGCAGGCCGCGCTTGCCCTCTTCCAGCTCGGCCGCGCCGAACCCGTCCTTCAGCGCACGGGCCAGTTCCTGCTGGAATGCAGCCTCGACTTTCGCCAGATTCTGCGGCGCAAAGATCGCGCTGGCCTGCCAGTCGGAGTTGGGCTCGAACTGGCTCCACGCCACGTTGCTGCGCACGTCGTAGGACAAGCCTTCGGTTTCGCGGATGCGCTTCCAGAGCCGCGAGTTGCCACCGCCGCCGAGCAGGTGGTTGGCCATCATCAGCGCGGGGTAGTCGGCGTCGGCGTCGGTCAGCGGCACGGTCTGGCGCACCTGCATCGTGGCGTTCTGCTTGTCGGGCGCGGCCAGCAGCAGGCGCTGCGGCTTCACGGCCACTGGTGGTTGCGGCACGCGCATGTACGGCACACCGCCGGTCCAGTCGCCCACGGCGGCTTGCACGGCCTGCCGCACCAGGGCTGCGTCCATGTCGCCCACGGCGGCGAACTCGGCGCGCGTCGCGGTATAGAAGCGGGCGTGGAAGGCGCGAACTTTCTCCAGGCTCAGGGCATTCGTGTCTTCCACCATTTCGTCGAAGCTGCGCGCGTGACGCGGGTCGCCGCGTTTGTACGGGTTGCCCAGCCGCGCGAGCGCGTTGTCCGCCATCGCCTCGGGCTCCTTGCGCTGCTGCTCGATGCCAGCCAGCGCCTGGCGCTTCAATTCGTCGAGCGCCTCGGGCGCCAGCAGCGGCTTGCGCAGCAACTCGCCCACCAGCGCAATCGCAGCGGGCAGATGCTCGCGGCGCGACGCGAGGCCGACGCTGACGCGGCCCGTACCGCTGCTCACGCTCAACTCGGTCTTGAGCGCGTCGAGCCGGTCCTGCACCTGCTGGCGGCTCAGCGTGGCAGTGCCTTTGTCGAGCATCGAGGCCACGGCGTCGGCAGCGTCGGTTTGGCCGAACAGGCTCGCCTCATCGCCGAAGCGCAGCGTCAGCACCGCCTGCACCGCGCCGCCGCGCGTGCCCTTGGGCAGCAGTGCGAGCTTCACGCCACCAACCTCCGACCGCTGGGTGCGGGCGTCGATGTTGGCCGGCGTCGCCTCGAAGATCTCGACCCGGCCGGCCGCCGGCTGCGGCCGGAAGTCCTTCAGCGTCTGCACCACGTCCACGCGCTCGGGTGCGGGCGCGCGCTGCGGTTTGTCGGTGGGCAGGTACGTCCCCAGCGTGCGGTTGCTCGGCAGCAGGCGCTGCTCGGCCACACGCTGCACGTCGGCCAGCGCCACATCACGCACCCGATCGCGCAACAGGAAGAAAAGGCGCCAGTCGCCCAGCGCGATCGACTCCGACAGCGAGATGCCGACCGTCTCGGGGTTGCTGAAGGCACGCTCCCAACCCTTGAGCCACTTCGACTTGGCGCGCGCCAGTTCCTCGGCGGTGATCGGCTCGCGCGCCACGGACTCGAGCGTGGCGAGCATCTCCACGCGGGCCGGCTCGGTGTCCTGCCCCGGGGCGAGTTGCGCGCCGAACAGCGCAAAGCCCGGGTCGGCCAGGCCTTGCGAGAAGGCAAAGGTGTCGGCAGCCAGGCGCTTCTCGGTCAAGCGCTTGTGCAGCCGGCCCGACGGCGTGTCGCCCAGCACCAGGCCGAGCACTTCGACCGCCGCGAAGTCGGGGTGCGAGCCCGGCGGCACGTGGTACGCGGCATACATCAACGGCACGCCGCCGATGCGGCGCAGCGTGACGCTGCGTTCGCCGTCCTGCACCGGGTCCAGCGTGTACAGAACCCGCGGCTTGCGCACCGGCCGCTTGATCTTGCCGAACGATTCGGCCACCCAGCGCAGCGTGCGCGCCTCGTCGAACCTGCCGGCCACGATCAGCGTGGCGTTGTCGGGCTGGTAGTGCTCGCGGTAGAAGGCCTGCAGGCGCGGGATGTCGACGTTCTCGACATCGCTGCGCGCGCCGATGGTGGACTTGCCGTAGTTGTGCCACTGGTACATCGCGGCCAGCGTCTTCTCGAAGAGCACGCGGTCGGGGCTGTTCTCGCCGCTTTCCATCTCGTTGCGCACCACCGTCATCTCGGTGTCCAGGTCCTTGCGGGCGATGAAGCTGTTGACCATCGCGTCGGCCTGCCAGCCGAGGTACCAGCGCAGGTTGTCGTCGTTGGCCGAGAAGCTGGCGGTGTAGTTGGTGCGGTCGAACCAGGTGGTGCCGTTGGCGGCCAGGCCGCGCTTTTCGAAGTCGGCCCACACCTTGGGGTGGCGTGGCGAGCCCTTGAACAGCATGTGCTCCAGCAGGTGCGCCATGCCGGTCTCGCCGTAGTTCTCGTGCCGCGAGCCGACGCGGTAGGTCAGGTTGACCGTGGTGGTGGGCTTGGAGTCGTCGGGCACCAGCAGGATTTGCAATCCGTTGGCGAGGCGGTACTCGTCGATGCCTTCGACCGAAGCGACACGCGCCATGCCCGTGGGCAGGGGCTTTTGCGAGGGCGCAGCGGATGGGGCTTGCGACCGGGTGGCTGCGGAACCGAAGGTCAGGACCGCGGCGAGCAAGCAGGCAAGTGAGTTGTGCATGGAGCAGCGGGTGGCGAGGACCGCTGCAGTTTAGGTGCCGGGCCGAGCCCGGCCCGCGCGCGCGGATATTGCGCGGATATTGCGCGGAGGTTGCGCGGATATTGCGCGGCTATTTCGCCTGCGCCGCCTGCTCGCGCGCGTACGCCGCCATGCCCGAGGTGATCTCGTCCTTGGCGGCCTGCGGGCCTTCCCAGCCCTTGACCTTGACCCACTTGCCTTCTTCGAGGTCTTTGTAATGCTCGAAGAAGTGCTGGATCGACTTCAAGCGCATCTGGTTGATGTCTTCGGGCTTGTGCCAGTGCGAGTAGATCGGCAAGACCTTGTCGATCGGCACGGCGAGCAGCTTGGCGTCGCCGCCGGCTTCGTCGTCCATCATCAGCACGCCGATTGGGCGGCACGTCACAACAACACCGGGCGTCAGTGCGTAGGGCGTGATCACGAGCACATCGACCGGGTCGCCGTCGTCGGCCAGCGTGTGCGGGACGTAGCCGTAGTTGCACGGGTAGTGCATCGCCGTCGTCATGAAACGATCGACGAAGATCGCGCCGGTCTCCTTGTCGACCTCGTACTTGATCGGGTCGGCGTTCATCGGTATCTCGATGATCACGTTGAACTGCTCGGGCGCCTTGGCGCCGGGGGTGACTCTGTCGAGGCTCATGGTGTTGTCTCGTTCACACGGGGATAACCCGAATTCTACGGGCCGTGTTTGCGCTGCCTGGGCGGCTGAATGCGGGTGGGCGTGCAGGAACGCACCCGGGTTGGCGGATTGCCTTGTCACCGGGCATCCCTTAGCATCGGAGGCTGTCACGGGCGCTCTTCTCCTGAGCGCACCAAGAATAGAACCAGGCACCGGCGCCGCGCCAGCACAGACGTCACCTCAGACGCCATCAAAGACGCCAACCGAGTGCCGGCACGACAACCCTGTCCACACTTTCCCAAAACAAGGAGACCACCTTGATCTCGACCACCATGGCGCTGTACTTCGCGCTCGCCTGCGGCTTGGCCGCAGTCGTCTACGGCTTCGTGCAGCGAAGCTGGATCCTGAGCCAGGACGCCGGCAACCCGCGCATGCAGGAAATCGCCGGCGCCATCCAGCAAGGCGCGGCCGCCTACCTGGCGCGCCAGTACAAGACCATCGCCGTCGTCGGCGTGGTGCTGGCCATCCTGATCGGCATCTTTCTCGACGGCACGAGCGCGGTCGGCTTCGTGCTCGGTGCGGTGCTGTCGGGCGCGTGCGGCTTCATCGGCATGAACGTGTCGGTCAAGGCCAACGTGCGCACTGCGCAGGCGGCCACCAAGGGCATCGCACCGGCGCTCGACGTGGCCTTCAAGGGCGGCGCGATCACCGGCATGCTGGTGGTGGGCCTGGGGCTGCTGGGCGTGACGATCTTCTTCCTGTTCCTCACCGGCAACGGCAACCTGACGCCGGACAAGAGCCTGGCCTCGGCGATCAAGCCGCTGCTGGGCTTTGCATTCGGCGCGTCGCTCATCTCGATCTTCGCGCGCCTGGGCGGCGGAATCTTCACCAAGGGCGCCGACGTGGGCGCCGACCTGGTGGGCAAGGTCGAGGCCGGCATTCCTGAAGACGACCCGCGCAACCCGGCGGTGATCGCCGACAACGTGGGCGACAACGTGGGCGACTGCGCCGGCATGGCCGCCGACTTGTTCGAGACCTACGCCGTGACGTTGATCGCCACGATGGCGCTCGGCGCGATCGTCGTCACGGCCGCGCCGATGGCTGCGGTCGTCTACCCGCTGGTGCTGGGCGGCTTTTCCATCATCGCGTCGATCATCGGCTGCGCGGCCGTGAAGGCTTCGCCCGGCATGAAGAACGTGATGCCGGCGCTCTACAAGGGCCTGACGGTGGCGGGCGTGATCTCGCTGGTGGGCTTCTTCTTCATCACCAAAGCCGTGATGCCCGACGACGCGCTGGGCGCGGGCACGCAACTGCGCCTGTTCGGCGCGTGCGTGGTGGGCCTGGTGCTGACGGCAGCGATGGTGTGGATCACCGAGTACTACACCGGCACGCAGTACGCACCGGTCAAGCACATTGCGCAGGCCTCGACCACCGGCCACGGCACCAACATCATTGCTGGCCTGGGCGTGTCGATGCGCTCGACCGCGTGGCCGGTGTTGTTCGTCTGCGCGGCCATCCTGGCGGCGTACCAACTCGGCGGGCTGTACGGCATTGCTGTGGCGGCCACTTCGATGCTGAGCATGGCCGGCATCGTCGTCGCACTCGACGCCTACGGCCCGATCACCGACAACGCCGGCGGCATCGCCGAGATGGCCGAATTGCCCAAGAGCGTGCGCGACGTGACCGACCCGCTCGACGCCGTGGGCAACACCACCAAGGCCGTCACCAAGGGCTACGCGATCGGCTCGGCCGGCTTGGCCGCGCTGGTGCTGTTTGCCGACTACACGCACTCGCTCGAAGGCCGCGGCATGAACATCGCCTTCGACCTGAGCGACCCGAAGGTCATCGTCGGCCTGTTCATCGGTGGCTTGATTCCTTACCTGTTCGGCGCAATGGCGATGGAAGCCGTCGGCCGCGCCGCCGGATCGGTGGTGGTGGAAGTGCGGCGCCAGTTCCAGGACGGCGCGATCATGGCCGGCAAGCGCAAGCCCGACTACAGCGCCGCGGTCGACATGCTGACCGGCGCTGCCATCAAGGAAATGATCGTGCCGAGCCTGCTGCCGGTGGTCGTGCCGATCGTCGTCGGCCTGCTGCTCGGGCCGGCGGCGCTGGGCGGTTTGCTGATGGGCACCATCGTGACCGGCCTGTTCGTTGCCATCTCGATGTGCACCGGCGGCGGCGCCTGGGACAACGCCAAGAAGTACATAGAAGACGGCCACCACGGCGGCAAGGGCAGCGACACGCACAAGGCCGCGGTCACTGGCGACACCGTCGGCGACCCGTACAAGGACACCGCCGGCCCGGCCGTGAACCCGCTGATCAAGATCATCAACATCGTGGCGCTGCTGATCGTGCCGCTGCTGCCGATTCCGGCGGGCGGGGGTGCCAGCGCGGTGAAGCACGATACGCCGGTTGCGGCTGTGGCAGCGGTTGCAGCACCGGCGGTCGTGGCTGCAGCGCCGGCTGCCGTGCCGACGCCCGCGCCCGCAGCAGCTCCGGCGGCCGCCAGCGCCGCGGCCGGCGACGCCGCCTCGGTGAAGGTCGAGAACGGTGTGGTCAAGTTCTACTTCGCCAGCGGCAAGGCCGACCTGGCCAACGGCGCTGCACCGGCGCTGGCCGAAGTGATCGCGGGCGTGAAGGCGGGCAAGAAGGCCGTGATCAGCGGCTACCACGACGCCAGCGGCGACCCGGCCAAGAACGCAGAACTCGCCAAGCTGCGCGCCTTCGCTGCGCGCGACGCGCTGAAGGCGGCCGGCGTGGCAGAAGACAAGATCGAGCTGAAGAAGCCCGAGCAACTCAACGCCGGCACGGCCGCCGATGCGCGCCGTGTGGAAGTGAAGCTGGAGTAGCGAGCGCGGTGGGATGGCGCGCAGAACCCTGCGCGTCGCCACAGGCCGCATGCATCGACGACGCGCGCCTAGCGGCGCAAGGCCCGAAGCCTCACGGTTTCGGGCCTTTTTGTTGGCGCTGCCGGACCGGCGTCGATAATCTGCGCGTCACCTTCTGCGCGCCCGATGCATTTCCTTGTTCGCTTGACGATCCTCCCGCCGATCGCCCTGGTCCTGTCGCTCTGGGCGCTGCCAGCCGCGCCGACCTCGCCGGTTGCCGGTGCGGCCAACGGTGACCCGGCCGACCCGCTGCGCTACGGCCGTCGCGACGACGTGATGCGCTTCGCCGACGAGGTGGCACAGCGCCACAACCTGGACGTGGCGTGGGTTCGCGCCGCACTCGAACGAGCCCGCTTCACGCCCGCGGTCGCGCGGCTCATCATGCCGGCTGCCAGCGGCACCGCAAAGAACTGGGCCGCCTACCGAAGCCGCTTTGTCGAACCCATTCGCATCCGCGCCGGCCTGGCGTTCTGGCGCAACCACCAGCGCTGGCTCGACGCCGCCGAGGCGCGTTTTGGCGTGCCGCCCGAGGTGGTGGTGGGCATCATCGGCGTGGAGTCGATCTTCGGGCAGCACACTGGCACCTTCCGCGTGATCGACGCGCTGGCGACGCTGGCATTCGACTTCCCCACCGGCCGCAAAGACCGCACGCCGTTCTTCCGCGACGAGCTCGAAGCCTTTTTGCTGATGTGCCACCAAGGCGGCCAGGAGCCGCTGGCGGTGAAGGGCAGCTACGCCGGTGCGATCGGCATGCCGCAGTTCCTGCCCTCCAGCGTCAACAAGTACGCGGTCGACTTCGATGGCGACGGCGCGATCGACCTGAAAGACAGCCCGGCCGACGTGATCGGCAGCGTGGCGAACTACATGGCGCAGTTCGGTTGGCAGCGCGGCATGCCCACACGCTTCGACGTGACGCCGCCCAGCTCGACGACCGAACGCGCGCTGCTGCTGGTGCCCGACATCGTGCCCAGCTTCAGCGCGCAAGAGATGCTCCAGCGCGGCGCGACGCTGGGCAGCGCCGGCCAGACGTTCGACGGCAAGCTGGCGCTCGTGGAGCTGCAAAACGGCGACGCCGCGCCGAGCTTTGTTGCCGGCACGCCCAACTTCTACGCCATCACGCGCTACAACTGGTCGAGCTACTACGCGCTGGCAGTGATCGAGCTCGGCGAGGCGATCGCGCAGGAGCGGGCGCGCGCAGCGCGTTGAACAAAAGCCGGCACCGTCGCGACGGCGCCGGAAGACTCTGCGCGCTGCTCGGCGCGTTGACTCTGCGTATTCCTGGCCCGGCCTATACTGAAGTCCGTCGTCGTCAAGAGGCATCTTCATGGGACAAATCACTCCGCAAGAAGCACTCGCACTGCGCTGGGCCGAACTGTGCAACGACCCGCTGCTGCGTGACCTGCCGGGCAAGGTCGAGCTCAACGCCTATGGAGTGATCGAGATGAGCCCTGCCAGCAATCGCCATGGGATCAACCAGATGGCCATTGGGCGCGCGCTCGCCGAGCAGTTGCCCGATGGGACGGCGATGGTGGAATGCTCCATCGCCACGTCCGAGGGCGTGCGCGTACCGGACGTGGCCTGGGCGTCGGCCGACTTTATGGCGTGCCATGGCGATGTCACGCCCTACCCTGCCGCACCCGAGATTTGCGTCGAGGTCCGCTCACCCTCGAACACTGACGCTGAAATGGTCTTCAAGACCCGGCTGTTCCTCGAAGCCGGTGCCGTGGAGGTGTGGATCGTTTCCGAGGCCGGCGTCTGGCACGTCTTCGACCACGGTGGGCCACGTCCGAACACACGCTACGGGGTACGTCTGCCGATGTCGATACCTGGGTGAGGCCATGCCCGGTGCCACGCACGCTGCGCGCGCACCGAGCCAAGCCAGGTCAACGGTTCAGCGTCACCCGCGCGGTGTTCAAACCGTCAGACAGACTGAATTCGAACGCACCACCCACCGGCAGGCCCGCGGCCGGCAACACCACGCTGCCACCTTCGAGGTCTTGCGCCAGCGTCGTGCGCTGCGTGCCGACGTGGATGACGGTGAGGTACGGGTGCTTGGCGTGGTCCCAGCTCAGGCGCAACTGGCCGCCCTGCTCGCTGAATTGCACCGGAGACTTGTCGGTGGCCGCCTGGATCGACTTGTTCGTGCGCGGCGCAGCAGTCACGCGCTGAACCAGCGTGGCGCCGTCCTTCACGATCGTGATGCCCAGGATCGTGCCCGGGTTGGGGATGGTGAAGCCGAAGCGTTGGGCCGGGCTCTCGTGCGCGGTCACCTTCATCGCGAAACGGTACTCGACGGTTCCTTGCGCGGTCAGCACACGCAAGGTGTACGGCCCGTCCTGCGGCAGCCGCGCCTCGCCTTGCAAGGACTTGAGCGGCATCAGCTCCATCTTGCCGCCTTCGAGCTGGCCGCTGATCAGCAGCAGCTCTTGCGGGCCGGCCGCTGCGGCGGCGGCAGAGGCCGTCTTCACCAACCGGTCGGTGGGCGTCAGGTAGACCTGCACCCGGCGGTAGTTGTAGTCGGAGAAGGTGTCGCCGGAACAGTAGCTCATGATGTCGTGCACATTGGTCCTTCGCGGATCAACGAACGTCGAGGTCTCGGCGTTGTAGCCCCAAATGTAGCGACCGGGCGCACCCAGCATGCCGTTGGCGTACGGGTACTGCGGGTCCGCGCCGGCCACGCCGCCGCACGGCGCGTGGGGCAGGCTCAGGTTGTGACCAAGCTCGTGGGCCAGCGTCTCGCGCACCACCGCCGGGCTGTTGGGCACGTCGAAGCCCACCGCCGCGTTGCCCGGCACGTAGCCCACGCCGGCCAGGCCGAACGTGCGCTTGGGCATAAAGCCGTAGTAGAAGGTCTGGTCTGAAGCCTTCTCGAGAATGTGCAGGTCGTCCATCTCGGCCAGCACGCGCGAGAACGCCGTGGACCACTCGGCCGCGGTGGTCGGCAGGGTCGTCACCCGCTTGGACACGTAAGGCGCGCGTGCCTGCACGGTCACTGTGGCCACCGGCAGCCGCGCCAGCAGGTAGCTGTCGGCCTTGTCGACGATCTGACCCACCGTGGTGCCGAGTTGAACGGGCACTGCGACCACCCTCATCGCCACGCCGCCGCCGACGCGCGGGTTGATGGTGCTGGTGCCAGCCCCTGGGCCCACGCTGGCGGTGAGCCGCAGGCCAGTCTTCACCAGGGTGGCGGGCACGACGACGCTGTAGGAGTTGGTGAAGCTCGGCACATCGGGCACGGTGGTCGGCACCGCACCAGTGGGCGCGGTCAGGGCGAGTTGCTGCACCAGTTCACCCGTGCTCGTCTCCACGCGCAGCGTGCCTGCCGGTTTGGCTTCGGCCGTGTTGGCATTGGTCACATTGACCTTCACCAGCACCGCCTTGCCTGCGACCAGCACCAGGGCGCTGTCGCCGCTCGGAAACAGCAGCGACTGCCCCAGTTCGATGCTGGCGATGCGCGCGGAGGTCGCCGGTGCAGGGGCTGGCGCTGGAGCCGGTGCGGGTGCAGGCGCAGGTGCAGGCGCAGGTGCAGGTGCAGGTGCAGGTGCAGGTGCAGGTGCAGGTGCAGGTGCAGGTGCAGGTGCAGGCGCCGTGGCCCCTGCAGTGGTTTCTTCGGTGGCACCACCGCAGGCGATCAACGAAAGCGCGGTGAGCGCTTCGGCGACCGCCAGCGTCAGGCGGTTGGGTTTGAGCAGGTTCATACGGCCCCCTTTGTTGTGCTGCCTTACTTCGGCAGGCTCTTCCACGAGCGCAGCAGTTCGCGCAGCGCTTCAGGCTTGTTGGTGGGCGCGGCGCCGCCGGCCTGGTCTTTGCTGTTCACGCCGTGGCACGACGCGCAGACGCGCACTTCGCCCGGCTGCATCGTCACCCACACGCGCTCGCGCACCACCGGGTTGCCGGCCGCGTCGGTGGTCTGCCAGGCCAGCGCGCGCCGTGCCGGCACGAAGGCGGCGGTCGAGCCGTCGGCGGCGATCTTCACGCTACCAGCCGGGCCGCCCGGGTTGGCGGGGTTCCTGGCCTTCGCGTCGTGCAGCGGCTGGCCGATCGAGCGACGGCCCGGCACCAGCGTGTAGCCGCGCACCTGGTCGGCCTGGATGATCTGGAAGTGCGAGATGTCGTACACCTTGCCGCCCTTGGGCGACACGGTCCGCACGCCGCCCGGCACCTGCAGGTTGTAGGGCTGGGCGTTGTCGCCGCGGTCGCGGCTGGTCTGGTTGCGGGTGACGATCATCGCCAGGTCGTTGGTCTTGAGCCAGGTGCGCAGCGCGGCTTCGTCGACCGCTTCTTCGGTGAAGATCGACTTCTCCGGCGTTTCGAGCGCGGGTGCGGAGCGTGTGGGCCGGGTGCGGGCCACCACTTCCACCGCCTCAAGCTCCCACAGCAGCGCGCTCGCGCCTGCGCGGGTGATACCGCCGGTGAGCGACGGGCCGGGCGCCCAGATGCCATTCGCATCCGGCGTGAGCTGCTTCAACCGCATGTCACCCATCGAGTTCGGCGTGGCCGAGGTGGCGGGCGTGTGGGTGGCGATGAACTTGCCGTCCGACAGCGGCAGCGGGTTGCGGAAGCGCCCGCCGCTGTTGCTGGCGTTGGTGAAGTCCTTGAACACCATCTGCTCGGGGTTCATGTTGAGCGTGCCGGTGAAGCTGACGATCTGGTCGGTGGAGAGCGAACCGAACTCGCGCGCATACACGCCGTAGTAGGTGCCCCGGCGCACCGGGTCTTCCTTGACGTGGTAGATGCCACCGTCGAAGCGGATCGTCTTCTTGTTCAAGATGAAGCTGCTGTCCGACAAGTCCGACAGGTTGGGGTCGCTGGTGAACGAGCGCGGGATGTAGCCAAAGCCCATCTCCTGACGGCCGACGTGGTTCAGCGTCTCCTCGTCGGTACCGTCGTCGTTCATCTGCCACGGCGTGAACAGGTTGTTGGTGTAGCCGGCCACCGGGCCGAAGACGCTGCTCGAAGCGGTGCGCGGCTCGGGGAAGACCTCCGAGTGGCCGAGCCTGCCGGCAGCGGCGCTTTCGTCGGTGAGGTTGAACGCGCCGAATTCGCCGCCGGCCTGTTGGTCGCGCTGCAGGTGGTCCCAGCGGGTGAAGATCACCCGGCCCCAGCTGTCGATCGTGGGCGAGAACGCGCCGCTGGGCGTGTGGTTCAAGATGTTGAGCGCGCCGGTGGCCGGGTTCAGGCTCCAGATGCCGGTGACGGTGGGGGTGCTTTCGTACTCGTCGAGCTGCGGGTACAGGTGCGCCTCGCCGCCGCGCGGGCGGTCGGAGGTGAACAGCACGCGTTCGTCGCTGGCGGCGTACAGCGGCGAGATGTTGTTGTAGGCCGCTGGCTGGTTGGCCAGCTTGGTGATGCTCACGGCAGCGCCCTTGGCCAGGCCGCTCACTTCATAGATCTGCCAGGTGCTGCTGCCCGAGCCGTCGACCACCATGCTGAACAGCGCTTTGCTGCCATTCCAGTGCACCGAGGGTTCGCGCACCGCAATGGCGGTGCCGAAGCCGGCTTCCTTGGTCAGGTTGCGCAGGCTTCCGTCCGGGTAGCGAATCATCAGGTCGCCGCCGCGCGCCACGCGGTCGGAGCTGGCCCGGTGGTTGCCGAAGGTGGACGCGCGGCTCGCGAAGTCCTGGAAGGTCGGCACCTGGGTAGCGAACAGGATCGGGTTGGTGATCGAACCGACCGGCGACGGTGCGGGTGCGGGTGCGGGTGCGGGTGCGGGTGCAGGGGCGGGTGCAGGTGCAGGCGCCGGAGCGGGTGCCGGAGCAGGTGCAGGCGCCGGAGCAGGCGCCGGAGCGGGTGCCGGAGCAGGTGCCGGAGCAGGTGCTGGCGCAGGCGCCGGGGCAGGTGCATCGGCGCGCGTCAGCACGGTGGTGGCCCTGGACTCATTGCCGGCGGCGTCTTCGGCCGTCACGGTGATGGTGTTCGAGCCGGTCTGCAACTGGATCGATGCGGCCGACCAGGTCGCCGCCGTGTTGTTGCCGTCCAGCGCGGCGGTGCCCGACCCCCCGCGGCTGTTGGCCCACTTGACGCGATACAGGCGCATGTTGTCCGTCGCCTGGCCCGTCAGGCCCACCATGCCGCTGCCGGCGGGGAGCGACCGACCGATCGTGACGGTCGGCGCCACCTGGTCGATCGCCCTCCAGCGGCGACGCTCAGCCTCTTCCAGGCTCACGCTGCCGTCGGCGCCTGCCTCCCCGGTCGAGTTGGCGCCGCCGCAGCCGATCAAGGTCAGGGCGGCGGTGGATTGGAGCGCTGCCAGCAGGAGGATGTTGAGCCTGAGTTTCATCGTCGGAAGTCCTTGAATTTCTGGATTTCACGGCACCGGCAAGTACCGAATTGACAGATTAGGGGGGTCCCCTCTGAGCGCCGGTAACGGGCCCGCAAACCTGTAACAGCATGGGTTTAGAGCCGTCCACGCCCCGGCGGGGGGGTCTGCAGCGCCCAGAACGCAAGGGTTCCCCCTGAGAGTGGGCGGTTTCGGTGCACAAATTCGGTGCTTCGATGGCGTCGCCACCCTTACAACTGCTCACTCCAAAGGCAGTCTGTGAACGTGCCGAGCGGCGGCCCCGGGGCCGGATGAAACCGGCTGTTCAGCGGTTCAGCCGGCCTGCCTAGAATGAGGACATGCCCAAACCCCAGTTCACCAGCACCGTCAGCGTGCGACACCTGCCCGAGCAATCCGACCCGCAAAACGGCCAGCACGCATTCGCGTACACGGTCACGATTCGCAACAGCGGCGACGTGACCGGGCAGCTGATTGCACGGCATTGGGTCATCACCGACACCAATGGTCAGGTGCAGGAGGTGCGCGGCCTGGCGGTGGTGGGGCACCAGCCGCTGCTCAAGCCGGGCGAGAGCTTCGAGTACACGAGCTGGACACGCCTGGAGACACCGCAGGGCACGATGCGCGGCACCTTCTATTGCATGACCGAAGACGCCGAGCCCTTCGACGCCGCGGTGCCGGAGTTCGGCCTCACGCTGCCGTCGTCGCTGCATTGAACCCATGGCGCTCGACGCCCCGCAGCACCCCCCTGCTGCACCTGCTCTGCTGAATTGACCGCGCCAATGAAGTGGCTGCCCCGGCTGCGCCGCACGCCGACGACCTGGGACCTGGCGGCGCTGTTGCAGGCGGCCGCCTTCGCCGCCGACGCCAGAACAGCGCTGCCCGAGCGGCACCTGTGGCTGATCCGCCTGTTCGAGTGGCTGCGCCACGCGCCCGAGGAAACGCCCGGCCGCCCGAAGGTTCCTCATCCCCCTCGGGGGGCGGACGACGTATTTCGTCGGCCTGGGGGCGCTCATGACGAAACGCCCGGCCGCCCGAAGCTTCCTCATCCCCCTCGGGGGGCGGATGACGTGTTTCGTCGGCCCGGGGGCGCGCTCACCGCGGAAGAGGCCGCCGCGCCCAACCCCGGGCTGCGGCTGCGCCACCTGTTGAACGTGCTCGACCGCAACCCCGAGCACCGCGCGCAGGTGAGCCGGCTGCTGCAGCACTTCTGGCGCCAGGTGGACAGCGCCGCGCTGCTGGCCGACTTCGGCTTTTCGCCGCGGCGCGACTTCGGCAGCGAGCTGGCGCAGCGCCTGCGCGGCCACCTGCTGCCGCTGACGCCGGCCACCACCGACCTGGGCGAGCTGTTCGGCCTGCTGTTCCCCAGTTCGGACGACGGCGTGTGGCTCGAAGCGCTGGACGAGGCGACGCTGGCGCGCGTGGCGGCGCTGCTTCACGAATCGCCCGCCACAGCAAGCTCCGGCAAGGACGCGGAAACCGGCTTGAGAACGAGCGCGAGCGCGCCGTCGCATACCGCGCCGCAGATGCAGGCCCGGCCCTCGCCCGACGACGATTGGCGCACGCCCTTCCTCGACGCGATCATGTACCTCACGAGCGCGGTGCGCGCGGCCGGCTTCTCGGGCCCGCTGCGCCAGCGCATGAGCGCGGAGTTGCTCACCGGCAGCGACGGCGAGGCGCCGTTCCGCGAGCTGGCGCAGATTGCCGAGCGGCTGCGCGAGCATGCCCGCTCCGGCGACACCACGGCGCTGCTGCAAGAGGCGCAATACCTGCGCGCGCTGCTCGACGCCTGCCGGCGCTGCGCCGACAGCGTGCTCGACCACCTCGAAGAACACGGCGTGTCGATCGACCTGGTGTTCGAGCTCGACCAGTTGCGCCTGCGCACCCACCGCATCGAAGAGCTGCTGAACTGCGTGCTGAGCCCCGAACCGGGCCCCGACGTGGCGCGGCTGCTGGCCGGCCTGGTGCGCACGGCGCAAGAGCGGCGCAGCATCGGCGCGCTGTTCGCGAGCCACTATTCATTGCTGGCGCGCAAGGTGGCCGAGCGCAGCGCCGAGACTGGCGAGCACTACATCACCCGCGACGCGGGCGAGTACCGCACCATGCTCGTGGCCGCGCTCGGCGGCGGCGCAGTGATTGCCGGCACCACCTTCGTCAAGTTCATGGCTCGGCGCGCTCGGGCTGGCGGCGTTCTGGGCCGGCCTGTGGGCCGGCGTCAATTACGCGGCCAGCTTCGTCGTCGTGCAGTTGCTGCATTTCACGGTCGCCACCAAGCAGCCCGCAATGACCGCGCCGGCCCTGGCCGACAAGCTCACCGACGTGTCCACCGATGAAGCGGTGGAGGGCTTCGTCGACGAGGTCGCCCACCTGCTGCGCTCGCAGGCGGCCGGCATCATCGGCAACTTGGCGGCGGTGATCCCGGTCGTGCTGGCGGTGCAGTGGTTGTGCGTGGCGGTGTTCGGCGCACCGGCGGTCGGCGCGAAAGAAGGCCGCTACGTGCTGGAGACGACCACGCTGCTCGGCCCGACGGCGCTGTTTGCCGCCTTCACCGGCGTGCTGCTGTTCGCCAGTTCACTGATCGCCGGCTGGGTGGAAAACTGGTTCGTCTGGCACCGGCTCGACAGCGCGATCGCCTGGAACCCGCGCTTCATCGCCCGTCTGGGCCAGCCGCGCGCAGCGCGCTGGGCGGCCTGGTGGCGGCGCAACATCAGCGGCCTGGCGTCGAACATCTCGCTCGGGCTGATGCTGGGGCTGGTGCCGGCGGTGGCGGCGTTCTTTGCGCTGCCGATCGAGGTGCGCCACGTGACGTTGGCGACCGGCCAACTGGCAGCGGCCGTCGGCGCGTTGGGCGTTTCGATCTTGGGGCAGGCCGAGTTCTGGTGGTGCGTGGCCGGCATCGCGGCCATCGGCGTGCTCAACCTCGGGGTGAGTTTTCTGCTGGCCTTCAAGGTGGCGTTGCGCTCGCGTGGCATTCGCCTGGCCGACCGCAGCCGCATCTACCGCGCGATCGGCCGCCGGGCGCGCTTGAGGCCGCTGTCGTTCATCGTGCCACCGAGGTGAGCCGGGTCAATCGTCCCCGGTGCGCTCGCCCGGGCGCTCACCTTTTTGCCGGCCGGCAAACATGACCCACCACACGATCAACCCCAACAGCAGCAGCGCGCCCAGGGCTTCCAGCAGAATCAACCACATGCTCTCGGTCCTTCATTGCACCCGCAGCCTGATGCGGCCTTTGCCGCCGCTCGCGCCGTGGATTCTAGGTTTGCTGGTCGGCTGCACTGCCGCGCCGCCGCCCTCGCCGCCGGCTGTTGAAGCTGCGGTGCCTGCCGTGGCGTCGCCGCCTGCTTCAGCCGGGGCGAGTTCAGCGCCGCTTTTGGCATCCGCCCCGTCGGCCGGTGCAGCGGCCATCGTACGAGCCCGCTCGCGCTGGGTGCCGGTCGACTGGGCCGACTTGCCTGGCTGGCAGGCCGACCGCACGCTGGAGCTGTGGCCCGCCCTGCTGCGCGGTTGCGACAAACCAGCGCCCGGTTGGGCCAGCGTGTGTGTGGCCGCGACCCGGCTGCCGCCGCAAACCGACGCCGACGCACGCGCCTGGCTGCAGCAGCAATTGCAGCCGTACCGCATCGAGGCGCTGGACGGCGCGGCCGACGGGCTGATCACCGGCTACATCGAGGCGCGGCTGGACGCGCAGCGCCGGCCGTCGCCCCAGGCCCGCGTGGCGCTGCATGCGCCGCCGGCCGACTTGGGCGCGCGCCAACCGTACTGGACGCGCCAGCAGCTCGACACCGTGCCGGCCGCCCGCGCCGCGCTGGCCGGCCGCGAGCTGGCGTGGGTCGCCGACCCGCTGGACGCGCTGTTCCTGCAGATCCAGGGCTCCGGCCGCGTGCTGATGAAAGAAGCCGACGGCAGCCGCAAGGTCGTGCGCCTGACCTACGCAGGGCACAACGGCCAGCCGTACAAGTCGGTCGGCAAGTGGCTCATCGAGCAGGGCGAACTGCGTGCCGAGCAGGCCTCGTGGCCCGACATCAAGCAGTGGGCGCAGGCGCACCCCAAGCGCGTCAACGAAATGCTGTGGAGCAACCCGCGCGTGGTCTTCTTCCGCGAAGAGCCGCTGACCGACCCGCAGGCCGCGCCGCTGGGCGCCCAGGGCGTGCCGCTGACGCCGCGCCGCTCGATTGCGGTGGACTCGCAGAGCATTCCGTATGGCACGCCGGTGTGGCTGGACACGACCGAGCCGCTCACCAACACGCCGCTGCGCCGCCTGGTGATGGCGCAAGACACCGGCAGCGCGATCGTCGGCGCGGTGCGTGCCGACTACTTCTGGGGCTGGGGCGACGAGGCCGAGGCACAGGCCGGCCGCATGAAGCAGCCACTGCGCATGTGGGCGCTGTGGCCGGCCCAGCGCTGACGTACACCACCCGGAAAGCCGAGGAAGCGCAATGCATGAAGTTCCGGCAAACGACCCCGGCCGCGCGATCGACTGGAGCCTGACCTCCGGCGACTACGCCGCCCACCGCCCCGGCCCGCCGGCGCGGCTGTACGACCTGCTCGCGCTGCTCGGCGTCGGCACACCCGGCCAGCGCGTGCTCGACCTGGGCACCGGCACCGGGCTGCTGGCGCGCGAGTTCGCGCGGCGCGGCTGCCAGGTCAGCGGCACCGACATCGCCGCCGGGCAGATCGACGCGGCGCGCCAGCTTGCACAGGCCGAGGGCCTCGACGTGGACTTCTCCGTCGCACCGGCCGAGTCCTGCCCGCACGCCGACGCGAGCTTCGACGCCGTGACGGCGGCGCAGTGCTGGCTGTACTTCGACGCCGATCGCGCGCTGGCCGAAGTCAAGCGTGTGCTCAAGCCCGGCGGCGTGCTGGTGACAACGCACTTCAGCTGGCTGCCGCAAGCCGACCCGATCGCCCGCGCGAGCGAAGAACTCGTGCTGCGCTTCAACCCGGCCTGGAAGGGCGCGCATTGGGAGGGCCGGATTCCCTCGGTGCCGCCCTGGTCGGAAAGTTTGGCCGCGGTGCAGGCGATGTTCTGGTTCGACGAGGCCGTGCCCTTCACGCGCGAGGGCTGGCGCGGGCGCATGCGCGCCTGCCGCGGCGTCGGCGCGACCTTGGCGCCGGACGAGGTGGCGGCCTTCGACGCCGCACATGCAGCGCTGCTCGAAGAACTGGCGCCACCGGCTTTCACGGTCTTGCACCGCATCGATGCGCATTTGTTCCGGCCGCTGTAGAAAGGCGCCCTGGCGGCCGAAAGGTTCGGGCCCGCCGCAACGACAGAGGTGACACAACATGCCACTCAAGGAGTTCCTCGCCATGACACGCCGCCCTTTGCTCGGCTTTCTCGGCTTTCTCGGCAGCGTCGGCCTTGCGCCTAAGGTACTGGCCGCAGCCGATGCGCCCACCGGCACCACCCGGCCTGCCGCGGGCTCCCTCACGCGCAGCGACGCCGTCAAGCTGACCGATGCCGAATGGAAGCAGCGCCTCACGCCGGCCCAGTTCGACGTGCTGCGCAAGCACGGCACCGAACGCGCCGGCACGAGCCCGCTGAACGATGAGAAGCGCCCCGGCCGCTACCTGTGCGCCGGCTGCGGGCTGGCGCTGTTCACGTCGGAGATGAAGTTCGACAGCGGCACCGGCTGGCCGAGCTTTTTCACGACGTTGCCGGACGCTGTGGGCACGTCCACCGACTTCAAGCTGATCCTGCCGCGCACCGAGTACCACTGCGCGCGCTGCGGCGGCCACCACGGCCATGTGTTCAACGACGGGCCGCGGCCGACCGGCAAACGCTACTGCAACAACGGCGTGGCGTTGAAGTTCGAAGCGTCGGCGGCATGAAGCGCGCTTATCTGGGTCGGGCGGCCGCGGCGGCGCTGCTCGTGGGGTTGGTCGGCGCCTTCGGCGTGCGGTCGCAGACGAGTGCGCCGGCCCCGGCCGTTGCAGCCGCGGCGGCCGCGGTGAGCGGTGTGCCTACCGCCAAGGCCGTGTTCGCCGGCGGCTGCTTCTGGTGCGTCGAGTCCGACTTCGACAAGGTGCCAGGCGTGCTGGCCACCACCTCCGGCTACACCGGCGGCACGGTGGCCAACCCGACCTACGAACAGGTGTCGGCCAACCGCACCGGCCACGCAGAAGTGGTCGAGATCGTCTTCGACCCGGCCAAGGTCAGCTACGAGAAGCTGGTCGAGCACTTCTGGCGCACCATCGACCCGACGACGAAGGACCGCCAGTTCTGCGACGTCGGCTCGCCCTACCGCACCGCCATCTACGCGCAGGACGACGCGCAACTGAAGGTGGCGCTCGCCTCGCGCGACAAGCTCGAGAAGACCAAGCCGTTCAAGGAGCCGATCGTCACCGAGGTGGTCAAGGGCGGGCCGGTCTACCCCGCCGAGGCCTACCACCAGGACTACTACAAGAAGAACCCGGTGCGCTACAACTACTACCGAACGAGCTGCGGACGCGACGCGCGGTTGAAGCAACTGTGGGGAGCGCAGGCGATCGCGCACTGAATTGCGAGGTGCTCGGCAAACGGCATTCGCCATCCATGTAGAATTCATCCAACTATTCACGATGAATTCACATGTCTGCCAGAGCCTCGCCGAGCAACGACCCTCGTCGTGACATTGAAGAGGCCTTGTCCGAGGGGCCGCGCACTGCGGCGCAGCTGGCCGCCGCCCTCGGTATCAGCCAGCCAACGCTTTCTCGAACTATTCACCGGCTGTCCGACCGGGTCACCCCGTTCAGGCTGACAGGGCAACGAACGCCTCTGTACGGCCTGCTGCGACCGCTGCCACTGGGGCTCCACTCGCGCCAGCGCATTCACCGGTACCTGGGCCAAGGCAACGTTCGGTTGTTTGCTGAGGTCGAGTTTCTGGCCGGCGGAGCCACGCTGGAACGCGCCAGCAAACTGGCCACGCTGTACGACGGACTGCCGCCGTACATGGCGTTCGCCGCGCCTGCGGGCTTTCTGGGGCGCCAGCTGGCTCACGACGCCGCCCGCACCTCGCCGTTTCCCGCCAGCCTGAAAGACTGGAACGACGAGCACCGCATCGCCTACCTCTTCACCCAAGGGCTGAACCTGCCTGGCAATCTGGTGTTCGGCGACGTGCCTCTGCACAACGAGATGGCATTCCGCAACGCGACGCCGATCGCCGTCACGGCAAAGCTCGCGCACTACGTGGAGACAGCGTCCACGCTCCGGACAGCCGCGTACGGCTCCAGCGCCGGCGGCGAGCAACCGAAGTTCCTGAGCCTGACCGAAGACAGCGGCCACGTGATCGTGAAGTTCGCGCGCACCGGCAGCCGGATGGCGGAGTTGCTGCCGCTGGAACACCTGGCCTTGCGCGCGCTCGACGCGGTGGGCGTGCCGGCAGCCTCGACGCAGGTGCTGACCGGCGGGGACTTCGTCTTCCTCGAAGTCGTGCGCTTTGATCGGGTCGGGCAAACCGGCCGGATCGGCATGCTCTCTGCCGGCTCGGTGGACGACGAGTTCTTCGGCCGGCGCGACTCGTGGTCGGAGTTCGCGGCGCGCTGCGTGCAGGCAAGGTACCTCGCGCCTGCCGACGCGCGCCGCATCGACACCATGGCGGCCTTCAGCGAGTTGATCGGCAACACCGACCGTCACTTCGACAACATCTCCGTGCTGATCGACGAGGCCGGCGAGTACGCAGGCGTCGCACCGGCCTACGACATCCTGCCGATGCGCTATGCCTCCATCGGCGGCGGCATGGACCCGGAGTTGACGCCGATCGAGCCAAGGATCGGCAGCATCGGCGCCGATCCGCAGGTGTGGCAGCGGGCTGCCAGCGCCGCCGAGGGCTTCTGGCGCTCGGTGCAGACGGACGCTCTGCCGGCACCGGTATCGAATGGAATGCGGCAACTGGCGGCGCGCAACCTGGAGGTGGCCAGGGCGTTTGCGGCGCCACTGTTGCCAGCGTGAGGCGAAAGACTTGAGGTGAGAGGCGCCGGTGGAGGTCCGGCGGCGCGCACCGCGGGGCGAAAAGCCCTTTCAGCGCCGCTCCGCTACCACTGCGCACTTGCAAGGCGGGCGATGAGCCCGCCTTGCTCGCCGAACCCATCGCGGGTCGATCCGCGGGTCACCAGCGGTGCACTCGCAAGGCGGGCATTGAGCCCGCCTTGCTCGCCGGCCGCTGCGCTGGTCGATCCCCGTTGCCGGGGCCCCTCGCCCTTCGCTCCGCTGCCTACCGCCCGTACACCTTCCCGAACAGCTCCCAGCTCTTGCCGTTGAACTTCTGCAGCTGCTCGCGTTCGATCGGGTAGAAGTCGTCGGCGCTGGTCTTGATGTTGACGCCGGGCAGCAGCATCGGCAACGTCAGGTCCAGACTGGCGGCCTGCTTCATGATGTTGTCGCGCGTGAGCGTGTCGCCGGCTTGGGTGAGCACCTGCACCAGGGTCTGCGCCACGGTGTAGCCGTAGACGTTCAGGTTGTCCTTCAGGTCTGCGGTCGGGTGGTACTTCTTCATCCAGGCCACCCAGTCGTCGTACTCCTTGCCCTTCTGGAACTGCGGATCGGTCGGGTCTTTGATGTAGCCGGCGGTGATGATGTTCACCGCGTTGTCCAGCCCCGCGGGCGTGAGCACCGAGCCGACGCCGGTGGAGACGCTGTTGAGGTAGTGCGCCGGCTTCCAGCCGATCTCAGCCGCCTTCTTGATCGCCTGCGCGGCGAACTTCGGCGTGGTGATGTTGAAGAAGGTGTCGGCGCCCGACGACTTGAGCGACACCATCTGGCTGTCCACCGTCGGGTCGGTCACTTCGTACGACACCTTCGAGATGATCATCGTCTTGGCCTTGTCGCCCAGCCCGTCCTCGAAGCCCTTCAGGTAGTCCTTGCCGTAGTCGTCGTTCTGGTAGAGCACGCCGATCTTGGCGTTGGGCTTGGTTTCCAGAATGTGCGCGGCGTAGATCTTGGCCTCGCTCTGGTAGTTGGGCTGCCAGCCCATGGTGTACGGAAAGCTCTTCGGGTCACCCCACTTGGTGGCGCCGGTGGCCAGGAAGAGGTGCGGCACCTTCTTGCTGTTCATGTACTTGTGGATCGCCGAATTGGACGGCGTGCCCAGCGGGTTGAACACCAGCAGTACCTCGTCTTCCTCGACGAGCTTGCGCACGACTTCAACCGTCTTGGCCGGGTTGTAGCCGTCGTCCAGCGTGATGAACTTGATCTTGCGGCCCTTGATGCCGCCCTCTGCGTTGATCTTCTCGAAGTACGCGCCGATCGCCTTGCCGATGGCGCCGTAGGCCGATGCGGGGCCGGAGTACGGGCCGGCATGACCGACCTTGATTTCCTTGTCGTCGGCGCCCGGGTCGTACTTTTTCTGTGCGAAGGCGGGGCTTGCAAACACCACCGCCAGCGCGGACGCGACAGCGGCAAGACTGAGACGCTTGATCTTCATGGTTCACACCTTCCTGGTCAGGGATTGAACGGGCTCACTCAAAACGACGGGCTGCGCCGCACGTTGACCGGGCGAACCCGGCACGCCACGGCGCAGCCGCGCCCACACGCCACGCACCATGCCCATCACGCCGGTGGGCATGAGGTACATCAGCGCGATCAGAAAAATGCCGTAGATGGCGGCCGGCGCCGACTTGGACACCGCGTCTGCGATGTTCGGCACGAACTGGATGAAGATGCCGCCGAAGATCGCGCCCGGAATGGACGCCAGCCCGCCGACGACCACGCCCACCAACAGGAAAATCGACAACTGCACCGTGAAGCTGTCGGGCGACACGAACGCCACCACGATCGCGCCCAGCGCACCGGCCACGCCGGTGAACGCTGCCGACACACCGAAGGTGAGCGACTTGAACATCGGCAGGTTGATGCCCATCGCGGTGGCGGCGATCGGGTGGTCGCGCACCGCGATCAACGCGCGCCCGACGCGGCCGCGCAGCAGGTTCCACGCCAGCAGGAACATCAGCGCGGCGACTGCGAGCGTGAAGAAGTACAACCATCGATCGGGGCTGAGCGGCTGGCCGAACAGGCTGAACGAAAACGGCGCGTCGGGCTTGTTCAACACGATGCCCTGCACACCACCGGTCCAGCCCTCGATGCGCTTGTACTTGAGCAGTTGCGGCACCGCCAGCGCCAGCGCGAACGTGGCGAGCGCGAGGTAGTGCCCCGCCAAGCGCAGCGCCGGAAAGCCCATCAGGAAGCCGAAGCTGAAGCACACCAGCGCGGCCACTGGCAGCGTGGCCCAGTAGGGGGCGCCGGCCCTGTCCATCAACATCGCCGCGGTGTACGCGCCGAAGGCGTAGAACGCACCGTGACCGAGCGAGATCTGCCCGTTGAAGCCGGTCAGGATGTTCAGCCCGAGGATTGCGATGGCGTAGACCAGCACCAGGTTGAACTGGAACACGCGGTAGTTCTTGACGAGGAAGGGCAGCACCAGCAGCGCCACGATCAGCAGCGCGGTGCCGACGAGCACCCACTTTCGATCCTTCATGACAACCCCTCGTCCGACGAGTACGTCGGCCGATCCCCCGAGGGGATCGCGGGCCGGCCAAGGGCCACGCGGGGCCCACTGGTGGCCCAAAGCGGCCCGGCGCTCGGCCCGCGGTTGGCCTTCATACCCGCGTCACCACCGTCTTGCCGAACAACCCGTTCGGTTTCAACGTCAAGGTCAGCACGATCAGCACCAGCGCGACAGTCAGTTTCAGTTCAGTGCCGATCACGTACGCGCCGAGCAGGTTCTCGAGCACGCCGACGACGAAGCCGCCGATCACCGCGCCGAGCGGGTTGTCGATGCCACCCAGCAGCGCCGCGGCAAAGCCGTAGAGCAGGATGCCGGCCATCATGTTCGGGTCGAGAAACACCACCGGCGCCACCATCATCCCGGCCACCGCACCGATGGCCGCGGCCAGGCCCCAGCCGAGCGCCAGCATCCACGACACGCGGATGCCCACCAGCCGCGCCGAGTCGGGGTTCTGCGCGGCGGCGCGCATCGCCAGGCCGATCGGCGTGAAGCGGAAGAACACGTACAGCGCGCTCAGCACCGCCAGCATCACCGCCACCGAGCCGAGGTCGTGCGCCGAGAAGAAGCGCGTGGCCAGGCCCGAGTCTTTCGGGAACGGGCTCGGGAACGACTTGATCGTGTGCTCGAAGATCCAGCCCGACAGCGCGTTGAAGATCAGCAGCAGGCCGATGAAGACGATCACGTTGGTCAGCACCGGCGCCTTCTCGACCGGCCGCAACATGAGCCGCTGGATGACCAGCCCGCCGGCAAACGACACCGCGATGGTGAAGAAGAACGCGCCCCAATACGGCCAGCCCGACTGGATGAGTGCCCAGGCGATGAAGGTGCTGAAGGTCGCCATCTCGCCCTGCGCGAAGTTGATGTGGTGCGTGGCCTGGTAGATCATCACCAGCGCCAGCGCGACCGAGCCGTAGATCACGCCGCTGGCCAGGCCGGAGAAGATTTGGTGGAGGAAGGCTTCCATCAGCGGCGGGGGTTCAGTAGCCCAGGTAGGCGCGACGCACCGACTCGTCGTTCTTGATCTGCTCGGCCGGGCCCGACAGCGCGACGCGGCCGGTCTCCAGCAGGTAGGCGTGGTCGGCCAGGTCGAGCGCGAGGCTGGCGTTTTGCTCCACCAGCAGCATGCTCACGCCGTCTTCCTGGTTGATGGTGCGCATGATGCGGAAGATCTCGGCCACGATCAGCGGCGCGAGGCCGAACGACGGTTCGTCCAGCAGCAGCAGCTTGGGCCGCAACATCAGCGCGCGGCTGATCGCCAGCATCTGCTGCTCGCCGCCCGACAGCGTGCCAGCCTGCTGGTGGCGCCGCTGCTTCAAGATGGGGAAACGCGTGAACGCCTTCTCCAAATCGAGCGCCAGTTCGCTGCGGTTGCGGCGTGTGTAGCCGCCCAGCCGCAGGTTCTCTTCGGTCGACAGCGCTGTGAAGGTGCCGCGCCCGTCGGGCACATGCGCCACGCCCAGGCGCACCACGCTCTCGGTCGACTGGCCAACGAGTTGCTTGCCCTCGAACAACACGCTGCCGCTCGTGCGCACCGTCTGGCAGATGGCGCGCAGCGTGGTCGTCTTGCCCGCGCCGTTGGCCCCGAGAATCGCGGTGATGTGGCCGGCGGCGAGCGAGAAGTCCAGGTCGTACAGCACCTTGGTCGCGCCGTAGGACGCGCAGAGTTGGCTGACCTGCAGCAGCTTGGTGGCCACTCCAACTGCACCAACGCCTCCATCAAGCAAACGCCGCGGAACCGGCTCTGCCGGGCCGCTGGTGTTGCCCCCTGGGGCCACGAAGGGGCCACTCTCGTGGCCCTTGGGGAGCGGCGCAGCCGCTTCGGGGGGGGCCAATCTCATGCCGGCGCTCCAAGGTAGGCTTCGATCACGTCGGGGTGGTTCTGAATTTCAGCCGGCGTGCCTTCAGCGATCTTCTTGCCGAAGTTCAGCGCGACGATGTGGTCCGACACATTCATCACCAAGCTCATGTGGTGCTCGACCAGCAGCACCGTCATGCCGAGCCGGTCGCGGATGTCGCGGATCAGGCGCGCCAAGTCATCGAGCTCTTCGTGGTTGAGCCCCGCAGCAGGTTCGTCCAGCAGCAGCAGCTTGGGGTCGGCCGCCAGCGCCCGACCCAACTCGACGCGCTTTTGCGTGGCGAACGGCAGGTCGCCGACGAGCCGGTCGGCGAACGCCGTCAGCGCCAGGTAGTCGAGGATTTCATCGGCGCGGCGGCGCAGCCGCTTCTCTTCACTGCTGACGCTGGGCAGCCGCAGCGCGCTCGCCACGAAACCCGCCGACGAGCGCGAGTGCGCGCCGACCATCACGTTCTCGCGCACGGGCATCGTGCGGAACATCGCCAGGTTCTGGAACGTGCGACCCATGCCGATGGCCGCGACCTGGTGCGTGGGCATGGCGGTGATGGAGCGCCCCTCGAACAGGATGTCCCCAGCCTGGTATTGATACAGCCGGCTCAGGCAATTGAACAGCGTGGTCTTGCCCGCGCCGTTCGGGCCGATCAGGCCGCACACGTCGCCGCGAGAGACGTCGAAGCTCACCCCGTCGAGCGCCACGATGCCGCCGAAGCGCACCGTCACACCCTGCACGCTGAGCAGTGCGTCGACGTTGTCTGCCATGTGTCTCCGAGTGAATGTTGTTGTCGGCAGCGGTGTCGCCGTGGCGACAGCCCCCCTTGTCCAGCGGGCGGTCAGTTTATAGGCGGGGAATCGCGCTCCTGGCAATCGGCGCTTGTACCAGCACCTGCGGGCTCGGGCGTGCCGACTGGCAGCAAGATGCGCATCATCTGATGCACATTCAGGTGTAGAGTGTGATGCGTACGGTACTTCCGACCACCTCCATGCGCACGACTGTCACGCTCGACGACGACTTGCTTGCCCAGGCTGGTGAAGCGATGGGCACGGCCGAGCGTTCTGTATTGCTGCACGAGGGCCTGCGGCTCATCGTCCAGCGCGAGGCGGCCCGGCGCCTGATCGCGCTCGGCGGCACCATGCCCGCTGCCAAGGCCGCCCCGCGGCGCCGGCCGGCGCCCGTCCGCCCCGCCGCGTCTGCGGCGACGCCCGCCCGCCGAGCCACCGCGAAGTGATCCTGGTCGATTCGTCGGTCTGGATCGATCACTTCCGAAAGACCGACGCCACCCTGTCGGCGTTGCTCGCGTCGCGCGTGGTCCTGTGCCACCCGTTCGTCATCGGCGAGCTGGCGCTCGGCCAGCTTTCGAAGCGCGACGCGGTGCTGGCGGCACTCGGCGTTCTGCCGATGGCGCCGCTGGTGCCGCACGACGACGTTCTGGCGTTCGTCGAGCGGCACCAGCTCGCCGGCAGCGGCATCGGCTGGATCGACGTGCACCTGCTGGCGAGCACGCTCGTGGGCGGGCGGGTGTCGCTGTGGTCTCGCGACCGGCGCCTCGCAACGGCTGCGGCCGCACGCGGCGTGGCCTATGCCGCCACAGCGAACTGACGAAGGACCCGCAGCACTGGAGCGATCTTCGGAGAGCCCGCGCAGCGGCTCATCGCCGGCCGCCGTGCCCCGCTGGCGCCGCCAGGTGTCCCAACGGCAACGCCCCACCGGCCTTGACCTCGCCGAGCGAAAAGCTGGTGTGCAGGTCTTTCACGTTGGGCAGCTTCAGCAAGGTCTGCAAGGCAAAGCGCGAGAACGCGTCGAGGTCGGTCGCGAGCACCTGCAGCTCGAACGTGCCCGAGCCCGAGATGTAGTGGCAGGAGATGACTTCAGGGATGCGGCGAATCGCGTTCTCGAGCTCGCCGGTGGCACTGGCGGTGTTGCGCTCGGCGTCCAGGCGCACGAAGGCGAGCACGCCCAGGCCGATGCGGCGGCGGTCGATCTCGGCGCGGTAGCCGGTGATGAAGGCCTGCTCCTCCAGCCACTTGACGCGCCGCCATGTGGGCGCGGCCGACAAGCCGATGCGCACTGCGAGTTCGGCGTTGCTCAAGCGCGCGTCGATTTGCAGCTCGCGCAGGATGGCGATGTCGTAGCGGTCGAGTTCGGTGCCGTGGGCGTCGGCGTTGTCGACGCCAGCGGCGGCCTCGGTGGTGGCCACTGCGGCGGCCCCGGCGGCGACGCGGGCACCTTCGGCGGGCCGCGCAGCACTGCGGGTGTTCCCTCGAATCGGCTTCTTGAGCATCATGGGTTCTCCAATCGCTAACCTGCAGCAAGATTGTTGCTCACGGTGGTGTGTTGCAGGCAGAGAAAGAAAGGACTTCCCGCGCCCAACTCTCTAAACTCCAGCCACGCGCGCTGCACTGTCTACGCCAAGCCGTCGCAGCGCTCACCCACCGCTGGAGAGTCACGCCGATGAATGCCCCGCTGCCCGAGTCGATCCGCAAAGCCATCGAGAGCGTGACGATCGACGACAAGTATTCGCTCGACCACGGCCTCGCCTTCATGAGCGGCACGCAAGCGCTGGTGCGCTTGCCGATGCTGCAAAAAAAGCGTGACGCGATGGCCGGCCTGAACACCGGCGCCTTCATCAGCGGCTACCGCGGCTCGCCGCTGGGCGGCTACGACCAGGCGCTGTGGCAGGCGCAGAAGCACCTGGCGGCGCAGAGCATCGTGTTCCAGCCCGGCGTGAACGAAGAGCTGGCCGCCACCGCGGTGTGGGGCTCGCAGCAGCTCGACCTGTACCCACAAAGCAAGAAGTTCGACGGCGTGTGCGGCATCTGGTACGGCAAGGGGCCGGGCGTGGACCGCTGCTCCGACGTGTTCAAGCACGCCAACATGGCCGGCACCGCCAAGCACGGCGGCGTGATCGCGATTGCCGGCGACGACCACATCGCCAAGAGCAGCACCGCGGCGCACCAGAGCGACCACATCTTCAAGGCCTGCGGGCTGCCGGTGTTCTTCCCGAGCGACGTGCAAGGCATTCTCGACATGGGCCTGCACGCATTTGCGATGAGCCGCTTTGCCGGCGTGTGGGCGGGCATGAAGACGATCCAGGAGGTGGTGGAGTCGTCGAGCAGCGTGTTCGTCGACCCCGACCGCGTGGACATCGTGCTGCCGCAGGATTTCGTGATGCCCGCCGGTGGCCTGCACATCCGCTGGCCCGACGGCGCGCTGGAGCAGGAAGCGCGGCTGATGGACTACAAGTGGTACGCCGCGCTGGCCTATGTGCGTGCGAACAAGCTCAACCACAACGTCATCTCAACCGCCCACGACCGCTTCGGCATCATCGCCAGCGGCAAGGCCTACAACGACACGCGCCAGGCGCTGGTCGACCTGGGGCTGGACGAAGAGAGTTGCCACCGCCTGGGCATCCGGCTGCACAAGGTCAACGTGGTGTGGCCGCTGGAGGCCACGATCACGCGCGACTTTGCGCAAGGGCTGCAGGAGATTCTGGTCGTCGAAGAGAAGCGCCAAGTCATCGAGTACCAGGTGAAAGAAGAGCTCTACAACTGGCGGCCGGATGTGCGGCCGAACGTGCTGGGCAAATTCGACGAGGCCGAAGGCGACCAGAGCGGGGGTGAGTGGTCGCAGCCGAACCCGAATGCCAACTGGCTGCTGCGCGCACAGGCAGACCTGACGCCGGCCATCATCGCCAAGGCGATCGCCAAACGGCTGAAGAAGCTCGGCGTCGATGCCGACACCGCCGCGCGCATGGACGCGCGCATTGCGCTCGTCGAGGCCAAAGAGCGCAGCCTGCAGGTCACCACGGTTGCGCCCGGCACCGACCGCACGCCGTTCTTCTGCAGCGGCTGCCCGCACAACACCTCCACGCGCGTGCCCGAGGGCTCACGCGCGGTGGCCGGCATCGGCTGCCACTTCATGGCGGTGTGGATGGATCGCAGCACGGTCACCTTCAGCCAAATGGGCGGCGAAGGCGTGTCGTGGGTCGGGCAGTCGGCCTTCACGACCGACAAGCACATCTTTGCGAACCTCGGCGACGGCACCTACTACCACTCGGGCCTGCTGGCGGTGCGCCAGAGCATCGCGGCCAAGGTCAACATCACCTACAAGATCCTGTTCAACGACGCGGTGGCGATGACCGGCGGGCAGCCGGTGGACGGCACGCTGCGCGTGCCCGAGATGGCGCGCGAGCTGGAGGCCGAGGGCGCCAAGCGCATCGTCATCGTCACCGACGAGCCGGAAAAGTACGACGATGTCAAAGGCCGCCTGCCGGCCGGCACGCCGGTGCGCCACCGCGACGAGCTCGACGCCGTGCAGAGGGAACTGCGCGAGGTCGAAGGCTGCACCGTCATCATCTACGACCAGACCTGCGCGACCGAGAAGCGCCGCCGCCGCAAGCGCGGAACTCTTGCTGAGCCGGCCAAGCGCGTCGTCATCAACGAGCTGGTGTGCGAGGGCTGCGGCGATTGTTCGGTGCAGAGCAATTGCCTGAGCGTCGAGCCGGTCGAGACCGAATTCGGCCGCAAGCGCCGCATCAACCAGAACACCTGCAACAAGGACTATTCGTGCGTGAAGGGCTTCTGCCCGAGCTTCGTCACCGTCGAGGGCGGCCAGATGAAGAGCGCGAAGAAGGCCGCCAAGGAGCGGCCCAACCCGTTCAGCCTGCCGGCCCTGCCCGAGCCCGCGCTGCCCGTGGCCGAGAAGCCCTGGGGCGTGGTGGTGGGCGGCGTGGGCGGCACCGGCGTCATCACCATCGGCCAGTTGCTGGGCATGGCGGCGCACCTCGAAGGCAAAGGCATCGTCACGCAGGACGCGGGCGGCCTGGCGCAAAAGGGCGGCGCGACCTGGAGCCACATCCAGATAGCCAACCGCATGGAGGCGATCAACACCACCAAGGTCGGCACCGCCGAGGCCGACCTGGTGATCGGCTGCGACCCGATCGTCGCCGCCAACAAGGCCACGCTGGCGGTGATGCGCGAGGGCCGCACGTATGTGGCGATGAACACACACGGCACGCCCACCGCAGCGTTCGTCAGCAACCCGAACTGGCAGTTCCCGGCGGCGAGTTGCGACGCGGCGATCGTCGCCGCGGTCGGTGCCGACCACATCGGCGCGGTGGACGCAGACCAGCTCGCGGTGCAACTCATCGGCGACTCGCTCTACACCAACCCGCTGCTGCTCGGATTTGCATGGCAGAAGGGCCGCGTGCCGCTGAGCCATGCAGCACTGATGCGCGCGATCGAGCTCAACGGCGTGCAGGTCGACAACAACAAGGCTGCGTTCGAGTGGGGCCGGCGCGCTGCGCACGACCTGGCCGCGGTTCAATCGCTCTTGAAGCCCGCGCAAGTGATCGAGTTCGTCAAGCGCGGCGGCGGCAACGTGGACGAGATGGTTGCCAAGCGCGTCGAGTTCCTGACCGGCTACCAGGACGCGGCCTACGCCGCCACCTACAAGACCTTCGTCGACAAGGTGCGCTCGGCCGAAGCGCCGCTGTGCACATCGAAGCTCACCGAGGCCGTCGCGCGCTACCTGTTCAAGCTGATGGCCTACAAGGACGAGTACGAAGTGGCGCGGCTGCACACCGACACCGCGTTCCTCGACAAGGTTGCCTCCCAATTCGAAGGCGACTACAAGCTGCACTACCACCTCGCTCCGCCGCTGACGGCCAAGAAGAACGCCAAGGGCGAACTGGTCAAGCAGCCCTTCGGCCCGTGGATGCTGACCGCCTTCAAGCTGCTGGCGAAGATGAAGGGCCTGCGCGGCGGTGCGCTCGACGTGTTCGGCAAGACCGAAGAACGGAAGATGGAACGTGCGCTGATCGGTGAGTACCGCGACAGCATCGAGACGGTGATCGCGTCGCTGTCACCCGCCAACCTGAGCCTCGCGGTCGATATCGCACGGGTGCCTGAAGACATCCGCGGCTACGGGCACGTGAAAGAGCGCCACGTGAACGCCGCCCGGCCGAAGTGGGCCAAGCTGATGGCCGACTGGCGCGCAGGCGGGCAGAAGCAGGCGGCGTGACGGGCTCGGTGGCGTGTTCCATTGGGCGCGCCGCATTCCTTTCACAAAGATAAGCCGAGCTTGGAGTTCAGGCGCATCGCACTGATGTGGCACGGCAAGGGCGACCCACCCAGTAACACGCGCCAGATCAGACCATGCCTTACCAATGGCTCGCCGACGCGGTGCTGGTGCTGCACTTCGGCATCGTCGTGTTTGTGGTCGGTGGCTTGGTGCTCATCGTCGCGGGCAACCTGCGCGGCTGGAGGTGGGTCAACGCGGGGTGGTTTCGGCTCGCGCACCTGGCGGCGATCGGCGTCGTCGTAGCACAGGCGTGGCTGGGCATCACCTGCCCGTTGACGACGCTGGAGATGTGGCTGCGCGCACAAGCCGGTGCGCCCATTTACGGCGGCAGCTTCATCGAACACTGGGTCGCGCGGCTGCTGTACTACGAAGGCCCGCCGTGGGCGTTTGCGCTGGCCTACTCGCTGTTCGCGTTGGCGGTGGTGGCGGTGTGGTGGCGCTACCCGCCGGAGTCGGGCCGCCGCCCGCGCTGAGCGGCGCGCGCGTTCCGATGGAGCATCACCGCCGCTCGCCCTGCCCCGCTCGCTGGTCCCGCAAGCGCTGCAGCTCACGCTCCAGCCGCCGCGCCGCCTGCACGCCCTGGTCTTCAAAGTTGACGTTGACGAGCGCGTGCAGCTCGAAGGCCTGCGCGGTCAGCGCGTCGATCTTCTCCGCCAGCTCGGTGATCTCGTCGTCGCTGTACACATAGTTAAAGCGCTCCGATGCCGCCGCCAGCCCCTTGGCGGCCCAGGTCTCGGTGTTGCGGCCGTGCAGGCGCACCACCGCCAGCGCGGGGTTCGTCACCTCCCACACGCCTTGGGCATAGTTGCCGACGCCTTGCGGCTCGTCGACGACGACGTGCGCAACGCCCAACTCGCGCTCCCACGCGAGCGTGCGCGCAACGCGATCTTCGGAAAAGCACGTCTGGTTGCGGAACTCGACCGCCAGCAGGTGCCCGACCATGCGTTCGACACACTGCTCCACATGCGCGCGCCACGCCGCCGTGTTGCTGACCCACGGCGCGAACTGGAAGTGCGCGGCCTTCAGCTTGCCGGCCTCTATCAACGGCGCGATCGCCTCGATGAAGCGGCGCCACAGTTCGTCGATCAACTCTACCGGCACATCGGCGTAGTAGTAATTCTTCTTGCCCGGCGCCAGCGGCGGCATCAGCAAGGCGATGTCCGGCGGCAGCGACTGCGGCGGCGTCTGGTGCCCGGTCAGCAACCGGAAGGCCTTGATGTTGAAGACGAAGTCGGCCGGCGTGCGCTCGGCCCACAAGCGCGCGTACGTGGCCTGCGGCATCGCGAAGAAGCTGCTGTCCACTTCGACGATCGGGAACTGCGACGCGTAGTACGCCAGCCGCTTTTCGGCCGTGCCGTGGCCACGCGGGTAGAAGCGCTTGCTCTGGATCAGCGACGGGTCGGCCCAGCTGCACGTGCCGACGAGCACGTCGTGGCGGCGTGGTGGCCGGGGCGGCTCGGGCGTTGTCGTAGCCAGCGCCGGCTCGTCGGCATCGAACAGGCCAGGCTGGACCGGTGTGTTACCCATCGTCGTCACTTCATCTGTTCACGCGCTTGGCTGGATGAATATACAGTCGCCGAATGGCCCTGCACCACGCGCCACCCCCGGACCCGTTCAACAACCTGAACGACGCGCAACGCGCCGCCGTCGAACACGGCCTCGACGGCGACCCGCGCGATGCGCCAGCCCTGCTCGTGCTGGCCGGCGCCGGCAGCGGCAAGACCAAGACGCTGGCCGCGCGCGTGGCGCGCCTGGTGCTGGCCGGCGCCGACCCGCAACGCATTTTGCTGCTGACCTTCTCGCGCCGCGCGGCGGCACAGATGACGCAACGCGCCGGTGCGCTGCTGCACCAAGCGCTGGGCCTGCCCGCCACCACCGCCGCGCCGGTGCTGCCGTGGGCCGGCACCTTTCACGCCGTCGGTGCGCGGCTGTTGCGTGAGCACGCGGCGCAGGTCGGCTTGGCGAGCGGCTTCAGCATCATCGACCGGGGCGACGCCGAAGACCTGCTCGGCCAGGTGCGCCACGAACTCGGCCTCAGCGGCAGCAAGAAGCGCTTCCCGATGAAGGCCACCTGCCTCGCCATTTACTCGCGCGTGGTCAACAGCCAGGCCGATCTGCGCGAGGTGCTCGACGATCAGTTCCCCTGGTGCGCCAACGCCCATGAAGAACTGCGCCGGCTGTTCGGCGCATACGTCGGTCAGAAGCAGCAACAGCAACTGCTCGACTACGACGACCTGCTGCAGTACTGGGCTCAAGCGATGAGCGAGCCGGCGCTGGCGCAGCGAATCGGCGCGCGCTTCGAACACGTGCTGGTGGACGAGTACCAGGACACCAACCGCCTGCAGGCCACCATCCTGCTCGCGCTCAAACCCCACGGCCGCGGCCTGACGGTGGTGGGCGACGACGCGCAGTCGATCTACGCGTTCCGCGCCGCCGAGGTGCGCAACATCCTCGACTTCCCCGATCACTTCAAGCCACCGGCGCGCGTGGTCACGCTGGAGCGCAACTACCGCTCCACGCAACCGATCCTCGACGCTTGCAACGCCGTGATGGACCTGGCCGCCGAACGCCACGCGAAGCGGCTGTGGACCGACCGCGCCTCATCGCACCAACCGCTGCTGGTGACGGTGGAGGACGAATCGGCGCAGGCGCGCTGGGTGGCCGACCGCGTGCTCGAACACCGCGAGCAGGGGCTGCGGCTGAAGTCGCAGGCGGTGCTGTTCCGCACCTCGCACCACAGCGCCGGGCTGGAGCTTGAACTGGCGCGGCGCAACATCCCGTTCGTCAAGTTCGGCGGGCTCAAGTTCCTGGAAGCGGCACACATCAAGGACGTGCTGAGCGTGCTGCGCTGGGCCAGCAACCTGCGCCACCGGCTGGCCGGCTTTCGCGTCGCGCTGCTGGTGGCTGGCATCGGCCCGGCGAGCGCCAAGCGGCTGATCGACATGATCGAAGCCGCGCCCGACCCGGACTCGGCATTCGCCGCTTTCACACCACCGCCCGCCGCGCGCGACGACTGGCGGGCGTTGCGCACCCTGGTGCAGGCACTGCGCGAACCGGCCGCCGCATGGCCCGCCGACATCGAGCAAGTGCAGCGCTGGTACCAGCCGCAACTCGAACGGCTGCACGTCGACGCGCGCGTGCGCGCCGCCGACCTGGCGCAACTCGCGCGCATCGCTGCGGGCTACAGCAACCGCGAGCGCTTTCTGACCGAGCTGACGCTCGACCCGCCGCAAGCCACCAGCGACGAATCGGGCCCGCCGCTGCTCGACGAGGACTACCTGATCCTGTCCACCATCCATTCCGCCAAGGGCCAGGAGTGGCAGTCCGTGCACCTGCTCAACGTGGTCGACGGCTGCCTGCCGGCCGACATGAGCACCGGCTCGGCACGCCAGATCGAAGAGGAACGGCGCCTGCTGTATGTGGCGATGACGCGCGCCCGCCAGCACCTGCACCTGCTCGTGCCGCAGCGCTTTTACGTGACGCAGCAAAGCGCGTTCGGCGACCGGCACTTGTACGGCTCGCTGTCGCGCTTCATCCCGCCGGAGGTTGCGGCGCTGTTCGAGCGCGCGGGGCCGCAGGCGCCGGGCGCATTCGGGCGTAACGACGACAGCGCAGACGCGGCCGCCCTCTGCGACACGCCCCCGCTGGACATTGGCGCGCGTCTCCGGTCGGCCTGGCAGGCGCGCTGACAAACCCGGCCGTGCCGGCTTGGCAGGGGCTTGCCACGGTTGATCGACGGAGCGCAGGCCGGCAAACTCCACCCGGCGCCACTCAGCGGCGGCGGTGCCTGCCGATGCTGCGCACATCGCGCGCCCTTCCCGTGAGGAGATTTCATGTCCCTTCAGCTCTGGCTCGCATTCGTCGCCGCATCGGCGGTGCTGCTGATCATCCCGGGCCCGACGATCCTGACCGTCATCAGCTACTCGATGGCGCACGGCCGGCGCGCCAACGTGCCGCTGGTGGCGGCGGTGGCGCTGGGCGATTCGACCGCGCTGGTGTTGTCCCTGCTCGGGCTGGGCGCGCTGCTGGCCACGTCTGCCGTGTGGTTCACAGCCGTCAAATGGGCAGGCGGGCTGTACCTGATCTACCTCGGCGTCAAGCTGTTGCGCGCCGGCCTCTCGCGGGTTGACCTGGCGGCGCCGGCCGCGCCAGGCTCGCGCTGGCAGCTGTTTGCCAACACCTACCTCGTGACCGCGCTCAACCCCAAGGGCATCGTGTTCTTCGTCGCGTTCCTGCCGCAGTTCATTCGACCGGGCGCCGACGTGACGCACCAGCTCTGGGTGCTGGCCATCACCTTCGTCGTGATGGCCACCTTGAACGCGACGCTGTACACCGTGTTCGCCGGCTCGGCGCGCCGGCTGCTGGCCTCCCCGCGTGCGCAACGCAACTTCAACCTGGCTGGTGGCTCACTGCTGACGGCCGCCGGCGTGTGGGCGCTGATGGCGCGGCGGCCCGCCTGAACGCCCTGATGACACGAGGACGGAGAGACCCATGTGCCGCAGCATCAAGACCCTGTTCAACTTCGAGCCGCCCGCCACCGAAGAAGAGATCCGCGCCGCGTCGCTGCAGTTCGTGCGCAAGCTGAGCGGCTTCAACAGCCCGTCCAGGGCGAACCAGGCGGCGTTCGAGCGGGCGGTCGACGAGGTGGCCGCGTCGGCGCGCACGCTCGTCGCCTCGCTGGTGACGAACGCCGAGCCGCGCAACCGCGAAGAAGAAGCCGCGCGCGCCCGCGCCCGCTCGGCCGAGCGCTTCGGCGGCGCACACTGACGAACCTCAAACGCAATCCCGTGTCCCTCACGGCACCACAACAGCAGGAGACAACGATGGCCAAGGACTTCTCGGAGATGGAAGACTCCAATCGCAGCGGCAACCCCGACATCCACAGCGTGTCCGACCCGGCGCGGCGCGTGTGGCTGCACGGCGGTCTGGCCACGCTGGCCACTGGGGTGCTCGGCGGGCTGCTGCCCGGCTGCGCCAGCCCCACGTCGCCAGGGGCAGCGGCGGGCGCGGCACCGGGCCCGTTGATCGGCTTCAAGGGCATCCCGGCCGTGGCCACCGACACGCTGGTGGTGCCCGAGGGCTACATCGCCGAAGTCATCGCCGCCTGGGGCGAGCCGATCGGCGTGGCCGGCAACATGCCCGCCTTCAAGCCCGACGGCAGCAACTCGGCTGCCGACCAGACGGTGCAGATGGGCATGCACCACGACGGCATCGAGTTCTATCCGCTCGATGGCACCGCATCCAAACGTGGCCTGCTCGCGATGAACCACGAGTACACCGACGACGGCCTGCTGCACACCGACGGCATGAAGACCTGGAGCGCCGAGAAGGTCAAGAAGTCGCAAGCCGCGCACGGCGTGGCGGTGGTCGAGGTGGAGCTGAAGGACGGCAAGTGGCAAGTGGTGCGGCCGTCGAAGTACGCGCGCCGCCACACCGCCTCATCGCCCTTCACCGTGCAAGGCCCGGCCGCCGGCCACGCGCTGATGAAAACCGCCGCCGACCCCACCGGCCGCACCGTGCTGGGCACGCTGAACAACTGCGCCAGCGCCGCCACGCCCTGGGGCACCTACCTGTCGGGCGAAGAAAACTTCGCCTTCTACTTCGACGCCGGCGACAACATGGACGCGCACCAGAAGCGCTGGGGGCTGCGCAAAACCGGCTTCTACCGCTGGCCCGAGCACGACGAACGCTTCGACGCGGTGAAGCACCCGAACGAGCCCAACCGCTTCGGCTGGGTGGTCGAGATCGACCCGATGGACCCGGCCGCGACACCCGTCAAGCGCACCGCGCTGGGCCGCGCCGCGCACGAGGGCGCGTGGGTGGGCGTGACGAAGGACGGGCGTGCGGTCGTGTACTCGGGCGAAGACGCGCGCTTCGAGTACATCTACAAGTTCGTCAGCCGCGACAAGATTGCAGCCGCCGGTGGCGGCAAGACCGCTGCGCAGGCCAACGCCACGCTGCTCGACCACGGCACGCTGCACGTGGCCCGCTTCGACGCCGACGGCAGCGGCCGCTGGCTGCCGCTGGTGCACGGCCAGGGCCCGCTGACGGCAGCGAACGGCTTTGCCGACCAAGGCGAAGTGGTCATCAAAAGCCGCCAAGCGAGCGACCTGCTGGGCGGCACGAAGATGGACCGGCCCGAGTGGCTGGCCATCGACCACAAGAGCGGCGAGGTGTATTGCACGCTCACCAACAACAGCTTGCGCGGCGCGAAAGACATGCCCGGCGTCGACGCCGCCAACCCGCGCGCCAACAACGTGATGGGCGGCATCATCCGCTGGAAGGACGATGGCGACTTCGACGGCACCGGCTTCAAGTGGAGCCACCTGGTGCTGGCCGGCGACCCCGCCAACGAACGCGCCGAGGCCAAAGGCAATATCAAGGGCGACATCTTTGCCTGCCCCGACGGCATCGTGCTCGACGCCCGCGGCGTGCTGTGGATTCAGACCGACGCACACGCGACACAGATGTACAAAGGCGAGCTGCAACGCGTGGGCAACAACCAGATGCTCGCCTGCGACCGCGCCACCGGCGACATCCGCCGCTTCATGACCGGCCCGGTCAACTGCGAAGTGACCGGCGCCACGCTGACGCCCGACCTGCGCACGATGTTCATCAACATCCAGCACCCCGGTGAGACGCCGAGCGACCGCAGTGATCCGGCGGAGCCGGGCAAGTTCTCGAACTGGCCGGACTACAAGGCGGGTGGGCGGCCGCGGTCGGCGACTGTCGTTATCCGGCGCAAGGATGGTGGGGTGATCGGGACCTGAGCGCGCGCGTCTGTGCGGTTCTGAGAATCGGGCTGCACCTGGTCGAGGCACTTGCGCGCACAGGTCGGCGCGAGATCAGACCGCCGGGGCACTCTGCTCCGCGAATGTCCTCCGAGCCGGGGTACCGGCTCTCCTCCTTTACTTCGCTGCGCAAAGCGCCCCAGCGGTCTGATCGGGACCGAAGTTGACTTCCTGACTTCACTCCGAGCTGAATGCGCGACAACCACTGGTGCGAAAGACAGCTCGTCCGTCAAAGGGGCTCTGGCTTGAGGCACAGCACCCGTAATCGAGGAGGTGTCCGTTTCCGTCAAGCGCAACGTAGAAGCGACAGTCAGCACACTTCCCAACCTCAGGTATTTCGCTCGGCATGCCCCAGCGGCCATTTCTGCAATCTCGTATGCGTCGCGCTCCGTCGTGGAAAAGCTTTCGGTTCCGTCGCCGATGACAAGGTGACCAGCTCTGGCATACAGCCACCGATCCGGTCCGGTACGAATACTCCACCGCGGATCGCCGCGAAGCATGGCCATCGAGCGCAGGACATGCCCTGTGGAGAACCCAACAAGCAACTCAGGTACTTCACCTGTGACGTCAACAGACGTGATCAGCGAGTCACGCAGAGTCTTGAGCGATTCGTGGATGACGGGACCGCTATCTGAACTTCCAACCAATACAGTTGGGCCGCGCTCCACTCGCCAGTCGCACTCAACGGAGATGCAAACTTGACCAGTGACGCTCCCTCCCCTGAGACCGCCCACTTCACTGAGGTCCCCCAATTCAATGAAGATGGCAGATCCATAGGCTTTCCATGGACGAGACACTCGCAAACCAGCCAGTGCGGTGGTGAATTCTGCTGGTGCGACGCGCATGACATCGATTCTGAAGCCTTTGGTCGGTATCAGTAGCCCTGCAACGAATCACTAGCCTTTGTTCGACGGCCAAGCGCCAATTTGGCCAGCCGAGGCCGTCGGGTGACTGGCGCAGCGAAATAGAGGGGGAGGGCCGGGTCTCTTTCCGGCCCGGAGGACATTCGCGGAGCCGGTTGCCCGATGACATCGGCTGGTACAGGCCTCGATCCGAAACGTCGTAGGTGGTGGTTGAATCGCCGACTTGTCTGTTGGGTTGACGCGCCTCACCCTATCCGCAACATCCGATCTGCTGAGTCACCGCCGTAAAGCGGTGAGTCGAAATGCGGACGAACTGATGACCGAGCCGTTGAGTATTGGCTGCGCCATTGGAAGCGGTGTGGCGCAGAGCTCGTGCTCGACTCCGAAGCCCACCTGCTTGGTCCGCACAGGCTGCTGCTACGCGTGGCGCCAATCGGCCTGGGGCATGATGCGCTTCATGAACTCGTCGAACATCGGGACCGTGTACGCAGTGTCACCGTGGTTCGGGCTCCAGATCATGCCCTTGGCGATCAGCGAGCTTCGGGTCGGCGCGAGCGAGGTGACCTTGGCAGGGTAGCAAGTGGCGATGTCGCCCGACCGATGTGGGCCCGGTCCGAGTTCGGCCATCGCCCTCAGGTAGCGCTTTTCCTTGGGCGTCAGCCGATCGAAGCGCACGCGGAAGAAGCTTTCATCGAGTGCCGCCACGGCGCTGCCCGATGCGCGCTGGACTGCGTTGATGCCGATCGGCGAACGCGCCGCCTGTTCCCACGTATGGAAACCCCACTGCTGCAGGAAGTATGCGTAGCCGTGGGTGACTTCGACGAGGCGACTCAATGCAGCTTCGTCGATTTCCACCTCTTCCTTCTGCAACGGTACGCGAATAGCTCGCTCAGCGGCCAGCCGCGGGAGTGGGCCGATTTCCGGGAAGTTGAAGAGACGCTCGGCATAGGACTTGGCATTGCCCATCTGGCCACGCAACTGCGGCAGACCTGCGCCCACGAGCACGACTGGCAGCTGCTGCTGCTCGATACGGTGCATCGCGGTGATGAGAACCGCTAGCTGGTCCTCGGCCACGTATTGCAGTTCGTCGATGAAGATCGCTTCGGCGGTGCCGGCAGCCTTCGCGGCCTGACCGACCTGCTCGAAGAGCGCCTGCAGATCGTGCTCAAGGTCGCCGTTGTCGGCCAGGCCGGGCTCGGGCTCATAGTCCAGGCCGACCTCGAGGTCCTGATACTTGATCTTCATCTTGCCGGCGAATCCGGCGAGTGCCCGAAGGCCTCGGATGGCATAGTCCCTGGCTGCGGCCACGTTGCTCAGTCTCAGCAGGGCCTGACGCAACTGGGGTGCGAGGATCGCAGGCAGTGATCGCCCCTCCGGCGCTTCGATTCTGATCGTGTGGATCCCTGCCGCCTCGGCCTCGCTCCGGATGCGATCTAGCAGGACGGTCTTTCCGACCCCACGCAGGCCGACCAACATGGCGCTCTTGGCATGGCGACCGATCCGGGCGCGTTGGAGTGCAACGCGCATCTCTTCGAGGAGCGCGTCGCGGCCGGCGAGTTCGAGAGGCGGCGAGCCGGCACCTGGCACGAATGGGTTTCGGATGGAGTCCATGGCGTGTTTCGATTATAGCGATCTTCGGCATATTATCAATAAATCGTAAACTACCAAAGATTTGTATAAATTGGGCCGACCTGCGCTGCAGACAGCGCGCAGGATGAAGTCAGCGCGCTCGATTCAGCGAGGCGGCCCACCAGGCCCCACCTCCACCAACAGCAACACATGCCGCACCATCGCACTCGCCAACTCACTCTCCCCCACGAACACCGTCCCCGCGCCCTCCTTCTCCAGCATCTGCGCCTCCTCCACGTTGTGGCTGCGCACGACGATCTGGATGGCGGGGTTCAGGGTGCGGGCGATCTCGACCATGCTGCGCACTTGCAGCGTCTCGGGCGTGGCGAGGGCGAGGGCGAGGGCGAGGGCGAAGTGGGCCTGGATCAGCACCTCGGGTTCGGTGGCGTTACCCCACACGGCAGGGATGCCGAGGTCGCGCAGGGTCTGAACGTATTCGCGGTTCGACTCGGCCACGACGAAGGGCACGCCTTGCGCCGCCAGCGCGTCGGCGATGCGCTTGCCCACGCGGCCCCAGCCGACGATCACGACCTGGCGTGACAGGTACTTGGCGTCGGTCGTCGTCGGCAACTCGGCCAGCGGGCTTTCAGCCGGCTCCAGGCGGCTTGCGAGGCCAGGGCGGCGCAGCAGCCAGCGCTCGATGGGCTCGACGGCGCTGAACACCAGCGGGTTGATGGCGATCGAGATCAACGCGCCGGCCACGATCAAGCTCTGCCCTTCCTTGGGCAGCAGGCCCAACGCCATGCCCAGGCCCGCCAGGATGAACGAGAACTCGCCGATCTGCGCCAGGCTCGCCGCGGCGGTCAACGCGGTCTTGACGGGGTAGCGAAAGGCCAGCACCAGCGTCACCGCGGCAATCGACTTGCCCACCACGATGATGGCCACGGTGGCGAGCACGCGCAGTGGTTCGTCGACCAGGATCTTGGGGTCGAACAGCATGCCGACCGAGACGAAGAACAGCACCGCGAACGCGTCTTGGAGTGGCAGCGTCTGCTCGGCAGCGCGCTGGCTGAACTCCGACTCGCGCAGCACCATGCCGGCAAAGAACGCGCCGAGCGCGAACGACACGCCGAACAGCACCGCCGAGCCGTAAGCGATGCTCACCGCTGCGGCCACCACACACAGCGTGAACAGCTCGCGCGAGCCCGTCTTGGCCACGTGCCACAAGATCCACGGGAACAGCCGGCGCCCGCCGATCAGCATGAAGGCGATGAAACCGCCCACCTGCGCCAGCGTGATCAGCACGGTGACGCCGGTGCTGTACGCCGGCTCCTTCAATGACGTGCCGCCGAGCGACGGCGCGAGCGCGGGCAGCAGCACCAGCACCAACACCATCGCCAAATCTTCGACGACGAGCCAGCCGATGGCGATGCGGCCGTTGGCGGTGTCCACGATGCCGCGGCTCTCCAGCGCCTTCAGCAGCACCACCGTGCTGGCGACAGACAGCGCCAGGCCGAACACCAGCGCGCCCCCCAGCGGCCAGCCCCACATCGTTGCCACGCCAGCGCCGAGCGCGGTCGCGACCGTCATCTGCACCACCGCGCCGGGCACCGCGAGTTTGCGCACCGCCATCAGGTCGTCGATGCTGAAGTGCAGGCCGACGCCGAACATCAGCAGCATCACGCCGATCTCGGCCAGTTGCGCGGCGATATCGGCGTCGGCCACGAAGCCGGGCGTGGCCGGGCCGATGGCGATGCCCGCCAGCAGGTAGCCCACCAGCGCCGGCAGGCCGAGCCGCGCGGCGAGGAAGCCGAACACCAGCGCCAGGCCGAAGCCGGCGGCCAGGGTGGTGATCAGGCTGACGGCGTGGGGCACTTGCTTTGACGTGTCGGTGGGCAGCGCCACCATGCTAAGACACATCAGAAGACACATCCGCGCGCAGGCTGTCGGTTGGCTCCTACAGCGCTGTCAACCCCTCGCCGACAGACGACGCCATGCGGCCACCTTAGATTGCATCGACCGATGCGAGGGTTCGCGTCGATCAGGAGAACGTCATGAAGAAACTTGCTGTCCGCTCCGCGGTGTTGGCCGCCGCACTCGCAGGCGTCGTCGGTGTGGTCGCCCAGCCTGTCAGCGAGCGGCCCGTCGGTCCGGTCGTGGCCGAGGGGCAAGCGCCGCTGAGCAAGGTCGAGGTCATCAACGGCATCGAGGTGCTCAACGGCGGCGCCAACATTGCCGATGCGGACTACTTGAAGTCGCGCACCGGCGAGTTCGGGCTGCGCTTCGTCTTCAGCGGGCGCGGCGGCGAGTACGGCGTGGCGGAGCGGCTGACCGTGCGCGAAGCGCGGGCTGGCGGGCGCGAACTCCTCAGCATCGCCGACGCCGGCCCGCACCTGCTCGTCAAGCTGCCGCCGGGCCGCTACACCGCGGAGGCCACGTTCAAGGGCGTCGTCGAGACGCGCACGGTGGCGGTGGGCAGCGGCTCGAGCCTGGTGAGCTGGAACACGCCGCGCGCGTCGGAGTGACGCTGCGTTGGCCCGTGATCGCCTTCGGCTACTTCGCCGTCGGCATCACGAACTCGGCGCCCTTGGCAATGCTCGCTGGCCAGCGCTGCATCACGCTCTTCTGCTTGGTGTAGAAGCGCACGCCCTCTTCACCGTAGGCGTGCATGTCACCAAACAAACTGCGCTTCCAGCCACCGAAGCCGTGCCACGCCATCGGCACCGGAATGGGCACGTTGATGCCGACCATGCCGATCTGCACTTGCCGCGCAAACTCGCGCGCCACGTTGCCGTCGCTCGTGTAGCAGGCCACGCCGTTGCCGAACTCGTGCGCGTTGACGAGCGCCACCGCCTCGGCCAGGTCTTTCACGCGCACGCACGAGAGCACGGGGCCGAAGATTTCTTCCCTGTAGATGCGCATCGCAGGCGTGACGTGGTCGAACAGCGTGCCGCCGGTGAAGAAGCCGGCCTCGTGGCCCTTCACCTTGTGGCCGCGCCCGTCGACGACGAGCGTGGCGCCTTCTTCGACGCCTAGGCCGATGTAGCCCTCGATGCGCTCCAGCGCCTGCTTGGTCACGACCGGGCCCATCTCGGCGTCGAGCTCCATGCCGTTCTTGATCTTGAGCGTCTTGGCGCGCTCGGCGAGCTTGGGCACCACCTTGTCCGCCACGTCACCCACCAGCACCGCCACGCTGATCGCCATGCAGCGCTCGCCGGCCGAGCCGTAGCCGGCGCCGATCAGGCCATCGACCGCCTGCTCGATGTCGGCGTCGGGCATCACGACCATGTGGTTCTTGGCGCCGCCCAGTGCCTGCACGCGCTTGCCGTGGCGCGCGCCGGTCTCGTAGATGTACTGCGCGATCGGCGTGGAGCCGACGAAGCTGACCGCCTTCACGTCGGGGTGCGACAGCAGCGCATCGACCGCCACCTTGTCGCCCTGCACGACGTTGAACACACCGTCGGGCAGGCCTGCCTGCTTCAGCAAATCGGCTAAAAAGACCGAGCACGACGGGTCGCGTTCGCTCGGCTTCAGCACGAAGCTGTTGCCGCAGGCCAGTGCCACCGGGAACATCCACATGGGCACCATGCACGGGAAGTTGAACGGCGTGATGCCGGCCACCACGCCGAGCGGCTGGCGCAGCGTCCAGTTGTCGATGCCGGTGGACACCTGGTCGGTGAAGTCGCCCTTGAGCAGTTGCGGGATGCCACAGGCGAACTCGACGATGTCGATCGCGCGGGTGACTTCGCCCTGCGCGTCGGTGAACACCTTGCCGTGTTCGGCGGTGATCATTGCGGCCAGCGTGTCGCGGTGCTGGTTGAGCAGTTGCAGGAAGCTGTTGAGCACACGCGCACGGCGGATCGGCGGTGTGTCTGCCCAGGCAGGGAACGCGGCCTTGGCCGATGCGACTGCCGCTGCCACCTCGTCCACCGAGCCCAGCGCCACGTGACGCGCCACGGCCCCGGTGGCCGGGTTGTAGACCGGCTGGCGGCGGCCGCTGGTGCTGGGCACGGCGCGGCCGTTCAGGTAGTGGCCGACCTCCGCGGTGGATGAAAAAGCGGCGGTGAAGGCTTCGGGGGCGCCCATGGTGCGGTCTCCTGTGCGGCGGGTGAATTCGGTTGGGTCTGGCAGTCTAGCGCGGTGACGTTGCCGCGGCCGTTGCCGACCCGTCTTCGGTCCGCGGCAGCGACAGCACGGCGAGCGCACCGCCGTCGGCCGCGTTGCCGAGCGTGACACGGCCGTGGTGCAGCTCGGCGATCTCACCCACGAACGACAGGCCCAGGCCGGTGCTCTTCTTCTGCGACTGCGGGCGCGCGAGCGAATAGAACTTCTCGAACACCTTGCCTTCGGCGTAGTCCGGGATGCCGGGGCCGCGGTCGCGCACGCACACGTCCACGGTACGGCGGTGCGGCAGCAGCGCCAGCGTGACGACACCGCCCGCGGGCGAGAAGTCGATCGCGTTGTCGACGAGGTTGGCCACCGCGCGGTGCAGCAGGAAGGCGTCGCCCTCCACCGTGGCATCGGCGCCCGGCGTCAACTCGATGCGCACGCCGCGCGCCGCGCCGGCCGGCTGCACACCGGCCACCAGCTCGGCCAGCAGCGGCCGCAACGCCACCGGCGCGGGTGCATCGAGGTGGCGGCGCGACTCCAGCGCCGTCAGCTCCATCATGCGGTCCACCAGCTCCTGGATGCGCTGCGCCTCGCGCGAGATGTTGGCAGCGAAGCGCGCACGGTCGGCGTCCGCCATCGGCTCCTGCAGCAGTTCGGCGGCGCCGCGGATGGCTGAGAGCGGGCTCTTGACCTCGTGCGTGAGCGTCTGCACGTAGTCGGCCACGTAGTTGCGGCCGGCGAGCGCGTCGCGCATCTCGTCGTACGCGGCGCCGAGCGCACCGAGCGCGCGCCGGCCCAGGCGCGGCAGGCTGAAGCTGCGCTGCGCGCGCACGTAGGCCACGTAGTCGGCAATCAGCCCGAACGGCCGCACCAGCCACACCGAGACGATCAGCGCCAGCAGCAACACCGCCACCACCGACGTGGCACCCACCAGCATCGTCTTGCGGCGCGCGGCTTCAACGAACTGGCCGAAGCTCTGCACCGGCTTGCCCACGCTGACGGCGCCGATGATCTGGCCGCTCGCGCGGTCGCGCACCGGCGCGGCGACGAACATCACCGAGGTGCGCGGGTCGTTGTCGGTGTCGGCCGTGGTGCGCGCGCCGTAGCGGCCCTGCAGCGTCAGCCGGATGTCGTTCCACTTCGAGTGGTCTTCGCCGAGGTGGCGCTGCGTCGAGTCGAACACCACGATGCCGGCGCGGTCCACCACCGTCAGGCGCAGCTCGACGCGGGTCTTCTCGAAGCCGAAGATGTTGGCGTTGAAGCGGCGTGCGTAGGCCGACTGGAACACGGGCTGAAGGCCGTCGGTCTTCAACGCGCCGTCGCTCGAAGCTTGCTCGACGAAGGCGGCGAGCAGTTGCGCCGTCTCCACCAGCGACTCTTCGGCAGACTCGCGGTAGCGCGGGTCGATGTCGCCGAGCTGGCGGACCATCAGCCAGCCCACGCCGACCACGTAGGCGAGCAGGATGCCGATGAAGATGCGGCTGCGTTTGCTCAAGCTTGAGACAGGTTCGCTACAAGGTAGCTGGAAGATCTTCGGCCAGGCAATAGCCGCTGCCGCGGTGCGTACGGATCGGCTCCAGGCCCGGCGCGACGAGCTTGAGCTTGGCCCGCACTGTCTTCACGTGCGCGTCGACGGTGCGGTCCATGCTCTCGGTGGTGGCGCCCCACACGCGTTCGAGCAGCGCGTCGCGCGAGTACACGTGGCCGGGGCGCGAGGCGAGTGTCTGCAGCAGGCCGAACTCGTAGCGCGACAACTCCAGCAGCGTGCCGTAGAAGCGGATCTGGCGCCGGCCTTCATCGACCACGAGGGGCGCTGGCGCTGCGGCTGCGGTGGTCGAGGCTGCCGAAGCGACCGTGGCGGCCGGTTTGGCAGCGCGCCGCAGGATCGAGCGCACACGCGCCACCAGCTCGCGCGGCGAAAACGGCTTGGCCACGTAGTCGTCGGCCCCCAGCTCCAGGCCCACCACGCGGTCGATCTCGTCGCTGCGCGCGGTGAGGAAGACCACCGGCACGTCGCTCGCCTCGCGCAGCCGCTTGAAGACCTCGAAGCCGCTCGCGTCCGGCAAGCCGACGTCCAGGATCACCAGTGCCGGCGCCTGCTCGCGCACGCTGGCCAGCGCCGCCTCGCCGGTGCTGACCCACTGCGGCTCGAAGCCGTCGGTGCGGAGCGCGTACTGCAGCGTGTCGGCGATGCCGGGTTCGTCTTCGACGATCAGGATGCGTGGTTTCATGAGCTGTACAACGAAGAGGCTGCCGACCGAGCGCCGGGCCGCCAAGGGCCTTGAAGAGGCCCCTTCGTGGCCGTGCCGGGCGGCTGTTCGCCCAGGGGATCGTTCACCGTACCCGGCGAACGAGGGGCTGTCATTCCGTCGGAAGAAATCCTTCGATCGACAAATAGCGCTCGCCAGTGTCGTAGTTGAAGCCGAGCACCGTCGCGCCGGCTGCAAGGTCGGGCAGCTTCTGCGCAATCGCCGCGAGCGTGGCGCCCGACGAGATGCCCACCAGCATGCCCTCCTCGCGCGCACAGCGGCGCGCCATCTCGCGCGCGGCCTCGGCGTCGACCTGGATCACGCCGTCGAGCAGCGCGGTGTGCAGGTTCTTCGGGATGAAGCCCGCGCCGATGCCCTGGATCGGGTGCGGGCTCGGCTTGCCGCCGCTGATGACGGGCGACGCGGCGGGTTCCACCGCAAACACCTTCAGCTTCGGCCACTTGGCCTTGAGCACCTGCGCGCAGCCGGTCAGGTGTCCGCCGGTGCCGACGCCGGTGATCAACGCGTCGATGCCACCAGGGAAGTCGGCCGCGATCTCCTGCGCAGTGGTGCGCACGTGAACGTCGATGTTGGCGGCGTTCTCGAACTGCTGCGGCATCCACGAGTTCGGCGTTTCGGCGAGCAGCTCGGTGGCCTTGGCGATCGAGCCGTTCATGCCCTTCTCGCGCGGCGTCAGCACGAACGTCGCGCCGTAGGCCAGCATCAGGCGGCGGCGCTCGACGCTCATGCTGTCGGGCATGACCAGCACCAGCTTGTAGCCTTTCACCGCGGCGACCATCGCGAGGCCGACGCCGGTGTTGCCCGAGGTCGGCTCGATGATCATGCCGCCGGGCTTCAACGCACCCGACTGTTCGGCCGCCTCGATCATCGACAGCGCGATGCGGTCCTTGATCGAGCCGCCCGGGTTGCTTCGTTCGCTCTTGACGTAGACCGTGTGCGCAGAACCGAACAAGCGGTTGATGCGCACGTGCGGCGTGTTGCCGATGGTCTGGAGGATCGACGTTGCAAGCATGGGGTTCTCCGGTGCCGGGAGGGCAAATTATGGGCGCGATAATTCACCCATGAGTTCACCCAAGTTCGCGCCCTTGACCAACGACAGCTTCCTGCGCGCCTGCCTGCGCCAGCCCACCGATCACACCCCCGTGTGGCTGATGCGCCAGGCCGGCCGCTACCTGCCCGAGTACCGCGCCACGCGCGCCAAGGCTGGCAGCTTCATGGGGCTGGCGACCAACACCGACTACGCCACCGAAGTGACGCTGCAGCCGCTGGAGCGTTACGCGCTGGACGCGGCCATCCTGTTCAGCGACATCCTCACCGTGCCCGACGCGATGGGCCTGGGCCTGAGCTTTGCGCTCGGCGAAGGGCCGAAGTTCGCGTCGCCGGTGCGCGACGAAGCGGCGGTCGCCAAGCTGGCCGTGCCCGACATGAACAAGCTGCGCTATGTCTTCGACGCCGTCACGTCGATCCGCCGTGCGCTGAACGGGCGCGTGCCGTTGATCGGCTTCTCGGGCAGCCCGTGGACGCTGGCCTGCTACATGGTGGAAGGTGCGGGCTCCGACGACTATCGCCTCGTCAAGAGCATGCTCTACAGCCGCCCCGACCTGATGCACCGCATGCTCAGCATCAACGCCGACGCGGTGGCGCAGTACCTGAACGCGCAGATCGAGGCCGGCGCGCAGGCCGTGATGGTGTTCGACAGCTGGGGCGGCGTGCTGGCCGACGGCGCGTTCCAGACTTTCAGCCTGGCCTACACGAAGCGCGTGCTCGCGCAACTCAAGCGCGAGCACGACGGCCAGCGCATTCCGCACATCGTGTTCACCAAGGGCGGCGGTTTGTGGCTCGACGAGATTGCGGCGCTCGAGCCCGACGTGGTGGGCCTGGACTGGACGGTGAACCTCGGCGCAGCACGCGCCCGCGTCGGCCACAAGGTGGCGCTGCAAGGCAACCTCGACCCGAACGTGCTGTTCGCCGGGCCCGAGCAGATTCGCGACGAGGTCACGCGCGCGCTGACGAGCTTCGGCGCGCCGGTGGGCGCCGACGGGCGCGTGGGCGGCCATGTGTTCAACCTCGGCCACGGCATCAGCCAGCACACGCCGCCAGAAGCGGTGACGGTGCTGGTGGACACGGTGCACGAGGTGTCGCGCCGCCTGCGGCGCGTGGGCTGAGGGTGCGATGTCTCTCACGCTTCGGCGGTGTGGCCGAAGGCGTGTGCGCAGCACCCCCCTACCTTGAAAATCGCAGCGTTGGGCGGTAAGTGAGCGCTCAGGACTTGACTTATCCCCAAATCGGCCCCCTTCGATTTGCCCCCGCAGGCTGTTGCGGCGCACCATGCGCTTTTCACGAATCTGAAGCTAAGTGTTTGATTTCATTGAGTTTGCCTGCTTGCCTGCAAACCGGGCAACCGACCCTTAACACCAATCGAATCAAGCATTTAGCCGCTCCGGGACGATGTTCCCCACAAAGTTATCCACAACTTTGGCAGGGCGCCGCAAAAGCCGTTCTGAATCATCGACTTACGGCAGACACCTTGAGAAAACGCCGAGCTTTGTCACGCAAATGTCATGGGACTGTGTTTGGCTGAACCCGCCGTCCAGCGCGTTGCGGTCGAAGCACCGGCGCACACTGGTCTGACGCACCTGCTGGACTACACCAGTGAGCATTCGCTCCCGCCCGGTACGTTGGTGCGCGTTCCGTTGGGCAAGCGCGAGGTGCCGGGCGTGGTGTGGGACGCAGTGCGCGTCGGTGCCACCGAGGCCACCGAAGACACCGGGGCGCCAGCCGCGTTGCGGCCGATCACGCAGGCGCTGGCGTCGCTGCCACCACTGAGCCCACGCTGGTGCGCGCTGGTCGAGTTTGCTGCGGGTTACTACCAACGCAGCATCGGCGAGGTGGCTCTGTCGGTGCTGCCGCCGGAGTTGCGCAAGCTCGACGATGCACAACTCGCCAGCCGCATCAAGCGCCTGGGGAAGGCGCTGCCGCCGCCGCCAACAGGCTGTGCGCACGACGCCAGCGCACATGACGCCAAGGCGCACGTCGGGCCGGCAGCGCTCGGCGGCGCCGAGGCGCACAGGCCGACGGCGCTCGCCCTGCCCACGCTGAGCGCCGAGCAGACCGAGGTGCTGCATCAACTCGACGGCCTCGTCTCTGACGCCGCCGCAGCCACCGTTCTGCTGCACGGCGCCACCGGCAGCGGCAAGACCGAGGTCTATCTGCGGGCCGCCGCACGAGCGCTCGCCGCGGGCCGCCAGGCGCTCGTGCTCGTGCCCGAAATCAACCTCACGCCACAACTCGAAGCGCGCTTTGCCGAACGATTCGTCGGCCAGCGCATCGTCTCGTTGCACAGCGGGCTCACGCCCGCCCAGCGCCTGCGCCACTGGCTCGCCGCGCACCTGGGGCAGGCAGACCTGGTGCTGGGCACGCGGCTGGCGGTGTTCGCGTCGATGCCGCGCCTGGGGCTGATCGTCATCGACGAAGAACACGACCCGTCGTACAAGAGCCAGGAAGGCGCGCGCTACTCGGCGCGCGACCTCGCGGTGTACCGCGGCAAGCTCGAATCGGCGCCGGTGCTACTGGGTTCGGCCACCCCGTCGCTGGAGAGCTGGCAGCGCGCGAACGAAGGCCGCTACGTGCGCTTGAGCCTGCCCTCGCGCATCGGCGGCGGCGCGCTGCCGGCGGTGCGGCTGGTGGACATGGGCAAGCTGCCGAAGGTGAAGGGCGCGAGCCCGGTGGTGTCGCCACCCTTGCTCGCGGCGCTGCAACTGCGCATCGAGCGGCAAGAACAGAGCCTGGTGTTCCTGAACCGGCGCGGCTATGCGCCGGTGCTGCACTGTGGCGACTGCGGCTGGAAGAGCGCCTGCCCACACTGCAGCGCGTGGCGCGTGTTCCACAAGCTCGACCGCACGCTGCGCTGCCACCACTGCGGCCTGACCGAGCGGGTGCCGCGCGCCTGCCCCGAGTGCGGCAACCTCGACATCGCGCCGATCGGCCGTGGCACCGAGCGGCTGGAGGAGCAGTTGGCCGAGTTGCTGCCCGGCGCGCGCATCGCCCGCATCGACGCCGACAGCACGCGCGCCAAAGGTGCGCTGCAAGAGCAACTCGGCGCCGTGCACGCCGGCGACGTGGACGTGCTGGTGGGCACGCAGATGATCACCAAGGGGCACGACTTTCGCCGCATCACGCTGGTGGCGGCGGTGAACCCGGACACCTCGCTGTTCAGCAGCGACTTTCGTGCGCCGGAGCGGTTGTTTGCGCTGCTGATGCAGGCCGCAGGCCGCGCCGGGCGCGACGCGGCGCAGGCTGCGGCGAGCGAGATGTGGGTGCAGACCTGGCACCCGCAGCACGCGCTGTACGCCGCGCTGCGCCAGCACGACTTCGCTGCGTTCGCGCAGAGCCAGTTGAAAGAACGAGAGATGGCTGGCCTGCCGCCCTACTCGCACCTGGCGCTGCTGCGCGCCGAGGCGCGCACGGTGGAGGCGGCGCGCGGCTTTTTGCAGGCAGCCGCTGAAGCCGCCGCAGGCTTGCCTGGCGCCGACGCCTTGATGCTGTACCCGCCGGTGCCGCTGGGCATCGCGCGCGTGGCCGACGTCGAGCGCATGCAGATGCTCTTGGAGAGCGATTCGCGCGTGGCGCTGCAGCGCTTCTTGGCCGCCTGGCTGCCTGCGCTGCGCAGCGTGCGCAGCGCGCGCAAGGGCAGCGATGAGCGCGTGTTGCGGTGGGCGGTGGACGTCGATCCGTTGACGATCTGACGGCCTGACTCGCTGGCGTCAGTCGCGTCGCCGCGTCAGTGGCGCCGTGGCGGCGGTCGCCGCGGGGCGCCCGGTCGCGGCGCGATCGACGCCTGCAGTGGCCGCCCCACGTCGGCCAGCAACAGCGTTGCACGCACCAGGCCTTCGACGGCTTCGCTCAGCTCCGCGGGCGGTTCGAGCGAGTCGATCTCCGCCAGCAACTCGTCGGCGTCTTCCAAGTCTTCCGGGTCGAGGTGGCGGTACAGCAGCGCCAGCGGTTCGGTCAGCGCCGGGCTGTCTTGCTCGATCAACTGCGGGAACAGCTCGAGCGCGGTGGCGAAGCCGGCGACCCACGGGTAGACCGCATCGACGGTGGTCGGCGAGTCGTCGCCTTCACCATCGTCATCGTCATCGTCATCGTCATCGTCCAACCGATCCGGCGCAGGTGGAGCCGCCGAGGCAGCGTCCTCCAACTCGAACACCCACGGATCGAACCACTGGCGCTGCACGATCGCGGCGTTCAGGTCGGCGTGGCGGCGCAGCACCAGCGCCTGCAAGCGCGAGGCATCGAATCCGCGCGGTGGCGCGCGGCCGTCGGCGTCGGTGACGTGGGCGAGCCAGCGCTCGGCCGGCACCTTGTGCGGCTGCACGAGTACGCCGCACAGGAAACCGTCGAGCATGCTCACGTCCAGCGGCTCCAGCGGGGCGGGCACGCGATCGAGCAGCGACTGCAGTTCGTCGATCTCCCGCTCGCTCCACGGTGCGCGCGGCGGCGTGGGCGTGCGGCTCGACTTGTCGGTCGGATTTGGCATGGCGCGATTGTGGCCCGCGGCAAGCCCCACGATGGGCACGGCCAGGGGCGCTCGCTGCCGCCGCGCCATGGCAAATCCAGAGCGTGAACTGTTGCCGCGAACCCCGACGCACGATGTCCGCAGTGGCCTGCTCCCCCCGATTGGGGATGGCGAAGCGCGGCGCTGGCCTCTACAGTCTCGTTCACTGCTGTCACACGGGATCTCAAAACCAGATCGCGATAGAGGGTCCACACCAAGGTCTACAACGCCCGGCCAAGAACACCACGCCGAACAGGGCGCACGACCCGCACCGCTCGCAACGACGTTCTTCTCTGAGGAACTTCACGCCACCCACTCGCTCACCCGAGTGGGTTTCTTTTTTGGCGCGTGCGCTGCGCCGCGCGCCGCTGACAGGCGCACCGGCCGCTCAGACCTCGATCACGCACGCCGCCGGGTAGCGCTCCACCTCGCCGCGCCGCGTGTGCCCGCGTGCGTTGCTCACCACGCGCGTGCTGCCGTGGGCATGCGCGACGCGGTAGTCGTGCCGACAGTGCAGGTGGCCGTGGATCCACAGGTCGGCGTGCGGCAACAGGTCGTCGTCGGCATTGCAGAAGCTGGCGGTGCCGGGCTGGTGGCCGTAGCGCGGGTCGGCGCTTTTCAGGCTCGGCGCAAAGTGGGTGATGACGACGGTCGCGTCCCAGTCGGCCGAGTCGCGTGGGCGCAGGGCAGCCTTGCCCTGCAGCTCGGATTCGAGCCACGCACGGCACCGCAGCGCTTCGTCACGCACGGCGGGGGCATCGAGCGGCGCGCCGCCGCGCGTCGAGCCCATCACGCGCAGGTAGTGGCCGGCAGCGCGCATTGCCTTGTCGCGGCCGGCCGGGCCGAACACGTCGAAGTCGCACCAGCGCGTGGTGCCGACGAAGCGGATGCGCCGGCCCGAAGCGTCTGCCAGCACACGGCTTTCGCACTCCAGCAAGGTCATGCCCAGCTCGGCGCACCGGCTGCGCAGGGCGGGCCAGGCGGTGGCGAGGTCGCGCCGGTCGAACTCGTGATTGCCGGCCACCATCAGCACCGGCACCGGCCAGTGGCGAAACGGCGCCAGCCCGCCCCAGCCACTGTCGATGTCGCCCGCCAGCACCAGCAACTCAGCGCCGGGCGCGGGCTCGGGCACGAAGTGTTCGGTCTCGAGGTGCAGGTCGGACAGCAGCTGGATGCGCATGGCTCAGCGCTGCGTCGAGCGATGCGGGGGTCGGCAGCCATGCCCGCAGCGCCTTGGCGCCGCGCGTTGCACCGCCGGCCGCACCGGTTGAGCCGGCCTCGGCCGCGCCCTCAGGCGCCGTGGCATTGTTTGAACTTCTTGCCGCTGCCGCAGGGGCAAGCATCGTTGCGGCCGACCTTGGGCAACTCGCGCTTGACGGTGTCGACCTTGTAGCGCCGCTCGCTCGTGAGGTCGGCGAGGTCGGCCACGGTGACGACGAGCTCCTCCATCGCGTCGTCCAGCGTGGCCAGCGGGTGCTCGCGGTCCAGCGTGGCGACCACCTCGCGCTCTTCGTCGGTCTCGGCCGGCAGGTGGCGAAACAGGCGGGCGAGCGCGCTCATCACCGCGTCGTCGGGCAACTCCACCAGGTCGGGAAAGCAGACGGTGGCGTGCTGGAAGCCGGCGACCCAAGGCATCAGCGATTGCGAGACCGGGCTGAGTCCGGCCATCGCATCGTCGACGGCACTCTGTGCTGGCCGGCCTGGCTCACCTTCGGCTGCTGCCTCCGCGGGCGCGTCGTCGTCGAACTCCAGCACCAGCGGGTCGAACCAGCCGTCCTCCAGCATCGCGTGGTTCAGGTGCGTGTGGCGGCGCAGGATCAGCGCGGTGGTGCGCTGCTGCCAGGTGGCGTCCACGTCGTCGGGCAGCGGGCGGCCGTCGAAGTCGAACACATGCGCGAGCCAGGTGGCGGGCTCCAGCAGCACCGGCTGAACCAGCACACCGCACAGGTAGCCGTCGAGCATCACGGCGTCCAGCGGCTCCAGCGGCTCAGGCGTGGCGGCGAGCAGGTCGTCGAGCTCGGCGAACTCGGCGTCGGTCAGGTCGCGCGAGGCAGTCTTGAGGTGGGTGGGTGCGGGCATGGCAGGCTCGAAGGCAGTGCGTGCGATTGTCCTACGGGCCCACCGCAGATGCGGGGGTGTCGCTGCACAGCGCGGCGGCGGCACGCTGGCCGCCGAACCATCGTGGTTCGCAATGGCACCGATTGGATGCGTGTCGGCGCTAACAACACGAGCGATCGTTCGCAAACGATCGCCTAACGAAGCGGGAGCATCGTTCACGTGCGCAGCGGCCAGCAGCGCAGGTTCAGTCCATCGCGTGATCGCGACCAAACGTGACTGGCGACACGAACCTTAAGGTTGTAAAGTGAATTTGACCCTGGGAGACCAAGAACATGACTCAGATCCATCCCCTCCAGCCGGGACGATTGGACAAAGCGCTGCTGGCGCGTGTGACCGCCGCTGGCGCGCGTGTCTCGGTGGCGCCGTCGGTGCGGGCCGGCATGAGCGCCAGCGTGCGTGCGGTGCGCGAGCTGGTGACGCAGTACCAGCCGGTCTTCGGCATCAACTCCGGCTTTGGGTCACTCGGCCCCACGCGCATCCGCGACGATCACTTGTCGCAGATGCAACGCAATCTGGTCCTGTCTCACAGCGTGGGTGTTGGCGCTGCGCTGCCGGCGCCCGTGGTGCGTTTGATGTTGCTGCTCAAGGCCGCCAGCCTGGCGCATGGCCTGTCGGGGGTCAGAGACGAGATCGTCGATGCGCTGCTCGCACTGCTTGAGTACGACGCGCTGCCGGTGGTGCCGGAGCGGGGCTCGGCCGGCGTCTCGGGCGACCTGGCGCCGCTGGCGCACCTGGCGGGCGTGCTGATCGGCGTCGGCGAGGCGCACGTCGAGGGCCGCCGTGTGCCTGCCAGCCAGGCGCTGGTGCATGCCGGCTTCGCGCCGCTCGAATTGGCGCCCAAGGAAGGCCTGGCGCTGATCAGCGGCACGCAGGCCTCGACGGCGCTCGTGATCCACGCCATGCAGCGGCTGGAGCGCATCTTCGACGCGGCGGTGGCCGTCGGCGCGATGAGCCTGGACGCGGTGAAGGGCTCGGACACGCCGTTCGACGACCGCATCCACGCCGCCCGGGGCCAGCGTGGTCAGCGCGAGGTGGCGGGCCGCTACCGCGCCTGGCTGTTCAGCAGCGAACTGCGCCTGCCGCACACCCACACCGAGCAGGTGCAAGGGCCGTACTGCCTGCGTTGCCAGCCCCAGGTGATGGGCGCCTGCCTGGACCAGATGCGCCAGGTGTGGACGACCCTGCTGGTCGAGGCGAACAGCGCGTCCGACAACCCGCTGGTGTTTGCCGAGACGCTCGAGGCCCTGTCGGGCGGCAACCTGCACGACGCGCCGATCGCCTTCGCCGCCGACACGCTGGCGCTGGCGATTGCGCAGATCGGCGCCATGTCCGAGCGCCGCACCGCGCTGATGGTGGACCCTGCGCTGTCGGGCCTGCCGGCCTTCCTGGTCGAGGACAGTGAGTTCAACACCGGCTTTCGCATCGGCCAGGCCACTGCCGGCGCGCTGTTGGCCGAGAACAAGTTGCTGGCCCGCCCGGCCAGCGTGGACGAACCCGCCACCGTCGCCGGCCAGGAGGACCACCCCGCGATGGCCTTCCAGGCTGCACGCCGCCTGCACAGCATGCTCGACAACACGGCCAGCATCGTTGCCATCGAATGGCTCGCCGCGGCGCAGGCGCTCGACTTTCGTCGCCCGTTGCAGTCCTCGCCCGCGCTGGAGGCGTTGCACGAGCAGTTGCGCGACAAGGTGCCGCACCTCGAGAAGGACCGGCCGATCGCACCCGACATCGCCGCCGCAGTGGCGCTGGTCGAGGCGGGCGTGCAGGCGCCGGACTGAATCGGACGGCATCGCTGAACGCCGCCCACTGCGGCGACACTGGGCGCCTTTCAACCTGCGTCGAGAAGGCTCCCCGTGAAGTTCAAGATGTCCGAGAACTCCCTGTTCGCGATCCTGTTGCGATCGCACTGGTGGATCAGCGTTGCCATTGCCGGCGTGTTGAGCTTGCTCGCCTGGGTCTTGCTGCCAGAGGCCTATCGCATCGCCGGCGCGCTGTCGTCGTTCCCGTTCATCGTGATCGCGGCGATGTCGGCCTGGCGCCGGCGCGACGCGCCCAGCAACGCCCGCATCGAGCAGACGGCTCAGGCGATCAACGGCATGGCGTGGCCGGCATTCGCCGACTTGCTGGAGCAGGCCTTTCGACGCGACGGCTACACGGTGCGGCGACGCACCGGCTCGATCGTCGACTTCGAACTCGAACGGAAGGGTCGCACGATGCTGGTGAGCGCCAAGCGCTGGAAGTCCGCCCGCGCCGGCTTGGAGCCGCTGCGCGAGCTGCAGGCAGCACGCGATGCAAGCGAGGCGCCGGACGCGTTGTGGATCGGCCTGGGTGCGCTGACCGACACCGCGCGGCCTTTTGCAGCCGAGCACCGCATCGCCGTCTGGCAGCTTGCCGAGCTGGCGCAGGCCTTGCGCGGCCTGCCGCTGGGCCCCACGCCGCGCGCGTGACGCGGCGGGGGGGGCCGACACGCCGGCAATCAGGCCATCGCCGCCTGCGCGGCCAGCACTTCGGCGCGAACCTGCTCGGTCAATTCGGCCTTCAGTTCGACAAACGCCGGTGTGGTCTTGACGACGTAACTGCGCGGGTGCGCGATCGGCACCTCGCGGTTGAGCTTGATGCGGCCGGGCCGCGCGCTCATCACGATCACGCGGCTGCCCATGAACACCGCTTCGTCGATGTCGTGCGTGACGAACAGCACCGTCTTGCGTTCAGCTTCCCAGATGCCCAGCAGCAACTCCTGCATCTGCTCGCGCGTCTGGTGGTCGAGCGCACCGAACGGCTCATCCATCAGCAGCATGCGCGGGCCGTTGGCCAGCGCGCGTGCAATGGCCGTGCGCTGCTGCATGCCGCCCGACAACTGCTTCGGGTAATGGTGCTCGAAGCCGACCAGGCCGACTTGTCTGAGGTAACCCTGCGCGATCTCGATCTGCTGCGCGCGCGGCATGCCGCGCTCCTGCAGGCCGAAGCAGACGTTGTCGCGCACCGTCAGCCACGGGAACAGCGTGTAGCTCTGGAACACCATGCCGCGGTCGGCGCCCGGGCCTTCGATGCGCTGGCCGTCGAGCAGCACGTCGCCGGAGGTCTGCTGGTCGAGCCCGGCGACGATGCGCAGCAGCGTGCTCTTGCCGCAGCCCGAGGGGCCGAGGATCGTGACGAAGTCGTTTTCGGCGACGTCCAGGTCGGTGGCTTGCAGCGCGACGGTCGGCGCACCGCCGCTCGTCGATGCGAAGCTGCGCGACACGCCGCGGATGGTGAGAAAGTCGCTCATGGGGATGTCGCTCGATGCGCTCGCATCAGCGCCTCTTTTACCGACCCAACTGCGCCCACGGGAACATTCTGCGGTTGACCCACTTGAAGAACAGGTCGCTCGCCAGCCCGATGAGCCCGATGACGATGATGCCGAAGATGATCTGGTCGGTCGCCAGCAGCGCCTGGCTGTCGGTGATCATGTGGCCGATACCGCTGGAGGCGCCGATCAGCTCGGCGACGATCACATACGTCCAGGCCCAGCCGAGCACCATGCGCAGGATCTCGCAGATCTCGGGCGCCGCGCCACGGATCATCACGCGCTTGACGATGCCGCTGTCGCTGCACCCGAGCGTGTAGGCAGCCTCCACCAGGTCGCGCCGCGTGTTGCCCACCGTCACCGCGATCATCAGCACGAGCTGGAAGAAGCTGCCGATGAAGATGACGGAGAGCTTTTGCGCCTCGCCGATACCGGCCCACAAAATGAGAAGCGGAATGAAGGCGCTGGCCGGCAAGTAGCGCGCGAACGAGACGAACGGCTCGAAGAAGGCCTCGATCGGCTTGTAAGCGCCCATCAGCACGCCCAGCGGCAGGGCCAGCGCCGCGGCGATGGCGAACCCGCCGACCACGCGCCACACCGTCATGCCGATGTCCTTGGCGAAACCCATCTCGGTCAGCAAGGTCCAGCCCGACTTCACCATCGTGATCGGATCGGCCAGGAAGGTCTTGGACACATAGCCGCTCAACGTAAACGCCGCCCACACGGCCGTGAAGAGCACGAAGAACGAGACGCCCAGCGCGATGCGCGTGCCGGGGTCGACGGGTTTGAGCGGCGTCATGCGTAGCGGCCCTGGCTTCGTGTGCGGCTTACTTCAAGAAGCGCGTGTCGGCCAGCTTCGACATGTCCGGCAACTGCTTGATGATGCCCACTTCGAGCAACAACTCGGCCGCCTCCTTGCTGAACGCGGCGTGCTCGCCAGCGAAGAACTTGTCGTTGGCCGCGCGGTCCTGCCAGCGCAGGTACTTCTGCGAGTTCTCGAACTGCTCGCCGGTGGCCTTCACGTCGGCGCCCATGATCTCGAAGCTCTTCTTCGGGTCGGCCTTGATCATGTCCAGCGCGTCGAAGTAGCCGTCGGCCAGCGCCTTGGCCGCCTTCGGGTTCTCGGCCAGGAACTTCGGCGTGCAGCCGAAGGTGTCCATCACCATCGGGTAGTCGAGCGTGGTGGCGAGAATCTTGCCGGCCTCGGGCTTGGCGCGCACGGCGCTGAGGAACGGCTCGTAGGTCATCGCCGCGTCGATGTCGTTGTTGCCGGCGATCATCGCGTTGGCGGCGGCCTGCGGCTCCAGGTTCACGATCTTCACGTCCTTCAGGCTCATGCCGTTTTTCTTCAGCATCCATGCGAGCGTGAAGTACGGTGCCGTGCCGGGCGCGCTGGCGGCCACCGTCTTGCCCTTTAGGTCGGTGATCTTGGTGATGCCGGGCTTGACGACCATGCCGTCGGCGCCGTAGCTCTTGTCGAGCTGGAAGATCTGCGTGGTCGCCACGCCGTTGGCGTTCCAGACGATCCACGTCTCCACCGTGGTGGCGGCGCACTGGATGTCGCCCGAGGCGAGCACGAGGTGGCGGTCTTTTTGCGGGATCTTCTTGATCGTCACGTCAAGCCCATGCTTCTTGAAGATGCCCGCTTCTTTGGCGAGCGTGAGCGGCGCAAAACCGGTCCAGCCCGAGATGCCGATGGCGACCTTGGTGTCCTGCGCGACGGCGGCGCCGGACAGCAGCAGCGCGGCCGCGAGAGTGCTCAGAGATTTCTTCATCAGGGTTTCCTTTGAAACGGGGTGGGAAAGGAGAGCTTCAAGCCGGCTTCCAAAGCACCGGCAGGTTCGGGAGCGTTCGCAGGATACGTGCCAACGAGCCGTCGCGAACCAGCGCGGTGGCGCGCGCCATCTCGGGCGCGAGGTAGCGGTCCTGCGCGATCGTCGCGACCTGCGCGCGCAGCAGCGCATGCACCTGCTCCAGCGCGGCAGAGCTGCGCAGCGGACGCAAGAACTCGATGCCCTGCGCCGCGGCCAGCAACTCGATGCCGAGGATGTTCGAGGTGTTGGCGATCATCGATTGCAGGCGCCGCGCAGCGAAGGTGGCCATCGACACATGGTCTTCCTGGTTCGCGCTGGTGGGCAGGCTGTCGACGCTCGCCGGGTGCGCGAGCGACTTGTTCTCCGACGCAAGCGACGCGGCCGTGACGTGCGCAATCATGAAGCCGCTGTTCAGCCCCGCGTCGGCGGTCAGGAACGGCGGCAGGCGCGACACGCCGCTGTCGATCAGCATCGCGATGCGGCGCTCGGCGATCGAACCGACCTCGGCGATGGCGAGCGCCATGCTGTCGGCCGCAAGCGCCACAGGTTCGGCGTGGAAGTTGCCGCCGGAGATCATCTCGCCGGGTTGGCCGTTCGTCGCTGAAAAGACCAATGGGTTGTCCGTTACCGCGTTCGCCTCGCGCAGCAGCACCAGCGCCGCGTGGCGCATCACATCTAGGCACGCGCCCACCACCTGCGGCTGGCAGCGCAGCGAGTACGGGTCCTGCACGCGATCGTCGCCTTCCATGTGCGAGCGGCGAATCTCGCTGCCCGCGAGCAAGGCGCGGTAGTACTGGGCCACGTCGATCTGCCCCGGCTGGCCGCGCAGCGCGTGGATGCGCGGGTCGAACGGGCCGTCGCTGCCGCGCGCGGCGTCCACCGTGAGCGCGCCGATCACCAGCGCCGCCTCCAACACCGGCTCGAAGGCGAGCAATGCGTGCAACGCGAGCGCCGTGGAGGTCTGCGTGCCGTTGATCAGCGCCAGGCCTTCTTTTGCACCTAAGCGCAGCGGCTCAATGCCCGCGGACGCCAGCGCTGCGGCGGCCGGCACGGCACGGCCATCGACCAGCATCTCGCCTTCGCCCAGCAGCGCCAGCGTCATGTGCGCCAGCGGCGCGAGGTCGCCCGACGCGCCGACCGAACCTTGCGACGGAACCAGCGGCACCAGCCCGGCGTTGTGCACCGCCAGCAGCGTGTCGACCACGACCTGCCGCACGCCCGAATGGCCGCGCGCCAGGCTCGCCGCCTTCAGCGCGAGCATCAGCCGCACCACCTCGGGCTGCAGCGGCTCGCCGACGCCGACGCTGTGCGAGCGGATCAGGTTCAGCTGCAGTGTGTCGAGCTGCGCCTTGCTGATGCGCTGGTTGGCCAGTTTGCCGAAGCCGGTGTTGACGCCGTAGACCGGCGCATCGCCGTCGGCCGCGGCTTGCACGACCTGAGCGCTGGCGTGGATGGCTTGGCGGGCCGAGTCGGGCAGGGTCAGCTTCACGCCGCCGGCGTGGATCGCTTGGAGTTGGTCCAGCGTGAGGTGGCCGGGGTCTATTTGCATGTGAATGACTTTGGCGGGCTCGCACGACTCGCGCACTCCTCGGGCATTTCAATCAGTCGCAGAGGGGGAGTGTCGGGGCGGCAAAGGCGCGTCCGGGCAAGCCGGAGGGCTTCACTTCGGCGGTCGCCCGAGTACGTGCGACTGCCTTGCGGTGCTCGGTCTCGCGGCCCGTCGTCGAAACTCACTCAGCTCACCTACGGCGACACCTTTTGGGACAAGGATTGTTCCGCCGTTTTTCTTTTTACAAAGCGCCATTGCTTTATCC
>LGRD01000025.1 GCA_001263235.1 Methylibium sp. NZG | reverse complement strand
AGCTACTGCCGCCCGGCAAACAGAACTTCATCATTCGTCGAATTGACGAATCAGCCAAACCGCAGACTCGCGAGAAGAGAATTCAGGAGGGCGTGCTATCCGCACATGAGAGAAGGGAGAAGTTGCTCGATAAGGACGCAGCTCATTGACTGCCATCAGAGTGCGGCCTAAACCTCTACAGGGACTTCCGAAGTAGTCAACGGTATTGTTTTTTCATTGCCAAGCCGTATTGGTTTTGTGTTCGGTGCGTGACGTGTGGTCGAAGACGATGCCCAGACAGAGAACAGACTGCCACTCTACAGACGGCCTTGTTGCACCGAGCGCGTGCTGCGCATGTCGATGCGGACCCAGATGCGAACCGCTCGGTGGGGCTCCATTCCGATCACGTGGACGCTGCGGGCGTTCACGGGACTTTGTGTCTCATGGTGTGCGATTGGCCAACCCTTCGGCTGTGGCGGCGATCGAGGCACACCTTTGCAAGCCGATTGAAGCATTTGATCCGCTAGACCCCTCGCACGTCCAATATGTGCAACAGCAGCACAAGCATGGCGAGAGGTTTCTTGAATCTCGCCTTCAACTCCTGCTCTGAAGCGAAGGAGTGCCGCGAAACCCTCGTTCAAGCGGACAGTTCCGCCGTGCCTCTGCGGTTCACTCGCGTCGGAACACCAACACCGAATTCGTCCCCCCGAACGCAAAGGAATTGCTGACGGCCGCTTGCAGCCCGGGCGCAGCGGTGCCGGTTTGCAGCACCAGGTTCAGCGGGCACGCGGGATCGACGGCGCTGCAGTGCGCATTCGGCGGCAACTGCTGGTGGTGCAGCGCCAGCACGGTGATCGCCGCTTCGAGCGCGCCGGTGGCGCCGAGCAGGTGGCCATGTAGGGCCTTGGTGGAACTGACGCGCAATCCGTCGATGGCGCTGCCCCACACCGCGCGCAGCGCGTCGCTCTCGACCACGTCGCCGACCTTTGTGGCGGTGCCGTGGGCGTTGCAGTAGCCGATGTCGGCGGGTTCGAGGCCCGCTTGCGCTAACGCGGCGCGCAGTGCGCGTTGCTGGCCGGGGGCGTCGGGCTTGGTGAGGTGGGTGGCGTCGCAGCTGAGGCCCGATCCGGCCAGTTCGGCGTAGACGCGCGCACCGCGGCGGCGGGCGCGCTCGGCCGATTCGAGGACGAGGAACGCGGCGCCTTCGCCGAGCACGAAGCCGCTGCGGTCGGCGGCGAACGGCCGGCAGGAACGCGCGGCCTCGTCTGCGTTCGCGTCGGATGAGCTGCCTGGTGAACTGTCGGATGAGCCGCTGGATGAATTGTCGGCCGAACTGCCCGGCGTGAAGCGCGCCAGCGTCTGCATCGCCTGCCACGCGATGATGACACCCGGCACGATCAGCGCCTCGCTGCCGCCGGCAATCGCCACGTCCACCTCGCCGCAGCGCACCGCCTTGGCGGCTTCGGCAATTGCGACGGCGGCCGAGGCGCAGGCGACCGAGTAGGTCAGCACCGGGCCTTGCGCGCGGTGGCGCATCGCCACGTGTGCGGCGGGCGCGTTGAGCATGAAGGCGGGGATCGTGAGCGGCTGCACGCGGCCGCCTTGGTGGCCCACGGTGTAGGCGGCTTCGAGTGCGGCCGCGCCGCCCATGCCGCAACCGGCGTACACGCCGATGCGTTCGGGGTCGGCATCGACGCTGCCGGGGCCAGCGTCCTTCACTGCAAGGTCGGCCGCGGCCACGGCGAGCTGGCTCACGCGGTCGACGCCGGCCAGTTGCAGCTTGGTGAACCAGCGCGTTTCGTCGAAGGCGACTGTCGCTGCGGCGGCGGGCTTGGCGAGTTCAGGGAAGACCTGTCGCACCGCCGACTCACCGCGCATCAGCGCGGCGAACACTGCGTCGTTGTCGTCGCCGTGCGGCGAGACGAGGCCGATGCCGCTGACGACGACCATGGGGCGAGGCTTCGGGTTCAGGCGCCGGTGCGCAGGGGCGGGCGGTGGTGCCGTCGCTGTTGCTGTCGCTGGCTGCGCCGAGCGGCCTTCATGCTGCGCTCAGGCCGTCTGCGCCGCGCGGATCTCGTCCACCGCGGCGGCCAGCGCGGCCAGCGTGTCGACGTCGGAGTACTTCTCGGGCACGGAGATGCCGTAGTGGTCTTCGACGGCGAACAGGAATTCCACCAGCGTGAGCGAGTCGATGCCGTGGCCGCGGAGCGAGGCGTTCGGGTCGAGCGCAGAGCGCTCGATGCCGTACTTCTTGTGGATCAACTCCTGTATTTCCTCAAGCGAACTCATTCGATCCGGCTCCAGCGCCATGCGCTCTTGGATGGCTGGGTCTGCGTCACCACGACGGCAGCGCTTGCAGCGTTTTCAAGCGCTGGATGATAGCCGCTGACGCCCGGCGCCCGGCCTGAAGGCGCCCCCTCACAAGCGGGGCTCGCGAGGCCGCCAGCGCATCGAGGCGAAAGCGAACGCCGCGCCCAGCGGCAAGCCGGCCAGCACGTCGAGCACGACGTGCTGCTTGGTGGCCAGCGTGGAGTGCACGATGAGCAGGAACCACACGCCGCTGAGGGCTTGCAACACGGGCGGCGCGCGCATGTCGCCGAGCAGGCGGTGGATCCAGATGGCAGAAAACATCGCCGTGGCCACATGCAGCGACGGGCAGGCGTTGCCGGCCGCATCCACGCCTTGCAGCAGCGCGAAGGCGGGGAAGCGCGCAAGGTCGGGGTCCAGCGCGAGCGCGGGCACGGCGGTCGGGAAGAAGTAGAAGCAGGCCAGCCCGGTCAGGCACAGGGCCGCCGCCCACAAGCCGTAGACGACGAGCGGACGAAAGCCCAGCAGCAATCCGGGCGGGGTGCCGACGTACAGCCACAGCGACAGGTAGGCGAACACGGTGCCGGGCTGGAACGGAATCAACCGGTCCAGCGCCGTCAGCGGCATCTCGGTCACCGGGAACGCCGGGTAGCGCAGCAGGTGGAAGTAGCCGGTGAAGAACACCCACATGAACAGCGAGATGCCGATCAGCTTGAGCCAGAAGCGGTGGCGCATGCGCTGCCACAACTGCACGGCCCACGGGCGCGCATCGGGGCTGAGCGCGGTGGAACGTTCGGGCTGGGGCGGGGGGCGGTGCTCCGGCACGGGTCGATGGGGGTTGGGGTGCGCTGGCACGTCGGGCACGTGGTGTCGCGCGCTGGGCGCGCTCTGGCGTGCTCTGGCGCTGGCGTGCTCGGGCGTGCTCTGACGCGCTCTGATGGTTCGAGCGCGGAGATTACCATTGCCTTTCTTGCCCGGTTCCAGCTTCGTCACCGCCTCCCATGCCTCCGACCACCCGTTTTCTGCGCATGCTGCGCGTGGTCACCTGCCGCGGCTGAAGGAGGCATGCTGCGCGCCTTGCTCTTCCCGCTGGCCTGGCTGGCGCTGCAATGTCAGCTGCTGCTGCTGGGGCTGATTTCGATCACCTGGAACACCGCCGCGCTGCTGCTGTACCCGGTGCTGCCGCGCGCGACGGGCCGGCGCATCGGCCGCGCGATGATCTCGTTCGGCTACCGCAGCTTCTGGCGCGTCGCGGCGGCGAGCGGCATGATCCGGCTGCACTCCGAGGCGCTCGATGCATTGCGCGACGAGCCGGGGTTGATCATCGTCGCCAACCACCCCAGCATGCTCGACGCGCTGATGCTGGTGGCGCGCCTGCCGCGCAGTGCCTGCGTGATGAAGGCCAGCCTGATGCGCAACCCATTCCTGTGGCCCGGCGCGCGTCTGGCGCGCTACATCCGCAACGACTCGCCGCACGGCATGGTGCGGCTGGCGGTGGCCGATCTGCTGGACGGCGGGCAGCTCGTGCTGTTCCCTGAAGGAACCCGCACCGTGCGCTGGCCCGTCAACGACTTCCGCCCCGGCTTCACGCTGATCGCCAAGCTCGCCAAGGCGCCGATCCAGGCGGTGTTCATCGACACCGATTCGCCGTACCTGCGCAAGGGCTGGCCGCTGTGGCGGCTGCCGCCGCTGCCGATCGTCTTCCACGTGCGCCTGGGCCAGCGCTTTGCGCCCCGCGCCGACCATGCGGCGCTGCTGGCCGATGTCGAAGCGCACTTCGCCGAAGGCGTTCGGCCGCCTTCTACAGGCCCTAGACCATCGCCCCATTCACCGAGATGACCTGCCCGCTGATGTAGGCAGCGTCGTCCGACGCCAGAAAGGCCACCAGCGCGGCCACCTCGGCGGCGGTGCCGGCGCGCTTCATCGGCACCAGGCGCTCGATGAGCGCCTTGTCGAACACCTGCTCCGCCATGCCCGACTCGATGATGCCCGGCGCGACCGCGTTGACGGTGATGCCGCGGCTGGCCACCTCGAGCGCGAGCGCCTTGGTGGCACTGTTGAGCGCACCCTTGGCGGCCGCGTAGTTGACCTGGCCGCGGTTGCCGGTGAGCGCAGCCACCGACGAGATGTTGATCACGCGGCCCCAGCGCGTGCGGATCATCGGCATCATCAGCGGCTGCGTGACGTGGAAAAAACCGTTCAGCGACACGTCGATCACGTCGTGCCACTGCGATTCACGCAGCGCCGGGAACACCGCGTCGTCGTGCGTGCCGGCGTTGTTGACGAGGATCTGCACCGGAGCGTCGGCCAGCAGCCGCTCGCAGGCGGCGTGCGTGGCGGCGCGGTCGGTGAGGTCGAAGGCGCAGGCCTCGGCGCTCAAGTGGGCCGCGCGCAGTTCGTCGGCAATGGCCTGCGCTGCATCGAGGCGGCGGTTGGCATGGACGATGACGTGGGCGCCGCCCTGCGCCAGCCGCCGTGCAATCGCCTGGCCGAGCGCGCCGCTGGCGCCGGTGACGAGGGCGCGGCGTGGCGTGGAGGTTGAGTTGGAAGAGGTCATGGCAAGGCTCGCGGCAAGTCTTGTGGAGGCGTTGGCGGCTGTTCCTGAGGCGGCGCATCTCGCAGCGCATGCGGCAGCGAGACCGGCGTGTTGAGCACCACCGCCGCCCGCCCCTCGGCGAGCAGGCGGCTGCCGTGGTGCGCGGTGAAGGCGTAGAGGATTTGCCGCTCGTCGCCGGCCTGGCGCGTGGCGCTGATGCGCAGTTCGTCGGGCTCGGCCGCTGCAGCCGGGCCAGCCGATCCAGCCTGCGGCAGGTCGTGCAAGGTCATCACATGGAGCTGCGTGCCGCGCACGCTGGCCAGGTAGCCGGGCCGCACCGGCAGCCCGGCAGCTCGGCCGATCAGCGCACCGTGCAGGGCCATCGCCTGTGCGGCGTATTCGATCAACGCACTGGCGAGCAGCCCGCTGCGGCTGCGCAGCGGGTGCACCGGGTCGCGGTGGTTGTTGGCCAGGCAGACGATCTGCTGCAAATCCCACTGCACCAGGCGGTGCAGCAGGCACATCGGCCCGCTGTGCGGGATGAGTTCGGCGATGCCGTCGCGGTCCAGCGGCGTCGTCATGTTGCTGCCCTGACGGTCGGCGTTGCCCGAATCTTCAAGGCCAGCGTCGGCAGGTACTCGATGTGCAGGGCCTGCCCAGGCTCGTTGCCGGTGTCGCGCGCAAGCGCTTGCAGCAGCGGCAAGGCACGCGCGGCGGGGGTGTGCGCACGCAGGAATTCGAGCGAGGCTTCACTGCAGACGCTCGGCGGCGCTGTGGCCGCATCGACCAGGTCGATCTGCAGCGAGGCCAGCGTTGTGTCAGCGGCCATCGGCGTCAGCACCATCGCCATGCCGAAGCTGTCGGCCAGCGGGCGCGTGGCGTGCAGCGGCTCGGGGTAGGGCGTGTCGCTGCCCACCAGCAGCACCGGCGCCTGCATCGACAGGCACTGCGTCGCCGCCTCCAGCAGCCCGGCGGCAAAACTGCCGTCGAAGGCGCACAGGCTGGTCGACGGCGCCCGGCTCGCCACGGCGATGTGCCAGTAGCCCGACGGCGCGTTGTGCACCGAGTTGGAGAAACGCGTCGGCGACAGCAGCCGGTTTTCGCTGGCCAGCGTTTCGCAAATGATGTGGCAGTTGGTGCCTTCGCCGCTGGACGATGCGAACACCGTCGCCAGCGTCTGCGGGTCGAGCGCCGCGGCCATGACGGCCTGGTCGGCCACGGCCATTGCCAACTTGATCGCGTCGCCCGCGCGGCGCCGCTCGGCCGGCGGCAGGCGGGTCGGTGGCGTCAGCACGGTTCTGGCGGGCATGTGCGGCTCGGCGCCGCGCAGCACCGCGCGAGCGACCTCCCACGACACGAGCCCCGGCCCGAGCAGCCCGACGCTGCGCACATGCACCTTCACTGCGCCGCCCCCAGGATGAGGCTGGCGTTGGAGCCGCCGAAGCCGAACGAGTTGCTCAGCACCGTGCGCAGCGCCACGCTGCGGCTGCGCTCGACGTAGTCCACCTGCAGCGCCGCGTCACGCTCTTGCCGATTCAAGCCGCCGGGCAGCACGCCGTGCTGCAGCGCCAGCAGCGCGATGGCGGCCTCCACGCCGCCGGCCGCGCCGAGCGTGTGGCCGGTCGCGCCCTTGGTCGAGCTGCAGGGCACGCGGTGGCCGAACACCGCGCCGACGGCCCGGTCCTCCGACGCGTCGTTGCTCGGTGTGGCCGTGCCGTGCAGGTTGCCCCTTGACTGTCGCAGCGGAGGGTGACAAGCTCGTCCGCGCCGCCGAGGTCGCGCACCAGGCGCCG
>LGRD01000011.1 GCA_001263235.1 Methylibium sp. NZG | reverse complement strand
GGAGGAGGAGGAGGGAAGGGTGCGGAGTGAGTTCGGCGACACGACCTCAAGCCGAGCACCGCAGCGCAGTCGCCGTACCCGGCGACCGACCCAGCATGAGCCCCGGCCGGGTACCGCCTGCCGCGCTTCTCTCCCATGCGCATGAACTCGAAACGCAAACAATCGCTGCAATCCGCGCTGATCTCGGCGCTGATCCTGCGCGCTGCCCTGCTCGCCTGGCACATTGCAACCCTTCCGACCAAAAGCGCAGCAGCATCACCGACGACGCTAACGCCCGAACAAATCGAATACCAGAAGCTGCTCGGCAAAGACCCCACCGCCGAGACCAAGAAGACGACCGGCTTCCCGACGCTGGCGCAAATGGGCGAGACGGTGGCGAAGAACCTGGCCGACCCGTTCTACGACAACGGCCCGAACGACAAAGGCATCGCGATCCAGCTCGGCCACTCGCTGTTGCGCGTGGGTCTGGGCTTCGGCTTGGCGGCGCTGCTGGCCATTCCGCTCGGCTTCGTGATCGGCATGAGCCCGATGCTTTACCGCGCGCTCGACCCGTTCATCCAGGTGCTCAAGCCCATCTCGCCGCTGGCGTGGATGCCGCTGGCGCTCTACACGATCAAGGACTCCAGCCTGTCAGGCATCTTCGTGATCTTCATCTGCTCGGTCTGGCCGATGTTGATCAACACCGCCTTCGGCGTGGCCGGCGTGCGGCGCGAATGGCTCAATGTGGCCAAGACGCTCGAAGCGTCGCGCCTGCGGCTGGCGTTCGAGGTGATCCTGCCCGCCGCCGCGCCGACCATCCTGACCGGCATGCGCATCAGCATGGGCATCGCGTGGCTCGTGATCGTGGCGGCCGAGATGCTGGTGGGTGGCACGGGCATCGGCTACTTCGTGTGGAACGAGTGGAACAACCTGTCGCTCACCAACGTGATCTTCGCGATCCTGGTGATCGGCGTGGTGGGCATGGTGCTGGACTTGCTGTTCGCGCGGGCGCAGAAGGCGGTGTCGTATGTCGACTGAACGAGGGTCCAGTCACAAGCCTTTCCTGCAGGTCGAAGGCCTGGCCAAGACCTACGCCGGCACCACCGAGCCGGTGTTCGACAGCGTCAACTTCGGTATCGAGCGCGGCGAATTCGTCTGCATCATCGGGCACAGCGGCTGCGGCAAGACGACGATCCTGAACGTGCTGGCGGGGTTGGAGGTGGCCAGCGCCGGCAACGTCTTCATGGACGGCCGCGAGGTGAGCGGGCCGAGCCTGGAGCGCGGCGTGGTGTTCCAGGGCCACGCGCTGATGCCTTGGCTGAGCGTGCGCCGCAACATCGCATTTGCAGTGCGCAGCAAGTGGCCTGACCGGACGGCTGCGCAGGTCGATGCGCAGGTCGAGAAGTACGTGCAGATGGTGGGCCTGGGCGGCGCCATCGACAAGAAGCCGTCGGCGCTGTCGGGCGGCATGAAGCAGCGTGTCGGCATTGCGCGCGCGTTCGCAATCGAGCCGAAGATGCTGCTGCTCGACGAACCCTTCGGCGCGCTCGACGCGCTGACGCGCGGCACGATTCAAGACGAGCTGCTGCGCATCTGCGCGCAGACGCACCAGACGGTGTTCATGATCACGCACGACGTGGACGAGGCCATTTTGCTGGCCGACAAGATCCTGCTGATGAGCAACGGCCCGCAGGCGCGCGTGGCCGAGGTGGTGCGCAACACCATGCCGCGCCGCGGTGACGGCGGACGGCAGCGCGCCACGCTGCACCACGACCCGCAGTACTACCGCATTCGCAACCACTTGGTGGATTTTCTCGTCGCCCGCTCGAAGGACCTGTCGCACGGCAGAGCGCCCGCAGCGCCGCCGATCGTCGAGCCCGGGTTGGTGGGCGATGAGCCCGAGTCGTCGCGGCAATCCGCTCAGGTGATCGCGTTGGGCGAAGGCGCCGCGGCCCTTCAGCGCAAACCGCAAGGCGGCAGCGCGGCCTGACCTGCACACGCCTTTCTCACCCACCCCCAAGGAGCCACCATGAACCGCAACGACGTGACCGAACTGATCATCGAAACCAAGGTCAAGAAAGGCCTGAAGTGGGACGATGTCGCTAAGAAGGTCGGCCTGAGCAAGGAATGGGTGACGGCGGGTTGCCTGGGCCAGATGACCTTCGACGCCAAGCAGGCCGAGACCCTGGCCGAGATCTTCAGCCTGCCGCCCGAGGCGCAGAAGTGGCTGCAGGTCGTGCCCTACAAAGGCTCGCTGCCCACCAGCGTGCCGACCGACCCGCTCATCTACCGCTTCTACGAACTCATCAGCGTGTACGGCACCACCTTCAAGGAGCTGATCCACGAAGAATTCGGCGACGGCATCATGAGCGCGATCGACTTCAAGATGGACCTCAAGCGCGAGGCCGACCCGAAAGGCGACCGCGTCAGCATCGTGATGTCGGGCAAGTTTTTGCCGTACAAGACGTATTGAGGTCGGCGTGCAGGTCTACTCCGCTGGCTTTGCGATGACGTTGGCTGCCTGCAGCGCGGCGATCTCGTCGCTGCCGTAGCCCAGGTCCCGCAACAGCGCATCGGTCTGCTCGCCAACGGCGGGCGGCGGCTGGCGCAGCGGCAGGCGCTCGCCGTTCAGCGTCAGCGGCAACAGCGCCATGCGCGTGTCGATCGCCCGGCCGGCGCTGCTCGCATCGGCGGGCACGGTGACCGGCGCGAGGCCGCCGGTGGCCAGCAGGTGTGGGTCGTCGAAGAGGTCGTGCGGGCGCGTGATGGGCGCGTAGGGCAAGCCGTTCTTCTCGAAGCGCGCGGCCAGCTCGGCGGCGGCGTGCGGCGCAAAGCGCTCGCGCAGCAGCGGCATCATCCAGTCGCGTGCGCGCACGCGATGGTTGTTGCTGGCCAGGCGGGCGTCGGCCAGCAGGTCGTCGAAGCCGAACTCGCGGCACATCGCGGCCCACTGCGAGTCGCTCACGGCGGCAAGGAAGATCTGCTCCCCGCCCTGCACCGTGAATACGTCGTACACCGCCCAGGCCGAGATGCGGCTGGGCATCGGCGCCGCGGGCTCGCCGGTGACGGCGAACTGCATCATGTGCTGCGCGACCAGGAACACGTTGTTCTCGAACAGCGCACTTTGCACCGGCTGGCCGCGGCCGGTGCCGTGCGTGCGGTGGTCGCGCTGTTGCAGCGCCGCGAGCACGCCGATGGCGCCGAACATGCCGCCCATGATGTCGTTGACGCTGGCGCCCGCGCGCAGCGGCCGACCCTCCGGGCCGGTCATGTAGGCCAGGCCGCCCATCATCTGCACCACTTCGTCGAGGGCCGTGCGCTGCTCGTACGGGCCGGGCAGAAAGCCTTTGTGCGAGACATGAATCAAGCGCGGGTTCAGCGCGCTCAGCGCTGCGGGGCCGAAGCCGAGTTGGTCGACCGTGCCGGGCTTGAAGTTCACGCTGAAGACATCGGCGCCGGCCAGCAGCTTCAGCACGATCTCGCGGCCGCGCGGGTCGCGCACGTCGAGCGCGATGCTCTTCTTGTTGCGGTTGAACATCGAGAAGAAGCCCGCACCCGAACCGAGCAGCCGGCGCGTGCTGTCGCCTGCCAGCGGCTCGACCTTGATGACCTCGGCGCCAAGGTCGCCCAGGATCATGCCGCAGGTCGGGCCCATCACCATGTGGCTGAACTCGATGACGCGGATGCCCGCGAGCGGCAGGCCCGCTGGCGCCGCGGCGTCGCCGTTCAGGTGTGTGGTTCGTGCGTCGGCATCGGGCAGAGGCATGCCGGCCACTGTACCGCGAGGGTCGGCGTCGACAGTCGCGTGGACCGGCGCGCGCACAAGCTCAAGAGCGAGCCAACGGCGGCTGCCTCCGCGTCGCGGCACGGCCGCGCCGGCCTCCGCGCCGCATCAGTGCCGCATCGCCACTCGGGCGCCCGCACGTCTCAAACGGTGAACGGCCGCGACCCGGTTTTCACCCGAACGGGCGTGGGTATGCGCGCGTAGTGCAGTTCAGGCCCGCCGAGCACGTTGCCGGCAACCACCCTGGCCTGTCGGGCGATCGGCTCGATGAAGCGGTGCGCCTGCCCGTCGATGCTGATGCAGTCGCCGAGCGCGTGGATTGTGGCGACGCCGGTGCGCAAGGTCTGCGCATCGACGGCGATGCCGTTGTCCCAGGCCAGGCCGGCACTCAGCGCCAGCCGCGACGGTGTGTGCAGCCCGGTTGCCGCGACGATGTGCTCGGCATCGAAGGCCTGCCCGTCGGTGGTGCGCACGGTGAGCGTGCGGCCGTGGCGCGTGACGCTGTCGACACTCACGCCGCCGACGAATTGCAGCGGCAGGCCGGCCCACGCCGCCAGCAGGTCACGCGACTGTGCTTCGGAAAGCAGCGCGGCCAGCGGCAGCGCATTCACGTCGAGCAGGGTGACGGGGTGGCCGGCCAGCGCCAGGTCGTTGGCCAGCTCGCAGCCCACCAGGCCGGCGCCGACGATCAGCACACGGTGCGTCGACGTTGCGAACGCGTCGTTCGGCGGTTCAACCGACGGCGCGGGCTCGCCGAGCGCGGAGCGAAACCGCACATACGCATCGCGGTGGTTGATGCGCCAGCACAGCGCCGCCGGCAAGGCCGCCAGCTCGCGTGGCGCCGCGCCGTGCGCCAGCACCAGGTGCCGGTAGCGCAGGCTGCCGCGCGTGGTGCGCAGTGTGCGTGCGCGTGTGCTCACGCTGACCGCTTGGGTGCGCGCAAGCAAGCGCACGTTGAGCCGCTGTGCCGCGTGTTCGGCAGGCTCTTTCACCAGCGAAGGCAAGGCCAGGCCCTTGGCGAATGCGACGGACAGCAAGGGCTTGTCGTACACGGCGGCGTCGCAGGCCGTGACGAGCGTGATCGGCACGTCGGCGTCGCGCTCGCGCAGGGCCTGCGACATCTGCCAGCCCGCGCGACCAGCACCGACGATCACGATGCCGGCGTCGTGGCGCGGGCCCGTGCTGCGGCGGGGCGCTGCCGTGCTGCGGGCCACTTCGGTTCGGTCGTACGGTTCGAAGTCCGCCTTCGTCACGCCGCACAACGGGCAGGCCCAGTCGTCGGGGATGTCGTCGAAGCGCGTGCCCGGCGCCAGGCCGCTGTCGGCGTCGCCTTTCGCTTCGTCGTAGACCAGTCCGCAGGCGCGGCAGATGAACAAGCGCCACGCGGTGACCACCACCAGCCCGTTCATGCCGGCGTCACTTCCGCGCTCAGGCGCGCGATCTCCTTGCGCAGGTGCTTGATCGCCGGTGTGACGATGGCGACGAAATGCGATTCGCGCACCCGCCGCTGCACGGCCGAGCTCATCAGATAGCCGCGCGCGCCCTGGTGCAACAGCGCCGACTGCGCAGCGCGCAGCGACAACTCGCTGGCGTGGGCACGCGCGTCGAGCACGTCGATCAGGAATTCGGTGTCGTTCGCGTACGGCGTGCGGGCCAGCGCGTCGATGCGTTCGGCCAGCGCATCGAGCTCGGCCTGCAACTCGTCGGGCCGGTCTTCGAGGAACTGGTTCACATGGCCGAGCTGGCGCTCGACCGCCCACATCGTGTCGATGGCGCCCTGCGCCACGCCCAGCCCCATGCCGCATTGCAGCAGGATGAACGCGGCGCGGATGCGGCCGATGAAGGGGCGCACCGGGTCGGCGATGAGCCGGTCTGCGCTGACGAAGTGGTCGGTCATGCGCACGGCAAAGGTGTTGGTGCCTTCCATCGCCGAGAAGGTTGGGCAGTGGCGCAACTCCACGCCCTGGCCGTTGCAGTGAACGAGGAACATCACCTCGCGCGGCGCAGCCTCGGCAGGGGTGCCGGCCTCGGCCTCCACCACCGCGACCGCGCCGAAATAGTGATCCGGCCCGAGGTTGCTGACCCACGGCAGCGCACCGTTGACGACGAAGCCACCGGCCACCGGCCGCGCTTTCAGCAGCAGCGTCTCGATGCCGGCAAAGGTCTTCATCGGGTTGCTCATGCCGGTGGCGCCGAGCGTCAGGGCAGCGGCGTGGTGGGCCAGCGCATCGCCCGTCAAGGCCGGGTTGCCCGACTGCTCCATGTACACACCGCACACGTCGTGGCACCACATCATGAAGCCGGTGGCGCCGCACACGCGCGAGGCCTCGGCGATGGCACGGATGGCAGCGGCATAGTCGGGCGTGCGGCCGTTCAGCCCCAGGTGCAGGCCGAACGCGCCGAGCTCGCCCAGCCGCAGCAGGATGGCCTTGGGGTAGATGGCGCGGCGGTCGATGTCGTCGGCCAGCTCGGCGAGCGCGCCGTCGGCGAGTGCGCGCACCGCGCGCAACACGGTGGCGTTGGGTTCGTCGCCGCCTCGCATCGGCGCGGTGTCGCTGATGTCGCCGCGCTCGCCAATGTGGCCGACATGGCCGATACCGCCGACCTCGACCATCACGGCAGACATGCGGTCTCCCCAGCGTTCATGTTCGGCATGTGATTGGCAGCTCGGCGGCAATGGGAAGGCATGGTGCCGGTGCTCAAGCCAGCGAGATCGCAAACGGAATCGGGTTGCGCATGCTGTTGGCCACCGGCGAGTAGGTGTTGGCGTGCTGCACGATCTCGTCGAGCAGCTCGCGCGGAGCGTCGCCCTCGATCTCGACCCTCACGCGGATCGCCTGGAAGCCCATCTCGGCCGGCGCCTTCAACGCGCCACCCGCGCCCCACGCGGCGGGGTTGCCGATGTCGCCTTCGAGGAACAGCTCCAGCTTCGACAGCTGCACCTGCTTCCATGTGGCGACGGCGGTGATGCCCACTGCGAGGCAGCCACCGAGGGCCGACAGCACGATCTCGCCGGGCGCCGGCGCGGTGTCCTGCCCGAACAGGTGCGGCGGTTCGTCGACGACGACCGGCGCGTGATTGCCCACGTAGCTGAGGGTGCGGTACTGGCCGTCGACGACAGTGTGGACCTTGTTCGTGCCGCGCGAGGCCGGGTTGTTGCGGCCCTTCTCGGCGAAGGCCATCAACCCGTCGCGGTCGATCGGGCGCAGGTAGGTCTTGACGGTGGTGGTGGGGCTGATGACGGCGGACATGGTGGAACCTCAGTGGAGTTTTGTATGGCCCCCTCTCCCCCTGGGAGAGGGCGGGGGTGAGGGCCAGCGGTGGCGGCACGCGGCCCCTCCCTTGCAGGGCGCGCCAGGGCTTGCAGGCCCTGGCCGTTCAGCGGGCTCGCCGCATGCGGCTCGAAAGCCCCGCTTCACCCCCAACCCTCTCCCCAAAGGGGCGAGGGAGGAAGAGGATCAAGCCGCCATCGCGAGCGTGGGCTTGCTCTCGGCAAACGGCAAGCCGGTCTCGATGGGCAGCGCCGGGTCGCGCGACCATTCGTTCCACGAGCCGAAGTACATGCGCACGTCGCTGAAGCCGGCCTGCTTCAAGGCCAGAAAGGTGTTCGACGCGCGTGCGCCCTTGAAGCAGTACAGGTACACCGTGTCGCTCGGGCTGATGCCGGCGGTTGCGGCCTCGGCCTTCACTTCGTCGGGCGACTTGATCATCGGGCCCTGGGCCGAGGGCTTCATGAAGCGGTACCACTCCAGCCACTTCGCGCCGGGGATGCGGCCCTTGCGCGGGGCGAAGTCTTTGCCGTAGGGCGAGGAACTGTCGGCGATCCACTCGTCGATGTCGCGCACGTCGAGCAGCACGGGCTCGCTGCCGCTCTTGCCCAGCACGGCGCTCAGCACGTCTTCCTTGGTCAGCATCACGTCGGCCATCGCCAAGTTGGCGGGGAAGGTGGCCGCGGTGGGCGCGACCACGCCGGTCTCGGTGGGCATGCCGCTGGCCTTCCACGCCGAGTAGCCGCCGTTGAGCACCTTCACCTTCGGGTAGCCCAGCCAGGTGAGCAGGTAGTAGCCACGGCACGACTGACCGTAGCCGCTGTTGAGCGCGTCTTCGTAGAACACGGCCGTCTCAACGCCCGACAGGCCGACCGCGCCGAAGTGCTTGGCGAACGTGCCCTTCAACTCCGTCAGCCCTTCGGCGGTGGACGTGGCGAGGAAGGTGAAGATCTCGCGCAGGTTGACCGCGCCTGGGATGTGGCCTGCGGCGTAGGTGTCCGCGTCGCGCGTGTCGATCACGACCACAGGTTCGCTCTGGGCCAAGGCACTCAGCTCAGTGGGCGAGATCAGGACAGTGGGTGCGCTCATTGGTTTCTCCAGGGGTTGCGGGTGGGGCAGATGCCCTCTCTTTGCAACGCCTGTGCCAGCCCGAGCGCAAACATGACGGCAGCCCGCAAACCCGCGTGGATGCTGGGTTTGAAGGCGATCTGCTTCGGGCACCACCCACTTCGACACGCCTTCGACCATTGGGTCGCCCTGACCGAAGTGGCGACATTGTGTCGACACTCTGTCGCGCGCGGGCGAGGCCTTCAGCCCGGTGCCGGGCGCCGCAGCGCCACCTCGAAGCCGCGTGCCGTGGCGGGCCGGGCCATCATCTGCCGGTACCAGCGTTGCACGTTCGGGAAGTCCGCGAGGTCGACCTGGTGACGCGCGTGCCGCCACGCCCAACCGATGATCGCGAAGTCGGCAATCGACACCGTGTCGCCAGCGAAGTGCGCGTGCTCGGCGAGCCGCCGGTCCATCACGCCGTACAGGCGCCGCGTCTCGGCCATGAAGCGCTGCAGCCCATAGCGGCGGTCGCCCTCGTCATCGAGCGCGATGAAGTGATGCACCTGCCCCGGCGCCGGCCCGAAGCCGCCCACCTGGAACATCAGCCACTCCATCACCGCCACTTGCGCAGTGCGGTCGGTCGGCCAGAACTGGCCGGTCTTCATGCCGAGGTAGAACAGGATCGCGCCCGACTCGAACACGCTGATCGGCACGCCGGCCGGCCCGTGCGGGTCGACGATGGCCGGGATCTTGTGGTTGGGGCTGATGGCGACGAACGCAGGGTCGTGCTGTTCACCCGCCGTGATGTCGACCACGCGCACGTCGTAGGGCAGGCCCATCTCTTCGAGCGCAACGCTGATCTTGCGGCCGTTCGGGGTGTCGAAAGCGTAGAGCTGGATGTTCAATGCGTCGCTCCGTCAGCCGCAGCGTGAGGGCGTCAGTCGTCGCCAGTGGTCGGGCTTGAGAGCAGCGGAATTGCCCCGTCCGACGCCGTGCCCAGCAAGCCGGTGCGGCTGTAGATCGCGAGTTTGTCGCGCGTGTCGGCGATGTCCAGGTCGCGCATCGTCAACTGGCCGATGCGGTCGGCTGGGGTGAAGGCGCCGGCGCCTTTCTCCATCGTCAGCCGCTCGGGGTGGTAGGTGAGGTTGGGGCTCTCGGTGTCGAGGATCGAGTAGTCGTTGCCACGACGCAGCTCCAGCGTCACCTCGCCGGTGACGGCGCGCGCCACCCAGCGTTGCGCGGTCTCGCGCAGCATCAGGCATTGCGGGTCGAACCAGCGGCCTTGGTAGAGCAGCCGTCCCAATCTGCGGCCGTTGTTGCGGTACTGCTCGATCGTGTCTTCGTTGTGGATGCCGGTCACGAGCCGCTCGTAGGCGATGTGCAGCAGCGCCATGCCCGGCGCTTCATAGATGCCGCGGCTCTTGGCTTCGATGATGCGGTTCTCGATTTGGTCGCACATGCCCAGGCCGTGGCGGCCGCCGATCGCGTTGGCTTCGGTGAACAGGTCCAACGCGTTGGCGAAGGTTCTGCCGTTGAGTGCCACCGGCTGGCCTTCTTCGAAGCGCACGCTCACCGTCTCGGCCTTCACCGCCACGTCGTCGCGCCAGAAGGCCACGCCCATGATCGGCTGCACGATGTTCATGCCGTTGTTCAGGAACTCAAGGTGCTTGGCCTCGTGCGTGGCGCCCAGGATGTTCGAGTCGGTCGAGTACGCCTTCTCGGCGCTCATCTTGTAGCCGAAGCCGGCGGCGTTGAGGTAGGCCGACATCTCGGCCCGCCCGCCGAGTTCGTCGATGAAGGTCTGGTCGAGCCAGGGTTTGTAGATGCGCAGCTTGGGGTTGGCGAGCAGGCCGTAGCGGTAGAAGCGCTCGATGTCGTTGCCCTTGTAGGTGCTGCCGTCGCCCCAGATGTCGACGCCGTCTTCGCGCATCGCCACCACCAGCACGGTGCCGGTGACGGCGCGGCCGAGCGGCGTGGTGTTGAAGTAGGTCGCGCCGCCGGTCGAGATGTGGAACGCGCCGCATTGAATGGCGGCGATGCCTTCGGCCACCAGCTGCGGGCGGCATTCGATCAGGCGCGCCTTGTCGGCGCCGTAGGCGATGGCCTTGCGCGGGATCTCGTCGTAGTCGGTCTCGTCGGGCTGGCCCAGGTGGGCGGTGTAGGCGCAGGGGATCGCTCCCTTGGCGCGCATCCAGTGCACCGCAGCGCTGGTGTCCAGGCCGCCCGAGAAGGCGATGCCCACGCGTTCGCCCGCGGGCAGTTTTTGCAGGATGTTGGCGGGCATGGCGAGGCTTTCAGAGAAACCGCCAATTTTACGGGGCCCGTTCTGGACGCCGACGCGGGACACCGGCGCGGAGCCGCAACGCGGGTTGCCGACGCGTGCGCTGCCTGCGCCGCCTTGCCGCAGCCTTGCGAATTCAGGGCGTCAGCCGGCTGCGGATGAAGGCCGCGATGTCCTCGTTGTTCGCTGCAGTGAGCTGGGTTTGGAACTGCCGCATCGAGGCCACGCTGCGGTACGACGCCGCGAGCGCGGCGGCGGTGGTGCCGCGCTGGATGTTGGAGATCATGTCCGCCGGCTCGGAGCCGTGGCAGTTGGCGCACCCGTTGTCGGCAATGTAGAGCGCCTTGCCGCGCGCGACCTGTGCCGTGGGCGGGGGTGCCGGTGCCGGTGCTGGAGCGGGCGCCGGAGCCGGCGCTGGTGAGGGAGCGGGAGCGGGAGCGGGAGCGGGAGCCGGGGCGGGTGCGGGCGCAGGTGCCGGTGCCGGTGCCGGTGCCGGTGCAGCGGCGGTCGCCGCTTCCTCGGAGCCACCGCCGCAGCCCAGCAACAAGGTGGCCGCCAGGCCCAGGGCGGACCAGCGTGGCAGCGTCGGCGGGGGGTGTCGTGTTGTCATTGCAGAACTCCGGTGCACGGCCGCGCCGCGCGCGTGGCGGCCGGTCGGTGGCTTGCAATGTAGGAGGCTCGGTGCGGCAAAGCGAGGCTTTGCAACCAGCCCTTACCTCGGTGACCGTTGCGCGCCGCCGGCCTTACGTTCGACAGCAAACGCTTACGTCTGCCAGGCCGGCAAGCCGCGCAGCGTCGCCGGCCGGGTCGGTCGCGCGGACGGCTGATGCTTGCTCGCGGCGGTCGCACGGTGGACGCTGCGCACGTGCTTGCGGCAAAGTTCAGTCCGGCACTTCGGCCAGCCGCCGCCACCGGTAGCCGAACTGGCGCGGCGTCAGCCCCAGTGCCTGGGCTGCACGCGACTGGTTGCCGCCGTGCTGTGCCAACGCCAGCCGCAACTCCTGCGGCGTGTGCGAACGCAGCTCGCGGTACTCACGCACCAGTGGTGGTGGCATGGCGGATGCGACGCTTTGGGCACTGCCTGTGAAGCCCGCTGCGGATGCAGGTGCCGCTGCAGTCGCCGATGCCCACGACGCCGTCCCCGCCAGCGAGCTTGCATTGCCGCCCGGTGGCGCTGCCATCAGCGCCGTCAGTGCTGCAGGCCTGGGCAGAAAGCCCTGCACCTCGGCCGCCGACACCGCCGTTCCGTCGGTCAGCAACACCAGCCGTTCGATCACGTTGGCCAGCTCGCGGATGTTGCCCGGCCAGGTGTGCGCCTCGAGCGCGTCCAGCGCCGCTGGCGACAGATGCACGTTGCGTTGGTTGGCCTGGTTGATCCGGTTCAGGAAGTGCAGCGCGAGCGGGCGGATGTCCTCACGCCGCTCAGCCAGCGAGGGCAGGCGGATCGGGATCACGTTGAGCCGGTAGAACAGGTCGCGCCGGAAGGTGCCCGCGTCCACGTCGGCCTGCAAGTCGCGGTTGGTCGCCGCCACCAGCCGCACGTTCACCGCCACCTCGCGCTTGCCGCCCAGCCGCACGATCGTGCCTTCTTGCAGGCTGCGCAGCAGCTTGGCCTGCATCTGCAGCGGCAGCTCGCCGATCTCGTCGAGAAAGATCGTGCCGCGGTCGGCCTGCTCGAACCAGCCGGCGCGCGCGCTCGCAGCCCCCGTGAAGGCGCCGCGCTCGTGGCCGAACAGCTCCGACTCGAACAGCGTGTCCGGAATGGCCGCACAGTTGACCTTGATGAACGGCGCGTCGCGGCGCGGGCTGGCCAGGTGCACGGCGCGTGCGAACAGCTCCTTGCCGGTGCCCGAGTCGCCCAGCAGCAGCACGCTCGCGGCGGCCTGCGACACCCGCTCCAGCTCACCCAGCGCACGCAGCAGCGCGGGCGAGGTGCCGATGATCCCGTAGCGCGCTGCGGCCGATTCGAGCGCGCGCGTCAGCATGGCGTTGCGGGCTTCGAGGGCGCGCGTCTTCTCTTCCACCAGCGAGCGCAGCTGCAGCAACTGGCCGGCCAGCGTGGCCAGGATCTTCAGCACTGCCACGTCGTCGGCCAGCAGCCGATGGCGGCTGCGGATGCGGTGCACGCCGAGCACGCCGACAGTGCGGCGGTTCACCTCGATCGGCAGCGCGATGAAGGCGACCGTCTCTTGCGGCAACCGCGCGCGATCGACCGCGCGCGCGAGGAAGCGCGGCTCGGCGTCGATGTCCTGCACGATGATCGCCTGGCCCGTGGCCAGCACCGCGCCGGTGATGCCTTCGCCGGCGGCGTAACGGCCGAGCGCCATCTCGGCCCGCGTGAGGCCGTAGGCGTAGCGGATCGACGAGGTGTCGGCCACAGCGTCCGCCCCGTCGGCCAGCACCACGCGGCCCCGGTTCAGGCCCAGCAATTCGGACAGCAAGTGCAGCATCTCGCGCAGCACCACCTCGGGCGCCAGGCTCTGGCCGACGAGGCGCATCACCTCGCTTAGCAGCAGCAGTTCCTGGTCGCGCCAGGGCGGGTCGGTGGTCGGGGCTGCGGTGAGCAACACATTCATGGCTTGGCAGCAGCAAGAAGCCGGCCAGCCGGTCGCTGCCCTTCGGTGGCTCGGCGGCCGTTCGACGGGCTCAGGGCGAACGCGCCGGGGCCGCACCGCCTGCCTCGCGCTCGGGCCGAACCCTGTCGAAGCCCCGTCGATACACTCAACCGCACCGATGAACCCCGACGCACACACCCTCTGGCGCGCACCGCGTTGGGCCCTGGCCGTTTTGCTTGCCTGCCTGGGCATGATCGGGCCGTTCTCGATCGACACCTACTTGCCGGCCTTCACCGGCATTGCCCAATCCATCGGCGCCACACCGGCGCAGATGCAGCAGACGCTGTCGGCCTACCTGCTCGGGTTTGCGGTGATGAACCTGTTCCACGGCGCACTGTCCGACAGCCTGGGCCGCCGGCCGGTGGTGCTGTGGGGCGTGGCGGTCTTCACGCTCGCCTCGGTGGGCTGCGCGCTGTCACAGAACATCGCCGCGCTGGTCTTCTTCCGCGCCCTGCAGGGGCTGGCAGCGGGGGCCGGCATCGTGGTGTCGCGCGCGGTCGTGCGCGACATGTTCCCGCCCGCCGACGCGCAACGCGTGATGTCGCAGATCACCATCTACTTCGGCGTGGCGCCGGCCATTGCGCCGATCATCGGCGGCTTGCTGTTCGTGTATGCCGACTGGCACGCGATCTTCTGGTTCCTGGCGGCGGTGGGCGCGGCGCTGTGGGTGGCCAACTACAAGCTGCTGCCCGAGACGCTGCACGCCGCTGAGCGCCAGCCTTTCAACGTGCGCAACCTGATGCGTGGGTACTTGCAGATGGGATCGAGCCCGCGCTTTCTGATGCTCGTGCTGGCCAGCGGCGTGCCGTTCAACGGCATGTTTTTGTACGTGCTGTCGGCGCCGGTCTTTCTGGGTGAACATCTGAAGCTGGGGCCGACCGAGTTCTTCTGGTTCTTCGCGCTCACCGTCGGCGGCATCATGGCCGGGGCCTGGGTGTCGGGCCGCATGGCGGGCAAGGTGAAGGACAAGCACCAGATCCGCCGCGGCTTCGTCATCATGATCGGCGTGTCGCTGCTCAACGTGGCGCTCAACCTGCTGTTGGCGCCGCACGCCTGGTGGGCCATTCCGCTGCTCGCGGTGTATGCGTTCGGCTGGGCGATGATGGTGCCGGTGGTCACGCTGATGGTGCTCGACCTGGTGCCCGAGCGGCGCGGCATGGCTTCGTCGTTCCAGGCCTGCATCGGCAGCGCCGCCAACGCGCTGGTGGCCGGTGCGATCGCGCCGCTGGTGATGCACTCGACCGTGGCGCTGGCCGTGACCTCGTTGCTGATGATGAGCGTGGGGGCGGTCGCGTGGTTGTGGGTGAAGCCACGCCTTGCTTGACGAGAGCCGCTCGGCGTGGGCGCTCGACGCAGGTGACATGAAGGAGCTGGCAGCATGACCCCATCGACCGACCTGCGCGAACACGTGCGCAGCCTGCTCACCACGCCCCTCGCCGCGTGGCGGCACACGCCGGCGTGGGCCCTCACGGCGCAGGCGGTGCAAGTGGTGCAGGGCCTGGTCGGTGCGCTCGACTCGTCGAGCGACTAGGGCCTGTTCACACTACGGGGAGGCACGCGCCGGGATGGCCCAAGGCGCTGGGCAAGGCGCGTCGCGCAGCCCGGGCTGGGCGCCCGGGCAAGCGGCGCAACGCGGCCCACCGCCTTGAGCCACCCCGGCCCGCAGGGTGATTTCAGCAAACGGGCGCCGGCCGCGTTGCAAATCCTCGCCATAGCAGCCGCTATGGCCGCGGTTTGCGCCTTGCCGGCGCCCGTTTGATGAGTCACGCGTGCCTCCCCGTAGTGTGAACAGGCCCTACACGATCGACGGCAATGTGGTGGTGCACCGCAGCGCCACCGTCGAGCCGGGTGCGGTGTTGAAAGGGCCGCTGCTGATCGGGCCGGCGTGCTTCATCGCCTCGGGCGCCTACCTGCGCGGCGGCAACTGGCTGGATGCAGGCTGCACCGTCGGGCCGGGCGTCGAGTTGAAGTCGTGCTTCTTGTTTGCCGGCTCGACCGTTGCGCACTTCAACTTCGTCGGCGATTCAGTGCTCGGCGCCGATGTCAACTTCGAAGCAGGCAGCATCGTCTGCAACCACCGCAACGAACGGGCAGATCGCGAGGTGCATGTGTGGCTGCGCGGTGCGCGCGTGGGCACCGGCCAGACCAAGTTCGGCGCGTTGATCGGCGATGGCTGCCGCATCGGCGCGAACGCCGTGCTGGCACCCGGCGTGGTGCTCGCGCCCGGCGCCGTGGTCGGGCGCGGGCAACTGGTCGATCAGGACGCGGCGTGACGCGCCTTGTGAGCGGCGGCGTGCGCCTTTGGCAACGCGCACCATCAGCGACGGGCCATCAGATCCGAGCCTTCATTTACGTGCCTCCAGCGCAGGTTGCGTGTTCGCAGCGCCCGCGCGGCTGCGAGCCACCGGCTCAAGCCGCCGCGCGCTCGGCCGATATCGCGGAGTGAAGCCCGGCGCCCCGGGCCTGCTTGCCGGAGCCCGAACCCATGCATTCGCACACCGCCCCTGTTGTCCGCCGTTGCCACTTGCTCGCCGGGTGCGCGCTGCTCTGGTTGTTCGGCGCCGAGCCTGTCAACGCAGCGGATGGCGTTCCGTCCAAGGGGGTCGCGCCGAAGAAGGCCAGTGAGGCAGGCGCATCTGCCGAGCCTGCTTCCAAAGCCGCGCCGAACGTGAAGACCCCACCGAAAGACCCACTCGACCGGTTGCGCGAGCGGCTTGCCGAACGGCTCGGCGCCACGCCGGCCGCCAGCCCGAACGTGCTGCGCGTGGCGGCCCGCTCGCCTGAACCGGCGGTGCCGCAGGCGGCTGCCACGCCAGCTCGGCGAGCACGGGTTGCTACGGCGGCTGCTGCGCCCATGTTGGGGGCAGCCGCAGTGCACGCCGGCACGGGCACGGGGCGTACGCCGCATTGGGACTACAAAGGCGACGGTGGGCCCGAAAGCTGGGGCCGCCTGCGGCCCGAATTCTCGACGTGCGGCAACGGCACACGCCAGAGCCCGATCGACATTCGAGACGGCATCAAGGTGCAGCTCGACGCGGTGCAGTTCGACTACAAGCCGAGCAACTTCCGCGTCATCGACAACGGCCACACGGTGCAGGTGAACGTGGCGGCCGGCAACTTCATCGAGACCATCGGCCGGCGCTACGAGCTGGTGCAGTTCCACTTTCACCGGCCATCGGAAGAGCGCATCAACGGCCGCCAGTTCGACATGGTCGCGCACCTGGTGCACAAGGACCCGGAGGGCCGCCAAGCGGTCGTGGCCGTGCTGCTGGAGCGCGGCAGCGCGCATGCCATCGTGCAGACGGTGTGGAACAACCTGCCGCTCGAAAAAGGCGAGGAAGTGCCGGCCCGCGCGCCGCTCGACCTGGCCGCGCTGCTGCCGGTGGACCGCAGCTACTACACCTACATGGGCTCGCTCACCACACCGCCGTGCAGCGAGGGCGTGCTGTGGATGGTGATGAAGAACCCCGTGCCGATCTCGCCCGAGCAGATCGCCGTTTTCTCGCGCCTGTACCCGATGAACGCGCGCCCGGTGCAGTCGGTCAGCGGGCGCTTGATCAAGGAGTCCAACTAGGGTGCGATGGGAGGCGTGAGGACGCAGAGCAAGGAGATAGACTCCGCGGCAACATTTCAAGGCGCGCGACCATGACCCTGCTTATCCTCGGCCTCGTGCTGTTTCTCGGCATCCACTCGGTGTCCATCGTCGCGCCGGGATGGCGTGATGCCCAAGTGGCAAGCCGCGGCGAGGCAGCGTGGAAGGGCCTGTACTCGGTGGCCTCGGTGGTCGGCTTCGGCCTGATCATCTTCGGCTACAGCCTGGCGCGGCAATCGCCCGTCGTGCTGTACACGCCGCCCCCTGCGATGCGCCATGTGGCGTGGCTGCTGCTCGTGCCGGTGTTCCCGCTGCTCTTGGCGGCCTACTTGCCGGGCCGCATCAAGGCGGCCGCCAAGCACCCGATGTTGCTGGCCGTCAAGCTCTGGGCGCTGGCCCATCTGCTGTCGAACGGCACACTGGCCGACGTGCTGCTGTTCGGGGGCTTCTTGGCCTGGGCCGTGGCCGACCGCATCTCGCTGAAGCGCCGGCCCGCGAGGCCGCTTCCGGGTGCCCCGGCCCGTGCGCTCAACGACGTCATTGCCGTGGTGGGTGGGCTGGCGCTGTACCTCGTCACCGCGATGTTCCTGCACCGGTGGCTGATCGGGGTGTCACCGATCTAGCTTTCGAAGCCGCGGGTCAGCGGCTGACTCTCAGTCGCGGGCATCTGGCCCGCTCCTTCGCCAATCCCGCCGCTGGTCGATCCCCCTGGGGCGCAAGCGGCCCCTTCGTGGCCCCTCGCCCCTCGCTGTGGGCGCTAGACCGCCACTGACGTCGCAGCCAGGCAGGCGTTGCACTTGCCCAGGCCCGGGATGCGCGCGTCGGGCTTGCCGTCGCCGGTCTTGAAGTTGGCTTGGCAGCGCCGGCAGACGTACATCTTCGAACTCGACATCATTGGCTTGACGCCGGGCTGGCTGGCCGGGCGAGCGGCCGTGTACTCGGCCTGGGTCTGGCGCAGTTTCTGCGCGGAGTCGGTCGGGGTGCTGGGGGTCGGACGTCGAGTGGCCATGGTGTGCACGCTGAAGACTGAAGTGGGCGAAGGTCGTGCTTTCGCACGCTTGTCGCAACCCCCCAATTGTCGGTCCATTCCGTCCCGAGCGCACACCAGGGTGTTCGCCAAGCTCGATACAACTTCCAGTACCGCCCGCAAGTCCTTATTTTTGAACGACTTTTCAGCCTCACATATCAAGGTGTCGATGTAAGTAGTTGATTTGATTGATTTTTTGACGGACGTTCCCATTGACCTGCCTGGGCAGGTCCTATAGAGTGGAGAAAAATGCACTTTTGTGGGGGAGTGTGGAAGACATCGTTTTTCAGGGGCCCAACGCCCTGACGTTGGACGACAAGGGGCGCATGGCGGTGCCGGCGCGCCATCGCGAATTGTTGTCGGCTGCCGGTGTCAAAGAACTCACGATCACTCTCCATCCCGATGACGCGCTCATGATATTCCCGCGTCCAACGTGGTTGAAGTTCCGCGAGCGGCTCGTCGCACTCCCGTTCGATTCGAGCCCGTGGAAACGCATGTTCCTGGGCAATGCGATGGACGTGGACATCGACAACTCGTCCCGCGTGTTGATCGCGCCCGAACTGCGCGACGCAGCCGGCATGGCGCGCGACGTGAAGCTGATTGGCGTGGGCAGCCACCTCGAGCTGTGGGACGCGCGGCGCCACGCCGAGCACTCGGCCCGCACCAAGGCCAGCACGATGCCCGACTCGATCAAGGCTTTCGTGTTCTAGGCGTGGAGCGACTCAGCATGTCCGGCGCGCACTTCAGCCACACCACCGTCTTGTTGAACGAGGCGGTGGACGCGCTCGTGACCACGCCCGACGGGCTGTATCTGGATGGCACCTTCGGCCGCGGTGGGCATTCGCGCGCGCTGCTGGCGCGGCTTTCGCCGCAGGGGCGGCTGGTGGCGATCGACCGAGACCCGCAGGCGGTCGAGGCGGCCACCAGCGGCGACCAGCGCATCGACGACCCGCGCTTCTCGATCCACCACACGAGCTTTGCGCAGATGGCGCCGCTGCTCGCCTCGCTCGGCATCGAGCGCGTGGACGGGCTGCTGCTGGACCTGGGCGTCTCTTCGCCGCAGATCGACAACCCCGCGCGCGGGTTCAGCTTCCGTTTCGACGGGCCGCTGGACATGCGCATGGACACCACCCGTGGCGAGAGCGCCGCGGACTTTTTGGCCCGCGCCGACGAGCGCCACATTGCGGAGGTGATTCGTGACCATGGGGAAGAACGGTTTGCTGTACAGGTTGCAAAGGCGCTTGTTGCTCGGCGCGAAGGCGGGAACCCTGTTCTCACCACAGGGCAACTTTCCGAAGTCGTGGCTCGCGCGGTCAAGACCCGCGAGGCGGGCCAGGACCCTGCAACGCGCACATTTCAAGCTCTTCGGATTTTCGTCAACGCCGAGCTTGAGGAGCTCGAACAAGGGCTGAGTGCGTCGCTGCACCTGCTGTCGCCCGGCGCGCGGCTGGTGGTGATCAGCTTTCACTCGCTCGAAGACCGCATCGTCAAGACCTTCATCGCACGCGAAAGCCGTGACGTGGTTGATCGCCGCGCGCCGTTTGCGCCTGAGAAGGCAATGCGGCTGAAGGCGATCGCGCGAGTGAAGCCGAGCGAATCGGAAATCCGCGCGAACCCGCGCTCGCGCTCGGCCGTGATGCGCGTGGCCGAGCGTACCGACGTGGGGGTCGCGGCATGATGCGAACGCTGGTTGGCGCGATGCACCGGGCCGAGCGCCGGGCCGCCCCCAAGCCGGCCCGGATCCTAAGGGCCACGAAGGGGCCCCTGCTGGGCCTTGGGGATCGGGCGACGTACCCGTCGGCCGAGGGGTCGTCATGACCCGGCTCAACCTGCTGCTGCTGATCGCGCTGATGCTCAGCAGCGTTTACTTGGTGCGCGTGTCGTACGACGCGCGGCGCTTGTTCTCTGAGCTGGACCGCGCGCAGAACCAGGAGCGGCTGCTCGAAAACGAGCACGACAAACTCAAATCGGAGAAGCAGACGCAAGCCACGCCACTGCGCGTGGAGCGCACCGCTCGCGAGCGGCTGGCCATGCGCAACGCCACGCCTGCTGTGACGCAGGCGGCGACATACGCCCGCGCGGCGTCGGCGGGAGCCGCGCGATGAAGTGGGTCGATGCCCTTCGCCGCGACAAGCCGACCGCGCCGCGCCGGCAGCGGGGAGCCGCGCCGAACGTGCGTCGGGTCATGTATTCGCCCAGCCCGCTCCTGGCTTCGAAGACTCCACCGTGGCGATCCAAATTCCTCGTCGCGCTGGTGGGCTTGAGCTTTTGCGTGCTGTTGGGCCGCGCGATCTATGTGCAGATCGTCGGCAGCGCGTTCTTTCAGAAGCAGGGCGAGATCCGCTATGCACGCACGCTTGAGCTGCCGGCCACGCGCGGGCGCATCGTCGACCGCAACGGGCTGCTGCTGGCCTCCAGCGTGCCGGCGCCGTCGCTGTGGGTGATCCCGAAAGACTTCGACGCCGACAAGCTGCAGCGCCGCCAACTCGCCAAGCTGCTGGGCCTCACGCCGGCCGAGCTCGACGGCCGGCTCGACGACAGCACCAACTTCGCGTGGCTGCGCCGCCAGGCCGACGACAAGCTCGTGGCCGACGTGCTGGCGCTCAAGCTCAAGGGCGTGCACCAGGTGCGCGAGTACCGGCGCGACTACCCCGACGGCGAGGCGACCGCGCACGTGGTGGGCTTCACCAACCTGGAAGAGCGCGGTCAGGAAGGCATTGAACTGGCGTTCCAGAAAGAGCTGGCGGGCCGCAACGGCACGCGCCGCGTCATCAAGGACCGGCTCGGCAAGGTCGTCGAGGACATCGGCGACAGCGCCGCGCCGGTGGACGGGCGCGACATTGCGCTGAGCATCGACAGCAAGGTCCAGTTCTACGCCTACCAGCGTGTGCGCGACGCGGTGGCCGAGCACAAGGCCAAGGCGGGCAGCGTGGTCGTGCTCGACGTGAAGACCGGCGAGGTGCTGGCGCTGGCCAACTACCCGAGCTACTCGCCCGCCAACCGCAAGAACCTGAACGGCGCGCAGTTGCGCAACCGCGCGTTGACCGATACCTTTGAGCCCGGCTCGACGGTGAAGCCTTTCATCGCCGCGCTGGCGCTGGAGACGGGCCGCGCCACACCCACCACTGTCATCCAGACGGCGCCCGGCCGCATGCTCGTCACCGGGTTGCCGATCACCGACTCGCACCCGCAGGGCGCGTTGACGGTGAACGAGGTGATCCAGAAGTCGAGCAACGTCGGCATCGTGAAGATGGCGATGCAGATGCAGCCGCGCGAGATGTGGGAGCAGTTCGCGCAACTCGGCTTTGGCCAGAAGCCGCAGATCGGCTTCCCAGGCGCGGTGACGGGCCGGCTGCGCCCGTACAAGACCTGGCGCCCGATCGAGCAGGCGACGATGGCCTACGGCTACGGTCTCTCGACCAGCCTGTTCCAGCTGGCACGCGCCTACACCGTGTTCGCGCACGACGGCGAGCTGCTGCCGGCCTCGCTCGTCAAGGTGACCGAGCCGGGCCCGGGCATGCGCGTCATGTCGGCGCGGACCGCGCGCGACATGCGCCACATGCTGGAGCTGGCAGTCACTTTGCGACGCGACAACAAAATGCTCTTTTCTCGGGGTGCTTCTGTCAAATCTAC
>LGRD01000032.1 GCA_001263235.1 Methylibium sp. NZG | reverse complement strand
ACATGGTCAAGTTCGTGGCACTGGGATAGACCGGGTTTTTCTCTTTTTCGGGAACTCGAAGCCGCGGCCGTGCCCTTGCCTGCGGCGCAGAAGGAAGAGAGCCTGGCCTTCTTGCGCTGGCTCGCCGACGACCACATGACGCTGCTGGGCTACCGCTGCCACGACCTGGTGAGCATCGAGGGCGGCGGTGGGGATGCCCTGCGCCTCGTCAGCGGCAGCGGCCTCGGGCTGCTGCGCGAAACGGCGCAAGAGAAGCTCTCCGCCAGCTTCTCCGCGCTGCCCGCCAATGCGCGCGCGATGGCGCATGCGCCCTCGCCGCCGCTGCTGGTCACCAAGGCGAACACCCGCTCCACCGTGCACCGCGCCGGCTACACCGACTACGTGGGCATCAAGCGCTACAACGCCGCGGGCGAGGTGGTCGGCGAGCACCGCTTCATCGGCCTGTTCACCTCCACCGCGTACAACGCGCGCGTGTCCGAGACGCCGCTGCTGCGCGGCAAGGTCGCCCACATCACCACCCGCGCGGGCCTGCCGCCCGGTGGGCACCTGGCCAAGGCGCTGCAGCACATCCTGGAGACGTACCCGCGCGACGATCTGTTCCAGATTTCCGACGACGAGTTGCACGACACTGCCCTCGGCATCCTGGCGCTCGGCGAGCGCCAGCGGCTGCGCCTGTTCGTCTGCCGCGACCCGTTCGACCGGTTCGTCTCGTGCCTCGTCTACGTGCCGCGCGAGGCGTACTCGACCGACCTTCGCATCAAGTTCCAGCGCATCCTGGTCACTGCATTCGCTGGCACCAGCGCCGAGTTCGACGTGCAGTTGAGCGACGCGGTGCTGGCGCGCATCCACTTCACCGTGCGCACCACGCCGGGCTCGGTGCCGGCGGTCGATCGCAGGCAAGTCGAAGCGCAACTCGCCAGCGCCGCACGCCGCTGGGACGACGAGTTGCGCGATGCATTGATCGAAGCCGAAGGCGAAGCGCGCGGCCTGGTTCTGTTCAAGCGCTGGGCGGCCGGCTTTCCGCTCGGCTACCGCGAGCGCGTCAGCGCGCGCGCCGCCGTGCCTGACGTGCTGAAGATCGCCGGCCTGACTGCTGCCGAGCCGCTGGCGCTTGCGCTGTATCGGCCGCTCGGCGCGGAGCCGGGTACGCTCGGCTTCAAGGTCTATCGCCTCGGTGGCACGGTAATCCTGTCGGACAGCCTGCCGATGCTCGAACGCATGGGCGTGCGCGTGCTGGGCGAAAACAACCACCGCATCGGCAGCGGTGGTGATGACGGCGGTGAGGTGACGCAGACAGTCTCGTTCCACGACTTCGAGCTGCAAGCCACGGTGTCCGACGAGATCGAGCCCGAAGCTCTGGCGCGCTTGTTTGAAGACACGTTCGCGCGCGTGTTCCGCGGCGAGGTCGAGAACGACGACTTCAACCGCCTGGTGCTGCGCGCCGGCCTGGCGGCCGACGAGATCGTGGTGCTGCGCGCATATGCCAAGTACCTGAAGCAGATTGGCTTCGCGCTGTCGCAGCCGGCCATCGAAGCAACGCTGGCCGCGCAACCGCGCATCGCGCGCATGTTGGTGGCGCTGTTCAAGCTGCGCTTCGACCCAAACGCGCACGACCCGGCCGGCGCCGCCGCGCAGGTCAACGCGATCGAGAAGGCCCTGGAGAAGGTGAGCAACCTGCAGGAAGACCGCGTGCTGCGGCAACTGCTGGCGCTCATCCAGGCCACGCTGCGGACCAACTTCTGGCGCACCGGCATCGGCCACTCGGGCGCGAGTGGCCCGCGCCGCAGCTTCCTGAGCTTCAAGTTCGACTCGGCGCAGGTACCGGGCTTGCCCGAGCCGCGGCCGCTGTACGAGATCTCGGTGTATTCGCCGCGCTTCGAGGGCATTCACCTGCGCGGCGGCAAGGTGGCGCGCGGCGGCTTGCGTTGGTCGGACCGGGCCGAGGACTTCCGCACCGAAGTGCTCGGCCTCGTGAAGGCGCAGATGGTGAAGAACACCGTCATCGTGCCGGTGGGCAGCAAGGGCGGGTTCGTGCTCAAGAAGGCGCCGCCAGCGTCCGATCGTGATGCCTACATGAAAGAAGGCATCGCCTGCTACCAGGACTACCTGCGCGCGCTGCTCGACCTGACCGACAACCTCCTCAGTGGCCAGCCGGTGCCGCCGCCGCACGTGGTGCGCATCGATGGCGACGACCCGTACCTCGTGGTCGCCGCCGACAAAGGCACCGCCACGTTCAGCGACTACGCCAACGCGGTGAGCGCCGAGTACGGCCATTGGCTCGGCGACGCGTTTGCCTCCGGCGGCAGCGTGGGCTACGACCACAAGGCCATGGGCATCACCGCGCGCGGCGCGTGGGAGAGCGTCAAGCGCCACTTCCGCGAACTCGGTGTGGACACGCAGAGCACGCCGTTCACCGTGGTCGGCGTGGGTGACATGTCGGGCGATGTGTTCGGCAACGGCATGCTGCTGTCCAAGCACATCAAGTTGCTCGCCGCCTTCGACCACCGCCACGTGTTCATCGACCCGAGCCCCGACCCGGCGATGAGCTTTGCCGAGCGCGAGCGCTTGTTCAAGCTGCCGCGCTCGTCGTGGGTGGACTACGACCACGCGCTCATCTCGCCGGGCGGCGGTGTGTGGGCGCGGTCCGAAAAATCGATCCCGATCTCGCCGCAGGCGCAGGCGGCGCTGGGCATCACGGCCGACAAGCTCACGCCGACCGAGCTGCTCAGCGCGATCCTGAGGGCACCCGCCGACCTGCTCTACAACGGCGGCATCGGCACCTACATCAAGGCCGGCACCGAGACGCACGCCGACGTGGGTGACCGCGCCAACGACGCACTGCGCATCAACGGCGCCGAGCTGCGCTGCAAGGTGGTCGCCGAAGGCGGCAACCTGGGTTGCACGCAGCGTGGGCGTATCGAAGCCGCACTTCTTGGCAACAACGGCAGCGGCGTGCGCATCAACACCGATGCGATCGACAACTCCGCCGGTGTGGACACGTCGGACCACGAGGTCAACATCAAGATCCTGCTCGGCCTGGCCATCGGCGACGGCGAGATGACGCTGAAGCAGCGCAACACCCTGCTGCCGAAGATGACCGACGACGTGGCCGCGCTGGTGCTGCGCGACAACTACTTTCAAACGCAGGCGCTGTCGATCGCCGGTCGCCAGGGCGTGGCGTTGATCGACCAGCAGGGTCGCTTCATCCGTTTCCTCGAACGCATCGGCCAGCTCAACCGGGCGATCGAATACCTGCCCACCGACGACCAGCTGAAGGAGCGCAAGCTGCGCGGCGTGGGCCTGACCAACCCCGAGGCGGCGGTGCTGCTGGCCTACAGCAAGATGTGGCTGTCGGATGAGCTGATGGCCTCCGACCTGCCCGAAGACGCGTGGATCGGCCAGGCGCTCGGGCGCTACTTCCCGGCACTGCTGCGCGACAAGTACAGCGCCTACATTCCGCGCCACCCGCTCAAGCGCGAGATCATCACCACGCACGTGCTCAACAGCATGGTCAACCGCGTCGGCTCGACCTTCGTGCACCGCTTGAGCGAATCGACCGGCGCCAAGCCGGCACAGATCGTGCGCGCCTACCTCGCCACGCGCGAGGTGTTCGGCTACGTGCCGCTGTGGCAGCGCATCGAGGCGCTCGACAACCGCGTCCCCGACGCCGTGCAGGCGCAGATGATCAACGAACTCGGCCGCCTGGGCACGCACGCCACCACCTGGTTCCTGCGCTCGCGCCGGCTGGCCGAGCCGATGGAGCAGGTGGTCAAACGCTTCACGCCGGCCGTCGAAGCGCTGCGCGCGCGCCTCGCGGCCGAAGGGCCGACCTCGGTGCGCGCCGCGGCCTGGCACGAAGCCGGCGTGCCGGACGACGTGGTGCGCGACGTGCTGTGTGCCGACGGCCTGTTCGCCGCGCTCGACATCGCCGAGATCGCCGACGCCACGCAGCGCCCGATCGCCGAGGTGAGCGACGTGCACGCCGGCCTCAGCCAGCGCCTGGGCTTGGCCAACCTGCGCCGCCAGATCGACACGCTGGCCGCCGACAGCTACTGGCAGACCCAAGCCAAGGGCGCACTCGCCGACGACCTGGCCGGCCTGCAACGCTCGATCGCGCACGACGTGGTGAGCCACGGCCAAGGCGACGCCGCACAGATGCTGGCCGCGTGGGAGCAGCGCAACCAGCAACCGCTGGAGCGCGCGCAGCGAATGCTCGCCGAACTGGGCGATGCGAAGGGCGTGGACCTGGCGATGGTGTCGGTGGCCTTGCGGGAGTTGCGCAACCTGGCTTGATCGGCGCCCACGCGCTGTCGACGGACACCGTTCGGGCTGAGCCTGTCGAAGTGCCGTCGCGGTGCGCGCCCGGCTTCGACAGGCTCAGCCCGAACGGAGTGTCGCGAACAGTGCCTGCCCTGTTTTCACGCCGCCTCAAGTGCCCGAAGCAGGGCGCCAGCTCACCGCCTGCGACCGCCGTGGCCACGGCGGGATCTCGAACTGCGGCAGCTCCTGCAGCCGAAAGCTCAGCAGGATGCACACCGTCGGCACGTGGTACAGCAGCACCCACAGCGGGCTGTTGTCCACATCGAAACGCGGCAGCGCGAGCACGGTGATGACGAGCAGCACCGGCGTCATCAGCGGGATGGCGCGGCGCAGCACGACGCCGCGCCGCGCCGCAACATGCCGCTCGTGGAAGCGCGCGGGCGGCTCGGCCAGCGTCTGCGCCAGGTGGGCGGCGGCACGGTCGAGCGCGGCTTCTGCGGTGTGCGTGCGGCGGGCCGCGCCGCCGCGCAGGCGCATCTTGCTGGCCCAGCCGGCGGGCTTGCGGATCAGCCGCGCCCAGTCCCAGCCGAGCACGGCGAGCAGGTCTTCGGGCAGCGCCAGCGCCGGGCCGGGCGTGGTCTGCGCCAGCGTGATGTCGGCCGACACGCCGCGCACGGCGGAGACGGTCATCGTCAGGTTCAAGCCGTCGGCCTGCACCACCCCGCGGCGCAGCACCGGCGTGGCGGCCCCTTCGAGCGCATAGCTGCGCGCAACGACGAAACGCGGCCCCGCGCGGAACTGGCGCTGCGGCGGCACGGCGTCCACCCGCGCGAGCAACGCGGCCGGCTCCGGCCCCATCGCCTCCAGCGTGGCCTGCAGGCCGCTCGCATGCGTGAGCGTGCGCGTGAGGCGGAAGGTGCCGGTGCCGAAGCTGTCGAGGTGCAGCACCTCGGTCAGTGGGCCGGTGTCGGCCAATGCGGCGAGGGACGCGGCGAGGGATGCGGCGAGGGGTGCGGCGACGGACGCGGCAGCGGGATCGGCGGACCGCTCGTCCGCAGGCTGTAGAGCGCGCTCGGCCCGCTTGAACACCAGCCGCCGCTCGAGCCGGTTGCTCGCGGCCAGATCCACCTGCCGCCCACCGCGCGTGAACGGCTCGGCGAGGCCGATGATCTCGTGGTGCGTCAGCGGTTGTGGGGTCATTGTGGCGAGGCGGCGCAGGCTTCAGGGGGGCTGCGCGACAACGTTCACTGTACCAACGCGTTGGGGCCCTTGCGCAGCGCTTTGCAGGCGCTTGATTCAGCGGCGCACGGCCGCAGATACAAGGGCCAGCGCAGTGCTTCTGCGCACTCACCCAAAGCCGCCCGCGACGGGCCCCCATGCGCTACCTTCCGCTTGCACTCATCTCCAGCTTGCTCCACGCGTTCGTGGCCTGGCGGCTGCTGCCGGCGTTGGGTGCGTGGCCGACGGCGCAGCTCGCGCTGGCAAGCACCCTCGCGCTGTCTGCGGTGCTGATGCCTTGGGGCCTGCTGGCCCGGCGCGTCCGGTCGCGCCGCTGGTCGGACAGGCTCAGCTGGGCCGGCCTGGGCTTCATGGGCCTGTTCTCGTCGCTGTTCGTGCTGACGGTTGCGCGCGACGTGCTGCTGTTGCCGGCGCACCTGGTTCTGGCGCTTGCGCCGGGGGCGTTCGATGGGCAGACGCTGGCGCGGTGGTCGCAAGGGTCGGCCGCGGCCGTCGCGCTGGCGGCCGCAGCCATCACGCTGATCGGGCTTTGGAACGCCCGCCGTACCGCCGAGGTGGTCGCGGTCGATGTGCCCATCCATAACCTGCCGCCTGCGCTGCACGGCTTTCGCATCGCGCAGATCAGCGACATCCACGTCGGCCCGACCATCAAGCGCGGCTACCTGCAGTCCATCGTCGACGCGGTGAACGCGCTCGATGCCGACCTGGTGGCCGTGACCGGCGACCTGGTCGACGGCAGCGTGGCCGACCTGGGCCACCACGTGGCGCCGCTCTCAAGCCTGGTGTCGCGCCACGGCACCTACTTCGTCACCGGCAACCACGAGTACTACTCCGGCGCGCACGCGTGGATCGCCGAGTTGCGCCGCCTGGGCGTGCGGGTGCTGATGAACGAACACGTGGTGCTGGCGCACGGCGACGCCTCGCTGCTGGTGGCCGGCGTGACCGACTACAGCGCCCACCACTTCGACCCCAGCCACCGCAGCGACCCGCAGGCCGCGTTGAACGAAGCGCCCGCGCATGCGCGCATCCGCGTGCTGCTGGCGCACCAGCCGCGCAGCGCGGCGGCGGCGGCGCTGGCGGGCTTTCACCTGCAGCTGTCGGGCCACACGCACGGCGGGCAGTTCCTGCCGTGGACGTGGTTCGTGCGCTTTCAGCAGCCGTTTACCGCCGGGCTGCACCGGCTGAAGGATTTGTGGGTCTACACCAGCCGCGGCACCGGCTACTGGGGCCCGCCCAAACGCTTCGGCGCGCCGTCGGAGATCACGCACCTGCGCTTTGTGAACGCGGCGGCGTAGTCGGCTCGGCAGCTTTGCGTCGCTGCTGGCACCACGCCAGCGACTACGATGCGTCAGCTTCTTCAGCGGGCTCGACGGGATCAAAGGACTGGGGCATGCGACAAGGCGGGTGGGCGCGAGGCTTGGTGATGTTGCTGTGCGGTGCGTGCGGGGCATTCGGCATCACGCACCCGGCCTTCGGCTGGGGCGACGACGGCCACCGCATCATCGCCGCGGTGGCCGAGCAGCAGCTCACGCCCGCCGTGCGAAGCCGGGTCCGCGCGCTGCTGGCGGGCGACGCCAGCGGCCTCACCGGCCCATCGATCGCCGAGCAGGCCACCTGGGCCGACAAGTGGCGCGATGCCGACCGCGCGACCACGCGGCTGCGCTACGAGCAGACGCGCGAGTGGCACTACGTCAACATCCCCGTCAGCGGCACGGCATCGGCGGCCGACATCGCCACCGCCTGCCACGGCCACCCGCCGCTGCCTGCCGGCACACCCGCCTCGGCCGGTCCGCCGCACGCCTGCCTGATCGACAAGATCGACCAGTTCATCGCCGAACTGCGCGACCCGCGCACCGAACCCGGCGAGCGCCGCCTGGCGCTGCAGTTCCTCTTGCACCTGATCGGCGACCTGCACCAGCCGCTGCATGCCGGCGACGACAGCGACCGCGGCGGCAACGACAAGAAGCTGGGGCTGGGGCCTGAGCAAGCACTCACGCTCGGGCGACCCGCGCTGCCCGGCTTCACCCCCGACAACCTGCACCAGTTCTGGGACACCACCGTGGTCCGCCGCCTGGGCGCACGGCCCGAGCGCGTGGCGCGCGAGCTGGGCCGCGGCATCGGCCCCGAGCAACGGCGAGCGTGGTCACGCGGCACGCCGACCGATTGGGCGCGCGAGTCGGCCGGCGTGGCGCGCGACCACGGCTATGCCGGCCTGCCCCCGCCGGGCGACGACGGCCGCCGCACGCTGACGCTGGCCTACGTGGCCAACGCCACCCTGATCGCGCGGCAGCAATTGGGCAAGGCCGGCGTGCGGCTGGGGTCGGTCTTGAATGCGGCGCTTCGGTAGCGGTCGTGTGCAAGCTTGCCCAGCCCATCGTTTGCCAACAATGCCTTCAACGACTATGATTCTGCCCAAGTTGGCAAACTGGACGCTGTGATGAACACCCCCGCACTCGCCTCCGCCCGCGCCGCCGGTGGCGCGCCCGCCGCCGCGCTCGTTCTGCCGGTCACCGTGCCCACGCACGTCGACCCAGCCGCCTTGCCGTCGATGCTCAAGGCCATCGAAAAGGCCTTCGCGGTGATGGACAGCGCCGGCGTGCTGCAGCGCGCCGACCGGTTGGCCGAGATCGCCACCGGCTTCGTCGAGCCCGACCTGGAGCTGGTCGAAGACCGGGTGCACCGCATGCGGACGGTGCAAGACGTCTTCACCGACGGCGAATGGCTGACGGCCGAGCAGATCAACGCGCTGCAAGCCACGCCGCCGGCCAACAAGGCGCACCCGGCGAGCGACTGGAAGCGGCGCGGCCGCGTCTTCAGCGTCAATTACAGGGGCAAGGAGTACTTCGCCCGCTACCAGTTCGACGCGCTGTACCAGCCGCTGCCGATCATCAAGGAGGTGCTCGCCGCCTTTGGCGAGGTGGCCGACGCGTGGACATTGGCGGCGTGGTTCCACTTCCCGAACGGCTGGCTCGTTGCGCGTGATGCGCGTGATGCGCGCGACGCACGTGATGAGACCAATGCGCGCGGCGCAGGCAGCGCGGTGAACATCGCCCCGAAAGACGCGCTGGACCGCAGAACCGAGGTGGTGCAGGCCGCCGCCAAAAGGCTCACCAGCTACGCCGCATGAGCGGCGGCCTGCCGGCGCCCGGGCCGGCAGAAGAGTTCACCGTCCGGTCGGTCACGCCGGACGATGTCGAGGCTTGGTTCCACGTCTACAACACGGCCACCCACCCGACGACTGCGCTGAGCTTTGCCGAGGGCTGGGGCGACACGCGCTTTGCGCCCATCGCGCGAGCCGACGGCACACCGGTGCACACCTACTACGTGGCGAGCTCGCGCGAGGCGGCCTACATGGAGTCTGTGCTGCACGGCGTGGCGTTGGCGCCGCCGGGCTCGTTCGAAGTCGCATCGCTGCGGCACTTCCATTTGGTCAAGCTGCAGTTGCCGCCGGTGGTCGAGTACGTCAGCTTCCACACGCTGGACCTGCCGCGGCTGAAGCTCACCCGCGCGCAACTGGTCGACAGCCTGACCGACTGCTACCCGCAAACGCGCGCCTGGTCGCAGGCCGCCCACTTGCAGCGCCCCCGCGCCCAGGCCATCGGCTACGGCTCTCGGCGCAACGACGCCGGCCGCTGCCTGATGCTGTTCAAACACCGCCTTCCCGACCCGCCGTTCACCGTGCTGGAGGAGCAAAGCCTGGCCGCGCCGCCGCTGCGGGCCGAGGTGCTGGCGCTGGTGAGGAGCCTGGGTGTTCGGGAGGTCTGACGCCGTGAAGGCGGTCGTTGTGTTGGGTCGAAAAGGGGATAGTCGACACTCGCAGCAGTGCGCCATACCATTCTCATCAGTGGTGCCATGACCGATTTGAAGAAGCCTCGCGTCGAGCGTTCTGAGTGAATTCTGCGAACCGTGTTGCCAATCTCGCCGGGCAGCTTCGCGCGCTCGGAGTCACCGTGGGCGACGTGCTCATGATCCACGCGAGCCTGCGCAGCGTGGGGCCAGTGGAACGCGGCGCCCTCGGGTTGATCGACGCGCTTCGTGACGCCGTCGGCCCGCCCGGCACCTTGTTGATGGTGCTGGGCGCCGACGAGTCCGAGCCCTTCGATGCCCTGAGCTCACCGGTGGACATCGAAGACATGGGCGTGCTGGCCGAGGTGTTTCGCACCGACCCGGGCGTGTCGGTCAATGACCACCCGGCCGATCGCTTCGCGGCCATCGGCCCTGGCGCCGCGCACCTCGAGCCGACGCCTCTGCACGACTACCACGGCCCAGGCTCGGTGCTCGAGCGTCTGACTGCATCGGGTGGCAAGGTGCTGCGACTGGGCGCGAATCCAGACACAGTGACCCTCACCCACTACGCTGAATACCTTGCGGACGTGCCCGACAAGGTGCGGGTTCGCCGCCGATACGTCCGCGCGGATGCCGGCGAGCTCTGGGTCGAGAGCCTCGACGACATGGACGGCATCGCGACCTGGGATCAAGGCGACTACTTCCCCCAGATCTTCCTGGACTACCGAGCCAGCGGCGCGGTTCGCGTTGGGCCTGTCGGGGGTTGTGAGGCTGAGCTGTTCGACGCGAGGTCGTTCGTGCCGTTCTCGGTTGCCTGGTTGAATCGTCAATTCAACGCGGGCTCGGCCTCCTGAATCAGGCCCACGTTGGCGCGGCTTTGCCTTTCCGCGTGGCCCTGCACGATCACACGTCGATATTCGCTGCCCGCAGCGCATTCGTCTCGATGAAGTGGCGCCGTGGCTCGACCTCGTCGCCCATCAGCATCGTGAACACCCGGTCGGCCTCGATCGCGTCGTCGATCTGCACCTTCAGCAGCCGGCGCACGGCCGGGTCCATCGTCGTCTCCCACAGCTGGCTGGGGTTCATCTCGCCCAGGCCTTTGTAGCGCTGGCGGCCGACAGCGCCTTCGGCCTGCAGCAGCAGCCAGGCCATCGCCTGCCGGAAGTCGCCGACCTTGGCTTCCTTCTGGCGCTCGCCTTCGCCACGCCGCACCACCGCATCGCCGCTGACCAGCCCCTTGAAGGTCTTGCCTGCCGTGCTGAGCGCTTCGTAGTCCGCCCCGTGCACGAAGTCGGCGGTGATCACGCTGCTCTTCACGTTGCCGTGCAGGATGCGGCTGATGCGCAGGATGTGCTTGTCCATGCGCGCGTCGAACTCGGCTGTCACTTCGGCGTCGTGCAGCGCGGCCTTCAGCGCGGTGGCCGAGGCTTCGGCCGCTTCGAGCGTGTCGAGGTTCAGCGCCAGGCCGTTGGCCATCGCGCGCAGGCCTTCCACGTCCATCCAGTTGCTCAGGCGTTCGGCCACGTTGTTGGCCAGCACGTACTGGCGAGCGAGCGTCTCCAGCGTTTCGCCTGAGAGCTCGGCCGCCCCGGGCACGCCGGTGTCCAGCCGTGCGTCTTTCAGCGCCACCTTCAGCAGGTAGGCGTCGAGCTCGATGCCGTCCTTCAGGTACTGCTCGTCCTTGCCGAGCTTGACCTTGTAGAGCGGCGGCTGGGCAATGTAGATGTGCCCGCGCTCCACCAATTCGGGCATCTGCCGGAACAGGAACGTCAGCAGCAGCGTGCGGATGTGCGCGCCGTCCACGTCTGCGTCGGTCATGATGATGATGCGGTGGTAGCGCAGCTTGTCGGGGTTGAAGTCGTCGCCGCCCATGCCCTTGCCGATGCCGGTGCCCAGGGCGGTGATCAGCGTCAGGATTTCGTTGCTGGTCAGCAGCTTCTCATAGCGCGCTTTCTCGACGTTCAAGATCTTGCCGCGCAACGGCAGGATCGCCTGGAACTTGCGGTCACGCCCTTGCTTGGCGGAGCCGCCAGCCGAGTCGCCCTCGACGATGTAGATCTCGCACAGCGCCGGGTCTTTCTCCTGGCAGTCGGCAAGCTTGCCCGGCAGGCCCATGCCGTCGAGCACGCCTTTGCGGCGCGTCATCTCGCGTGCTTTGCGCGCCGCTTCACGCGCCCGCGCTGCATCGACGATCTTGCCGCAGATGATCTTCGCGTCGTTCGGGTTCTCTTGCAGGTAGTCGGCGAGCGCCTTGCTCACCACGTCTTCGACCGGGCCGCGCACTTCAGAGCTGACGAGCTTGTCCTTCGTCTGGCTTGAAAACTTCGGCTCGGGCACCTTGACCGACAGCACGCAGCACAGGCCTTCGCGCATGTCGTCGCCCGTCACCTCGACCTTGGCCTTCTTGGCCAGTTCGTTGTCATCGATGTACTTGTTGATGACGCGGGTCATCGCCGCGCGCAGGCCGGTCAGGTGCGTGCCACCGTCGCGCTGCGGAATGTTGTTGGTGAAGCAGAGCACGCTCTCGCTGTAGCCGTCGTTCCACTGCATCGCCACGTCGGTGGTGATGGTGGTGCCCTGCTCGCTGATCTTCTCGCCGGTGGCGCCGAAAACAGTCGGGTGCAGCACCTTCTTGCCGGTGTTGATGAACTCGACGAAACCCTTCACGCCGCCGGCAAACGCAAACGTGTCTTCCTTGTTGTTGCGCTCGTCGACGAGGCGGATCTTCACGCCATTGTTCAGGAAGCTCAGCTCGCGCAGCTTCTTGGCGATGATGTCGTAGTGGAAGTCGATGTTGGAGAAGATCTCCAGGTCGGGCAGGAAGTGGACTTCGGTGCCGCGCTTTTCGGTTTCGCCGGTGACTTTCATCGGCGACACCTCGACGCCGTCGCGCTTCTCGACCACCCGGTCCTGCGGCACGCCCTGCCTGAACTCCATGAAGTGCGTCTGCCCGTCGCGCCGCACCGTCAAGCGCAGCCACTTCGACAAGCCGTTCACGCAGCTCACGCCCACGCCGTGCAAGCCGCCCGAGACCTTGTAGCTGTTCTGGTTGAACTTGCCGCCGGCATGCAACTCGGTCAATGCAATTTCGGCGGCACTGCGCTTGGGCTCGTGCTTGTCATCCATCTTCACGCCGGTCGGAATGCCGCGGCCGTTGTCGGTGACGCTGATCGAGTTGTCGCTGTGCACCGTCACGACGATGTCGTCGCAATAGCCGGCGAGCGATTCGTCGATGGAGTTGTCGACCACCTCGAACACCAAGTGGTGCAGGCCGGTTCCGTCCGACGTGTCGCCGATGTACATGCCCGGCCGCTTGCGAACCGCCTCCAGGCCTTCGAGGATCTGGATGCTGCCTTCGCCATACGCCGCGCTGTCGGCGGCATGTTGGGTGGACCTTGCAGCGCTGTCAGCAGCATGTCGCGCAGCGCTGTCGGCATTGTCTTCGGATGGGTCTTCTGGGCGAGTCGGTTCGGTCATAGCAAGGTTTCAGAGGGCCGCAAGGCCCGGGTGTCATCCAAGACAGAACCCCCCGCTTGGCGGGGGGCAGGGGGGAGCTCAGTGATCGCCTCGAGGATATGAGCCGCAACGCGGCTCATATCCTCATCGGCATGACGACGTACTTGAAGCCGGCCTGCTCGGGCACGGTCAACAGTGCGCTGGAATTGGTGTCCTGCAACTCCAGCTTCACCATCTCGACGTTCATGTTGCTCAGCGCGTCGATCAGGTAGGTCACGTTGAAGCCGATCTCGATGCTGTCCCCGGCATAATCGATCTCGAGCTCTTCCTTGGCTTCTTCCTGTTCGGCATTGCTCGACGCGATGCGCAAGGCGCCCGGCTCGATGTTCACCCGCACGCCCTTGAACTTTTCGCTCGTCAGGATCGCGGCCCGCTGCAGGCTGGCCAGCAACGGCGCGCGGCCCAGCGTGACGTGGTTCTTGTGGTTCTTCGGAATCACGCGGTTGTAGTCGGGAAACTTGCCTTCGACCAGCTTGGTGACGAACTCCATGCCGCTGAAGCTGAACTTGGCCTGGTTGCTGGCAAACCGCATCTCGATCGGCGTATCAGCGCCGTCCCTTTCGTCACTGCCGTCCGCGCTTTCTTTGGCGTCACTGCCTTTGGCGTCACTGCCTTTGGCGTCACTGCCTTTGGCGTCACTGCCTTTGCTGTCGCTCCCTTTGAGCAGGCGCTGCAATTCCAGCACTGTCTTGCGGGGCAGGATCACCTCCTGCTTCGGAATCTCGGTCGCCAGCGTGGCCTGCGCCAGCGCCAGTCGGTGACCGTCGGTCGCGACAAGGATCAAGCTCTTGCCTTCAGCGACGAACAAAATGCCGTTCAGGTAGTAGCGGATGTCGTGTACTGCCATCGCGAAGTGAACCTGGTCGATCAGGCTCTTGAGCGTCTTCTGCGGCACGCTGAACACTGGCCCGAAGTCGGGCGCCTCCTGCACGAGGGGGAAGTCGTCGCTGGGCAAGGTCTGCAACGTGAAGCGGCTTTTGCCGCCTTGCAAGGTCAGCTTGTTCTGGCTGGCCGAGAGCGACACTGTCTGATCGGCCGGCAGCGCGCGCAGGATGTCGATCAGCTTGCGTGCGCCGACAGTGGTTGCAAAGTTGCCGCTGTCGCCACCGAGATCGGCCGTGGTGCGCACCTGGATTTCAAGATCGCTGGCGGTCAGCTCGATGCGGCCGTCGGTCTTGCGGATCAGCACGTTGGCCAGCACCGGCAACGTATGGCGGCGCTCCACGATGCCCGCCACCGATTGCAGCGCGCCAAGAACTTTTTGTTGTGCTGTCTTTAAGACAATCATGTCAACCTCTTAACCTGGTCGTAATAGATAGAGTCGGGGCGTTTCTGTGGACAAGGCTATTTTCGCCTGTTCCATCAAGCAGTTAGCTGGCTGGAAACCATGTGTCCGCGCGCCAGGGAAAGAGTGGGTCTGCCATACAACAACTCTGCGAAAGCTCGATGGCCTGTGGACAGGCTGCGAGTTGTTCTGAACTTGTCCCCAGCGTTGTTGCTTGACGCAGCTTGCATTTGCCGTCAGCCCTTCAAGGTCTGCTCAAGCACATGCAACTGCTGGTTGAGCTCAGGGTTCTTCTGGCGTTCGGCGCCGATCTTGCGCACCGCGTGCAGCACCGTCGTGTGGTCGCGGCCGCCGAACAGTTCTCCGATCTCCGGCAGGCTTTTCTGCGTCATCTCCTTGGCGAGGTACATCGCGATCTGGCGCGGCCGGGCGATGCTGGCGGGGCGCTTCTTGCTGTACATGTCGGCGATCTTGATCTTGTAGAAGTCGGCCACCGTCTTCTGGATGTTCTCGACGCCGATCTGGCGGTTCTGGATCGACAGCAGGTCTTTGAGCGCCTCGCGCGCCAGCGCGATCGTGATCTCCTTCTGGCTGAAGCGCGAGTAAGCCAGGATCTTGCGCAGCGCGCCTTCGAGCTCACGCACATTGGCGCGCACGTTCTTGGCGACGAAGAACGCCACGTCCTCGGGCATCATGGTGGCCTCGAGCTCGGCCTTGCGCATCAGGATGGCCACGCGCATTTCCAGCTCGGGCGGCTCGATGGCGACCGTCAGGCCGGCGTCGAAGCGTGAGGTCAGCCGCTCGTCGATGTCCACCAGGCCCTTGGGGTAGGTGTCGCTGGTCATGATGATGTGGGCTCGCTTGGCCAGCAACGCCTCAAAGGCGTTGAAGAACTCCTCTTGCGTGCGCTCCTTGCCGGCGAAGAACTGCACGTCGTCGATCAGCAGCAGGTCCAGCGAGTGGTATTTGGCCTTGAGTTCATCGAAGGTCTTGCGTTGGTAGTTCTTCACCACGTCGGTGATGAACTGTTCAGCGTGCAGGTACAGGATGCGCGCATCGGGCTTGTCGGCCAGCAGCGCGTTGCCGACCGCGTGGATCAGGTGCGTCTTGCCCAGCCCCACGCCGCCGTAGATGAACAGCGGGTTGTACATCTGGCCCGGCGCACCGGCCACGTGCAGTGCAGCGGTGCGGGCCATCTGGTTGGCCCGACCGGGCACCAGGGTGTTGAAGCTCAGCCCGGTGTTCAACCGACTGCGCGAAGGCAGCACCGACACGCTGGGCGCATGAGCGCCCGCCGGTGCATCGCCATTGCGGCGGCGATCGCCATTGATCGGCACCACCGTCGGCACCACCGGCGGCATCGCGGGCCGGGGGACGAACGCGCCGACAGGCCGCAGGGAATTGCCCGCCACGGCAACCATGGCGGGCAGCCCTTCGCGAGGTGCCAGCGTCATGTCCAGGCGCACGGGCTTGCCCGCGATCTCGGACAATACCGCCTCGATCCGACCCGCGTACTGGTTGCGGATCCAGTCGAGTTTGAAGCGGTTCGGCACGCGCACCGTCACCACGGCGCCAGCGTCACCCTCTTCGCTCACGTCGGCCACCGGCAGTGGCCGTATCCACGTGTTGAATTGTTGTTCGGGCAGTTCGGCGGCGAGACGTTCGCAACCACGTTGCCAGAGATCAGCGCTCATATTGTGATTGTGGAAAACTTGTCTCTTGAGCAGCGGCATTGTACGTTGCAAGGCCGCGGGAGACGCAGTTATCCACAGTACGGAATTCGAGGTCAACCCTTGGGTCAGGGGGTTGAAAACCGGCCGTTCATTGACTTGCCCTGTCAATCTTGGTGTAATGCCGGGTTTCCCCGCGCGCTGCGGTGGCAGGGCGCGAAAGCCCCTTCTTCCCGCAGAACGTCTAGCGATCTCCAGAGAACCGAGCGACCATGAAACGCACCTACCAAGCCTCCAAAGTTCGTCGGGCTCGCACCCACGGTTTTCTCGTCCGCATGAAGACCCGCGGAGGGCGCGCCGTCATCAACGCGCGCCGCGCCAAGGGACGCAAGCGCTTGGCCGTCTAAGGCTCGGCGCCGCTGCGAGTGCCGGCACCACCGGGTCGGCCCTCTGCCATGACCGGGCGGATTGTCAGTTCGGCCGACTTCGAGCGCGTGCTTGCTTCGTCCGCCAGGCTGCGCAGCGAGCACTTTGCGGCCCACCATGTGCCAGGGATCCCGAGCCCGCCGTCGAAACCCACCCGGTTGCGCTCGAAACCGGAGTTATCAACAGAGAATGCACCAGAGATGGTCAAGTCTGTGGATGACTCAGAAGCAGCGTCCTGCCCGGAAAGCGTTTGGCTGGGTCTTGTCGTGCCCAAGCGGCATGCACGGCGATCGGTGACGCGCAGCCTCTTCAAGCGCCAGATCCGTGCCGCCGTTGGCCGACACGCCGGCCAACTGTCGGCTGGCCTGTGGGTCGTGCGATTGCGCGCGCCGTTTGAGAAAGTGAAGTTTCCCAGCGCCGCCTCGGCCGCGTTGCGGCATGCGGCGCGGGCCGAACTCGATCGCCTCTTTGCCGGCGCCGCGCGCCATTCCTCATGATCGCCTTAATCGCCTCTTTGCCACAACGCGCGCTCATCGCGCTGGTGCGCGGCTACCGGCTGCTGTTGAGCCCGTGGCTGGGCAGTTCCTGCCGCTTTGAGCCCACCTGTTCGGCCTTTTCGCTGCAGGCTCTGCAACGACACGGCGCGGTGGCAGGAACGGCCCTGACTGTCGGCCGTGTGTTGCGCTGCCACCCTTTCTGCCAAGGCGGCCACGATCCGGTGCCCGATGACATGCCGCGTCTCTTCACGGCTTTGCTGTCGAGGAACAGCGACCAAACCGCACATCCATCTCCAGAAAAGACTCTCTCATGAACGATATGCGCCGCACCCTGTTGTGGGTGGTGTTTTCAATGTCGCTCTTCCTCATCTGGGATGCGTGGAACAAGCACACCGGCCAGCCGTCGATGTTCAGCCCGCCGCCGGCCCGGCCAGCGGCCACCGGCCCGGCGCCGGTGGCCAGCGGCATCCCCGTACCCTCCACGCCCACGCCCACAGCCCCTGGCACCGTACCGACGGCAGCCGCACCGGCCGCGCCGACGGCCCCGACGTCGGCCGCGGCTGCGACCGAGCGGGTGACGATCACGACCGATCTGGTCAAGGCGACCCTCGACAGCAAGGGTGGCGAGTTGGTGCGTGTGGAGTTCCTGCGCCACAACGACCTGAACGATCCGAACAAGAACATGGTGCTGTTGGACCAATCGGCCGAGCGCCTCTACGTCGCGCAGACCGGCCTGGTGCCGCCCAGCGGCGGGGCGGGTTTGCCCAACCACCACACACCGATGACGCGTGTGCCCGGCGAAACCACGCTGAAGGACGGCGCCAACGAGCTGCAAGTTCAATTCGAGTCGCCAGAAGTGGCGGGCGTGAAGCTGGTCAAGACCTACACCTTCAAGCGCGGCGACTACGTGATCGGTGTCAAGCACGAGGTGGTCAACCGCTCGGCCGCGCCGGTCAACCCCAGGCTGTACCTGCAACTGGTGCGCGACGGCAACGCGCCCGCGGGCGAGTCGAGCTTTTACTTCACCTTCACCGGCCCGGCGATCTACACCGACACGGCCAAGTTCAACAAGATCGACTTCAGCAGCATCGAGAAGCAGCGCCCCGGCGACAAGCCCAACCACGAGACGATGGCAGATTCGGGCTGGGTCGCGATGGTGCAGCACTATTTCGCGTCGGCCTGGCTGATCGACCCGGCCGACGGCACGAGGCTGCCACGCGAATACTTCACCGGCAAAGTCGCCACCAACACCTACTCGGTCGGCATGTTCGTGCCCATCGGAGAAGTCGCCCCCGGTGCGACGAAGGCGTTTGACGCCAGACTGTTCGTCGGCCCGCAAGAAGAAGAAAAGCTCGCCGCGCTGGCGCCCGGCCTGGAACTGGTGAAGGACTACGGCTGGTTCACCATCCTGGCCAAGCCGCTGTTTTGGCTGCTGACGCAGCTGCACAAGCTGTTCGGCAACTGGGGCTGGGCCATCGTCGGCTTGGTGGTGGTGCTCAAGATTGCGTTCTACTGGCTCAACGCCACCGCCTACCGCTCGATGGCCAAGATGAAGGCCGTCAATCCCAAGGTGATGGCGATGCGCGAGCGCCTGAAAGACAAGCCCCAAGAGATGCAGCAGGAGATGATGCGCATCTACCGCGAAGAAAAGGTCAACCCGCTCGGCGGCTGCCTGCCGATCTTCGTGCAGATGCCGTTCTTCATCGCGCTGTATTGGGTGCTGCTGTCCAGCGTCGAGATGCGCAACGCACCGTGGATCGGCTGGATCGCCGACCTGTCGGCCAAGGACCCGTACTTCATCCTGCCCTTGTTGATGACGGCCACCAGCCTGTTCCAGACTTGGCTCAACCCCACGCCGCCGGACCCGATGCAGGCGCGCCTGATGTGGATCATGCCGCTCGTGTTTTCGGTGATGTTCTTCGTCTTCCCGGCCGGCCTGGTGCTGTACTGGCTGACCAACAACATCCTGTCGATCGCACAGCAATACCTCATCAACAAACAGCTCGGGGTACTCGGCAAGTAGCGTGACCGCGGAGGCCGCGGTCAGCGGTCACTTGTTGTCACGCATCGGTTCGTGAACAAGTCGGCGTGCCCCTTCAAACCGCAAAGTTAGGGGCTTGCGGCGCGCGCCCCGACTGCGAGACGATCACTGCAACGGTTGACCAGATCTCACTGTCCAACCGAACGATCAATGCGGGGCAGACCCGACCGTCGATCGAAGTGCAGGAAGGCCAATTCAACGCCGACCTTGCCTCTCGAACGCCGGGCCGGCTCGGGATGTGTCTCTGTTCAGCCCACGCGGGCTGCCAGGCCCTCCCCCCGCGCCATTCAAGCCGCCCAGCGGCGGCAACGCCAGCGCTGACCGCAGCAGCGGATCAGCCGGGGCCTCAGTCAAAATCGCCGCATGCCGGCGCAACCCTCCGATCCCATCGTCGCGGTGGCTACCGCCGCCGGTCGCGGTGCGGTCGGCATCGTGCGCGCTTCCGGCCGCGATCTCACCGCGCTGATCGAGGCCGTGTGTGGCCGCCCCTTGAGTGCCCGCCACGCGACCTACCTGCCCTTCCTCGACGCCGATGGCCAAGCCATCGACCGGGGCCTGGCGATTCACTTCCCCGCGCCGCAGTCCTACACCGGCGAAGACGTGCTTGAGTTGCAGGCGCACGGCGGCCCGGTGGTGCTGCAACTGCTGCTCGCGCGCTGCCTGCAGGCGGGCGCGCAGATGCGCCTGCGGCTGGCCGAGCCGGGCGAGTTCACGCAACGCGCCTTCCTGAACGACAAGCTCGACCTGGCTCAGGCCGAAGCCGTGAGCGACCTGATCGAGGCCAGCACCGAAGCGGCCGCCCGCTCCGCAGGCCGCTCCCTCAGCGGCGCGTTCTCGAACGAGGTCGGCGTGCTGCGGGCGCAACTGGTCGAGTTGCGCATGCTGGTCGAGGCGACGCTGGACTTCCCCGAAGAAGAGATCGATTTCCTCGAAGCCGCCAAGGCGCGCCAACGAATTGCTGCGGCGCGCGCGACGGTCGACGCCGTGCTCGCCCGCGCACGCCAGGGCGTGCTGCTGCGCGAGGGCATCACGGTCGTGCTCGCGGGGCAACCGAACGTCGGCAAGAGTTCGCTGCTGAATGCGCTGGCCGGCGCCGAGCTGGCTATCGTCACCCCCGTTCCCGGCACCACGCGTGACAAAGTGAGCGAGACGATCCAGATCGAAGGCGTGCCGGTGCATGTGGTCGACACCGCCGGGCTGCGTGAGGGGGCGGACGAGGTCGAGCGCATCGGCATCTCGCGCAGCTGGGCGCAGATCGAGGCCGCCGATGCGCTGCTGTTCCTGCACGACCTGACACGGCGCGGCGAAGCGGCGTACGAAGCCGCCGAAGCGCACATCCAGGCGCGGCTGCCGGCCGCGCTGATGCAGGGTGGCAGGCTGGTACACGTGCACAACAAGGTCGATGCGGCCGAGGGCCTGGCGCTCGTACAGGCGTGGGCCGAGGTGAACGCCGCGCTGCCTGCCGCGCTGCCTGCCGAGCCCATTGCAGAGCGCGTGAAAGCCGCTGCCCCCACTGACGCCGCCGATGCCGTCGTGCTGTCGGCCAAGACCGGTCAAGGCGTCGCTGCTTTGCGCACAGGGCTGCTCGAACTGGCCGGCTGGCACGCGCAGCCCGACGGTGTTTTCATCGCGCGCACGCGCCACGTGCAGGCGTTGCAACGCACGCGCGAGCACTTGGCGCAAGCCACGGCGCTCGCAGAACCGGCCCACGCCGCGCTGGACCTGCTCGCCGAAGAGCTCCGCCTGGCGCACGACGCGCTGGGCGAAATCACCGGTGCGTTCACGCCCGACGACTTGCTGGGCGAGATCTTCAGCCGCTTCTGTATCGGGAAGTGACGCCGCTCGAAGCGACCCACCGCGTCTCTACCCGTCCAGGCGCTGCAGCGTTGCCTGTGCGAGATTTGGCGGTCGGGGCGGCCCATGGCGGTTGTTGCTCCGAACTAGGGGGTCGATAATCCAGCATTCCTCGGCAAGGCGGTGCTACCGCCGCCAAGGCTGGAGCCACGATGGAACTCAATGAACTGGTGCAGGCGATTCAAACGCTGAACGCGGATGACGCCTTCCGTGCCCGGTTCTCGCTGGAGCAGTGGCGCACCGTCGCGCCGTACCTCACGCGGCACGACATCCGAGCCGGCGACCTGCTCATCAAGCAGGGCGACTCCGACCACTCGATGTACTTCCTGGCGCAGGGCACGGTGCAGGTGTTCGTCACCGGCGTCGCGGCGGGCGGCAGCAAGCTGGCCATCCTGCGCCCGGGTGCGGTGATCGGCGAGGCCGGCCTGTTCGGCGACGGCCCGCGCATGGCCAGCGTCGAGGCGATGACCGCCTGCGTCGTCTGGGCGCTGCGCGGCCCGCGGCTCGAAGAAATGGCGCAGCGTTCGCCGGCCCTGGCGCTGGAGTTGCTGCGCGCCGCCGGTGGCGTGCTCGCCGCACGTGTGCGCGCCAATCAAGCCAAGCAGACGGCGTTCGCGTGAGTTCGCTCAGCGGTGTCGCGGCCGGGAGGCCGCGGCTCAATGCCCTTCGAAGCTCACCAGCGTGAACAGCGCCAAGCCGGCGTCGCGCAGTTTCTGCGAGCCGTGCAGCTCCGGCAGGTCGACGATCGCCGCGCCCTCGATCACCGTCGCACCGAGCCGTTCCAGCAGCCGCATGCCGGCCATCATCGTGCCGCCGGTGGCGATCAGGTCGTCGATCAGCACCACGCGGTCGCCGGGGCGCACCGCGTCGGTGTGAATCTCCACCGTCGCCGAGCCGTACTCCAGCTCGTAGGTTTCCTCGACGGTCGTGAACGGCAGCTTGCCCTTCTTGCGGATCGGCACGAAGCCCACGCCGAGTTCATAGGCCAGCACCGAGCCGATGATGAAGCCGCGCGCGTCCAGCCCCGCCACCGCGCTCGGCTTGACATCGAAGTAGCGGTGCACGAACTGGTCGATCAGCACGCGAAAGACCTTCGGGTTGGCCAGCAGCGGCGTGATGTCGCGGAACTGCACGCCCGGCGCCGGCCAGTCGGGCACGGTGCGGATGTGGCGCCGGATGTAGTCGGTCGGGTCCATCAAGTTCTCGGGCTTCATCGCAGGGCTCCTCGCCAGGTCGTGGCGTCGTGTGGCGTCGTGACGTGTTTCAGATCGTGCCGAGCAGCTTGCCCTCGGCCAGCGACAGTGGCTCCGGCAGGCCCGACAACACCAGCGTGTCGCCGGCCGCCAGCACCATCGTCTCGTCCGGGCTCACCACCGAGCCTGACGCGCGCCGCACCGACACCACCGACACGCCCACCGCATGCAGCGCCTGGTCGAGCAGCGTCTGGCCCAGGCATGCGCCGGCCGGCGGCAGCGTGACGCTGAGCAGGCGCGCCTGCTGCAACTCGTCGGCGGTGTCGTCGTCGGCGCCGTGGAAGTAGCCGCGCAGCAGGCCGTAGCGCGCGTCGCGCTGGTCTTGCACGAGCCGGATCACGCGCCGCATCGGCACGCCCACCAGCGCGAGCGCGTGGCTGGCCAGCATCAGCGAGCCTTCGATCGCCTCGGGCACCACCTCGGTGGCACCGGCGGCTTGCAGGCGCTCGATGTCGGTGTCGTCGAGCGTGCGCACGATCACCGGCACCTTGGGCGCGTGCTCGCGGACCTGGCGCAAGATCTTCAGCGCCGACGGCGTGTCGTGGTAGCTCACCACCACCGCGCTGGCGCGCGCCAGGCCGGCGGCCATCAGGCTCTGCAGCCGCGCGGCGTCGCCGAACACCACGCTCTGGCCGGCCGCGGCGGCCTGGCGCACGCGGTCGGGGTCGAGGTCAAGCGCCATGTACGGGATGCGCTCGCCTTCGAGCAGCCGCGCCAGGTTCTGCCCGCTGCGGCCGTAGCCGGCGATGATGATGTGCGCCTCGGTGTTGATCGCCTTGCGCGCGATCGAGGTCATCGCCACCGACTGCATCAGCCAGTCGGTCGAGCTCAGGCGCATCACGATGCGGTTGCTGTACAGGATGAGAAACGGCGTGGCCAGCATGCTCAGCACCATGCTGGCCAGCACCGGGCTGACCCAGCGCGGGTCGATCAACTGGTGGTCGGCGCCCAGCGTCAGCAGCACGAAGCCGAACTCGCCCGCCTGCGCCAGGTACAGGCCGGTGCGCAGCGCCACCCCCGGCGTGGCGCCGTACAGGCGCGCCAACGCCGCCACCAACAGGAACTTGGCCAACACGGGCAGCAAGGTCAGCAGCAACACCAGGAACCACAGGTCGAGCACCGGGCGCCAGTCGAGCTTCATGCCGATGGTGATGAAGAACAGGCCCAGCAGCACGTCGTGGAAGGGCCGGATGTCGGTCTCGACCTGGTGCTTGTATTCGGTCTCGGCGATCAGCATTCCCGCGACGAACGCGCCCAGCGCGAGCGACAAGCCCGCGTGTTCGGTCAACCAGGCCAGCCCGAGCGTGACCAGCAGCAGGTTCAGCACGAACAGCTCTTCGCTCTTGCGGCGCGCCACCAGCGTGAGCCACCAGCGCATCACCTTCTGGCCGCCCACCAGCAGCACCGTCAGCAGTGCGGTGGCTTTGAGCGCCGCCCAGCCGAGCGAGGCGGCCATGTCGGCGCCGCTGGAGTTGAGCGCCGGGATCAGCACCAGCAGCGGCACCACGGCCAAGTCTTGAAACAGCAGCACGCCGATCACGCGGCGGCCGTGCTCGCTTTCCAGCTCCAGGCGGTCGGCCATCATCTTCACCACGATCGCGGTGCTCGACATCGCCATCGCGCCGGCCAGCACGATCGCGCCTTGCCACGACAGCTCCCACGGCTGGTCGGTGAACGAGAACGCCCACGTCAGCAGGTAGTGCCCGGCCACCGTGCCCAGGATCGTCAGCAACACCTGCGCCAACCCCAGCCCGAACACGAGCTTGCGCATGCTCTTGAGCTTGGGCAGGTTGAACTCGAGCCCGATCACGAACATCAGGAACACGACGCCGAACTCGGCCAGGTACTCCACGCCGCCCGAGTCTTTGGCCAGCGCCATCGCGTTCGGCCCGATCAGCACGCCCACCGCCAGGTAGCCCAACATCGGCGGCAGCCGAACCAGCCGGCACACCACCACGCCACCGACTGCGGCGACGAGGTAGAGCAACACGAGTTCGAGGGTCGAGGCCATGCGGTGCGGCGCGGGGGTCCACGCCTAGAATCGTTGCATCGTAATGGACGAGGCCGAGGCAGGGCGCTCATCAAGAGGCGCAACGGGCGCGCGCCTCTCGCACGACGCCGATCCAGACGCCTCAACACCGACCCGCCCCATGCCCACTGCCTTCGATGATGCGCGCGCCTTGCGCCTGGCCTGCAAGACCTTCGACATCGAAGCGCAGGCCCTGCTCGGCCTGAAGGCGCGCCTGGGCCCGAGCTTTGCGCGCACCGTGCAGGCGATGCTGAACTGCCGCGGTCGCGTGGTCGTGATGGGCATGGGCAAGAGCGGGCACGTCGGCCGCAAGATCGCCGCAACGCTGGCCTCCACCGGCACGCCCGCGATGTTCGTGCACCCGGCCGAGGCGAGCCACGGCGACCTGGGCATGGTCACACCGGGGGACATCGTGCTGGCGATCTCCAACTCGGGCGAGAGCGACGAGCTGGCTGCCATCGTCCCGGCCATCAAGCGCCTGGGCACGGTGCTGGTGGCCATCACCGGCCGAACCGACAGCAGCCTGGCGCAGCACGCCGACCTGGTGCTGAGCAGTGCGGTCGACCAGGAGGCCTGCCCGCTCAACCTCGCGCCCACCGCCAGCACCGCCGCGCAGATGGCGATGGGCGACGCGCTGGCGGTGGCGCTGCTGGATGCACGTGGCTTCCGCGAAGAAGACTTCGCCCGCTCGCACCCCGGCGGCAGTTTGGGGCGCAAGCTGCTGATCCATGTGCGCGACCTGATGCGCAGCGGCGACGCGCTGCCGCGCGTCGGCCCCGACGCCACCTTCAACGAGATGCTGCGCGAGATGACCGGCAAGGGCCTGGGCTTCACCGCGATCAGCGAGGCCGACAGCGGCCAGGTGCTGGGCATTTTCACCGACGGCGACTTGCGCCGGCTGATCGAGCGCGGTGCTGGCGAAAGAGGTGCCGACCTGCGCTCGCTGCACGCCCGCGACGTGATGCACCCCGCGCCGCGCCGCGTGCGCGACGACGCGCTCGCGGTCGAGGCCGCCGAGGTGATGGAGCAGCACCGCGTCACGAGTGTGTTGGTGGTCGATGCGACCGGCGTGCTCGTCGGCGCGCTCAACACCAACGACCTGCTGCGGGCCAAGGTGATCTGATGGCGACGCCCGCGAGCTCACCAGCAATCACAAACACCCGCTCGACCGTCGCGGCCAGCGCAGGCGCAAGCGGCGCAACCGGCTCAAGCGCTTCGGCACTCGAGCGGCCGCCCGCGCTCAGCTTCGCCCCCGAACTGCTGCTGCGCGCACAGGGCATCGGCGCGGCGATCTTCGACGTGGACGGTGTGCTGACCGACGGGCGCATTTACCTCAGCGAACGCGGCGAGGAGTTCAAGGCCTTCTCCACGCTCGACGGCCACGGCCTCAAGCTGCTGGCGCAAGCCGGCATCGTGCCGGTCGTCATCACCGGGCGCGACTCAGCCGCCGTGCGCCGCCGCGTGGCCGACCTGGGGCTCGTGCACGCGGTGTTCGGCGCCAGCGACAAACTGGCGGCGGCGCTGCCGCTGCTGGCGCAACTCGGCCTGGGCTGGGAGCGCGTGGCGGCGATGGGCGACGACTGGCCCGACCTCCCGCTGATGACGCGCGCCGCCTTCGCCTGCGCACCAACGAATGCGCATGTGGAAGTGCGGGCCGTGGCGCACCACGTCACGTCGGCCCCGGGCGGCCACGGCGCTGCGCGCGAATGCTGCGACCTGCTGCTGTGCGCCGCCGGCCGGTATGCCGCGCTGCTGAGCGCCCACAAGGTCACGCTGGACGGCGCTGGATGAGCGTCGCCGCGTTGCCCTCAGCACGGATGCCGCAGCGCACATCGCCCAGCGCAGGGCGGTGAGCGAGCCGCAGAGCGAACTCCGATGATCGAACCCTTGGCCGACCCGCTGAGCCTGCCGCCGCCTGCCGCGCCGCCGGGCCTGGTGAATGCGCCGTGGAGCACACGGCTGCTGCAGCTTGCGTCGACCTACCTGCCGATGCTGCTGATGGGCCTGCTGGCGCTGGGCACCTGGTGGCTGGTCAAGAGCACTCCCGTGGCCGACACAGAAGCCCGGCTGGCGCCACCGCGCCACGAGCCGGACTACACGATGAACAACTTCACCGTGCAGCGGTTCGGGCCCGACGGCGTGATGCGCGTGCAGATCGAAGGCGACGAACTGCGCCACTACCCCGACACCGACACGCTGGAGATCGACAACCCGCGCATCCGCGCGATGGGCGCCGACGGACGCGTGACGATCGCCAGCGCCCGGCGCGCGCTGACCAACGCCGACGCGAGCGAAGTGCAGTTGACCGGCGGGGCCACGGTGCTGCGCGAAGCGAGCGGCAAAGACGAAGCGATCGAGTTCCGCGGCGAATTTCTGCACGCGCTGCAAAACACCGAGCAGTTGCGCTCGCACCTGCCCGTGACGGTGCTGCGCGGCCGCTCGCAGGTGGCGGCCGACGCGATGGAGTACGACAACCTGGCGCGTGTGCTGCAACTGCGGGGCCGCATCCGCGCGGAGTTCACGCCGCCGGGCGCCGGCGCGGCGACCGGCGGCGTCAGGAATGGAGCCGCGCCATGACCGCGGGCCGAACGCCGGGCCGCACTGCCAGCCTGCCGCTGGTGTTCATCACCGGCGCATCCAGCGGTATCGGGCAGGCGCTGGCGGTGCGCTTTCACCAGGCAGGCTATCGCCTGGCGCTCGTGGCCCGGCGCACGGCCGAGGTAGAAGCCTGGGCGCAGGCCAAGGAGCTGCCGGCGTCGATGGTGTCGGTCTACGGTGCGGACGTGCGTGACGTCGCGAGCATCACTGCCGCCGGCCGCGCCTGCATCGAATCGCAGGGCCTGCCCGATGTGGTGATCGCCAGCGCCGGCATCAGCGTGGGCATCGACACCGCGGTGTTTGCCGACCTGGAAGTGATGCGCTCCGTCTTCGACACCAACAACCTCGGCATGGCCGCGACCTTCCAGCCCTTCGTCGCCGCGATGGCGGCGCGCGGCTCGGGCCGGCTCGTGGGCATCGCCAGCGTGGCGGGCATCCGCGGGCTGCCGGGGCACGGCGCTTACTGCTCCAGCAAGGCCGGCGTCATCAGCTACTGCGAAAGCTTGCGTGGCGAACTGCGCCCGAGTGGCGTGAAGGTCGTGACGGTGGTGCCCGGCTACATTGCCACGCCGCTGACGAGCGGCAACACGTATTCGATGCCGTTCCTGATGCCGGTCGAACGCTTTGCCGACAAGGCCTTCGAGGCCATCGAGGCCGGCGCCAGCTACCGCGTGATCCCGTGGCAGATGGGCGTGGTCGCCAAGCTGTTGCGCTTGTTGCCGAACGCGGTGTACGACCGGGCGCTCGCCGGCCGCGGCCGGAAGCAGCGCCAGACCAGCGATCCTTGAGTTGATCGCCCGCGACACCAATCAAGAGGCCGGTTGCGCTGCGCGATGCGTGCTGCGCCGCCTCGTTGATGCTGCGCAACACGCGGGACAACCCGAACCACGCACCGCACATCGCTGGCTACACTGCGCGCCTCTGCTGTCAGCCGTTGCACTCGGTGCAACAAGGAAGGCTCCCATGTTGAAGATTCGCACCGCCTGATTTGCCGCTCGCCGGGCCCCACCGCCCGGCCCAGCTTGCCGACGCTGCCGCGCCCCTCTGCACAAGCGCAAGGGCGCGAACGTCGGCCCGATCAAACCAAACACCGTCCGACGCGCGCTCACCAGCGCGCGCCATGCGGTGCTGCGAAAGTTCAAGACCATGTGTGAGTTCTTCTCGCGCGCCCGTGCATCGGCGCGCCGGCTGGTGGCAGCGCGCGCCGGCCTTGTTTTCGGCGTTGGGTGGCTCGGCGCACTGGGTTCGGTGCTGGTCGCGGCCAACGCGTCAGCGCAGCCTGCGGTACCGGTCGAGCCGGTCGCGGCCCAACTTCGCCCTCGCGCGGTGCACCTCGAAGCAGGCGCTCCGCCGCTGCGCATCGACGGCCGGCTCGACGAGCCGGTGTGGGCGTCGGCGCCCGAGCACGACCGCTTCTTCCAATACAAGCCGCTCGACGGCCTGCCCGCACCGGCCGACCACCGCACCACGGTGCAGGTGGTGGTCGAAGAACACGCGATCGTCTTCGGCATCCGCGCGTTCGACCCGCGGCCGGAGCTGATCCGCGCGCCGCTGATCCGGCGTGACGAGGTCAAGCGCGAGCAGGACTTCGTCATCGTCGTGCTCGACCCGGTGGGCACGCGCCGCTCGGCGCAGTTCGTGCGCGTCAACGCGGCCGGCGTGGTGGCCGACGGCATGTACATCGCCGACACCGACACCGAAGACTTTGCGCCCGACTTCGAACTCGACGCCGCCACGCAGCGCCTGGAAGACGGCTACAGCGTCGAGCTGCGGCTGCCGTTCCTGTCGCTGCGCTACCCGTTCGAGGGCGGCGCGCCGTGGCGGCTGATGGTCGGCCGCAGCATCCCGCGCGAGGTGAACGCGCTGGTCGTGAGTGCGCCGCTCACCGGCAACGCGCTGAGCTTCATCGCCGAGCTGCAAGAGGTGGACGGCCTGCAGGCGCTGACCGAACGCGTGCGCGACCATGCGTTCCTGTCGGTGCGGCCCGAGCTCACGTTGCGCGCCACGCAGCAGACGGGATTGCCGAACGCGGCCGGCGTGCCGGAGAAACGTCGCGAACGCGACGCCGCGCTCGGCGCGCAGATCAAGTGGCGGCCACGCGCCGACTGGGTCATCGACGCCACGCTGAACCCCGACTTCTCGCAGGTCGAGCTCGACGTGCCGCAGCTCGCCGGCAACACCCGCTTTGCGCTCAGCGTGCCCGAGAAGCGGCCGTTCTTTCTGGAGAGCACCGACGTGCTCGACCTGCCGCTGAAGGCGTTCTACTCGCGCTCGGTCACCGACCCCGGCTGGGGCCTGCGCGCCACCTGGCGCGGCGCCACGGCCGATGCCACCGCCCTGAGCCTGCGCGACGACGGCGGTGGCCTGGTGCTGCTGCCCGGCGCCTACGCCACCGGCGCGGCCCGGCAGGACGAGCGCTCGCAGGCCACGCTGCTGCGCGGCCGCGTGCACCGCGGCGAGGTCAGCGTGGGCGGCTTGCTGTCGGCGCGCGACTACGGCGACGGTCGCAGCAACCAGGTGGCCGGGGCCGACGTGCTGTGGCGCAGCAGCGAAGCGCAGCAGTTCCGCGTGCGCGCGCTCGCGTCGCAGACGAGCGCGCTGTTCGACGCCGCCGGCCAAGCGCTGCGCGGCGCGCGTGAAGGCGGCGAGCACCTGTTCGCCTCGTGGTTCCGCCGCGTGCCGGGCTGGGCCTTCACGGCGGAGGCCAGCCACACCAGCCCGCGTTTTCGCAACGACAACGGCTTCGTCGACCAGGCCGGCGTGCAGCTGCTGCAGGCCGAGGTGATTCGCCGCTACGGCGAGGTCGCGCTGCCCGGTTTCACCGCGTACGAGTTCGAGAACTACTTCTGGGTGCAGCAGAAGACTGCCGTGGCCGACGCGACGAACGGGATCAACGGCGGCGAGCTCGTGTCGCGCCTGATGCACCCCGGCATCTGGCTCACCGCGGGCCGCAACACCGAGGCCTGGCTGCAACTCAACATCAACGCCGAGCGCGCCATCGCCGGCGGGCGGCTGCACTCGACCGGCGGGCCGCAAGGCGCGCTGGCGTTCAACCCGGCGCCGTGGTTTCCGCGCTTCAACGTCGAGTTCGAGGCCGGCCGCCGGCTCGATGTCGAAGCCGACCGCGTCGGTCGCGGCGCGGTGCTGCTGCTGGAGGCGAACCTGCGCGGCGGTTTGAGCCACGGCTGGGGCAGCGACTGGGGCATCGAGTCGCAACAGCGCTGGCAGCAGAGCTTCGTCAACGCGCCCGACGGCTCGCGCGCGTTGACCGAGACCAACGCGCGCTGGCTCGGTGTGCTGCACTTCAGCGCGCGCGATGCGCTGCGGGTGGTCTGGCAGGCCAGCCGCTTCCAGCGCACGGCCGATGCCAGCGTGGCGCTGGGTGCAGCCGACGAGTTGACCACCACCACGTCGCTCGTGTTCCAGCGCCGCATGGGCGTGGGGCGCAGCGTCAGCATCGGCGCCAGCCGGCAAAGCCAACGGCCCGGGTCGCAGCGCGACAGCGAGGTCTTCGCCAAGGTCTCGTTCGAAGCGCTGTGAACCACCCAAGAAAAAAAGCGGGACGCTTTCGCGCCCCGCCTTCTTGATTGAGCTTGCTGTTCGGTCGGTTCAGTAGCCGCCGCGGCCTCCGCCGCCACCACCACCGCCGTAGCCGCCGCCACCGCCGGAGCGGCCACCGCCACCACCGCCGTAGCCGCCACCACCGCCGGAGCGGCCACCGCCACCACCGCCGTAACCACCGCCGCCGCCAGCGCCACCACCGCCGAAGCCGCCGCCACCGGAGCGGCCACCGCCGCCACCGAAGCCACCACCGCCGGAACGCCCGCCGCCACCGAAGCCGCCCGGACGCTCTTCACGCGGACGCGCCTCGTTGACCACCAGCGCGCGGCCGTCGAGGGCCTGGCCGTTCATGCCGTTGATGCCGGCTTGCGCCTCGGCGTCGGAGCCCATCTCCACGAAGCCGAAGCCCTTGGAGCGGCCGGTGTCGCGATCCATCATGACCTTGGCGGACGTGACGGAACCGAATTGTGCGAACGCTTGTTGCAGATCTTCGTCGCGCACGCTGTACGCAAGGTTACCGACGTAAAGTTTGTTGCCCATGGGTGAGCCCCTTTCCATTTCCTACAGACCATGTGGAGCTTCTACCCATCGTGAACCATTCAAGCGAAGGCGCCGCGTCCATGCACAGGCTGCCGAATATACGGGAATTGGGTCTGCGGTGGCATGCCTGTCAAGAACAATTGTCGTTTTCTGAGGGGACGACGATCCCCGCTCCTACACCGGGTCCCGCCGATCATGCTTCCGCCTCCCGCCGCCCTGCCCCCCACGCCGTGCATCGCCAGCCTCGTGCCCAGCCTCACCGAGCTGGTGGTGGCGCTGGGCCTGGCGCAGCACCTCGTCGCGCGCACCGGCTACTGCATCCACCCGGCGCAGAGCGTGGCGCAGGTGCCGAAGGTCGGTGGCACGAAAGACGTGAACCTGGCCAAGCTGCGGCGCCTCGCGCCGACGCACGTTCTCGTCAATGTGGACGAGAACCGCCGCGAGACGGTCGACGCGCTGCGCGGCTGGGGTGCCGACGCGCCGCAGATCGTCGTCACGCACCCGCTCGCGCCGCACGACAACCTGGCGCTGGTGGAGCAGCTCGTCGCGGTCTTCGGCCACGTCGCCGACGTGCGCGAGCGCGCGTCGGCCCTGCTGGCGGACTTGCGCGCCGAACTGGCGTTGACCCGTCCCGGGGCGCACCCGCCGCAGCGCGTGCTCTACCTGATCTGGCGTGAGCCGTGGATGACGGTGGCGCGCGACACCTACCTGTCTAACATGCTCGCACTCGTGAACTGGCACAGCCTGCCGGCCACGCACGGCGGCGCGATCGGCGCGGCGCGCTATCCCGTGGTGCACGGCACGGAGCCGTGGTTGGCCGACGTGCAGCGCGTGCTGCTCAGCTCCGAGCCGTACGCGTTCGGCGACGCGCACCTGACCGAGGCACGCCGCCTGTGCCCGAACGCCCGTGCCGACCTCGTCGACGGCGAGCTGCTCAGCTGGTACGGCGCACGCGCTGTGCCGGGCCTGCGCTACCTGCGCGCACTGGCGGCCGGGCTCGGCTGAGCCACGACGCGCGCGGCCACGCCGGCTCCACAATCGCGCATGGACATCTACAAGCCGCTGGTGGCGCTGCTCGCCATCGTGAACCCGATCGGCGCGATCCCGTTCTTCATCCACTTCACCTTGGGCTTCGACCGGCGCCAACGCCAGAGCACGATCCGCGTGGCCGCGTTCAGCGCCTTCGTGGTGATTGCCGTCAGCGCGCTGGCGGGGCTGAAGATCATCGAGTTCTTCGGCATCTCGCTTGCGTCGTTCCAGGTCGGCGGCGGCATGCTGCTGCTGATCTCGTCGCTGCAGATGCTCAACGCACAACCGGCCGAGACGCGCCCCGAAGACGTGAGCGAGGGCAACACCAAGGTCGACGCCGGCGCCAGCATCGCGATCGTGCCGCTGACCATTCCGCTGCTCACCGGGCCGGCCACGATCTCCACGATGATCATCTACGCCGACAAGACGCGCCACTGGTGGGAGCAGGCGATCCTGGTCGGCTACGGCGTGGTGATCGGGCTGTCGGTGTGGGCGGCGTTCAGCCTGTCGGGGCGGATTGCCAAGGTGCTGGGCAAGACCGGCATCAACGTGATGACGCGGTTGATGGGGCTCATCCTGGCGGCACTCGCCGTCGAGGTCATGTCCGACGGGCTGGTCAAGCTGTTCCCGATCCTGGCCAGCACGGTGCGGTAAGGCGGCCGCCGTGAGCGAGCCGATGTTCGACTACATCGTCTGCGGCGCCGGCACGGCCGGCTGCCTGCTCGCCAACCGCTTGAGTGCCGACGGGACGAAGCGCGTGCTGCTGATCGAAGCCGGTGGCCACGACGACTATGTGTGGATCAACATCCCGTTGGGCTATCTCTACTGCATAGGCAACCCGCGCACCGACTGGCTTTACCAGACCGACCCCGAGCCCGGCCTGAACGGCCGCCGCCTGAACTACCCGCGCGGCAAGGTGCTGGGGGGCTGCAGCAGCATCAACGGCATGACCTACATCCGCGGCCAGGCGCGCGACTACGACGGCTGGGGTCGGGGTGACGGCTTCGGCGCCAACCCCGGCTGGAGCTGGGCCGAGTGCCTTGGCGCGTTCCTGAAGCACGAGGACTCTCACCGTGGCGCCGACGCGCTGCACGCCGCGCCGGGCTTCGACGCCAGCGGCCGGCGCGCCGGCGGAGAGTGGCGCGTCGAGCGTCAGCGGCTGCGCTGGGACATCCTCGACGCGTTCGCCGAAGCCGCGCAGCAAAGCGGCATTGCGCCGACGAGCGACTTCAATCGAGGCGACAACGAAGGCGTCGGCTACTTCGAGGTCAACCAGCGGGCCGGCGTGCGCTGGAATGCGAGCAAGGCATTTCTGCGACCGGCGCTGCGACGCCGCAACCTCGAAGTCTGGACCGGTGCGCAGATCACGCGCGTGCTGCTCGCGCCTGCGGCCGAAGGCGGCGGCAGCAACGGCAGCAACGGCAACGGCGCCCGACGCGCTGTCGGTGTCGAGGTGCGCCGCGCGGGTGGTGGCGCGCCGGTGCGGGCCGAACTGCCGGCCACCGGCGGCGAAGTGCTGTTGTGCGCTGGCGCCGTGGGCACGCCGCAGGTGTTGCAGCGCTCCGGCATCGGGCCGGCGCCGCTGCTGCAGCGGCACGGCATCGCGGTCGAACACCCGCTGCCCGGCGTCGGTGAGAACCTGCAGGACCATCTTCAGATCCGCGCGGTCTTCCAGGTCGAGGGCGTGAAGACGCTCAACACGCAGGCGCGCTCGCTGTGGGGCAAGGCGATGATCCCTGGAATACGCGCTCAAGCGCACCGGGCCGATGAGCATGGCGCCGTCGCAGCTCGGCGCCTTCACGCGCAGCGACGCGAGTCGGCCGCACGCCAACCTCGAGTACCACGTGCAGCCGCTCTCGCTCGACGCGTTCGGCCAGCCGCTGCACACCTTCAACGCCTTCACCGCCAGCGTGTGCAACCTGAACCCGACGAGCCGCGGCCGCGTGCAAATCGCGTCTGCCGACCCGCAGCAGCCGCCGAGCATCGCGCCGCACTACCTCAGCACCGACGAAGACCGCCGCATCGCGGCCGACAGCCTGCGCCTCACGCGCCGCATCGTCGCGCAACCGGCGCTGGCGCCTTATCGGCCGGTCGAAGTGAAGCCCGGCGTGCAGTTCCAGAGCGACGCTGAACTCGCGAAGCTGGCCGGCGACATCGGCACGACGATCTTCCACCCCGTCGGCACGGCCAAGATGGGCCCGGCGGCCGACCCGTTGGCCGTCGTCGATGCACGCCTGCGCGTGCACGGCGTGACGCGGCTGCGCGTGGTCGACGCCAGCGTGATGCCGCGCATCACCAGCGGCAACACCGCTGCGCCGACCTTGATGATCGCCGAGCGCGCAGCGGAGTGGATCGTGGCGGACGCCCTGTACGCCCAACGCGCCCAACGCGCCCAACACGCCCAGCGCGGCTGACGCAGGTCAAGACAGCAGGTGCTTGCGGGCGCGGTGCATGCGCACGAACAGGTTGTCTTCGCTGATGCCCAGCCGGGCACACACCGACTCGGTGGACTGCTCTTCCAGCACGCGCAGGCGCATTGCATCGCGCAGCCCGGCCGGCAGCGCGTCGATGCGCGCCAGCGCGCGGGCCAGCAACTGGCGTTGCTCGGCCACCTGGTCGGGTTGCGGCTGGGGGCACGCGATGGCCAGCGCGCCGCTGTCCATCGTTTCATCGTCGAGTTGATCGGTGCCGGCGTTGCGGCGCACCGCATCGACGATCTTGTTCTTCAGCACCGCGGTCAGCCACGAGCGCAGCGCGGCGCGGCCGGCGAAGGCGGCCCGGCCGCACAGCACCGCCTCGAACACGTCTTGCACCGCGTCTTCGGCCAGCATCGGGTCGCGCAGCCGGCGTTGCGCAAAGCGCACCAGGTAGCTGCGGTGCGACACCATCTCGCTCCACGACACGGTGGCCCCAGCGGTGGGCATCAAGGCGGGCTGGAAGGGGGAGGACAGGGCGGCGGTGGCGTTCATGGCGGGCATCTCCTGGGCGGTGTCGTCGAGCCGGTGGGTCGAGCCGGTTTGTCGATACGTGCACTGTGGCCGCCGCACCTCGCGACACCCTCACCGAACCTCACAGGAAGATCACATTTGCGTCCTGCTTTGCGTCCGCGCTCACGTCCTCGACCGGACCCAGGGTCGTAAGAAGGCTGCCGGCCGGAACGACAATCGGGCATGAGCCCGCCGACCCGCGCTGCCACCATCCTCGTGGCCGAAGACCAGACCGATATCCGCGACCTGCTGGTGCTGAACCTGCGCGGCGCCGGTTACGACGTGACCGCGGTGGGCGACGGTGTGGCCGCGCTCGACAGCCAGAACGAGCGGGCGAGCGACCTGCTGGTGCTCGACCTGATGATGCCTGGCCTGGACGGGCTGGAGGTCTGCAAGGCGCTGCGCGCGCGCGGGCGCAGCACGCCGATCCTGATGCTCACCGCCAAGTCGACCGAGCTCGACCGCGTGCTCGGCCTGGAGCTGGGCGCCGACGACTACCTGACCAAGCCGTTTTCGCTGCCCGAGCTGCTGGCGCGCGTGAAGGCGCTGCTGCGCCGAGCCGACCTGCTGCGCGCCGCGCAGGCGCAAGCGGCCACGCCGCAGAGCGCCAAGCCGTTGCGCAACGGCGAGCTGGAAATCCTGCCCGCCAAGCGCCAGGCACGCTTTCGCGGCGCGGCGCTGGAATTCACCGCGCTGGAGTTCGACCTGCTACTGCACTTTGCCTCGCACCCCGGCCACGTGTTCTCGCGCTCGCAACTGCTCACGGCGGTGTGGGGCTACACGCACGACGGCTACGAGCACACCGTCACCACGCACATCAACCGCTTGCGCGCCAAGCTCGAGGCCGACCCGATGCGGCCCGAGCTGATCCTCACCGTGCGCGGCGCGGGGTACAAGATGCGGGACGCGCCACTATGAAGGGAACGGCCGGCGTACCCGCCGGGCGACGGGCGCCATCATGACGGTCAGGCTCAAGATCGCGCTCACCATCGTCGCGACCGGGCTGATCACGGCGCTGCTGGTGATCGCCACCGTGCTCGTGGCCTTCGAGCGCTTCGAGAACGAGACCACCTTCCAGCGTGCCACCTCGTTCCTGTCGCGCGTGACCGCAACCCACGACCACCTGCTCGACCTGCACGACCGCCAGCCGCAGGAGTTCAACGCCTGGATGCGCAACCTGGTGCTCTACGAGCCGGACACGCAGCTCTACCTGCTCGACGCGCAGGGCGCCATCCTGTCGCGCACCGGCGATGCGCCGCTGCCGGCGGGCTACACGGTGTCGCGTGCGTCGCTGCAGGCGGCGGTCGCTGGCACCAGCGGTGCCATGCCTTTCGTGATGGGCGACGACCCCGAGCGCATGGACGCCAACGCCGTGATTGCCGCCCGCGCGCTGCGCCGCGCCGTGATCCGGGGCGACGAGCCGGTCTCGGGCTACCTCTACCTCGTCGGCCACAAGGCCGACCTACCCGCCTCGCGCTGGGAGGCGGTGCGCAAGAGCCTGGCGTTGCCGGCGCTCGGCGCCATCGCTGGCATCGTGGCGTTGACGACCCTGCTCGCGTGGCTGGTGATTGCCTCCGTCACGCGGCCGCTGCGGCGCTTGACCGACGCGGTGGCGACACTGTCGCAGCGGGGGCTCGAGGAGGGCTTGGCAGAAGGCCTGCCGAAGACGCCGCAAGCGCTGCTGCCGGCGGCGCCGCGTGACGAGTTCGGCCAGCTCGCCGCGGCCTTCGAGATGATGCTCACGACGCTGCGCAAGCAGTGGAGCGCGCTGCGCCGGCTCGACCACTTCCGCCGCGAAGGCGTCAGCAACCTCTCGCACGACTTGCGTTCGCCGCTGACTGCCACCGTCGCCTGCCTCGAAACGCTGGACGGCCGCTGGCGCGGCGACGCACAGCGCACGGAGGACCGCCGGCTGGTCGAGGTGGCGCTGCGCAACACCCGCAACGCCGCGAGCCTGGTCAAGTCGCTGGGTGACCTGGCCCAACTCGACGAGCCGGCGTTCCAGCTCAATGCGGCACGCGTCGATGTGGGCGAGTTGCTCGACGACATCGGCCTGCGCTTTGCGCCGCGCGCCGCGCAACAGGGCGTGACCCTGCGCTGTGACGCAGCCGCGGCCGATGGTTCGGACGCACCCTTGGCGATGCTGGACGTGGAGCTGTTCGAGCGGGCCGTGGCGAACCTGATCGACAACGCGCTCAAGTTCTGCGCGCCCGGCGGGCACATCGGCCTGGTTGCGTTGCGCGTGCAAGGCCAGGTGCGGGTCAGCGTGAGCGACACCGGCGCCGGCATCGCGCCAGCCGACGTGCCGCACCTGTTCGACCGCTTCTACCAAAGCCGCCAGAACGTGGCGCCGGCCACCGGCCAGGGTGGCAGGGGGCTGGGGCTGGCCATCGTTAAGCGCATCGTTGAGCTGCATGGCGGCGGCGTCGACATCACCAGCGCCTTGGGCGAAGGAACCCGCATCACGCTCAGCCTGCCCGCGGCGCGTTGAAAGAGCGCTCGCCAGCGTCACGGTGCATGCCTGCCCGCGGCTCCGAACGGCCGCAGGGAAAGCCCCAGTGCAGCCCGGCACCGCCTGCACCTACAGTCTCGCCACTTGCAAAGGGCACCTTCATGGTGCTGCTGCGGGACGTGGCTGAGGAGACAAGAGATCGCGGGACAGGCAACTTGTCCAAGCCCGCAACAGACGCACGGCCGAGGGTTCGACCGATGCCGAGAACACAAACCGCAAGCGGGGCGTTGGTGGATTCACCAACGCCCTTTTTTGCTTCTTGGCGGCCGTGCTTTGCGTCGAGCCGATGCGAAAGACTGGCGTGGCACAGGGCGGTTGATTCAGGCATCGACCGGGCGGTGCGTCTTTAGCATCGGGCTCGACCGAGTCCCTGCATCTCTTTCTCCTGCACGCTTTGCCCCTGCTCCCGAAAGGCCCGCCATGCCCGTCGATCCGCAACTGCGCACGCTCAAGGTCGACATCCCGTCCAAGCCCGATGCGCTGGTCGAGTTGTCTCTCATGCTGGCCGACGACCAGGTCAACCTGCAGGCCATGAGCGCGCTGATCGCGGCCGACATGGCGCTCGCCTCGGCCGTGCTGAAGGCGGTCAACTCGTCGCTCTACGGCCTGAACGGGCGTGTGCAGAGCGTCAAGCAGGCCGTCACCTACCTGGGCACGCGCGAGGTCGCGTCGGTCACGTTTGCGATGGGGCTGAAGGCGGTGTTCCCGCACATGCCCGAGCTCGACCCGCTGTGGGACCGCGCCAACGTGCGCGGCATGCTGATGGGCCGCACCGCCAAGGCGCTGGGCATGGACCCGTGGGTCGCGCACTCGGCCGGCTTGTTCGAGGAGTGCGGCAAGGCCGTGCTGCTGCGCCATGCGCCCGAGCGCTACCGCGCGATGCTCAACGAGGCCGGCCCCGACGACGAAGCGTTGCTGATGCTCGAACACGCCGAGTTCGGCGTCAGCCACGAGGCGCTCGGCGCCGCGCTGTGCGAAAGCTGGGGCCTGGCGCCGGTGGCGGTGGACTGCGTCCGCTTCCACGTCGTCGTCAACGCCACCGGCGAGTTGCCGCGACAACTGCAGAACCCGGCGGTCTGCATGCTGTCGGCGATCAGCAATGCGCTGATGAAAGACCCGGACTCGGTCGAGGCCATGGTCGCCAAGACGGCGCCACAGACCACGATGGACCCTGCCGCCGTGCTGGCCGCCGTGCAGGGCATCCAGCGCCAGCTCGAAGCGGCGATGGAGCGCCAGCAGGCGGCTTGACGGCCTCGATGCGCCGCACGGCGGCCGCATCCCGCGCGCAGCGCCTGGCGGGCTCCGGCCGTCGGCACATCGGCTTCGGCCCATCGGCTTCGGAACATCGCCTTCGGCCCTGGCCTGCGCCGGCGGCGCCGGGCTGTGCTGTGGGGCGGCGGCCCCTGCCGGCACGGTCGCCAGCCGCGGATCAGGCGTTTTGCGCCTCCAGTCGGGACCGTCGTCCCATGGCGCAGGAGCGGTGTTGCACCAACAATCGACCGGCCATGAATCTCTCCGCCGGCAGCGCCGGCCCATCGACATGCGCCCCCTCGACACGACCCCAGAGAGACCGAAGCAAGCCGCGCCCGCGGGCACCGCCCACGCACACTCGATCCCGATTCGCGGCGCCTTGCTGCCCTACGTCAGCGCGTTGACAGCCGTCGAGCTCGATGCCGCCGGCCCGCGGGCTTTGTCGGTGGCGCCGCACGAGTCGCTGGTCCTGAGCGTCACGCTCGGGCGCGGCGCGGGTGGCATCGAGCAGAAGGGCCGCCACGGCGAGCTCACCCGGCTGACCGGCATCCGCGAATGGACAGGCCGGTTTGCCGGTGCCGGCGACTGCATCACCCTGTTCGCATTGCTCACGCCGCTGGGCCTGGTTCATTTGCTGGACAGCCCGCCGCTGGCCAGCGTGCCACGCATCCGCGCCCGCCTCGACCAGTTGCTCGACCGGCGGCTGACGCGCCAGCTCGAGTCCGACATCGCCTGCGCCGACACGCTGGACGGCAAGCTGCACGCGTTTGCCGCCTGGCTCGAAACGCGCGCGAGCGTGCAGCGCCAGCAGTCGCCGGGCGCACTGCGCGCCGGCCGGGCTGCGATGAGCGTGTGCGCGTCGCCGGCCGAGCCGATGGAGACGCTGGCCGCCGCCCAGCACGTCTCGCGGCGCCAGCTCGAGCGCGACTTTGCGCAGTGGATCGGCACCTCGCCGCGCCACCTGGCGCGCGTGGCGCGGCTGCAGTCGGTGTCGCGCAAGGCGCAGTCCGGGGCGGCCAGCTTGGCCGACATTGCCGCCGATGTCGGCTTCGCCGACCAGGCCCACATGTCGCACGCGGTGCAGCAACTCACCGGCTTGACGCCACGGCGCTTCGTGCGCGCGGGCCGCTCGCCGCTGGCTGCGGCGTTCCGCCACGCCACCGCGGGCGGCACCGTCTATCTGTAGCGCGCCGGGGGTCTGCGCCGCGTGGCGCCGCCCGCAGCGGCCAGGGTCACCGGCCTGCAGGCGCTTCAGCGGCCCCAGCCATCGCGCACCCGCACGATCGCCTGCGCCCGGTTCTCGACACCGAGCCTGGCGAAGATGTGGGTGATGTGGTTGCGCACCGTCTTCTCGCTCAGGCTCAGCGTGGCGGCGATCTGTGCGTTGTCGCGGCCCTGCGCGATCAGCAGGAGCAGCTCGCGCTGGCGCGGGGTCAGCGTGGCGAAAGCATCGCCTTCGGCCACGGCCTGGGCGGTGGGCAGGAAAGCGCGCACCTCGTCGAGCCAGCGCTGCCAGCCCGGCTCGTCGGCCAGCAGCAAGTGGTTGCCGCTGTCGATCGGCACGAAGCGCGCGCCGGGAATGCCGGTTGCGAGCAGGCGCCCTTCTTCGAGCGGCTGGCGCACGTCGTGGCGGCTGTGCAGCACGAGGGTCGGGCACTGCACCTGCGGCAGCAGCGCGGTGACGTCGATGCGCGCGAACTCGCGCATGAAGCGCACGGCGTTGGCCGGCGAGGTCGAGAGGCGCTCGAGCTCGTTGAACCAACGGTGCTGCTCGGGCGTGCCGCCGGGGATGAACTGGGTGGTGAAGAACTGGCGGAAGGACGGGTCGGCCTTGCCCCAGCCGAGCTCGGCGAGCTTGTTCATCGTCTCGGCTTCCTCGCGGTCGCGCGGGGTGTCGCTGCGCACCAGGCGGCCGCGCGCGTAACCGCCGTGCAGCACCAGGTGGCTGACCCGCTCGGGGTGGCGCACCGCGTAGGCAATGGCGATCGGCGCGCCTTGCGAAATGCCCAGCAGGGCAAAGCGCTGCTCGCCGGCCGCGTCGGCCACCGCCTCCAGGTCGCTCACCCAGCTCTCGAAAGACAGGTCGGTGACGGCCCAGTCCGACAGGCCGCAGCCGCGTTCGTCGTAGCGCACGAGCCGGGCCTGCGCCGCCAAGCCGGTCAGCAGGTGGCTCCACACCGGGCTGTCGAGGTCGTACTCCAGGTGCGACAGCCAGGTCGCTGCCTTGATCAGCGGCGGTCCGGTGCCGGACGCGGCCCAGGCCAGCTGCACACCGTCGTGGCTGCGCGCGAAACGGATTTGCTGCGTGGGCGGTGGCATGGCGGAGGTGCAGCGGCTGCGAGTGGCCCGCGGGACCGCGCTGGCCGAGTATGCCTGCGTGCCCCGAGGGCGGGTCGAGATGTCGCAGAACGACAAGACTGCGGCCGACGCAGGCGACACCATCGTCGATTGATTGCAAACACTGCAAAGGATCGACATGCATGCTTGGTTACGAGGCAGCCTCATCGCTGCAACCGTTTTGGCCACCGCCGCCGCAGGCGCGGCGGGCTTCGGCCTGTACCGCGCCGAGTACAAGCTCGATCGCCGCGTCGAGGTGCCGGCGCGGGCCGTGGCGGTGCCCACCGGCAGCGCGGCCGTCGACCGAGGCCGGTACCTGTTCACCACCCGCGGGTGTGCCGAATGCCACGGCGCCGACGCCGCGGGGCGCTTCTTCATCGACGACGGCGGCTTGCGCGTGCGGGCGCCCAACATCTCGCCCGGCGCCGGCACCGTGGTGGCGAACTACCGCACCGAGGATTGGGTGCGCACGCTGCGCCATGGCGTCAAGCCCGACGGCCGGCCCGTGTTCATCATGCCCAGCGAGGACTACAGCCGCTGGACCGACGCCGACGCCGGAGCGCTGATCGCCTACATGCGCCAGATGCCCCCTGCCCCTGGCGGCGGCATGGTGGCGGAACTGCCACTGCCCGTTCGCCTGGCCTACGGCTTGGGTGTGTTGAAAGACGCGGCCGAGAAGATCGACCACCAGTTGCCGCCGCCCGCGCCGGTGCCTGAAGGCGTCAACGTGGCCCACGGCGCCTATGTGGCGCAGACGTGCGTGGGCTGCCACGGCGCCGGGCTGGGCGGCGGCAAGATTCCTGGTGCACCGCCGGCCTGGCCCGCCGCCGCCAACCTGACGCCTGGCGCCGGCAGCGTCATGCCCCGCTATGCCGACGCCGAAACCTTTGCCGCAATGATGCGCAGTGGCCGCCGCCCCGATGGTTCGGCGATCAGCACCGAGATGCCGTTCAGCGCCTTCAGCGCCATGAGCGACGTCGACCTGCAGGCAATGCACCTGTACCTTCAGTCGGCGCCGCCGCGCGCATTCGGCGAGCGTTGACGGGTTGCGTTGCAGCCTGCCGGCGGCCACGCGCGCAGCGGCGGGGGCGTCGCCGGGGCCTTTCTGTCGTCAGGCCGGCCGCGCGACGCTGTCGCGCTGCATGCGCAGGAAGTCGCGGTCGATCTGTTCGCCGAGCAGCGCGATGTCGCGCGCCGTCACGCCGCACTGGCTGAAGTGCGCTTGCCACGACGAGACCACCGCGGCCACGCGCGCGACCTCCTTCACCGCCGCGTCGCGCTTGAGCGCGAACATCGGGCACATCGACAAGGCGTTCTCCAGCGTCGCGTCGGCGCCGTCGTCACCCACACGCATCTGCTGGTAGCCCAGCGCCTGGCCCGAGGGCAGCACGTCGTACGCTGGCGACAGCTCGAACTGCTGCGCATCGGTGACCAGCAGCGCGTGGTTCTTCTCGTGGTCGTCGGTGTTGTCGATCAGGATGTTGAACACCATGCGGCGGAACAGCTCGTGCATCTGCTGCACGTTCACGCCGCCTGCGGCCACGCCGCGGCGGCGCAGCAGTTGCGCCAGCTCCGGGTATCCCAGGCCTTCGGCCGCAGCCTTCAGCGCCACGTTGGCCGACATCGCATGCAGCCGCCGGCCGCCTGCTCGGTCGAAGCGCTTCACCGCGACTGCGTGGCCGCCGGGCAGGCGGATCGCCCGCGTGGGCGCGACGCGGATGCCGGCCTGTGCCGCAAGCGTCATCGACGCGTGTTCGATCAGCGGCGTATCCGTCGGCTCGCCGTCGGCGAACTTCACGACCCAGGGCTCGCCGTCGATGTCGAGCAGCGCCTTCGGCCGCGCGCCGCCGAGCGTGACGCCGGGCGCGATCAGCCGGCGCTGGTCGGCCGCGATCGGCTCGTTGGCCAGCACCTTGCGCACCAGTTCGTGGATGGCCGCCGTGTCGGCGAGTTGCGGCAGCGGGCCGGTGCGGCGCGGTTGGTAGTGCTCGGCCGAGGCCGACACGCCGAGCGCACCGAAGCGTTCGTCGCCCGCGAAATACAAATACTCCAGCAGCGACAGGCGCGGTGGCCGGTCGAGGAACTGGATGACGCGCTCGCCCCAGCGGTCGGGCCGCGCGTCGTCCACCGCGCCGGCGGCGCTGTCCTTGGTGGTCGGCAGGAACTCTTGCCCACGCAGCAGCGGGAGGTCTTCGCTCAGTGCAAAGCCGCGCTCAACCCAGCCGTCGGCGTAGCGCAGCGACACGCCGCGCAGGCTGCGCACCATGTTCAGCTCGCCCACCAGCACCGGCTGGGCCGGGTCGGTCAGCAGCCACAGGAAGAGTTGGTCGGTGGGTTGATAGGGCGCGTTCGCGGGCGGGGTGGGCGCCGAGCTCGCGCTGGGTGCCGTTCGGGCGGGCGGGCTCGGCGGGCTTGGCTCAGCCACCGGTTGCCCCCTTTCGACGCAGGCGCGCCTCGACCGACGCGGGCGAGCGCACGGCGCGCTTGGCGAGCGCCTCTCGAACGTCCAGCTCCAGCGCGCCCTGGTCGTGCTGCGGCGCGGCCACCTCGGGCAGTGCCGCCACGCGGCCGATCAGCCACAGAGCGGTGGCGTAGATGCCCATGCCCACACCCGCGTCGCCCTGCTCCATGCGGATCAGCGTGGGCACCGACACGCCCAGGCGTTGCGCCCACAGCCGCTGCGACTCCTTGCGGCGCACGCGCGCCACCGCCAGGTTTTCGCCCAGGCGCTTGAGCGCGTCGGCAGCGGCCGGAGGCAGGGTAGAGAGGGCCGCTAGTGACTTATACATAACATAGACTTTACCAAAAATGGCATTGTGATAAATTCTATGTTACTCCACTGGAAGCAGCGAGCGTCTTCCGCCGCCCGGTCGGGCCGGCGCTCGCAGGGCGGCGCCGGTGCTCCCTCCCCTCGGTGCGGACGGCGCTGGGGCGTCCGCCGAGGGGTGCAGCATCAGGACTCGGCAGTGAAGCCGATGGTCTTGACCAGCGGCGCCCAGCGCTCGGTGTCGCGCTTGAGGAGCGCGGCCAACTCTGCGGGCGTGGACGATTTGGCCTCGAGCCCCATCTGTGCCAGACCGTCTGTCACCTCGGGCGCCGCCAGGGCCGCCTGGATCGCAGCGCTGAGGCGGTTGATCACGTCGGCTGGCGTCTTGGCCGGCAGGTAGAAGCCGAACCACTCGTTGAAGACCAGGTCCTTGAAACCCTGCTCGGCATACGTCGGCACCGTGGGCGCAAACTTGTTGCGTGCGGCGCCCGACGTGGCGATCAGGCGGGCCTTGCCGGTCGGCAAGTGCTGCAGGAACTCACCCACCGGGCCCGACACGGACGACACCTGCCCGCCCATCAGGTCGACGATCGCCGGCTGCGTGCCGCGGTACGGCACGTGCTTCAGGTCGAGCCCCGCCGCACGCCCGAACAGCTCGGCCACGAAGTGCGGCACCGAGCCGGCCGCCGGCGAGCCGAAGTTGGCGTTCGTCGGGTTCGCCTTGCACCACGCCACATACTCGGCAAGCGTCTTCACCGAGGTCGGCACCATCGGGCCTACGGCGAAGCCGAAGTCGAACTGCACCGCCTGCGACACCGGCGCAAAGTCGGCCACCGGGTCGTAGGGCAGCTTCTTGTAGGTGTGCGGGTAGATGCCCAGCATCGACATCGGCGTGACCAGGAACGTGCTGCCGTCGGGTGCGGCGGTCTTCAGCGCCGACAGCGCAATCTGCCCGCCCGCGCCGGTGCGGTTCTCGACGACCACGTTCTTCGCATAGGCGTCGCGCAGTTTGTCGGCCACGCGGCGCGCGGTCACGTCCACCGTGCCGCCTGCGGCGAAGCCGGCAAAGATCTTGGCGGTGTCCAGGCTCACCTGGGCGCGAGCGTTCAGGCCGCTGAGCGAGAGCAGGCTGCCGGTGGTGGCCAAGCCGATGAGATGGCGTCGACGGGTTTGCATGGAATCACACTCCAGGGTGGGTTGGACAAAACGGGCGCAAGGTTAACTCGGCCGGCCGGCCCGGTCCATACGGCCGAAGCCTCGGCGCCAGGCGGCCCGGCACGAACAGCGCCAGAGGCCGCTCAATGGTTGTCGCGTGGCACGCCGAAGGTGGCGTGGATCTTCTGGTACTTGACCGCCGGCTTGAGCACCATGCCGTGCGACAACTCATCGACGATGCCGCGCTGGATCTCCTGCCACGGAGTCTGGCTCGGTGGGTACTTGTAGCCACCGGCCGCCTCCAGCGCCTCGCGGCGCTTTTGCAGCTCGGCGTCCGATATCAGGATGTTGGCTGTGCGCTTCTTCAGGTCGATGCGCACGCGGTCGCCGGTTTTCAGCAGCGCCAGCCCGCCGCCGGTGGCCGCCTCGGGCGACGCGTTCAGGATCGACGGCGAGCCCGACGTGCCCGACTGGCGGCCGTCGCCGATGCACGGCAGGGCGGTCACGCCCTGCTTGATGAGGTAGTTCGGCGGGCGCATGTTCACCACCTCGGCCGCGCCGGGGTAGCCCACCGGGCCGACGCCGCGGATGAACAGCACGGTGTGCGCATCGATCTTCGTTTTCGGGTCGTCGATGCGGTGGTGGTAGTCCTCGGGCCCGTCGAACACCACCGCCTTGCCTTCGAAGGCCATCGGGTCGGCCGGGTTCTCGAGGTAACGCTCGCGGAATTCCTTCGTGATTACGCTGGTCTTCATGATCGCCGAGTCGAACAGGTTGCCCTTCAGGTTCAGGAAGCCGGCCTTCTTCTGCATCGGCTTGTCGTACGGCAGGATCACGCGCCGGTCGGTCGAGAACTGGCCTTCGCAGTTCTCCGCCAGCGTCTTGCCGTTGACGGTGGGCGAGGGCTTGATCTTGCCCTTCTTGACCAACTCGGCCACCACCGCGGGCAGGCCGCCGGCACGGTAGTACTCCTCGCCGAGGTACTCGCCAGCCGGCTGCATGTTCACCAGCAACGGCAGCTCGTAGCCGATCTTCTCCCAGTCGTCGTTGTCGAGCTTCACGCCGATGTGCCGCGCGATTGCGTTGATGTGCACCGGCGCATTGGTCGAGCCGCCGATCGCCGAGTTGACGACGATGACGTTCTCGAACGCCTCGCGCGTCATGATGTCGGAGGGTTTGAGGTTCTCCCACACCATCTCGACGATGCGCTTGCCGGTCAGGTAGGCCGCTTCCTGGCGATCGCGGTACGGCGCCGGGATGGCCGCGGTGCCCGGCAGGCACATGCCCATCGCCTCGGTCAGCGCGTTCATCGTCGAGGCCGTGCCCATGGTGTTGCAGTGGCCGGTGGACGGCGCGCTCGACGCCACGAGCTTCAAGAACTGCGGGTAGTCGATGTCGCCCTTGGCCATCATCTGGCGCGCCTTCCACACGATCGTGCCCGAGCCGGTGCGCTCGCCGTCGTGCCAGCCGTTGAGCATCGGGCCGGAGTTGATCGCAATCGCCGGAATGTCCACCGTGGCCGCGGCCATCAGTTGCGCTGGCGTCGTCTTGTCGCAGCCCGTGGTCAGGATCACGCCGTCCAGCGGGTAGCCGTACAGCACCTCCACCAGCGCCAGGTACTGCAAGTTGCGGTCGAGCGCGGCGGTGGGGCGTTTGCAGGTTTCCTGGATCGGGTGCAGCGGGAACTCGAACGCCACGCCGCCGGCATCGCGAATGCCCTCGCGCATGCGCTGGGCCAGCACCAGGTGGTGGCGGTTGCACGGTGCAATGTCGGAGCCGCTCTGAGCGATGCCGATCATCGGCCGGCCCGATTGCAACTCCTCCATGCTCAGGCCGAAGTTCATCGTGCGCTCGAGGTACAGCGCCGTCATGTCGGCATTGGCCGGGTTGTCGAACCAGGCGCGCGAGCGCAGTTGGCTGGGCTTGATGCGCTTCTTGGCGCCCGGCTTCTTCGAGTTCAGCGCCTTTGCGTCCTTCTTGCCGGCCTTGGGGGTCGTCTCAGATGTCTTCATGCGAACTTTCAGGTCGAGGGGTCGTCGGTCAGGGCATCGGACTTTTCATTGTCGGTGCACATCGTTTCACCACGGTGCGCCGAAAACGGAGCGCAGCTCGTCGAGTTGCGCCTCGGTCAGCGGGGCGGGCCGCGGTGTCGTCCGCGGGGTCGTCATCAACCACAGGCGCGCCGTCTCTTCGAGCTCTTCGAGCACCGCGCTGGCCTCGGCCGGCGAGCCATGCCACACGTTCGGGCCGAGCCGCTCCAGCATCACCGCGCGCAACGGCGTGCCGCGCGCCTGCGCAGCGCCGATCGCCTGCGCCACGAGTTCGGCCACCTGCGGGTCGCCGGGGCGGTGGTACGGAATCAGCGGCACGTGGCCGACCTTCATCACGCAGTACGGCGTGATCGGCGGCAGGATGTCGGCTGCGCTCCACACGCCCGCGAGCGTGAGCGCCACCAGGTGCGTGCTGTGGGTGTGGATCACGCAGCGCGCGGTGGGCTCGGCGGCGTAGATGCGGCGGTGCAGCGCGAGTGTCTTGCTGGCGCGGTCGCCGCCGGTCTGCACGCCGTTCACATCGACGCGCGCCAGGCGCTGCGGCGCCAACGTGCCCAGGCAGGCATCGGTCGGTGTGATCAGAAAGCCATCGTCGAGCCGCACGCTGATGTTGCCCGCCGTGGCGTGCACGTAGCCGCGCTCGAACAGCGAGCGGCCGACGCGGCAGACTTCGTCACGAAGCTCGACTTCAGTCACCGGGCAGGGTCCTCGTTGCGCACGGCGCGACAGGGCATGGCGCGGCGCGGCAAGCTCATGCGAGCGTCGCAAACGCCTTGGTGAAGAAGTCGGCCGATCCGAAGTTGCCGGACTTCAGCGTGATGTGCAGAACCTGCGCATCCGCTGCCGGCGACAACGCGGCACACCACGGCACGCCGGGGTCGATTTGCGCGCCGATCTGCAGTTGCGAGATGCCCAGCGCCTGCACCACCGCGCCCGATGTTTCGCCGCCGGCCACCACGAGCTGCCGCACCCCGAGTTGCACCAGGCCGCGGCCGATCGCTGCCAGTGTGTGCTCCACCAGTTCGCCCGCGCGCGCCACGCCGAGTTGCGCCTGCACCGCCTGCAGTTGCGTGGTGTCGGCGGTGGCGGTGATGAGCACCGGCCCGCGCGGCAGGCCGCTCTGAAAACGACCGCGTGCCCAGGCCAGCGCTTGCGCGGCCACATCGGCGCCGGCAGCCACCTGCAGTGGATCGACCTCGAACACCGGCACCCCCGCCGCGCGCGCATGCGCCACCTGGCCGTTGGTCGCCACCGAACAACTGCCCGAGACGATGGCTTGCAACCCACCGGCCGGCGGCAACACCGCCGCCGCGGGCGATGGAACCAGCCCCCAGTTGGTCGGCAGCCCGATCGCCACGCCCGAGCCGGCGGTGACGAGCGCCTGGCCCTTCAGCGCCTGCCCGAGTTGCACCAGATCGTCGTTGCGGATCGCATCGACGATCGCCATGCCGACGCCTTCTCGCTGGAGCTGCGCCATCCGATCGGCGATGGCCGCTGCCCCGCGCGCCACCACGCCGTGCTCGACCAGGCCGACCTTGCGTTGGGTTTGCGCTTGCAGCACACGCACCAGGTTCGCGTCCGTCATCGGCGTCAGCGGGTGGTTGCGCATGCCGCTGTCGCTCAGCAGCAGGTCGCCGACGAACAGGTGGCCCTTGAACACCGCACGCTGGTTGTCGGGGAAGGCGGGGGTGACGGCGACGAAGCTGCAACCGAGAGCGTCCATCAGCGCATCGGTCACCGGGCCGATGTTGCCCTGCGATGTCGAATCGAACGTGGAGCACACCTTGAAGTAGATCTGCTGCGCGCCCTGCGCTTGAAGCCAGCGCAGCGCGGCCAGCGACTGCGCCACCGCGTCGGCCGGTGCGATGGTGCGCGACTTCAACGCCACGACCACCGCGTCGACATCGGCCTGCAACGGCACAGTTGGCACGCCGATCGTCTGCGCCACGCGCATGCCGGCGCGCACGAGGTTGTTTGCCAGGTCGGTGGCGCCGGTGAAGTCGTCGGCGATGCAGCCCAGAAGAAGTGTGGTCATTCGGGTCGGTGGGTCTGAACTCGCCCGAACTTTAATGGACTTGGCCGCGCGGCAGCGTCAGAGCACCTCTTCGACCGGCTTGGCCGCAACCGGCTTGCCGCTGGCGCGCGCTTCAGCGTGCTCCCGAATGTTGGCCGGCAGGCGGTTCAGCAGCCAGCGGATCGCCATCGGGACGATCACCAGGTCATCGACCACGCCGAGGATCGGCACCACGTCCGGGATCAGGTCGATCGGCGACACCAAGTACAAAAGCACCAGCGCCGTGCCCGCCTTCAGCCAGCCGGGCGATTGCGGGTGGCCGAGCGCGTACCAGAGCCGCTTGGCGTCGCCCTTGACGACGAGCCAGATCATCGAGACACGTTTCCACATTGCTGCACCTCCTTCAGGCTGCGGTCGAAAACCCCCGCCCCATCACGTGCGGGCGGTGTTTGCGGATGACAAGACCGGCGACGACGAAAGAGCGCCGAAACAGATCAGGCCGTGCCGCCGACGGTCAGCCGGTCGATGCGCAGCGTCGGCTGGCCCACGCCCACCGGCACGCTCTGGCCCTCCTTGCCGCACACGCCCACGCCGGTGTCCAGGCGCATGTCGTTGCCGATCATGCTCACGCGCGTCAGCGCATCCGGCCCGTTGCCGATGATCGTGGCGCCCTTCACCGGGTATTGAATCTTGCCGTTCTCGACCCAGAACGCCTCGCTCGCCGAGAACACGAACTTGCCGCTCGTGATGTCCACCTGCCCGCCCCCGAAGTTGGTGGCGTACAGGCCGCGCTTGAGGCCGGCGATGATCTCTTCTTTGGTGCGGTCGCCCGCCAGCATGTAGGTGTTGGTCATGCGCGGCATCGGCACCGCGGCGTAACTCTCACGCCGGCCGTTGCCGGTGGGCTTGACGCCCATCAGGCGCGCGTTCATCGAGTCCTGGATGTAGCCCTTCAAGATGCCGTCTTCGATCAGCACGTTGCGCTGCGAGGCGTTTCCTTCGTCATCGACATTGAGCGAGCCGCGCCGGTCGGGGATGGTGCCGTCGTCGAGCACCGTCACGCCCTTGGCCGCTACGCGCTGGCCGATGCGGCCGGCAAACGCACTGCTGCCCTTGCGGTTGAAGTCGCCCTCCAGCCCGTGGCCGATCGCCTCGTGCAGCAGCACGCCGGGCCAGCCGGGGCCGAGCACCACGCTCATCTCGCCGGCCTTGGCGGGGCGCGATTCGAGGTTGGTGAGCGCGGCGTTCACCGCGTCGCGCACGTAGCCCTCGATCACCTCGTCGTGGAAGTACGCAAAGCCGAAGCGCCCGCCGCCGCCGCCGTTGCCGGCCTCGCGGCGCAACTCGCCGTTCACCGTCTGCTCGGCGATCACGGTGACCGACAGGCGCACCAGCGGCCGCACGTCGGCGGCCAGCGTGCCGTCGGCGCGCGCGACCAGCACCACGTCGTACTCGCCGGCGAGGCCTGCCATCACCTGCTTGACGCGCGGGTCCTTGGCGCGGGCGAGCTTCTCGACCTTCTCCAGCAGCGCCACCTTCTGCGTGCTGTCGAGCGTGGCGATCGGGTCCATCGGCGCGTACAGCACGCGGCTCGTCGCCACGCGTTGCGGCGTGTCGATCTTCACCTTGCGGCTCTGCCCTGCCGCAGCGATGGTGCGCACGGTCTGCGCGGCGTCCATCAGCGCGGCTTCGGAGATGTCGTCGGAGTAGGCAAAGGCCGTCTTCTCGCCCGCCACCGCACGCACGCCCACGCCTTGGTCGATGCCGAAGCTGCCGCTTTTGACGATGCCTTCTTCGAGGCTCCAGCCTTCGCTGCGCGTGTACTGGAAGTACAGGTCGGCGTCGTCGATGCGGTGCGTGGCGATGGCCTGCAGCGCGCGCGACAAGCTCGCATCGGTCAGCCCGAAAGGTTCGAGCAGCAGCGAGCGGGCCACCGCCAGGCGTTCGATCGTGGGTTCGCGGGTGATCATGGGTGGCGTCCGTCCTGTGAGCGTGGGGGGATTGTAGAAGTGCCCCTCACGCTGGCCCTCGGCAGGGTCATGCGCGCTGCAGGTAGAGCGTGACCTTCGCCTCGGCGGGCCGCCCGCCAGCGCGCCATGCGATCACAAGGCCTCGGCGGCGCGTTTCAGGGCCAAGGCGCGTTCGTACAAACCGTTGCGCGGCGCGCCTGTCAGCTCCACCGCCAACGCCACCGCTTGCTTGAGCGGCAGCGCGGCGATCAGTGTCTGAAGCGTTGCGTCGTGCGCCTCCGGGCCCGCGATGGCATCGAGTTCGGGCGCGCCATGCACCACCAGTACGAACTCGCCGCGCGCGCGGTTTGCATCTGCCGCCAGCCAGGCCGGCAGTTGCGCCGCGGGCATCGTGGCGACGGTCTCGAACTGCTTGGTCAGTTCGCGGCACACGGTCACGGGCCTCTCGCCGCACAACGCGCCGAGCGAATCAGCCAACTCGGCAATGCGGTGCGGTGCTTCGAACAGAACCTGCGTCGCAGGGCTCGCGGCGAGCGCCTTCAGCGCCTTCGACCGATCGCCGCCACGCGACGGCAGAAAGCCGGTGAAGGTGAAGCCCGCACCCGACATGTCGCCCGCCACGCTCAAGCCCGCCACGGCGCTGCTCGCGCCCGGAATCGGAATCGTGCGGTGGCCGGCCGCTTGCACCGCCGCCACCAGTGCCGCGCCGGGGTCGCTGACGGCGGGCGTACCGGCATCGCTGACGTAGGCCACGCGCTCGCCGCGCGACAAGCGCTGCAGCACCGCATCGGCAGCGCTGCGCTCGTTGTGCTCGTGCAGCGCGATCAGCGGCTTGTCGATGCCGAGCTGGCGCAGCAGCGGCGCGCTGTGGCGCGTGTCCTCGCACGCAATCACGTCCACCAGCGCGAGCACGTGGATCGCGCGCAGGCTCAGGTCGGCCAGGTTGCCGATCGGAGTGGCCACCACGTACAGTGCGCCGGCCGGGTGGTGCTGGCCGGCGGCAGCGCTGGCTGCGGCTTGCTGGATCAAGGGGGCGTTGAGCGTGGTCACGGGAGGTCCGACGACGAAGGCGGTGGGAGACGCAGCCGAAGCCCGTGCGCTGGCGCACCTGCAGGCCCAGGGCCTGCGCCTGGTGCGGCGCAATTATCGGGTCGCGGCCGGTCCGCGTGCGCGCGGCGGCGAGGTCGACCTGATCTTGCGTGACCGCGACGGCACGCTGGTGTTCGTCGAAGTGCGCGCGCGGGCCGCGGCCACGCACGGTGGCGCAGCGGCCAGCATCGGTGCGGCCAAGCAGCGCCGGCTGGTCTTCGCGGCGCAGCACTTCCTTGCCGCCCTGCCCACGCCGCCGCCCTGCCGCTTCGACGTGGTGGCCATCGACGGCGACCGGCTGGAGTGGCTGCGGGGCGCGTTCGACGCCGCGTGAATCGGCGCCCGGGACACGGCGCAGCGTCGGCAGGAACCGAGCCCGTGAGACCCGTGTCATATCATCCAGGGCCATGCTTGAACAACGCATCCAACAGCAATTCTTCGACAGCGCCGACCTCAAGTACGCTGCGGCCGAATTGCTCTCCAAGCCGATCGCCGATGCGGTGAGTGCCGTGGTGGGTTGCATCACCGCAGGCGGCAAGGTGCTGGCGTGCGGCAACGGCGGCTCGGCGAGCGACGCGCAGCACTTCGCGGCCGAGTTCGTCGGCCGCTTTGAACGCGAACGGCCGGGGCTCGCGGCGATCGCGCTGACCACCGACACGTCGATCCTGACCGCGATCGGCAACGACTACGACTTCAACTCGATCTTTGCCAAGCAGGTGCAGGCGCTCGGTTCGCCGGGCGACGTGCTGCTGGCCATCACCACCAGCGGCAACTCCGCCAACGTGCTGGCCGCGGTCGAGGCAGCCCATGCGAAAGAAATGACGGTGGTGGCCCTCACCGGCCACACCGGCGGCAAGATGCGCGGTCTGTTGCTCGAGACCGACGTTCACATCTGCGTCCCGCACGAACGAACCGCCCGCATCCAGGAGGTGCACATCCTCACCCTGCATTGCCTGTGCGATGCGGTGGATTTGCAACTGCTGGGCGAACAGGAAGACACATGACCCCTCGTACCTCCCGACCGCTGCTCACCCTCGTCCTGGCTGCTTCACTGACCGTGTCACTGGGCGCGGCGCTCAGCGGCTGCGCGGCGCTGCTGGTCGGCGGCGCGTTCGTCGGCGGCGCGCTCGTGGTGACCGATCGACGCAGCCCCGGCACCCAGATCGACGACCAGGCGATCGAAATCAGGGCCGGCAGCCGCGCTCGTGAGCTGCTGGGCGACCGGGGCCACGTCAACACCACCAGCTACAACCGGATGGTGCTGCTCACCGGCGAGGTGGCGACCGAGGGCGACAAGGCCACCGTCGAGCAGGCCGTCTCGCGCATCGAGAACGTGCGCACGGTCTTCAACGAGCTGGCCGTCACCGGCATCAGCTCGCTGAACAGCCGCTCGGCCGACGCGCTGCTGACGAGCAAGGTCAAGGCCAGCCTGGTGGACGCCAAGGACATTCTGGCCAACGTCTTCAAGGTCGTCACCGAACGCGGCACGGTGTACCTGATGGGCCGCGTCACCGAGCGCGAGGCCACGCGCGCCACCGAGGTCGCTCAACGCGTGCCCGGCGTGCTGAAGGTGGTGCGTGTGTTCGACATCCTGACCGAGGCCGAACTGGCCGAGTTGCCCAGGGTCAGTCGGTAGCGCGCCGCCAGTCAACGCAATCGCCGCACCAGGCTCGACGTGTCTTGCCGCCCGCCGCCCTTGGCCTGCAGATCGGCGTAGAACTGATCGACCAGCGCCGTGACCGGCACCTGCGCGCCGTTTCGCCGGGCTTCGTCGAGCACCAAACCGAGATCCTTGCGCATCCAGTCGACCGCAAAGCCGAAGTCGAACTGGTCGGCGATCATCGTCGGCCCGCGCACATCCATCTGCCAGCTTTGCGCCGCGCCCTTGCCGATCACGGCCAGCACGGCGTCCATGTCGAGGCCGGCACGTTCGCCGAAGGCAATCGCTTCGGCCAGGCCCTGCAGCAGCCCGGCGATGGCGGTCTGGTTCACCATCTTCGCCAACTGGCCGGCGCCGCTGCTCCCCAGCAGCGTCACTGCGCGGGCGAAGGACAGCGCCACCGGACGCATCGCCTCGAACGCCGCCGCGTCGCCGCCGCACATCACCGTCAGCGCGCCGTTCACCGCGCCGAGGTTGCCGCCAGAGACGGGCGCGTCGATGAACTGCAGGCCGCGGCTGCGCGCTTGCGCGCTCAGCTCACGGGCCACCGCGGCCGACGCGGTGGTGTGGTCGACGAAGATCGCACCGGGCTTCATGCCGGCGAAGGCGCCGTGCTCGCCCAGCGCTACCGAGCGCAGGTCGTCGTCGTTGCCGACGCAGCAGAACACAAGGTCTGCACCATCAGCCGCAGCCTTCGGCGTGGCGGCGGCAGTGCCGCCATGCTCCGTCGCCCATGCCGCAGCCTTCGAGGCGGTGCGGTTGTAGACGGCTACGCGGTGGCCCGCGCGCGCGAGGTGCCCCGCCATCGGGTGGCCCATGACGCCCAGGCCGAGAAAGGCCACGGTCTGCGGAGCGATCGGGTCGTAGGTTCGGGTGCTCATCGTGGTGTCGTGCCGGAAGAATCACGCTGGAAAAAGAAAGCGGCCTCGAATCGAGGCCGCGTCGGGGCTGTCGAAGCGCCGCTCACATGATCGTCATGTGCTCGGTGCCGGCCGACAGGTCGATCGAGCGGGCCCGCTGGCTATTCAGCTTGATCTGCAGCCGCAGGTCGTTGACCGAATCGGCATTGCGGATGGCGTCTTCGTACGTCACGAGCTGGTTCTCGTACAGGTCGAACAGGCTCTGGTCGAAGGTCTGCATGCCGAGCTCGCGCGAGCGCTTCATCAGCTCTTTGATCTCGGCCACCTCGCCCTTGAAGATCATGTCGGCGATCAGCGGCGTGTTGAGCAAAATTTCCACTGCAGCGACCCGGCCCTTGCCTTCCTGGCGTGGCAACAGACGTTGCGAGATCAGCCCCTTCAGGTTCAACGACAGGTCCATCAGCAACTGCGCGCGCCGCTCTTCAGGGAAGAAGTTGATGATGCGGTCGAGCGCCTGGTTGGAGCTGTTGGCGTGCAGCGTGGCCATGCACAGGTGGCCGGTTTCGGCGAAGGCCACCGCGTGCTCCATCGTCTCGCGGTCGCGGATCTCGCCCATCAAAATCACATCGGGCGCCTGTCGCAGCGAGTTCTTCAGCGCCAGGCCCCAGTCGTCGGTGTCGATGCCCACCTCGCGCTGCGTGATGATGCAGTTCTTGTGCGCATGCACAAACTCCACCGGGTCTTCGATCGTGATGATGTGGCCGTAGGAGTTCTCGTTGCGGTGGTCCACCATCGCCGCGAGCGACGTGCTCTTGCCCGAGCCGGTGGCGCCCACCAGGATCACCAGACCGCGCTTGGTCAGCGACACGTCCTTCAGGATCTGCGGCAGGTTCATGCTGTCGATGGTGGGCAGCTTTTGCGGAATGGTCCGCATCACCAGCCCGACGTGACCCTGCTGCACGAAGGCGTTGACGCGAAAGCGCCCCACGCCTTGCGGCGCGATCGCGAAGTTGCACTCCTTGGTGCGCTCGAATTCGGCGGCCTGCTTGTCGTTCATCACCGCGCGCGTCAGCGCCATCGTGTGCTGGCCGGTGAGCGGCTGCGGCGAGACCTTGGTGACCTTGCCGTCGACCTTGATCGCGGGTGGAAAGTCCACCGTGAGGAACAGGTCCGAGCCGTTGCGCGACACCATCAGGCGCAGCAGGTCGTTGACGAATTTCGATGCCTGGTCGCGTTCCATTAAAAACTCCAAAGCCAGTACCCTGGCGCTCCGTCTGCTCCCTCCCCCGCTGGGGGAGGGCCGGGGTGGGGGCTGCCGCCGCCCACCAATCCACCTACCCCGGAAAGTTCTCCGGAAACTTCGCCTTCGCCCGCGCCTCGGCCGCCGAGATGACGTTGCGCCGCACCAGGTCGGCCAGGTTCTGGTCGAGCGTCTGCATGCCCATGCTGTTGCCGGTTTGAATGGACGAGTACATCTGCGCCACCTTGTTCTCGCGGATCAGGTTGCGGATGGCCGCAGTGCCCAGCATGATTTCGTGCGCCGCCACCCGGCCGCTGCCGTCCTTCTTCTTGCACAAGGTCTGCGAGATGACGCCGATGAGCGACTCCGACAGCATCGAGCGCACCATTTCCTTCTCGGCCGCCGGAAACACGTCGACGATGCGGTCGACGGTCTTCGCCGCGCTCGAGGTGTGCAGCGTGCCGAACACCAGGTGGCCGGTTTCAGCGGCGGTCAGCGCCAGGCGGATCGTCTCCAGGTCGCGCATCTCGCCGACCAGGATCGCGTCCGGGTCTTCGCGCAAGGCCGATCGCAGCGCGTTGGCAAAGCTCAGCGTGTGCGGGCCCACCTCGCGCTGGTTGATCAGGCACTTCTTCGACTCGTGTACGAACTCGATCGGGTCTTCAACGGTCAGCACGTGGCCGAACTCGTTTTCGTTCATGTGGTTCACCATCGCCGCCAGCGTGGTCGACTTGCCCGAGCCGGTGGGCCCGGTACACAGCACCATGCCGCGGGGCTTGAGCGACAGCTCAGCGAACACCTTGGGCGTCTCAAGCTGCTCCAGCGTGAGGATCTTCGATGGAATCGTGCGGAACACCGCGCCCGCGCCGCGGTTCTGGTTGAACGCGTTGACGCGAAAGCGCGCCAGGCCCTGGATCTCGAACGAGAAGTCGCACTCGAGCGACTCTTCGTACGCCTTGCGCTGCGAGTCGTTCATGATGTCGTAGACCATCTCGTGCACCTGCTTGTGCTCGAGCGGGTCGACATTGATGCGGCGCACGTCGCCGTGCACGCGAATCATCGGCGGCAGGCCGGCCGACAGGTGCAGGTCGGACGCCTTGTTCTTGACCGAAAACGCCAGCAGTTGGGTGATGTCCATGGGTCTTGGGTGCGTTGCCGTCGAGGTTGCCGAGCTGCGAGTCGGCGCAGAAGAGACTGCCGACGAGCGAGGGCCGTCGCGCGGTACCCTCGGCACATTATGGCGATGATGGCAGACAAGCTACAAGAAGTGCATCGACGCATCGAGGCGGCCTGCGCGCAGGCCGCTCGCCCCGTGGAAAGCGTCACGCTGCTGGCGGTGAGCAAGACGTTCGGCCCCGCGGCGGTGCGCGACGCATTCGAGGCGGGCGAGCGCCGCTTCGGCGAAAACTACGTGCAAGAAGGCATCGACAAGATCGCCGCGCTGGGCGACCTGCGCGCACGGATCGAGTGGCACCTGATCGGGCCGCTGCAAAGCAACAAGACGCGCGTCGTCGCCGAGCAGTTCGACTGGGTGCACTCGGTGGATCGACTGAAGATCGCGCAGCGCTTGAGCGAGCAGCGGCCGCAGCACCTGCCACCGCTGCAGGTGTGCCTGCAAGTCAACATCAGCGGCGAGGCGAGCAAGAGCGGGCTGGCGGTGGCCGAGGTGATTGACGCGGCGTGCGCCGTGGCCGCGTTGCCGCGCCTGCGCTTGCGCGGTCTGATGGCGATCCCCGAGCCCGCGGCGAGCTTCGACGATCAACGCCGGCCGCACCGCGCGCTGCGCGAACTGCTCGGCGCGCTGCAGGCTCAGGGCCAGCCGGTCGACACGCTGTCGATGGGCATGAGCGCCGATCTCGAAGCTGCGGTCGCCGAGGGCGCGACGATCGTGCGCGTGGGCACCGCGATCTTCGGCGGGCGCGGCTGAAGGCTTCGACAAGCTCAGCCCGAACGGAGTTCGTGTTGCCTGAATCAACCCGAACGGAGGTGGTGATGCCTCAATGGAAGCGCAACGCGCCCAACCGTTCGCCCTGAGCTTGTCGAAGGGCCAGCGCGTGCGAGAGCGCGTCGGGCTCAGCGTGCGCTCAGCCCTGCGCCGCAATCTGCCGCAGCGCCTGCTCGAACACCTCCGGCGGCTGGCCGCCCGAGATCAGGTGGCGGTCGTTGATGACGATCGCCGGCACCGAATGAATTCCCTGCTGCTGCCAGAAGCGTTCGCGCTCGCGCACCGCTTCTGAAAACTCGTTGGACGCGAGGATGCCGCTGGCTCGCTCCACATCCAGCCCGACTTGCGCCGTCAGCCGCAGCAGCACGTCGTGCGCCCCCGGGTTCTGTGCGTGCGTGTGATAGGCCTCCAGCAGCGCGAGCTTGAGTTGGCGCTGGCTGTTTGGCGGCCCTTCCAGCGCGGCCCAGTGCAGCAGCCGGTGCGCGTCGAAGGTGTTCCAGATGCGCGGCCGCTCGCCGAAGGTGAAGCCGACCTCGGCGCCGCGTTGACGCAGCGTCTCGCGCGCCTGCGCCAGTTGCGCGAGCGACATGCCGTACTTCTTGGCCAGGTGCTGCAGCGTGTCTTCGCCTTCGGGCGGCATGGCGGGGTTGAGCTCGAACGGCTGGAAGTGAAGCTCGACCGGGATTTCGGCGCTGACGCGCGCCAGCGCCGTCTGCAGCGAATGTAGGCCGACCGCGCACCACGGGCAGGCCACGTCGGAGACGAAGTCGATCTTCAGGGTCATGTCACGTCCTCGCGGTGTACATCAGGACATCAGATGGGCAGCATCGTGGTGTTCTTCACCTCTTCCATCACCGCGTACGTGCGCGTCTCGCGCACGCCGGGCAAAGCCCAAATCACCGAGCCGACGAACTCTCGGTAGGCCTGCATGTTGGCCACGCGGGTCTTGATGAGGTAGTCGAAGCCGCCCGCCACCAGGTGGCATTCCAAAATCTCCGGCCGCACCTGCACCGCCGCCTTGAAGCTGTTCATCGCGTCGTGCGTGGTGCGGTCGAGCACCACTTCGATGAAGACCATCATGCCGGCGCCGAGCTTGTCGGGGTTCAGGCGCGCTTCATAGCCGAGGATGAAGCCGTCGCGCGCCAGCCGCTTCACGCGCTCGAGCACGGCGGTAGGCGACAGGTGCACGTCTTCGGCGAGTTTCAGGTTGGAGATGCGACCGTCCTTTTGCAGCACGCGCAGAATCTTGGCGTCGATCTTGTCGAGGGTGTGGCGGGTCGTGTCGTCCATCGGGGTTGGTTGAATCTTCGTCTGTGAAATGCGCTCAGTTTAGCGAAACACTCCAGATCGAGGGAGATAGCCTAGCGGCTTGTTCGTTGTGCTTGTCAGTTGAGAGAGGGTCCAACATGTTCTCCCCCTTGTTCTCTCCCTTTGCGTCGGCCGATCGGCTGCCGCATCCGGCCCGCGACGAAATCGCGGTCTTGCGCCACGGCCTGGCGGCACTCGATGGCGCGCTGGACTGGCCCGCCGCCGCCCGCGCCGCCCGACCGTGGGTGCAAGCGGTGCGCGACAACCCGGCGCCGTTCTGGGCGATGGAGTCGCTGTTGCGCGAGTACCCGATTTCCAGCGCCGAGGGCTTGGCGCTGATGCGGCTGGCCGAAGCGCTGCTGCGTGTGCCCGACGCCGAAACCGCGATCGCGCTGACGGCGGACCAACTGGGCAAGGCCGAGTTCGATGTTTCGCATGGAGGCCCGCACAAGATGCTGGCCAGCCTGTCCGCCAGCGCGATCAGCCTGTCCAAGCGGTTCCTGCCCGAGGCGGAAGCCGACACGGGCCTGTTCAAGCGCCTCGGCGCGCAGACGGTGGTCGCCGCCACCGTGCGCGCCATCCAGTTGCTCGGCCGCCAGTTCGTGCTCGGCCGCAACATCCGCGAGGCGATGGGCGAGGCCGCGTCGGCCCGCAAGGCGCAGCCGAACCTGCGCTACAGCTACGACATGCTCGGCGAAGGCGCGCGCACCGAGGCCGACGCACAGCGCTACCTCGCGTCGTACCGGAACGCTGTTCAGCACATCGCCAAGGCCGATCGCCAAAGCGCCACGGTGAGCGGCCCCGAAGACGCCGACGGCATCTCGATCAAGCTCAGCGCACTGTTCTCGCGCTATGAAGACACGCAGCGCGAACGTGTGTTCGCCGAGCTGCTGCCGCGCGTGTGGCAGCTCGTCGAGCCCGCGGCGCGCGCGCAGATCAACCTGACGATCGACGCCGAAGAGAGCGACCGGCTGGAGCTGTCGCTCGATGTGTTCGACGCACTGGCGCAGCGCATCGCCAAGGAGTTTCCGCAGTGGCGCGGCTTCGGCCTGGCGGTGCAGGCCTACCAGACCCGCGCGCTGCAGGTCGTCGATGAAGTGGCGTGCATCGCGCGGGCGAACGGCCTGCGCTTCATGGTCCGCCTCGTCAAGGGCGCGTACTGGGACGGCGAGATCAAGCGGGCGCAGGAGCAGGGCCTGTCCGGCTACCCGGTGTTCACGCACAAGCACCACACCGACATCTCGTACCTGGCCTGCGCGCGCGCGCTGGTCGGGCATGCGGATGTGATCTACCCGCAATTCGCCACGCACAACGCCGGCACGATTGCGGCGATCGTGCAGATGGCGCGGGGAAATGGAAAGACGCAGGGCGCGGCGTTCGAGATGCAGCGGCTTCACGGCATGGGCGAAGCCGTTTACCGCGAAGTGATGCAAGACGCGCAACTGCCGGTGCGCGTCTACGCACCGGTCGGCGAGCACCGCGACCTGCTCGCCTACCTCGTTCGCCGGCTGCTGGAGAACGGCGCGAACTCGTCGTTCGTGCATCAGTTGTCGGACGAAACGGTGGATGTCGACGCGCTGCTCGCCTCGCCCTTGCACCCTGCCGACCGCCCGGCGCTGGCGGCGCCGGTGTCCTTGTTCGGATGGGAGGGGGCGGACCAGCACGGCGGCCGCAAGAACTCTCAGGGCATCGACCTGACGATCCTGGCAGACCGCCAGCCGCTCGACGCGGCGATCGCCACCACCACGGTCGAGCCCGTCGCCATTGCCTCATCCGCCAACATCGACAACGCGATGACCCGCCTGCAGCGCGGCTTCGAGCCGTGGAACGCCACGCCGGTGAACGAACGCGCCGCCGTGCTTCGCCGCGCCGCCGACGAGCTCGAAGTGCGCTTGCCCGAGTTCTGCGGCCTGCTGGTCAAGGAAGCGCACAAGACGCTCGGCGACTGCGTGTCCGAGGTGCGCGAGGCGGTGGACTTCTGCCGCTACTACGCCGACCAGGCCGAAGATCGCTTGACCACGCAACCGCTGCCCGGCCCCACCGGCGAGAGCAACGAATTGCACCTGCACGGCCGCGGCGTGTTCGTCTGCATCAGCCCGTGGAACTTCCCGCTCGCGATCTTTGCCGGCCAGGTGGCGGCCGCGCTGGTGGCCGGCAACGCCGTGGCCGCCAAGCCGGCCGAGCAGACGCCTGCGGTGGCGCAGCGTTTCGTCGAGTTGCTGGTCGAGGCCGGCGTGCCAGCCGAGGCGCTCGCGCTGCTGCACGGCCCGGGCGAAACCGTTGGCGCTGCGCTGGTGGCCGACGCGCGCACGGCCGGCGTGTGCTTCACCGGCTCGACCGTCGTCGCCAAGGTCATCAACCGCACCCTCGCCGCCAAGGACGGCCCGATCGTGCCGCTGATCGCCGAAACCGGCGGCATCAACGCGATGATCGTGGACAGCACCGCGCTGCCCGAACAAGTGGTCGATGCCGTGGTGCAAAGCGCCTTCCGCAGCGCCGGCCAGCGCTGCTCGGCGCTGCGCCTGCTGTGCGTGCACGAGGGCGTGGCCGACGGCTTGATCGAGATGATCCGCGGCGCGTTGAAGGAGCTGCGCGTGGACGACCCGGCGCTGCTTGCCACCGACGTCGGCCCGGTGATCGACGCCGAGGCGTTCGACGGCATCAACGCGCACATCGCGCGGCTGCGGCGCGAGGCCACGTTGATCGGCGAGGCGCCGCTGGCGTCAGTCTTCCCGCGGCTGATCGCGCCCATCGCGTTCGAGTTGCCGACCATCGCCGCGGTGAAGCAGGAAATCTTCGGCCCGGTGCTGCACGTGGTGCGCTGGGGTGGCGACGTGGACGCCGTGATCGCGCAGATCAACGCGCTCGGCTACGGCCTGACGCTGGGCATCCAGACGCGCATCGACAGCCGCGCGCTGCGCCTGGCCGCGGCCGCGCGCATCGGCAACGTCTACGTCAACCGCAACATGATCGGCGCGGTGGTCGGCGTGCAGCCGTTCGGTGGCGAAGGCTTGTCGGGCACTGGCCCGAAGGCCGGCGGGCCGCACTACCTGTATCGCTTCTGCGGCGAGCAGGTGGTGACGATCAACACCGCGGCGGCGGGGGGCAATGCGGCGCTGCTGGCGGGGCTGCCAGGGCATTGAGCGAGGGCCCGGCCCAGCGTGGGCCGCCTGCACGTCGCGCATCGAGCGCCTGCCGTTGAGCCCGGCGAGCCTGCTTCGTACACTCGCCCCATGAACCCAATCGCATTCATCGGCGGCGGCAACATGGCCAGCGCCGTCATCGGCGGGCTGCTCAAGGGCGGCCGGCAGGCGGGCTCGGTGATCGTCGTCGAGCCGTTCGATGCGCAGCGCGACAAGCTGCGCGCCGACTTCGGTGTGCAGGCGCTGGCGGCGCCCGATGCGTCGCTCGCGGGTGCCGCGCTGGTCGTCTGGGCCGTCAAGCCGCAGATGTTCCATGCCGCCGCCGCACCGTGCGCGCCGCATGTGGGCGGCGCGCTGCACCTGAGCGTGATGGCCGGCATCCGCAGCATCGCCATCGCCAACGCGGCCGGCACGCAGCGCGTGGTGCGCGCCATGCCGAACACGCCGGCGTTGATCGGCCAAGGCATCTCGGGCTTGTTCGCGCGCGCAGCGGCAACGGCCGACGACCGGGCGCAGGTCGAGGCGCTGCTCGCGCCGACCGGCCGCACGCTGTGGGTCGAGCATGAAGAAGACCTGGATGCAGTGACCGCGCTGTCGGGTTCGGGCCCGGCGTACGTGTTCTATTTCGTCGAGGCGATGATGCAGGCCGCCGTGGACATGGGCCTGAGCGCCGAGCAAGGCAAACAACTCGCGCTCGCCACGTTCGCCGGCGCCACGTCGCTCGCGCTGGCGTCCGCCGACCCGCCCGAGGTGCTGCGTGAGCGGGTCACGTCCAAGGGCGGCACGACCTACGCCGCGCTCACGTCGTTGGAGGCCAGCGGCGTGAAGGAAGCGTTCGTCAAGGCGCTGCGCGCGGCGCAACACCGCGCTCATGAACTCGGCGACGAGTACGGCTGAGCGCCGCCCTCCCGCGCCACCTGATGCGCATTGACGACATCCGCCAACGTCTGCGCGCCCTCGGCGCCGGGCCTTCGCACGAGCAGCGTGTGCTGCGCTTGTGGTCGCAGGCGCTGTCGCAAGACGCGGGCAAGCGCCGGCCGGAGGACTTTCTGCCGCGGAGCCTGCGAGACGGCCTGCCCGGGCTCGTCGCCGAACTCGACGGGCTGGCGCGCGTGCAGTCGGCGCACCCCGCCGCCGACGGCTCGGCGCGGCTGCTGGTGGCGCTCGCCGACGGCTTGGGCGTCGAGAGCGTGCTGCTGCCGCGCGACGGGCTGTGCGTGTCCACGCAGGTCGGCTGCGCGGTCGGCTGCGTGTTCTGCATGACCGGGCGCGACGGGTTGCTGCGCCAGGTGGGCAGCGCCGAGATCGTGGCCCAGGTCGTGCTGGCGCGCCGCCAGCGTGCGGTGAAGAAGGTCGTGTTCATGGGCATGGGCGAGCCGGCGCACAACCTGGACAACGTGATGGAGGCGATCGAGCTGCTCGGCACGCTCGGCGGCGTGGCGCACAAGAACCTGGTGTTCTCCACCGTCGGCGACCGGCGCGTGTTCGAGCGGCTGCCGGCCGGGCCGGTCAAGCCGGCGCTGGCGCTGTCGCTGCATTCGACCGACGCCGAAGCGCGCGCCCGGCTGCTGCCCCGCGCACCGCGCATCGACCCCGCCGAACTGGTGGCGCTGGGCGAGGCGTATGCGCGCGCCACCGGCTACCCGATCCAGTACCAATGGACCTTGCTCGACGGCATCAACGACACGCCGGCCGAGATGGACGGCTTGGTGCGCCTGCTCGCCGGCAAGTACGCGTTGCTCAACATGATCCCGTACAACCGCGTCGACGGCCTGCCGTTCGCCCGCCCGGCGCCGGAGCGCGCCGAAGCGCTCGCGCGTGGTCTGCACCGGCGCGGCGTGCTGACCAAGCTGCGCCAGTCGGCCGGGCAGGACGTGGACGCCGGTTGCGGCCAGTTGCGTTCGCGCCCGGATGCGCGAACCTTGAGTGCCAGCAACGTCGATCGGGCGATAACTCCGCCTCTCCGTACGCATTTGGAAGGACACCAACCCGCGTGAAGCCTGCTACATTCGCCGCGTGCTCACTGGGGAGGCATTGCAGCTCATGGGAATCACGTTCTCCCGGTCGCCCGTCAATGAAGTAGTGGCTGGCCAGGTGTTTGTTGCCCGAACTGATTTGCTGGTCCCTCATTTCGGGGAGTTTTGGGTCGAATATCTAAAGGGTCAGTACCCACGCCTTGGACATGCGGTGCCTGTTGCGTTCCCCGGTGAGCCACCGGTCTGCGATCCGCTGACAGGTTTTCCGCTACCCCGACTTTGGTTCATCGGAGAGGAACAAACTCGGATGATCCAGTTGCAGCAAGATCGCATGTACGCGAACTGGCGCCGGCTGAATCCGGCAGATGAGTACGTTCGCTTCCCCGCCGTCCGTGATGAGTTCATCCGGGTGTTTGACTTATTCCAGCAGTACGTTTTATCCACAACCGAAGTAGCCATTAAACCTGTCCGGTACGAACTGACCTACGTAAACATACTGCGTCAGGGTAACGACTACGCTGAGGTCGCTGAACTCGGCAGAGTTTTCCGTGATTTTGGTTGGAATCGGACTGAGCGCTATTTGGGCAACCCGTTGAAGCTCGGCGCGAAGTATGAGTTCTCACTTCCCGATGACCTCGGATCACTCGGCGTTTCCGCTGATCCTGTCCGCAACAACGAGACTGGCGAGAATATGTTCCGCCTTCAGTTGGCGGCGGTCGCACCAATCGACGTTGTGGGCAATGCGAGCTTTGAGGAGTGGATTGAGGCGGCGCACGAACAGATCGTTCGGGGATTCATGGATTTGACGTCAGATCGCATGCATGAACGGTGGGGTTTGGTACCCGAGGAGTCCAAGATATGAATGGTTCCGCGGTGGCGACTTGGGACGCAGGAATTAGTGTGATCAGCGCGCTCGTTGCGGCAAGTGTCTCGGCGGGTGAAGTCCGAGCTGGCAGAAGCGTTACTTACGAGGCGGCCGCTGGCGACTATGTTGCGATTGAGTTTGCTGACTCTGATATCGGACCGGATTCTGCTGACGTTCGTCCCGCAGCAGTGGCTCCCACAGATCGAACTGCGAATCAAATTCAATCTAGTGGCTCGTCCCTGATGCGAGAGGTGGAGCCACGTCTTCGAGAGCTTAAGTCCCAATACATTGACGACTACAGCAAGCAGATCTCCCAAGCTTCGATTTTCGCACTTCGTACACTCCTTACATCTGCACCGGGTCTGAAGAAGCCCTTGCTAAGCGCAGAGCCATCTGGGTACCTGATTGCGACATGGCGGAAGGGCACGGATTCACTTTCCATACGTCTACTCAGCGCGCTGGAGCTTCATTTCGCATTCGGTGGAACGGCACGGTTCGGTGGTGCCGAGGGTGCTCCCAAGTATGGGCGCTCAAGGGCTGCTACCTTTTTCACCGAGTCGAGTGAGGCTCGACAGATTGCAACCTGATGACGCGCTTGGTGCAGCTACCGGCGGCGAGCCTAGTTTCACGAATCTGCAAACCATCGCAAGCTAGTGACGAAGGGCGGGTGGAAGCAGGCGCCTTTGAGCTACGCGCCGCGAGGGATGATCGGCCGCTGGAGCGGGCACTTTCGGTCTACTGGTTAGAGTACCTTGTTCACTCTGATGAGATTGACGTAAAGCTTACTGCGCTTCGAGCATACCGAGCGAATCCACCCGCCGGACTTGCAGAGATCAAAGTCCCAAAGACTGCTTGGTTCGCGACATTGCGGGTTGAGCGAATTGAATCCGAAATAGCCCCCGACTATGTTCAGTTCAAGTGTCAGCACGACCCCAGGACTGACCACTCTATCTGCTTTTGCGATGAAGCCGCTTTCGTCGGAAGGGCTGGGCCAATCGACGTCAATCACGCCTTGGTTGATCCGCATTCGCTGATTTGGGCGATGCCTGAGGACGGTCCTTTGAACTTCGCCGTGCGAGTTCATCTCGCCGAACTGGTGGAGCATGTAGCCCATGTTTAGGCGAGCTAAGCGACCCTTTGAAGTTCTTTGCCCGGCTGCGCGAAACGCTGCATTAAGAAAGGCCCGACAGTGATAAGGTTTATGAAAGTCTCAAACAGTCCCCTCTTGTGGAGCCCCAGAACATGATGCAACTCACGTATCGCCTCGCCGCTATTGTCCTTGTTGTTGGCGCGAGTGGATTGCCGGCACACGCCGCCAGCTCGACTTCGTCGGCCGCGTCCGACGGCGTCTCCGCCTCGGTGGGCAGCCTGTCGGGCTCGGTCGAGCAGTCCAGCGCCAGCTCGGCCGGCGACAAGAAAGTGGCCGAGGGCGACTACCGCATCATCGACGTGACCGCCGCCGCCGCCGACCGCCCCGGCCAGGTGCGGCTGCGCTTGCAGGCGCTGGCGGCCGACCGCGGCGCCAAGGGTGGAGCCGAGGGCGAGTTTTTTCTGTACGTGCCGCAGGCCACGCTCGACACGAGCGGCCTCGCGCAGGGCAGCACGGTCACGGCGCGCCACAAGCCGTACGGCGTCGAGTTTGCCGGCGGCCCGGCGCGCCAGGCCTTCTTCCTGGCGCTGGCCGACGACTGGTTGAAGGAACTGCAGACCACCGCCGTGGCGCTTTGACGCCAACGCCGCGCTGGCCGACGCGGCGGCGGCCCCGGCCGCCTCATCGGCTGGCGACGCAGGAGGCCCGCACCGCGCGCAAGGGGCGCGGGTTGCCCCGGATCGGTGGGCCCTGGGCGAGCCCGAGCGCTCTCTGTCTGGTGCTGGCGCTGCTGTGCTTCTCAGTCCTCGCCCTCGCCCCGGCACACGCCAGTTCAACCCGCTACTGCGACGACCCGCCGCCGCTGACCGCCGAGCAGAAAGACAAGCTGTTCCGCTTCGGCGCGGTCATCAAGGACGAGCTGCAAGCCTCCGGCCACGGCCTGGCCTTCATCGCACGCTCCGGGCTCGACCTCGGCCGCTTCGGCGTGCGCTACTCGCATGCCGGCCTCAGCCTGAAGGGCGGCCTGGCCACGCCGTGGGCCGTGCGCCAGCTCTACTACGCTTGCGAAGAACAGCGCCCGCGCGTGTTCGACCAGGGCATCAGCGGCTTCCTGCTCGGCCTCGACGACCCGGCCATCGGCTACATCTCGGTCGTCTTCGTGCCGCCCGCGCAGGCCGAGGCCCTGCAACGGCGCCTGCTCGACCCGCGCCAGGCGCTGGCGCTGCTGGGCGCCACCTACAGCGCGAACGCCCACGCCTTCAGCCTGCAGTACCAAAACTGCAACCAGTGGGTCGCCGAGATGCTGGCCGTCGCATGGGGAGGGTTGGGCGGTGCCGGCAGCAGCTTGCCACCTGCCTCAAGTGAGGCGCTCGCTTCGGCAGAGCCTGCCGTGCCCGCGTTGGCGCCCTCGCTTGCGACGCCAACCGCTGTGGCGTCACCGGACCTGCGTGCGCAGGCCCAGGCCTGGTTGAAGGCGCAGGGCTACCGCCCGCGCGACTTCGAGCTGGGCTGGAGCCCGCTCGTCTGGCTGACCTCGCTGAGCCGGTGGCTGCACCACGACGACCACCCGCTCGAAGACCAGCGGCAGGCGGTGTTCCGCGTCAGCATGCCCGAGTCGATCGAAGCGTTCGTGCGCGCCACCGTGCCCGGCGCCACGCGCATGGAGTTTTGCCACCGCGGGCCGCGTGTGGTGGTGCGCCGCGGCTGGGCGCCGCTGCCCGAGGGCTGCGTGCCCGAGGCGGGCGACACGGTGGTCATGCTGGACTGAGGTGGGCTCGGCGAAGTCGCGTTGGCGCACCACGGTGCGCCCACCGCACTCACCACTTCACGCAGTGCCTCACTCACTGCCCCACTCACCGCCCTATGCCGCGGCCAGCAGCCGAGGCACCACGCCGGCATCGGTCAAGCCCCACACGGTGCTGATGAGCGCGCGCATCTCGGCCTCGGTCGCTCCGCCGCGATAGAGCGCCAGGCGGATCGCCTTGTCTTCGAGTTCGGCGCGGCTCAGCGTGTTGCCGGGGTCGCCCTTGGGCTCGTCGACGCGGCCCGCGAGGTGGCGACCATCCGTCGTGGCCACCACCACCTTGCCGATCCAGCGCGTGGGGTACGCGCCGTCAACTTCCGTGTCGAGCGCCATCTGCACCTTGGCGCAGAAGGCGCGCGTGGCCGGGTCGGCAAAGTGCGCGTCGAACTCGGCCATGCCGGCGCGGCCGTGCAGCGCGACCATCGCCAGCACCGTGCCCATCGAGAACTTCGACTGGTGCACCGTCTGCGGGTTGACCACCGGGCCCAGCACATCGATCGCGCCCTGGTGCACTTGCGCCGTCACGCCCGCCACGTCGGCCGCGGTCAGGCCGTGCGCCTGCATGACTTGCAGCAACGCATCGGCCGCGGGGTGCGTGTGGCGGCAGGCGGCGTGGAACTTGAACGAGGTCTCGGCGGTGGCCCAGCGGCTGCCGAGCCGGTCCGTCAATCGCGCCGGGTCGGCGTCGCTCGACATGCCGGCCGCCAGGCCCTTGGCGCCCACCAAGATGCGTTGCGCGCCGGTGAAGCCCTCGGCCGCCAGGTATGCCGCCGACAACCCGGCGCCTGCAGCGTGCGCGGGGTGCAGCTGTTTGGAGTCGGCACCGTCGCGCAGGAACTCCCACAGCCCGGCCGACTGCGTGCCCGCCGAGCCGAGCGCATGCAGCATCTGATCCGGCGACAACCGCAACAGCCGGCCCACCGCCGCCGCGGCCGCCAGCGTGCCGACGGTGCCGTGGTGTGGAACACCTTGTAGTGCGAGCGCCCCAGGAATTCGCCGACGCGGATGCCCACCTCGTAGCCGACGACAGCGGCCACCAGCAACTCGCGCCCTGACCGCCCCGACCGCCCCAGCGCCTGCGCCACCGCCAGCGCGGGCGGGAAGACCACCGCCGCGGGGTGGAACACCGAGCCGTTGTGCACATCGTCCTGCTCGGCAAAGTGCGACGCCGCGGCGTTGATGGTGGCTGCCACCAGCGGGCTGCTGCCGGTGCGGTGGATCAGCACCTCGCTGGGCCCGTCCGCCGGCCCATGGCTGGCCATGAAGCGCGCGACCGACTCCACCGGCCGCGCGCCCTTGCCGGCCAGCGTGGAGCCGGCCCAGTCGAGGAACAGGTCTTCGGTGCGGCGCAGTACGGCGGCGGGCACGTCGCTGAAGGTCAGCGTGGCGGCGAACTCGGCGAGCTCGCGTTCGGGGTGGGGTGACGTCATGCGCAAGTCGCCTCGATTGGAGCGTGCAAAGTGGAGCGCGCAGTGACCGCGCGTCAGAACGACCGCGGCAGGCCCAGCACGTGTTCGGCCACGTAGCTCAGGATCAGGTTGGTCGAAATCGGCGCCACCTGGTACAGCCGCGTCTCGCGGAACTTGCGCTCCACGTCGTATTCGCACGCGAAGCCGAAGCCGCCGTGGAACTGGATGCAGGCGTTGGCCGCCTCCCACGAGGCCTTGGCGGCGAGGTACTTGGCCATGTTCGCTTCGGCGCCGCAGGGCTGGTGGGCGTCGAACAGCTCACACGCTTTCCAGCGCATCAGGTCGGCCGCCTCGACCTCGATGTGCGCCTCGGCGATCGGGAACTGCACGCCCTGGTTCTGGCCGATCGGCCGGCCGAACACCACGCGCTCGTTCACGTACTTCGTCACCCGGTCGATGAACCATCGCCCGTCGCCGATGCACTCCGCCGCGATCAGCGTGCGCTCGGCGTTCAGCCCGTCGAGGATGTACTTGAAGCCCTGGCCCTCGGTGCCGATCAGGTTCTCGGCCGGGATCTCCAGGTTTTCGAAGAAGAGCTCGTTCGTCTCGTGGTTGACCATGTTCAGAATCGGCCGCACCGTCAGGCCGTGGCCCACCGCGTCGCGCAGGTCGACGAGGAAGATCGACAGGCCCTCGCTCTTCTTCTTCACGTCGGCCAGCGGCGTGGTGCGCGCCAGCAGGATCATCAGGTCGGAGTGCTGCACGCGCGAGATCCAGACCTTTTGGCCGTTGACCACGTAGCGGTCGCCGCGCGGGCCGCCTTGCCTGACAGCCGTGGTCTTGATCTTCGTCGTGTCGGTGCCGGTGCTCGGTTCGGTCACGCCCATCGACTGCAGTCGCAACTCGCCGCTGGCGATCTTGGGCAGCCAGCGCTGCTTCTGCTCGGCCGAGCCGTGGCGCAGCAGCGTGCCCATGTTGTACATCTGGCCGTGGCACGCGCCGGAGTTGCCGCCGGCGCGGTTGATCTCTTCCATGATGACCGAGGCCTCGCACAAGCCCAGGCCGGAGCCGCCGTACTGCTGCGGGATCAGCGCGGCCAGCCAGCCGGCTTTCGTCAGGGCGTCGACGAAGGCGGCGGGGTAGCCGCGTTGGGCGTCCACCTCGCGGTGGTACTCGGGCGGGAACTGCGCGCACAACGCGCGCACGGCGTCGCGGATGTCGGCGTAGCGGTCGCTGGTGGATTGCATCGAAGGGTCGCGTCGAAGGGCGGGCTACACCGTGCGCCCGCCATCGACCGGAAACTCCACCCCGGTGATGAACTCCGCGTCGTCGCTCGCCAGAAACACCGCCGCCTTCGCGATGTCCAGCGGCGTCGAGAGCCGCCCCATCGGGATCGTCGCGATGAACTTCTTGCGGTTCTCCGGCGTGTCGGGCATGCCCATGAAGGATTCGAGCAGGCCGGTGGCACCCATCACCGGGCAGATCGCATTCACGCGGATGTTGTCGGGCCCCAGTTCCACGGCGAGCGACTTGCTCATCAGGTTCACCGCGCCCTTCGAGCTGTTGTACCAAGTCAGACCTGGGCGGGGGCGAAGGCCGGCGGTGGAGCCGACGTTCAAGATCACGCCCTGGCGCGCCTTGCGCATCAGCGGCACCACGGCGTGAACCATGTGGAAGATGCTTTTCACGTTGATGTCGTAGACCTTGTCGAAGGTCGCCTCATCCACATCGAGCAGCGGGCCGTTCTTGTGCGTCCAGCCGGCGTTGTTGACGACGATGTCGAGCTGGCCCCAGCGCGCCACGGTGGCGGCCACCAGCGCGTCGATGTCGGCGCGTTTCGTGACGTCGCAGCTCACTGCAATCGCGTTGTCGCCCAGTTCGGCGGCCACGGTCTTGGCGCCCGTGCCGTTGATGTCGGCCACCGCCACCTTGGCGCCGTGGGCCACGTACTGGCGCGCGATCTCCGCGCCGAAGCCGCTGGCCGCGCCGGTGACGATGGCGATCTTGTCCTTGAGTCTCATGACCTGCTCCTGGGTTGAGTGGATCGAATGTCTTGAACGGCAATTCGCCGCGGGCTATTGCCCGAAGTACTGCACCACGGTCTTCACCGTGCAGAACTCTTCCAGCGCCATAAAGCCTTTTTCGCGCCCGTGGCCGCTCTTCTTCACGCCGCCGAAAGGCAGCTCCACGCCGCCACCGGCACCATAACAATTGATGTAGACCTGCCCGCACTTCATGCGCCGCGCCACGCGCGTCTGGCGGCCGCCATCGCGTGTCCACACGGCGGCGATCAGGCCGTAGTCGGTGGCGTTGGCGAGTGCGATCGCGTCTTCTTCGGTGTCGAACGGAATGGCGGCCAGCACCGGGCCGAACACTTCCTCGCACGCCAGCCGGTGGTCGCGCGGCACCGGGCCGAACAGCGTGGGCGCGACGTAGTAGCCGCCGGGGTGAACGCCAGACGCTACCTGGCCTTGCGCCAGCACCGGGATGCCCGACTCACGCGCCTGGCGGATGAAGCCCTCGACGCGCGCCTTCTGCGCCGCATTGATGAGCGGCCCGCAGTCGCGGTCCATCGCCGGTGTGCCGGCGGCGCTTTGTGCAAAGCGCTCGGCCACCATCGCGACGAACTTGTCGTACACGCCGCGCTGCACCAGCAGCCGGCTGCCTGCAGAACACGTCTGCCCGCCGTTCTGCGTGATCGCCTTCAGCACGAAGCCCACCGCGCGCTCCAGGTCGGCATCGTCGAAGACGATCTGCGGGCTCTTGCCCCCCAGCTCCAGCACCACCTTCAGCGTGCGCACCGCGGCCGCCTGCTGCACCATCGTGCCGACCTCGGGGCTGCCGGTGAAGGTGACGAAGTCGATGTCGCGGTGCGCGGTCAGCGCGGCGCCGGCCTCTTCGCCCAGGCCTGTCACCACGTTCAACGCGCCGTCGGGCAACCCGGCTTCCTTGGCGATGGCGCAGAAGGCCAGCGGCGACAGGCAGGCGTCCTCGGACGGCTTCAGCACCGCCGCATTGCCCATCGCCAGCGCCGGCACCACCGAGCGGCCGAACATCTGCGCCGGGTAGTTCCAGGGCAGGATGTGCGCCGTCACACCATACGGCTCGCGCAGCACCACGACGTGAAAGTCGTTGAGGTACGGCACCTGCACGCCGTGCACCTTGTCGGCCGCGCCGCCGTAGAACTCGCAGTAGCGCGCGGCCACGGTGATGTCGTTGCGCGCCTGCGAGATCGGCTTGCCGGTGTCGCGCGCTTCGAGCTGTGCCAGTTCCTCGCTGCGTGCCAGGATCAACGCGCTCATCTTGAGCAGGATGCGCCCGCGGTCGGTGGCGGTGAGCTTGCCCCAAGGGCCGTTCAGCGCGGCGCGCGCGGCGGCCACGGCGAGGTCGATGTCGGCAGCCGTGCCGCGCGCGAGTTCGTCGAACACCTCGCCGGTGCTCGGGTCGATGACGGGCAGCGTCTCGCCGCGCGTGGCGGCGACCCACTGGCCGTTGATGAAGAGCTTGGCCATGGCGGCGCCTTTCGTGATGAAGCGGGAAGCTGCCAGTGTGCCTCGGCCTTCGATCGGCCGACAAGTGCTGCTGGCAAGCCCCGCCAGCAGGCCTTGCCGACAAGTCCGGCCGACCAGCCCGGGCCCGGCTCAGTCCGCTTTCGCGCCCGACTCCTTCACCACCTTCGCCCACTTCGTGATCTCGGCCGCCTGGTAGCTCGCCAGCTCCTCCGGCGTGGAGATCCACGGCTCCAGGCCGAGCGTCTTGAGCTTGTCGGCCACCTCGGGCAGCTTGAACACGCGCTGCAACTCGGTGTTGACGCGCATCACCACGTCGCGCGGCGTGCCAGCCGGCGCGAACACCGCGAACCACGTGGTGGCTTCGAAGCCCGGCACCGTCTCGGCCACGGTCGGCACGTCGGGCGCCGCTGGCGAGCGCTTGGCGGTGGTCTGCGCGATCGCGCGGATCTTGCCCTCCTTGGCCATCGGCAGCGCCGACGGCATGTTGTCGAACATCAGCTGGATCTGCCCGCCCACCAGATCGGGAATCGCGAACTGCCGGCCCTTGTAAGGCACGTGCTGCATCTGCGTGCCGGTGAGCGACTTGAACAACTCGCCCGACACATGCACCGAGGTGCCGATGCCCGGCGAGCCGAAGCTCAGCTTGTTCGGGTTGGCCTTCATGTAGGTGATGAGTTCGGCCACCGTCTTGACTGGCACGTCGTTGTTGACCACCAGCAGGTTCGGCGCCGAGGCCACGTGCGCGACCGGCGCAAAGTCCTTCACCATGTCGTAGGGCATCTTGCTGTACAGCGCGCCGTTGATCGAGTGCGTGCCCACCGTGCCCATCACCAGCGTGTAGCCATCGGCCGGCGCCTTGGCCACCATGTCGGCGCCGATGTTGCCGCCCGCGCCGGGCTTGTTGTCCACCACCACCGGCTGGCCGAGCTGCGCCTTCTCGGCAAACAGCCGCGCCAGGATGTCGGGCGCGCCGGCGGCGGGGAAGGTGACGACCAGGCGGATGGGTTTGGTGGGGAAGGTCTGGGCGGTGGCCGCAGCGCTCGCCAGGGCGGCGACGGCGAGGCTGGCGCCGAGAAAGAGGGTCTTGGGAAGCATCGGGTCTCCTGGGGGGCGGCGGCACTGCGCGCCGATCTCAGGATACGGGCGGGGTGTTGGCGACAGAGTAGTGATTTCCTGGGGCCTCGGCCGCCGGCCGCCCCAGCGGCAAACTCACCCGCACACGCGTGCCCCCCGCGCCCGGCCCGCTCTCGATCTGCAATTCGGCCCCGATCCCCCGCGCGCGCTTTTCCATCCCGCTCACGCCTTTGCCCTGCTGCAAGCACGGTGCGTCGAAGCCGATGCCGTTGTCGCTGACGCCGATGTGCAGGCCGGCCTCGTCGGTGCGCAGCATCACCACGATCTCGCTGGCGCGCGAGTGCTTCAGCGCGTTGCTCAGGCTCTCTTGCAAGATGCGCAGCAGCGGCAGCGCGTGCGCGGCCGGCACGGCGGCCGAGGCATTCAGCGCAGCGCTGTTCCACTTCAGCACGATGCCGGCGGCGCGCAGGCGCGGCTCCATGCGAAAGCGCAGGTTGCCGGCCATCACCGCAAAGTTGTCGTCGCTGCCGGCCAGGCTGTCGATGGCCAGGCGCAGGTCGTCGATGCATTCGCGCAGCAGCGCGCTCGTTTGCTGCGCGTTCAGCGCGCCGCGCTCGCTCAGCGCCAGCGAACTCACGAGCTGCGAGCCCAGCCCGTCGTGGATGTCCTGCATGATGCGCTGGCGCTCTTGCAGCGCGGCGCGTTCGCGCTGGCGCTGCTGGTCGAGTTGATGCAAGCGCTGCAGCGCCGCCTGCTGTTCGGCGAGCTTGCGCGCCATCAGCTCGTTCTGCTGGCGCTGGTTCACCAGAAAGTCGGCGAAGTCCTTCACCAGCACCGCCACCATCGCGGTGAACCACAGCGGCGAGGTGGCCTGGGCCGAGTAGCCGATCGACCCGAACAAGCCGGTGCCGGTGGCCGACATCATCAGGTCCGCGCTGCCCGCCAGCATGCCCGCAACGGCGGCGAGCAGGAAGACGCCGCGGCGCCAGGCCCACCGCTGCAGCAGCGAACGCGCCAGCCGCAGCATCGGGTACAGGCCCAGCGCCACCATCGTGCCGCCCCAGTACGCTTCAATGGCGTTCGAGTCGGTGGTGTCGAACAGCCACAGGTTGAGCAGGTACCACGCCGGCCCGACGGCGCCCCAGGCCAGGCACAGACGGCCGAAGAACGGGTGGCTCGGCGCCGTCTCCAGCCACAGCACGGCCCAGCAACAGCCGGCCACGCCGGCAATGCCGGTCAGCCGCACGAGGTGCCAGTACGGCAGCAGCGCCGCCGGCATCGGCGGCAGCAGGTAAGCAAAGCACACGTTGGCCCAGCTCAGCGCCGTCAGCCCCATCAGCAGGTAACGCGCTTCGTGGCGGCGCAGCGCAAAAATGCCCATCAGGATCGCTGCGTTGACGAGCGCAAAGTCGAGCCCCACCTGCGCCATCGTGTTCTGCCAGAAGAAGCGCCGCTCGTAATGCGTGCGAACCACGTCGGCCGGGCCGACGAATGCGGCGGCGATGTGCTGAATCGAGTCGTGCGTGGCCCATTCCATCTCGAGCCGGTTGGCCCCAATGCGCAGCAGCTCCACCGGCACGATGAACATGAAGGGCCGCACGTTGAGCACCGCGGTGTCGGCGGTCGAGGTCGGCACGTCGCCGACGACCACACCGTTGATGCGCACGCGCGCGCCGTCGCTGAGCTGGCGGTGGTACAGCGCCCACAGCGGCGCGACCGAGCGGGACGGCAGATCGAACGTCGCTTCGAGCCGGAAGCGCCGAAAGTCGCGCGGTACGAGCAGGCGGCGCGCGGGCAGCTCGGTCAGCGTGTCGGTCGTGCCACGGTCCAGGTCGTGCAGCGTCGCGTTGGCGATGCGCACGACGTGCTGCTCGGCCCCGGGCGCTGCGGGCTGGGCGCGGACCAGCACCGTCGCCGCCGCAAGGCACAGCAGCGCAACGAGCGCAGCGGCCCCGCCAGGCCAGAGGCGCTGGCCGCACCAGCGACAAAGCTCGGCAACGGGCGAGCCCACGCGCTGACTCAAACTCTGCGGCCCGCTGCGCACGCTCACACGACGCACCTACAGAATGCCGCGCTGGCGCGCCTCGAACACCGCCTCGCCGCGCGAATGCACCTGCAGCTTGCGGTACACGCGGCGCAGGTACGCGGTGACGGTGTGCCACGACAGCTCCAGCACCTGCGCCACTTCGTCGTAGGTCATGCCCTTTTCGATCAGGCGCAGCACTTCCAGCTCGCGTTGGCTCAGCGGGTTGTCGTCCACCATGGGCACGCCCGGCGGCGCCTTGGCAAAGCGGCGGATCACCGAGCGCGCCACCGACGGGCTGATCGGCGAGCCGCCCTCGTGCAGCTCGACGATGCGCAGCGCAATCTCGCTTGCCGGCGCGTCCTTCAGCAGGTAGCCCATCGCGCCGGCCTCCAGACTCGTCAGCACGTGTTCGTCGTCGCCGAACACCGTCACCACCATCGGCAGCGCCTCGGGTTGCTGCTGCACCAGCCAGCGGATGAAGTCGCGCCCGTCGCGGTCGGGCAGGCCCAAATCCACCAGGTACACGTTGGCCGGGCGCTGCGCGCTGAGTGCGATCGCGTCGGCCACGTTGCCGGCCGAGAACTGCCACGACAGCCGCGGGTGCGCGCGCACCGCGTCTTCAAAGCGCAGGCGCACCTCGGGCTCGTCTTCGACGATCGCGACGGCGATCGGCAGCAGCAGGGGCTGCGCCGTCTGCTGCGGCGCCGGTATCGGCGAGGTGGCTGCTGCGTGAAGGGCGGGGTCGGAGTCGGGGGCGGTCGTCATGGCAGGGTCTCGGTTCAGTCTTCGACCGTAGGCCTTTGGCCCTGCATCGTCAACCGACCGATGCGACCGATGCCGATTGACTGCCGACAACGCAACGCAGTGCGCCGCGCGCATCGGCGCGCGAGGCGCAGCGCCGCCGTCTCGCGCCGGCTCACATCACCTCAGGCTGCCCGCGCCTGCGCCGTGTCATGCAGCAGGTGCAGGATGCGCGGCAACTGCAAGGCCGCCGCGCGCCGGCCGGCTTCGAACAGGTACGGCAGCGCCGCCGTCTCCCACAGGCCGACCTTGCGCTCCAGCCCCAGCTCCAGGCTCACGATGCGCTGCCCGCGCGCCCGCGCCGCCGCCAGCCGCGCGTGCATCAGGTTGTTGATGAGCGAGGTGGTGGCCTGCGCCGCCAGGCGCGACGCGCGGTCCACGCGGCGCGGCATGGCGCCGTCGAAGCCGAGTGCGATCACCAGGTCGGCGTCTTGCGCGGCGCCCACCGGCAGCGGGTCCGAGATCACGCCGTCCACCAGCCGCCGGCCATCGACCTCGACGCTCGGGAAGATGAACGGCACGGCCATGCTGGCCAGCAGCGCGCGCGTCAGCGGGCCTTTCGTCAGCACCACCGGCTCGCCGCTCTGCGCATCGGTGGCGGCCACGCGCAGTGGCGTGCGCAGGTCCTCCAGGCGAAGGTCGCCGAAGGCGCTGTCCAGCCGCTCGGCGATGAGGCGGTTGTCGCGCAGCGCAAAGTCGGCATCGAAGCCGGCCAGCTTGGGTGCCACGATCTGCGGGTACGCGCGCCAGCGGGGCTGCTGCGTCAGCTCGGCCGACCACAGCGTGGTGGCGGCTTGAAGCGCCTTGTCGGCCGGCATGCCCATCGCGATGGTGGCGCCGAACAGCGCGCCCGAGCTGCAGCCGACCACCAGGTCGGGGCGAATGCCCTCGACCGCGAGCCGGTCGACGATGCCGACCGCGGCGATGCTGCGCACCCCGCCGCTGCCCAGCACCAGCGCCACCCGTGGGCGCCGGGGTGGGGATGAACTGGCCGAACTGGCCGAGAGGGCCGAAGCGGATGGAACAGGCAATGGCGTCATGGTCTGGGCTCCTGTGCGGGGTGAGGCGTGGCGGGGGTCCCGGGCGGTCGGAGGCGAGGCGCGTTCAAGCATCGCCATCGCGCATCACCAGCGGCTGGCGCGCAGCCTGCACCGTCAGCGCGCTCCAGCGGCGCAGCTGGTCCGGCGTTGCGTACCACTGGTTGCGGAACAGCACCTGCCCGTCGCGCACCATCAGCAGCGCAATGCAGGCCGACGGCACGTGGCCCGAGTCGGCCAGCCGAGCAAAGCGGCCATAGGCCGCGGCGTAGCGTTGCGCGCGGAACTCGCTCGTCGCTTGCTCGTAGACCTCGCGTTGCACGGCCGGTGGCAAGACCGGCGGGCCGTTCTCTTGTGCGCGCAGCGCCGCCGACTGCAGCGCCGCGACCTGGACCAGCGCGACCACCGCGCCGCGCAACCACCGTTGAGTGGCATGCTTCATGTTTCGCTCCTTCATTGAACAGAGCGAACGATTGTCGAGACAGGCGTGCTGCGCGTCTGCACCCATTGCTTGCCGGCGCGGGGTGGGCGTGTCGCAAACCTTGGGGACAGAAATGCCGGGCGTGCGTCGGCGAAGCACGCGAGTCCCTCTGCGTGGGGCGTCCGCGTATCCTTGCGCAGCCAACCGGCAATTCGCCGCAGTTCGCCGCGCGGCTCTACCGACATCCAGCGCCGGTCGGCCACCAATCAAACTTCACGGACACAAGACGGAGCACCCATGTTCAAGTTGATGGTCTCGCTGGCAAGCCTTTTGGTGCTGACCGCCTGCGCTGGGACACCCAAGCCGGCCGGGCCCAAGCCGGTCATTCGCAGCATCGCCATCGTCCCGGCCACCAACCCACCTCAATTCAGCTTTGCGCACACCAGCGCATTGACGGCGCTGATTCCGATCACGTCGGTTTTCACTCATTTCGACAGCAAGGCCAAGGGGGTCTTGTTCAATGAGCGAATGCTGCCGGTGCGCCAGCAACTGGGCATGGCGTTGTCCGACGGTGTCGCCAGTGCGCTCAGAGGGCACGGCTATCAGGTTCAGGTGCTCGACGGCATCCAGCGACCCGCAGACGATCTCGACAACGTCGACTACGAGAAAGTGGTCGCTCAAGCAGACGCCGTGCTGCACGTGAGGTTCACGGAGGTGGGCCTGAGCTCGCCAGTCACCGCGCACGGCTACCTGCCGCGCGTGAACACCGTCGGTACGCTGTTCATCAAGGGTCACAGCGACTACCTCTACGATGAGGCTGTCTACTACGGAGTCGATGCGCGCAAGGACAAGTCTTGGGCGATCCTGGCCGACAAGCGCTTCTCGTACGCTGATTTCGATACCGTGATGTCCAGCCTGGAGTCGGTCCGCAACGCCTTCGAGACCGGGGTCGGCGAGATCTCCAAGCGCATGTCGCAGCAGATACACGACTCAATCAAGTGACAGCGTTCCCGGTTGCGGACGTGTCGTCACGGGCCATCGTCGTTGTTCTTGCGACGGTTCTTGCGACCGTCGCGTTGGTAGTGACGAGCGACGCCCACGCCCGCACCACCGGTTCGCCCCGCACGCAGCCAATCGACATGGTGGTGATCCACTCCACCGGCGGCCCGACCTGCGACGCGAAGACCGGCTTGCCCGTCTGGGTGGCGGCGGGGACGCTCGAAGACAACCTGCGCCACATCGAGGCGCACCCGACGCTCGGCATCCACCACATGATCGACCGCGACGGCACCGCGCGCGCGAGCGTGCCCGAGGGCCAGGTGGCGCACCACGTGTTCGGCTTCAGCGGCCGCTCGATCGCGATCGAGCTGGTCAACGACGGCGATGGGCGGGACCCGTTCCCCGAAGCGCAGCTTGCGGCGTTGGTAAATCTGCTGGGCGAATTGCGGCAGCGCCACGGCATCAAGCGCAGCGGCGTGGTGCGCCACTCCGACCTCGACCGCGCCATGATGCCGTGCGACCGAACGCAGCGGCGCAAGGTGGACCCAGGCGACGCGTTCCCTTTCGATGCGGTGCTGGACCGCGTGTACCCGTTGCGGTAGCGCATCGGGTTCGTTCTGGCAGCCCTTTCGCGCTGCTTCAGCGCGGATGCGCACGCAGCCGCATCGTCAGCCCGACCGGGGCCATCGCGAAGGCGAGCTTCTCTTGTGCGATCTGGCCGTCGGGCGTGTCCACGCTTTGCACCTCGAAGCGGCCGAGCAGCGTGGCCATCGCCATCTTCATCTCGAGCAGCGCCAGATAGCGCCCCGGGCAGATGCGCGGGCCGGCGCCGAAGGGCATCGAGATGCGCCGCGCCGACCCTGCCACCGCGGCCACGCTGCCTTCGCCAGCGCCAGCGCCAGACCCAGCGCCAGACCCAGCGCCCAGCCAGCGCTCGGGCTCGAAGGCAGCAGCGCGCGGCACGTGCTGGTCGCTCACGCTGTCACGCCGCATCACCGTGGTCACCACCATTCCCTTGGGGACCTGAACGTCGGCCAGTGTCGTGTCACCCAGCGCCTGCACCACCAGCAGCGGCGCCACGGGTTTGAGGCGCATCGTCTCGTGCGCACAGGCCTCGATGAAGTCGAGCTTGGCGATCTCGTCCCAGCCCGGGCAGGCCGGGTCGGCCACGACGGCGCGCACCTCGGCGCGCGCGCGCTCAAGCGCGGCCGGGTGGCGCCACAGCAGGTGGATCATCCAGGCGATGGTGTTGGCGGTGGTGTCCTCGCCGGCCAGCAGCATCGTCAGCACGTTGCCGCTGACCTGTTCGTCGTCGATGCCGCTGCCGGGCGCGTCGGCTGCGGCGAGCATGGCTTCGAGCAGGTTCTCGGGCCGCTCGCGGCGGTTCGGTTCGGCCGCCATGCGCGAGCGGGCTTGGGCGATGAAGCCGGCGACCGCCCGGTTCACCTCGGCCACGCCGAGTTCGAGTTCGCGGTCGGCCGCGCTGCGCCACCAGCGCCAGGTCGGTAGCGGCGACAGCAGCCGCCGGTTCAGTGCCGGGAAGATCTTGTCGAGGTGGTGCTGCAGCACGTTGCCTTCGGTCTCCAGCGTGTTGACCTCGGCACCGAAGGCCAGGCCCGCGATGGTGTCCACCGTGTAGCGCATCAGGTCGGCCTGCAGGTCGATCGCCTGGCCTTGCTGCGCGGCCTTCTGCCAACGGCGCGCCAGCGCGGCGGCCACCTGCTGGAGTGCGGGGAAGTAGCGCTTCACGTGTGCCGGGTCGAAGCCGGCCATCACCATGCGGCGCTGGCGCTTCCAGACCTCGCCGTTGACGGCGAAGAGGCCCAGCGGCATGCCCATCTCGGCCCAGATTCTCTCCAGCGAGGTGGTTCGGCGAAAGCCCTCGGGCCGGTCGCGCAGAACCTGGGCGACGAGGGCGTGGTCGCCGATCACCATCGCGCGCCGCTTGCCGATGCGCATGCGGTAGATCGGGCCGTACTCGTCGCACCAGCGCTGCATTTGCAGGTGCGGCGTGCGGCTGTCGAGCTGCAGCGCGTTGCCGACGATGGGGTAGGCGCGCGGGCCGGGCAGCTCGTCGTAGTGGCGCAGCCGGGCCGGCGCGGGGGTGACGACGCTGGCAGGCGTTTCGATATCCATCGGTGGTTCCTTGGCGGCGCTTGATGTCTGTCGTGTCTGTTGCGAATCAGGGGGCGGCTTCTGCGCGACCGGCGTCAGTGTGCACCAGGGCGGCGCTACCATTTGCCACTGCCATCGGCCAAACCCGCCGCAAGCTCGGCACGAAGGGCCGCGCGCCGACCTCAACAACCGGGACCGAACATGCTCGAACTCCGCCCCAGCTGCGAACACTGCAACAAGCTGCTGCCCCCGGCGTCGCCAGAGGCGCGCATCTGCAGCTTCGAGTGCACCTTCTGCGCCACCTGCGCGAGCGAGGTGCTGGACAACGTCTGCCCCAATTGCGGCGGCGGCTTTGCACCGCGGCCGGTGCGGCCCGTTACCGACTGGAAGGGTGGCAACCACCTGGCACGGCACCCGGCGGTCACCGCGGTCAAGCACCGGCCGGTGGACGCCGCAGCACAGGCCGCGCTGGTGGCAGCGGTCGGCGGGTTGCCGCCGGAGCGGCGCTAGCAACCCGGCCTGCGCTGCGGCGTCTCGCCAGCGGCGACGCTCAACCGTAAGAATCGGCGCCGCTCGAACGAGAGACCACCATGAAGACACCACGCTTGATCGCCACGCACACCTTGGCCGGCGTGCTCGGGGTGGGCTTGGGCTTTGCGCTCGGCATCTATGCCCTGCCCATCCTCACCGCGCCGGCAGCGCCATCGGTGGCCGAGGTGAAGGCGCAAGCCGGCACCGCCACCTTCACCGGCACGTTCAAGCGCGAGCTGCAAGACAGCGACCTGCTGCACTGGGGCGAGGGCACGGTCTCGGTCGGCCCGCGCAGCGTCACGCTGATGGGCCGGCTCGCGCCGGGGCCCGACTACAAGCTGTACCTGTCGCCCGAGTTCGTCGAGACCGAAGCCGACTTTGCGCGGCTGAAGGCGAGCATGGTGCGGGTCGGCGACGTGAAGACGTTCGAGAACTTCGTGGTGCCGGTGCCCGAGGGCATCGACGTGGCGCGCTACCGCGCAGTGATCGTGTGGTGCGAGGCGTTCGGGCAGTTCATCACCGCGGCCACGTACCGGCCCTGACCGGGCTGGCGCTCGGCTGGGGTTTCGGTCGCCGTGATCTCGGTGGGTGCGGCCGTCGCGGCGGCGTCGAGGTCAGCGACGCTCATGGTCGTCGCGCCAGTCCACGTCGGGCATGGCCGTGAAGCGCGCTTGGGTGCGCATGTCGGGGGTGGCATCGGCCGGTGCAGGGATCTGCACGATGCGCAGCGCGTTGCCGAACAGCGCCGAGAGCGCAGCGTGCAGCCGTGGGTCGTCGTGCGCGCCCTCGCCCACCACGCGGCCGCGGTCCATCAGCAGCAGCCGATCCGCCTGCAGCGCCAGCGACAGGTCGTGCAGCACCGTCACCACCGTGTGCGTGCGCGACAGGCGGCGCAGCAGGCGCACCACGGCCATCTGGTGTGGCGGGTCGAGGTGGGTGGTGGGTTCGTCGAGCAGCAGCACCGGCGCCTGCACCGCCAGTGCTCTCGCGAGCAACGCGCGCTGGCGTTCGCCACCTGAAAGTTCACTCAGCCGCCGGTGCTGCCACGCGCTGCACTCGCAGGCGTGCATCGCGTCGTCGACGATGGCCTCGTCGGCCGCGGTGATGGCGCCGAACAGGCCGCGGTGCGGCAGCCGGCCCAGGCGCACCACGTCGCGCACGGTCAGCTCGCCGGTGGCCTCGGCCTGCTGCGCCAGCCAGGCGACGCGCTGGCCGCGCTCGCGTGCGGTCCAGGTGCCGAGCGGGCGGCCGTCCAGATGCACCGCTCCCTGCCGGAGCGGCACCAGCCCCGCCAGCGCACGCAGCAAGGTGGACTTGCCCGCGCCGTTGGGCCCGACGATCGCCGTCCATCCGGTGCCGAACTGCACAGACACGTCGTGCAGCACCGGCGCGCCGGCGAGCGAGACCGTCAGCGCTTTGGCGAGCAAGGATGTGGCAGGATCAAGCGGACGCTGCGGATCCGGCTCTGCCGGGCCGCTGGCGGCGCCCCCTTGTGACCCTTGGGGAGCAGCGATGCTGCTTCGAGGTTGGGTCATTTCCTCAGCAGCCACAACAGGTAGCCACCACCCAGCAGCGCCGTCAGCACACCGACCGGCAACTCCTGTGGCGCGACCACGCTGCGCGCCAGCACGTCGGCCGCCAGCAGCAAGGTGCCGCCGGCCGCGGCGCTGGCCACCAGCGTGAAGCCGTTCGGCGCCGGCGCAAACCGACGCACCAAGTGCGGTGCGACCAGCCCGACGAACGCCACCAACCCGGCCTGCGACACCGCCAGCCCGGTGGCCAGCGCCAGCAGCGCCACCAGCAGCGTGCGCCAGCGCGACAGCGCCAGGCCCAGGCTGCGCGCGCTGTCTTCGCCGAGCGTGAGTGCGTCCAGCGCGCGCGCCAGGCGCCAGGCTGGCGGCAGCGTCAGCATCAGCCCGGCGGCCAGCAGCACCACACTGCCCCAACCCAGAAAGCTGGTGCTGCCGAGCATGAAGGCCTGCTTGCCGCGCAGCGCGTCCGGCGCGGCGGTGGTGAGCACGTCGCTCAACGCCGACAGCACCACGCCCACCACCACGCCGGCCAGCAGCAGCCGCGTGGTGTGCTCGGCGCCGCGCGCCAGCGCGAGCGTGAGGAACACGCCCGCCAGCGCGCCCGCGAACGCCGCGCCGACGAGGCCGAACTGCATCACGGCCTGCGCGCCACCCTGCAGGCTGCCTTGCCCGATGCCCGCGCCACCTGCCGCCAGCACCACCACCACGGCGAGCGACGCGCCGGCCGCCGAGCCGAGCAGAAACGGGTCGGCCAACGGGTTGCGAAACAGCCCCTGCGCCAGCGCGCCGGCCAGCCCCAGCAGCGCGCCGACGAGCCATGCGCCCAGCGTGCGCGGCGCGCGCACCTGGCCGACAATGAGCTGCGCCTCCGGCCCGGCCGACCAGCGCAGCGCATCGAGCGACCAGCCCTCGCTGCCCGCAGCCAGGCCAGCGAGCAACAGCACGCCGCTTGCGAGTGCCAAGCCGATCAGCAACCGCCGTCGGCGTGCGCGGTCGAGCGCGCCACCGGCAACCGGCAGCGCGACCGTCGCGAGCGCGGCAGCCGGCGTGACAGACGCTGGGGTCGCCACCGAGTCGGGCTGGCGCGTCGAGCGCGTCACGGCATCGCACCCAGTCGAGCCAGGCAGTCGGCCAGCGTCAGCGCGGCCTCGCCCATGCGCGGCCCGGGCCGCACCAGCACTTCATACGCTTCGACCTCGAAGCCGCAATGGCGCCGCTGCTGCAAGGCGCGCAACGCGCTCCAGCCGGGGCGGCTCGCCATGTCGTCGAGCCCGCGGCGGGTGGTCATCACGATGTCGGGCTGCGCTCGCAGCACGAACTCGGGGTTCAGGCGCGGGAACGGGCCGAGCTCGGCCGGCGCGATGTTGGAAAGGCCGAGCCGAGCCAGCGTCTCGCCGATGAACGACGCGGCACCGGCCGCGTGCGGCGTCGGGTCGACCTCGAAGTACACGCGCTTGCCGCGCAGCGCTGCGGGCACGCGCGCAGCCGCTGCCTGCATCTCGCGCTCGATGCGTGCCGAAACCGCAGCCGCCGCGTCGGGCGTGCCGAGCACGCGCGCCAGCACGACGAGCGAGTGCTGCACCTCGGCCAGGTTGCGCGAGTCGAGCGCCAGCACCGGCACGCCCAAGGCTTCGAGCCGCGCAACCACACGCGCGCCCGGCGTGGCCAGCACCAGGTCGGGTTGGAGCAGCACGATGCGCTCGACCTGCGCGTCGTCCAGCCCGCCGAGCTTGGGCAACGCGAGCACCGCTGCGGGCGAGTTCGAGAAGCGGTCGGTGCCGACCAGCCGTGCGCAGCCGCCGAGCGCGCAGACGCTTTCAGTCAGCGACGGCAGCAGCGAGACGATGCGCGCGGGCGGCGCGGCGCGTTGCAGGGCGAGGCTGCGATCGACAGCCGACGCGGTGGGCTGTGCGGTCACCGTCACCGGCACGGCCAGCGCCGCCAGAAGCGCTGCGGGCCAGACGCGCCGAATCAGCCCACGCCGGCTCACGTCAAGCTCTCGTCGTCACAGTCCGGCGCCCTGGTAGCGCACACCCAGCCACGCCTGGCGACCCACCGATTGGTAGTCGCGCGCCGGTTGGTAGTCGCGGTCGAGCGCATTGAGGAGCCGGGTTTCGATCTGCAAGGCCGTGCTGACACGGTAGCGCAGCTGCAAGTCCAGCGTTTCGTAGGCGCCCAGCCGGGTGCCGCCTTCGGGCCGCGCGCCGACGGTGGTGAGCGTGGCGTCCACGCCCCACGGGCCGCGCGCCCAGTCGGCCACCGCGCTGGCCTGGTGCGCGGCGCGGCGCACCAGGCGCTGGCCGGTGTTGCTGTCCTTCGCATCCAGAAAGTCCAGGCTGCCACGCACGCCCACGTCGCCGAAGCCGGTGTTGATGAAACGCTGGCCGGCCGTGAACGTGGCGCCCTTCAGCGCGGCACGGCTCACGTTGCCGGCGCAGCCGAACTTGTAGACCGGGTCGGGCGGGCAGAACGTGCGGTCGGGCTGGTAGCCGATCAGGTCGCGCACGCGGTTGCGGTAGAGCGTGGCCGAGGCGTGCTGGTCTGCATCGCGCCACTGCACGCCGAACTCGATGCTGCGCGAACGTTCGGGCCGCACGGTGGTCACGCCGTAGCCGGGGAAGTACAGGTCGTTGAAGGTCGCGCCGCGGAATGCAGTGCCGGCCACAGCGCGCACCGTCAGGCCGGGCGCCACATCGAAAGCCCAACCGAGCTTGCCGGTGTTGACGCTGCCATAGACCGAGTTGCGGTCGTGGCGCACGTCGGCCTGCAGCTTGTGCGCGGCAGCCTCGCCGAACGCGCCGGTGTAGCCCAGCACGAGCGCGGTGTTGTCGCGCTTCTGGCCGCTGGCGAACGACGAGCTCTCGACCTCTTCATCGAGCCGCTCGACCGCGCCGACGATCTGCTGCCCCACGCTCACCGTCCACGCGTTCTGCCACGTGAGCTGCCGGCGCTCGGTCTTGAAGGTGTTTGGCGCGTTGGCGCCACTCACCAGATCGTCGAGCTGGTTCGAGAGTTGCAGCGAGGTCGTCCACTGCGGCGAGTAGCTCGCGCGGTAGTCGAGCGCCGTCACGCGCGTGTCGAGCACGCTGCGGAAGTCGGGCGCGGCGTTCTGCGCAAACGTCGGCGGCAGAAACTCCGAGCCGTCGAACTGCGCGCGCGTGCGGCCCTGCTGGTGGCTGGCGCCGATGCGCTGCCCCTCGGCAATCGTGTAGCCGCCGCGCAGGCTCGCGTGCGTGCGCGTGAAGCCGTCGCGGTCGGGGTTGAAGTTGCCGAAGGCGTCGCCCGGGCGCAGCGCGGAGACGCCGTCGCTCGCCTCGCGGCCAAGGGCGGCGGCGTAGTCCCAGCCGCTGTTCTTGGTGCCGGTGGCGCCGCTCACCGACACGTCGGCCTCGCTCGACTTCAGCTGCCCGACGGCAAGATGCGCTGCGACGTTGAGCGGGCCCTCGCCGCGCCGCGTGATGATCTGCACCACGCCGCCGATGGCGTCGGAGCCGTACAGGCTGGAGCCCGGGCCGCGCAGGATCTCGATGCGCTCGATCGAGGCCAGGCTCAGGCTCGACAGGTCGACCTGCCCCACCGTGGCCGAGCCGATGCGCACGCCGTCGATCAGCACCACCACGCTGCTGGCGCTGCTGCCGCGCAAGAAGACGCCGGCCGTCTGCCCCGGCCCGCCGGTGCGCGACAACTGGATGCCGCCGGTTCGGCTCAGCAGCGTCTCCAGCGAGTCGGCGCTGGACGCGCGGATGCGCTGCTCGTCGATGACGGTGATGTCGCCGACCAGCCGGTTGAGCGGCAGCGGCTCGCGGCTGCCGGTGACGACGACCGGCGCGAGGGTGGCGGGTTGCGCAGAGGAATTGAGTGACGTGAAAAAGGAGAACGACGTTGCCAGAACGGCAAGCACGGCGGCGCCGCAGCGGCGAGCCGGGAAGGATCGAATCGACATGAGGAAATCCCAACGAACAAGGGTCGGTGCCCGGTTCCCCGCGGGCCCATGACGTTCGGCGCCACGCTATGCGCAGCACCCCCTGTTGGCCGGTATCCGGGCTGGCGGACCTGCCCTTGCGACCTTCCCAGAAGCGCCTCGCTTCCAGTGGTGTTGCGCAAGGACCGATGTCGTCGGGCTGTGAAGCCTTCAGGACCATCGTCCGCCGTACCGTTGCGGGGGCAGCGCAGATTCGGGGTCGGCCGCATGCGCGGCGTCGTCCTTCTGCTTCCCGTTTAACTGTGCCGGCAGACGAGCCGGCACGGGCACCAACGAGGCGGATTGTAGTCAGGCCGCCATCACGGTCTGGCGGTCACGCGTTGGCCCCGCGGCACGGCGATCAGCCGGCCGGCCGATACCCCCGCGGAATCGCCCCCAGCAAGCGCCGCGTGTACTCCTGCTGCGGCGCGTCCAGGATCTGCTCCACGCCGGCCTGCTCGACCACCTCGCCGTCCTTCATCACCATGACCTCGTCGGCCATGAAGCGCACCACGGCGAGGTCGTGGCTGATGCAGACGTAGGCCAGGCCGAGTTCGTCCTGCAGGTCCTTGAGCAGGTTCAGCACCTGCGCCTGCACGCTCACGTCGAGCGCGCTCACCGCTTCGTCGAGCACCAGCACCTCGGGGTCCAGCGTCAGGCAGCGCGCGATGGCCACGCGCTGGCGCTGGCCACCGGAAAATTCGTGCGGGTACTTGTGCATCGCCTCGTCAGTCAGGCCGACCTTGGCGAGCAGGGCGCGCGCGCGTGCCTCGCGGTCGGCATCGCTCGCGCCGATGCGGTGGATCGTCATCGGCTCGATCAGCGTCTGGCCGACGGTGAAGCGCGGGTTGAGCGACGCGTACGGGTTCTGGAACACGACCTGGATGCGCCGGCGCATCGCCATCATGTCGCTGCGCGACAGTGCCAGCAGGTCGCGCCCGTCGAACATCACCGTGCCGCCGACCGGGCCGCCGCTGGGCTCGTGCAGGCGCAGCAGCGTCAGGCCCATCGTCGTCTTGCCCGAGCCCGACTCGCCGACCACGCCCAGCGTGTGGCCGCGCTTGAGTTTGAAGGTCGCGCCCTTGACGGCCTTGAACTCGCGCCGGCCGAACACGCCACTGCGAATCCAGAAGCTCTTGGTCAACGCGCTGGCCTCGATCACCACCGGCGCGTTCGGGTCCTTTGGTTTGCCCACGGCCGACGCATCGCGCCCCGAAATGTGGTCGTCGATCACGCGCAGCCGCGGCGTGCGCTGCGCCAGCGTCGGCCGGCACGCCAGCAGCGCCTGCGTGTAGGCGTCTTGCGGGCTCGCAAAGATGCGCGCCACCGGCCCCTGCTCGCGCACCGTGCCCTGGCGCATCACCACCACGTGGTCGGCAATCTCGCCCACCACGCCGAGGTCGTGGCTGATGAACAGCATGCTCATGCGGTGCTGCTCCTTCAGCTTGGCGAGCAGCTCCAGGATCTGGCGCTGGATCGTCACGTCGAGCGCGGTGGTCGGCTCGTCGGCGATCAGCAGCTTGGGCTCGCACGCCAGCGCCATCGCGATCATCACGCGCTGCTGCTGGCCGCCCGACAACTCGTGCGGGTGTGCGTCGAGCCGCCGCTTCGGCTCGGGCATGCCGACCTCGTTCAGCAGCGCCTCGGCGCGCTCCCAGGCCTGGCGCTTGCCGAGGCCGAGGTGTTTGATCAAGGGCTCGCAAATCTGCTGGCCGACCGTGAACACCGGGTTCAGCGAGGTCATCGGGTCCTGGAAGACGCACGCGATGTCCTTGCCACGCAGCTTCTGCAACTCGGGCAGCGGGGTGGCCAGCATGTCGCGGCCCTGGAAGCTGATCGCGCCCTGGCGCTCGGCGTTGTCGGGCAGCAGGTTCAGGATCGACATCGCCGTGACGCTCTTGCCCGAGCCCGACTCGCCGACCAGCGCGACCGTGCTGTTCTGTGGCACGTCGAAGCTGACGCCGACTGCGTTCGTGCCCTCGCCCCGGCCGACGGCCTGCACGCGCTGCATCACGCCGCCGCTCGTGCCGATGCGAAACGACACGCGCAAATCCTTGATCGACAACAGCGTGTCGGCGCTCATCACTCCAACCCCCGCAACTTCGGATCGAGCGCATCGCGCAGCGCATCGGTGAAAAGCGAAAACGCCGTCACGAACACCGCCATGAACAGCGTGGCCGCGGCCAACTGCCACCAGTGGCCCAGGATCAGCTCGCTCTGCGCCTCGGCCAGCATCGTGCCCCAGCTCACCTGGTCCACCGCGACGCCCAGGCCGAGGTAGCTCAGGATCACCTCGGCCTTGATGAAGCCGACGACGTGGATCGACAACTGCACCAGCGCCACGTGGCTCACGTTGGGCAGGATGTGGCGGAACATGCGCGAGAAGGTGCTGGCGCCGATCGCCTCGGCCGCACGCACGTACTCGCGCACGCTGTGCTTGATGAACTCCGCCCGCACCAGCCGGTAGATGCCGGTCCAGCCGGTGAGGCCGAGGATGATGACGATGCTCCAGATGCCCTTGGGGATGATCGCGTCGGCCCGGTTCAGCACCGCCGCAAACGTGAAGATCAGCAAGATGCCCGGGATCGACGTGAACACGTTGTAGACCCACTCCAGCAAGTCGCCCACCTTGCCGCCGAAGAAGCCGCCGATGGCGCCCAGCACGGTGCCGATCAGCGTGGCGACCACGGCCGCGAGAACGCCGACCATGATCGAAATCTCGGCCCCTTTGATCGCCTTGGCGAGCACGTCGCGGCCCAGCCGGTCGGCGCCGAAGGGCAGCGTCTCGCGCTTGATGGTGTCGACCGTCTTGTAGGTGGCGGCGCGTTCGTCCCATTCCTTGTAGCGTGGCGCCAGAGGGTCGATTGCCGAGATGTCGACGTTGGGCCCGGTGGGAACGGCGATGGCGGCAGCTTCGGTTTTGGCGGCCGGGCCCATGAAGGTGGGCGGCGCGTTGGGCACGCCCACTTCACGCTGCCAGTTCGCCGCCACCAGGCCCAGGCCCGCCGCGATGATGAGCACCAAGAACGCGCCGACGATGGCCAGCGACACCATGCCGACCTTGTCGGACTTGAAGCGCTTCCAGGCGGCGCTCCAGACGCCGCTGGATGAGCTAGAGCTCGTCAGCAAGTTCACCGAAGACGCTACCGTGCTCATGCGTTCAACGCTAGAAAAGCGTGGAGCGAGATCGCACCGCCCGGGCATGAGCGGAGTCGCCCACCCGCCGCGCATGGCCCGCGCAAGACAGCGACAGAAAAGCGCCCGTCACTTCAACACCACCCGCGGATCTGCGAGCTTGTAGAGCACATCCGTCGCCAGGTTCACCAGCATCGTGATCACCGCGATGTAGATCGTCACCGCCTGGATGACCGGATAGTCACTCCGGTTCACCGCCAGCAGCACCTCGCGCCCCAGGCCGGGGATGGAGAAGAATGTCTCGATCAGGAACGAGCCGACGAAGATGCCCGGCAGCGCCACCGCCACGTTGGTCAAGATCGGGATCAGCGCGTTGCGCAGCACGTGCTTCATCAGGATGGTGTTTTCGGTCAGGCCCTTGGCGCGTGCGGTGCGCACGTAGTCTTGCCCGATCTCGTCGAGGAAGAAGGTGCGGTACAGCCGCATCTGCGGCGCCAGCCCCACCAACACCGCCAGCAGCACCGGCAGCGGCGTGTAGACGGCCAGATTGGTCCAGAAGCTGTCGCTCCAGCCCTGCACCGGGAACCAGCCGAGCTGGAACGCGAACACGTATTGGCCGACGATCACGTAGACCAGGAACGAGATCGACAGCGCCACGGTGCTGATGACCATGATGCTGCGGTCGGTGAGCGAGCCGCGCACGTAGGCCACGGCCATCGCGAAGGGAATAGCCAGCAGCACGTCGAGCAGCAGGATGGGCACCATCACCGTCAGCGTGGCCGGCAGCCGCGTCAGGAACAGGTTGGCGACCGACTCGTTCGTAGCCCAGCTCTTGCCCCACTCGAAGGTCACGATCTGTTTGAAGAAGATCGCGAGCTGCTCCCACACCGGCTGGTTCAGGCCGAGCTGGTCGCGGATCGCCTGGATCTGCTCGGGCGTGGCGTTCAGGCCGCCGAGGATTTCCGCCGGGTCGCCGCCGAAGTACTTGAACAGGAAGAACACCAGCAGCACCACGCCGATCAGCGTCGGGATCATTTGCCACAGGCGGCGGATCAGGTAGGCGGCCATGAAGGGGCGGGGTTCGCGCTTGCGCGCCGGGGGCGGTGGGGTGGCAGACGTTGCTGGCATTGCCAACGTCGGCCGGAGTCTAAGCGGCGCCCGGGCGGGCACGGCACCGCGTTTGCCCTGCACCGCGCTCGGGCATTGCACGATGTTGCGGCCGCGGCCAGCCCCTAGACTGCCGGGGTCTGGATCAGGAGTGAATGCAATGCGATGGCAGCGTGTGATTCCGGTGTGCATCGTCACGCTGTCGGCGTGGCTGGCGCCGCAGCCCGAGGCCTCGGCCCAGGCCGGCTCTGTGCCGCCGGCCGGTCAGAAGGTGCTGCGCTTCGCCTTCCCCATCGCCGAGACCGGCTTCGACCCGGCGCAGATCAGCGACCTGTATTCGCGCGTGGTGACGGCCGGCATCTTCGAGGCGCCGCTGCGGTTCGACTTCCTCGCCCGGCCATTCACCATGCGACCCAACACCGCCGAAGCGCTGCCCGAGATCTCGGCCGACTTCAAGCGCTTCACCGTGCGCATCAAGCCCGGCACCTACTTCGCCGACGACCCGGCATTCAAAGGCGCACGCCGCGAATTGACCGCGCAAGACTACGTCTACTCGTACAAGCGCCACTACGACCCGCAGTTCAAGAGCCCCAACCTGTATCGGTTGGAGAACGCCAAGATCGTCGGCTTGAGCGAGGTGCGGAAGAAGGCGATGGACGCCAAGCAGCCCTTCCCGTACGACACCGAGGTCGAAGGCCTGCGCGCGCTCGACCGCTACACGCTGCAGATCACGCTCGCCGAACCCACGCCGCGCTTTCACCAGGACGTGCTGACCGACCAGGGCGCCTTCGGCGCGATGGCGCGCGAGGTGGTCGAGTTCTACGGCGACAAGATCATGGCGCACCCGGTGGGCACCGGCGCGTTCCGCCTGGCCGAGTGGCGGCGCAGCTCGCGCATCGTGCTGGCGCGCAACCCGGGCTTTCGCGACATGCCGTACGCCGAGCAAGCGCCGGCCGACGACGCGCGCTCGGTCGCGATCGCTGCTGCGCTGAAGGGCCGACGCATCCCGATGCTCGATCGCGTGGAGATTTCGATCATCGAAGAAGCGCAACCGCGCTGGCTGTCGTTCCTGAACAAGCAGAGCGACTTCATGGACCGGCTGCCGAATGAGTTCGCGACCGTCGCGATTCCGAACAACAGAGTCGCGCCCAACCTCGCCAAGCAAGGCATCGTGATGGACCAGGCGCCGCTGGTGGACGCGACGCTGTCGCTCTTCAACCAGGACCACCCGCTGGTCGGCGGCAGCGCGCCCGAGAAGGTGGCGCTGCGCCGCGCGATTGCGCTGGCCTACAGCAGCGAACAAGAGATTCGCCTCGCGCGCAAAGGCCAGGCCGTGCCGGCGCAAGGGCCGATCCCGCCGCTGGCCTACGGCCACAACCCGTTGATGAAGACGGAGATGAGCGACTACGACGTGCCACGCGCCAAGGCGCTGCTCGACCTGTACGGCTACATCGACAAGAACGGCGACGGCTGGCGCGACCTGCCCGACGGCTCGCCCCTCGTGCTCGAATACGCCACCCAGCCCGACCAGCAGAGCCGCCAGTTGGTCGAGCTGTGGGAGAAGAGCATGAAGGCCATCAACCTGAAGATGGAGTTCAAGCCCGCCAAATGGCCCGAGAACCTGAAGGCCTCGCGCGCCGGCAAGCTGATGATGTGGGGCGTGGGCTGGCTCGCCGGCGACCCCGACGGCGACACCTTTCTTGCCCTTGGCTACGGCCCCAACAAGGGCCAGGCCAACCACTCGCGCTTCGACCTGCCGGCATTCAACGCGCTGTACGTGCAGCAACGCGCCATGCCCGACGGCCCCGAGCGGCGCGCCATCATGGAGCAGGCGAGCCAGCTGATGGTGGCCTACGTGCCCTACAAGATCACCGGCCACCGCATCGCGACCGACCTGCTGCACCCGTGGGTGCAGGGCTACCGCCGCAACCCGTTCGTGCGCGAGTTCTACAAGTACCTCGACGTGGACGCGGCGATGCAGCGCAAGGCGATGGAGTAGCGTGATGCGCGGGGTTCGGCGCCGCCTTGCAATCGCTGCTTGCGCGCTCGCGCTGTCACTGGCCCTGCCGCTGCACGCCCAGCCTGCGGCGCCCAAGGTTCTGCGCCTTGCCTTCCCGGTGGCCGAGACCGGGTTCGACCCGGCGCAAATCAGCGACATTTACTCGCGCACCGTCACGCCGCACATCTTCGAGGCGCTGTACACCTACGACCACCTGGCGCGGCCGGCCAAGTTCAAGCCGCTCACTGCGGCGGCGATGCCCGAGGTCAGCAGCGACTTCCGAACCTGGACGGTTCGCCTGCGCCCGGGCATCTACTTTGCCGACGACGCGGCATTCAAAGGCCAGCGCCGTGAGCTGGTGGCGCAAGACTACGTCTACAGCTTCAAGCGTTTCGCCGACCCGGCGAACAAGAGCCCGGTGTGGAGCTTCATGGAGCCGATCGGCTACCTCGGCCTGGCCGAGTTGCGCCAGCAGGCGCTGCAACGCAAGGAGCCGCTCGCCTATGACCGCGAGATCGAGGGCATTCGCGCGCTCGACCGCTACACCATCCAGTTCAAGCTGGCCGAGCCGCGGCCGCGGATGCTGGACAACATCGCCCTGTCCGACCTGTTCGGCGCCGTCGCGCGCGAGGTGGTGGAGTTCTACGGCGACAAGATCATGGCGCACCCGGTGGGCACCGGGCCGTTCCGCCTGGCGGATTGGCGGCGCAGCTCGCTGATCGTGCTGGAGCGCAACCCCGCCTTCCGCGAGATGCTGTACGACGGCGAGCCCGCCGCTGACGACGCCCACGCGCAAGCGCTGCTCAAGCGCTTCAAGGGCCGGCGCGTGCCGATGGTGGACCGCGTGGAGGTCTCCATCATCGACGAACAGCAGCCGCGGTGGCTGTCGTTCCTGAACGGGCAGGCCGATCTGATCGAGCGGCTGCCCAACGAGTTCGTCAACCTCGCCATGCAAGGCGGCGCCGTGGCGCCGCACCTGGCCAAGCGCGGCGTCCACGGCCGGCAGACGCTGGGCTCCACCGTGCAGCTCACCTACTTCAACATGGAAGACCCGGTGCTGGGCGGCTACACGCCCGAGAAGGTGGCGCTGCGCCGCGCCATCTCACTCGGCATGGACGTGGAGCGCGAGATCGCACTGGTGCGGCGCGGCCAGGCGGTGCCGGCGCAGTCGCCCATCTCGCCGCACACCACCGGCTACGACCCGGCCTTCCGCTCCGAGAACGGCGAGTACAGCGTGCCGCGCGCCAAGGCGCTGCTCGACGTGTACGGCTATGTCGACAAAGACGGCGACGGCTGGCGTGACCTGCCCGACGGTGCGCCGCTGGTGCTCGAGATGGCCACCCAGCCCGACCAACAGGCCCGCCAACAAGACGAGGTGTTCCGGCGCGACATGGACGCGCTGGCCATCCGCACGCGCTTTCGCACCGGCAAGTGGCCCGAGCAGCTGAAGGCCGCCCGCGCCGGCAAGCTGATGATGTGGCAGCTGGGTTATTCATCGGCCGGCGTCGATGGCCACGCTGCGCTGGCGCGGCTGGATGGCCGGCAAGGCGGGGGGCAGAACCTGGCGCGTTTCAAGCGGCCCGAGTTCGATGCGATCTACGACCGCATGGCGGCGTTGCCCGACGGGCCGGAGCGCCTGGCGCTGTTCGACCAGGCCAAGCGCATCTCGGTCGCTTGGGCGCCGTACAAGGTGCGCTTGCACACCATCCTGACGGACCTGTCGCAACCCTGGCTGATCGGCTACCGGCGGCCGCTGTTCTGGCAGGAGTTCTGGCACACGGTCGACATCGACGACAGCAAGCGCCCGCCGCGCTGATGCAGCAGTTCGATCCACCGCGTTGCCCATGATCGACCGCCGCCACTGGCTGGGCTCCTCGGCAGCGCTGCTGGCGGCGGCATCGCTGCCGGGGCAGCGGGCCCATGGTTCGGGGACCGCGCGCGACGCCGGTGATGCCGCCCCACCCAACACGCTGCGCGTGGCCTTCCGTGTCGCCGAAACCGGCTTCGACCCGCCGCAGATCAGCGACGTCAACTCCAGCATGGTGGCCGCCAGCATCTTCGAGTCGCCGCTGACGTACGACCATGTCGCGCGGCCTGTGAAGCTGCGTTTGCAGACGGCCGCGGCAATGCCGGAGATCGCGGCCGACTTCAAGACCTTCACCTTCCGCATCCGGCCCGGCATCTTCTTTGCCGACGACCCGGCGTTCAAAGGCAAACCACGCGAGCTGGTCGCGCAAGACTACGTCTACTGCGTCAAGCGCTTCTACGACCCCAAGCTCAACGCCGAGAACATCTACGTCTTCCAGAACGCGCAGGTGCTGGGCTTGAGCGAACTGCGCGAGCGCGCGGTCAAGAACAAGACGCCGTTCGACTACGACGCGCCAGCGGCCGGCATCCGCGCGCTCGACCGCTACACGTTCCAGGTCCGGCTGGCGGTGCCGGGGCCGCGCTTTCACTTCGTGTTCGCGCTGCCGCAATACACCGGCGCGGTCGCGCGCGAGGTGGTCGAGGCGTATGGCGACACGATCGGCGAGCACCCGGTGGGCACCGGCCCGTTCAGGCTCGGTGCGTGGCGGCGCGCCTCGCGCATCGAGCTGCTGCGCAACCCGCAGTTCCGCGAGCAGGTCTTCGAGGGCGAACCGGCGGCCGACGATGTGCAGGCGCAAGCGATCGCGCGTGAACTGGCGGGCCGGCGGCTGCCGCTGGTGGACCGGGTGCAGATCGACGTCATCACCGAAGCGCAACCGCGCTGGCTCGCCTTTCTGAACGGCGCGCTCGACCTGCTGGAGCTGCCGACCCAGTTCGCACCGGTGGCCCTGCCCGGCAACGTGCTCGCGCCGCACCTGGCAAAGAAGGGCGTGCGTGCCCAACGCGCCCTGCAGCCCGCCATGCAGATGACCTACTTCAACATGGACGACCCGGTCGTCGGCGGCAACACGCCCGAGCGGGTGGCGCTACGCCGCGCGGTCGCGCTGGCGTACGACGAAGAAGAAGCCAACCGCCTGTGGCGCAACGGCCAGGCGATCGTGGCGCAGTCGGTGGTGGGGCCGTTCACCTCCGGCTACGACCCCGCCTACCGCAGCGAGATGAGCCAGCACAGCCGCGCCCGCGCGATGGCGCTGCTCGACCTGTTCGGCTACACCGACCGCAACGGCGACGGCTGGCGCGAGCAGCCCGACGGCCAGCCGCTGGTGCTGCGCCTGGCATCGACGCCCGACCAGCGCGCGCGCAGCCGCAACGAGTTGTGGCGCAAGTACCTGGCCGCCATCGGCGTGCGCATGGAGTTCGACATCGCCACCTGGCCCGACCTGCTCAAGCGCGCCCGCGCCGGCAGCGTGATGATGTGGGGCTTCATCTGGAGCGCGAACACGCCGGACGGCAGTTTCTTCCTCGGCATCGCCTACGGGCCGAACGCCAACGAATCGAACGACGCGCGCTTCAACCTGCCCGAGTACGACCGCCTGTTCGAGCGCCAGAACATGCTGCCCGACGGGCCCGAGCGCGAGGCGCTGATGAAGCAGGCGAAGAACCTGCTGGTCGCCTACATGCCTTACAAGGCGCACGCGCACGACATCGTGACCGACCTGCAGCACGCCCGCGTGCGCGGCCACTGGCGCCACCCGTTCATGCGCGATCTGTGGCGCTATGTGGGGGTCGACGGCCCGCTGACGTGAGGGCAAAAGTCACATTCCAGTCGCCGCCCGGCATCACTTCCGGCACACGTTGCGGCCGATTCTCGATCCGTGCGGCGGCGTGCATCGCAACGCTTCTGCGGGCACAAGCCGCTTCCTAGAATTTGGGTTCGACTTCGATTTGGAAGTCCCACCAACGTCAATTCCAGGAGCGAGACATGAAGTACTTTTTGCTGACCGCTGTGGCTGCGGCTGCCGCATCGACCGTCGGCTGGTCGGCGCCGAGCGTGGCGCAGACCGTGGCGCTGAACACTGCCACCAACACCGCCGCGCGCCCGGCCAACGCCACGCCGGGCGAGTGCTACGCCAAGGTGCTGATGCCGGCGCGCTTCGAGCAGCGCAGCGAGCAGGTGGTGCGCGTGCCCGCGTCGAAGCGCGTGGAGATCGTGCCGGCGACCTACAAGACGGTGACCGAGCAGGTGCTCGTGAGCCCCGAGTTCAAGCGCAGCATCGCCGTGCCCGCCACCTACAAGACGGTGACCGAAGAGGTCGTGGCCGTGCCGGCAGGCTCGCGCACCGAGCCGATCCCCGGCACGTACAAGACCACCACCGAGCAGGTGCAGGTGGTGGCCGCGAGCACCCGCATGGAGGTGGTGCCGGCGACGTACAAGACGGTGACCGAGCAGATCCTCGTCACACCCGAGCGCAAGGAAATCAAGACCGTGCCCGCCACCTACGAGACGGTCGAGGAAAGCGTTGTCTACCGCCCCGCCTCGACCCGCACCGAGACCGTGCCGGCCACCTACAAGACCGTGACCGAAGAAGTGCTGGTGCGGCCCGAGACGGTGCGCTATGAGCCGATCGCGATTCCTTTCCGCACCGTCACCGAAGACGTGGTGCGCAGCGAAGCGAGCAAGCGGCTGGAGGCCACGGCGGCCCGGCTGAAGACGGTGCAGGAGCGCGTGCTGGTGAAGGAGGCGGGCAAGCGCCTCGTCGAAGTGCCGGCCGTGTTCGAGACCGTGACCGAGCGCGTGAAGGTGGCCGATGCGTCCACCGAATGGAAGCGCGGCCGCGCGTGGGTCGGCCAGGCGCGCGAGGTGCGGCCGGTCAAGGGCTTCGTGTTCGACGCGAAGCTCGACACCAAAGGCAAGCCCGCCACCGACGCCGCAGGCAACGCCCGTTGGGTCAACAGCGACAACACCTCGCTCGACGACGACGTGATGTGCTTGGTCGAGATTCCCGAGCGCTACGAGACCATCACCAAACGCGTGCTCAAGACGCCCGCCAGCGTGCGCGAGGTCGAGGTGCCGGCGCAGTACGCGATGGTGTCGAAGCAGGCGATCGACCAGGAGGCGTCGGTGCGCGAGGTTGAGCTGCCGGCCACCTACCAGCGGGTGTCGAGCCAGGTGATCGACGTGGAAACGCTGAAGGCGCGCGGCTACAAGTTCTCCGACAACGGCGACATCGTCGCCACGCCGTCGGGCGAGCGCGTGCTGCGCGCGGCGGCGGTGAACGGCAAGGCCGGGGCGGCCAAGTCGGCCGGCGCCGAGTCGGGTGAAGAAGGCTATGTGCGCGAGGTCAAGGTGCCTGCCGTCTACACCACCGTCAAGCGCCAGGAGATCGACCAGCCCGCCACCGTGCGCACGGTCGAGGTGCCGGCGGTGAACAAGACGGTCAGCCGCCGTGTCGTCAAGACCGAGGCGTCGTCCAGCGAGGTGGTGGTCCCGGCCGTCTACAAGACCGTGTCGCGCGAGGTGCTCGACACCCCGGCCAGCACGCGCGAGGTGGCGCTGCCGGCGGAGTTCCGCACGGTCACGCGCCAGGTGGTGGCCACCGCGCCGTCAACGCGCGAGATCCCGACCCCGGCGCAGATGCAGACGGTGTCGCGCCGCGTGGTGGACCAGCCCGCATCGAGCCGCGAGGAAGTGGTGGCGGCGGTGTACAAGACCGTCACCCGCCAGGTGGTGGACTCGCCGGCCAGCACGCGCGAAGTGGACGTGCCCGCGCAGTACGACACGCTGACGCAGTCGGTCAAGGTCAGCGACGCCAGCACCGAGTGGCGCTCGATCCTGTGCGAGACCAACGCCACGCCTGAGAAGCTGCGCCAGATCCAGCAAGCGCTGCTGAGCGCGGGCTACAACCCCGGGCCGATGGACGGCGTGATCCGCGCGCAGACGATGCGTGCGGTGAACGACTACCAGGCCGCCAAGGGCCTGCCGGTGGATGCCTACCTGAACATGGCGACGGTCAAGTCGCTCGGCATCTCGCCCAACTGAGAACGCCGAACTGAGCCGGCCGAACTGAGCCGGCCGACCGAGCCGGCGTGCGGTGCTGCCGGCCCGACCTTCAGGCAACTTGCTTGGCGGAAGACCTTCGCCCGCCGACCCCCGTGGTCGGCGGGCGCGTTACTTGCGGTAACCTGCGTTGGCCCTCGTCGGCGCATCGCGTGCGGGATCGCGGTCAAGAATACGGCGCTTGGGGCACCCCTGGAGTCGCGCATGCCGGCCATGTTCATCAGCTACCGCAAGGACGACACGCCGGGCGCGGCGGCCCACTTGTTCAAGAACCTGACCGAGAGTTTCGGCCCCGGCAGCGTGGTGATGGATGTGGGCCGAGGCGACGCCGGGCCCGACGCCCGCCGCGTGATCGACGAGCAGATAGCCGCTTGCGCCGTGGTGCTGGTGGTGGTCGGCAAGAACTGGCTCGATGCGCGCGACGACAACGGCCTGCGCCGTCTTGACGATCCACAGGACCTGGTGCGGCTGGAAACCGCGTCCGCCCTCGCGCGCAAGCGCCCGGTCGTGGTCGTGCTGGTGCACGGCGCCGCGATGCCGCAGCAAGGCGAGCTGCCGGCCGATCTGGCGGACCTGGCCAACGTCGAGCCGGTGACGCTGACGCAATCGCACTGGGGCTCCGACGTGGAGGCGCTTGTGGGCGTCCTGCGTCAGCAAGGCGCCGTGCTCGCTCCGACGCCGCCCGGCCCGGCAAGGGCGCGGCAAGCCGGCGTGCCGGGAGCCGGCGAACTGTCGGCCGAGACACGCGCGCGCATCGTGCGACCGCAGCCCGTGGGCAAGACGCCTTGGGGAATGCTCGTGGCGGGGCTGGCTGTGACCGTCGTCTTGGCACTGGGGGTCTATGCGTTCATCGTGTACCGGCCCGCACCGAGCAAGGTGGCCGAGGGCGCGACAGTGCCGGCGGTCAAGCCGTCCGCTGCTGATAGCGCCACGACAACCGCCACGACGACCGCCACCACGACCGCCACGACCCCGATCGCCGCCCCGGCGCCCAGCGCGGCGGAGCCCGACAAGGGCACCTCAGCGCCACCGGCCGTCGAATCGAAACGGGCGGACCCGAAGCCCGTGGAACCCAAGGTGGCCGAACCCAAGCCGGCTGCGCCGAAGCCGGCCGAAGCCACGGCCGCCGCAGCAGCCGCTGCAGCCGCAGCTGCAGCCGCCAAGCCCGGCGCTAAAACCACCGCTCAGGCGTCGCCGCCGGCTCCCTTGCCCAGCGCCCCCAGCGGCGCGGCCAAGGTGCTGACCTTCCAGCGCTGGACGCTGAACTCGGGCGGCTGCGGCGCCGGCCCGGTGACGGTCACCGGCACGGCCCGCTTCTCGATCGAGAAGACATCGGATGCGATCGTCGTGACCGAGGAGTTCCGCGGCAGCGGCAGCGGCTTCGACGTGGTCGTCACGGGCCAGGTGGAGTTCAGCCGCGAGCAAACGAGCTACGAGATTCCGACGTCCGGTGTCTGGACCGGGAGCACGCGGAGCTTCAAGACCGCCGGCACCGACCGCGTGACCACCAGCGACGGCGTCACGCCCACCGGTGCCAGCGTCGTGAGTTTCCGGAGCCTGTGCGGTTGACCCGGACTGCCTGCCCATGACCCTGCCCGAACCCCAGATCACCCGCTACACCCGCTGGCTGGCCGAGCGCCGCGGGCTGCACTTCGACGCGAGCACCACGGCCGGCTACGACGCGTTGTGGCGCTGGTCGGTGGGCGACCTGCGCGCCTTCTGGGGCTCGGTGTGGGAGTACTTCGACGTGCAATCGCCCACGCCCTTCGAGACCGTGCTGGTGGACGAGGTGTTGCCCGGCGCGCGCTGGTTCCCCGGCGCGCAGGTCAACTACGTGCAGCAGGTGTTCCGCCACGCCGACGTGGCCCATGCGGCGGGCCACCCGGCCATCGTCTTCCAGAACGAGGCGATGCAGCAGCGTGGCGAAATGCAGCAGATCGGCTGGCCGGCACTGCGCGCCGAAGTCGCCTCGCTGGCGGCGCACCTGAAGCGGCTGGGGGTGCAGCCGGGCGACCGCGTGTGCGCAATTCTGCCAAACACGCCGCACACTGCGGTGGCCTTTCTGGCGGTGGCCAGCGTGGGCGCGATCTGGTCGGTCTGCTCGCCCGACATGGGGCCGGTGGCGGTGCTCGACCGCTTTGCGCAAATCGAGCCGGTGATGTTGATCGCGTGCGACGGCTACGCCTACGGCGGTGTGGCGCACGACCGGCTGCCGGTGCTGCAAGGCCTGCTCGACCAGTTGCCGAGCGTGCGCGACGTGGTGCTGCTGCGCTACTTGAATCGCGATGCGGCGCTGCCGGCCGCGGTGCCCACAGAGCCGCCGACAAAGCCGCCGACAGAACGGTTGAGCGCGGCACGCACGGTGCACGACTTCGATGCGCTCACCGCCGACATCGACGCAACGCTCGCACCGAGCTGGCTGCCCATCGACCACCCGCTGTGGGTCGTCTACTCCAGCGGCACCACCGGCTTGCCCAAGCCGATCGTGCACGGGCACGGCGGCGTGATGCTCGAAGCGCTGAAGGCGTTCAGCTTCCACAACAACCTGGGCGCCAGCGCCGACGTCGGTGACCGCTACCACTGGTACAGCTCCACCGGCTGGATCATGTGGAACTCGCAGATGGCCGGGCTGCTGTGCGGCACGACCATTTGCATCTACGACGGCAACCCCAGCGGCAAGGCCGGCCAGCCCGACTGGACCACGCTCTGGCGCTTTGCAGCCGATGCCCGCGTGACGTTCTTCGGCGCGGGCGCGGCGTTCTTTGCGAGCTGCCTGAAGGCCGGCGTCGAGCCTGCCAAACATGCCGATCTGTCGAACCTGCGCGCGATCGGCTCCACCGGTTCGCCGCTCGCCATCGACGGCTACCGCTGGGTCTGGGAGCAGATGCCGAAGGTGGACGGCCAAGACATCTGGCTCACGCCGATGTCCGGCGGCACCGACTTTGCCGGCGCCTTTGTGGCCGGCTTGCCGACCTTGCCGGTGGTCGAAGGCGAGATGCAATGCCGCTGCCTGGGCGCGACGGTGGAGGCGTGGAGCGAACCCGATACAAGTGGCAAGGGCAGGCCGCTGACCGATGAAGTCGGCGAGCTGGTCTGCACCAAGCCCATGCCTTCGATGCCGCTGTACTTCTGGAACGACAAGGACGGCCGCCGCTACCACGACAGCTACTTCGACATGTACCCGGGTGTCTGGCGCCACGGCGACTGGATCCGCATCACCCCGCGCGGCGGCGCGATCATCTACGGCCGCAGCGACGCGACGATCAACCGCCACGGCATCCGCATGGGCACGTCGGAGTTGTACCGCGCGGTCGAGGCGCTGCCCGAGGTGCTCGACAGCCTGGTCGTCGACCTGGAGTACCTGGGCCGCGACAGCTACATGCCGCTGTTCGTGGTGCTGCGCGACGGATTGATGCTGGACGCTGCGCTGACCAAGCGGCTGCGCGAGGCCATCAAGACCGCGCTGACACCACGCCATGTGCCCAACGAGATCTTCCAGGTCAGCGCGGTCCCGCGCACGCTGTCGGGCAAGAAGATGGAGCTGCCCGTCAAGAAGCTGCTGATGGGCGCCGCCCCCGAGCAGGTGTTCAAGCTCGACGCGATGGCCAACGCCGACTGCGTGGTGTGGTTCGCCCACTTCGCGGCGCGGCACCGGCAGTCGCAGGCCAGCGCCAAGGCATGAGTCGCGCGGCGCGGCTCATCTGCGTCGGCGGTGGCCGATGAGCCACCGCCGAGTCACGCTGCGCCAGTTCCGCTACTTCATCGCGGTGGCCGAAAGCGGCTCGGTGGCCGCCGCCTCGCGCATGCTCAACATCGCCCAGAGCGCACTCACCAAGAGCCTGCTCGAACTCGAAGCCGAACTCGGCAGCAGCCTGTTCGAGCGCAGCTCCAAGGGCATGACGCTGACGCCGCAAGGCCACCGCTTTCTGGTCAGCGCACGCAAGGTCAACGGCTCGGTCGCCGACGCGCTGCGGCTGCACGCGGTGGATTCGGGCACCGGCCTGGCGGGCGTGCTGAGCGTGGGCGTGACGAGTCTGGTGGCGGGCTACTACCTGGCCGAGTTGTTCAGCCGCTTCCGGCGCAGTTGCCCCGGCGTGGAGGTGTTCGTCACCGAAGACAGCCCGCGCTTCCTAGAACACCTGCTGATCAACGGCGAGCTCGACGTGGCGATCATGGTCAGCAACGCGCTGACCGAGCCGCAGGCGATGTTGGCCGAGGTACTGACGCGCAGCCCCAACCGCGTGTGGCTGCCGTCCAACCACGCGCTGACGCAAGCCGACGAGATCACGCTGGCCGACTGCGCCGCGTGCGACCAGATCGTGCTGGAGGCCGACCGCATCGACGAGCTGATGGCCGGCGTGTGGGCGCGCCACCAGCTGAAGCCGCGCACGATTTTGCGCACCGCGTCGCTCGAAGCGGTGCGCTCGCTCGTGGGTGCGGGCGCCGGCATCGCGGTACTGCCCGACTTTCTGTACCGGCCTTGGACGCTCGACGCCGAACACGTCGAAGTGCGCCGCCTGCGCGACGAGATCCCGGCGGTCGACGTCGGCCTGGTGTGGCGCCGCGGCTCGGGCCTGAAGGCCGCGGCCACCGAGTTCATCGAACTCGCGCGCGAGCAGTCGCGCTCGCGGCGGGCGTGAATGTTGACCCCCCCGAAGCGCCTTCGGCGCTCCCCCCCAGGAGGCCGGCCAGCGGCCCGGCAAAGCCGGTTCCGCGACCGTCGCTTGATGCGTCGATTCATGCCACCTGAAGGGGCATCGACCTGCCCCTTTTACACTCGCAGCTTTCACCCACGCATGACCCTACGCCGATGAACACCGCAACGACCACAACCTATCCCAACACCCGCCTGCTGATCGCCGGCGAGTGGGCCGACGCCACCGGCGGCAAGACGCTGCCCGTCGTCAACCCCGCCACCGGCCAGGAGATCGGCCGCGTCGCCCACGCCAGCATTGCCGACCTGGACCGCGCGCTGGCGGCGGCGCAACGCGGCTTCGACGCGTGGCGCAACACCTCGGCGCACGAGCGCTCGGCCGTGATGCGCCGAGCTGCCGCGCTGCTGCGCGAGCGCGCCGACGGCATCGCGCGGCTGTTGACGCAAGAGCAAGGCAAGCCGCTGGCCGAGGCGCGCGGCGAGGTGCTGGCCGGCGCCGACATCATCGACTGGTTCGCCGACGAAGGCCGGCGCGTGTATGGCCGCATCGTGCCCTCGCGCAACCTGGCGGCGCAGCAGATCGTGCTGAAGGAGCCGGTCGGCCCAGTGGCGGCGTTCACGCCGTGGAACTTCCCCATCAACCAGATGGTGCGCAAGATGGGCGCGGCGCTGGCCACCGGCTGCTCGTTCCTCGTCAAGGCGCCTGAAGAAACGCCCGCCTCGCCGGCCGCGCTGGTGCAGGCGTTCGTCGACGCCGGCATCCCGGCCGGCACGCTGGGCCTGGTGTTCGGCAACCCGGCCGAAATCTCGAACCACCTGATCGCCAGCCCGATCATCCGCAAGGTCACCTTCACCGGCTCCACGCCGGTGGGCAAGCAGCTCGCCGCACTTGCCGGCCAGCACATGAAGCGCGTGACGATGGAGCTGGGCGGCCACGCGCCGGTGATCGTGGCGGAAGATGCCGACGTGGCGTTGGCCGTGAAGGCGGCCGGCGCAGCCAAGTTCCGCAACGCGGGGCAGGTGTGCATCTCGCCGACGCGCTTTCTCGTGCACAACAGCCTGCGCGAGGCATTTGCGCAAGCGCTCGTCAAGCATGCCGAAGGCCTGAAGCTCGGCGACGGCCTGGCCGAAGGCACGACGATCGGCCCGCTGGCCAACCCGCGCCGCGTGACCGCGATGGCCAAGATCATGGAAGACGCCCGCGCCAAGGGCGCCAAGGTCGCGACCGGCGGCGAGCGTGTCGGCAGCGCCGGCAACTTCTTCGCGCCGACGGTGCTGACCGACGTGCCGCTGAACGCCGACATCTTCAACAACGAACCCTTCGGCCCGGTGGCCGCGGTGCGCGGTTTCGATACGCTCGACGAAGCGATTGCCGAAGCCAACCGCCTGCCATACGGCCTCGCCGGTTATGCCTTTACCAAGTCGATCAAGACCGCGCACGTTCTTTCGCAGCGTCTCGAACTCGGCATGCTGTGGGTCAACCAGCCGGCACTGCCGTCGGCCGAGATGCCATTCGGCGGCGTGAAGGACTCGGGCTACGGCTCGGAGGGTGGGCCGGAGGCGATGGAGGCGTATCTCGTCACCAAGGCGGTGTCGATCCTCGGGATTTGACAGGCCGGCAGGCAAGCGCTTTGTTTGGCTTGCGCCAGGAGCCAAGCGTCACTGGGTGGATGGACGGCTCTGCTGGATTACAAACTCTCGCAGAAGCGGAATCGCTTGGTCAGGCACGTCTGGAATGACACCGTGCCCGCAACGTTCGAACTCACGGTATGTCACGAGGCTGGGCATCAGCGCATGCGCGATGTCGCGTTGGCATGCGATCGGCAGCATCGGGTCCAACTGGCCCCCGAGAACAAGTGTCGGGCACTGAACTCTTGACAGCTCTGCGAGCATGTCGAACGCCCGGCCCTTGCCGCCGACTCGGTTGAACCAGGCTGTTGCATCGCGGTTCATCAAGATGCGCTCCATCTCGCCAGGCTGCGCAGCGGTTTGCGTATAGAGAGGAACCGCGACCTTCAGCCAAGCACCCAGAACTTCAGGGCTTGTGTCTCCCGATACGAAGCGGCGATGGGCGAGTTCGGCCGCCTCAGGGCCGCCGAGCCGACCGAACATGGCAACCTTTGCCGCCGTGTGCGAGGTCGCCTGTGCTGTCGTGCTCACAAGAACCAGTGCCTGAGGGTGTGCAAGGTAGCGAGTGGCATACGCCATGGCGACCACGCCGCCAAAGGAAGCTCCGTAGACGATGGGTTTTTGAATGTCGAGTGCATCGCAGAAGGCCTTCACATCGTCGGCCCACTGGCCGAGGGTCCACGACTCCTTCGAGCCGCTATCACTTCTGCCGTTGCCCCGGTGGTCAAGATAGATGATCTGTGCGACATCCGACAGCGCTGAAAACGCCGGTCGATAGATGGAGTGATCTGCCCCAGGCCCTCCGTGCAAGAGGAGCAGCGTAGGAGCCTCTCGCATCGAGCTGTCCTCGAGCCGAAGCTTTGTTCCTTCTGTTTCGAAGAAGAGGCGAGCACCGTTTACCTCTACGCGCATGTTGGCTTTCGGAGCTTTGATGATTGCAGGTGCGTGAACGCAGTGCCTAACTCTTGACGACCCGCCGCCGCGCGGCTGGCACGGCGGACGTGCCCTGCTCGGCCTGTCGGATCGCCTCGTCCTGTTCGGCCTCCGGCCAGAGCGCAGGAAAGTAGAACCGAAGCGCATGGCGTGGCACGGCAAAGCGCAGCTTGCCGTACGCTGAGTCGGTGGCCACAAAACCGCGGCGCAGCAGCACCGAGACCATTTCCGTCGCCACCCGCTCGCCCAGGCCCGTCATCGTCTTGAACTCGGCGCGCCCAAGTTCGGCCTGGGTGGCGAACAGGTAGTGCAGCGGCATCAGCGCCTCCGCGCGCACCCCCGACTTCACCGCCGACACCTCGAAGGCCAGCGCGGCCTCGATGCGGCTGCGCATGCTGGCGACATCGAGCTGCCGGGCCATGAACTCGACCTGGTCGATGCACACATCGAGCGTGTAACCGATCCAGTCGACCAGCCCGGCTTGCGTGAGGTTGCCGCGGCCGTCGAGGTCGTTGCGCCGATGTTCGTCTGCGGCTTGCAGCAGCGCCTTGTAGCGATCTTCGCTGCGGGCAAAGCCGCGCAACGGCGACCACAGGCCATTCGTGAGCCCGGCAGCGCGCAGCAGCAAGTGGGTGTGCAGGCGCGCGACTCGGCCATTGCCGTCCAGGAACGGGTGCATCCAGGCCAGCCGGTGGTGCGCCGCCGCCAGCGCAACGATCGCGGCTTCTCCACGACGTGCCTGACCGTAGACCTCTGCCCAGCGAGCCAAAAAGCCAGGCAGCGACGCTGCGGTCGGCGCTTCGTGCCGGCCGACGGCCACCGCGCGCTGGCGAAAGGCGCCCGGCGTCATCGCACTGCCGTCGGCGAGCCGCAAGTCCGCTGCGGGCAAGTCGCGGAACAGCTCGTGGTGCAGCCAGGTCAGTGCTTCGGGCGAGTACAGCCTGCGAGCGGCGCCAGCGCCTTCGGCGGCCAGCCGGCCGTCCAATTCGGCTTCGCACCATTGCTCAGTGCGGATGTGCGCCACCGCCAGGCGCTGCTTGCGTGCCAACTCGGCGTTGCCAGACAAGTCTTGCTGCAGCGCGCGCTCAATGTCGCTGGGGCGGGTGTGCTCACCTTCGATGCGGTTGGTGTAGTACGAGTTCATGCTGCGCAGCAACGAGCGCAGTTCGAGCTGCGCCGCATGGCTGGAGACGGCCCCGAGCGCGGTGGCCGAGCGCGCCAAGTCGCTGGCCCGCTCCAGCAGCGGCGCGAGCGCGCGTTCGCCAGGCATCAGCGGTTCGAACTGATGAGGGGCGTCGTATCGCTCGATGATCTGCGGCTTCACCTGCGAGATTGTAAGCGAGACGATTCACCTGCTGAAAGCGGCACATTCTGCGCCCGAATCTGCGAGATAGGGCGCGGTATCGCGTGCAGGTGAAATCGACCAAAACAGGCCCCTCACATCTTGATCATCACATGCCGCGCCACCGTGTAATCCTCCAGCGCATACATGCTCAAGTCCTTGCCGTAGCCCGACGACTTCATGCCGCCGTGCGGCATTTCGTTGACCAGCATGAAGTGCGTGTTGATCCAGGTGCAGCCGTACTGCAGCTTCTTGGCCACGCGCATCGCGCGGGCCACGTCTTGCGTCCACACGGATGACGCCAGGCCGTAGTCGCTGTCGTTGGCCCAGGCGATGGCTTGTTCGGTGTCGGTGAAGCGGGTCACGCTCACCACCGGGCCGAACACCTCGCGCTTGACGATTTCGTCTTCTTGCCGCGCGCCGGCCACCACGGTCGGCTCGTAGAAGAAGCCGCCGCCTGGTGCGCCTGATGAGCTTGCCGGGCCGCCCCAGGCCTTGCCGCCAGCGGTGATTTCCATGTGCCCGGTCATCTGTGCGCGTTCGACGAAGCTGGCCACGCGGTTACGCTGGCGGTCGCTGATCAACGGGCCGATTTCGGCGTCGGGGTCGTCCTGCAGCCCCATCTTGATGCCCTTGACGGCGCTCGACAAATCCGCCACCAGCTTGTCGTACACCTTGCCACCCGCATAGACGCGGCACGCTGCCGTGCAGTCCTGCCCCGCGTTGTAGTAGCCGAAGGTGCGCAGGCCCTCGACCACCGAGGCGATGTCGGCGTCGTCGAACACGATCACCGGCGCCTTGCCGCCGAGCTCCAGGTGCGTGCGCTTGAGCGTGCCGGTGGCGGCTTGCAAAATCTTGCGGCCGGTGCTCACGTCGCCGGTCAAGCTCACCATCGCGACCTTCGGGTGCTCCACCAGCGGCTGGCCGACCGTCGCGCCACGGCCGGTGATGACGTTGAGCACGCCTTTCGGAAAGATCTCGGCCGCCACCTTGGCGAGCAGCAGTGTCGTCAGCGGCGTCTGCTCGCTCGGCTTGATGACGACCGTGTTGCCAGCGGCCAGCGGCGGCGCGATTTTCCACGCGGCCATCATCAGCGGGTAGTTCCATGGCGCGATCGACCCGACCACGCCGATGGGGTCGCGCCGGATCATGCTCGTGTAGCCGGCCAGGTATTCATTGGCGACGGTGCCGCTGACGCAACGCGCCGCGCCGGCGAAGTAGCGAAAACAGTCGGCCACCGCCGGAATCTCGTCGCCCAGCGCGCGCGCGTACGGCTTGCCGCAGTTGAGCGATTCGAGCCGCGCAAATTCTTCGCCGCGCGCCTCGATCGCGTCGGCCAACTTGAGCAACAGGCGCGAGCGTTCCATCGGCGTGGTTTCGCTCCAGCTGTCGAACGCACGGTGCGCGGCCGACACGGCCTTGTGCACCTGGTCGGCTGACGCTTCGGGCAAGGCGATCAACAGTTCTCCGGTGGACGGGTTGAGCACTTTTTCGGCGTCGCCTTCGCCGCGCACGAAGGCGCCGTCGATCAGCAGGTCGGTGGGCAGGGTGATGTCGGGCATGGCACTTCTCCTTGAGATGTTCCTTGAGATGGCAGGTCGCTGTCGGGTCTGTCGAAAGCTCAGCGCTGCGTGGGTTCGTCCGCTCGCGTCAGGTAGTACGCGCCGAGGATCGGCACGAAGGTCAGCGCGATGATCACCACCGCCACCACGTTGGTGACGGGCCGCTGGCGCGGGCGGATCAGCTCTTGCAGCATCCAGATCGGCAACGTGGTCTGCTGGCCTGCGGTGAAGGTGGTGACGATCACCTCGTCGAAGCTCAGCGCAAACGCCAGCAGCGCGCCGGCCAGCAGCGCTGAGCCGAGTTGCGGCAGCACGATGTAGCGCACGGTCTGGAAACCGTCGGCGCCCAGGTCCATCGACGCTTCGATCAGGTTCGGGTTGAGCCGCCGCAGGCGCGCGATGGCGTTGTTAAAGACCACGACGACGCAGAACGTGGCGTGGCCGATCACGATGGTCCAGAACGAAAACGGAATGTGCAGCGTGCCGAACGCCGAACGCAGCGCGATGCCGGTGATAACGCCGGGCAGCGCGATCGGCAGGATCAGCAGCAGCGAAATGGCGTCGCGGCCGAAGAAGCTGGCGCGCGCGAGCGCGGCGGCGGCCAAGGTGCCCAGGACGATGGCGATGGCGGTGGACCAGGCGGCCACTTCGAAACTGAGCTTGATCGCGGCCCACACATCCTCGCGCTCCCATGCCACGCCGAACCATTGCGTGGTGAGGGCCGGTGGCGGGAAGACGTAGCTTTTGTCTTCGGCGCTGAAGGCGTACAGCACGATCAGCGCAAGGGGGATGTGCAGAAAGGCGATGACGGCCCAGGCGGCGGCGGTCAGGGTTCGGGGGGGCAGGCTGGCACGACTCGCACGCTTGACGGGCGTGTCACCAGCTCGCAGAGCCGGATTGTCGGGGCGGCAAAGGCGCGTCCGGACAAGCCGGAGGGCTTCACTTCGGCGGTCGGCTGGGTACAGCCGACTGCCTTCCGGTGCTCGGTCTCGAGGCCCGTCGCCGAAACTCACTCCGCTCACCTTCGGCTCGCTTCGTTCAAACAGTCGGCGACAAGTCAGTGCACGAAGCGCGCTACGCGCGCGGGCCTCCAGCCCTCCGCTCCTCAGCGCCGAACAGGCGCCCTCCGCCCTGCCCGAACGCGCCTTTGCTGGGAGGCCGGTTCGGCTCGGCGGAAGAGCAGCCGACGGCTCGACAAGGCCAGGGCCTTTCGGCCCGAAGGATAAACACGGTCCAGCTCGCGGCGGGCGGTATTCGGCGGGGGCGATTTCTGGGGCGGCGAGGAGCACAGGGCTTGCGGCCCCGCGCGCAGCGCGTTCGTGAACTGACTTGTCGCCGACTGTTTGAACGAAGCGGACCGAAGGGAGCGGAGTGAGTTTCGGCGACGGGCCGCGAGACCGAGCACCGCAGCGCAGTCGGCGTACCCGCCGACCGACCCAGCATGAGCCCCCGCCGAATACCGCCCGCCGCGAGCCGCCCTGACGAGCGAGGGCAATGTCAGCCGCGATGCCCGGCCAACAGGTGGACCCACGACCGACTGCCACCGGCTCCCGCAACATCGACCGAAACACCACCCTCACTCCCCACCACCCAACATCGGCAGATTCAACCCCTGCTCCCGCGCACACGCCACCGCGACGTCGTAGCCCGCATCCGCATGCCGCATCACGCCGGTACCGGGATCGTTCCAAAGCACGCGCTCGATGCGCTTGGCTGCGGCGTCGGTCCCGTCGCAGACGATCACGACGCCGCTGTGCTGCGAGTAGCCCATGCCAACGCCGCCGCCATGGTGCAGGCTCACCCAGGTTGCGCCGCCCGCGGTGTTGAGCAGCGCGTTCAGCAGCGGCCAGTCGGACACCGCATCGCTGCCGTCTTGCATCGACTCGGTCTCGCGGTTGGGCGACGCGACCGAGCCGCTGTCGAGGTGGTCGCGGCCGATCACGATCGGCGCCTTCAGCTCGCCACTCTTGACCATTTCGTTGAACGCCAGGCCGGCGCGATGCCGCTCCCCCAGCCCGATCCAGCAAATGCGCGCCGGCAGGCCCTGGAATGCGATGCGTTCGCCCGCCATGTCCAGCCAGCGGTGCAGGTGCGCGTCGTGGGGGAACAGCTCCTTCATCTTCGCGTCGGTCTTGCGGATGTCTTCGGGGTCGCCGCTCAAGGCCACCCAGCGGAACGGCCCCTTGCCGCGGCAGAACAGCGGGCGCACATAGGCGGGCACGAAGCCGGGGAAGTCGAACGCGTTCTTGACGCCTTGGTCGAGCGCGACCTGGCGGATGTTGTTGCCGTAATCCACGGTGGGCACGCCCATCGACTGGAACAGCAGCATCGCGCGCACATGGGCGGCGCAGCCCTGCGCGGCGGCCGCTCGCAGTTGGTCGTGGCGAGCGTTGTCCGCCGCGGCCGCGCGCCATTGCGCCACGCTCCAGCCCGGCGGCAGGTAGCCGTGGATCAAGTCGTGCGCGGAGGTCTGGTCGGTCACCAGATGGGGGCGAATGGCCTCGCCTCGGGCGCAGGCGTCGGCCAACGCCGGCACGATGCTGGCCGCATTGCCCAGCAGGCCGATCGAGATCGCTTTGCCTTCGGCGGTGTACTTCTTCAAGCGGTCCAACGCGTCGTCGAGGTCACTCGCCTGTTCGTCGAGATACCGGCTGCGCAGGCGGAAGTCGATGCTGCTCTGCTGGCACTCGATGTTCAACGAGGAGAACCCGGCCAGGCTGGCCGCGAGCGGCTGCGCGCCGCCCATGCCGCCCAGGCCGGCCGTGAGGATCCACTTGCCACGCGCATCGCCGCCGTAGTGCTGGTGTGCGGCTTCGACGAAGGTCTCGTACGTGCCCTGCACGATGCCCTGGCTGCCGATGTAGATCCACGAGCCCGCCGTCATCTGGCCGTACATCATCAGGCCCTTGCGATCGAGCTCGTGGAAGTGCTCCCACGTTGCCCACTTGGGCACCAGGTTCGAGTTGGCGATCAGCACCCGCGGCGCATCCACGTGCGTGCGGAACACGCCGACTGGCTTGCCCGACTGCACCAGCAGCGTCTCGTCTTCGTTCAGCGCGCGCAATGCCTTGAGCATCGCCTCATAACAGTCCCAGTTGCGCGCCGCCTTGCCGATGCCGCCGTAGACGACCAGCGCGTCCGGGTTTTCGGCCACCTCGGGGTCGAGGTTGTTCTGCAGCATGCGGTAGGCCGCCTCGATGAGCCAGTTCTTGCAGGTGATGGCCGTGCCGCGTGGGGCGCGCACCGGGTGCGGTTGTGCGATGTGGTGGGCAGCAGACAGGTCGGACATGGGGAACCTCGGCAGGGGCGTCAGGGGCGGGTCATCCGGCGCCTGGGTGGTTGGGCTGAAGCGTGACGACTTCGGGAAAACGATGGAGCCAACACGAACGACTTTACTTGTCTAGACAAGGCTAGGCAAGTAGACTTTAAGCCATGGTTTTCCCGGAGCATGTCCGTTCTTCCACCCCGGCAGCGGCGCCGCCCTCGGCGCCCTACGCCAAGGTCAAGCACTACCTGAAACGCGAGCTCGAACGCGGCCGTTGGGCGCCCGGCACGCTGATGCCGTCGGAGGCCGAGTTGGTGGCGCAGTTCGGCGTCAGCCGCATGACGGTGACGCGCGCGCTGCGCGAATTGCAGGCCGAGGGGCTGGTGGACCGGCTGCAAGGCGTGGGCACGTTTGCCGCGCACCTCAACCGCGTGGCCTCGCGGCTGACCATCCGCGACCTGCACGCCGAGATCACCGCGCGCGGCCACGTGCACCACGCCGAGGTGCACGTGGTGCGGCAAGAGCGTGCGCCGGCCGAACTGGCGCAGCGCCTGGGTCTGGCCACCGGCACGCCGGTGTTCCACACGCTGCTGGTGCACTTCGAGAACGGCGTGCCGCTTCAATGCGAAGACCGCTACGTGAATCCCGCCTGCGCACCCGACTACCTGAGCGTGGACTTCACCCGCACCACGCCGACGCACTACCTGCTGCAGGTGGCACCCCTGTGGGAGGCCGAGTACTCGATCGAAGCCGCGGTGCCGACGGCGCAGGAGGCCAGGTTGCTCGGCATCCAGCCCACCGACGCCTGCCTGATCGTCGTGCGCCGCACCTTGAACCGCGGCGTGCCGATTACGCTGGCGCGGCTCGTGCATCCGGGCTCGCGCTACCTTCTGCATGGAGAATTCAGACCATGAGCCCACCGGGGAGCGATTCGTTGCAGCAGTCGATCGAAGCGCGGGTGCGCGAGAAGGTCACGCCCGAGCTGGTCGCGGCCTTCGAGCGCGACGGCGCGGTGTGCATCCGCCAGTTGCTCACGCCTGCCGAGGTGGCGTTGGTCCGCGAGGGCATCGACGCCAACATCGCGCAGCCGAGCCCGCGTGCGAAGGTGGCCAGCCAGCCCGGCGACCCAGGCTTCTTCATCGAAGACTTCTGCAACTGGCAGCACATCGAGCCCTACCGCCGCGCGATCTTCGGCTCGGCGATGGCGGCCGCCGCCGGCGCGCTGATGCGCAGTCAGCGCGTGCGCCTGTACCACGACCACATGCTGACCAAGGAGCCCGGCACGCGCCAGCGCACGCCGTGGCACCAGGACCAGCCGTACTACAACATCGAGGGTCGCCAGAACGTGAGCTTCTGGATGCCAGTCGATCCGGTGCGGCGCCACTCGACGCTGGAGTTCGTCGCCGGCTCGCACCGCGGGCCGTGGCTGATGCCGCGCAGCTTCATGGGCCAGCAGGCGCGCTGGTTCCCTGAGGGCAGCCTGGCCGACCTGCCCGACATCGACGCCGCACGCCAGCTAGAAGACGGGCCCCGCATCATCGGCTGGGAGGTCGAGCCCGGTGACGCGGTGTGCTTCCACATGCTCGCGCTGCACGCGGCCGGCGGTGTCGACGGCGACCGGCGCCGGCGCGTGTTCTCGGTCCGCTTTTTGGGCGACGATGTTCGCCATGCGCCGCGCACGTGGGTCACGTCGCCCGAGTTCCCGGGCCTGCGCGACGAACTGCCGGCTGGCGCACCGATGGAGCACGCGCTGTTTCCGTTGCTGTGGGAGCAGGTGCCGACGGCCGGTTCACGCGCCACCCCGGTGCCGACGATGCCCCCGACGATGGATGTGCAGCATGCAGTCGATCAACGCTGACCAGGTGCCGCCGCAAGCCTGGCGCAACGGCGGCGGGCGCACGCGCGAGTTGCTCACGCTCCCAGCGGGCACCGACTGGAAGCTGCGCGTGAGCCTGGCCGACATCGATGCCGATGGCCCGTTCTCGGCCTTCGCCGGCGTGGAGCGCCGGTTCGCTGTGGTGCAGGGCGCGGGCGTGCGGCTGACGTTCAACGAAGGCGAACGCACGCTGCGCCCCGGCGATGCACCGCTGCGCTTCGACGGCGCCGAGGCCCCGCACTGCACGCTGGTCAACGGCCCGACGCGCGACCTGAACCTGATGCTGCGCGGCGGCGCCGGCACGATGCGCGCGGTGCAGGCTGGCGAGTGGTGGCACGAAGGTTTTGAGCAACGCGGCCTGTTCACGCTCGTGCCCGGCCGCTGGCAGACCGAGCCGATGGGCGCTGGCGAAGACCGCATCGGCCACCCCGTGGCGGCGCACACGCTGCTGTGGGGTTTGCCGGACGGGCCGTGCCGCTTCGTGCCCGACGACGCTGCTGCGCTTGGCGGCTGGTGGCTCGGCTTCTCGGAGCGCCCCGCGTGAGCACGACGAGCCACCCCCAACCTGACGCCTGCCGCTCGGTGACACCGCACACCTTGCGCAGGGTGCTCCGATGAGCGCCGACCTCGTGCTCTGGCGCAACGCGCGGCTGGTCACGCTGGCCGGCGAGCGGGATTGGGGGCTGGTCGAAGCCGGTGCGTTGCTGACGCGCGGTGCACAGATCGAGTGGGCGGGTGCGCTTGTCGATCTGCACGCCGAGGTGCCTGCCGCGTTGCGCGCTCGCGTCGCAGCGGAGCACGACCTCGGCGGCGCACTCGTCACGCCGGGGCTGGTGGACTGCCACACGCACCTCGTCTACGGCGGCCAGCGTGCGCGCGAGTTCGAGTTGCGGCTGCACGGCGCGAGCTACGAAGACATCGCGCGCGCCGGGGGCGGCATCCGCTCGACCGTGGCGGCCACGCGCGCTGCGAGCGACGACGCGCTGTTCGCCTCGGCCCACCAGCGCGCGCTCACGCTCATGCGCGAGGGCATGACCACGCTGGAAGTGAAGTCGGGCTACGGCCTCGCGCTCGAACACGAACGCCGCTGCCTCGCCACCGCGCGGCGCCTGGGCAACGAGCTGCCGCTGACAGTGCGCACCACCTACCTCGCCGCGCACGCGGTGCCGCCGGAGTTCGATGGCCGGCCCGACGATTACGTCGATGCGCTGTGCGGCTGGCTGCCTGCCCTGAACGCAGAAGGGCTGGTCGATGCGGTCGACGCGTTCTGCGAGCGCATCGGCTTCACGCCCGGGCAGACTCGGCGGGTGTTCGAAGCGGCGCGCGCGCTCGGCCTGCCGGTCAAGCTGCACGCCGAGCAGCTCAGCGACCAGGGTGGCGCAGAGTTGGCGGCGCAGTTCGGCGCGCTGTCGTGCGACCACCTGGAGCACTTGAGCCCTCTCGGCGAACACGCGATGCGCGCCGCCGGCACGGTGGCGGTGCTGCTGCCCGGCGCCTTCTACTTCTTGCGCGACACGCAGCTGCCGCCGGTCGCCGCGCTGCGCCAGGCCGGCGTGCCGATGGCGCTGGCCACCGACCACAACCCCGGCAGCTCGCCCGCGTTGTCGCTGCTGCTGATGCTGCACATGGGCTGCACGCTCTTTCGCCTGACGCCTGAAGAAGCGCTGCGTGGCGTCACCGTGAACGGTGCGCTGGCGTTGGGGCTGACAGACCGCGGCCGGCTGGTGGCCGGCCAGCGCGCCGACTTCGTCGCGTGGGAGCTGGAGCACCCGAACGAGCTGGCGTACTGGTTCGGCCGCAACCCGTGTGCGCGGGTGGTGTTCGGCGGAGCGTTGCGCGATGCTTGATCACGAGGCTTCATTGCAAGCCATGCGCGCAAGATGCAACACACGATGAGCAACACCGTCTTCACCCTGCACCGCGGCGGCACGCCGCTGCTGATCAGCCTGCCTCACGTGGGCACGCTGATTCCGGACGACCAGCGCGCGCGCTACACCGAGCGCGCGCTGGCGGTCGAAGACACCGACTGGCACCTCGAGCCGCTCTACGCCTTCGCGCGCGAGCTCGGCGCGGGGTTGATCGTGCCGCGCCACTCGCGCTACCTGATCGACCTGAACCGCCCGCCTGAAGACGCGCCGATGTATGCCGGCGTCAACAACACCGAGCTGTGCCCGACGCGCTTCTTCACCGGCGAGCCGCTGTACCGCGACGGGCAGGCGCCCGATGCGGCCGAGATCGCCCGGCGGCGCGAGCGTTACTGGCGGCCGTACCACGCGGCGCTGGACGACGAGCTCGCGCGGCTGAAGGCCCAGCACGGCCACGCGATCCTGTTCGACGGGCACAGCATCCGGTCCGAGTTGCCATGGCTGTTCGATGGCCGGCTGCCCGACCTGAACCTGGGCACCGCCAGCGGTGCGAGTTGCGCGCCGTCGCTGCACGCCGCGCTCGTGGCGGTGCTCGAAGGCCAGCGCCGCTTCACCCAGGTGGCCGACGGCCGCTTCAAAGGCGGGCACATCACCCGCAGCCGCGGCCGCCCGGCCGAAGGCATTCACGCAGTGCAACTGGAGATGTGCTGGCGCACGTACATGGCCGAACAACCGCCGTACCAGATCGACTCAGCGCGCGCTGACGAGCTGGCGCCGGTGCTGCGCGGGCTCGTCGAGGCGATGCTGGCCTGGAGGCCACGACATGGCTGACGCCGCTGACGCCGGTGGCGACGCGATCAGCCGCTCGGCCACAGCCCGAGGCGGGACGCCCGCTGCCGTCGCCGACGCTGTTGCCGACACCTTGCGCGCCAGCGCACGCGGGGGCGCAAACGGCAGCCTGTGGGCGGCGCGTGCCTGGCTGTCGGGCCGCTGGCAAGCGAATGTGCTGCTGCAGTTCGATGCCCACGGCCACTGGAGCCACATCACCGCCGACGTGCGCAGCTCGCCGGGCGACGCCACGGTGCTGCCGGGCCCGGTGCTGCCGGGCCTCGTGAACGCGCACAGTCACGCGTTCCAGCGCGCGTTCGCTGGCCTGTCGGAGCGACGCTTGCCGGGGCGCGACGGCAAGCCCGACGACTTCTGGTCCTGGCGCGACCGCATGTACGGCGTGGCGCTGCGCATCACGCCTGAGCAGTTGCAAGCGGTCGCGGCGCAGTTGTATGTCGAGCTGCTGCGCGGTGGCTACACGCAGGTCTGCGAGTTCCACTACCTGCACCACGCACCCGACGGCCATGCGTATGCCGACCCGGCGCGGCTGAGCTGGGCGCTGGCCGACGCGGCGCAAGACGCCGGCATCGGCCTGACGGTGCTGCCCGTGCTGTACGAACGCGCGGGCTTCGCCCAGCCAGCGTTGCGCGGCGACCAGCGGCGCTTTCGCGGCACGCCGGCTTCGGTGCACGCGCTGTACCGCGCGGTGCAGTCGGCCGGGCGGGCGCACGTCAATGCCGGCGTGGCGGTGCATTCGCTGCGCGCTGCGTCGCCGGCTTCGATCGCCGAGCTGACGAGGCTCGTCGGCGACGACGACGTGCCGTTGCACGTGCACGTGGCCGAGCAGACCGGCGAGGTCGACGACTGCCTCGCGCACACCGGCATGCGCCCGATCGAGTGGCTCACGCGCGAGGTGCCACTCGACCCGCGCTGGCAACTCGTGCACGCCACGCACGCGTTGCCGGCCGAGATCGACGCGGTGGCCCGGCGCGGCGCGGGCATCGTCATCTGCCCCAGCACCGAGGCGAACCTGGGCGACGGCCTGCCCGACCTGCCGCGCTGGCTCGCTGCCGGCGTGCCGATCACGGTCGGCTCGGACAGCCAGGTGTGTCGCCAGTGGGCCGAGGAGTTGCGCTGGCTCGAGTACGGCCAGCGGCTGGTGCGGCGGCAGCGCAATGTGGCTGCGGCCGATGCCAGTGACGCGTTCGACACGCGCGCAGTCGTTGCCGCTGCCGCTGCCGCTGCCGCTGCCGGGGCCGCGTCGCCAAGTCAGGCAGGTCGAACAGGACCGTCGGCGACCGCGGCACGGCTTTTCGACCGCACGCTGCAAGGCGGCGGAGCCGCGGCCGGGCTGTCTCTGTGGGGCTTCGTGCCCGGCGCGCGCGCGGATGTTCTGGTGCTCGATGCCAACGCACCAGGCATCGCGGGCGTACCGCACTCGCACACGCTGGACGCGTTGGTGTTCGCCACCGACGCACCGGCCATCCGCGACGTTTACGTGGCCGGCCGCCGCGTGCTGGCCGGCGGCGCGCACCCGCAGCAGGCGCGCATCGCGGCGCAATTCGCCGAGGTCATGTCGGCACTGTGGAGCGGTACGGATCCTTGAACGGCGCGTCGGTGCCGGCGCGGCTGCGGGCGTGGGCTTGAGCCGCCGTCTCCACCGTGCGCTGCGCCACCGCCGCCATCTCGTTCAGCAACCAGCGGTGCTGGCTGGAGCGCTCATTGCGCACATGCCAGAGCGCGTCCACGAACACGCTGCCGGGCGACAGCGGCAGCTCGCGCGTCACCAGCCGGTCGTCCAGGCCGGTCACCGGCAAGAAGCCGTCGGGCAGCACGGTCAGCAGGTCGGTATGCACCACCGTCAGCGCGGCGGTAAAAAATTGGTTCACCGTCAGCACGATGCGCCGCGTGCGCTCCAGGCTGGCCAGCGCCTGATCCACAAAACCGTGGGCGCGGCCCGAAAAGCTCACCAGCACATGGTCGGCGGCGCAGAAGGCATCCAGCGTGAGCGGCGCCTGCGCGAGCGGGTGGTCGCGCCGCATCGCGCAGACGAACCGGTTCTCTGACAAACGCCGGTGCCGCACGGGCGCCTGGTTGCCCTGGCTCGCCAGCGCGGCGATCGTTTCGGGGAAGTGGCCGAGTGCGAAGTCCACGTCACCGCGGGCCAGCACGTCGCGCGGGTCGCGGTTGACGAGCGGGTGAATCTCGATCTGCGCGCGGGCGCCCGAGGCCTGAAAGCGCGCCATCAGCGGCGGCATCAGCAGCGCGGCCACCGCATCGACCATCGCCAGCCGGTAGACGCGGGCCTGCGCCTGCGGGTCGTGCTGGGTCGGCTCCAGCGCCTGCTGCAGGTGGCCCAGCGAGTCGCGCACCAGCGGCCACAGCACTTCGGCAAAGGCGGTCGGCTTGACGCCGCTGGGCATGCGAGTGAGCAGTTCCTCACCCAGCGATTCCTTCAACCGCTTGAGGGCGTTGCTGACGGCCGGCTGCGTCATCGCCAGCCGTTCGGCGGCGCGGGTGATGTTGCCTTCGGCCATCACGGCGTCGAAAACGCGGAGCAAGTTCAGGTCGAGTGTGCGGAAGTTCATTGAATGTGTGCGCTTACGAACGTTTCGTTGAACGCATGTCGGTGATTCATAACATTGATGTGGATTGTACCGGGTTAACCCTAATATGAGCCCCTGTAGGCACTTTATCGGCCTGCGATGTCTTGAAAGGATTTGCCATGAACAGCTCGATCAGCGCGTTGAAGTTCACCCCCGCGGCACCCGCTCCCCGCGTCTCGACAGCCGCCCTCTCGGCCCGGCCCGGCCCGATGGCCCGCTGGTGCCAGGCCGTGTGGCACGCGCTGGAGGCGGTCGGCCACGCCCGAGCGCGGCGCGAGTTGCTGATGTTGGCAGACCGCTGGCAGTCAGGCCAGCCCGAACTGGCCGCTGAGTTGCGCGCCGCAGCGCGCCGCCGCGTCGGTGACTGACCATCGCCAACTGACACCCCAAACAAGGAACCCTCATGAACTCCCCAGTCCAGACCCTGAAGATTCACGTGCCGGCCTTCCCGCCGGCGCCTCCGCGCGCAGCGCGCATCGGCGAGTTCGTGGCCGACATGCTGGCTCTGGCCGGTGCGACGGTCGCGACCGCGGGCCGGTTCGTCAGGCGGCTCGGCCCCGGCGAGATCCGCGCCGAGCTGCGCCGTTCGGCAGACGACCTCCAGACGCAGCGCCCGGCGGCAACGCTCAGCCTGCGCTCGGTCGCAGCAAAGGGTTGGATCGACTGAGTTGTGCAAGGCGACGCTCTCTTGAATGCCCGCCATTCACAGGATTGATCGTTCGAGGTAAGTATTTACCCTATGCTGCACCACAGCATCCAGCCGATGCTCAAGGAGCAAACACCATGTTCAGTACCACCATGACATCCCAGGGCCTTGCGCCTGCGCGGCCACCCGCCGTCGGCGAGGCGCTGCGGGAGCTGTCTTCCGCCACGCAACGGCTCGGCGCCGCTGTGTGGGCCACCCTGCCCCAGCGCCGGTCTGCGCCGGCCCAGGCACTTTCGCGTGCCGAAGAAGCCGCCCGCGTCCGCGAACTGGCCGGCAGCTACCAGCGCACGGACCCCGGTTTCGCTGCCGACCTGTACGCCGCCGTTGACCGCTACGAACGCGCCCACGAACTCTGACCCCCCTCCGGCGGTCCCGGCCGCCTGGACCCTGAAGAAGGACATTCCTCATGACCACCACCACCACGCTCACGCGGCGCCCGCTGGCCGATCCGATCGGCTCTTCATTGACGAAGGCCGTGACCGGCATCTTGACCGGCCTGAAGGCGCTGGACCAGAAGTTGCGCGAGCGGCCGGCCAGCCTCGGCGAGCAGACCGCTGAACTGCTGCGCATGGCCGACGCTTACGAAAGCACGCAGCCTTCTTACGCCGCCGACCTGCGCGCTGCCGCGATGACCGCGAGCGCGGCGCTCGAAGCGAAGTCGGCGCGCTGACGCCAGCACCGCGGCCGCCATCGCCGGCCGTGGCAGCAGTCGAACGAAGGCCGGCTTGTCGCCGGCCTATTTTCTCGGGCGCTTGCTCAAGCGCCTCTCGTTGGCAGCATCGGCCTGAGGCCGTCAGGCCACCCGACTCAAGCCGCCAGACGCCGCTCCAGCGCCGCCTTGACCGCCGTCATCTCGCGCGGCAGGTGATGCGCAAGCTGCTCGAACAGCGCTGAGTGCAGGCCCAGTTCGGTGCGCCATTGCGCGGTCGTCGTGTCGGTCACCTGCCGGTAGGCCGCCTGCGTGAAGTCGAGGCCCTTCCAGTTCAGGTCGCCGAACCGTGGCGTCACGCCGAACGCATGTTCCTGGCCTTGCGCGCGGCCCTCGATGCGCTCGATCATCCACTGCAGCACGCGCATGTTCTCGCCGTAGCCGGGCCAGACGAACTTGCCGTCGTCGCCCTTGCGGAACCAGTTGACGCAGTAGATGCGCGGCAGCTCGGCGCCGCCGGCCTGGAGCTTGGCGCCCAGGTCGAGCCAATGCTGAAAGTAGTCGCTCATGTTGTAGCCGATGAAGGGCAGCATCGCGAACGGGTCGCGCCGCACCACGCCTTGCGCGCCACCGGCGGCGGCGGTGGTCTCCGAGCCCATCGTGGCGGCCATGTACACGCCTTCGACCCAGTCGCGCGCTTCGGTGACGAGCGGCACGGTGGTCGAACGCCGGCCGCCGAAGATAAACGCGTCGATGGGTACGCCTTTGGGGTTGTCCCACTCGCTGTCGAGCGCCGGGTTGTTGGTGGCGGCGACGGTGAAGCGTGAGTTTGGGTGGGCTGCCGGCCGCGGCTTGCCGGCGGCGGCCGCCTCTTTCGCGAGGGCCGGCGTCCAGTCCTTGCCCTGCCAGTCGATCAGGTGCGCGGGCGGCTCGTCGGTCATGCCTTCCCACCACACGTCGCCGTCGTCGGTGAGCGCGACGTTGGTGAAGATCACGTCGCGCTTCAAGCTCTGCATGCAGTTGAAGTTGGTGTGCTCGTTGGTGCCCGGCGCCACGCCGAAATAGCCTGCCTCGGGGTTGATCGCGTGCAACCGGCCGTCGGCCTGCGGCTTGATCCAGGCGATGTCGTCGCCGATCGTCGTGACCTTCCAGCCGGCCATGCCGGCGGGCGGGATCAGCATCGCAAAGTTGGTCTTGCCGCAGGCGCTCGGGAAGGCCGCGGCCACGTGGTGCTTCTTGCCCTCGGGCGAGGTGACGCCCAGCACGAGCATGTGCTCGGCGAGCCAACCTTGCTCCTTGCCCATGGTGCTGGCGATGCGCAACGCAAAGCACTTCTTGCCCAGCAGCGCGTTGCCGCCGTAGCCCGAGCCGTAGCTCCAGATCTCCTGCGTCTCGGGGTAGTGCACGATGTACTTGGTGTCGTTGCACGGCCAGGCCACGTCCTTCTGGCCCGGTGCCAGCGGCGCGCCGACGGTGTGCACACACGGCACGAAGTGGCCGTCGATGCCCAGCAAGTCAAGCACCTTGGCGCCCATGCGCGTCATGATCTTCATGTTGACGGCCACGTACGGGCTGTCGGACAGCTCGACGCCGATGTGCGCGATCGGCGAGCCCAGCGGGCCCATGCTGAACGGCACCACGTACATCGTGCGGCCGCGCATGCAGCCCTTGAACAAGGCTTGCTCACCCGTCTGCAGCAGCGCGCGCATCTCGGCCGGCGCCATCCAGTTGTTGGTCGGGCCGGCGTCCTCTTTCGTTGCCGAGCAGATGAAAGTGCGGTCTTCGACGCGCGCCACGTCGCTCGGGCTGCTGCAGGCGAGGTAGCTGTTCGGGCGCAGCGCCTCGTTGAGCTTGCGGAACGTGCCGCCGGCGACGAGTTGAGCGCACAGGCGGTCGTACTCGGCGGTGCTGCCGTCGCACCAGTAGACGTCGCGGGCCTGCGTCAGCGCGGCCATTTGCGCGACCCACTCGATCAAGCGGACGTGGCGCACCTGGGCCGGCACGTTCAGGGGGGTGCCTTCCATCAGCGGACGGTTCATTGAGGGTTCCATTCGTCGAAGTCAAAAAGCGGGATGGGGCAAACGGGCTCGGCCTGCGCAAGCGTCTCGGACCGGCTTGCCAGATACCGCGTGGAGCCGAACCGCAATGGCGGGTTGCATCATCGTTTCGTGAGCGCGCGGTTGGTGCCGGCGCACCCTTCGAAGTTCGCCCGACGGGGCGTTGGGAGGCGCAGTGTAATCGTGCCGTAACCGGCCGAAAGACCTGAATCTGGGGGGTCGCGCCAGCGCGGCGTCGATTCGCGCTGCCCTCGGCAAAAGCGATGTCGCAGAGCCGGAAAGACTTCACGATTCATTGCCCATTCCAACCCCATCGTGCACAACTGCATTGCATGGAACCGACGCAATAATCCGCGCCATGTTTTGTCGCCCCGTCGTCTCGAGAAGATCGCTGCTGCAAGCCGGCCTGGCCGGCGTGGCGTCGAGCCTGCCCGTGCCCGCACTGGCGCAGCAGCGCAAGTCGCTCGCCGATCCGCTGCGGCTGGGCGTGGACCATGCGCTGGTGGCCTCTGGTCTGGCGCGCGCGTTGCAGGTTTCCTTCGGGCGCGACACCGGCATCGCGGTTCAACCGGTGCCCGGCGCGGCGCTGCCGCTGCTGGAGGCGCTGGAGCGCGGCGAGCTCGATGCGACGCTGACCAACGCACCTAATGCCGAGACGCGCCTCGCGCAGCTCGGCCTGGCGCACGACCGGCGCGCGGTCGCGATGGGCGCACTGGTGCTGGTGGGCCCGGCGCCGAAAGGCAAGCTGGCCGACCCCGCCGACGTGGCCGGCCGGCGCGACATCGCCGACGCACTGCAGCGCCTGGCAGCGGCCGCAGCCACGCCGGGCACGCTGCAGTTCCTGTCGGCCGCCGACGGCTCGGGCACGCATGCCGCCGAGCAGATGTTGTGGCGCGCCGCCAAGGTGGCGCCTGCGTCGGCGTGGTACGTGGCGGCCGACAAGGCGGGCAGCCTGATCGCGCAGGTGCGTGCCCGTGGCGCCTATGCGCTGGTGGAGCGCGGCGCGTGGGCAGACGAAGGCGGCGCGCCGCTGGCCGTACTGGTGGACGGTGACCCGCTGCTGGATTTGCCGGTGCACGTGATGCGCTCGTTCCGCGTCAACCACCCAGCGGGCAAAATCTTCGCCACATGGATCGCCGGACCCAAGGGCGCGCGCGTGGTCGCGGCGCAGCGGGGCTACCGCGCGCCCGGGCGCTGACGCTGACCTTGATGTTGGCGGTCGGCACGCTGAACACGCTGCCGAGGCCAGACCGCGGAGGCGCCGGCACCGCTCCCCCTGAACTTCAAAGAGAAGTGCGCTGAACAGAAGTGCGCCAAAGAGAGGTGCGCCAAAGAGAAGTGCGTCAAAAAGAGGTGCGGAGCCAATCGCGCGTCATGCGCCGATCGCGGCGCCCTTGATCTGCGCGAACAGTTCCAGCCCCGGCCGCACCGACAGCGCCTGCGCCGACTGTTGCGTGATGCGCGCCAGCAGCACCGCGCCACCCACGTCGAGCCGGACCATGCAGTGGCCCGGCGTGTCGTCGGCCAGCGCAAGAACGGTGGCGGGCAGGATGTTCAGGATGCTGGTGTCGGTGTGGCGGCTCAGCGTCAGGCTCACGTCGCGCGCGGGGACGCGCACGACGCGGGAGGCGCCGACGTTGGCAACGGCCGTTGGCAGCAGCAGCACGTTGCCGCCCTCGCCGCCCCGGCTGTCGGCACTGCCGCCGAGGCGGTCGCCGACACGGCCGGTCTCATAACCCGCTGCAGGGTGCCTCCCGAAGCCGACACGCATCAATCGGGTCGACGCGTCGTGCGACAGCACGGTGCCCAGCAGCACCGCCTGGGCGGCGTCGCCGTGGGCGAGCGGCAGGTCCAGCCGCGTCATCAACTCGGCCGTCGGCCCGCTGGCCAGCACGCGGCTGGTGCGCGCGCCTGCACCGTCGGCCTGCTCGCCCAGCAGCACGAGGTGGCTCGCGAGCTGAGCCACCTCTTCAGGCGCGTGGCTGACGTACAGCGCGGGGATGTCGAGCTGCGCCTGCAGGCTCATGAGGTAGGGCAGCAATTCAGCGCGGCGCTTGAGGTCGAGCGACGCGAGCGGTTCGTCCAGCAGCAGCAGCTTCGGGCTGGCCGCCACGGCACGGCCGATCGCCACACGCTGGCGTTCACCGCCCGACAGGCTGGCCGGGTTGCGCTGCAGCAGCGGCTCCAGGCCGAGCAACGCCACGGCTTGATCGAAGTCGACCCGCTGCCGCGCGGCGGGCACGCGCTTGCGCCCGTAGTCGAGATTGGCGCGCACGTTCAGGTGCGGGAACAGCGCGGCGTCCTGGAACACGTAGCCGAGCGCACGGGCGTGCGGCGGCACGAAAAGTCGCTGCGCATCGTCCTGCCAGACCTCGCCGTGCACCACCAGCCGGCCGCGCGCGCGCAGCAAGCCGGCGATGGCGCGCAGCGCACTCGTCTTGCCCGAACCCGACGGGCCGAACAGCGCAGTGAAGCCCCGACCGGGCAGTGCCAATTCGAGGTCGAGCGCAAAGCCGGGTCGGCCAGAAGCGCCCAGGTGCGACAGCGCAAGCTGCGCTTCAATGGCAGCACTCATCAACAGGCGGCGTGCAAGGTGGGCCGGCTGCGCATCACGCGCGCTGCCGCGGCGGGTTCAGCGTGTACAGCGCCAGCAGCACGGCAAAGCTGAACACCAGCATGCCCGCCGACAGCGCATGCGCCTGCGTGTACTCCAGCGCCTCGACGTGGTCGTAGATCTGCACCGAGATTACGCGCGTCTGCTCAGGGATGTTGCCGCCGATCATCAGCACCACGCCGAACTCGCCCACGGTGTGCGCAAACGCCAGCACCGCCGCGGTGATGAAGCCGGGCCGCGCCAGCGGCAGCACCACGGTGAAGAAGCAGTCCAACGGGCCGGCGCGCAGCGTGGCCGCGGCCTCCAGCGGGCCGTCGCCAATGGCCTCGAAGGCCTGCTGAAGCGGTTGCACCGCAAACGGCATCGAATACAGCACCGAGGCCACCACGAGACCGCCAAACGTGAAGGGCAGCAACCCGAGCCCGAGGCTTTGCGTGAACTGGCCGAGCGGGCCGTTCGGGCCCATCGCCACCAGCAGGTAAAAACCGAGCACGGTCGGCGGCAGCACCAGCGGCAAGGCCACCACCGCACCGACCGCCGCGCGCCAGCGCGAGCGCGTGCGCGCCAGCCACCACGCCAGCGGCGTGCCGAGCAGCATCAACAGCACGGTGGTGACGCCGGCCAGGCGCAGCGTGAGCCAGACGGCGCCCAGATCGTTGCCGAGGTCGGCCCCCGCGCCAGCGTTCGTCACGGCGGCGGCGCCAGTTCGTAGCCGTGGCTGACGATGACGGCGCGCGCCTTCTCGCCCCGCAGGTAGCGCAGCAGCGCCAGCGCCGCAGCGTTGTTGCGTGCGCCGGTGAGCAGCACCGCGTCCTGCCGGATCGGCGTGTGCAGCGCCGCCGGCACGCGCCACGCCGAGCCTTGCGCGATGCGCCCGTCCGTCCACACCTGCGAGAGCGCGACAAAGCCCAGTTCGGCATTGCCGCTGGCGACGAACTGGTGCGCCTGCGCGATGTTCTCGCCCTGCACGAACCTCGGGCTGAGCGCATCGAGCAGGCCCCGCGCCTTCATCACTTCGACGGCCGCGGCGCCGTACGGCGCAGTCTTCGGGTTGGCCAGCGCCAGGTGGCGAAACCCGCCGTTCTTGAGCACCGCGCCCTGCTCGTCGACGAAGCCGGGCTGCGCCGACCACAGCACCAGCCGGCCGACGGCGTAGGTGAAGCGGCTGTCGGCAACGGCGGCGCTATCGGCCACCAGCCGGGCGGGTGTTTCATCGTCGGCCGACAGGAACACGTCGAACGGCGCGCCCTGGCTGATCTGCGCGTAGAACTTGCCCGTGGCGCCCACGCTGACGAGCGCGCGGTGGCCGGTGTCCTTCTCGAACTCGGCCGCCACGCGCTGCAGCGGCGCCGCGAAGTTGGCGGCGACGGCGATGCGGACGGTCTCGGCGCGCGCCGCCGCCGCGGTGCCCGCCATGGCGGCGGAAATCGTGACAGCCATCGCGACGGCAGCGGCGCTCAGCCTCAGGCCAGTGGTTGCCATTCGAAGCATCGTGTTCATTCGGCCTCGGCGGTTTCGTTGGGGTGTGTCGGGTTGGCGAGGGTTGCTGTCTGTGAGCAGCGGGCTGGTCAGTCCAGCGCCACCAGGATCACGCTCGACGCCTTGAACAACGCGCTCGCCGCCTTGCCCTTGGCCACGCCCAGCCGGTCCAGGCTCTCGCGCGTGATGCCGGCCGTGACGGTGCGGCCGGCGCCGACGGCGAGCGTCACCTCGGCACTGATCGGCCCGCTGACCACACGCGTGACGGTGCCGCTCAAGTGGTTGCGCGCACTCGTCAGCGCGCCGTCGCCCACGCCCAGCAGCACCGACGACGCCTTCACCAGCGCCAGCACCGGCGAGCCCACCGCGAGCCCGAGCGCCCGAGCGCTGTCGCGCGTGACGCCCGCGGCGATGCGGGTCTGCGCGTCGAGCTCGACGACCACCTCGACGCTGAGCTTGCTCTCGTTGAGCTTCAGCACCCGGCCGACGAACTGGTTGCGCGCGCTGGTGCGCACGGCGAGGCGGCGCAGCAGCAGTTGCAGGTCGGCAGCCTCGGGCACCGCTTGCGCCGCCAACGGTGTCGCCGCGCCTGCCTCGCCATTGCTGCCTGCCGTGCGCTTGCCGGCACTGGCGCGCACCGCGCCGCGCCGCGCCGCCGGCTGCCGCAGGTGCGGCCGCAAATGCGCGAGCGCACCTTGCTGCTCGCGCTCCAGCGCGCGGAAAGTGGCGATCAAGCGCCGCCCGGCATCGGTCAGCCGCGTGCCGCCGCCCTGCCGCCCACCGGTGCTGCGCTCCACCAGAGCTTGCTCGGAGAGGTTGTTCATTGCGTCGATCGCATCCCAGGCGGCCTTGTACGACATCGGCAGCGACTTCGCGGCGCGCGTGATCGAGCCGTGAGCGCCGACCGCTTCGAGCAGGCGGATGCGGTTCTCGCCGGCCAGCAGGCTGCCTGCCGAGGTCAGGCGCGTGCTCAGGCTCAATGCCCTGGGCACGACGGACGGGCTCGCTGATGGACGCGTGGGAGGAGCCGGCTTTTTCAATATACTTGACTATACAGCGCTTCGACCTTGCCGGCCTGCGGCATCATCGCGCGCATGGCAATGAACCTGATGAGCGTCAATGTCGGCGTAGCCCGCGAGCGGATGATCGACGGCCGATCGGTGCTGACGGCCATCGGCAAGCACGCCGTCACCGGAGCAGTGACCGTCGGGCCGATGGGCCTGGCCGGCGACGAGCAGGCCGACCCGAGCGTGCACGGCGGCCTGAGCAAGGCCGTCTACGCCTACCCGGCCGAGCACTATCCGTTTTGGCAGACGGTGCGCGCGCAAGCCGGCGTGGCCGGCTGGGACGACGTGCTGCCGCCCGGCTCGATGGGCGAGAACCTCACGATCACCGGTCTGCTCGAAAACCAGGCCTGGGTCGGCGACGTGCTGCGCTTCCCCCATTGCGAGTTGGCGGTCAGCGAGCCGCGCTTTCCGTGCTTCAAGTTCAACGCGGCGATGGGCTTCAAGCACGCGCTCAAGCTGATGGCGGCCAACGCATGGTGCGGCTTCTACCTGGCGGTTCGCTCGCCGGGGCAGGTGGCAGCGGGCGAGTCGTTCGAGCTGATCCCGGGGCCGCGGGAGGTCGGCATCACCGAGCTGTTCGAGGCCCGCGCCGCCAAGCTGCGCGGTTGAGGGATGCGGTTGACGGGCGCGGGCGGCTGGCGCAGACAGCAGACAGCAGACGCGGAACTTTGCGCGTGCGCGTGGCGACGCCACGACGGCGCCCCATGCTGGTGAGGCACTTTAGGTGCCGACGCCAATTCGTCATGCCCGCCGCCGATTCACCCGTTACAGTCCGGCGCTCGGCCACGCTGCCGACGCTTGATCGATTGAACCCATCAGAAGGAGCCACCATGAGCATCATCAGTTTCTTGAAGGAAGCCGGCGAAAAACTGTTCGGCAGCAAAGACACCGAAGCCGCCGCGCAAAAGGCGCAAGCCGCACCCGACGACGCCGCGCTGCAAGCCAAGGCCGCCGAAGCCAATGCCGCCGCCGCCGCGGCGATCGTGACTTACATCGGCACGCAGAATTTGCAGGCTGACGGGCTCGACGTGAGCTTCGACGGCGCCAGCGGCAGCGTGACTGTGGCGGGCCTCGCGCCCGACCAGGCCACCAAGGAGAAGATCATTCTGTGCTGCGGCAACGTGGGCGGTGTGGTGCAGGTCAACGACCTGCTGACCGTGGCCCAGCCGGCCGACGAGTCGCGCTACTACACGGTGGTGCGCGGCGACACGCTGTCGGCCATCGCCAAGACCCAGTACGGCGCGGCCAATGCCTACATGAAGATCTTCGAGGCCAACAAGCCGATGCTGTCGCACCCGGACAAGATCTACCCGGGCCAGGTGCTGCGCATTCCCGCTTAGTCATGTCAGCCCCAAGACGCCTGCGGCGTCGTCCCCCGAGGGGAGCCCAGGCCACTTGGGGCGGCCCGGCGTTGGCCTGGGGTTTCACTTCGCCACAACCGAGTTGACTGCAGTGCTCGCCTACCGCCACGCCTTCCACGCCGGCAACCATGCCGACGTGCTGAAGCACACGGTGCTCACGCTGGTGCTGCGACACATGAACGCCAAGCCCAAGGGCTACCGGCTGGTCGACACGCACGCGGGCGCGGGCGGCTATTCGCTCGAAGGCCGCTTTGCGCAGAAGAAGGGCGAGTACGAACAAGGCATCGCGCGGCTGTGGTCGCGCGACGACCTGCCCGAAGCCGTGGCCGACTACGTCGCCCGCGTGCGCCAGTTCAACCCCGACGGTCGACTTGAACAGTACCCCGGCTCGCCAGCCCTCGCGCAGATGCTGCTGCGCGCACAAGACCAGTTGCGGCTGTTCGAGCTGCACCCGACGGACCACCGCATCCTCGCGTCGTACCTCGGCGAGGTGAAGGGCGCCGAGGTGTTCGACACCGACGGCTTCGAGGGCCTGAAGGGCCAGGTGCCGCCCTCCACCCGCCGCGCCGTGGTGCTGATGGACCCGAGCTATGAAGGCCATGGCGACTACTCGCGCGTGGTCGCCTCGCTGCGCGAGGCACTGGCACGGTTCGCCGAGGGCGTCTACATGGTCTGGTATCCGCAAGTGACCAAGCTCGAAGCGGCGCAACTGCCCAAGCGGCTGGAAAGCCTGGCCCCCAAGGGCTGGCTGCATGCGCGGCTGACGGTGCAACGGCCCGATTCGCAAGGCTTCGGCCTGGCGGGCAGCGGCGTGTTCATCATCAACCCGCCGTTCACGCTGCACGAGCAGTTGCTGGCGGTGCTGCCGTACCTGACCGACGTGCTGGGGCAGTACGACGGCGCCAACTACCTGCTGGAGCAGCGCGCGGCCTAAAGCCACCGCCCGGACCGTGTCTACAACGACGGCGGTGCACGCTCTCGCCTGCACCGCCGCAGCGACACACAACTCCTTACCCATCGTGCCCCCCGGCAACAAGGCGCGCCGATAGCCTTGTAAGTTGATGCTTCGGCGACCCGTCGAGGCCCACGCTGGGGTGCGCATGAGGTTCCTGAAGCAGATGGCCGCGACGCTGGCCCTGGGTGCGATCGCGCTGCTGGGCAGTGGCTGCACCACCGCGATCGTGCTGGTGAGCCTGCACTCCAAGCTCACCGAAGACGAGCCCATCGCCTGCCGCAACCTCAACAGCGTGGAGCGCGCCCTGCTGGCCCGCTGCGCCCCGTTCCAGGCGGGAAGCTTGGTAACCAAAGATGTTCACGCGTCCGGCTTCAACGTGTGCCCGCTCACCCTGGCCGCGCGCGACCCGCGCTTCTGGCCGGTGCTGCCCGAGTTGCTGGCCAAGGGCGCGCAGCCCGAGCGCTGCGAGCAGGCGCCGCTGCGCGCGCTGGCCCAGGCCGACGCCTGCCCGCCGTTCGAGCGCGCCAGCGCCACCGAACTGGCCGCGCTGCGCTGGCTTGCCCGTGCCGACGCACGCGCGGTGCAGCACGACGTGGTGCGCGTGCTGAGCTGCCCCAGCGCACGCGCCACCGGCCTGGCGACGGTGCTCGACGAGTGGCGGGCCGATGGCTGGCTGAGCGTCGGCCAGGTGTCGTTCAGCCCGCTCGGCGCATTGCATCCTGGTCACTTGGGCTCGCCGCTGGCGCGCGCGCTCGAACAGCAAGGCCACACCGCGCGCGCCGCGCTGATTGCTTACGACGGCCGCCTGCCCGGTGGCTTCGACGCTGCGCTGCGCAGCGCTGACCTGGCGGCGCTGGACTGGTGGCTGCAACGCGCACCCGAACTGGTGAACCGCGTGCCGCCGAACTTCAGCGGCCAGACCGCGTGGGTGCCACTGGCCAAGGCGCTGGCGCCAGCGTACACGGGCAACGCGGCACAGCAGCGTCGCGTCGTTGAGCACCTGATGGCGCGCGGCGCCGACCCATGGCTGCGCCTGCCGCACGAGCCCCAGCGCACGGTGGTGAGCCTGGCGCGCGAGATGAACAGCCCGATGCTGCCGCTGCTGGACCGGCCGCTCGAACGCGCACTCCATCGGCTGCCCGATCGACCGCTCGATCCACCACGCACGCCACCGACGGGATCCAAAGCGCTGGCACAGGCGTCGCTGCCCCCCGCCGGACGCTGACACACCGGGCAGAGGCTGCGCGCGCGCGCCGCTACGATGGCGGCATGGCTTCTGCACCGACTGCCTCGACCGCGCCGACCTCGTCGACGGCTTCAAGCGCCACGACGCATGCCGCCACCCCGAGCGGCCCGCTCGTCGGCCTGAAGGTGGTCGAGCTCGGCCAGTTGATCGCCGGCCCGTTTGCGGCCAAGACGCTCGCCGACTTCGGCGCCGAGGTCGTCAAGATCGAACCCCCAGCCATCGACAAAGGCCCCGGCGGCGACCCGCTGCGGCAGTGGCGGCTGCTGCACCAGGGCACCAGCGTGTGGTGGCAGGTGCAGTCGCGCAACAAGAAGAGCGTGACGCTCGATTTGCGTCAGCCCGAGGCGCGCGACATCGTGCGCCGGCTGATCGACGAGGCCGACGTGCTGGTCGAGAACTTCAAGCCCGGCGTGATGGAAGACTGGGGCCTGGGCTTCGACACCCTCTCGCGCAGCAACCCCGGCTTGGTGATGCTGCGCATCAGCGGCTACGGCCAGACCGGACCGTACCGCGACCGCCCCGGCTTCGGCGTGGTGGCCGAGGCGATGGGCGGCCTGCGCCACCTCACCGCCGAACCCGGCCGCGTGCCGGTGCGCGTGGGCGTGAGCATCGGCGACACGCTGGCCTCGCTGCACGGCGTGATCGGCGTGTTGATGGCGCTGCAGCACCGGCACGCCACCGTCAGTGCCGACGCACCCAAGGGCCGCGGGCAAGTGATCGACGTGGCGCTCTACGAGGCTGTCTTCAACTGCATGGAGAGCCTGCTGCCCGAGTACAGCGCCTTCGGCACGGTGCGTGAGGCGGCAGGATCGGCGCTGCCCGGCATCGCACCGAGCAACGCGTATGCGTGCGCCGACGGCTGGGTGCTGGTGGCGGGCAATGGCGACTCGATCTTCAAGCGGCTGATGCACGCGATCGGCCGCGACGATTTGGGCAACGATGCGGCGCTGGCCGGCAACACCGGCCGTGTCGCACGCGTGGCCGAGATCGACGGCGCGATCGGCGCGTGGACCGCATCTCGCCACGTCGCCGACGTGCTCGACGCATTGAACGCCGCCCACGTGCCGGCCGGCCGCATCTACACCGCGCGCGACATCGCCGAAGACCCGCACTACCGCGCCCGCGGCATGCTGCAGCCGGTGACCAGCGCTGACGGGCTGACGCTCGACACCCCCGGCATCGTGCCCAAGCTCAGCGCCACGCCCGGCGGCCTGCACCGGCGTGCGCCGACGCTGGGCGAAGACACCGACGCGGTGCTGCGCAGCATCGGCGTCACGCGTGAGCAGTTGCAGGCGCTGCTCGAGCGCGGGTTGGTGTGAACTGCCGGATAGAAGCGCCTTGCCGGGTTACAGAGGAATGGCTGGTTTCCAAGATGCAGTTGACACCGACCCGGAACAATTGGGGACTGCGTCCGGCCAGGGGCGGGCATCCGCGAAGGACTGCTTTCTGGAATCCCATCGGTGAGCCCTACGCAGAGAACTCACCCGCAGGAGGGTTACATCGTGCCAGCTTCTCGGCGGATTCACGGGAGCCCAATACGACACGCTGCTTCAGCCCTAAGCGAGCGTCAGGACTCGGCGGGTATCCTGCGTAAGCTGATTGATTAGGCCTTGAAGGCCCATGGAAGTGGCTTCGGCAGGAGCTTTGGAGCATCGATGGCGACGGGCAGTCTCTTTGTTTCGTACCGTAGCGGCGATCTGCATCAAGGCGTCGCCAAGATGCACAGCACGTTGTCCGCGGCGTTTGGTGAACCCGCGGTGGTTCGCGACCAGGATGCATTCGTCCCCGGCGCCGACTGGCTGCCGCAGCTTCGCGCTAGCGTTGCCGCCAGCGACCTGGTCGTATCTGCCATCGGGCCGGCCTGGATCGCCTCATTCTCCGTAGCCAAGGGCAACGCTGGCGTGGACTTCGTGCGCGAGGAACTGCTCATTGCGCGCGAGTTGGGTAAGCCCGTGCTGCCGGTAAGGCTCGGCGTAAAGCCCGAGTTGGTTCGCAGTGTGCTTCCGCAGGAGCTGCGCTGGCTGGACGGTCTGCAGCAGGTGGCCTGGCGTGGTCCGTCGGACACGCCCGCCCTGGTGCGCGGCATCAGGTCACTGAGCGGGTTGGTGCCTCGATTCCAGCCCGACGGCCCAACTGCCTCATTCGTGCGATCGTATGCGATCTCTGTGCTGTCGCTTGCTTGGCGGCGGCTTAATGCCACGCTTTGGCGCCCCACGGGCGCTGCGGCGGCAAGCCTCCGACCTGGTTCAGGGAACCTTGCCGTCGCGCTCGCCGAGGCGTGCCTCGCACTTGGCCTCGTGATTCTCTATGTCTTGATTGACCGTGGCGATCTTGGCTTGTACGCACTTGGGCGATTCGTATTCGCGCTGGGAGCAACGGCCGTTCTCCTCGCAATAGGCCTTGGACTCGCGGCCACTTTCAAGCGCCAGCAGGTCCCCCTGTTGTCGCTGCTAGGGTGGGGGCTACACGTCGCGAGCGGGCTTTTTGTGGTGGGGACTCTGTGGGCTATGGCCCTGTTCGCCACAACTTCTGATGAAGCCCACAGCCAAATCAACACCGTTTCCGAAGCAGACCGTGCGCAATTTGGCCTCGCCCTCGACAAGATGATGAATGCCCTTACGCCGGGCACAATTCTTTTGTTGATGAGCGTCAGTTTTGCATGCACGCTCCACATGACCGTGGGTGCCTTCGGAGCCGTGCGGGCGGCTGCGGTGACGCTCGGCTTTCGACGGCGCTTCTTGCTGTGGCCTGCTGTTCCGTTGGTCATGATGTTCGTATCAGCGGCTTCTTGGTGGCTGGCCACGCGCCAAGACACACGCACGCTACCGGCCGGGAAGCTCCTTCCGCTTACGGTTCAACTGTCATCACCCCCGGATCGACAAACGGTCGAGGGCTACCAGCCTCGGCAGCTGCAACTTTCTTGGATAGATGTCCGCATCAGCAAGGTCGGCGAACAGCTGCACATCGAGCCGGCTCAAGTAGAGATACACAACCGAGGCGCCGCACCAGTGAGACTGCGTTCGGTGCGATGCGCATTTGGCGTGATGCGGAGTGGGAACTTCGAGTGGACGGATCCACTGGTCGAAGGTCAAGCGGCGCTCAGTTCTGTGGTCCAGCCCGGAGGCAGCCTGCGCCGCGAGGGTCTTCGGATTCTGCTCCCGCTAACCTCCGCGACACCGCCTGGCCTGACCGCCTTGCAGTGCTACGTCGATGTGGCTGACGGCATTTCTCACCCGTTGTGGAACGGACAGTGGAATGTCCTGCGGTGGTAGCCGGCACCGGTGTCGTCTGGGCCGCAGGGCAGACAGGTTACAGGACTGTGCCGACTCCGCCTGCCCGTGCCGCGAAGTGGGCCAGCCTACAAGCCTCACCGCTTCCAGCGCTACATCGCACGCTCGCCTTCTCGTACGCATCCTCGAGGGCCTGCCGCTCAGCGCGCGCGGCATTGAGTCGCTTCTTCTGGTCGCGGCGGCGAACAGACAGTCCCGGCCAAGTCCTGTCGCTCACGCGTGTCAGGTGCCTGGGGCGTCGCGTATGAAGCAAATGGACGGCGCTAGACTCTGAAACATGAACACCACGCAGTTGTCCTTCGCTGAAGTCGAGAAGATATTTGCCACCACTGAGGGTCACTTCCTCGACTTCAAAGCCAAGGCCATTGAGCCAGCCAAGCTGATTCGCAGCATCCCCGCATTTTCAAACGCGGACGGCGGGGAACTATCCGATTCTTAGTACTAACAAGGTGAGTGTCGATGCTGGAAATACTTCGAAGGCTGGCTTGTGAGGTTCACCTCAAGATCTGCAAACCTTTGCTTATCCTTTTTCTTTCTGCCACCGCAAACACTGAGGCAGTAGCTCAAGGCTGTTCTCCGGTAAGATTGGACGCCAAGGGAGGCCCCTTGCATGATCTTCCCGTGTTTGATCAAGGCCCACTACCTCTTTGCGATGCCCACTCGTCAGCATTGCTAATTGATGCGGTCAGATTTTATCAGAATGGCAGAAAAACTTTCTTGCCCATTACATCACCAATAACCTTAGCTGCCAGGACTGCGGATCGCACCGGGTTTAGTCAAATTGAAGGCCCATCGATTGAGACATTGCTGGAAAAAGTGCCTAAATTTGGAGTATGTGATCACGAACACATCTCAAAACAATTGGTCCAAGCTATCGAAGACGAGACTTGCAGTGATTTCCAAGAACTCTTTACTAGCTTGAAGCCGGGTGGCTCCAAGACGTTCCTTAAGAAGTTTTCGTCATGTGGGCTAAATAGACCAGACGGCGCAATGGATTCGGTGAAGGTGTTTTCAAGACTCTTGAAGACTGATGCGAATGCCGGGGCCTTGAAGAAAAAATTCGATGAGATGTGCGGCAGTACGTTCTATAAACCACCTATTTCATTTCCTATATACAACCACCAACGAAGTAGCCCGTTCGTTCCGGGAACTTTGCAAGAGCAGCAAAGACACAATTCGCTCAAGAAGAGCATAGATGATGCTCTTGACGGCCCAATGCCTGTACCGCCAATTATTCGCTACTGCGCGAGCTTCTTATACGACAAAGATGCGCCGTCGGGCATAGATCCAACCACAGGAAACTTGAGGTCTTGCAAATATACAAACTCGTCTGGTACTGTGTCACGCGAAAATCACTCTTCAGTTATCGCCGGAAGAAGGCCATCGGTCGACGGTAAGAGTTGCGAATATCTGATTCGAAACTCCTACGGCGCCTCATGCGATCAACCTTACAGTACGAAGTGGCAGTGCGACGTAACCAAAGGCGGACTGCCTTGTCCTGCAGGGGAGAAATGTGGGGGTCAGATCTGGGTGGATGAAGTCGCGCTTCTCAGAAATAGTCAGGATGTCATCTACGTTCAGCCGTAGTTTCTTGAATTTGTGCCGAACGGTCTTGCCGATCGCGTCCGTCGGCTTTGGGTCGGATGCCGACAGCCCAATCGAGCCGGGCACTGACGGGTAGCGCCCCGACATGCGGACATTCGAGAGGAGGCTGTGCACGTTCCAGGTGAGGCACGGCTCGATGGGCTCATGAAGTCTGCAGCAACGCACTGTTGCATCAACGCGCCGCCCCCGCCTCCCGCTTCAAATCCCTGAACGCCGCAAACAACCAAGACCGCATACCCACCACCAGCGTGTAGGGCCGCTTCTGCTCTGCACTCAGCCGCTGGTCGGCCAGGTGCTGCTGCGCAAAGTCCTGCCCCACGCGCTGCAGCCGTTCGACGAACGTCGCGGCCAGGCCCTTGCTGATCTGGCCGTGCACCAGCATCAGCATTTCGCCTTCGCCGTCGAAGCCGCCGTTGTAGTAGTCGTCGGCCACGTGCTTGCGAAAGTACTCCATCGCCGGGCCGTTGGGGCGCCAACGAAAGCCCTTGGCCACCTTGAGCCGGTAGCGGTTGAGCGGGCGCAGCTCGATGAAGCCGAGCCGGTCGAGCTGCACCAGGTACTTCACGCATTCGGCGTCGGTGAAGCGGTAGGTGGCGGTCATCTGCTCGAAGGTCCACTGGCTCAGGCAGCAGATGGCCAGCAGCATCAGCTTGCGGTCGGCCACCACCGCGCGCTCTTGTTCGAGCGTGAGTTCGCGGCGCAGCGGCTGCGCGTCGGCCACCTTGCGCGCGAGCTCGGCAAAGTCCATCTTCAGCACGCGCAGCACATCGTCGATGCGCGACAGCGGCATGTCGGCCTTGGCGAACACGCGCTTGATGCTCGACTCGGCCAGGCCGAGGTGGCCGGCCAGTTCGGCATAGGTGATGCCGGCGGCCTTGAGTTCGGCCTTCAACGCGGTGACGAGGTCTTGCGTGGTGCTCATGCGGGCGTCCTCAATCAGTACCGCGAGACGATACCAAGGCCAGCAAACCGTGCAACCCTCCTCCGAGGGATAGATACCGCCGTTCACCGCACCGAAGATGCCCCCGTGTTCAACCAACTCTGAAGGTTCTTCATGCAAGCCACCGCCCTCCGTCGTGACACCCGTGCCTGGAAGCTGCAGGTCTGGGTCTCGTTCGGGCTCGCCGCCACGCTGTGCGGCACCGGCCTGGCCTACCTGCCCGGGCAGGACCTGGACCGCGCGTTCATGGTGATGGGCTATGTGTTTTGCCTCTCCACCGCGTTCGCCCTGGCCAAGTTCGTGCGCGACAACGAACAGCGCAAGACCGACACGCCGATGTGGGGCCTGGTAGTGTGGGGCGGCTTTGCGCTTGCGATGGCACTCACCGGCTGGGGCCTGTGGCGCATGGAGTTGAACCCGACGTACAAGGCGTTCCTGGCGGTGTGCTGGCTGTTCCTGATCTCCAGCGTGTTCACGCTGGCCAAGACGCTGCGCGACGCGCACGAGGCCGACGTGGCCGACGCGCGCCGCGCCGGCCGCGAGAGCCGCGACGGCGAGTGAACACGCTCCCATTCGCTCTTTGCCACGCACTCACGCACACCTCCATTCCACCCGAAGGACTCACCATGACGACGACTGCCATCCGCCGCATCGCCCGCAACACCTTGCTCGCCGCACTGCTCAGTGCGCAATGGCTCGGCGCAGCGCACGCGCACAACACGCAGCTGTCGGAGGCAAGCGCGCTGTCGGCCTTGCCGATCGCGATGTCGGTGGCGGCGCCGGTGATGCTGCTGTCGGCCGGCGCGGTGCTCAGCGTGGTCGCGGTCGAGGCGGCAAGCACCGGCACGGTGTGGGTGCTGGAGCGCGCCTCCGACGGCGCGCGCGCCAGCGTGCAGTTGAGCGCGCAGGCGGCTGGTGGCCTGTCTGTTGCGGCCGGCACCGCCGTGCTCGTCACCGCCATGAGCGCCGGCTGGGTGCTGTCGGCCGCCGGCCGCGCGATCGCCTTCATCCCGAACGAGATCGGCGCGGCCCTGCTCTACAACGAGCGCGTAACGCGATGAGCCGCGCGCTGCGTCGCTCGCGGTTCGGCTTGCGGCCGGCTGCGCTTGCCCACGGTCCGGGCCCCTTGCGGTCCGACCGCCTGCCCGCCTGGCTGCACAACACGCTGGCCGCCACGCTGCTCGCGCTCGGCACGGTCGGCGCGCACGCCGGCCGCTCGTGCGACGGCCGCCCGCCGAGCGTCGATGCCGTGCAGCGCGGTATGGCGCTGGCACAGCGCACCGCCGCCGCGCTCGACGCCAGCGGCGCGCAGGTGGTGGTGCTGGCCCGCGCCGGGCAAGACCTGAGCGCCTACGGGCTGCGCTGGTCGCACCTCGGCCTGGCCTATCGCGAGTCGGCTTCAACAGGCATTGGCAAGCCGGCCACCTGGCGCGTGGTGCACAAGCTCAACCAATGCGGCACCGCCCAAGCCGCCATCTACCGACAGGGGCTGGGCGAGTTTTTCCTCGACGACCCGTTTGAGTACGAGGCCGCCATCGTGGTGCTCGCGCCCGACGTGCAATCGCGCATGTTGGCCGCGTTGCGCGACAACACCGGCGTCGCCGCGCTGAACACGCCGGCCTACAGCATGGTCGCCTACCCGTGGGCGCAAACGTACCAGCAGTCCAACCAATGGGCGATCGAGACGCTGGCGCTGACGCAAGACGCGCAGGCCCGCAGCCGCGAGCGCGCGCAGGCCTGGCTCAAGCTCAAGGGCTACGAGCCGGGCACACTGAAGATCTCTGCCATGAAGCGGCTGGGCGCGCGCATGACCGCGGCCAACGTGGCCTTCGACGACCACCCGAACGACAAGCGCTTCAGCGACCGCATCGAGACGGTGACGGTCGACTCGGTGTTTGCGTGGCTCGCGCGCAGCGGGCTCGGTGGGCCGGTGCAAGTGGTGCGCTGAGTGGTGCGCTGAGTGGTGCGCTGAGTGGTGCGCTGAAGGCGGCCAGGGCGGCTCGCCCCACAACAGCGGCGGCGACCTGCAGCTCTAGGCGCAGCCGGTCTGCCCCGCCCTCAATCGTGAAGTTTGCACGGGCTGCCCAAGGTCGAACCGGGCAAGCGCGGGGGCAGCGGCGCGGCGGCAACACCCGGCCCTTCCCGTCGCTGCGACATGGGGTGAGAATTGTGAGCAAATGAACAGCGAGCAGTTCGAGTCCACCATCCCCTTCGGCGAGCCGGGGTTGATGCGTGCGAGCGCCTACCGCCGCTACCTCGACGAGAAAGAAGCCGAGTCGGCGCCGATCGGCATCAGCACGCGCATCTCGTCGCTCAGCCCCTCGCTGCGCGCCGACCTGCTGCGCTTCGAGCAGGACGGTACCGGCTCCGAGGCCGTCGAGGTCATGGCCGCGTGCGTGCGCCACAGCAAGCGCGTGACGGTGCACTTTCAATGCGGCTCGATGGTCGTGCCGGTCACGGTGTTCCCGCGCGAGCGGCTGGTGCACTGCCCGATGGACATGGACGAACTGGTCGACCGCCACCTGTCGCAGCTGCGCGTGATGCACGTCGAGCCGGCGCTGCTGCCCGCGCCGGGCGACACGCAAGGCAGCCAGGGCGAGCGCAGCGCGCTGCACCACCCGCTCGGGCCGTTGTTGTGGAACCTGGCGCTGCGCGGCCTGCGCCGCGAACTGCTGCCCGAGATCGCCGGCCCGGCGTCGTACCGCGTCGCCCCCGCGCTCGACGTGAACCGCTTGCCGGCCCCGCCGCTGCTGATCGAGCTCATTCACCGCCTGCGCGAGAAGAGCGTTCACCTGCGCGAGTTGTCCGAATGGCCGGGCATGGACCGCGATCGCGCGATCCGGCTTCTGAACGCGCTGTACCTGCAGGCGAGCCTGATCGTCAGCCGCTCGCACCCCGACGCGATCAGCGAAAAGTGGTACGGCGGCGAGCCACGCTGACTGGTCTGCTCCCTCTCCCTCTGGGAGAGGGTTGGGGTGAGGGCCAGCGGCGAAGCGACGACGGTGGCCCGCGCGGCCCCTCACCCCCACCCTCTCCCCAAAGGGGCGAGGGAGCAAGACGCCGACCAGATCAGCCCTTGCTTCCGAGCAATTCCCAGCGCTCCAGCGCTGCCAGCAACTCGTCATCGATCTTCGCGTAGCGCGCCTGCGCCTTGGCGGCGGCTGACGGGTCGGTGGTGTAGATCGCCCCGTCGGCGAGCAACTGGCCGAGCGACTTCTGCTCGGCTTCGAGCGCCTCGATGCGCGACGGCAGTTCGTCGAGCTCGCGCTGCTCCTTGTAGCTGAGCTTGCGGGGCTTGGCGGCGGCCGGCATCGGCGTTGCCGTGGGTACTGAAGCGGGCTTGGTCGACGGCGCGCCATCCTTGCCTCTGACAGGCGCAGCCGCCGCGCGCGCCGCTTGCTCGCGCAAAGTCCGTGCGCGTTCGCGCTGCAGCTTCCAGTCATCGTACCCGCCTTCGTACTCGCGCCACAAACCCGGCTGGCCGCCGAAGGCCGGGTCGCCTTCCCAAGCGATCGTGCTGGTGACCACGTTGTCGAGAAAGCGCCGGTCGTGGCTGACCAGGAACACCGTGCCGGCATAACCCTGCAGCAGTTCTTCCAACAGCTCCAGCGTGTCGATGTCGAGGTCGTTGGTCGGCTCGTCCAACACCAGCACGTTGGCTGGGAGGGCGAACAGCCGCGCCAGCAGCACGCGGTTGCGCTCGCCACCGCTGAGCGTGCGCACCGGCGAGTTGGCGCGCGCGGGCGAGAACAGAAAGTCGTTCAGGTAGCTCATCACGTGCTTGCGCTGGCCGCCGAACTCGACCCACTCGCTGCCGGGGCTGATGGTGTCGGCGAGCGTCGCATCAAGGTCGAGCTTGCTGCGCATCTGGTCGAAGTACGCCACCTCCAGCCGCGCACCCTGGCGCACCGTGCCGCTGGTGGGTTGCAGCTCACCGAGGATGAGCTTGAGCAGCGTCGTCTTGCCGGCGCCGTTCGGGCCGATCAGGCCGACCTTGTCGCCGCGCAGGATCGTGGCGTTGAAGTCCTCGACGATGAGCTTCTGATCGAACTTCATCCCCACATCGCGCAGCTCCGCCACCAGCTTGCCGCTCGGCGTGCCCGAGTCGATCTCCAGCCGCACCTGGCCGAGCGAGTCGCGCCGCGCCTGGCGCTGCGAGCGCAGCACCTCGAGCCGCTGGATGCGCGCGACGCTGCGCGTGCGGCGCGCCTCCACGCCCTTGCGCACCCACACCTCCTCCTGCGCGAGCAGCTTGTCGGCGCGCGCGTTGGCCAGCGCGTCGGAGGCGAGCTGCTCCTCCTTCATGCGCTCGTACGCGCTGAAGTTGCCGGGGTAGCTGCGGATCACGCCGCGGTCGAGCTCGACGATGCGCGTGGCTACGCCATCCAAAAAAGCACGGTCGTGGGTGATCAGCATCACGGCGCCCTTGAACCCACGCAGCAATTCTTCGAGCCACGCGATCGAGTCGAGGTCGAGGTGGTTGGTGGGCTCATCCAGCAGCAGCACATCGGGCACGGCCACCAGCGCCTGCGCCAGCGCCACGCGCTTCTTCATGCCGCCCGACAACTCGCCGATGGGGCGCTCGCCGTCCAGGTGCAACTGGTGCAGCGTGGTGTCCACGCGCTGCTCCCAGTTCCACGCGTCGAGCGCCTCGATGCGCGTCTGCAGCGCGTCCAGGTCCACACCGTCGGCGTGTTCTTCGTACTGCTGGCGCACGCTGCGGGCTTCTGCCACGCCCTCGCTGACCACCTCGAACACGCTGTGCCCGGCGTCGAAGGCCGGCTCCTGGGGCACGTAGCAGATGCGCACGTTCTGCGTCATCTGCAGCAGCCCGTCGTCGAGCTTCTCAAGGCCCGCGATGATCTTCAGCAGCGACGACTTGCCGGCGCCGTTGCGGCCGATCAAGCCGAGCCGCTCACCCGACTCGAGCGAGAAGCCGGCATCGTCGAGCAAGGCGACATGGCCGAAAGCGAGGTGGGCGTTGGAGAGGGAGAGGACGGCCATGCGGTGCGGGGAGTGAAAACGACGAAAAGCTGCGGATCATGCCGCACACGGCGCCAGCGCAGGCCCCGCACTTCAGGCAAGGCCAACGCATGCCATGCCAGCGCCCGCCTCCTGACGCAACGCCCGCGTGCTCGCCGGCCGGCCGCGCGCCGGCGCGCGGCGTCAGTGAAAGCGGTGGCGGGCCGGCGGGCCGCTGCCCGGCGTGGCGTGCTGCTCGACCTCGTGCTCGACGGTTGCGATGCTGCCGCCGCGGTGCGCGGCCGACGGGTCGCCGCGGTGGATGATGGTCAACCCCTCGGGCCCGTCTTCCAGGCAACGATGGCAAATCGGGCACGAATAACGCATCGTTTGCCGATCCTCGATCAGTTCTGCAGTCAGCACGTGCTGTTCGCGCATGGGAGCTCCAATCGGGTGTGTCGTGTCGCGCGATCATAGTCAGCCGCAGACCGCACGTCCCCAATCGTGATGAACGCAGGTGCGGCTGGTCGTTGCCCTTGGGCTCACGCGCGCCTACTGTTCACGGCATGACCGTCAACCCCTCGAACACGGGGGCGCCCATCTGGGACGCGCTTGCCCTGCCCACTGTCGGCCCACCTGCGGCCTGCGCGCCGAGTTGCGTGCGTGCAGCCGCGCTGCCGGTCGACAAGGGCGGCGCCTGGTTCGGCCGCTCGCTGCCTGCGCGATTGCTTGAGACGGCGGCGCGCCTGATGCGGGCAGAGGCTTTGGGCGACACCCTGGCGAGTCCACGCGCGCTGGGGACGCGGGACACCTCAGGCGCGCCAGCACGTGGCCATCGGCATGGTGATGCCCATGCGGGTGCGGGTGCGGGTGCGGGTGCGGGTGCAGGCGCGGATGCAGGTGCGGATGCCGATGCCGATACCAACGCCGACGCGCCGGGCAACGCGCCTTCCCTCGAGATCTACCTGCTCGGCCCGTTCCGCGTGTTCGCCGCCGACCGTGCGGTGGAGGACTGGCCCAATGGCAAGAGCAAGGCCATCTTCAAGTACCTGGCGACGCACCGGGGGCAGCCGGTGCCCAAGGAGGTGCTGATGGCCATCTTCTGGCCCGAGTCCGACCAGGACGCCGCACGCAACAACCTCAATGTGGCCGTCTACGGCCTGCGCAAGGCCCTGGCGCGCGCCGACCCCGGCCGCGCCCACGTGCTGTTCCGCCAGGGTTGCTACTCCTTCAACCCCGGGTTGCGCTTGTGGGTAGACGCCGAAGCGTTCGTCGACTGCGTGCACCGCGGGCAAGCCGCCGAGCATCAGGGCGAGCACGACACCGCGATGGCCGCTTACCGTCTGGCAGAAGCCATCTACCGCAGCCCGCTGCTGGTCGAAGACCGTTATGAAGACTGGCTCGTGCCACAACGCCAGGCCTTGCAGGACAGTTGCCAGAAGCTGATGCGCCGGCTGGCTGCGCAGCACTTTACCGACGGCGCCTTCGACGCGTGCACTGCCGTGTCGAACAAGATGCTCGACATCGACCCCTGTGACGAAGAGGCGCACCGCCTGTTGATGCGCTGCTACAGCCGCCTGGGGCACGCGCACCTGGCCCTGCGCCAGTACCACTTCTGCGTCGACGCGCTCGCGCGCGAGCTGAACCTGATCCCCGGCCCTCAAACCGTGGCGCTGTCGCGCGACATCCGGCGGCGCCAGCCGGTGTGAGGCCTTCCACCGCACGCGCACACATCAGGAAGGAACTGACATGAACCCGGAGAGAACACCCTCGAAAGCAAGAACCCTCGGCGCCGCTGCCCGCGCCATGTCGGGCAAACCCGGCCGCAAAGCCGCCCCCGCGGCCGAGCCGGCGTGGAGCGAACTCGCCAACTTCGTGCTGACGTTCGAATCGCGCGAGTTGCCCGCAGGCCTGCGCGAACACCGCATCACCGCCCACAAGATGCAAGACGGCGGGCTGACCGCTGAATGGCGCGGCACCCAACAGCACGCGATGTGCGACTGGATCGGACAGCACCTGGGCGACTGGCCGGTCGGCCCGGTCGAGGGCACCGCGGCGGCGACCGCAGCCGCAGTGACGGTTGAGGCCCACGAGGCGCCGTCGGACGCTGCCTCCAGCGTCGCTGCCGCCGAGGCACGGCCAGCCAGCGCACCGCGCGACGCCTTGCCGGCGTTCCGCTTGCACGTCACGGCGCTGCGGCCACGGTCCGCGGCTGATGCACTCGCGCACGGGGTGCACACCGTTGCGGCGCGAGCCTTCGACGTTGAAGCCGAGATCGCTGCCGAGCCGATCGACGCGGACGCTGCGCTGGTCGATCCGCTGCCGTGCGTGGTGGAGTTCTTCGGCCGCAACACCGTGACGGCGGCGAAGTTTCGGCTCGGCGACGCCGTGCTGATCGAGGTCACCCGTGCGTTGCGTGCCTACACCGCGGTGTTGGAGCAGGTCTCGTTGCCGCCCGGCACGTACCGGTTGGCCTGTATCGCCCGACTGCGCGGCGCGGTGGCGCCGGTGGCGTGCGGGCAAGGGCCACTGCTGCACGTGGGCTGATGCATGGGCCGCAGAAGTGGGCTTGGAAACTGACTCGGAAACCCGCTGACGTGTGGGGCGAGGCGCGCAGCACGTCTTGGCCGATCAGCAAACCGAAAAAGCGCCTGGAGTGCCCGTCGCCCCACCTTTCGGCCGAGGCGTCGAGCCGCTCCAGGCACAGGCCTGAACGGCGTTCAGCGGCGCTGCTTACGGCGCCTTGAACATCACCATCGGCTGCTGGTCGGAGCAGCCGGAGTGAACCGTTGCGACCGCGCCGTTCAGGTGCTGCAGCACCAGCACGATGTTGTAGATGCCCGAGACGGGCACGCCGTTGAACGGCACGCCTTCACCGAACAGCGGGTTCGGGTTGACGTTCAGCGTGTGCGTGTAGACGGTCTGGTTCACGACCGCGCCGACCGACTCTTCGTCGATCAACAGCTCCTGGCCGGGGCCGATGCTTTCGGCATAGGCACGCAGGCGAAACGAGTCGCCGGCGCCGACCAGGCTGGCGAGTGCGGCAGGCACTTCCCAGCGGGCTGCGATCTGGAAGGCCGAGCCGGCCTGGAGCACCTCGGTCGGTGCCGAGTTGTTGTCCAGAACACGGTGCGTCATCGGGCTGCTGAACAGCGTGGCTCCCCATTGAATTGCCATGATTTGCTCCTTGGTGTGAAACGATGCCGAGGCCCGGTGCCGCCAGGCGCCGGGTGACAGGGAACTCCCCTGTGCAAAGCAGTTTCGTGGCGCGCACTTATCGGCTGCTGTGCTGGCGCTGTGGCGCAACGGGCGATCGGGTTAAGTCTGCGTCGGCAACATTGATGATCGGCGCGGCACGCACCGGCACGACCCACGCCACCCACGCCTCCCACCGCAGCACCCACAGCACCCACGCGAGCGCAGCGCGCCGCACGCCGCGTCACATCGACGTGCGCGCCTTGTCCAGCGCGCGCCAGAAGCGCGCCTCCTGCGTGGTCGCGAAGTTGATGCGCATCAGCGTCGTCGGGCGGTGGGTGGCGTGGAACAGCGCACCGGGGGCGATGAGCCAGCCGTCGTCGAGCAGCACTTGCGCGAGTTGTTCGGTGTCCACGCCGACGTCGACCCAACCGAACAGCCCGCGCGGCGGGGCGGCGAACGTGCAGCCGTGCGTCTGCGCGAGCTTGACGCTGCGGGCGCGTGCGGCCGCCAGCTTCTGCATCACGCGCTCGGCGTGGCGGCGCAGCAGGCCGTGCTCCAGGCAGTGCGCGAGTGCCTGCTCGGTCAGCGCAGGCGTGGTGAGCGTGGTGAGCAGCTTGGTGTCGACCAGGCGGTCCACCAAGTGCGTCGGCGCGGCCATGAAGCCCACGCGCCAGTTGGGCACGAGGATTTTGGAGAAGCCCGAGATGTAGACCGTGCGCTCCAGCGCGTCCAGCGCTGCCAGGCGCGGCAGGTGGGCGGGGGCGAGGTGGGCGTAGGTGTCGTCTTCCACCAGCGTGAGGTCGTGGCGCTGCGCGAGTTGCAGCAGGCGGTGCGCGCAGCCCAGCGAGAGCGACGCGCCGGTCGGGTTGTGCAGCACCGACACGGTGATGTACAGGCGCGGCTTGTCGAGCGGCTCTTGCGCGTCGATGAGCCGCTCCATCGCCGCGAGGTCGGGGCCGTCTTCACCGCGCGGCACCGGCAGCACGCGCAGGCCGAGCGCGGCCAGCCGCGCGTATTCGACCGACCAGCCAGGCTCGTCCACCAACACGCTGTCGCCGGCCCGAACCAGCGTGCGGGTGACGACGTCGAGCGCCTGCGTGGCGCCGATGGTGGTGACGATCTGCTGCGGCGTGGCGCTCACACCGTGGTCGGCCAGCTTGGTGGCCAGCGCGCGGCGCAGGCGCAGGTCGCCGGCCGGCTCGCCGTATTGCAGCGACAGCGTGGCCAACTGCGCGCCGCTGCTGACGCGGCGCAGCGCGGTGGCCAGCAGGTTGGCGTCGAGCCAGTCCAGCGGCAAGGTGCCCAGGCCCGGCATGGGGTGGCTGCCGGGCGGCTGAAACATGCCGCGGATGAGTGCGGTGGCGCTGATGGGCAGCGGCGGCCGCGGCGCACCGGGCGGCGCAGCGGCCTCCAGCGCGGCGCCGTGAGCGCCCCCGCCAGCGTCGGCGTCTGTTCTGCCGGCAGCGCCGTCACCCGCATGCCCGTCGTCGCTGCCGGTGCCGGCATCGACACCGCCCCGCGCGCGGCCCGCCCCGCCGTCGAGCCGCGGCTCGCGCACGAAGAAGCCGCGTTGCCGACGCGCCTCGACCAGCCCACGTGCGAGCAACTGGTCGTAGGCGGCGACGACGGTGGACGGGCTCACGCCGTGCCGGCGCGCGCACTCGCGTACCGACGGCAGCCGCGCACCGGGGGCGAGCAAGCGCTGGCGGATGCGCTCTGCAAAGCGCGCCGCGAGTTGTTCGGCGAGTGTGCTGTCGGCATGGCGCGAAAGTGCCGCCGCGGGCGTGGACGCGGCCTTGAAGGCGTCGGTGAGCATGGTGTGCGGGACGGGTGTGTGGAATTGGCGAGCGGCCCGTGTGCCTGAAGTCAGAGCAGTACAGCTTGTGTCAGCAACCCGAAAAGTGTACTGCTCTTGTGCTGGTCTCGGCGCTAGAGTCTCAAGCTCACGCCAACGAATTCACCCCCATGAGCACCTCGCTTCACGACAAGCACGACGAGCGCCGCGGCCTGTGGCTCGGCCTGCTCGGCGTGGCGATCTTTGCGATGACGGTGCCGATGACGCGTCTGGCCGTCGGCCCGGCGGCCGACCCGCAACTGGCGCCGCTGTTCGTCGCTGCCGGGCGCGCGGCATTGGCCGGCGGCCTGAGCGTGCTGTACCTGCTCGCCACGCGCGGACCGCTGCCGCAGCGGCGGCAGTTGCCGGCGTTCGGTGTGTGCGCATTGGGAACGGTCGTCGGCTTCCCTCTCTTCATGGGGCTGGCATTGCGGCATGTCGATGCGATGCACGCGGCCGTCGTCTCCGGCGTGCTGCCGCTGGCCACCGCAGTGGCGGCGGCGCTGTGGTTCAGGCAGCGGCCCTCCACAGGCTTCTGGGCTTGCGCTGGGTTGGGCTGCGCGCTGGTGCTGGCCTTTGGCGCGCACCAGGGCAGCGGCCGGCTCAGCCCGGCCGACGGGCTGCTGTTGCTGTCGGTGGCGAGTGCGGCCATCGGCTACGTGGCCGGGGCGCAACTGGCGGCGCAGATGCGCGCGGAGCAAGTGATCTGCTGGGTGCTGGTGCTGAGCCTGCCGTTCACCTTGCCGGTGATGCTGGCCACCTGGCCCACCGCGCCGGTGCGCGCCACGGCGTGGGGCGGCTTTGCCTACGTCACCTTGTTCTCGATGTGGCTCGGCTTCTTTGCCTGGTACCGCGGCCTGGCACTGGGTGGCACGGTGCGCGTGAGCCAGGTGCAACTGGTGCAGCCGTTTCTGGCGCTGCTGTTCGCGGTGCCGGTGCTGGGCGAAACGCTGGAGGCCAGCACCGTGCTGTTCTCGCTGGCGGTGATCGGCATCGTGTTCGTCGGCAAGAAGATGCCGACGCATTCTGGCGCGGCCCCTGCGGCATGATTTGCAAGGAAACTTCTTGAAATGAGCACCACGCTGATGAACCCACCTCCCCTTGTCACCACAGCCGCGAGCCCGTGGCAACCTGCGCGCCGCGCTGCGCGCATGAACCCGTCGGTGATCCGCGAGATCCTGAAAGTCACCGAGCGGCCCGGCATCATTTCGCTGGCCGGTGGGTTGCCGTCGCCCGACAGCTTCCCCATCGACGCGATGCGCGAGGCCACCACGCGCGTGCTGCGCGACGCGCCACGCGAGGCATTGCAATACGCAGCCAGCGAAGGCTACGCGCCGCTGCGCGAGTGGGTGGCCGACCAGATGGCCTCGCACGGCATGCGCGTGAGTGCGGCCCAGGTGCTCATCACCACCGGCTCGCAGCAGGGGCTGGACCTCGTGGGCAAGGTGCTGATCGACCCGGGCAGCCGCGTGGCGGTGGAGGCGCCGACCTATCTGGGCGCGCTGCAGGCGTTCGCGCCGTACGAGCCCGAGGTTGTGACGGTGCCGTGCGACGACGACGGCCCGCTGCCCGAAGCGCTGCATGTCGCCAAGGGGAGCCGCTTCCTGTACATGCTGCCCAACTTCCAGAACCCGAGCGGGCGCTGCATGAGCGAGGCGCGCCGTGCGGCACTGGTGCGTTCGGCGCGGGCGATCGACTTGCCGATCGTCGAAGACAACCCGTACGGCGACTTGTGGTTCGACACCGCGCCACCGCCACCGCTGGCCTCGCGCTGGGCCGAAGGCACCGTCTACCTCGGCTCGTTCTCCAAGGTGCTCGCGCCGGGGTTGCGGCTGGGCTACGTCATCGCGCCGCCCGAGCTGTACCCCAAGCTGCTGCAAGCCAAGCAGGCCGCCGACCTGCACACGCCCGGCTTCAACCAGCGCGTGGTGCACGAGGTGATCCGCGACGGCTTTTTGCGCGAGCACGTGCCCACCATCCGCGCCCGCTACCAGGCCCAGCGCGATGCGATGCGCGCGGCGCTTGAGGCGCACATGCCGAGCGGCTGCCACTGGCGTGTGCCGAGCGGCGGCATGTTCTTCTGGGTCACGCTGCCGGCCGGCATCGACGCGACGGCGTTGCTGCCCCGGGCGGTCGAGCTCGGCATGGCCTACGTGCCCGGCGCGGCGTTCTTTGCCGCCGAGCCGCAGCACAACACGCTGCGCCTGTCGTTCGTGACGGTGGCGCCGGTGCAGATCGCGCGCGGTGTCGAGTTGCTGGCGCAGGCGCTGAAGAGCGCGGAGTGAACATCGTGCGCCGTTCGACACGGCCGCACCCACCCACAAGCACAGGCACGCCATGACCCAACACGCCTTCACGCAAGTCGACGTCTTCACCGACACGCCGCTGCTGGGCAACCCACTCGCCGTGGTGCACGGCGCCGACGCGCTGAGCGATGCGCAGATGCAGTCGCTGGCGCGCTGGACGAACCTGAGCGAAACCAGCTTCCTGCTGCAGCCCACCGACCCGGCGGCCGACTACCGCGTGCGCATCTTCACGCCCGCCCGCGAGCTGCCGTTTGCCGGCCACCCGACGCTGGGCAGTTGCCACGCCTGGCTCGAATCGATTGAACGCGCGGGTGGGAGCGCGGGTGGGAGCGCGGGTGTTAGCTCAAGCGGCCGGCCCAAGGGCGGCCAGGTGGTGCAGCAATGCGGTGTCGGGCTGGTGCGCATCCGGCGCGACGGCGCGCGGCTGGCGTTTGCCGCACCGCCATTGCGGCGCAGCGGCGCCGTCGAGCCACAGGTGCTGGCGCACATTGCGCGTGCGTTGCGCATCGATGTGCAGGCGATCCGCGCGTCGCAGTGGACAGACAACGGCCCGGGCTGGGTGGCGGTGATGCTCTCCTCACGCGACGAACTGCTGGCCGTGCGGCCCGACCACGTGGCGATGCAGGGCCTGGCCATCGGCGCCGTGGCGCCGTGGCCCGGCGGCGATGCGCAGTTCGAGGTGCGCGCTTTCGTGGCCGACGCAGGCGGCTACGAAGACCCGGTCACCGGCAGCCTCAACGCCGGGCTGGCGCAGTGGCTGATCGGCGCGGGCCTGGCGCCACCGAAGTACATCGCCAGCCAAGGCACCGTGCTGCAGCGCGCCGGCCGCGTGCACGTCGAGGTGCAGGGCAGCGACACCTGGATCGGCGGCCACAGCGTGACGTGCGTGCGTGGTGAGTTGACGCTGGCCGACGCGGTGGCGACGGCGCGTTGACGATGTCGGCCGACCCCGACCGCGCGCCGCGCATGCAGCTCGACCACCTTGTGCTGGCCGCACGCAGCCTGGCCGAGGGCGTGGCATGGTGCGAAGCGACGCTGGGCATCGTGCCCGGGCCGGGTGGCGAGCATGCGTTCATGGGCACGCACAACCGGCTGTTCGGCATCGGCTCGGCGGCGTTCCCGCGGGCCTACTTCGAGATCATCGCGATCAACCCGGACGCGGGCGCGAACGCAGCGCCGACTGCAGGAACGCCCCGCAGGCCGCGCTGGTTCGACCTGGACGACCCGGCGCTCCAGCGCGCGTTGTTGCACGGGCCGCAACTCATCCACTGGGTCGCGCGCTGCGACGATGTGCGTGCCCTCGTCACCGAACTTCGCGCCGCCGGCATCGACCGCGGCGAGGTGGTGCGCGCCGAGCGCCAGACGCCGCACGGCCTGCTGCGCTGGCAAATCACGCTGCGCGCCGACGGCCGGCGGCTGTTCGGCGGCGCATTGCCGACGCTGATTCAATGGGGGGCTGGTGCCGACTCGCCGGCCGACGCGACCAAGCTGCCGAGCGACGGCAGCCCCGAACGCGCTGCGGGCACCACGGCCAACCTCCAGCACCCCACCGACACGATGCCGGCCAGCGGCGTGGCGCTGACGCACCTGGCGGTGCTGGGCCTGCCGGCAGAGGTGACGCCGCTGCTGCCGGCCGGCATCGAGGCGCTGGCCTCCTCCAGCGCGCCGGCGCTGCGCTGCACGCTGCTCACACCTCGCGGTCCCGTCACACTTCAATCACCAACCCTTCAGGCCTGCGATGTACAGCCATGACTCCATGCAACAAGCCATGCGCATCGTGCGCGACGCGATGCCGCCGACGCCGCAGCAACGCTGGCCTTTGCTCGACCAGCGCCTGGGCGCGACCGTCTGGCTCAAGCACGAGAACCACACGCCGGTAGGCGCCTTCAAGCTGCGCGGCGGGCTGGTCTACTTCGATGCGCTGCGCCAGCGCGAGCCAACCGTCCGCGGCGTGATCAGCGCCACGCGCGGCAACCACGGGCAATCGGTCGGCTTTGCAGCGCGCCGGCACGGGCTGGCCGCCACCATCGTCGTGCCGCGCGGCAACTCGGTCGAGAAAAACGCAGCCATGCGCGCGCTCGGCGTCGAGCTGGTGGAGCACGGCGAGGACTTCCAGGCCGCACGCGAGCACGCCGCGCGCCTTGCGGCAGACCGTGGCCTGCACATGGTGCCCTCGTTCCACGACGATCTGGTGCGCGGCGTAGCGACGTACTGGACAGAGTTCTTCGAGGCCACCGCCGGGCCCGATGCGCCCGAAGTGGTGTTCGTGCCGATCGGCCAGGGTTCGGGCATCTGCGCCTGCGCCGCGGCCCGCGCCTACACCGGCGCGCGCGCACGCATCGTCGGCGTGGTGTCATCGCACGCCACGGCGTACCAGCAGTCGTTCCGGACCGGGCAAGTGGTCGAAGCGCCGGCCACCACTCAACTTGCCGACGGCATGGCCTGCCGGTTGCCCGATGCGCAGGCGCTGGAGATCATCCGCCGCGAGGCCGACGACGTGATTGCCGTCAGCGACGACGAGGTCGCCGCCGCGATGCGCGCGTTGTTCGCCGACACGCACAACGTGGCCGAGGGCGCCGGCGCGGCGGCGCTGGCTGCGGCCTTGCAGCAGCGTTCTCGGTGGGCGGGCAAGCGCGTGGGGCTCACGCTCAGCGGAGGCAACGTGGACAGCGCGGTGTTCGCGCGGGTGCTCAGCCCTTGAGCCGCCACGCCCGGGCCACGTTGCGCCAGGCGATCGCACTTTGCGGGTCTTGTTCGCGCACGAGCGCCGAGTAGCGCCGCCCGATCACGAAGAGGCATGCGGCCAGCAAGGCCAGCGCAGTCGCTCCCAGCACGATCAATGCGCGCGCAGGCTTGGCCTTGCGGTCCGGCGGTCGCGCCACATCGACCTGCTGCAGCACCGGCCCTTCCTTGGCTTCGTCGAGTTTGGCAATCTCGTACTGGCGCACCATGCTCTCCAGCAGCGTCTCTTGCAGCTTCAACTCGCGCCGGGCGCGCACATAGTCGATCGCGGCTTCAGGAATCTTGCCCACCGGAATGTCCACGGCGCTGCCGCTTTGGCCACCCTGGGTCGACTCCATGCGCGCCAGCTCTGCACGAAGGCCGCGCAGTTCCGAGTTCAGCCGGATCACTTCCGGGTTCTGGTCGGTGGCGCCGGTGCGCAGCACCCTCATCTGCACTTCGCGTTCGGCGATCTGAGCCCGCAAGGTGGCGGCCCCGCCGATGAGCGCCTCGGCCTGCTTGTCGAGCACGATCACACCCGACTTCTCTTGCACGGTGCGCAAGCCCATCTCTGCCTTGACGAGCCGCTCTTTCGTGTCGTTGAGCTGCTGCTCGAAGAACACGCGGCGCAGTTGTGCCTCGGAGACGGCCAGCTTGCCCAGCACCTTGGTGACTTCGCCGACATGCGCGTTGGCCAGTTCGGCGGCGAACTTGGGTTCCTTGTCGTCGACCTCGACGGCGATCAGCCCGCTCTTCTTGTCCGACGAGACGCGAACGTAGGTCGGCAAAGCCTTGCGCAGGGCCTCGTAGGTGTCGATGTCGTAGCGACTCTTCAAGTCGAACCGGTCGATCAGGGCGCGCTGCACCGAGTCGCTCTTGAGCAGCGCCACGTACAACTCGTCCGGCGTCTTGGCGCCGAGCCCGCCCGCCAGCCCGCCCAACGCACCCAGCTGGGCCAGCATGGCGGCAGAGCCGCTTTGCTGCTGCGCGCCGGGGGGCAGCAAGGTGGCGCGGGCGGTGTAGATCAACGGCAGGTAGAGCGCGACGGCCAGCGAAGCCAGCGCAGCGGCCACGGTCACCGTGGCGATCAAGCGCTTGCCCTCGCCGATCCAGGTCAGCAACTCGGCCAGACCGACCTGCGGACCGTCGTCCTCGAACTCGGCTGGGGCCTGCGGCGCGCTCAATGGGGTGTCGGTCGGAGTCACTTGCCCGGGCCCCATCAGTTCCGCAGCGTCTGCACGGCTGCGACACCCAGCCCGAACTGCGCAAAGATCTGCGACCAATCCTTCAGGTTGCGCACCAGCGCGCGGCCCCAGGTCTCGAAGTCGAGCTGGTTGGGCACGATCAGCGCGTCGCCCGGGTTCATCGGGTCGCCTTCGAGCTTGTTGCCGCCCCAGAAGCTGCGCCGGTCGCCGGCGTGGCTCACGGTGCCGTCGGCGCGCAGGATGAACATGTTGGAGGGCTCGGCCGCTTCGTCCAGGCCGGCGAGCTTGAGGTAGTCCCCGGCGGTGCGGCCCGACTTCCACAAGAAGGCATTGCTGTTGACCACCGCACCGGCCACCGTCACGAAGCCGGGCCGCGGCGGCACGCTGATGCGGTCGCCGTGGTCCAGCGGCAGGTCGGGCAGTTCGTCGATCGCCTTGGTGTCGGCGCTCAACTCCAGGGCAATGCGGCCGTTGGGCTGCAGCCGCGTCAGGCGGGTGAGCTGCGCCTGCGTGGCGGCGTTGCTGACGGCCGATGCGCTGGCTGCGGTGGTGTCGTCGCGCCGGTTGGCGGCGTCGCGCGCGTTTTGCGTGGCCGACAGGCTTTCGAGCCGCGCAATCGCGGCGTTCAGGTTTTCGCGCTGGCGCACGCGCGTCTCTTCGCGGCTGAATTCGAGGCCGTAGATGTAGGCCTGCGGCGTGAACCCGCCGGCCCGGGCGATCAACCCCTTGAGCGTTTCGCCGGGCTGCAACTGGTAGACGCCGGGCGAGGCGATCTCGCCTTCGAGCGCCACCAGGCGCGTCTGGCGGGCGACGGGAACGCGCACGTCCTTCTGGCTGTAGACGGTCACCACGTCGCCGGGCAGCAGCTCCAGGTTGTTGGCCTCGTCGCCTTGCAGCACGGCCTTGCCGAGGTTGAACGGAATGACCTGCGTGCTGAGGTCCTTGTCGAGCAACCGCTCGATCACCGCGTAGTCCCAGTTCAGCTCTTCGAACAGGGTCGTCGGCGTGCTGCGCGGGCGGTTGCTGCCCAGGCGATCGGTGTCGCGGTCGGCGTCGCGCCGGCCGGCGCCGCTGCGATCGGAGGCGCTGCCACCGCTGGCGCTGCCTGAGTTGCTGGCGCCATGGCTGCCCGCGGGTCCCGATGAAGTCTGGGACGGGCTGCCACTCGCGCTTGAGCCTCCCGCGCTGTTGGCATTGGCATTGGCGTTGGCGTTGCCGCCCTGGGGCGCGTCGGAGCGAATCAGGTTGTCGCGGCGCTCGCCGCCTTCTGGCTCCAGCATCTGCACCAGCAAATTCTTGCGCCGGTAGAAGTCGGGCGACACCAGTGCCTCGCGGTCGGGAATCAGGTCGCGGATGCGCATGCCCGGCTTGTGCGGGTAGCGCAGCGGCTGGGCAACGGCGCCCCGCAGCGTCACGGCGTTGGCGAATTGCGGCGAGATCGCCAGCAGCGTGAGCACGTCGCCGTCGCGCAGCGGCTTTCTCAGGCCGTCGGCGTCGAGCTTGAACTCTTCGACGAAACGCGCTTTGGCCTTGCTCGCGTCGATGCGTTCGAGTTGTGCACGGTTCGGGTTGGCCAGCACCGGCGCCCCGCCGGCAAAGCGCAGTACCTCGCTGACGGCCTCGGTCGGGCCCTTCAACTCGTAGATGGCGGGCGCGTCGATCGCGCCCGTCACCGCCACGCGCGCGCCGACGGCCTGCAGCACCACCACGTCGCCCGCGGCAAGCTGGATGTCGCGCGACTTGTCGCCCTGCACCAGAAAGTCGTACAGGTCGAGTTCGGACACGGTGCGGCCGTCGCGCTTGAGCGTGAGCTTGCGCATCGAGCCGCTGGGCGCCGGCCCGCCGGCCGCGACCAGCGCCGAGAGCATCGTCGACTGGCTCGGCAAGGTGTACACGCCCGGCCGCACTGCCGGGCCGACGACGAACACCTTGACCGCACGCAATTGGCCGAGCGATGCGCTCAGGTTGAAGTTGGTGAACAGCCGGCCGATCTGCGCGCGCAGAAACTTCTCGAGGTCGGCCGCCTTCACCCCCGACACATTGAAGCTGCCGATCTTGGGCAGGCTCAGCAGGCCGTTGCGGTCGACCGTGCTGCGGTAGTCCACGTCGATCGAGCCCCACACGCGCAGCGCGACCTCGTCGCCGGGGCCGATGGTGTAGTCCGGCGACACGGGCACGTTGTCGGGCGCGGGCAGGTTCTCGAACGGCTCGGCAAAGAAGCCGGCACCGAACGGCTGCAGCATGCGGCCGGTGGCGCCCTCGACGAAACGCTGGAACTCGCTCGGCTTGGGCGGCGGCAGGTCGGCGCGGCGCTGCGGCGGCTCGGCCACGGGGAAGTTTGGCGATGGCGGGCGCGGGTTGCCGGCCGATTCGGCGGTACCCATTGGAGACCGGGCACCCGGGTTGGGCATGTTCGTGGGGCCGGCGCCCGCTGCGCTGCCACCCGGGCGCTGCTGCTGCGGCGGTGAGTAGCTCGGCGTGTTGAACGTGCCGCCGGGTCGGGAGTCGTCGGTGGTCTGCGCGGTCGCAGCGGTTGCGATGCAAAGGCTCGCCGAAGAAATCAGCAGCAGGACAGCGGAGCGAAAGGCGATCATGGATGGGCAGGCACGGGGTCGATGTCGGGTGGATCGCAGACCCACCTTCACCGTCGTCGCGCCAGGGTTGTCGCCCTGCGGTCCAACGACGGCACCACACTGGCCTGGAATGTGGCCAGCCGACGATGGTAGCGGATCGTCGAGTGCCTCCGATCCGCCCGGCCAGGTGCGTGCGCTGGGGCCGCAGGCCGAACGGCTGGACCCGGGTGCCGCTTCAATGCCGCGCAGTCGCGCGGCCTATCGCATCACTCTTTGCGATAAGCGTCGTGGCAGGCCTTGCACGACTTGCCCGTCTCGCCCACGGCGGCCTTGATGGCGTCGAGATTGCCGCCTTTGGCTGCCACGTTGAGCTTGCCCATTTCCTCTTGCATCTTCGCTGCGCCGGCCTTGAACTTGTCGGCCTCGGACCAGATTTCCGCCTTGGCTTTGGTGTCGCCCTTGTCGGTGCCTTCGGTGAAGGCGACAAAAGGTAACCTCGCCATCGTGGTGGCCAGCTCGGCGTTTTCGGCGGCGACCTTGGCGTCGAACGGGATGCGGCCGTTGGCCATCGCAGCCACCCGTCCGAAATGGGTTGCCATCACCGTGAACGCCGCCTTGCGGTACTTGATGGCGTCTTCGGGCTTGGCGAACTGGGCTGCTGCGGGCAGCGCGGTGGCCAGCCCGAGGGTGGCGGCAAGCATCAAGGGCGTGGCGCGGAACAGGGACTTCATGCAACTTCTCCTGGCTGGGTTTGGTGCGTTTGGGGGTGGGTCACTCGCGGCGCAAGGCGCAGCGTGGTGAGTGTACGGAGGCCGGATGACGGAAATTCCGGAGCCGGTGGAAATCCCTAGGTCGTGGCATGCCGGCGGTCGGGGCGGTTATCTTTACGCCTGGGCCGACCGCGGCCACTCCCAGGAGCATCATGAACAAACCACTGCAAGCCGTGCGCGTCTGGGACCTGCCCACGCGTTGCTTTCACTGGCTGCTGGCCGTCTGCGTGATCGGCTCGGTCGTCAGCGCCAAGATCGGCGGCAACGCCATGGTGTGGCACTTCCGGCTCGGCTACGTGGTGTTTGCCTTGCTTGCCTTTCGCATTCTTTGGGGGTTGGTGGGGGGGCACTGGTCGCGCTTTGCGAGCTTCATCTATGCCCCATCGACCGTGTTGCGCTACTTGCGCGGGCAGGCACTGCCGCGCGAACAGCTGGACGTGGGGCACAACCCGCTCGGCGCCTTCTCGGTCTTCGCGCTGCTGATTCTGCTGGCGGCGCAAGTGGGCACGGGGCTCTTTGCCGACGACGACATCTCCAACACCGGGCCGTTGATCAAGTTCGTCTCGGGCGCCACGAGCAGCGAACTGACGAAGTGGCACAAGAACATCGGCCAGTGGCTGATCATCGCGCTGGTGGTGCTGCACGTGGCAGCGATCGTTTTCTACTTCGTCGGCAAGCGCCAGAACCTGGTGGGGCCGATGTTGACCGGCGACAAGCTGCTGCCCGCTCACGTGCCCGCGTCGGCAGACGGCGCGCGCGCACGCTTGCTGGCGCTGGCGCTGTTGGTTGGGTGCGCTGCGCTGGTGGGTTGGCTGGTGAGCCTGGGCGGATAGGCCGAGCCACGCACAGCGCCGACACTTGCCTTCGCATGGAGCCGACAGACACCCCACCGTCGGCGGTGCGCCGCACCGCACCGGGCCCGGCGCCATTCAGCGCGCCGAGCATCGCGCCGAGCATCGCGCTTCGCAGCCCCGACTCCCCAGGCTCGATCGACGACGCCCGCGAGCTGCTGCGCGAGTACGCTGGCAGTCTTGCCGTGGACTTGTGCTTCCAGAGCTTCGATGCCGAACTCTCCACGCTGCCCGGCGAATACGCCGCACCCACAGGGCAATTTCTGATGGCCTACGTGGATGGCGCACTGGCTGGCTGCGGCGGGTTGCGCGCGCTGCCCGACACCGACTACGCCAACGCCTGCGAGATGAAGCGCCTGTACGTGCGGCCCGCGTTTCGCCGCTTCGGCCTGGGCCGGTTGCTGGCGCAGAGCCTGCTGGACGAGGCCCGCCGGGCCGGCTACTCGGTGATGCTGCTGGACACGCTGGACGACATGGAAGCGGCGCGCGGCATGTACGCGTCGCTCGGATTCGAGGAAATCCCGCCTTACTACTTCAACCCGATTCCGGGTGCGCACTACCTGAAGGCGACGTTGGACTGACGGCACGCCATCCGTCGCCGCCCAAGCCACTGCGGCGTTGACTCACCTCTTGCGGGTCGTGCTTTGCCGCACCTGCAACTCCCACGGCAGCTCGCGCTGCGCCACCGATTCGCCCCCATCGAACGAGGCGAGCAGCAGTCCGGCCGCCTCGCGCCCGATCTGGTAACGCGGTGGGCTGACGGTGGTCAGCGAAGGGTTGAGTTGCGCGCTGATGGGAAAGTCGCCGAACCCCATCAATGCCAGTTTTTCGGGCACCGCAACCCGACGCGCCTCGGCTTCGAGCAAGGCGCCGCAGGCGAGGTGGTCGTTCGCAAATGCCGCTGCGCTGACGAGTGGACGCTTGCCGTCCAACAGCCCCGCCAGCGCCAGCCGCCCCATCGCGATGGCCTCGCCCTTGGGCGCCGTGACATGCCGCACCGCCGCGCCCGCGGCCCGCACCGCGGCCTGGAAGCCCGCGCCGCGCTCGTGCGCGCGGTAGTCCTCGGCCACGCCGCTGTCGATGTACGCGAGTTGCCGGTGGCCCAGCGCCAGCAGGTGCTCGGCCATCGCGCGGCCGACTCTTTCGTGGTTGAAGCCGACCTGGGTGAAGTTTGCCTGCGGGATGATGTCGCTCTGCGCGGAGTCGCGCTGGGCGGGGCCGGGCAGCGCGGCCAGCGGTGGCAGGTCCCACACCTCGACCACGGGCGTGCCAGCCGCCACCGCCGCCCGCAGCAAAGCCAGTGCGGCTGGCGAGTGGTGCCGGCCGGTGACGATCAAGCCGCTCGGAAACCAGCCGAGCAGCGCGCGAATCTGCTCCTCTTCGCGTTCCATCGAGTAGCCGGTCGAGGCCAGCAGCAGTTCGTAGCCCGCCGGCTGCAGACCATCGCTCAAGCCTTGGACCGTCTCGGCGAAGATTGAATTGGCGATGCTCGGAATGATGGCCGCGACGATGCGCGAGCGCCCGCTCGCGAGTTGCCCGGCCTGCTTGTTGGGCAGGTAGCCGGTGGCCTGCAGCGCCGCCTGGATGCGCTCGGCCGTGACCGGCGCCACCCGCTGCGGCTCGCGCAGGTAGCGCGACACGGTGATCGACGTGACCCCGGCTTGCTGCGCCACCTCTTCCAAGGTGACACGGCCGTGGCCCCGGCGCTGGCGCGGCGGCGCATCCGAATCGAGTTGCCTGGGCTTGTTCATAGGGTTAGTGAGGATAGACGGAACACGGTTCGTCCACTAATGTTACCGCTAACACTCTTGCTGTTCCTGCCCGGCCAAACCGTACCACGCTGCCACTTTTTGCGAGCGCCCCGACCGCCCCCTCCATGCCCAAGACCCTTGCCGATCTGCGCAGCCGCCGCTGGTTTTCCGCCAGCGACATGCGTGCGTTCGCGCACCGTCAGCGCACGCAACAGATGGGCCTGCGCCGCGAGGACGTACTCGACAAACCCATCGTCGCCATCGTCAACACCTGGAGCGATCTCTCGCCCTGCCACGCCCACCTGCGCGAGCGCGCCGAAAGCGTCAAGCGCGGTGTGCTGATGGCGGGCGGCTACCCGTTCGAATTGCCTGCCATGAGCCTGGGCGAGGTGATGGTCAAGCCCACGACCATGCTGTACCGCAACTTCCTGGCGATGGAGGTTGAAGAGCTGCTGCGCTCGCTGCCCATCGACGGCGCGGTGCTGCTGGCCGGTTGCGACAAGACCACGCCGGGCACGTTGATGGGTGCGATCAGCATGGGCCTGCCGAGTATTTTTTGCCCCGCCGGGCCGATGTTGAACGACCGCCACCAGGGCAAAACCGTCGGCGCCGGCACGCACACCCGCATGTTCTGGGACGAGATGCAGGCGGGCAAGATCGGCCCCGCCGAGTGGGTGCACCTCGAGTCGCGCATGACGCGCTCGCCCGGCACCTGCAACACCATGGGCACCGCCAGCACCATGACGAGCATGACCGAGGCGCTTGGCCTGTCGCTGCCGGGCTCGACCAGCATCCCGGCGATGGACTCGGCGCACACGCGGATGGCGACCGCCTGCGGCGAGCGCATCGTGCAGATGATCTGGGACGACCTGACGCCGCAGCGCATCCTCACGCGCGGCTCGTTCATGAACGCGGTGGCGGTGCAGATGGCACTCGGCGGCTCGACCAATGCCGCCGTGCACATCATTGCGCTGGCACGCCGGGCAGGCATCGAGTTGACGCTGGACGACCTGGACGCGATGAGCCGGCGCATCCCCGTCATCGCCAACCTGTTCCCCAGCGGCGACCGGCTGATGGAAGACTTCTACTACGCAGGCGGCCTGCCGGCGCTGATGAACGTGATCGCGCACGAGCTGCGGCTGAGCGAACTGACGGTGACCGGCAAGAGCGTGGGCGACAACCTGCGCGGCCGTGAGGTGCTGGACGCCGAGGTCATCCGCCCGCTCACGCAACCCGTGAGCCAGGGCGGAACGCTGGCCGTGCTGCGCGGCAACCTGGCGCCCGAGGGCGCGGTGATGAAGGCGTCGGCCGCGAACCCGAAGTTCTTCAAGCACCGTGGCCGCGCGCTGGTCTTCGACAGCCAGCCGCAGATGCAGGCGGCGATGCTCGACGCCGATCTCGACGTCGACGAGAACACCGTGCTCGTGCTGCGCAACGCCGGCCCGGTGGGCGCGCCGGGCATGCCCGAATGGGGCGGGTTGCCGATCCCGAAAAAGCTGCTGCAGCAAGGCGTGCGGGACATGCTGCGCCTGTCGGACGCGCGCATGAGCGGCACGCACTACGGCAGCTGCGTGCTGCACATCTCTCCTGAAAGCGCGGTGGGCGGGCCGCTGGCGCTGGTGCGCACCGGCGACACGATTGCGATCGACATCGAAGCGCGTTCGCTGGAGTTGCTGGTCGATGAGCAAGAGATCGCGCGTCGGCGCGCCGCGTGGGTGGCGCCCGTTCAGCCCTACACGCGCGGCTTCACCAAGCTCTACCAGCAGCACGTGACGCAGGCGCACGAGGGCTGCGACTTCGACTTTTTGCAAGGCGCCGCGCCGACGCCCGAGCCGGTCATCTACTGAGCCGCATTGAAAGGCAACCGCATGAACGACTTCAAACGCCTGCTCGCAGCGTCGGACCCCCCGGTGGGCACCTGGGTCATGTCGGCCAGCCCGATCGTTGCCGAGGCGGTCGGTTGCGCTGGCTTCGACTGGGGCGTGATCGACATGGAGCACACGCCGCTGGACATGATGGACCTCGTGCACATGCTGCAGGCGGTGGCCGGCACCAAGATGCTCCCCGTGGTGCGCGTGCCGTGGAACGACACGGTGTTCGTCAAGCGCGTGCTCGATGCCGGCGCGCAGACACTGCTGTTCCCGTTCGTGCAGAACGCCGAAGAAGCGAAGCGCGCAGTCGCCGCCACGCGCTACCCGCCCGAGGGCGTGCGCGGCATGGCCGGCATGAGCCGCGGCTCGCGCTTCGGCACGATTCCTGACTACTACCGCGCGGCCAACCAGCGCATCGGCGTGATCGTGCAGCTCGAAACGCCGGCGGCCGTGGATCAGCTCGACGCGATCGCTGCGGTCGAGGGTGTGGACGCGATCTTCCTCGGCCCGGCCGACTTGTCCGGCGCGATGGGCCACGTGGGCAACCTCACGCACCCGGCCGTGATGGACCTGATGCGCCACGCCGCGCAGCGCTGCAAGGTGCTGGGCAAGCCGGTCGGCACCGTCGGCGGCACGCCGGAGGTGGTGGCGCAGTACCGCGCGGCCGGCTTCACGTTCGTCGCCATCGCGTCCGACCTCGGGCTGCTGATGCGCGGCGCGCAGGCCGCGGTGGCGGCCGTGCGCGCCAACGCGCAGCCGGCGCCGGGCGATTCCGTTCGATCATCCGCTGGCGGCGCACCGACCAGCAACCAACCGCAGGGGTACTGACACATGGCCGCAGTCGAACTCAAGGGCGTCGTCAAAAGCTACGACGGCAAGACGCAAGTTATCCACGGCATCGACCTGGACATCAATCACGGCGAGTTCGTCGTCTTCGTCGGCCCGTCGGGCTGCGGCAAGAGCACGTTGCTGCGCATGATCGCGGGGCTGGAGACGATCTCCGGCGGCACGATCAAAATCGGCGACCAGGTGGTCAACGACCTGCCGCCGCGCGCGCGCGACATCGCCATGGTGTTCCAGGACTACGCGCTCTACCCGCACAAGAACCTGTACGACAACATGGCCTTCGGCCTGCGCCTGCGCGGCACCGACGAGGGCGAAATCAAGAAGCGCGTGATGGACGCGGCCAAGCTGCTGCGCATCGACCACATGCTGGAGCGCAAGCCCGGCGCACTCTCCGGCGGCCAGCGCCAGCGCGTGGCGATCGGCCGCGCGATCGTGCGCCAGCCCAAGGTGTTCCTGTTCGACGAACCGCTCAGCAACCTCGACGCCCAACTGCGCGGCGAGATGCGCAGCGAGATCAAGCGGCTGCACCAGCGCCTGGGTGCGACCATCATCTACGTGACGCACGACCAGGTGGAAGCCATGACGATGGCCGACCGCATTGCCGTGCTCAGTGCCGGCCGCAAGATGCAGTACGACACGCCCGACACCATCTACAACCAGCCCGCCGCGCTGTTCGTGGCCGGCTTCACCGGCGCACCGGCGATGAATCTGGTGGACTGCACGCTGTCCGGCGGCCGGGCGGATTTGGGCGGCGGCGCGCAGATCATGGTGCCGGCGTCGCTCGCGGCGCGGGCCGGCGGCACCGCCAAGCTCAAATTCGGCGTGCGGCCCGAGAACATCACGCTGACGCCGCAGGCCGCCGACGACATTGCGCTGCAGGCCGAGGTCTCGCTGCTCGAACCCCTCGGTGCGGAGACGCTGGCCACCCTGAAAGTGGGTGCGTCGGAGATGATCGCGCGCTGCCCGGCCTCGTTCCGCGAAACGCCGGGTTCGCGTTTGTCCGTGCACCTGAACCCCCGCCACCTGCGTTTGTTCGATGCCGCCAGTGGGGCGGCAATCTGATCTTTTCGTTCCAACCCCAGGGGCAGACAGCCCCAAAGCTCACCCTCAGCCCCTCAAGGAGACCTCTCATCATGACCCTTCGTCGCACCACCCTGACCGCCCTCGCCGGCGCCGTCGCCCTGTTCGCCGGCCTGGCGACCAGCACCGTCGCTTACGCGCAGCAGACCACGCTGCGCGTGTTCTCCGGCGGTGCCAACCAGCGCCCCGACCTGATGCGCAAGCTGTTCGACCAATACCAGGCCAAGAACCCGAACGTCAAGATTGAAATCGAGACCGGCGGCGCCACCAGCGAACTGCAGCGCCAGTACTTGAGCACGGTGCTCAACGCCAAAGACCCGTCGATCGACATCTACCTCATCGACATCGTCAACCCCGCCCAGTACTACGGCGCCGGCTGGCTGGAGCCGCTGGACGCCTACCTGGGCAAGCCGGCCGACGTGATGAAGCCCTACCTGCCGGTCTATGCCAGCTCCAACGTGGTGGACGGCAAGATCGCCGCCATGCCGGCCTTTGCCGACGCGATGTTCATGTACTACCGCAAGGATCTGCTGGAGAAGCACGGCGTGGCCGAACCCAAGACCTGGGACGAACTGACCGCCGCCGCCAGCAAGATCCAGAAGGCCGAGGGCAACCCCAACCTGCAGGGCTTGAGCATTCAGGGCGCGCCGATCGAAGGCGCCGTCTGCACCTTCCTTCTGCCGTACTGGGGCCAGGGCAAGGAGTTCAACGACGCGTCCGGCAAGATGACGCTCGACAAGACCGCCGCCACCAAGGGCCTGACGCAGTGGCTGTCGATGGTCGATGCCGGCGTGATCAAGAAGAACGTCGCCGAAGTGAAGACGCCCGACACGGTCAACGAGTTCAAGGCCGGCCAGGTGGTCTTCGCGATCAACTGGGGCTTCGCCTGGGACCGCTTCAAGGACGACGGCGACTCGCAGGTCAAGGGCAAGGTCGGCGTGATGCCGCTGCCGGCCATGGCCGGTGGCAGGAGCGCCACCTGCGTGGGCGGCTGGCAGTGGGCGGTCAGCGCGTTCAGCAAGAACAAGCCGGCCGCGGCGTCGCTGGTCAGGCACCTGTCCAGCCCCGAGTCGAGCAAGTTCCTGTCGGTCGAGGGCTCGCTGCTGCCCACCTACCAGAGCGTCTACACCGACCCGGACGTGCTGAGGGTCGTGCCCTGGTTCAAGGACGCCGCCAACGTCGTCATCGCCGGCAAGAGCCGGCCGATGAGCAAGGACTACGGCCAGGTCAGCGACATCATCCGCACCACCACCAGTGCGGTGCTGGCCCGCACCAAGACGCCGGCTGAAGGCGTGACGGAAATCGAATCGCGGCTGACCCGCGTGATGCGCTGAACCACAGAGAAGCGAGCCCACCATGGCCAGCGCGAGCATCCCCCCGAGCCCCGGCACCAGCCTGCTGGACCGTTGGCGTGACCCGAGCGAGAAGACGCTCGGCGTCATGCTGCTCGCGCCGGCCTTCCTGCTGCTGGCGTTGATCGTCGTCTACCCGATCGGCAAGCTGATCTGGAACAGCTTCTTCGACCTGCGCCTGTCGGGCGGCGGCGGCATCAAGTTCGTCGGCTTCGAGAACTACCTGCTGGTGTTCAAGGACCACGACTTCTGGAATGCGACCAAGAACACGGTGCTGATCACGCTGATCACCGTGCCCGGCGCGCTGGTGGTGGGCCTGGGCCTGGCGATGCTGGCCAACCTGCCGTTCAAGCGCAAGTGGCCGGTGCGGCTGGCGCTGCTGCTGCCGTGGGCGCTGCCGCTGGCGTTTGCGGGTCTGATCTTCGCGTGGTTCTTTCACACCGAATACGGCGTCGTCAATGATGTGATGCGACGCCTTGGCGACGACGAGCCGACGATGTGGCTGCTGCGACCGAACTGGGCCTTCACGGCGATCTGCATGACGATCATCTGGAAGACGAGTTCGTTCATGGCGCTCATCTTGCTCGCCGGCTTGCAGATGATCCCGAAGTCGCTGTATGAAGCGGCCGAGGTCGATGGCGCCAGCAAGTGGCAGCAGTTCTGGCAGATCACGATTCCCATGTTGATGCCGTCGATCATCGTGGCGCTGATCTTTCGCACCATCACCGCGCTGCAGACCTTCGACATCCCGTACACGATGACCAAGGGCGGCCCGGGCAACAGCACCGAGACGCTGGCGATGCTGATCCACAAGACCACGATCGACTACCTCGACGTGGGCTACGGCTCCACGCTGGCGGTGTGCATGTTCGTGCTGTCGCTGTTCGTCACCGGCTTCTACTTGAAGCGCATCGGCAAGAACGCCTGACCAGGCCACACAAGAGAGCGCCCACATGAGATCCCTCTTCGACAGCAAGAGCCTGCGGCTGATCGCCGCCGGCCTGGTGGTGGTGAACGGCTTCTTCCCGGCCGTTTGGATTTTGCTGACCTCGCTGAAAACCGAGGCCGAGCTGGTCAGCAAGCCCATCACCTACTTCCCGCACAACCCGACGTTGGCCAACTATGCGCAGGCGTTCACCGACCAACCGCTGCTGAAGTACCTGGGCAACAGCCTGGCAGTGGCGCTCTCGGCAACGGTGTTTTCGCTGATCGTGTCGTCGCTGGCGGCGTATGCAATCGCACGGCTGAACCTGAAGCGCCGGCAGTTGATCCTCACGGCCATCGTGGCCTCCAGCATGTTCCCGCTGGTCACGCTGCTGGTGCCGATCTTCGAGACCATGCGCACGCTCGGCCTGCTCAACAGCTACACCGCGCTCGTCCTGCCCTACATCGTGCTGAACCTGCCGGTGTGCACGCTGGTGCTGGTGAGCTTCTTCCAGAGCATCCCCAAAGATCTGGAGAACGCCGCGATGATCGACGGCTGCACCCGCATGGGCGCGCTGTGGCGCGTGGTCGTGCCGCTGGCGGCACCCGGTGTGTTCACGGCCGGCATCCTGGCGTTCGTCAATTCGTGGGACGAGTTCCTGCTGGCGCTGTCGCTCAACAGCAACCCGAACTTCCGCACGCTGCCGGTGGGCATCACGCTGTACCAGGGCGAGTTCACGTTCCCGTGGCCGATCATCTCGGCCGCGCTGATCGTGGCCATCGTGCCGATCGCAGTGTTGATCGCGATCTTCCAGGAGCGCGTGGTGGGCGGGCTCACACAAGGTGGATTGAAGGGTTGAGGTGATGAAGCTTCAGAAGATTCGCTACGGGTTGATCGGCTGCGGCAGCATGGGCCGCGAGCACATAGAGAACATCAAGGCGCTCGACGGCACGGTGGTCACCGCCATCGCCGACACGCACGCGCCCAGCCGCGACGCGGCGGTGGCGCTGCTCGACGGCGCAGCACAAGCGCCGCAGGTTTTCGACAACCACCGCGACCTGCTGGCCAGCGGCCTGTTCGACGCGCTCGTCATCTCGACCCCGAACTTCACGCACATCGAGATGATGCGTGACGCGCTGAAGACCGATGCGCACATCCTGATCGAGAAGCCGCTGGTCACGCGCATCGAAGACGGCGTCGAGATGATGAAGTTGGCGGAGGGCCGAAAGCCGCTCGTGTGGGTCGCTCAGGAATACCGCTACATGCCGCCGGTGGCCGAGATGATCCGCATGGCGCACGGCGGCGCGGTCGGCGCGCTGCACCAGGTCGCGATCCGTGAACACCGCGAGCCGTTCTACCCGAAGGTCGGCGACTGGAACCGCTTCACCGCCAACACCGGCGGCACGCTGGTCGAGAAGTGCTGCCACTACTTCAACCTGATGGACCTGATCTTGAAGGAACACCCCTCGCGCGTGTTCGCGTCCGGCGCGCAGCGCGTGAACCACCTCGACGAACGCTACGACGGCCGCACGCCGGACGTTCTCGACAGTGCGTACGTGATCGTCGAATACCCCAGCGGCGCGCGCGCGATGCTCGACCTGTGCATGTTCGCCGAGAATTCGGTGGACAACGAGCACATCGCAATAGTCGGCGCCGAGGGCAAGCTCGAATCGCTGCTGCCCTCGCTCACGCTGCGCCACGGCCGGCGTGAAGACTGGGGCACGCGCAAGGTCTGGGGCGAGCCTTCGGGCAGCGGCCGCGGCGTGGCGGTGCGGCGCGTGTGGGACACGAACATCAAGTACGCCGGTCAGCACTTCGGCGCGTCGTTCATCGAGCACCAGAAGTTCGCCCATGCGATCCGTAACGGCCTGCCCGCCGAGGTGAGCCTCGAAGACGGCCTGCGCAGCGTGGCCACCGGGCTGGCGGCGCACCGCAGCATTGCCTCGGGGCAGGCAGTGGACATGCGCGACGTGCTGCCAGCCGGCTGGTGAGCCAGGCCGCTCAATCGCTGGCGGCCCACGGCATTACGATGTTGCACCTGCGGTGCCTGGCCATCGGCCATGGCGGGTGCAGCACCCCGCAGCCATCGGAAACGCCATGACAGCAACCGCCCCCAGTTCGTCCGCACGTTCGTTCGAGTTGCATGCCGGCGCGTTGCGTCTGGCGCTGCGCCCCGACTTGGGCGGCAGCATCGCCGGCCTGTGGCACCGCGACACGCCGATCCTGCGCAGCACGGAGCCGGCCTCACTCGTCGCATCGCGGCAATCGGGCAGCTTCCCGCTGGTGCCTTACTCCAATCGACTCGGCTACCGCCACTTCCGCTGGAAGGGCCACGAGTACACGACGCAGCCCAACTTCGACGACAACCCGCACTCGCTGCACGGCGTGGGCTGGCTGCGGCCGTGGCAGATCGTCTCGTCCAGCACGGTCGAGGTGGTGCTTGCGTACAAGCACACGGCCGACGCCGACTGGCCATTCGACTTCGAGGCGAGCCAGTACTTCACGCTGCAACCCGATTCGATGCACGTGCAGATGGTGTTCACCAACACCGCCGCCGTGGCGCAGCCGGCCGGGCTCGGCTGGCACCCGTACTTCCCCAAGCGCGCGCGCAGCCGGCTGCACATCGAACTGTCGAACCGCTGGGATTCGGACGCCACGCAACTGCCGGTGCGCAAGGTCGCGCAGCCCGGCATCGACAGCGATGTGTCGCACCTCGCCTTCGACAACTGCTTCGAAGGCTGGGCCGGCCCGGCGCGCATCCGCGACGAGAAGTTCTCGCTGCAACTGAGCTCGTCGCTGCACCACCTCGTGGTGTACACGCCGCAGGACAAGGACTACTTCTGCGTCGAGCCGGTGAGCCATGTCTCCAACGCGATCCACATGGCCGACCCGGCCGCCCACGGCTTGCGCACGGTGCCGCCAGGCGAGTCGATGGAGGCGTGGATGAAGCTCGACATCGCGGTGCTTTGATGGACCGAAGCCACACCTCCGCCGGCACAGAGTTGCGCGTGGCGGTGGCGCTGCCCTCGCTGCTGGGCGAGTCGCCAATGTGGCACCCGCAGGCGCAGGCGCTGTACTACTGCGACATCCCGGGCCGCAAGCTGCAGCGCTTCACGCCCGCCAGCGGCGAGTTGGTGCACTGGAGCTTCGAGACCGAGGTGGCGAGTTGCGCGCCGATGCTCGGCGGCCGGTTGCTGCTGGCCATGCGCGACGGCCTCTGGCGCTTCGACCCCGCCACTGGCGCACGCACGCGCCTTGCCGAGCCGCCCTACGACCCGGCCAACGAACGCTTCAACGACGGCAAGTGCGACCCGCAGGGCCGCTTCTGGGTCGGCACGATCTACGAGCCGCGCGAGCCCGCGCTGGCGTCGCTGCATTGCTTCAGCGGCGGCCATCTCGTGCGCAAGGCCGAGGGCATCACCGTCAGCAACGGCCTGGCCTGGAGCCCGAACGGCCGCACCATGTACTGGGCCGACACCAAGGCGCACACCGTCTACGCGTTCGACTTCGAGCCCACCAGCGGCGAGATCAGCAACCGGCGCGTGTTCGCGAGCTTCCCCGTGAAGGATGTTGCCGCCTCGCTCGACGACTACGGCGGCCGCCCCGACGGCGCGGCGGTCGACGCAGAAGGCGCGTACTGGGTCGCCATGTTCGAAGGCCAGCGCCTGCTGCGCTTGTCGCCCGAGGGCGCGCTGCTGCGCGAGGTGGCGCTGCCAGTGCGCTGCGCCACGATGCCGTGCTTCGGTGGGCCCGACCTGAAAACGCTCTACATCACCACCGCGCGCGAGAACCGCCCTGCCACCGAGCTGATGTTCCAGCCCTTCGCCGGCTGCGTGCTGGCGCTCGATGTGGACGTGCCCGGCCTGCCGGTCAACTTCGTCGCGTGAGGCGGTCCGCCTCGCCCGGCCAGTCGTGTTTGCTCCATCACTGATCTGAATACCATGACCCTCTACACCTCTCTCGCCGGCCGCGTCGTCTTCATCAGCGGTGGCAGCTCCGGCATCGGCGCCGACCTGGTGCGGCAGTTTGCGGCGCAAGGCTGCACGGTCGCGTTCTGCGGCACCAAGCCCGACGGTGGACGCGAACTCATCGAATCGATCGTCGCGCAAGGCGCGCCTGCACCGATCTACGCCGCCTGCGACGTGCGCGACGCGCCGGCCTACCAGGCGTTGCTGAAGCAGGTGATCGCGCAGGCCGGGCCGATCCGCGTGCTGATCAACAACGCCGGCCGCGACGACCGCCACACCATGGAAGAGGTGACGCCCGAATTCTGGGACGACCGCCTCGCGCTCAACCTGAAGCACTACTTCTTTGCGACGCAGGCGGTGGCGCCAGCGATGGCGCTGGCCGGCGGCGGCTCGATCATCAACATGGGCTCGGTGTCGTGGATGCGCGGCCGACCGAACCTTGCCGGCTACACCACGGCGAAGGCCGGCATCCTGGGCCTCACGCGCACGCTGGCGCGCGAGCTGGGCGCGCGCAACATCCGCGTGAATGCGGTGGTGCCCGGCGCGATCGTCACCGACCGCCAGACGACGCTGCACCGCGACCCGGCGGCCGATCAGGCCTTCCTCGACGCGCAGTGCCTGAAGATCCGGCTGAACCCCGGCCACGTGTCGCGGGTCACGCTGTTCATGGCCTCGGACGACAGCGACGGCATGACCGGTCAGCACGTGCTGGTGGACGCCGGCATTGCGCAGACCTCCGTGATGGGGTAGCCGGCTGGCATGGGGCCAGCGCATGGCTGCTCTTGATTGGCGACGAACCTCAGCATGCCAACGGCCCTTCTAAGGAAGGGCCGTTAGCAGGCCTCGCAGCTGCCCGCCGGGCAGCTGAGGTTCGTCGCTAGTCAGGTGGCTGCTTGATGTTTTTTTCAAACACCCCCTCGCGGCGGTTTGGGGTGGTGTTCAAGCGACCGGGTTTCCACGTAGAATTCCGAGGCTTTGCCTTTGCTGCCCGCGTGGTGTTCATGAATCGCATCGTCAACATCCCGGACGCAACCATCGTCCGAACCGGTTCGAACCCCGATTGGGACGAGGGCAAGGACGATGACGAACCCTTGCACACCCTGAGCCGGGAAGAGGCGCAAGCGCTGCGGCGGCGCATGGTGTTCCTTTCACCGTGGGCCGTGGTGGGTGCGCAAGGCCTGGTCGGCTTGTTGTGTGGTGCGTTGTTGGGCGCGGCTTCGCAGAGCGCCTCGTTGATGTGGTCGTCGCTCTACGGTGCGGCGGCCGTCGTGTTGCCGGGCGTGCTGCTGGCGCGCGGCATGACGAAGGTAGCGCGGTCGCCGATGGCGTCTGCCACCGGGTTCATGTTCTGGGAAATGCTGAAGATAGGGGCGGCGATCGCAATGTTGGTGATCGCCGCGCGGGTGGTGCCCGATCTGAGCTGGCCGGCCTTGCTGGTCACGATGGTGGTGTGCATGAAGGTGAACTGGCTGGCGCTGCTGTGGCACGGCCGGTCAGGATCGATGAGGCTCAAGAGCAAACATGGCAGCTGACAGTCAAGCACAGACCTCCGGTGAATACATCATTCACCACCTTCAGCACCTGCAAAACAAGAAGCAGACGTCGATCGTCGATTTCTCGGTCATCAACTTCGACTCCATCTTCTTCAGCACGACCCTCGGCATCTTCGGATGCTGGCTGCTGTGGCTGGCCGCGCGCAAGGCCACATCGGGCACGCCGGGGCGCTTCCAGGCAGCGGTCGAGATGCTCGTCGAGATGGTCGACAGTCAAGCCAAGGGCATCGTGCACAACGCCAACAGCCGCAAGTTGGTGGCGCCGCTCGCGCTCACCGTCTTCGTGTGGATCTTCCTGCTCAACGCGATGGACCTGGTCCCGGTCGATCTGCTGCCTCAAATCTGGCACCGGCTCGGCCCGGCGCTGGGCGCGCCGGACTATTTGCGTGTGGTCGCGACGGCCGACATCTCAATCACGATGGGCCTGTCCGTCGGCGTGCTGATCGTCTGCCTGTTCTACAACGTCAAGATCAAAGGCGCGGGCGGCTGGATCCACGAACTGTTCTCGGCGCCGTTCGGCGACAAGTGGTTCTTGTACCCGGTCAACTTCCTGATGCAGATCATCGAGTTCGTCGCCAAGACGGTCTCGCACGGCATGCGACTGTTCGGCAACATGTATGCGGGTGAGCTGATCTTCCTGCTGATTGCGATGATGGGCGGCGCCTTTGCGCTCACCGGCACCGGCATCGCCCTCTTCATCGGCCACATCTTCGCTGGCACCGTGTGGTCGATCTTCCACATCCTGATCATCACGCTGCAGGCCTTCGTGTTCATGATGTTGACGCTGGTTTACGTCGGGCAGGCGCACGACGCGCATTGATCACTCTTTCGCCCCTTCTTTCACCCAACTTTTTTCTTACCCTAGGAGACACCATGGAAGTCATTAGCTTTGTTGCCCTCGCCGTCGGCCTGATCATTGGTTTGGGCGCTTTCGGCGCTTGCGTGGGCATCGGCATCATGGGCAGCAAGTACCTTGAATCGGCCGCCCGTCAACCCGAGCTGATGAATGAGCTGCAGACCAAGATGTTCCTGCTGGTCGGCCTGATCGACGCCTCGTTCATCATCGGCACGGGTATCGCGCTGTGGTTTGCCACCGCCAACCCGTTCCTGGCGCAGATCGCCAACCTGCCGAAGTAAGCCGAGGTGTTGCGGCAGCGCTCGCCCGCGAGGGCGCGCTGACCGCCTTCCATCGCCTTCAAATCCATTTGCTCCCGAGGCACCCACGTGAACATCAACGCCACGCTGATCGCACAGCTGATCGTGTTCCTGATTCTGGTCTGGTTCACGATGACGTATGTGTGGCCGCCCATCGTCAAGGCGCTCGACGAACGCGCGCAGAAGATCGCCGAAGGCTTGTCGGCTGCCGACAAAGCCAAGAGCGAACTCTCCAACGCCAACAAGCGCGTCGAAGAGCAGCTCTCGGCTGCGCGCACCAACGCAGCGCAGCGCCTGGGCGACGCCGACCGGCTCGCGCAGACGATGATCGAAGAAGCCAAGACGCGTGCCAATGAAGAAGGCATGAAGATCGTCGCCGCTGCGAAGGCCGAGGCCGAACAAGAGGCGATGAAAGCCCGCGAGGCACTGCGCGATCAAGTGGCTGCATTGGCAGTCAAGGGCGCCGAGCAGATCTTGAAGCGCGAAGTCAACGCCGGTGTGCACGCCGAGTTGCTGTCGCGCTTGAAGGCCGAGCTGTGATCGCGGGAGGCTGACCCATGGCCGAACTGGCAACCATTGCACGCCCGTACGCCGAGGCGCTGTTCAAGGCTGTTCCGACCGGCGACCTCGACAAACTGAGCGCTCAGGTGCAGGCTCTGGCCGATGTGGCCGGTCACCCGCAAGTACGCCAGTTCGCCGACAACCCGAAGGTCAGCGCCGAGCAGGTGTTCGACGTGATCACCGCGGCAGTCAAGTCGCCGCTGGCCGACGCGGCGAAGAATCTGCTGCGCACCGTGATCGACAACGGCCGGCTGTCGGCGTTCGGCGCCATCGCGTCGCACTTCCATGCGCTGGTGAACGCACGCTCCGGCGTGTCAGATGCGACCGTGTACAGCGCCTTCGAGATCGCGCCGACGCAACTGGCCGAGGTCGTTTCGGCGCTCGAGAAACGCTTTGCGCGCAAGCTCAATCCGACCGTGGTGATCGAGCCGTCGCTGATCGGCGGCATCCGCGTGGTGGTGGGCGACGAAGTGCTCGACACCTCGGTGAAGGCCCGCCTTGAACAAATGAGGGTGGCGCTGACGGCCTGACCGCCGGCATTCACCCAAAGCATTCCAAGCCATCCAACCTGCCCCGGCGACCCACGATCCCGTGGCGCCGCAGACCGGAGAGAAGACCATGCAACTCAATCCCGCCGAAATTTCCGAGCTCATCAAGAGCCGCATCCAGGGTTTGGCCGCGTCCGCCGACATCCGCAACCAGGGCACGGTCGTCTCGGTGACCGACGGCATCTGCCGCATCCACGGGCTGTCCGACGTGATGCAGGGCGAGATGCTCGAATTCCCGGCCGGCTCCGACGGCGTGCCGACCTACGGCCTGGCGCTGAACCTCGAGCGCGACTCGGTCGGCTCGGTGATCTTGGGCGAGTACGAGCACATCTCCGAAGGCGACACGGTCAAGTGCACCGGCCGCATTCTCGAAGTGCCGGTCGGCCCCGAATTGAAGGGCCGCGTGGTCAACGCGCTGGGCCAGCCGATCGACGGCAAGGGCCCGATCAACGCCAAGCTGTCGATGCCGATCGAGAAGATCGCGCCGGGCGTGATCGCGCGCCAGTCGGTCAGCCAGCCGATGCAGACGGGCCTGAAGTCGATCGACTCGATGGTGCCGATCGGGCGCGGCCAGCGCGAGCTGATCATCGGCGACCGCCAGACCGGCAAGACTGCGGTGGCGATCGACGCGATCATCAACCAGAAGGGTCAGAACATGACCTGCATCTACGTCGCGATCGGCCAGAAGGCGTCGTCGATCAAGAACGTGGTGCGCTCGCTCGAAGCCAACGGGGCGATGGAATACACCATCGTCGTGGCCGCTTCTGCAGCCGAGTCAGCGGCGATGCAGTTCGTCTCGGCCTACTCGGGCTGCACGATGGGCGAGTACTTCCGCGACCGGGGCGAAGACGCGCTGATCGTCTACGACGACCTGTCCAAGCAGGCTGTGGCCTACCGCCAGGTCTCGCTGCTGCTGCGCCGCCCGCCGGGCCGCGAAGCCTACCCCGGCGACGTGTTCTACCTTCACAGCCGCCTGCTGGAGCGCGCCGCGCGCGTGAACCCCGACTACGTCGAAGCCTTCACCAAGGGCGCCGTCAAGGGCAAGACCGGCTCGCTGACCGCACTGCCGATCATCGAGACGCAGGCCGGCGACGTGTCGGCCTTCGTGCCGACCAACGTGATCTCGATCACCGACGGGCAAATCTTCCTGGAGACTTCCCTCTTCAACGCCGGCATCCGCCCTGCCATCAACGCCGGTATTTCGGTGTCGCGCGTGGGTTCGTCGGCGCAGACGAAGATCATCAAGGGCCTGTCGGGCGGCATCCGTACCGACCTGGCGCAGTACCGCGAACTGGCGGCGTTCGCGCAGTTCGCCTCCGACCTCGACGAAGCGACCCGCAAGCAACTCGACCGCGGCGCACGCGTGACCGAACTGCTGAAGCAGCCGCAGTACTCGCCGCTGCCGGTCTCGCTGATGGGCGCCACGCTGTTCGCGGTGAACAAGGGCTTCATGGACGACATGGACGTGAAGAAGGTGCTCGCCTTCGAACACGGCCTGCACCAGCACCTGAAGTCCAGCCACGCCGCGCTGCTGAAGAAGATCGAAGACGTGAAGGCGCTAGACAAGGAGACCGAAGCCGAGCTCTCGGCTGCCGTTGGCGCATTCAAGAAGTCGTTCGCCTGATCATGAATGGCGCGCAAGGAGCGTTTCGGATCCGGGTTTCCCGGTCCGAAACACGGCCCCCTCGGGGGGTAGTGAGCGCAGCGAGCTTGGGGGCACGTTAAATGGCAGCAGGCAAAGAGATACGCGGCAAGATCAAGAGCGTCGAGAACACCAAGAAGATCACCAAGGCGATGGAGATGGTCGCCGCCTCCAAGATGCGCAAGGCGCAGGAGCGCATGCGCGCCGCGCGCCCGTACGCCGACAAGATCCGCAACCTCGCGGCCAACCTGTCGACCGCGACGCCCGAGTACAAGCACCCGTTCATGGTCAAGAACGAGGGCGTGAAGCAAGCGGGCTTCGTCGTGGTGACGACCGACAAGGGCCTGTGCGGCGGCTTGAACACCAACGTGCTGCGCGCCGTCACCGTCAAGCTCAAAGAGCTCGATGGGCAAGGCGTGAAGGCCGAGGCAGTCGCGATCGGCAACAAGGGCCTGGGCTTCCTGAACCGCGTCGGCGTCAAGGTCGTCTCGCAAGCCACGCAGCTCGGTGACAAGCCGCACCTCGACAAGCTGATCGGCCCGGTCAAGACGCTGCTCGACGCCTACGCCGCCGGCAAGCTCAGCGCCGTCTACGTGTGCTACACGCGCTTCATCAACACGATGAAGCAGGAACCGGTGGTGCAGCAACTGTTGCCGCTGAGCGCCGAGAGCATGGTGGCCGACAAGGGCGGGCCGGGCTGGGACTACCTGTACGAGCCCGACGCGCAGTCGGTCATCGATGAGCTGCTGGTGCGCTACGTCGAGGCGCTGGTCTACCAGGCGGTGGCCGAGAACATGGCGTCCGAGCAGTCGGCGCGCATGGTCGCGATGAAGTCGGCCACCGACAACGCCGGCAGCGTGATCGGCGAGCTGAAGCTGGTCTACAACAAGACGCGTCAGGCGGCGATCACCAAAGAACTCTCCGAGATCGTGGCCGGTGCGGCAGCCGTCTAGGCGCAACGCAACCTGACCCGATTCGAGCTCACAGATTTCAGATTTTCAAAGGACCCAAGATGGCTGCTTCCCAAACCGCAACCGCTGACAAAACCGCCGCTGCCGGCAAGATCGTCCAGTGCATCGGCGCCGTGGTGGACGTGGAGTTCCCCCGCAACGCCATGCCCAAGATCTACGACGCGCTCAAGCTCGAAGGCACCGACCTGACGCTCGAAGTGCAGCAGCAGCTCGGCGACGGCGTGGTGCGCACGATTGCGCTGGGCTCGTCCGACGGCCTGCGCCGCGGGCTGATGGTCAAGAACACCAACCACCCGATCATGGTGCCGGTCGGCCGCGCCACGCTGGGCCGCATCATGGACGTGCTCGGCGCCCCGATCGACGAGCGCGGCCCGGTGAGCCAGGACCTCACGATGTCGATCCACCGCAAGCCGCCGGCCTACGACGAGCTGAGCCCGTCGCAAGACCTGCTGGAAACCGGCATCAAGGTGATCGACCTGATCTGCCCGTTCGCCAAGGGTGGCAAGGTGGGCCTGTTCGGCGGCGCCGGCGTGGGCAAGACGGTGAACATGATGGAGCTCATCAACAACATCGCCAAGGCGCACAGCGGCCTGTCGGTGTTTGCCGGCGTGGGCGAGCGCACCCGCGAGGGCAACGACTTTTATCACGAGATGGCCGACTCGGGCGTCGTGAATCTGGAGAAGCTCGAAGACTCGAAGGTCGCGATGGTCTACGGCCAGATGAACGAGCCCCCGGGCAACCGCCTGCGCGTGGCGCTGACCGGCCTGACGATCGCCGAGTCGTTCCGCGATGAAGGCAAGGACGTGCTGTTCTTCGTCGACAACATCTACCGCTACACGCTGGCCGGCACCGAAGTCTCGGCGCTGCTGGGCCGCATGCCTTCGGCCGTGGGCTACCAGCCGACGCTGGCCGAAGAAATGGGCCGTCTGCAAGAGCGCATCACGTCGACGAAGGTCGGCTCGATCACGTCGATCCAGGCGGTGTACGTGCCGGCGGACGACCTGACGGACCCGTCGCCTGCCACGACCTTCGCCCACCTCGACTCCACCGTCGTGCTGTCGCGCGACATCGCCTCGCTCGGCATCTACCCCGCCGTGGACCCGCTCGACTCGACAAGCCGCCAGCTCGACCCGAACGTCGTCGGCGAAGAGCACTACACCGTGGCGCGTCAGGTGCAGGGCATCCTGCAGCGCTACAAAGAGCTGCGCGACATCATCGCGATTCTGGGCATGGACGAACTGGCCCCTGAAGACAAACTGGCTGTGGCCCGCGCGCGCAAGATCCAGCGCTTCCTGAGCCAGCCGTTCCACGTCGCCGAGGTGTTCACCGGCTCGCCGGGCAAATACGTCTCGCTGAAGGAAACCATCCGCGGCTTCAAGATGATCGCCAACGGCGAGTGCGACAGCCTGCCGGAGCAAGCGTTCTACATGGTCGGCACCATCGACGAGGCCATCGCGAAGGCCAAGACGATCAACTGATCGGCGCACCGGAGCACACCCCATGGCAACGCTTCACGTCGACGTGGTCTCGGCCGAAGAGAGCATCTTCTCCGGCGAGGCCAAATTCGTCGCGCTCCCCGGCGAGATGGGCGAACTCGGCATCTACCCGCGCCACACGCCGCTGATCACGCGCATCCGCCCCGGCGCGGTGCGCATCCAGCGCGCCGACAACAACGAAGAAGAGTTCGTCTTCGTGGCCGGCGGCATTCTCGAAGTACAACCCGGCACCGTCACCGTGCTGGCCGACACCGCGATCCGCGGCGGCGATCTCGACGAGGCCAAGGCCGCCGAAGCCAAGCAGCTCGCCGCAGAAGCGATGAAGAACGCCAAGAGCGACATCGACTTCGCGAAGGCGCAAGGCGAGTTTGCGGCGATGGCGGCACAGATTGCGGCGTTGCGCAAGTTCCGCAAGAAGTAGGTCTTTGCCTCCGCATGACAAGGCCCGCCCGGTCACGACCCGGCGGGCCTTGTTGTTTCAGCCTGCGGAGCAACTCATCAAGCAGCCGCCGCGGAGTCAGCTTTGCCGGGCCGATGGCGGCGCACCCACTAGAGGGGGAGCGCAGAAGGCGCTTCGGGGTGGGTCACTTCGTTCAGATCGGATAGATGATCGCGTTCGGAATCAACTCGCTGTCGAACACGCACAGCTTGGCAGCAAAGCGCAAGCCCTCGCGCGTGCTGCGCACGGTGTCGAGGTAGCGACCCACGTTGAACACCTGCGTCGGCTCGCTCGGCTTGGTGCGGAAGACGGCGTAATTCGCTTCGCACAGCACGTCCCGGCCTTCGACCTTCAGCACGCGCGGCAACCCGATCACATGGCGTTGGTAGTACGGGTCGTGGAAAAGCGTTTCCTTGACGCCGTAGGCACGGTCCTTCAGCATGCCCTTGCTCTCGAACGACAAGGTGGCCAGCGGCAGGCCGCGGTCGAAGTTCTCGCGCGGCTGCAGGCGGTAGCTGCAATCGTCGGTGAAGAACTCGGGCCAGCGGTCCCAGTCGCCGGCGTCGAGGGCGGCGGCGTAGTCGGCATAGAGCGCGGCCAGGGCGAGGTAGGTGGTGGGGTCCAGCAGGGGCTTCGACGGGCTCAGCTCGAACGGCTGCTGGGGCGGCTGCTGGGGCGGCTGCTGGGGCGGCTGCTGGGGCGGCTGCAAGGGCGCTTGCAGGGGCAGCGATGCGGGCGCGGCAGCGCCAGGAGCGTCGCTCACAGCGCCATCACCTTGCGCCAGTACGCATACATGCCGCGGATCAGCGTCTCGGTGACCTGGTGTTCGGTGTCGCCGACGCCGCGGCCACCCAACTCAGCGAGCGTGCTCTGGGCCGCATCGGCGCTGAAATTCTGCTGGCTGAATTCGATCACCTCGCCGTCGTCGGCCGACACAAAACCGGCCGGGCCGAACAGGTTGGCCTGGCGCAGGCGGCGGCGCGTCATCTCTTCGGTGTCGTCTTCGAAGCCGAAGTGCGTCCACACGAAGTCGAACGCGTTCGGCCCGCGCGGTTGAATGTGGCGCGTGCTCACGCTGTTGACCTGCTGCTGGAAGATGACGCTCGGGAACACCGTCATCATCACCGCGCTCGGCCCGCCCCACCAGGCTTCAGGCACGACGTCGAGAAAGCGGTCGTCGTGCAGGCTCATCGAGGCCTTGAAGCTGGACACGCCCACGGTGACGTCGCCCGTCACATCAGCGCGCGCCTTCGCCTCGCCGCGGGTCGAGATCATCGCGGCGTGCCGGCCATGGGCGTCCATGCGCAACTGCGACTTGTTGTCGGCGCGCCAGAGCCCGAAGGTCACGAACCAGGTGTGCAGCAGGCCGGGGTGGTACGGGTCCTTGATGTTCTCCTGCATCAGCTTCCAGTTGCCGGGGATGCGCTGGCGGCTGTGGCCGAGCAGCGTCAGCTTGCGGCCGTTGAACAGCCGGTCGAAGTAGCCGAGCATCGTCGGGCCCATGAAGTCCTCGAACGACTCCATCGCATCGTCGAAGGTGGCGAACACCACGCCGCCGCGCGCGGCCACGCGCAGCTTGGTCAGACCGTGCTCGCTGGTCTTGAAGTCGGTCGGCATGCCGCCCAGCCACTGCCCGTCCTGCCGCACGCCGCGCTTGAGCGGCACGCCTTGCAAGTCGCCCTTCAGGTTGTAGCTCCACTGGTGGTAAGGGCAGATGAAGCTCGTGGCGTTGCCGCTCTTGGCGCGGCAAAAGCGCATGCCACGGTGGGCGCAGCGGTTCTCGACGACGCTCAACTGGCCGTCGGCGTCGCGCACGAGGATCACCGAGCGTTCGCCGATCACCGTGCGCAGATAGTCGCCCGGTTTCGGCACCTCGGCCTCCAGGCCGACATAGGCCCAGTGGCCTTTGTAGAAGAGCCGCTCCAGCTCGCGTTCGTACACGTCGGGCCGCGTGTAAGCCCAGAACGGGATGCGGTGTATGTCGTCGCTCGGCCAGGCCAGCGGCGGTGGCGCCGGCACCTCAGCCACATCGCCGAGCGCAGCGGCCATGGCCGGCTCCATCAGAGCTGCACCATGTCGAAGTCGGCCTTGGCGACGCCGCAGTCAGGGCAGGCCCAATCGGCTGGGATGTCGGCCCAGCGGGTGCCGGCCGGGATGCCTTCGTCGGGCATGCCCACCGCTTCGTCGTAGATGAATCCGCAGACGACGCATTGGTACTGGTGCATGGCTGTCTCTCTCGAAATCAGAAAGCCGAGATTGTGGCGCGCTCCGGGCTTCCTATGGCAGCCCCGCGCCCATCGCCCACGCGAACACCGAGAACGTGCCGAAAGCCAGCACCGTGCTGGCCATGATGATGCGTGCGATGCGCCCGTTGTCGGCGCCGTAGCGCTCGGCCAGGATCGACACGTTGCTGGCGCTCGGCAGCGCCGCCGTCAGCACCAGCACCATCAGCCCAAAGTGCGACACGGCCAAGCCCATCGCCTGCGCGACCACGCCGGCACTGAGCACCAGCAGCGGGTGCACCAGCAGCTTGACGAGCGCCAGCGGCAAGTAGCGCGCCACCGGCGTGGCGGTGTGCGTGTGCTGCCCGGCACGCCACAGCACCGCGCCGATGGTGAACAGCGCCACCGGCGTGGCGGCATCGCCCAGCATCTTGATGATCTGCAACAGCGGCTCGGGCAAGGCCAGGCCGCTGGCAGCCACGAGCGCGCCCAAGCCGATGGCCCACGGCAACGGGTTGGACAGCGCCCCGCGCAGCGCGCGCAGGAAGGCGGCCAACACGCTGTCGTGCGCGTCGCTGGCTTGCGGGTCTCTGTCTTGCAACACGCCGTCGCGCAGGCCAGCGCCGGGCCCGGAACCGCGCGACGGCTGCATCTGCGCCAACGCCAGGCACAGCGAACTCGTGACCACCAGGTCGAGCAGGATCGCGCCGATCAGCGGCCCCGCAGCACGCTCGCCGAGCAGGCCCACGAGCAAGGGCACGCCCATGAATCCGGCATTCGGGAACGTGGCCACGAGCGCGCCGAACGCTGCGTCCTTCAGCGGCACGCCCGAGTCGCCCGGCACGCGCTGCAGCGTCAGCGCGATGCTGAACACCACCATCAACAGCGCGCTGACGCCGTAGATGCCCAACAGCACCGGGTCGATGAGCTGCCCGAACGGCCGGCTGGCCCCAAAGCGAAACAGCATGCACGGCAGCGCGAAGAACAGCACGAACATGTTCAGGCCGGGAATGGCCGCCTCGGGCAGCACCCGCCGCTGCGCCGCGAGGTAGCCGAGCAAGACCAGCGCGAAGAACGGGAAGGTGACGGCGAAAATGGCCTGCATGGCTGCGGAGTATCGCAAGCAGATGGAGGATGGAGGGACTGGAGAACTCCCTCGCCCCCTTGGGGAGAGGGCTGGGGAGAGGGGCTCGCACAGGATGCGCAGACGGCTCGCAGACGTCGGCCCTCACTTGCAGTGCGCGTTCCGGCTTGCAAGCCGGAACTGCTCAGCCGGCTCGCCGCATGCGTCTCGAAAGCCCGGCTTCGCCCCCAACCCTCTCCCAGAGGGAGAGGGAGCAAGTCGCCTCAGCGTGTCGTTTGGAACCTCGGCTCGTCCGTCGCCCGGCGTCGGCGCCGGGACGGCGCCACTGGCGTGCCGCCGCCCTGCGCAAACGGGCTGCGCCGGTCGTGGTGCACCCGCAGCAACGTGTCGAGTTTCTGCAGCCGCCGGGTGGCCTCGCCCTCGCCGTGCACCTCGGACACCGCGTCGAACAAGCGCGGCCGCATGTGCCAGAACTCGTTGGCGCCGACGGCCGTGTCCACGCGCACCTGCAAGCCCTTGCCGGCCGCGGTGCGCAGGTCGTCGAGCAGCGTGTAGCAGACGCTGCGCAACTCCAGCAGCTTGTCGCCCGGCGTCTCGCGCGTGAAGGCGTACGTCGGGCGCAGGCCCAACGCCCAGTTCAGCATCGAGCCGATCAGGCGCGCAGCCGGCATGTCGCCACCTTGTCCACGTCGAGTTCCTTCCGGTCTGCTGCAGCCGAGCGTGTTGGGTTATCGGCCACGCCAACGGGAACTTGAGGAAGATTCTTCGGACATTGCTTCGAGTTGATTCGCGACCAACCTCTGTTGCCCCTTGGGCAGCGTCACGCCCACCGACCGCTCTTCCAGGGGAAGGGCGGTCGGCGGCTGAGGTTCGTCGCCAATCAGGTGCTTCGATATCATGCGGCTCCGCCAAAGCGGCCTCACCCCGGCGCAGCCGCCGCCCTCACAGTGTCCACCGCCCCCGCCTCCCTGAACGCCGCGCAGATGGAAGCCGTCCATCACCTGAGCGGCCCGTGCCTCGTGCTCGCTGGCGCCGGCTCGGGCAAGACGCGCGTGATCGTGCACAAGATCGCGCGGCTGCTGCAGGCCGGCTACGAGCCGGGGCAGATTGCTGCCATCACCTTCACCAACAAGGCGGCGCAGGAAATGCGCGAGCGCGCAAAGGAACTGGTGGGCCCGCGCGCGGCCAAGTCGCTGGTGGTCAGCACCTTCCACTCGCTCGGCGTGCGCCTGCTGCGCACCGAAGGCGAGCGGCTGGGCTTGAAGCAGCAGTTCAGCATCCTCGACAGCGACGACGTGCTGGGCGTGCTGAAAGACGCCGGCGGCAGCAGCGACAACGCGCTGGCGCGGCGCTGGCAGTGGGCGATCAGCTTGTGGAAGAACCAGGGCTTGAACAGCGACCAGGCTGCCAGCGCGGCCGAAGACGACGACCAGCGCGTCGCCGCCATCGTGATGAAGCGCTATGAAGAACGGCTGGCGGCCTACCAGGCAGTGGACTTCGACGACCTGATCCTGCTGCCGCAAAAGCTGCTGCAGCGCGACGCCGAAGTGCGCACCAAGTGGCAAGACACACTGCGCTACGTGCTGGTCGACGAGTACCAGGACACCAACGCGATCCAGTACGACATGCTCAAGTCGATTGCCGGCGAGCGCGCCATGTTCACCGCCGTGGGCGACGACGACCAGAGCATCTACGGCTGGCGCGGCGCAACAATAGACAACCTGAAGCGCCTGCCGCAGGACTACCCACGCCTGAAGGTGATTCCGCTGGAGCAGAACTACCGCTCCACCGGCAGCATCCTGCGCGCGGCCAACGCCGTGATCTCGCACAACCCCAAGTTGTTCGAGAAGAAGCTCTGGAGCGACCTCGGTGACGGCGACCCGGTGCGCGTGGTCGAGTGCGACAACGAAGAGCACGAGGCCGAGCGCATCGTCGCGCGCATCCAGTCGCTGCGTGGCGACGGCGGCGCACTCAACAACACCGGCCGCGCTGCCGACCCGGTGAGCTTCAAGGACTTCGCGGTGCTCTACCGCGCCAACCACCAGGCGCGCGTGTTCGAGAAGGCGCTGCGCAAGGCGAACATCCCGTACAAGGTGTCGGGCGGCCAGAGCTTCTTCGACCGCGCCGAGATCAAGGACCTGTGCGCCTGGCTGCGCCTGCTCGTCAACAACGACGACGACCCGGCGTTCCTGCGCGCGGTCACCACGCCCAAGCGCGGCATCGGCCACCAGACGCTGACCTCGCTCGGCGAGTTCGCGTCACGCTACAAGAGCAGCCTGTTCGAGGCGCTGTTCGCCGAGAGCCTGGGCACGGTGCTGAACGCGCGCGCGGTGGGCTCGCTGCACGAGTTCGGCCGCTTTGCCAACGACCTGGAATACCGCGCCCGCCACACGCTCGGCGCCGAAGACGCGAAGGCGCTGCTGCTGGGCTGGCTGAAGGACATCGACTACGAGAAGCACCTCTACGAAGGCGAAGACAGCGAAAAACTCGCCGCCGCGCGCTGGACCAACGTGCTCGACTTCGTCGACTGGATCGCCAAGCGCTGCGGTGGCGAGATCGAGAACGACGGTGGGTTGTCGATCGAGACCGAGAGGAAGAGCGTGCTCGAGGTGGCGCAGACCATCTCGGTCATCATCAGCCTGGCCGAGCGCGGCGACGAGCAGGACGTGGTGACGCTCAGCACGCTGCACGCCGCCAAGGGCCTGGAGTGGCCGCACGTGGTGCTGGCTGGCGTCAACGAAGGCATCCTGCCGTTCCAGAGCGGCGCTGCCGACGCGGAGGAGATGACGCCGCTGCGGCTCGAAGAAGAGCGCCGGCTGATGTACGTCGGCATCACGCGCGCGCGCAGCACGCTGGCGGTGAACACGCTGCGCCGCCGCAAGCGCGGGCGCGACTTCATCGCCGGTGTGCCGAGCCGCTTCGTCGCCGAAATGAAGCTGCACGAAGGCGGCCCGAAAGAAGACCCGCGCGCCAAGCTGAAGGCGCTGCGCGAGGCCGCGGCGCAGCGGGCGGCGCAAGGCGCCACGAAAGAAGCTGCCGCAGACGCTGCGGCCGCTGCCCGAGACAAGGTGGCCTGACGCAGCGCGCCAGCCACCGGCTCCTCATCGGTTGCGGCGAACCGCGTCACTCACCGAGCGAACCCGGCCGGCTCAGGCGCCGCGCTGCGCGCGTTTGAAGATCGGCGCCAGGTCCAGCAGGCCGCGCATCCGAACGCCCAGCGTCGTCGGCGCCTGCGCCAGAGCGCCGCGCAGCGGCACGTCGTGCAGCCTAGGCCGCGCTGGCAGCGTCGGCGTGATCACCGCGGTGAGAACCGGCGGTTCGTCCACGGGCACGCGCGGCCGGTTGTCGATCAGCGTCCGTGCGGCGGGCGCTTCGTCGGCAGCGGTCTGAGCGGCCTGTTGCGTCCAGACGGTCGCTGACGCGGTCGCGGCGCTGGTCATTGCGTCGGGCGCGCGCAGCGGCGCACCGAGCACTGGCGTGATCGCCGGCACGGTCAACGGCGTGCGCACTTCTGTTTGCACTGGCGCCGGCACCGTCATGGGCCCTTGTCGGCGCACCGCCGGCTGCTGGTGGGCGCGCGCCGCGAGCACTGGCGCACGCACCGCCTCGGCCGCCTTGGCCGCCGGCTGCAGCACCGGCTGAAGCCAACGCAGGATCGACCCCCACTGCAGCAGGTCGGCCTGCACCTGCGTGGCGGGCAGGTCGAAGATCGTCATGCCGGTCTCGATGCAGCGCACGTAGGCCTGCGTGTCGCGCAGCACGCCGACGAAGGGCAGCTTCAGCGCATCGGCCCAGGTGCGCAGCACGTCGGCGGCGCGCGTGCGCGCGTCCAGCCGCATGCCGATGGCGGCGACGCGGCATCGGCCGCTGGCCACGCGGGGCAGCGTCATCAACTCGGCGTGGCAAGCGGCAGCCGACTCGCGGTCGAAGACCGAATTGCATACCGGCATCAGGACAACGTCGGCAAACATCACCACCCGCGCCAGCTCGAAGCCGCTCAAGCCGCCCGGTGTGTCCAGGATCACATGCGTCGTGCCCACCGGCGCGCGCAGGCCACGTTGGGGGTCGACCACCCAGCCGACGATCGGCGGGCGCGTGGCGCCGCGGTTGGCCGAGCGCAGTTTCAACCACGTCTGCGTGGACTGCTGGTGGTCCACGTCGCCCAGCATCACGCTCATGCCCGCATTGGCGCAATGCGCGGCCAGGTGCGTGGCCAGCGTGCTCTTGCCGCTGCCGCCCTTGCGGTTGACGATGGCGATGACAGGCATGGTGGGGCTTTCGGGCGTGGGGGTTTCGACCGGTCATTTCAGCACCGGGGAAACAGGGCAGACGCTGGAAATGGGCGGTGAAAACCGCACATCTCGCGCGCAGCGGCGGAGCCGCTGCAAGACGCTCGCGGGCACCCGCAGCGCCTATCATCGATCGTGTGACGATGCTCCCGACGCCCGCCGCTGCCGGCCGGCCCGGCGGCGACGGTGACGACCGCCAAACGCCCCTGGCCCAACGCTCTGCCCGAACAAATGCGCGCCATCGCCGACCTGCTCACCAGCACCGGCCGCCCCATCACGCTACAAAACATCGAAGCCCAGTTCACCGGCCGCGGCCCCTGGAAGCGGCGCATTCCGCAGATTCTGGAAGCGCTGGCAGCGCTGGGCCGGGCGCGCCAGGTGGATGGGTTGTGGGTGGTGGGTTGAGCAGCAACTCCTTGTATCCTTGTGCGCTGAGAAGGAGTCGTGCCATGGGAAATGTGCAGTCCATCGAAAAAGCGGTTGAAGGTTTGCCCCCCAGTGAACTCGCAGAGTTCCGTCGCTGGTTCGCCGAGTTCGACGCTGCGGCCTGGGATGCTCAGCTGGAGGCTGATGCCAGCGCGGGCAAGCTTGATGCGCTCGCCGCCGAAGCGCTTGCCGAGTACGAGGCCGGTAAATCGCGCGAGATTTGAAGCACTTTGCTTCGAGTCGCTTCTGGCAATGCCTGGAAGGGTTGCCTCCCGAAGTTCAGGCCCTTGCGCACCGGAACTACGCCTTGCTTCGCGAGAACACGTCGCATCCTTCTCTGCAGTTCAAATCTGTTGCCGGCGGGCGCTACTTCAGCGTCCGTGTCGGGCTTCACTACCGGGCGCTGGGCGTTCCAGTTGCCGATGGGGTTCAGTGGTTCTGGATCGGCAGCCACTCGGAATACGACAAGCTGCTGGGGTAGCCGCGCTCCGCCCTACATTCCCTTGAACAACCCCGCGAAGCTGCGGCTGACTTCGAGTTTCTCGGGGTGACCCTTCACGCTCACCATTTGCCGCCCGCGCATGTCGCGGCTGACGCCCGCAATGGCACGTGTGTTGACAAGGGTGGAGCGGTGGATCTGCCAGAACAGGTCGGCGTCGAGCTCGTCGAGCAGCTCCTTGATGGGCTTGCGGATCAGCGCCTCCAGCGTGGCGGTCTGCACGCGGGTGTACTTCTCGTCGGAGATGAAGAAGAGCACGTCTTCGACCGGGATCATCTGGATGCTCTGGCCGATCGTGGCCTGGATCCAGCGCAGCGGCGGCGCGGCGGCCGGGTTCATGTGGCGGTTGAGTTGCTGCAGCAGTTGCTGCATGTGGGCGACGCTGCCGCCAGCGGCCTCGCCAGAGGCCTCGCCAACAGCGCCACTGCCGGCGACGCCAGCGGCGCCGTCGTTGGCACTCGCACCGTCGCCGGCCGAGTCGGCGCGGCGCTGGGCCAAGCGCTTCTTGATGCGCGCCACCGTCACCAGCAGCCGCTCGCGCTCGGCCGGCTTCAGCACGTAGTCGACCGCGCCTTGCTCGAAGGCCTCGACGGCGTACTGGTCGTAGGCGGTGATGAAGACCACCTCGCAGCCGGGCCAGCCGTCGGGCGCGTCGTCGAAGGTCGGCAGCTGCGCGATCGCGCGCGCGGCCTCCACGCCGGTCATGCCGGGCATGCGGATGTCGAGAAACACGAGTTCGGGCCGGTGCTGTTCGGTGAGTTGCAGCGCCTCTTGCCCGTTGCGCGCTTCGGCAACGATCTGCAGCTCGGGCCAGACCTCGGCCAGGCGCGCGCGCAATTGCTCGCGCATCAGGCGTTCGTCGTCGGCGATCAGGGCGCGCACGTGTGTCATGTCATGTCTCCTTCGTGGGCCTGAGCCACATAGGGCACCGTCAAGGTCACGACCGTGCCGCCGGGTGTGTTTTCGCCAACGGTGATCGACGCCTTGCCGCCGTAGAGCAGCTTGAGCCGCTCGCGGATGTTGGCCAGCCCGGTGCCGGTGCCCGCCGTCGCGGCCTTGCCAAAGCCCAGCCCGGTGTCCGCCACCGTGACGGCGAGCTTGCCGTGGATGATCTCGGCCTTGACCGACAAGCGCCCGCCCTCTGCCTTGGGCTCCAGGCCGTGCTTGACCGCGTTCTCGACCAGCGACTGCACCATCATCGACGGGAACTCGGCCGACAGCAGGCCCTCGGGCACGTTCACGTCGAACTGCAGACGCTCTTCCATGCGCACTTTCAAAATCTCCAAGTAAGGCTTGATGACCGCCATCTCGCGGCCCAGGTTGTGCGCGCTGGGTTGTGCGTCGCGCAGCGTGGGCATGCTCGCGCGCAGCAGCGCGATCAGGTTCTTTTGCATCGTGCTGGCGCGCGGCGGGTCGGTCTCGATCAGGTGGTCGATGCTGGCCAGCGTGTTGAACAGAAAGTGCGGCTCCACTTGCGCCTGCATCGCCGCCATGCGGGCCTCGACCACCTGCCGCTTGAGCGACTCGGACTCGGCCGTCTCGGTCGCCTGCGCGGCCTTCACCTCGGCCTGCATGCGGCCCTTGTAGGTGATCTTCAGGATGATCGAGGCGACGATCCACAGCATCGCGATGTTGGGCAACGAGTCGCCCAGGCGAACGGTGACGGTGCGGCCGCGCGGTGCGCCCGCGGCGGCCGACACGTCGCGCAGCGCCTCGACGACGTCGCGCTTGGCCTCGATGGCCTCGCTGGCTTCGCGCTGGGCCTGGGCTGCGCCCGCCGAAGCCGCGGTGCCGACACGCCGGGCCTCGGCCGCGTCGCGCTCGGCCTGGCGCTCCGCTTCTTCCAGCGCGTCGCCGATTTCGCTGCGCAGGTCGGCCAGCACCTCACGGGCCACTTCGCCGGTGGCGCCCTCGGGCCGCCAGATGAGCACGCCGCGATCGGCAGCCGACGACCCCGCCACCGCGGTCGGGGCAGAAGCGCCCTGCGCGACGGCCGGGCTGCCGAGTGGCAGGCGCTTGACGCGCACGCCGTCCTGGCCGATGGAGATCTCGAGCGTTCCCTTGTCGGCGTCTTCGATCTTGACAATGGGGCTCGGCGCCGACGCAGCCGTCTTCGACACCTTGCTCTCCTTGCGCGGCGACGCGGGCACGACCGTCTCGCTGATCTTCCACGAGAACGGTGGCAGGTCGTCCAGCAGCGCGGTCGACATCAACAGCAGCAGGGACAACAGCAGGAACCGCTTCCAGCTGATGCTGACCAGCCAGTTGCCGTACGCATGGAAGAAGCGCACCGCCGCGCTGGCAATGCGCTGCCAGAGCCTGGGGGGTGTCGATGAAGAGGCGGCCATGGTGCAGTCGTGCGCGGCGGGCTGGGGTGAAGCCACACTCTACGTCGCTTGGCCCCAGGCGCCAGCCGCACGCGACGGGCTGCACCACCGCAGGCATGCGCTGCGGGGCAACGCGACGGGCTGTGTTGTGTTGAGCGTCGGCGCCGCATGCCTCGGGTAGCGGCGATCCGCGCAGCGCGCAGACCTCAGCTCACGTCGGCGGAGCTTGCGCGCGCATCAGAGAAACGCCAGCCGCTCACGCGTCGTGCACGACATCGTCGAGCAGGCGCAACGCGCCGCTGCCGACGAGCTCGTGCGTCAGTTGCTCGCACCACGCGCTCGCAGTGCTCGCATCGCGCTGTGCAAAGCGCTGCCAGACGCCGTCGAACAGCGGCGTTGCCACCGTCCATGCGATGAGCGCCTGCCAAGGCTGCGAGCGCTCTTCCATCACGTGGTACTTGATCATCACCTTGGCGGCATGCCGTGCGTGGCGGGCGGGGTCGGCGCGCTGGCCGGCCAGGCGCGTGCGGGCGCGACGCAGCGCACCGCTCACGTCGCTGAACGGCGCACCGTGGCCCGGGATGACCACGCGCACCGGCAGCCGCTCGATCATGTCGAGCACGGCAGCCACGTCGGCGAAGGCGGCGATGCCCTCCAGCTCGGGAAACACGACGCCGAAGCCGTTCTCCCACAGCGCGTCGGCCGAGATCAGCACGCCGTCCTGCGCGTCGAACAGCACCAGCGACTCGGGGTCGTGCCCGGGCGCGGCCAATGCCTGCCAGCGGCGCGCGCCGACTTGCAGCACCTCGCCAGGGTTCAGCGCCGCCTGCGCCGTGAAGCGATCGCAGCGCTGGCCGGTGTTTCGGTAGCTCAGCGCGTCTTCGTCCCAGGCTTGCACCGCAGCGAACGACGCTGCGGGCACGCTGACCGGCACGCCGAACTCGCGCTGCAAGGTGGCGTTGCCGCCGCAGTGGTCGGAATGCAGGTGCGTGTTGACGACGCGCACCAGCGCCTGCCCATGCAGCGCGTGGCGCAGCAGCGCCAGCGTCTGCGCGGCATGCACGCAGTGGCCGCTGTCCACCAGCGTGGCGCCCTCGCCCGGCGCGCCGTGCAGCACGATGTTGTTGGACGACAGCCAGCCGCGCTCCAACACGGTCAGGCCCGGCAGCTGGAAGCTGCCGGGGCCTGCGGCGGCGTCAGGGTTCAAGTTGCGAGGCGTGTCTCCGGCGTGCATGCCGTCATTTGTACAGCACCTGCGGCAACCACAGCCCGATGGCCGGGAACTGGTACAGCAGGAAGATCGCAAACACCTGGATGCCCATGAAGGGCAACATGCCAGCGAAAATCTGGTTCAACGTCACATGCGGCGGGCTCACGCCCTTGAGGTAGAACGCCGCCATCGCAACAGGCGGGCTCAGGAACGCGGTTTGCAGGTTCAGCGCCACCAGCAGGCCGAAGAACAGCGGGTCGACGCCGAAGTTGTCGAGCAGCGGGATGAAGATGGGCATGAAGATCACGATGATCTCGGTCCACTCCAGCGGCCAGCCGAGGATGAAGATGATGACCTGGCTGAGCACGAGGAACTCGGTCTTGGTGAGGTTCATGCTCATCACCCAACGCTCGACCAGTTCCTGCCCGCCCAGCAACGCAAATGCGGCCGAGAAGATGGCGCTGCCGACGAACAGCCAGCACACCATCGCGCTGGTCTTGGCGGTGAGGAACACCGACTCCTTGACCACCCGCATGTTGAGCTGCTTGTAGGCTGCGGCCAGCAGCAAGCCGCCGAATGCGCCGACGGCCGCCGCCTCGGTGGGCGTGGCCAGGCCGAAGACGATCGAGCCGAGCACCGCCAGAATCAGGATCAGCAGCGGGAAGAAGCTGGCCAGCAGCATCTTGAAGATTTCGAGCCGCTGGAAGCTCAGGATGCCGTAGAACGCCACCAGCGCGGCCAGGCCGACGCCGAAGCCGATCCAGAAATTCGCGCTCGCCTCGCGGCGCTCAAGCGCGGCTGCCGGCACCTGCGCGGTTGACCCCGCGGACGCGCCGGGAGGCTCGCGCAAACCGCCGCCAGCCACTGCACCGGGGGGCTCCCTCAGGCCGCCGGCGCCGGGAGGTTCTGCCAGGCCGCCTGCCCCGGGCGGCTCCTTCAAGCCACCCGCACTGGGCGGCTCCTGCAGGCCGCCTGCCGCACTGGGAGGCTCTCTCAGCCCGCCCGCCGACGGCGGCTCTTGCAGACCGCCGGCCGCCGGAGCGCCCGAACCCGGCGGCTCCTGCACGCCACCGCCCGGCTCGGCGAGCGCGCCGCCAGTGGCTTGCACGATGTCAGCGGGATCGAGCGGCGCCGTGGCCGAACGGTAGGACAGTGTGGCGACTGCGGCGAACAACAGCGCTGGCAACAACGCGATGCCGAGTTGCTTGAGCACATAGTCGGTAGACACACCGAGGTTGCGCGAGCCTTTCAACGCCCCAGCCAGTGCCGGCAGGGCGCGGTTGGACACCGTGTCGGCGATGCGCTGCGTCATCTCGGGCAGCTTGACGAAACGCGCCTCGGCCGACAGCGGCGGCGCCAGCGACGGCTTGAGCCAGGCCACGACGACCACGTACAGGATGTACAGCCCGGCCAGCATGATGCCGGGGAAGAACGCGCCCGCGTACAACTGCACCACCGACACGCCGGCCGTGGCGCCATAAACAATCAACATCACCGACGGCGGGATCAGGATGCCCAGGCAGCCGCCCGCCGTGATGGCGCCAGCCGACAAGCGAACGTCGTAGCCGCCCTTGAGCATCTGCGGGAATGCCAGCAGCCCCATCAGCGTGACGACCGCGCCGACGATGCCGGTGGCGGTGGCGAACACCGCACACGTGAACAACGTGGCCACCGCCAGCGAACCCGGCACCCGCGCGAGCGCCAGGTGCAGGCTCTTGAAGAGCTTTTCGATCAGGTTGGCGCGCTCGACCAGGTAGCCCATGAAGACGAACAGCGGGATCGAGATGAGCACGTCGTTGCTCATCACCTTGAACGCCGACTGCACCATCAGGTCGAGCGTTTTGGTGGCACTGCGTTCGTAGGCCAGCCAGGTGAACAGCATGCCCATGCCCATCAGCGTGAACGCGGTGGGGAAGCCGAGCATGATGGCCACGACCACCAGCGACAGCATCATCAGGCCGAGGTGGCCGTTGGTGAGCTTTTCGGCCGACAGCAGCATCACCACGGTGCCCAGGATGATCAGCCCCATGATGACGAAGCCGAACCACAACTCTTTTCTTACCTTCACTTGGTGCTCCCCGCGTGCGGCACGTACTTGTCGAGCGCGGCGATGTCTTCGTCCTTCACGTGCACCATCTCCTTGAGTTTTTCGACGTCGACCTCCTCCACGTCCTGCTCGCGCGAGGGCCACTGCCCGTCACGCAGGCAAGTGATGCAGCGCACGATCTCGACGAAGCCTTGCAGCAGCAGCATGCCGCCGGAGATCGGGATGACGAACTTGAACGGGTAGAGCGGCAGCGGCGTGGCCGAGAAGGTCTTCTCGCGGATCGCCAGCGATTCGTTGGCGTAGGTCCAGCCGGCATAGGTGAGCGCCACGATGCCGGGCAGGAAGAACAGGATGTAGAGCACCAGGTCGATGGTGGCCTGCGTGCGAGGCTGGAAGAAGCCGTACAGCACGTCGCCGCGAACGTGGCCGTTCTTGCTCAGTGTGTAGGCGCCGGCCATCATGAACAGCGTGCCGTACAGCATGATCTGCACGTTCAGCGCCCAGTCGTGCGGCTCGTTCAGAACGTAGCGAGAGAACACCTCGCCAGTGATCATCAAGGTCAGGATCACGATGGTCCAGGCGAAGAACTGGCCCAGCCACGTGGAGAGGCGGTCTACCGCCAGCAAGACTTTCTGCATTCAGTTTCCTCAGTCGCCTGCATCGCCCCCCAAAAAGGGCAAAGGCCACCGGCCGATCGCGCCGGCCGGTGGCCCTCGTCAGCAGGCCGCTCGCTACTTACTTCTTGGCGAAGTAGTGGTTGTAGGCCATCTTGAAGTCGACCATGTAGTCGTTTTGCCACGCGCCGGCGCGCTCGGCAAACGCCTTTTGGCTGTCGAGGATCTTCTTGAACAGCGCGTTCTCGCCGCCCTTCTTGGCGATGATCTTGTCCCACGCATCCAATTGCGCGCGCAGGATCGCGTCGGGCGTCTTGTAGAACTTGACGCCGGCCTTCTTCAACTCGATGTAGTCCTGCGAATTGCGCTGCACGGCCTTCCAGCTCATGTCGGCGCTGGAGGCTTGCACGGCGTAGTCGATCACGGCCTTGAGTTCAGCCGCCAGGCCGTCGTACTTGCCCTTGTTGAACAGAATCTCGAACTGCTCGCCGCTCTGGTGGAAGCTCTGCAGCATGCAGTTCTTCACCACGTCGGGAAAGCCGAGCAGGCGGTCGGAGGTCGCGTTGTTGAACTCGGCGCCGTCGATCAGGCCGCGGTCGAGCGCGGGCACGATCTCGCCACCGGGCAGCGGGTTCACTGCGGCACCCATCTCGGTGTACATGTCCACCGCGAGGCCCACGGTGCGGAACTTGACGCCCTTGATGTCATCGACCTTGGCGATCGGCTTCTTGAACCAGCCGAACGGCTGCGTGGGCATCGGGCCGTACAGGTACGAGACCACGTCGAGGTTCAGGCTCTTGTAGATCTCGTCGAGCAGCGCCTTGCCGCCGCCGTAGTTGTGCCAGGCCAGCACCATGTTCGGGTCCATGCCGAAGGCCGGGCCCGAACCCCACAGCGCCAGCGCGGAGTTCTTGCCGTAGTGGTACGCCACCACACCGTGGCCGCCGTCGAGCGTGCCCTTGGCCACGCCTTCGAGCAGTTGGAACGCCGGCACCACCGCGCCCGAGGGCAGCACCTCGATCTTGAGGCGGCTGCCCGCCATGTCGTTGACCTTCTTGGCGAAGTCGTTGGCGTACTCGTGGAAGATGTCTTTCGCCGGCCAGGTGCTCTGGAAGCGCAGCGACGTCGTCTGCGCCTTGGACACCATCGGTGCGGCGAGCGCGCCCGTGGCGGCCACGCCGGTGGCGGCTTGCCTCAGGAACTTGCGGCGCGGGGCGGGTTTGGCTTGGGACATTGAATCTCCTTGAGGGGGTGTTGGGGCCGGTGAGCATAGTCGCACGCGAACGCGCACGATCTGCACAGCCTCGCACTTTGGTTGCGAAGCCTCCCGTCGGCAACTGGGTAAAACCCCTCAGCGATGGCCCCTCGAATGAGCGGGGCTGACGGTGTCCGGCCCATGCACGCCCGGCTCGACCCGAATCAAGCGCGACAAGAGTGCGGGCGGTGGTCGAAGGAGTTTTGACCTGGGTGAAGGGATCGAGAGGGGGATCGAGAGGGGGATCGAGAGGGGGATCGAGCGGGATCGGGCGCAATCGGGCGAGCGCCTGCGGCGAGGTGCCCGCTGCATGACCGGGGCACTACTGCCGCACACCCTCCACCTGCACCAGCAAACGCACCCGGTCGGCAACGAACGGCAGGCTGTGGCTGATGCCGAAGGCACTGCGCATCAGCTCGGCCTCGAAGTCGCCGCCGCAGACCTCGCGCTTGAGCATCGGGTGCTCGTAGCAGTTGAAGTTCGTGGCGCGCATCTGAAGTGGCAGGCTGACGCCCTTGAGGGTGAACTCGCCACGCAGCGAGGCGAGCTTGTCGTCGTCGAAGCTCAGTTGCCGCGCGGTGAAGAAGGCCTTCGGGTGTTCTTGCGACGCAAACCCCTGCGCGCCGCGCAGGAGGCTGTCCAGCGGCAGCACGCCGGTGCTCACTGACGAGGTGTCGATCGTGATCGACACGTCCCCGGTTCGCGCGGTGCGATCGAGCGTGACGCTGCCTTCGATGCGGTTGAACCGCCCACGCAGTGTGGACGTGCCCAGGTGCAGGACTTCGAAGGTGACCTGGGTGTGGCTCGGGTCGAGCACGTAGGTGACGCCCTGCGCCTGGGCGCGCGTCGGCGCGACCAACATGAGGGCCGCTGCAAGCGCAGCGGCACAAGCGACGGCCGGCGCCACCGCAGGCTTCAGAGAAGGCGCCATGCGTTGCGGCTCACTGCTTGATCGCCTCGATCTGCACCAGCAGGCGGATGTTGTCGGGGATGCCTGTCTTCACACCATAGTCCATGCCCCACTGGCTGCGCTGCAACGTCGTCTCGAAGTCGCCGCCGCAGACCTCGCGCTTGAACATCGGGTTGTCGTAGCAGTTGTAGTTGGTGGCCTTCAGCGTGACGGGCATCGTCTTGCCCAGCATCGTCAGGTTGCCGGCCACCGCGGTGACCTTGGCGCCGTCGAAGGTGAACTTGTCGCCGACGAACTTGGCGGTCGGGTGCTCGCCCGCGTTGAAGAAGTCCTTGCTCTTCAGGTGGCCGTCGAGCGGGCCGACGCCGGTGGAGACCGAGGCCATGTCGAGCGTGATCTCGGCCTTGCCGGTCTTGGCCGTGCGGTCGATGGTGACCGAGCCTTCCTTCTTGTCGAAGCGGCCGCGCAGCGTCGAGGTGCCGAAGTGCTTGGCCTCGAAGGTGACGAAGGTGTGCGTCGGGTCGATGCCGTAGGTGGCGCTCTGGGCCTGGGCCAGCGTGCCGGTGGCCAGCAGCGAGGCGGCGAGGAGGATTTTCTTCATCGGTGGTTCCTTGCGATGGGTGTGAAAGGTTGAAAGGATTCGGGAGATCGAGTTGGTCACAGCGCCGCCACGCCAGTGAGCGCGAGCTTGAACTTCACCTGAACGTCGTTGGCGACCATCGAGGTGTCGGCCCAATCGCCTTCACCGATCTTGAATTCGAGCCGCTTGACCACGAACGCGCCGGTCGCAGTGGTCGCCCCAGCGGCCTGTGTCAGCGTCACCGGCACGACCACATCGCGCACGTTGCCCTTGATGTTGAGCTTGCCGGTCACGTCGAACTTGCCCGGCCCGGCGGCCTTGACGGCGGTGGACTGAAACGTCGCCATCGGCACGCGCTTGCTGTCGAACCAGCCCGGCTTGGCGAGTTCGGCCATGGTTTCGCTGTCGCCGATCTGCGCGCTGGTCAGGTCGATGCTGAAGGCGATGTTGCCGGCCTCGGGCTTCTTCGGGTCGAAGGCGATGGTGGCGTCGAACTTCTTGAACTTGCCGTCTACCGGCACGCCCATCTGCCGGCTGGTGAAGGAGATCTCGCTCTGCGCGGGGACCAGCTTTTGCTGGGCGCTGACCGGGCCGGTGGCGATGGCGAGCGCAGCGAGCAGGGCATGGGCGGGGGCAAAGAAACGGGTCTTCATGAAGGGTGTCACTTTCAAATGCGGGTGATGCGGGCCGCTCGCGTGCGGCCTGGCCACATGCGGGACAGCAGGCCGTCGCGGTCGAGGAACTGGTGCTTGAGCGCGGCGCCGACATGCACCAGCACCAGCGCCGCCAACGCGTAGGCGAGGTACTTGTGGAACGGCTTGATCGCGTCGGCCAGCGCCTTGTCCACCGGCACGAAGTCAGGCAGCGGCAGCACGCCGAACACCACGATTGGAAACCCCGCCGCCGAGCTGTAGGCCCAGCCGACCAGCGGCACGGCAAAGAACAGCACGTACAACAAGCCGTGCGTGGCGTGCGCTGCGCGGGCCTGCCAGGCGGGCATCGGCGGATCGGCGGGCGGCTTGTGCGTCAGGCGCCACAGCAGCCGCAGCGCAGACAGCGTGAGGATGCAGATGCCAGCCCACTTGTGCCAGTTGTAGAGCTTGACGCGTTGCGGCGAGAACGACAGCCCGGTCATGTACAGGCCGAAGCCGAACGAGCAGATGATGGCCAGCGCCAGCACCCAGTGCAAGGCGATGGCGGTGCGGGTGTAGCGCGCGGGCGTGGCGGTGGTCATCGGCGGTCGGGCGTTGGACGCAAGCGGCGCAGTGTGCCGCATCGCTTGTCTCATGGCCCGAACTTTAGGTGCCGAGCGTGACGCTGCCCTTCAGCCCGCTTGATGGCACTGTTCAAAAAAGGGCTGGCCGGACTTCGCGCAGCCAGCGCGGCGCGCAGCGTTCCACCGGATCGTGCCAAGCGGCCCTGCAAAGGCAGCGCTGCTGCGGACGCGCCTGTCCGGTACGAAGCGCGGGTGCGCTACCAGGCGTTCACGCCGAGCTTGAGCATCAACTTGAGGTAGTGCAACTGCGCGTGCAGCACCTCCATCTGCAGCTTGAGTTCATGCCAGGCCTGCAGATCCGCCACGGTCGGGCCGAGGGGTCGCATCGGCGGCGGGCTCGGAGGAAGGGGCTGGTTCAAGGCGATCACCCACAAGAAGCTTCGGTGGCTGCATGCTCGCGTTTGAGTCGCTGCGGGGTCAACCCCGTGAATCAGGTGCCGTGGCGCAGCTGCCGGTTGCGGTCGATACAATCGCGACCCTCTTTGTCCCGGTCAATGCCCAACGTGTCGGATCGCCTTGCCGTCCTGCCGCAGTACCTGCTGCCCAAACAGGCGTTGACGGCCTTCGGCGGGCGCATTGCGTCGGCGCAGGGTGGGGCACTGACGACGCGGCTGATCCGCTGGTTCGTCGGCCGCTACGGCGTCAACATGGCCGAGGCGGCCGAGCCCGACATCGCCCGCTACGCCAGCTTCAACGAGTTCTTCACACGCGCGCTCAAGCCCGGCGTGCGGCCGCTCGCGGTGGCCGACCTGGTGTGCCCGGTGGACGGTGCGATCAGCCAGTTCGGCGCCATTCGGCACGACCAGATCTTCCAGGCCAAGGGGCACCACTACTCGACCACCGCGCTGCTCGGTGGCGACGCGGGACTGGCGAGCCGTTTCCACGACGGCCACTTCGCGACGATCTACCTCAGCCCGAAGGACTACCACCGCATCCACATGCCCTGCGACGGCCGGCTGGTGCGCATGCTGCACGTGCCGGGCGCGTTGTTCTCGGTGAACCCGACCACAGCGCGCGGCGTGCCCGGGCTGTTTGCGCGCAACGAGCGCGTGGTGTGCATCTTCGAGACCGGACCCGAGGGCAGCCACGGCAGCACCGGCCCGTTCGCGCTGGTGCTCGTGGGGGCGACGATCGTCGGCAGCATGGCCACCGTGTGGCACGGCGTGGTCAACCCGCCGCGCACCGGCGGGCTTCGCGAATGGCAGTACCGCGACCCCGACGACCCGGTGCGGCTGAAGCAGGGCGACGAGATGGGCCGTTTTCTGCTCGGCTCGACGGTGGTGCTGCTGTTCCCGGCCGGGCGGCTTCAGTTCAACGCCGGCTGGGCGCCGGGCGCTGCGGTGCGCATGGGCGAGGCGATGGCGATGCAGCACGCGCCAGCCGGCCGCTGACACCGCGCGGCGGGCCGAACCACCGATCTCCGAACACTGACCAGGGCCGAGCAGGAGCGACCATGAGCGACGACGAACTCTTCACAATCCTGAAGACCGAACTCTTCACCGCCGTGGTCGGCGACGTGCTCGACGTGATGGGCCACCGCCGGCAGTTCCTGCCCGCTGGCATCTCGCCACTGAACCCGATGGCGAAGATCGCCGGGCGCGCGATGCCGGTGCTGGAGGCCGACGTGTTCGACGACAAAGGCCCGGCGGCTGCGCGCGGGCCGCTGACGCAAAAGCCGTTCGGCTTGATGCTCGAAGCGCTCGACGACCTGAAGCCCGGCGAGGTCTACATCGCCACCGGCTCGTCGTTGCGCTACGCGCTGTGGGGCGGGCTCATGTCCACCCGCGCCACGCACCTGAAGGCGGCCGGCGCGATCCTCGACGGGTACGTGCGCGACGCAGCCGAGATCGAGCAACTCGGCTTCACCGTGTTCTGTCGTGGTCTGTATGCGCAGGACCAGGGGCCGCGCGGCAAGGTGATCGACTACCGCTGCGCGATCGAGATCGACGGCGTGCGCATCGAGCCCGGCGACCTGCTGTTCGGCGACCGCGAGGGCGTGCTGGTGATCCCGCGCGCGGCGGAGGCCGAGGCAGTCCGCCGAGCGCGCGAGAAGGCGAGCACTGAAAGCGCAGTGTCCGTCGCCATCAAGGGCGGCATGAGTGCGTGCGAGGCGTTGGCTCGCTTCGGCGTGATGTAGCGGCACTGCCACCACGCTGCAACATCCTCCTTTTCACCCGGGCCTCCCATGAACCACGCCTTCATCTGCGACGCGATCCGCACCCCCATCGGCCGCTACGGCGGTGCGCTCTCCAGCGTGCGCACCGACGACCTCGGCGCCGTGCCGATCAAGGCGCTGATGGCGCGCAACCCGGGCGTCGATTGGCAGGCACTGACCGACGTGATCTACGGCTGCGCCAACCAGGCCGGCGAAGACAACCGCAACGTCGCGCACATGGCCTCGCTGCTGGCGGGCCTGCCGATCGAGGTGCCGGGCGCCACCATCAACCGCCTGTGCGGCTCGGGCATGGACGCAGTGGGCACCGCGGCACGCGCGATCAAGAGCGGCGAGGCGCAACTGATGATCGCCGGCGGCGTGGAGAGCATGAGCCGCGCGCCGTTCGTGATGCCCAAAGCCGATACCGCGTTCAGCCGCGCGAACGCGGTCTACGACACGACGATCGGCTGGCGCTTCGTCAACAAGCTGATGCGCGAGATGCATGGCGTCGATTCGATGCCCGAGACGGCCGAGAATGTGGCGGCGCAGTTCGGCATCGAGCGCGAGGCGCAGGACCGCATGGCGCTGCGCAGCCAGCTCAACGCCGTCGCGGCGCAACAGGCGGGCTTCTTCGACGCCGAGATCGCGCCGGTAACGATCGCGCAGAAGAAGGGCGACGCCCTCGTCGTCGGCAAGGACGAGCACCCGCGCGAGACCAGCCTGGAGGCACTCGCCAAGCTCAAGGGTGTCGTCAAGCCGGACGGCACGGTGACGGCGGGCAACGCGTCGGGCATCAACGACGGATCGTGCGCGCTGCTGCTGGCCAACGAGATGAGCGCCGCAAAGCACGGCCTCACGCCGCGCGCGCGCGTGGTGGGCATGGCGGTGGCCGGGGTGGCGCCCCGCATCATGGGTTTCGGGCCGGCGCCGGCCACCCGCAAGGTGCTGGCGATGACGGGCTTGGCGATTGAAAAGATCGACGTGATCGAGCTCAACGAAGCCTTCGCCGCACAGGGCCTGGCCGTGACGCGCGACCTGGGCTTGCAAGACGACGACCCGCGCGTCAACCCGAACGGCGGCGCGATCGCGCTGGGCCACCCGCTGGGCGCCAGCGGTGCGCGGCTGGTGACGACGGCCGTCAACCAGTTGCACCGCATCAAAGGCCGCTACGCGCTGTGCACCATGTGCATCGGCGTGGGCCAGGGCATTGCGCTCATCGTCGAGCGAGTTTGAGGCGTACTCTCCCGACCCAATGCTGATATAGTTAACCATCATTCATAAATGAGATGGTCATGAAGGAAGTCGCTGTCTACGAAGCCAAGACCCGGCTGTCCGAGTTGCTGCTGGAAGTCGAGCGTGGAGAGCAGGTCACCATCACGCGGCGTGGTGTGGCGGTGGCTCGCCTGGTGTCTGCGGCAGCCTCCAAGCGCGCAGCCGGCGGTCAGCGACAACAGGTAGCCGCCACGTTCGAGCGCCTGAGGAGGCAGCGTGAAGGCGTCGCACTGGAAGGCACGCTGAAGGACATTCTCGCCGAGGGGCGCGACTGAAACTGAGCGCCCGGTGCCCTTCGTTCTCGACAACTCGGTGGTCAGCGGCTGGTTCATTCAGAACCAGGCCACGCCCTACAGCGAAGCCATCGCAATCCGCTTGCAGGATGATCGCGCCGTGGTGCCGGCGTTGTGGGAGCTTGAGTTCAGCAACGTGCTGCGCACCGCGTGCCTGCGCAAGGTCATGACGGCCCAGGCTGCGCAGTCTGTGATCGCGCAAGTCGTTTCGCTGCCGATTGCGGTGGACCGCCACGCCGTCCCTCCCAGCGAGCTATTGGCGCTGGCACTCCGGTTCGGCCTGACGACGTACGGCGCTGCCTACCTCGAACTTGCCCTGCGGCTGCAACTGCCGATTGCCACGCTCGACGTGCCGCTGCGAGAGGCCGCCCTGGCCAGCGGCGTGGGCACCATTGCGCCAACGGGTTGACGGATTCGGGCCGTCCGCTCGCAGTCGGTTCACCAGCTTCCACCACCCGCCCTCGACGCGCACGAGGGCGGACAGGGTTTGGGGCCGGATCGTTCCACGCCTTTGGCCAGCATCAGCGCGGCATCAGCGCGGCATCAACGCGGATTGGCGGGGCTCATCGCGGCCACAGCCGGGGGAACACCTCGCTGTCCAGCGGCTCGCCGGGCCGGATGGTGGGCGGCGCAATCGTGATCGCGGCTTGGCCCTCGCGCGGTGCGAACACCACGTCGTCGCCGGTCCAGCGGGTGGCGTAGGCACGGCGGCGCCGGTCGTTGGTGCTGTTGCCGGGGGCGCCGTGCACCGTCATGCAGTGGTGGACGAGGCAGTCGCCGGCCGACATGTCCCAGTTGACCACCGGCAGTTCGCGCCGCATGGCCTCGAAGTCGGGCACCGCCTCTCCAGGCAGGTTCTTGTACATCTCGGTGTCGCCGGCAAAGCTGACCGGGCGGTATTCCTTGCCCCAGCGGTGCGAGCCCAAGATGTACTCCATGCCGCTCGATTCGAGCGTGACGTCGTCGAGCGTGAGCCAGATTGACAGGATCTGGTTGCCCTGGACGGGCCAGTACGGGCCGTCCTGGTGCCAAGGCGTGGCTTCGGCGGTACCGGGCTCCTTGACGAACAACTGGTCGTACAGGAAGTTGACCTTGTTGCTCTTGAGCAGCCGCGCCGCGATCTCCGCCGCGGGCGACTGCTCGACGTAGCGGCGCAGCCCGGGCTTGACCGCCCAGGCACCGATGTCGCCCAGAAAGCGGCCTCCCTTCTTGGCGTACTCGCGCGCCAGCGGGCCGGGGTGGGCGAGGTCTTCTTCGACGGCTTCGCGCAGGTGTTCGATCCAGTCGGCGTCGAACAGGCCGCGCAGGCAGGCCACGCCGTCGTGCCAGAAGGCGTCGACCTGCGCGTCGGAGATGGGAGCGAGGGGGTGGACGTTCATGGTGGGGTGTGCCTCACGGTTGCGTCTGAGTTTGTGGCGGGATGAGCGGGGAAATCAGCGGCGAGGTCATCGACCAAATCAGCGACGAAATCAGCGACGAGATTGGCAAGGAAACTAGCCACGACGTGCGCATGGTGCCAGCGCCGGCGGCCAGGGTGCCATCCTGTCGCAATTGTTGTCTTTGAACACGGGCGCGGCGCAACGAACGAGTGTCCACTGCAAGCTCATCGCTGCGAGGTTGCCGTGATCACTTTTCTCCTCATTCTCTGCGCCGTGGCGCCCCTGCTGGTCGGGCTGGCGTTGCGCTCCGTCGCCGCTCGATATGAGCCGGTGCGCAGTGCCGGCTTCGGTATCTTCAGCGTGGAGTTGCGCCGCCGAGCGCGGGTGCAGGAGCACCCGAGCGGCCTGGGCGACCCGCCGTTTCGCCAACCCGCCGAGCGCCGTCTGCGCGTGTTCCGCATCGCTGGCGTCCCGTGCTGGATGCAAAGCCGCAGCGTGGACCTGCCGCTGCAGGTGATCGGCATGATCGGCACACTGACGGCGCGTGACTTCGACTCGGAGTTCGACGAGCGCTTCCGATTGGCCGGCTTCGGGTCGCTGACACCTCGCTGGGCAGCGCGATGGTTCGGGCGCGAGTGTCGCGCCAGCCGGTGGCAGCCCGAGCGGCGCTGCAAGGCCGGCCCGCCGCGTCCCGCATTGAGCTGAAGCGGTGCCGGTGCCGGTGCCGGCAATGTCTGCGCCGTCGCGATAGCTTGGAGAACGCACGTCCCTTTCGAAGTTGTTCGATTGACAGTCACTGCGTATTCTTCGGGCGTGCTCGACCGCAACCTCCACGCCTTGCAGGCTGACCGAACATCGCCGACGGGTGATTCGGCCGCGTGCGCGAGATTCAGGCCAGCATTGCCCAGCATCCTCGCCTTCGTGCAAATCTTGGCGTGCCACACCGCGTCGGGCGAATGTGATTACCTGCCCAATGTGGCTGCGCGCGGCCTGAAGAGTCTCTCGCGGTTCCTCACCGGCGCGCTGATGCACGTGCCGGGTGGAGGCAACGTGCGCTCGATTGTCTGCCTCAAAGTGGTGAAGGCAGCATCGCCGCTGTTGGTGGAATGAAGGCCATGCGGCTGCTGATCCTCGGGGGTGGCGTGTTCCTCGGCGCAGCAGTGCTGGACAGCGCGCTGCGACGCGGGCACAAGGTCACGGTGTTCAACCGGGGCCGGTCGCGGTCGGCTTGGCCGGCAGGCGTCGACGTGCTGAGCGGCGATCGCAGCACCGACCTGGCCGCGCTCTCAAGCTCGGCCGGCGCGCGGTGGGACGCGGTGGTCGACACCTGTGGCTACGTGCCGCAGGAGCTGAACGTGAGTGCCCAGGCACTGCAGGGCGTCGGGCGCTATCTGTTTGTCTCCAGCATCTCGGCATATGCCAGCTTCGCTCACGCCCCGGTGCTGGAGACGGATGCGCTGGCAAGCGCCGCCGGAATCGACCGGGCCGACCGCGACCCGCAGCACTACGGCGCGCAGAAAGCCGCGTGCGAGGCCGAGTTGATCGCGCGCTTGGGCGACCGTGCGCTGATCGTGCGGCCTGGCCTGATCGTCGGGCCGGGCGATCCGACCGGGCGCTTCAGCCACTGGCCCTGGCGCGTGGCGCTGGGCGGCGAGGTGCTGGTGCCCTGCATCGACGGCGCGGCGCCGCTGCAGTTCATCGACGTGCGTGACCTCGCCGACTGGATGCTGCACTTGCTGGAGCAAGGGGCCGGCGGCGTCTTCAACGCGACCGGCCCGGTGGGAGAAGTCTGCGGGTGGGCCCGGCTGCTGGCCACCTGCATCGCCGCGGTCGCCGAGCGTGGTGCGCCACCGGCAGCGCTGGTGCCGATCGCCGAGGAATTTCTGGTCGAACATGACGTACAACCGTGGAGCGAGCTGCCGCTCTGGATTCCGACGACCGACGCCACGATGATCGGCTTCACACGCGTGGACCTGCAGCGCGCCATCGCGAGCGGCCTGCAGACCCGGCCGTTGCAAGACACCGTGACGGCTGTGCTCGACGAGGGCCTGCCCGCACCGTCCGACCAGCGCTGCAAGGGCAAGCTCAGCAAGCAGCGCGAAGGTGAATTGCTGGCGCTGTGGAAGGCGGGTCCAGCCTAAGGCAACGCTGAACAAGTACCTCGCGGCAAGCGCATCCCTAACCAAAGACCGCCCTTTGAAAGCGGGGTGCGCTACCCCGATGTCATGCGGACCGTCGTGCCCCGTGAACCGCTGTCGATCTCGATCTGCGCCGGAATCTGCGCAGCGCGTGAGCGCATGTTGCGCAAGCCATCGCCGCGGCCCAGGTGGGTGGTCACGTCGAAACCCTCGCCGTCATCGCTCACCTCCAGCCCCCACCCACCGCCGGGCCGGGTTTCGTAACGCACCGTCATGCAGCGCGGCTGCGCGTGCTTGAGCGCGTTGGTGAAAGCCTCTTGCACAATGCGCAGCGTGTGCAGCACTTGGTCCGAACTCAGCGGCGGGCTGATGTCGGCGGCTGCGATCTGCCAGTCCAGCCGGACGCCAGCCTGCACCAGGCGTGGCTCCATCCGGTAGCGGAAGTTGCCCAGCACCAGCAGAAGGTCGTTGCCCGCCGGCTTGAGCGAGTCGATGGCCAGTCGCAGGTCGTCGACGCACTCGCGCAGCACGCCCGCCAGTGCCGGCCCGGCCATCGAGCCGGACTCCACGAGCAAGATCGAGCTGATCAGCTGCGAGCCCAGGCCGTCGTGGATGTCGCGCACGATCCGCTCGCGTTCCGCGGCGGCCACCCGCTCGCTTTGCAGTTGCAGCACGCGTTGATTTTCGATCGCGAGTTCGCGCTCGCGTGCTGCCAGGCGTTGGTCGAGCTCCTCGTTGATGCGCTCCTGCTGGGTGCGTGCTCTGGCGAATGTGTCCACCAGGTTTGCCCCCATCACGAGCGAGAACACGACCAGGCTGTACGGCATCCAGTAGATTCGTTCTTCGCTGTTGCGAACACCGAGCTGCAACAACAGGTCAAGCGCGCCGAGCGCTTGCGCCACGAGCAGTGCGAACAGAAGCAGCACGAGCTCGAGCCGCGGCGTGCGCCGCAATTGCAGGGCCACGAAGCCGATCGTCGCGACCCACAGCGCCGTGAGCCACACATAGCCGAGGCTGAAGAGTTGGGGATACGGCAGCGTCAGCACGATCAACGTCCACACCGCCGACGCGACGAGCAGGGCCCTCTCCACCCGTGGAAAGGATCGGCCGCACATGCGAAACGAAAAGAAGATCAGCGACACCAGCATCCAGTGCAGCGGCACACTGGCCCAGGCCTCGTACCAGGCGCTGAAGCTCGGTGCGACGATGAACAAATGGCCGTTGCGCACCGAGGCCAGCACGCAGGCCAGGCCGAACCATCCATACGCGGCATCACGACGTCGCCGAAACCAGTACAGAAGCGCCGGAAAGCCCAGCAAGAGCATGACGAGGCTCGTGATCTGGGGCCCGGTCACGCGCCAGAAGAACGCGCTGTCGTACAGCTCCTGCTGCGTGGCATGTGGCCCGATGCTCATGCCGTGGATCGCGCCCTTGCCGAAGCGGTTCACGCTCAGCCGCACGTCGACGATGTTCTCGCCGCTGCGCAGCAGCGCCGTGGGAATGCTGTAGAACAAGGGGTGGTTCCAACCGAAGGACTCGGCATCGGAGACGCTGGCATTGGCCACCTGCTCGCCGTTGACGAACACGCGCGCGCGGTTTGCCGACGACACGTACAGCGCCACGGCGCTGGTGGGCACTGCGTCTAACAGCACGCGCGCGCGCAGCCAGCGGTAGGCGCCGTCAGCCGGCACGGGCAAAGTGATGTGGCCATCGGTGCGTTCGGCCGAGCGCGCCGTGCCGGCTGGCGGCACGGCGCCGGTGGGTTCGGCAAACACCTCGAAGTCGCGCACGGCGATGCGCGGTATCGAGACTTGCGGCCAGGCTGCCGCCATGTGCAGCAGCAGCGCCCAGCCGATCAGCCACGCGACAACGCTACATCTCGATGAGCCCGAGTCGGGTGGCCTCATGCACGGCCTGCCCGCGCGAGCTGACGCCCAGCTTTCGGTAGGTGCGATTGACATGGGTCTTCACGGTGTTCACGGTGATCGACAGCAAATCACAGATCTCGGCAAAGCTGAATCCCTTGGCCACTAGCGTGAGGACCTCGGCCTCGCGCTCGCTCAAACCCACGCTCGGGTCCGACAGCGGGTTCAGCAGCGAGTTTGACGCGGCAGCCGGCACCCGCATGCGGCTCAGTATCAGCCGCGCCACCATCGGGCTGATCGGCGAGCCGCCGTTGAGCAGGTCGCGCAACCCAGCGGTCATCTCTGCACTGCTGGAGTCTTTCAACAGATAGCCGATCGCACCCGCCTCGATGGCATTGACCACATGCTCCTCATCGCCGAATACGGTCACGACCATGACCGCGCACTGCGGCTGCAAGCTCGTTGCGGCGCGGATCAGCGCCGTGCCGTCACCGTCGGGCAGGCCGAGGTCTACGACCAAGGCATCCAGCGCCGTTTGCGCAATCGCCTGCATGCCGAGTGCGAGCGTGTCAACCGACCCGACCACTTGAAACGATGAATCCGAGCCGAGTATCGCCTCGAAGCGAGTGCGAAAGGCACGATCGTCTTCGACGATGAGCACCGTGCTGCAGCGGGTCGATTCCATGTCGATGTGACCTCTTCCGCGAGGAGTGTAGCGAGGCCTTGGGCTCGCCAGAGTCCGCAAGGGGTCGCCTCAATGGGCGACAGACATTTGCGCTGCAGCCGCCTAACCTGAGCTGACAAGAGCACAAGCCGCGCACATCGGGTGCATGGTCGCCAGCTCAGACAGGGAGTGGACATGGAACGAACAACATCGAGGCTTCACGCGCCTTCGTTTCGCGGGGCATTGGCCTGTGCGGCATCCGTGATGCTCGCGGCCTGCGACTACGCGCAGATCGGGGGCGATCTCGCTGCGGGTGCCGCCAGCGCGCTCGTCGAGTTGCCTGGCCTCTCCACGATCGACTGGGCCACGGCAACATCGACTACAGGGCCTGCGCGCCCAGGACCATCCACAGAACTCGCCGGGGTTTGGCCTGCTCATCGGTACCGCTTGAATGGGCTTGAGCGGCCTTGGGTCGACGCGAGCGGTGGCATGCCTCGCCGTGAAGTCTTCACGCCATCACCGCCGATGGCATGGGTGAATTCGTCACCGCGTGCGGCCGCCGTTCTCCCACTTCGTGCGGTGGCCGGCGCCCGCGGCGTCGTCCACAGTCAAGCCATCCCGCTCTCGGTGAGCGCGCACGACGAAGACAGCAGCGCCAGCGGCATCGGTGGCGATCGCGACTCCACGGCCACCTCCGGCAGCGGCAGCGTGTACCGGTTCTGAATCGGTCTTCTCGATTGAAGGAGAAAGCATGCAACACACAGCAACGACCCATCGATCCGCGTGGCGCGCCAGCGTGGCGGTAGTGGCCCTCTTCTTCGCCGCCTGCGGCGGTGGTGGCGGCGACGCCGGCGGCAGCCCGCCGCCCGCAGCGGCACCCTCGCCGCCACCACCGGCGCCCGCGGCGCCGGTGGTGGCGCTCAGCACTGGTATCAAGACCTTGATCTTCGACTGGGCCACCGTGCCCGACGCAACGCACTACCAGCTTCAGGAGGAGCTGCAAGGCGACGACTACGTGCAGGTGGGCGGCGACCTCCCCGCCGGCATCACGCGCTACGCCCACACCGTGCCGTTGTGGACGCGGGTGCTCGCGAACTACCGGCTGCGAGCCTGCAACGCGGGGGGATGCACCGCCTCGGCGACGCAGAACTGGAGCATCGCGGCGCTGAACGCATCGATCGGCTACGTCAAGGCGAGCAACACAGAAGCGAGCGATTTCTTCGGCATCGATGTCGCGCTCTCGGGTGATGGCAACACGTTGGCCGTGGCGGCGACCTTCGAAGACGGCGGGGACGCCGGCGTCGGCGGCAACGGCGCCGACAACTCGCTGACGGCCAGCGGCGCCGTGTACGTCTATGTGCGTCAAGGCAGCCAGTGGGCCCTGCAGGGCTACCTGAAAGCGTCGAACCCGGGCGCCGCCGACTTTTTCGGGTCTGCGCTCAGCCTTTCGGCCGACGGCAACACGCTCGCCGTAGGGGCAAGTGGGGAAGCCAGCAACGCGATTGGCAGCAACGGCAACCAGGCCAGCAACGCCGCAGCCAACAGCGGGGCGGTGTACGTTTTCCAGCGCAGCAATGGGAGTTGGGCGCAGACGACTTACCTCAAAGCGACGAACACCGCGGCTGGAGCACTTTTCGGTGGCGCGGTTGCCTTGTCCGGTGACGGCAACACGCTGGTGGTGGGCGCGGAAGGTGACAGCGGCAATGCCACCGGTGTCAACGGCGTGCCGGCCGACTACACCGCCACCGAAAGCGGTGCCGCCTACGTGTACCGCCGCACGGCGACGAGCTGGATCATTCAGGCCTACCTCAAGTCGAACCAAGCCGACATCAACGACAACTTCGGCGATGCGGTGGCGATCTCGCACGACGGCAACCGCGTGGCAGTCGGCGCGCCCTCTGAAGACGGAGGCGCCACCGGCGTGGGCGGCGTGCTCAGCAACGCGGCCACCAACAGCGGCGCGGTCTTCCTGTTCGTGCGCACCGGCACCGACTGGAGCACCGAAGCCTATGTGAAGGCGTCCAACACCGAGGCGAACGACGGGTTCGGCGCCACGCTCGCCCTGTCGGGCGATGGTGCCACCTTGGTCGTGGGCGCCCGACAGGAGGACGGCGGCAGCGTGGGCATCAATGGCGATCAGAGCGACAACGCGCTAACAAACGCCGGGGCCGCTTACGCCTTCAGCCTGCAAGCCGGCGTGTGGAGCCAGCGCGCCTACATCAAGGCGTCGAACCCGTCGGTCTTGGGTTCGTTCGGGTCTTCGATGGCCTTGTCGTTCGATGGCCAGCAGATGGCCATCGGCGGCGCCGGCGAACCCAACGCCTGGCTCGGATTCGGTGGCAACCCCTTCGCCAACGACGCTTCGGTCGCACTGTCTGGCGCGGTCTACATGCTCACGCGCTCCGGCAATGCCTGGGTGCTGAGCCGCTTCATGAAGGCCAGCAATGCCAATGCAGGCGACCAGTTCGGCGGGTCACTGGCCCTCTCCGCCGACGGCAGCACGCTCGCCGTGGGCGCACGCAACGAAGACAGCAACGCCACCGGCATCGGCGGCAATGCGAACGATGCATCTGCATCTTCGGCGGGCGCGGTGTATTTGTACTGAGGCCGATGCGCCAAACTCTGCTTGCGCTGCTCTTGTCCGCCCTGTGCGCGCTGGCGCACGCGCAGGGCGTGCGCTACGACGTTCCCACGCGAGAAGGCGTGACGACGAGTCTGTACTGGCGTGCCCACGAAGGTGCGCGCGCCACGGTACTGCTCTTTCCGGGCGGCGGCGGCGGTTTCGGGTCGGTCGAAAACGGGCTGCCCAGTGGCAACAACTTCCTTGTGCGTTCGACGGCACATTTCGGCAAACAAGGCTTCAACGTTGCGATCTTCGGCAGGCCGAGCGACTCACACGGGCTCGACTTCGCGGATCGAATCGCCCGAGCGCATCTGTTCGACGTGCGCGCCGTGATCGACTTCGTGCGCACGCAGAGCCCACTGCCGGTGTGGCTGGTGGGCACGAGCCGCGGCACGATTTCGGCCATCGCCGCGGCGATCGATTCGCCGGATCGCGTGGCCGGGTTGGTGCTCACGGCCAGCGTGGTGAATCGCCGCACACCCAGCGCCGTACCGACGCAGGACCTCGCATCGATCCGCATGCCGGTGCTGGTGCTGCACCACGCACGCGACGCCTGCCCGCATTGCCTTCCGCACGAAGTGCCGGCCATCGTGAAGGGGCTTCGCCACGCCCCGGTCAAGCGCGAGATCATGGTCAGCGGGGGAGCCTCTGCGCACGGCGAAGAGTGCGGCCCCTGGCATTGGCACGGCTTCGTTGGTATGGAGGTTGAGGCGGTGGGGCTGATCGCGAAGTGGATCGCGCGACCGCACTAGCCACATCGAAAACAGACAAGCCCTCGCTGGGAGGGCTTGTTGTTGAAAGTGGTTGCGAGGGCAGGATTTGAACCTACGACCTTTGGGTTATGAGCCCAACGAGCTACCAGACTGCTCCACCTCGCGACTGAGGCGATGAGTGTACCAGACCTTCGTCGTTTCGCCCGCGCTTTACCTTGCGCAAGAGACGGTCACTCCGGCTTGTCGGCAGAGCCTTCAGCAGCAACGGGCTCCGACCGATCGACCAGTTCGACGAACGCCATCGGCGCGTTGTCGCCCACGCGGAACCCCATCTTCAGGATGCGCGTGTAGCCGCCCGGGCGCGCCTTGAAGCGCGGGCCGAGGTTGTCGAACAGCTTGGCCACCACGTCGCGGTCGCGCGTGCGGTCGAACGCCAGGCGGCGGTTGGCCAACGTGGCTTCTTTGGCCAACGTGATCAGCGGCTCAACGACGCGGCGCAGTTCCTTGGCCTTGGGCACAGTCGTCTTGATCGCCTCATGCGTGATCAGCGAATTGCACATGTTGCGCAGCATCGCCTGGCGGTGCTCCGAGGTGCGGTTGAGTTTGCGAAGTCCGTGGCGGTGACGCATGGTGCGGGTCCTTTCTTTGACGATTTCCGTCGCTAGCTTTGAATGCCGGCAGCCGTATCAGGTACTGCCGGGTGCACTGCGGTGGCTCGTGAAGACCACCGCGCGAAAATGACTGCGCAAAGCTGCAGTCCTGTCCAATGACGGCGCTTGCCGCCGTCTTTACCTCTTGTCGAGGCCTTGCGGAGGCCAGTTTTCCAGCCGGCCGCCGAGCGTGAGCCCGCGCGAGGCCAGCACTTCCTTGATCTCGTTGAGCGACTTGCGGCCGAGGTTCGGCGTCTTCAGCAACTCGGTCTCGGTGCGCTGGATCAGGTCGCCGATGTAGTAGATGTTCTCGGCTTTCAGGCAGTTGGCAGAGCGCACGGTGAGCTCCAACTCATCCACCGGGCGCAGCAGGATCGGGTCGAACTGCGTGCTGCGCTGTTGCGGCTCGCTAAAGGCGGCGATCTCGCTGCCTTCGAGTTGCGCAAACACTGCGAGCTGTTCGACCAGGATCTTGGCCGACGAGCGGATCGCCTCTTCGGGCGTGACCGCGCCGTTGGTGACGATCTCCATCACCAGCTTGTCCAGGTCGGTGCGCTGCTCGACGCGTGCGCTCTCGACCGTGTAACTCACGCGCGCCACCGGCGAGAAGCTTGCGTCGAGCACGATGCGGCCGATCGACTTGGTCGGCTCGTCGCCATAGCGGCGCATCGTGCCCGGCACGTAGCCGCGGCCCTTCTCGACCTTGATCTGCATGTCTAGCTTGCCGCCTTGCGACAGGTGCGAGATCACGTGCTCGGGGTTGATGATCTCCACGTCGTGCGGCGTCTGGATGTCGCCGGCCGTGACCGGGCCTTCGCCTTCCTTGCGCAGCACCAGCGTCACTTCATCGCGGTTGTGCAGGCGGAACACCACGCCCTTCAGGTTGAGCATGATGTGGACCACGTCTTCCTGAACACCGTCGACCGTCGAGTACTCGTGCAGCACGCCGGCGATGGTCACCTCGGTCGGCGCGTAGCCCACCATCGACGACAGCAGCACGCGGCGCAGCGCGTTGCCCAGCGTGTGGCCGTAGCCGCGCTCGAAAGGCTCGAGCGTGACCTTGGCACGGTGGCCGCCGAGCGGCTCCACTTGAATGGCTTTGGGTTTCAGCAGATTGGTTTGCATTGAGTCCTGTTCCTCTCAATACCCTCGGCTCGTTACACCGATAAGGCTGATGGACAAAAGCCGGGCGGGAGTGTCGACTGCTTCGCTGCCGGCGCACGAAACAGCCCGAAAGATCGGGGCGGACGAGCGGCACGCGCCGCGCCGCCCTCACAGGCGGTTTATCGCGAGTACAACTCGACGATCAGCGCTTCTTTGATGTCACCGCCGAACTCGTCGCGGTCGGGTGCCTTCTTGAACACGCCTTCGAGCTTGCTCGCATCGACCTGCACCCAGCCCGGCATGCCGATCGACTCGGCGAGCTTGACCGCGTCGGTGATGCGCAACTGCTTCTTGGCCTTCTCGCGCACCGCCACGGTGTCGCCCGCCTTCACCAGGAAGGACGCGATGTTGACGACCTCGCCGTTCACCGTGATCGACTTGTGCGACACCATCTGGCGCGCCTCGGCCCGCGTGGAGCCGAAGCCCATGCGGTACACCACATTGTCCAGGCGCGACTCCAGCAGCATCAGCAGGTTCGAACCGGTGTTGCCCTTGCGGCGCTCGGCCTCAGCGAAGTAGCGGCGGAACTGGCGCTCCAGGATGCCGTACATGCGCTTGACCTTCTGCTTCTCGCGCAGTTGCAGGCCGTAGTCCGACGTGCGCGTGCCCGAGGTGCGGCCGTGCTGACCAGGCTTGCTGTCGAACTTGGCCTTGTCGCCGATCGGGCGGCGAGCGCTCTTCAGGAAGAGGTCGGTGCCTTCACGGCGGGAGAGTTTTGCTTTCGGTCCGAGATAACGTGCCACGTTGATTCCTTGTGTCTTTCTGACGCAGGCTGCTCGTTCAGCGGCTTGCGCGAGTCTGGCGAGTGTTGTTGTGTGCGCTCAGACGGTGGGCTTCAGAGTGAGTCGAGGCCTTTCGGCTTTTGACTGTGAATGGCGCCGGGTGGCTCCAATGAATAATCGGCGGGGCCACTCCTGGCACCGCCGACGGTCAAACACGTGCGATCAGATGCGACGGCGCTTCTGCGGGCGGCAACCGTTGTGCGGCACCGGCGTCACGTCGGAGATCAGGTTGATGCGGATGCCCAGCGAGGCGAGAGCACGCACCGACGACTCGCGCCCCGGACCCGGGCCCTTGATGCGAACGTCGAGGTTCTTGATGCCCTGCTCTTGCGCTGCGCGGCCCGCCACTTCGGCGGCCACCTGGGCAGCGAACGGCGTGCTCTTGCGCGAACCCTTGAAGCCCTGGCCGCCGCTCGACGCCCACGACAGCGCGCTGCCCTGGCGGTCGGTGATCGTGATGATGGTGTTGTTGAACGACGCGTGCACGTGCGCAATGCCGTCCGCAACGTTCTTGCGGACCTTCTTGCGCACGCGTTGCGCGGCGGTGTTGATGGGTGCTTTAGCCATGACGACCTTCTTTCAGAATTTGTGCAGTCACTTCTTGGTGAGATGACAGTGGGTCACTTCTCGAAGAAACGACGAGTGGTCACTTCTTGACCACGGCCCCCGACTTGCGCGGCCCCTTGCGCGTGCGCGCGTTGGTCTTGGTGCGCTGGCCGCGCACCGGCAAGCCGCGGCGGTGGCGAAAGCCGCGATAGCAGCCCAGGTCCATCAACCGCTTGATGTTGATCGACATTTCACGGCGCAGGTCGCCTTCGATCGTGATCTTGCCGATCTCTTCCCGAATCTTCTCCAGGTCGGCGTCGGTCAGGTCCTTCACCTTGCGGTCGAACGGCACGCCGCTGTTGGTGCAGATCTTCTGCGCCGTCGTGCGGCCGATGCCGTAGATCGACGTCAGGCCAATCTCGGCGTGCTTGTGGGGCGGAATGTTGATACCGGCAATGCGTGCCATGGTGCTGTTCCTTCAGTTCAAGCTTCAGTTCAACCTTGACGCTGTTTGTGGCGCGGATCGGTACAGATCACGCGCACCACGCCCTTGCGGCGGATGACCTTGCAATTGCGGCACATCTTCTTCACCGACGCTGCGACTTTCATGCTCTTCTCCTAGATGCTTTCACTTCGCCCGGAACACGATACGTGCCCTGCTCAGGTCGTACGGGGTCAACTCGACCGTCACCTTGTCGCCCGGCAGGATGCGGATGTAGTGCATGCGCATCTTCCCGGAGATATGGCCGAGCACCACGTGCCCGTTCTCCAGCTTCACACGAAACGTGGCGTTGGGCAGATTCTCGAGAATCTCGCCCTGCATCTGAATGACATCGTCTTTCGCCATGCGTGTGTGTTTCGCTGTCTCTCGTCTGTTCTGTTCGGAATGTTCAGGTGGCCTTGAAATTGGCCTTCTTCAGCAGCGATTCGTACTGCTGGCTCATCACGTAGCTCTGGACCTGGGCCCAGAAGTCCATCGTCACGACGACGATGATCAACAGCGAGGTTCCCCCGAAATAGAACGGCACGTTGTACTTCAGCACCAGAAACTCTGGCAGCAGGCACACCGCGGTGATGTAGATCGCGCCGGCCAGCGTCAGCCTCGAAAGAATCCGGTCGATGTGCCTGGCGGTCTGGTCGCCAGGGCGGATGCCGGGAATGAAGGCGCCGCTCTTCTTCAGGTTGTCGGCCGTCTCGCGGCTGTTGAATACCAGCGCGGTGTAGAAGAAGCAAAAGAAGATGATCGCAGCGGCGTACAGCATCACGTAGATCGGCTGGCCTGGGGACAGCAGGCCGGCCAGGTCCTTCAGCCAGCGCAAGCTGTCTCCGGTGGCGAACCAGCCCACCGCGGTGGCCGGCAGCAGGATGATCGACGACGCGAAGATCGGCGGGATCACGCCCGACATGTTCAGCTTGAGCGGCAGGTGCGACGACTGGCCGCCATAAACCTTGTTGCCGACCTGGCGCTTGGCGTAGTTGACGAGAATCTTGCGCTGCCCTCGCTCGACGAACACCACCACGTAAGTCACAACAACCACGAGTGCGATGATGAACAGCGACACGATGATGCTCATCGCCCCGGTGCGCACCAGCTCGAACAACCCGCCGATGGCGCTGGGCAAGCCCGCGGCAATGCCAGCGAAGATCAGAATCGAGATGCCGTTGCCCAGACCGCGCTCGGTGATTTGCTCACCGAGCCACATCAGGAACATCGTGCCGGCCACCAGGCTCACAACTGCCGTCAGGCGAAAGGCAAAGCCCGGCTCGATCACCAGTCCGGGCGATCCTTCGAGCGCAATCGCGATGCCCACCGACTGAAACAGCGCCAGCCCCAACGTGCCGTAGCGCGTGTACTGCGTGATCTTGCGTCGGCCGGACTCACCTTCCTTCTTCAACGCTTCGAGCGTCGGCACCACGTAGGTCATCAACTGCATGATGATCGACGCCGAGATGTACGGCATGATGCCCAACGCGAACACGGTGAAGCGCGACAGCGCGCCACCCGAGAACATGTTGAACAGGCTCAGGATGCCGCCGGCCTGGCCTTTGAAGAGCTCTTGCAACTGGTTCGGGTCGATGCCAGGCACGGGGATGTGCGCGCCGATGCGGTACACCACGAGCGCCAGCAGCAAGAAGACCAGCCGGCGACGCAGGTCGCCGAACTTGCCGCTCTTGGCCAGTTGGTTCGGGTTGGTTGCCACTGATCGTGTTCCGGATTGACTGCGAGTTGACTGCGCTCTTGCGTGCGACGTCCGATCAGGCGACCGAGCCGCCCGCCGCTTCGATCGCGGCCTTGGCACCGGCCGTGGCGCCCACGCCCTTGAGCGCAACCGCCTTGGTCAGCGTGCCAGTCTTGATGACCTTGACCACCTTGATGAGTTCGCCCACCAGCCCAGCCTGCTTCAGGCTCAGCACGTCGACCTCGACCGCACCCAGGCGCTCCAGGTCGTTCAGGTTGATCTCGGCGTTGTATTGCAGCAGGTGCGACTTGAAGCCGCGCTTGGGCAAGCGGCGCTGCAGCGGCATCTGGCCGCCTTCGAAACCGACCTTGTGGTAGCCGCCCGAACGCGATTTCTGGCCCTTGTGGCCACGGCCCGCCGTCTTGCCCAGGCCCGAACCGATGCCACGGCCGACACGGCGCTTGGCGTGCTTGGCGCCGCTGGCCGGCTTGATGCTGTTGAGTTCCATGTTCTCGATTCCTCGGGGCCGCGTGCTCAGAGCACCTTGACCAGGTAGGAGACCTTGTTGATCATGCCGCGCACCGCGGGCGTGTCTTCCAGGGTCGATTCGCTGTTGAGCTTGCGCAAGCCGAGGCCGCGCACGGTGGCACGGTGCGATTCGCGCGTGCCGTTGATGCTGCGCACCAGCTTGATGTGCACTGTCTTCTTGTCACTCATGTCGTTTCTCCGCAGCGGAAGTTCAGCTGAACAGCTCTTCCACCGTCAGCCCGCGCTTGGCAGCGATCTCGGCCGGCGTGTTGGTGTTCTTCAGCGCGTCCAGCGTGGCGCGAACCAGGTTGTACGGGTTGGACGAGCCGAGGCTCTTGCAGACGATGTCGGTCACGCCCATCACCTCGAAGACCGCCCGCATCGGGCCGCCGGCGATGATGCCGTCACCCGGCTTGGCCGGCGCCATCAGCACGCGCGACGCGCCGTGCTGGCCGACGACCTTGTGCTGGATGGTGCCGTTCTTCAGCGACACCTTCACCAGATTGCGCCGCGCCGAGTCCATCGCCTTGGTCACGGCCACAGGCACTTCCTTGGCCTTGCCCTTGCCCATGCCGATGCGGCCGTCGCCGTCGCCCACCACCGTGAGGGCGGCAAAGCTCAGCGTGCGGCCGCCCTTCACCACCTTGGTGACGCGGTTGACCGCGATCATCTTTTCCTTCAGACCGTCGTCGCGACCTTCGTCTTGAACGCGGGGTTGAAACTTTGCCATGTGCTTATTCCTTGTGCGCCGTGAGCGGGCTTAGAACTTCAGGCCGGCTTCACGAGCCGCATCGGCCAGCGCCTTGACGCGGCCGTGGTAAGCGAAACCGGCGCGGTCGAATGCCACCGCCTCGACACCGGCCGCCTTCGCCTTCTCGGCGATGCGCTTGCCGATCACCGTTGCCGCGGCGACGTTGCCGCCCTTGCCGGCCGAACCGATTTCCTTGCGCACGTCGGCCTCGGCCGTCGAAGCGCTCGCCAGCACCTTGGTGCCGTCGTCGGAAATGACGCTCGCGTAGATGTGCAGGTTGGTGCGGTACACCGTCAGCCGCGCGACGCGCTGGATGGCGATGCGAACACGGGTCTGGCGGGAGCGACGAACGCGCTGATCTTTTTTGTTCAGTGACATGCTCGTGGCTCCTTACTTCTTCTTCGTCTCTTTGAGCGTGACCTTCTCGCCGACATAGCGAATGCCCTTGCCCTTGTAGGGCTCCGGCGGACGCAGCGCGCGCACTTCGGCGGCGATCTGGCCCACCACTTGGCGGTCGGTGCCCTTGATCACGATCTCGGTCTGCGTGGGGCACTCGACCTTGATGCCGTCCGGCATGTCCTTGCCCACCGGGTGCGAAAAACCGATCTGCAGGTTCAGCTTCGGCCCCGTGGCCTGAGCGCGAAAGCCCACACCCACCAAGCTCAGCTTCTTCTCGAAGCCCTTGCTGACGCCGTTGACCATGTTGGCCACCAGCGCGCGCATCGTGCCCGACATCGCATCGGCTTCGACCGACTCGTTGGCGGGTGCGAACATCAGCTTGCCGTCTTCACTCTTGACGGTGACAAGCGAATTCACCGGCCGCACCAGCGTGCCGAGCGTGCCCTTGACGCTGATCTGTTCTGCGGTCACCGACACGTCCACGCCCTTGGGCATGGTGATCGGCATTTTTCCTACGCGTGACATTTCCTGCTCTCCTGAATCTGCAGCATCAAGCCACGTAGCAAAGCACTTCGCCGCCGATGCCAGCCTGGCGCGCCTTGCGGTCCGTCATCACGCCCTTGGGCGTGGTCACGATGGCCACACCGAGACCGTTCATCACGTTCGGGATGTCGTGACGGCCCTTGTAGATGCGCAGACCCGGGCGGCTGACGCGCTCGATGTGCTCGATCACCGGGCGGCCGGCGTAGTACTTCAGCGCGATCTCGAGTTCGGGCTTGGCGGGCTCGCCGCGCACCGCGAAGTTGTCGATGTAGCCCTCGTCCTTCAGGACCTTGGCGATCGCCACCTTCAACTTCGACGACGGCATCATCACCTTGGGCTTTTCCACCATCTGCGCGTTGCGGATGCGGGTCAGCATATCGGCGATCGGGTCACTCATGCTCATGGGGTTATCTCCTGATCGACGCGCTGATTACCAGCTGGCCTTGACGACACCCGGGATGTCGCCCTTGAATGCCAGTTCGCGGATCTTGTTGCGGCCCAGGCCGAACTTGCGGAAGGTGCCGCGCGGGCGGCCGGTCAGCTCGCAGCGGTTGCGCTGGCGCGTCGGGTAGGCGTTGCGCGGGAGCTTTTGCAGCTCCAGGCGCGCGGCGTACCGCTCTTCGTCGGACTTTTTCGCGTTGTTGGCGATTGCCTTCAACTCGGCGTGCTTCTTGGCGTACTTGGCGACCAGGTTGGTCCGCTTGAGCTCGCGCTGGATGAGGGAAAGTTTGGCCATCGCGCGGTCCTCAGTTCTTGAACGGGAATTTGAACGCGGTCAGGAGCGCCTTGGCTTCCTCGTCGTTCTTGGCGGTCGTGGTGATGCTGATGTTCAAGCCACGCAGCACGTCGACCTTGTCGTATTCGATCTCGGGAAAGATGATCTGCTCTTTCACGCCGATGTTGTAGTTGCCACGGCCGTCGAACGCGCGCCCCGAAATTCCGCGGAAGTCGCGCACGCGCGGCAGCGCGATGGTGACGAAGCGGTCGAGAAACTCGTACATCTGCACGCCGCGCAGCGTGACCATGCAGCCGATGGGCACGTCTTCGCGGATCTTGAAACCGGCGATCGCCTTCTTCGACTTGGTGACGACCGGCTTCTGGCCGGCGATCTTGGTCATGTCGCTCACCGCGTGGTCCATGACCTTCTTGTCGGACACCGCCTCGCTCACGCCCATGTTCAGCGTGATCTTGGTGATGCGCGGCACCTGCATCGGCGACTTGTAGCCGAACTTCTGCGTCAGCTCCGGCGAGATCTTGTCGCGGAAGATCGCCTGCAGACGAGCAACCTTGGGCGCGGCGGCGCGAACGCCTGCCTCCTTGGGGGCGCCCTTCGGAGCGCCCTTTTCGGCGCCTTTCTCGGCGCCGGCAGCTTGTTGTTTAGCCATGTCGTGGAACCTCTTAGGCCTTGATCTCGGCGCCGCTCGACTTGAAGACCCGCACGCGCGTGGTCTTGTTCGTCTTGGGGTCGGCCAGCAGCTTGATGCCCACGCGATCGGCCTTGCCGGTGGCGGGGTTGAAGATGGCAATGTTGGACTGGTGAATCGACAGCGTCTTCTCGACCACGCCGCCCGTCGTGCCCTTCATCGGGTTGGGCTTGACGTGCTTCTTGACGATGTTGACGCCGTCGACGACGACGCGCTCTTCATCAACGCGCTGCGACACCGTGCCGCGCTTGCCCTTGTCGCGCCCGGTCAACACGATGACCTGGTCGCCTTTGCGGATTTTGTTCATGGCAGTACTTTCAAGCCAAGCGGTCAGAGAACTTCGGGTGCCAGCGACACGATCTTCATGAAGCGCTCGGTGCGCAGCTCGCGCGTGACCGGCCCGAAGATGCGGGTGCCGATCGGCTCCAGCTTGGCGTTCAGCAGCACGGCGGCGTTGCCGTCGAACTTGACCAGCGAGCCGTCTTGCCGGCGCACGCCCTTGGCGGTGCGAACGACGACGGCACTGTAGACCTCGCCCTTCTTGACGCGGCCGCGCGGCGCAGCTTCCTTGATGCTGACCTTGATGACGTCGCCGATGCCGGCATAGCGCCGCTTGGAGCCGCCCAGCACCTTGATGCACATGACGGACTTGGCGCCAGTGTTGTCCGCGACATCGAGCCGCGATTGCATTTGAATCATTTTTTCTGTCCCCAACTTGGACCCGTGGTTTCCCACGCGGCCAGTCTTGGGCCCGTCGAACCTGGCGCACAAACTGCAGTCCTCGGATCTGCCGTCTGCGCCCCCGGCCCGTTTGGGCGGAGCCGAAATCCTGGATCCCACTGAACAGCGGGGCAAGAGTTTTCAGCGAAGCCTTGGATTATGCACGAGACTAGGGTGCCGCGTCAAACCCGACACGTCGTCGTATTTGGGCCCACTGCCCTGCCGCTCGATGCTTGAACTCGCTACGCCAACGACAGAGTCGCCTGTCTTGCTGGTGCTGGACACCAATGTCGTACTCGACTGGCTCGTGTTTCGCGATCCCGGTTGTGACGCGCTGGCCGGTGCGCTGACCGCCGGTGCTGCGCGCTGGGTGGCAACGCAGGCGATGCGCGACGAACTCGAACGCGTGCTGATGCGTGGCAGCCTCGACGCCTGGCGCCCCGACGCGTCTGCCTTGTGGGCTGCCTGGGCGCGCTCGGCCAACATGGTGCCCGCGCCGCCACAACCGCTGCCGCGCTCGCCTCGCTGCACCGACCCCGACGACCAGCCTTTCATCGACCTGGCACTGCACGTCGGCGCCAGCGCGCTGCTGAGCCGCGACCGCGCGGTGCTGCGCTGCGCACGCGGCGCCCGCGCGCTCGGGCTGGCGATCATGCCGCCTGCGGTTTGGGGCGCCAGGCGATGAGCGCCGCTCGCTGAGCAAGCACCGCGCACAAGCCGGCCATCACAGAGCGCGGCGCGAATGAAAAGGGGCGGCACCAAGGCCGCCCCGCGCAGAGAACCAGACCGCGATCGTCAGTCCACGCTGCTCTCGGCCGTGCCGGAATCCACCGCAGCCAGTTGCACCGCGGCGAGTTCTTCCGCCTCTTGCAGCGCAATGGTGCGGCGCTCGGCGTCGTCCATCGCTTCCTTGGTCTTGCGGGCGTCGTGGAAGGCCATGCCGGTACCGGCCGGGATCAGCCGACCGACGATCACGTTTTCCTTCAGCCCACGCAGCTCGTCGCGCTTGCCCATGATGGCCGCCTCGGTCAGCACGCGCGTGGTCTCCTGGAACGACGCCGCCGAGATGAAGCTGTCGGTCGACAGCGACGCCTTGGTGATGCCCAGCAGCACGTCGGCGTGCGTCGCTGTCATCTTGCCTTCCTTGACCATGCGGTCGTTCGTATCGAGCAACTCCGAACGCTCGACCTGCTCGCCACCAATGTACGCCGTGTCGCCCGGGTTGACGATCTGCACGCGGCGCAGCATCTGGCGGACGATCACCTCGATGTGCTTGTCGTTGATCTTCACGCCCTGCAGGCGGTACACGTCCTGCACTTCGTCGACGATGTAGCGCGCCAGTTCTTCGATGCCCAAGAGGCGCAGGATGTCCTGCGGATCGGCCGGGCCGTCGACGATCGACTCGCCCTTGTTGACCACCTGGCCTTCGTGCACGACGATGTTCTTCTCCTTCGGCACCAGCTCTTCGTAGACCTTGCCTTCCGGGTCGGTGATCTGCAGGCGCACCTTGCCCTTGGTCTCCTTGCCGAACGAGACCGTGCCGGTCACTTCGGCCAGCGTGCCCTTGTCCTTCGGTGTGCGGGCCTCGAACAGCTCGGCCACGCGCGGCAAGCCGCCGGTGATGTCGCGCGTCTTCTGGCCTTCGACCGGAATGCGCGCCAGCACTTCGCCGGGGACCAGGTCTTGCCCGTCGCGGATCTGCACCAGCGAACCGACGGGGAAGCCAATCGTCACCGAGTGGTCGGTGCCGGGGATCTTCACCTCGTTGCCCGCCACGTCGAGCAGCTTGACCTGCGGGCGCACGACCTTGGCCACGCCGCGGCGCTTGGAGTCGATGACGACCAAGGTGGACAGGCCCGTGACCTCGTCCAACTGCTTGGCCACCGTCACGCCTTCTTCGACGTTCTCGAACTTCGCCTTGCCGGCGAACTCGGTGATGATCGGCCGCGTCAGCGGGTCCCAGTTGGCCAGCACGGTGCCGGCCTTGATGCTCTGGTCGGGCTTGATGCTGAGCAGCGCGCCGTACGGCACCTTGTGGCGCTCGCGCTCGCGGCCGTGCTGGTCGGAGATCACGATCTCGCCGGAGCGAGAAATCACCACCAGCTCCTTCTTCGAGTTGGTCACATAGCGCATCGTGGCGTTGAAGCCGACGTGTCCGTCGGACTTCGCGTCCACGCTGGAGGCCACCGCCGCACGCGACGCCGCACCGCCGATGTGGAAGGTGCGCATCGTCAGCTGCGTGCCCGGCTCGCCGATCGACTGCGCCGCGATCACGCCGATCGCCTCGCCGACGTTGATCAAGCCGCCGCGGCCCAGGTCACGGCCGTAGCACTTGGCGCAGATGCCGAAGCGTGTGTCGCAGGTCAGCGCAGTGCGGACCTTGACTTCGTCCACACCTGCCGCCTCAAGCACGTCGAGCACGTCCTCGTCCATCAGCTCGCCGGCGCCGAGCAGCATTTCCTGCGTCTCGGGGTGCAACACCTCGATCGCCGTCACGCGGCCCAGCACGCGGTCGCGCAGCGACTCGATCACCTCGCCGCCTTCGACCAGCGCGCGCATGTTCATGCCGTTGTGCGTGCCGCAGTCGTCTTCCTGCACGACCAGGTCTTGCGTCACGTCCACCAGCCGGCGCGTGAGGTAGCCGGAGTTCGCCGTCTTCAACGCCGTGTCCGCCAGGCCCTTGCGGGCGCCGTGGGTGGAGATGAAGTACTGAAGCACGTTCAGGCCTTCACGGAAGTTCGCGGTGATCGGCGTCTCGATGATCGAGCCGTCCGGCTTGGCCATCAGGCCGCGCATGCCGGCGAGCTGGCGGATCTGCGCGGCGGAACCGCGCGCGCCCGAGTCGGCCATCATGTAGATGGAGTTGAACGACTCCTGATCCACCTGCTTGCCGTGCCGGTCCGTCGTTTTCTGCTTGGACAACTGGCTCATCATGACCTTGCCGACTTCGTCGCCGGTCTTGCCCCAGATGTCCACGACCTTGTTGTAGCGCTCGCCGGAGGTGACGAGGCCCGAGACGTACTGCTGCTCGATCTCCTTCACTTCCTTCTCGGCGCGCTCGATCAGGCCCTGCTTCTCTTTCGGCACCAACATGTCGTCGATGCCGATCGAGATGCCGGCCCGCGTGGCCAGCCGGAAGCCCGCCTGCAGCAGCTTGTCGGCAAACACCACCGTGTCCTTCAGACCGCACTTGCGGAACGAGGTGTTGATCAGGCGCGAGATCTCTTTCTTCTTCAGCGCCTTGTTGATGTTGGCGAACGGCAGGCCCTTGGGCAGGATTTCGGAGAGCAGCGCGCGGCCCACCGTTGTGTCCACCAGGCTGGTGCTGGCGGTGAACTCGCCGGTCGCCTTGTCCTTGGTGTACTCGGTCAGGCGCACGCTGATCTTGGCGGTGATCTCGACTTGGTGGTTGTCGAGCGCGCGGTGCACCTCGGCCACGTCGGAGAAGATGATGCCTTCGCCCTTGGCGTTGATGCGGTCGCGCGTGGCGTAGTACAGGCCCAGCACCACGTCTTGCGACGGCACGATGCTCGGCTCGCCGTTGGCCGGGAACAGCACGTTGTTGGAGGCCAGCATCAGCGTGCGGGCTTCCATCTGCGCCTCGATCGACAGCGGAATGTGCACCGCCATCTGGTCGCCGTCGAAGTCGGCGTTGAAGGCCGCACACACCAGCGGGTGCAGCTGGATCGCCTTGCCTTCGATCAACACCGGCTCAAAGGCCTGGATGCCCAGGCGGTGCAGCGTCGGCGCGCGGTTCAAGAGCACCGGGTGCTCCTTGATGACCTCTTCAAGGATGTCCCACACCACCGGCGTGCCGCTCTCGACTTCCTTCTTCGCCGCCTTGATGGTGGTGGCGATGCCCATCGCCTCCAGGCGCGAGAAGATGAACGGCTTGAACAACTCCAGCGCCATCAGCTTGGGCAGGCCGCACTGGTGCAGCTTGAGCGTCGGGCCGACCACGATGACCGAACGGCCCGAGTAGTCGACGCGCTTGCCCAGCAGGTTCTGGCGGAAGCGACCCGACTTGCCCTTGATCATGTCGGCCAGCGACTTCAGCGCGCGCTTGTTCGCGCCCGTCATCGCCTTGCCGCGGCGGCCGTTGTCGAGCAGCGAATCGACCGCTTCCTGCAGCATGCGCTTTTCGTTGCGCACGATGATCTCCGGCGCCTTCAGCTCGAGCAAGCGCGCCAGACGGTTGTTGCGGTTGATGACGCGGCGGTACAAATCGTTCAAGTCGGACGTGGCGAAACGGCCACCGTCCAGCGGGACCAACGGACGCAGGTCTGGCGGCAGCACCGGCAGCACCTCCATCACCATCCACTGCGGCTTGATGCCCGACTTCTTGAAGGCTTCCATCACCTTCAAGCGCTTGCTGTTCTTCTTGACCTTCAGCTCGGAGCCGGTCATGTCGCCGCGCAGGCGTTCGATCTCGGTGTCGAGGTCGATCTCGGCGAGCAGCTTGTGCACGCCCTCGGCGCCCATCAGCGCGATGAACTCGTCGCCGAACTCGGTGCGCTTCGCATCGAAGTCGTCTTCCGACATGATGCTGAACTTCTTCAGCGGCGTCATGCCCGGGTCCACCACCACGTAGGCTTCGAAGTACAGCACGCGCTCGATGTCGCGCAGCGTCATGTCGAGCACCAGGCCCAAGCGGCTGGGCAGCGACTTCAGGAACCAGATGTGCGCGCAGGGTGCGGCCAGGTCGATGTGGCCCATGCGCTCGCGGCGCACCTTGGTCTGCGTGACCTCGACGCCGCACTTTTCGCAGATCACGCCGCGGTGCTTCAGGCGCTTGTACTTGCCGCACAGGCACTCGTAGTCCTTGATCGGCCCGAAGATCTTGGCGCAGAACAGGCCATCGCGCTCCGGCTTGAAGGTGCGGTAGTTGATGGTCTCCGGCTTCTTGACTTCGCCGAACGACCAGGACCGAATTTTCTCGGGGGAGGCCAGGCCAATCTTGATGGCATCGAAGTGCTCATCGGGAGTGAACTGGCGGAACAGATCGAGCAAGCCCTTCATGTTCTGTTTCCTTCCTATTAATTGCGTTCGAGTTCAATGTCGATGCCAAGGGAGCGAATCTCCTTGACCAGCACATTGAACGATTCCGGCATGCCGGCTTCGATGGAGTGTTCGCCCTTGACGATGCTCTCGTAGACCTTGGTGCGGCCGTTCACGTCGTCGGACTTCACCGTCAGCATCTCCTGCAGGATGTAGCTGGCGCCGTACGCTTCGAGCGCCCACACCTCCATCTCGCCGAAACGCTGCCCGCCGAACTGCGCCTTGCCGCCCAGCGGCTGCTGGGTGACCAGGCTGTACGGGCCGGTCGAGCGCGCGTGCATCTTGTCGTCCACCAGGTGGTGCAGCTTCAGCACGTGCATGTAGCCGACCGTGACCGGGCGCTCGAAGGCCTCGCCGGTGCGGCCGTCGTGCAGGATGGCCTGCGTTCGAGTAGCAGTCAGCCCCTTGGCCTTGGCGATGTCGTCCGGGTACGCCAGCTTCAACATGCCGCGAATTTCTTCTTCCGCCGCACCATCAAACACTGGCGTCGCGAACGGCACGCCGTTGGCCAGGTTGGCGGCCATCTCGAGCACGTCCTCGTCGCTCAGGTGGTCGAGCCGCTCGGTCTTGCCGCCCGACTTGTTGTAGAGCTCGTCGAGGAACTTGCGCAGCTCGGCCACCTTGGTCTGCTGCTGCAGCATGTCGCCGATGCGCTGGCCGATGCCCTTGCCGGCCCAGCCCAGGTGCACTTCGAGCACCTGGCCCACGTTCATGCGCGAAGGCACGCCCAGCGGGTTCAGCACGATGTCGCACGGCGTGCCGTCGGCCATGTAGGGCATGTCTTCGACCGGCACGATCTTGGACACCACGCCCTTGTTGCCGTGGCGGCCGGCCATCTTGTCGCCCGGCTGCAGGCGGCGCTTCACGGCCAGGTACACCTTGACCATCTTCAGCACGCCGGCCGGCAGCTCGTCGCCCTGCGTCAGCTTCTTGCGCTTTTCTTCGAACGCGAGGTCGAAGCTGTGGCGCGTTTGCTCAAGCGAGTTCTTGATGCTCTCCAACTGGTTCGCCGCGTCTTCGTCGGCCGGGCGGATGTCGAACCAGTGGTACTTCTCGACGCTGGCCAAGTACGCCTTGTCGATCGCCGTGCCTTTGGCAATGCGCTGCGGCCCACCGTTGGCGGCCTTGCCGACGAGCAGCTTCTCGATCCGGTCGAACGCGTCGGCCTCGACGATGCGCAACTGGTCGTTCAGGTCCAGGCGGTAGCGCTTGAGCTCGTCGTCGATGATCTGCTGGGCGCGCTTGTCGCGCGGAATGCCCTCGCGGGTGAACACCTGCACGTCGATCACCGTGCCGTTGGTGCCCTGGTCCACGCGCAGTGACGTGTCCTTCACGTCGCTCGCCTTCTCACCGAAGATCGCGCGCAGCAGCTTTTCTTCCGGCGTCAGCGTGGTCTCGCCCTTGGGCGTGACCTTGCCGACCAGCGTGTCGCCCGGGTTCACTTCAGCCCCCACGTAGACGATGCCCGACTCGTCCAGGCGCGCGAGTTGCTGCTCGGACAGGTTCGGGATGTCGCGCGTGATTTCTTCAGCGCCGAGTTTGGTGTCTCGCGCCATCACCACCAGCTCCTCGATGTGGATCGAGGTGTAGCGGTCTTCGGCGACGACACGTTCGCTGATCAGGATCGAGTCTTCGAAGTTGTAGCCGTTCCAGGGCATGAAGCCGACCAGCATGTTCTGGCCGAGCGCCAGCTCGCCGATGTCGGTGGAAGCACCGTCGGCGATGATGTCTTCGGCCTGCAGCTTGTCACCGCGCTTGACGATCGGGCGCTGGTGGATGCTGGTGTTCTGGTTGCTGCGCTGGTACTTGATGAGGTTGTAGATGTCCACCCCCACCTCGCCGGCCACCGTCTCGTTGTCGTTGACGCGGATCACGATGCGGTTGGTGTCGACATAGTCGACGATGCCGCCGCGCTTGGCCGTCACGACCGTGCCGCTGTCTTTCGCGGCCACGCGTTCGACGCCCGTGCCGACGAAGGCTTTTTCTGGCCGCAACACCGGCACGGCCTGGCGCTGCATGTTGGCGCCCATCAGCGCGCGGTTCGCGTCGTCGTGCTCCAGGAAGGGCACGAGCGAGGCCGCGACCGAAACGATCTGCGTCGGCGCCACGTCCATGTACTGGATGCGCTCGGCCGAGGTCAGCACCGATTCGCCGTTGTCGCGTGCGCTCACCAGTTCGTCGATCAGCTTGCCGTCCTTGTCGAGCGTGGCGCTCGCCTGGGCGATCACGTACTTGCCTTCTTCGATGGCCGACAGGTAGTCGATGATCGTCGTGACCTTGCCGTCGGCAACGCGGCGGTACGGGGTTTCGAGGAAGCCGTACTCGTTGAGTTGCGCGTACAGCGCCAGCGAGTTGATCAGGCCGATGTTCGGGCCTTCCGGCGTTTCGATCGGGCAGACGCGGCCGTAGTGCGTGACGTGCACGTCGCGCACCTCGAAGCCAGCGCGCTCGCGCGTCAGGCCGCCCGGGCCGAGGGCCGAGACGCGCCGCTTGTGCGTGATCTCGCTCAGCGGGTTGGTCTGGTCCATGAACTGGCTCAGCTGCGACGCGCCGAAGAACTCCTTGAGCGCCGCCGAAATCGGCTTGGAGTTGATCAGGTCGTGCGGCATCAGCGCCTCGGTCTCGGCCTGGCCGAGCCGTTCCTTCACCGCCTTCTCGATGCGGGCCAGACCCGAGCGGTACTGGTTCTCGGCCAGCTCGCCGACGCAACGCACGCGGCGGTTGCCGAGGTGGTCGATGTCGTCGACCTGGCCGCGGCCGTTGCGCAGTTCGACGAGGATCTTGACCACGTCGAGCAGGTCGTCGTTGCTCAGCGTCATCGCGCCTTCGGCGGTGTCCCGGCCGACGCGGGCGTTGAACTTCATGCGGCCCACGCGCGACAGGTCATACGTGTCAGCGTTGTAGAACAGGCGGTGGAACAGCGCCTCGACCGCGTCTTCGGTCGGCGGCTCGCCGGGGCGCATCATGCGGTAGATGGCCACGCGCGCGGCGAGCTGGTCGGCGGTCTCGTCAGACGCCAGGGTCTGCGAGATGTAGCCGCCTTCGTCGAGCTCGTTGGTGTACAAGCAGGGGATCTCCTTCACACCGGCCACGCGCAGCTTCTTCAGCAGCGCTTCGGTCAACTCGTCGTTGGCCTTGGCGATGATCTCGCCGGTGTCGGCGTCCACCACGTTGCGGGCCAGCATGCGGGCCAGCAGATAGTCTTCCGGCACGCTGATGAATTGCGTCTCGGTCTGCTCCAGCGTGCGGGTGTGGCGCGCGGTGATGCGCTTGTCTTTCTCGACCACCACGTTGCCGTTCTTGTCGGTGATGTCGAAACGCGCGATCTCGCCGCGCAGCCGGTCGGCCACGAACTCCATCTGCGCGCCCGAGTCCATCAGGCGGAAGTTGTCGAAGACGAAGAAGTGCGCCAGGATCGCTTCGGGGTTCAGGCCGATGGCCTTCAGCAGGATCGTCACCGGCATCTTGCGGCGGCGGTCGACGCGGAAGTACAGGATGTCCTTCGGGTCGAACTCGAAGTCCAGCCACGAGCCGCGGTACGGAATGATGCGGGCGCTGAACAGCAGCTTGCCGCTGGAGTGCGTCTTGCCCTTGTCGTGCTCGAAGAACACGCCCGGCGAACGGTGCAGCTGCGAGACGATCACGCGCTCGGTGCCGTTGACGATGAACGAGCCGTAGTCGGTCATCAGGGGCACTTCGCCCATGTAGACCTCTTGCTCCTTGATTTCCTTGACCGTCTTGGCCTGCGGCGATTCACGGTCGTAGATGATCATCTGCAGCTTGGCGCGCACGGCTGCGGCATACGTCAGGCCGCGCTGCTGGCACTCGCGCGTGTCGAACGCGGGCTTGGCCATGTTGAACTCGATGAACTTCATCTCCACGAAGCCGTTGTGCGACACGATCGGGAAGGCGGAGATGAACGCGGCCTGCAGCCCCTCGGGCTTGCGCTTCTGCGGCGGCACGTCCTTTTGCAGGAAGGCGACGTAGGACTCCTTCTGCATCGTCAGCAGGTAGGGAACGTTGAGGACACTCTCGCGCTTGCCGAAACTCTTGCGAATCCGCTTGCGTTCGGTGTAGCTGTAGGGGGTTGCGTGCTGCGCCATGGGTCGTTTCCACTCCGTCTCAGGACGTTCGGCCCCGCCTGGGCCGACACCTCCGTCGGCGACTGTCTGTCCGGCGCCTGCTCCTTCTTGAAGAGCCCAGACACCGCGAAGCTTGGTGGTTGGCCACTACCAACCGCTGGCGGACAACCCCGGCATTGCACCGAAGCCCGACCAAACTTGGTTCTCTGCAGTCGGATCAGAGAACGCTTGAAATCACTTGGAAGAGTTGCACTCCGCAACGGGAGATTGGAACTCTTTCAGCTGATCTCTGCGGCCACCGGCGAAGATGGCCCTTCGAACAAGGGCATGAAGCGCAAAGGGCCGGGTGCCGAAGCTCGGCGCCCAGCCCGTGCGCACCACAGCCGATTACTTCAGTGCGGCCTTGGCGCCGGCGTCTTCCAGCTTCTTCTTGGCGGCTTCGGCGTCGGCCTTGGCAATGCCTTCCTTGACGGCCTTGGGCGCGCCATCCACCAGGTCCTTGGCTTCCTTCAGGCCCAGGCCCGTCAGTTCGCGCACGGCCTTGATGACCGAGACCTTGTTCGCGCCGGCTTCGAGCAGCATCACGCTGAACTCGGTCTGCTCTTCCACTGCGGCCGCGGCAGCACCGCCACCACCGCCGCCGGCCGGGGCCGACATTGCTGCGGCGGACACGCCGAACTTCTCTTCGATGGCCTTGACCAGGTCGTTGAGTTCCATCACCGACATGCCGTCGAGGGCGGTCATGAATGCGTCTTTATCGAATGCCATGTTGATCTTCCTGAATCAGAAAAAGGTTTGAATGAAAGGGTCGTCGTGGGGGCGCGCTCAGGCGGCCGGCGTGGCTTCGGCAGCCGGCTCCGCTGCAGCGTCCGCAGCAGGCCCGGCACGCTTTTCAGCCACCGCTGCCAGCACCCGGGCAAAGCGCGAGATCGGCGACTGCATCAGGCCCAGCAACTGGGCCAGCAGCACTTCCTTCGTCGGGATCGCGGCCAGGGCTTTCACCCCGTCTGCGTCCAGCGCCTTGCCGGCGTAGGCGCCGGCCTTGACGACCAGCTTGTCGTTGCCCTTGGCAAAGTCGGAGATGACTTTGGCCGCGGCGACAGCGTCCTCTGAAAAGCCGTAGATCAGCGGGCCGACCATGCTCCCCGAGGCCACTTCGAACGGCGTGCCGGCGACCGCGCGACGGGCGAGGGTGTTCTTCAAGACATGAAGGTACACCCCCTTGTCGCGCGCTTGCCTGCGCAGCGCGTTCAAGTGTTCCACGGTGAGGCCACGGTACTCGGCCAGCGCGAGCGTCTGCGACCGCGCGACCTGCGCAGCCACATCCGTCACCACGGCGGCTTTCTCGTTGCGATTGAGACTCAAGGTCTGCTCCTCACATCACGCACCCTCGGGCTTTGCGGGCCTTCGAATGCTCTTCCAAAGTTCAGCGACCTTCTGACCAGGAACCTTTCATTCCTTCTCAGCGGGACCGCCATCTGCGCTGGCTTGTTGCGCGGCGCGGTTGTTCACCGTGCCGTGCCGTCCATTAAGCGACCACGAAGATCGCACCAGCGGTCTTGGATGACCTGCGCGGGTCTTTCAACCCGCGCAGCCCACCAAACTCATCCGCCCCGGCGCCAGACGCGCGCCGCGGCTTGATTTCTTTCGACTACGCGGCCTGCGCCGCAGCGTTGATCGAGGCCACGTCGACCCGGGCGCCCACGCCCATCGTCGACGACACCGCCACCTTGCGCAGGTAGATGCCCTTGCTCGACGCCGGCTTGGCCTTGTTCAGCGCCTCGATCAGCGCGCGCAGGTTGCCGCCGAGCTTGTCGGCATCGAACGAGCGGCGACCGATCGTGGCGTGCACGATGCCGGCCTTGTCGACACGGAACTGCACCTGGCCGGCCTTGGCGTTCTTCACCGCGGTCGCCACATCAGGCGTCACGGTGCCGACCTTCGGGTTGGGCATCAGGCCGCGCGGGCCCAGGATCTGGCCCAGCGTACCGACGATGCGCATCGTGTCCGGCGAGGCGATCACGACGTCGAAGTTCATGTTGCCGGCCTTGATCTGCTCGGCCAGGTCGTCCATGCCGACGATGTCGGCGCCAGCGGCCTTGGCTTCTTCGGCCTTGGCGCCTTGTGCGAACACCGCGACGCGCTTGGTCTTGCCGGTGCCGTTGGGCATCACGACGGCGCCGCGCACCACCTGGTCGGACTTCTTGGCGTCGATGCCGAGCTGCACGGCCACGTCGATCGACTCATCGAACTTCGCGGTCGCGCATTCCTTGACGATGGCCAGCGCGTTGTCGAGCGGGTAGAGCTTGTTGCTGTCCACCTTGTCGGCCAGGGCCTTCTGGCGTTTGGTCAGTTTGGCCATGTCAGACACCCTCCGAGGTGACGCCCATCGAGCGGGCAGTGCCGGCGATCGTGCGAACGGCGGCGTCCATGTTGGCGGCCGTCAGGTCCTTGATCTTGATCTTGGCGATCTCTTCCAGCTGTGCCCGCGTGATCTTGCCGACCTTGTCGGTGTGCGGCTTGGCCGAACCCTTGTCGAGCTTGATCGCTTTCTTGATCAGCACCGTCGCGGGCGGCGACTTCAGCACGAAGGTGAACGACTTGTCGGCGAACGCTGTGATCACCACCGGCAGCACCAGGCCCGGCTCCATGCTCTGCGTTTGGGCGTTGAACGCCTTGCAGAACTCCATGATGTTCAAGCCGCGCTGACCGAGCGCGGGGCCGATCGGAGGCGACGGGTTTGCCTTGCCGGCGGGGATTTGCAGCTTGATCAAGCCGACTATCTTCTTGGCCATAACTCTTTCCTTCAGGTCAACCGCAGCGCCTTGTCGGGCACACGGTTGTTGAGTTCAAACGCAAAGGGCTGGTTACCTTCGCTCCTCGTGCCGGTGTCTCGTCACCGGCAGCAACGGGCGGGATTCATGCGAAGCATGCGCCTCGCCAGTGCTCCCGCCAGCACCTCAAAACTTCGTCAGACTTTCTCCACCTGCGAGAAGTCGAGCTCGACGCCGGTCGCGCGCCCGAAGATCGTCACCGACACACGCACCTTGGACTTGTCGTAGTTGACGTCTTCGACCGCGCCGTTGAAATCGGTGAACGGACCTTCTTTGACGCGCACCAGTTCGCCCACTTCCCACTGCACCTTGGGGCGCGGCTTCTCGACGCCCTCTTGCATCTGGGTGACGATCTTCATCACCTCGGCTTCGGAGATCGGCGACGGGCGATTCTTCGCGCCGCCGACGAAGCCGGTCACCTTGCTGGTGTGCTTGACGAGATGCCAGGTGTCGTCGGCCATTTCCATCTCGACCAGCACGTAACCAGGGAAGAAGCGCCGCTCGCTGACCGACTTCTTGCCGTTCTTGAGCTCGACCACCTCTTCCATCGGCACGAGGATGCGGCCGAACTTGTCCTGGAGTTCCGAGCGGTCGATGCGCTCGCGCAGGTTGCGCTCGACGGCCTTTTCCATGCCGGAATAGGCGTGCACAACGTACCAGCGCTTGTTCGTGGCCGGGGTGGCGACGAAGGGGGCATCAGCCGGTGCCGCGTCCGGCGCAGACGAAGTGGCGAGTTGTTCGGTGCTCATGCTGGCGTCCTCACCTCTTCCAACCCAGGATCAATTCGTAGATCACCCATTCCAGCGTCTTGTCGGTGAGCCACAAAAACAACGCCATCACGAACACGAAGGCGAACACGTAGCCGGTCATCTGCATGGCTTCCTTGCGGGTGGGCCAAACCACCTTGCGCACCTCGCGAGCCGAGTCCTGGCCGTACGCGATCAGTTGCTTGCCCGGCTCAGAGGTGAAGAACACACCGACGCCAGCGGCCATCAGCAACACCAGCGCGCCGACGCGCAGCCACAGGTCTTGCTTGCCCAGCACGTAGAACACAACCACGGCCGCCACCACCAGCAGCGCCGCGGCGGCTAGCTTGGCTTTGTCGGCGCCAGTGGAAACGGTTTGGACTTCAGGATTCGCCATGGTTTTCAGTTCAGTTCGCGTCGGCACCGCGCTTTCGCTTGCCGCCGCCTTTCAGCAGCAAAGCCCGCAGGCACTTTTGGTGAACTTGCGGGCTGTTGCGGTCGCCAGTGGCCGGCGCTCAGACCGGTTGTCTGGCAGGGGCGGAGGGCATCGAACCCCCAACCTCTGGTTTTGGAGACCAGCGCTCTGCCAATTGAGCTACGCCCCTACATCCTCATTCAATGATCTTGGCCACCACACCGGCGCCGACAGTCCGCCCACCTTCACGGATGGCGAAGCGCAGCCCCTCTTCCATCGCGATCGGGTTGATCAGCTTGACCGTGATGCTGACGTTGTCGCCCGGCATCACCATTTCCTTGTCCTTGGGCAGCTCCACCGCGCCCGTCACGTCGGTCGTGCGGAAGTAGAACTGCGGCCGGTAGTTGTTGAAGAACGGCGTGTGGCGCCCGCCTTCTTCCTTGCTCAGCACGTAGATCTCGGCCGTGAAGTGGGTGTGCGGCTTGACGCTGGCGGGCTTGCACAGCACCTGGCCGCGCTGCACGTCTTCGCGCTTGGTGCCGCGAAGCAGAATGCCGACGTTGTCGCCGGCCTGACCCTGGTCGAGCAGCTTGCGGAACATCTCGACGCCGGTGCAGGTGGTCTTCTGCGTGGGGGTGATGCCGACGATCTCGATTTCTTCGCCGACCTTGATGATGCCGCGCTCCACCCGCCCGGTCACGACAGTGCCGCGGCCGGAGATGGAGAACACGTCTTCCACGGGCATCAGAAAGGCACCGTCCACAGCCCGCTCGGGCGTGGGGATGTAGGTGTCCAGTGCGTCGGCGAGCTTCATGATGGCGCCTTCGCCGAGTTCACCCTTGTCGCCTTCCATGGCCAGCTTGGCGCTGCCGTGGATGATGGGGGTCTTGTCGCCGGGGAAGTCGTACTTGTCGAGCAGCTCGCGCACTTCCATTTCGACGAGTTCGAGCAGCTCGGCGTCGTCCACCATGTCGCACTTGTTCAGGAACACGATGATGTAGGGCACGCCCACCTGGCGGGCCAGCAGGATGTGTTCGCGGGTCTGGGGCATCGGGCCGTCCGCGGCCGAGCACACCAGGATGGCGCCGTCCATCTGGGCGGCACCGGTGATCATGTTCTTGACGTAGTCGGCGTGGCCGGGGCAGTCCACGTGCGCGTAGTGCCGGTTCTTGGTCTCGTACTCGACGTGGGCGGTGTTGATGGTGATGCCGCGGGCCTTTTCTTCGGGCGCCGCATCGATCTGGTCGTAGGCCTTGGCTTCGCCGCCGAACTTGGCCGACAGCACGGTGGTAATGGCCGCCGTCAGCGTGGTCTTGCCGTGGTCGACGTGACCGATGGTGCCGACGTTGACGTGCGGCTTCTTGCGTTCGAATTTGCTTTTTGCCATTTGCTGCTCCTAGCGACCTCTGAACGAGGAACCTGAATGATCGATGCTGAAACTCTTGGTGCCCATGGCGCGGATCGAACGCGCGACCTCTCCCTTACCAAGGGAGTGCTCTACCACTGAGCCACATGGGCGCTCCACACGGGTTTTCGAACGTTTGATTCGCAAACCGCTGGGGACCGCGTACCGCTTTCTCGACTGACTGACTTGATGGCTGGAGCGGGAGACGAGACTCGAACTCGCGACATTTTGCTTGGAAGGCAAAAGCTCTACCAACTGAGCTACTCCCGCGCTGAACCCCGCGCTTGACCGTGTACCACTCCCTGATTTCTTGCCGCGCGCGTTGGTGGAGGAGGCTGGATTCGAACCAGCGTAGGCGTAAGCCAACAGATTTACAGTCTGCCCCCTTTAGCCACTCGGGCACCCCTCCTAGACGAACCCGGGACTATAGCACGTTCACGCCGGTCGCCGGCCGATGGCCCACCAGTCCACCGTGTCCTGGGTGGCGACGAAATGGCTGCCTTCGGCCATGAACTCGCGTTTGAAGTCGTGCGACGGGTGGCGAGTGCGCAACACGCGCGGCCGGGTGCCTTTGGGCTGGCTTTCGTCGAAGAAAGCGTTGGCGGGCTTGCCCCAAAGCAGAAACGTCGGCGGGGTCGCTGAGCAGCACAAAAGATGGACGATCTGAGATGTGAGCGCATGCCAACCACAGTCCATGTGGCTTCCGGCCGAGCCCACCTCGACGGTCAGTGTCGGGTTCAGCAACAGCACGCCGCGGCGCGCCCAGTCATCCAGTGCCCAGGTGGCGGGGGGCTCGAAGCTCGGCCGGTCGGCCTGCAGCACCTTGAACACGCGCTGCAGCGAGTGCGGCTTGCCGTGGCCGGCCGAAAACGCCAGGCCGTCGGCATGACCCGGCCTCGGGTACGGGTCCTGGCCGAGGATGACGAACTTGACGCCCTCGGGCGGGGCAAAGCGCAGCGCGCGAAACGGATCGGCCGGCGCAATCGGGCGCGAGCCCGAGGCCTGCCGAATGCGGCCGATGACCGCGCCTTGAAGTGCTGGCGTCCAACTCGGCAGCGCCTGGCGCCATGCCGAGGGCAACGACTCGAACGCGGCCGGCAGGTCGTCCGCCGTCACCGCGCAGGCATGTCGAGCGGCGCTTTCTGGGCCGCGGTGCCGAACAACGCCGCCAGCGCGGCGCCGGGGTCGGCAGCGCGCATGAAGGCCTCGCCGACGAGAAAGGCGTGCACACCGGCATCGCGCATTCGCTTCACATCGACGCCGCCCAGAATGCCGCTTTCGGTCACCAACAGCCGATCCGGCGGCACGCGGTGCTGCAAGCCCAGCGTCACGTCGAGCGACACCTCGAAGGTGCGCAGGTTGCGGTTGTTGATGCCCAGCAGCGGCGTCTTCAGAAGCAGCGCGCGGTCGAGTTCGGCGCCGTCGTGCACTTCCACCAGCACCGCCATGCCCAGCGCGGCGGCTTGCGCTTCGAGGTCGGCCATCTGCGCATTGTCCAGGCACGCGGCGATCAGCAGGATGCAATCGGCGCCGTGAGCGCGCGCCTCGAACACCTGGTATGCGTCGATCATGAAGTCCTTGCGCAGCACCGGCAGCGCGCAGGCGGCACGCGCCTGCTGAAGGAAGTCGAGCGAACCCTGGAAGAACTGAACGTCGGTCAGCACGCTCAACGCCGCCGCGCCGTGGCGTTCGTAGCTCGCTGCAATTTCGGCCGGCACGAAATGCTCGCGCAGCACGCCCTTGCTCGGGCTGGCCTTCTTGACTTCGGCGATCACCGCCGCCTGGCCACCGGCCACCTTGGCGCGCAGCGCGCCGACGAAGTCGCGCTGGCCGCCCAGCGCTTCGGCGTCGCTGCGCAGGCTGGCCAGGCTGCGGCGCTTGCGCGCGACCGCGAGCTCCTCGCGCTTGACGGCGACGATGCGCTTCAGGATGTCGTCCATGCCGGCCTCTTCACCTCGGTGCGCTGTGCCAACTCACGCCGCCTGCAGGGCCTGCGTGCGCGCGACGAACTGGTGCAGCTTGGCCAGCGCCTTGCCGCTCGCCACCGCCTCGCGCGCCAGCTCCACCCCGTGCGCCATGCTGGTGGCCACGTTGGCGGCGTACAGCGCCACGCCGGCATTCAGGATCACGATGTCGCGCGCCGGCCCCGGCTCGTTGTCGAGCACCGACTGCAGCAGCGCCTTCGATTGCTGCGGCGTCTCCACCTTCAGCGCGCGGTTGCTTGCCATCGTGAGGCCGAAGTCCTCGGGGTGGACTTCGTACTCGCTGATGCCACCGTCCTTGAACTCGCCGATCAACGTGGCCGCGCCGAGCGAGACTTCGTCCATGCCGTCGCGCCCGTACACCACCAGCGCGTGCTCCGCGCCCAGCCGCTGCAGCGCACGCACCTGGATGCCCACCAGATCGGGGTGAAACACGCCCATCAGGATGTTCGGCGCATCGGCCGGGTTGGTCAGCGGGCCGAGGATGTTGAAGATCGTGCGAACGCCGAGCTCCTTGCGCACCGGCGCGACGTTCTTCATCGCCGGGTGGTGATTGGGCGCGAACATGAAGCCGATGCCGGTGTCGGCGATGCAGCGGCTGATCGCTTGCGGCGTGAGCGACAGCGGCACGCCGAGTGCCTCCAGCACGTCGGCGCTGCCCGACTTGCTGCTGACGCTGCGGTTGCCATGCTTGCTCACGCGCGCACCGCAGGCCGCGGCGACGAACATGCTGCAGGTCGAAATATTGAAGGTGTGCGAGCCGTCGCCGCCGGTGCCGACGATGTCGACCAGGTGCCGCCGGTCGGCCACTTCCACCTTGGTCGCGAACTCGCGCATCACCTGCGCGGCGGCGGTGATCTCGCCGATGGTTTCCTTCTTCACGCGCAGGCCGACGAGGAACGCGGCCATCATCACCGGCGACATCTCGCCCGACATGATGCGCCGCGTGAGCGCCAGCATCTCGTCGTGGAAGATTTCGCGGTGTTCGATCGTGCGCGTCAGCGCTTCGGTGTTGGTGAGGGACATCGTGAACTCCGGGGGCTCGGGGTCGCGCGGCGCGCGTGTGTGCGGTTCGTGGGGTCAGGCCTGCAGGTGCTCGCGCATCGCGCTGATGGTGCGGTCCACACCGTCGGCATCGACGTCGAGGTGCGTCACGAAGCGAAGCCGGTACAGGCCGGTGGCGAGTATGCCGCGCGACTTCAGGTGCGCCATCAGGCCCGCCGCACGTTCACCCTGCAGGTCGGCGAACAGGATGTTGGTCTGCGGTGGTTCGATGGTGAGGCCCGGCAGACCCTGCAGCCCCGCGGCCAAACGTTGCGCCAGCGCGTGGTCGTCGTCCAGCCGCTCTACATGGTGGTCCAGCGCATGCAGCGCCGCAGCGGCCAGCACGCCGGCCTGGCGCATTCCGCCGCCGAGCATCTTGCGCCAGCGGTGCGCTGCACTGATGAAGTCGCGCGGGCCGACCAGGCACGAGCCGGCCGGCGCGCCCAGGCCCTTGGAGAAGCACACCGACACGCTGTCGAAGTGGCCGGCGATGTCGCGCGCGGGCACCTCCAGCTTCACGGCGGCATTGAACAGGCGCGCGCCGTCCAGGTGGGTGGCCAGCCCCCGCCGACGCGCAAGCGCAGTGGCTTCGGCGACATACGCCAGCGGCAGCACCTTGCCGCCGATCGTGTTCTCCAGGCACAGCAAGCGGCTGCGCGCGAAGTGCGAATCGTCGGGCTTGACCGCTGCGTCGATGTCCTTCAGCGCGAGCGTGCCGTCGGGCTGGTGCTCCAGCGGCTGCGGCTGCACGCTGCCCAGCACTGCGGCGCCGCCGCCCTCCCAGCGGTAGGTGTGCGCCATCTGGCCGACGATGTACTCGTCGCCGCGCCCGCAGTGCGTCATGATCGCCGTGAGGTTGCTCTGCGTGCCGGTGGGCACGAACAGCGCAGCCTCCTTGCCGAGCACGGCGGCGATGCGTTCCTGCAGCGCATTCACCGTCGGGTCGTCGCCGAACACGTCGTCGCCGAGTTCGGCATCGTGCATCGCCGCACGCATGGCCGCGGTGGGCCGGGTGACGGTGTCGCTGCGCAAGTCGACGACGCTCATGGCCGCAACCCGATGAAGTTCTTCAGCATCGCGTGACCATGTTCGGTGAGGATCGATTCGGGGTGGAACTGCACGCCTTCGAGCGGCGTCGCTGTGCCGGCCAGGCCGCGGTGCCGCACACCCATGATCTCGCCGTCTTCCGACGTCGCGGTGATGTCCAGCTCGGCCGGCAGACTCGCACGTTCGATCGTCAGGGAGTGGTAGCGGATCACCGTGAACTGCTTGGGCAGCGCGGTGTACACGCCGCGTTCGTCGGTGCTGATCAGGCTGGTCTTGCCGTGCATCTGCCTGGCCGCCCGCACTACCTTGCCGCCGAGCGCCGCGCCGATGCTCTGGTGCCCCAGGCACACACCCAGCAGCGGCAGCTTGCCGGCGAAGTGCCGCACCGCCTCGACGCAAACGCCCGCCTCGGCCGGCGAGCAGGGTCCAGGCGACAGCACGAGCTGTGCCGGCTTCAACTCGGCAATGCCTTCGACCGTGATCTGGTCGTTGCGGAACACGCGCACCTCTTCGCCCAGTTCGGCAAAGTACTGCACCAGGTTGTAGGTGAAGCTGTCGTAGTTGTCGATCATCAGCAGCATGGAGGCTCCAGCACGATAAGGGTCCGGAAGGACGCCGCGCGCAGTGCGCGGCAGTGCTGCCCTGCCGTGGCTTGCCACAAACGCGTGCGGCAGCCAGTATCGCGCGGGCCCGGGCTCAGGCGACGCGCGAAAACGAGCGTCGCCAGCGCAGGGCCACCATTGCTGATGTCTTGGGGGATCGAAACAACGCCACCGCCAGATTATCGGCTCTGCCGGTGGCTCGCGGCTGGGGCATGGCTGAGGTTTTGACCGGACCGCCGCAGCAGGCCCGGCTCAGGCGGCCGGACTCAGCAGTCGACGACCTTGAACTCCACGCGCCGATCGATGGCGTCGCGCGCATCGTCGCTGCCCGTACCCACCAGGTTTTCGCGGAAGCCCACACCGGAAGCGCGGCTGCGGGTTGCCATGTCGACCGACGTGCGCTGGAGCCACTCGCCGATGCGCTCCGCCCGTTGCTGCGACAAGCGGTCGTTCACCTCGGCCGAGCCGCTTCGGCTGCTGTGCCCGACGATGTTCAGACACGCCGGCGACGCGGCGGCCTGCGTGGCGATCTGCTCGAGCCACATGGCATACGGATCGCTGACTTTGGGGTCCGGCCAGAACTCGGTCTTGCCAGGGGCGAAGAGGAACTTGACTGACAAGGACCGGCTGGTCATCCCGAGGGCGGCGATCCTAGCGAACGCCAGCCGCGCCTCGGCTGCGTTGCCCAGCCGCGCTTGCGAGAGATAAATGCCGGTGTGTACCCGCGTCTGGTCTCCGCCTGGCAGGGCCAGCGCGGCCTGGAACGCCTTCAAGGCTTCGGCGGTGCGGCCTTCGTTGTAGGCGGCCGTGCCCTGGTCCAGCAGCGCGGAGACCCGCAGACGCCCGGCCTGGCCTGGTTCGACGCTGGCTCCGCGGGGCGCCTGGGCGGCGCGGGACGGGCTCAGCGAGGCCGGGTCGCGCATCAGCACGGGGCTGTCCTGATAGAACACGGTGGGCGCGTTGTCGGCACCGGCATCCTGCACGCTCACGGTGGTCCGGGCCACCACCTTGCCCGATTCGAGGTCGGCCAGCGCCAGGTGCAGGGTGGCACCGCGCTTGTCGGCACCTGGCGCGGTGGGGACCAAGGCACCGTTCAGCACCCACGTCGCGGTGGTGGTCGCCGGGGTGGTCGGGAGGCTGGCCGAGGCTGCGGCGATATCGCGCAGCGACACACGCCGAACATGGTCGTGCCGCTCAGCCAGGCGCTGGCCGATCAGCCGGTCCACCACGAGCGTGGCTGCAGTTTGCTGACCGACCGCGCCCTCCTGCACCGGCTCGGCCACCACGCTGCGGCTCTGAAACCAGCGCAGCCACCACGGGCTCGGCTGGACTTGCGCCATCAGGTCGTCCACGCCCCAAGCCACCGCCTGTGGCAGGGGCGCACCGGCTGAAGGGGCCGGGCCGGCTGCCGGTGTGGCGCAGCCGGCCAGGGCCACAGCGGTGGCACAGGCCAGGGCGGCGCTGCGGCCCGCGCACCAGCGCAACGCGGTGCGAGAAAAGACCTGCGCGACGGGCGGCAGGGAATAGGGTGCAATCATGGACAAGCTCCTTGGGCTTTTGAGTTCGTTGCAGGCGGGCCCGGGTCGCCCAGCGACAGGCGCACGAGCCGATCAGCGCAGTGCGCATCGGTGAGCGTCTTGGCCGGGGCGGCGGCGCTGCGCTCACCGTCTGCGCGGGCCGTCGAGATTGGCGTCGCCTTGGGCAGCGCGACCCCTGCTCGCGCCACCGGCGGCGCTGCAACCGCCGGGCCTGCAGCCGACCCCGCCGTTGACCCTGTGATCGTTGCCCGCGGTACGCTGGTTGTGGCGCCTTCGTCGGCAGGTGTGGCGCCGGGCGGTGACGCTGGCGGCATGTCGCCGGGCGACTCGGTCCGACTTGTGGGATCGGCAGGCGCGGGCGCGCCGCCAAAGGCTGGGTTCGTCACGAGCACCGTCGCCGCGGCAGCCGAGGGCGCTGCGGCGCGGTTGCCGGCCGCCATCGGTACCGCGCGGACAGCGTCGTCGATGGAAGAGGACGACTGCACCGGCGGCAGCGCCTGCACGGCCCACAGCCCGCCGAGTACCGCCGCCGCGGTCAACGCCGCGAGGCCGATCCATGCGGCGCGACCGACACGGCCCGCCGCGGTGGGTTGGCCGGGGCCACCGGGGTTGAGCGACATGGGCAGCGTGGATTGAACCGTTGCGTGCCAAGCTGGGGAGCCCGCGGGCTCGGGCCTGGAAGCGCGCGGTCGAGGCGACATGATCGAGATGACCGAGTCGCCAGGGGCGGTTGGATCGAGCGGCGCCACGGCCCCTTGTGTTGCGGGGGCCTTCGCTGCGATCGCCTGCGAGTCGGACGCTGGCTCCGCCGTGACCCGGTAGGGCGCCGTCGGATCTCGTTTGTCAGGCGACTTGCCCAGCCTGGCCGATTCGCCCGACGCTGCAGGCTCGGCCGGCTTGTCCGACATGCTGGCCGGCTCCGACACCGCCGGCTTGCCGGCAAGGGGCGGCGCGGCAGGCAATGGCTGTGCTTCGGCCGGCGTGGTGGCGGCCCCGTTCGCCAGCGCCACCGCGGGTGGCAGCGGCAGCGGTAGCCAGATGGCTGTACCGGCAACCGGTGCTCCCCTCGACAGGTCGGCGGGAGCCTGAAGGATCTCGGTGTCCGCAAAACCTGCGGCCGCCGGAGGCACGTCCGGCGTTGCGCGCACCCGCGGCGCAGCGTCGATAGGGTTTTCGTCGCGGGCAAACGCCGCGGGCAAGGTCTCGGCAAAGTCGGTCTTGGCGAACCGGTCGCGGCTCGGCGTCGCGCTTGCGACCGGGCGCTTCGTCGGCGGCGTCAGCCTGGACGGCGCGACGTGGTCGGGCAACTCGCGGAACCGGAGCTCGCCGGGGGCCGAGGTGTCATCGCGCCCCGGCCTGCCGCTGCCCGTGTGGGCGCTCGGCGGGGAGGACGGCGCAGAGGACAGCGCATCGGCGCGGCCAGGCGTTTCGTCGTCTTGGGTGTGAACTGCTGCTTCCTTGCGTGCTTGTCCCGCCGCCGGCACACCCGCAACAGTCGGTACGCGGCGCCGGCCCAGGCCCAGGCGCGCGCGAAACTGCTCGACGTCACGGGGCCGTTTCAGCGGCTGCATCGACAGCGCCCAGTCGATGGCGCGCAAGAATCCGTCGTCGTAGTCACCTTCTGCAATGCGGGCCAGCGACGGCGACTCGCCGTTCACCAGCCGCAGGCTGGTCAGCGCAGGCGGCATGCCGGTGATGGCCCGGTGCACGATGGCGCCCACGCTGTAGATGTCGCTCCAGGGTCCGACCCGCGTGGCTCCCGGCTCTGTGCCTGGCTCGGCGCCCGGCGCCCTGAGCAGCTCCAGCGGCAGGTATGCGTCGTCTGCAGACGGCTTTTCGGACAAGCCGGGCACCTGATGAAGGCCGAGCAACAGCACGCGCATGTCCTTCGTCAGCAGCACCCGCGCGGGTGTCAGGCGGCCATGTTGAACACGGCGCCGGTGCAAGGCTTGCAAAGCATCGAGCAAGGGCCCGAGGATCGAGCGCAGCAGCCACTCGTCGGCCGGGCCGTTGACCGTGGCAAAGCGCGCCGCGAGCGTGGTGCCCTCGACCCACGGCATGGCCCGGTAGGCCGTGCCGCGCTCTTGCCACTCTGCCAGCACGGCAGGCGTGCTGGCCGACGCCAACTCGGCCAGCCATCGACCCTGCTTGACGAACGCACGGCGGGCCAGGTCCAGCGCCTTCGCGTGCGCGGTCTCGCCGGCCGCGTCGCGCGGAACCAGCGTTTGCTCCTCGGTGCGCAGCGCATGCGCCGCCGGGAACAGCTCCTTGATCGCCAGCTCCTCGCGGCTGTGGACATCGGTGGCCCGGTACACCAGACCGAACCGGTCGGCGTGCGCCACGCTGTCCAGACGATAGTGCCTGAGCAGCGTTCCCTGCGGCAATGGCTCGGGGCCGGCAGCGTCTTCCATGCCGACTCTCGGGCTGTTACCGGTGGATTCGAGCACGCGGAAGTGTGGGCGACTCATGGAGCATCCGGGCTTGGGCCCGGCCTCGCACTGTTCAAGTGGGCTCAGGATATCGGCGAAGACTGCTGTGTGCGCGCAGGTTCATCAGGCTGGAGCGAACAAACAGCCCTCGCGTGAAACCCGAATCCGTTGTGTGGCCCGCGATGCACGCTGACGTGAAATTCCGCCACATGCGCACCCCGATGCCCCGGGCCCACCGCACGCCCATCAGACGGCAGTCGCGGCCCGGGGCCTGAAACCCCGCCCTTCGTGCCGTCTGAGCTGCTCAGAATCCTTCTTCGACCAACTCGGCCGCACGCAGCAGCGCCCGGGCCTTGGCCTCGGTTTCCTTCCACTCAAGCTCGGGCACCGAGTCGGCCACCACGCCGGCTGCGGCCTGCACGTACAGCACCTGGTCTTTCACGATGCCGGTTCGAATCGCGATCGCCACGTCCATGTCGCCGGCGAAACTCAAGTAGCCGCAGGCGCCACCGTAGATGCCGCGCTTGACGGGCTCCAGCTCGTCGATGATCTCCATCGCGCGCACCTTGGGCGCGCCGGTCAGCGTGCCGGCGGGGAACGTGGCGCGCAGCACGTCCAGGCTGGTCATGCCGTCCTTCAGCAGGCCTTCGACGTTGCTGACGATGTGCATCACGTGCGAGTAGCGCTCGACCGTGAAGGCCTCCGTCACCTTCACGCTGCCGGTCTTGGCGATGCGGCCGATGTCGTTGCGCGCCAGGTCGATCAGCATCACGTGTTCGGCGCGCTCTTTCGGGTCGCGGCTCAATTCTTCTTCGAGCGCCTTGTCCTGCGCAGGCGTGGCGCCGCGCGGGCGCGTGCCGGCAAGCGGGCGGATCGTGACCTTCGCGCCCTCGGGCGTGTGCTCTTGCCGCACCAGGATTTCGGGCGAGGCGCCGACGATCTGGAACTCGCCCATGTCATAGAAGTACATGTACGGCGACGGGTTCAGCGAGCGCAGCGCGCGGTACAGGCTCAGCGGCGACTCGGTGTAGCGCTTGCGCAGCCGCTGGCCCACCTGCACCTGCATCATGTCGCCCGCGGCGATGTATTCCTTGGCCTTGAGCACGGCGGCGATGTAGGCGTCCTTAGCAAACTCGCGCTCCACGCCGTGCGAGGCACCGCGCTTCACGGCCGGCGCGGTCACGCTGTAGTGCAGCTTGTCGCCCAGCTCGGCCAGGCGGCGCTTGGCGCGCGCGTACGCCTCGGGCTCGCCCGGGTCGGCGTAGACGATGAGGTAGAGGCGCCCCGACAGGTTGTCGATCACCGCCAGCTCCTCGCACTGGAGCAGCTGGATGTCGGGCGTGCCGATGCTGTCGGGCAGCGGCTTTGCCTGCACCAGCTTCGGCTCGATGAAGCGCACCGCGTCGTAGCCGAAGTAGCCCGCCAGGCCACCGCAAAAGCGCGGCATGCCCGGGCTCAACGCCACCTTGAAGCGCGACTGGTACTGCGCGATGAAGTCGAGCGGGTTGCCGGCGTGGGTTTCGACGACGACGCCGTCGGTCACCACCTCGGTCTCGAAGCCTCGCGCGCGCAGCAGCGTGCGCGCCGGCAGGCCGATGAACGAGTAGCGCCCGAAGCGCTCGCCGCCGACGACGGATTCGAGCAGGAAGCTGTGCCTCCCACCGCCCGAGCCGTAGGCCAGCTTGAGGTACAGCGACAGCGGCGTTTCGAGGTCGGCAAACGCCTCGCTGATGAGCGGAATGCGGTTGAAGCCTTGCGACGCGAGGCTCTTGAATTCGAGTTCTGTGATCACGGCGGTGCGCCCTTGCTGAAGTCTTGCAGGGCGCCCTCGGGGCCGATGCGAGACGGGTCTCGGGGGGAGGCGGAGCAACGATACGACCCGGCCTCCGGGCCGAAGGGCGCACGGGGTTCAGCGAAACCCCGACCGCACCCGCGGCAAACTAAACCAGCGGCGAAGCGCCGCGCGCCGGGCGGCGCCAGGGCCATGCTCCCCGGTCGTTCGACCCTTTGGTTTGCTTGCGCGTTGAAAACATGATGAAAAGTGTAGCAGCGTGTCGACTCTGACCTGGCAGCTGACCTGCCCGCCGACCTGGCCGCTGACCTGGCCGCCGACCCGTCCGATCCAGCCTTCCCGCGGCCCCACCGCGCCTCAACGCTGCAACGACTTGCGCGGCTCGAAGGGCTGCGTGTCGGCAAAGCCGTTGTGCGGCTTGGGGCTGCCCTCGGGCGCCGGGCCTTTGACCTCCAGCCGAAGACGGTCGAGTTCGGAGTAGGCCGACTTCAGTTGGTCTTCCAGGCGGGCCACCGCGGCGCGCTGGTCGTTGGCTGCAGCAGCCCCGTTGCGCGGCGCGGTCTGGCGCTGGTGCTCCAGCTCTCTGCGCGCCAGCGCGTGCGACGCGTTGAGCTTGTCGACCACCGCCTCGTGCTGCTTGCGGAAGGTTTCGGACATGCGGCGAAGCTTCTGGTCGAACTCGCGGCTCAAGGACCGCCGGGCCACGAACCAGGTCGCGCCGGAACCCACCGCCAGCGCCACAACGATCTCGATGATTCTTGTGTCCACAACCATGCCCATCTCCTCGGTCGATTCGGAAAGCTCGGAGGGTTATCGGTACGCGGCGCACCGTTCGGTAGTCACACAGCGCGGCGCTGCCCACGCCGAAACGCCACAAAGCGTGCGGTACTTTGCAAGCCGTCGGCCGCATCGCCTCGGGCCAGCGCTTGCGCAACGGGCCGCGCCAACGCTGCGCCTCCACCGGCTGAGCCCCCACGGCCTCAGCGGCGCCGCAACACCCAGCCGATGGCCACGCCGATCAGCACCAGCCCCAGGCCGCTGCCCAGCGCAACGCCGGGGCTCGCCAGGGCGCCCGGCGCGCCCGCATCGCCCAGCCCGCGCACGCACACGGCGTTGTCGGCGATCACGCAATGCCGCTCGGCGGGGCAGCTCTTGAGGCCGTCCGGCGCCGCAGGCGCGCCGCACTGGGCGCCTGATTTCTGCAGCAGTTGCAGCAGGGTCTGGGGTTGGGAGGTCGACAGCTCGATCATGGCAACAGTCTCTTGGCGCGCGTCCGCTACTGCGGGGCGACGTGGTCATCGGTCGTCCATTGTCGCGGCCCAGGCGGACGTTGAATCCCGCTCCCGTCGCCGCTCGGCGTGACCTCTTGAAAGTCGGCCGCACCGCTCCAACCTCGTGTGCATGGGTGACGCTGGTGTCACCGAACCACACAGGAGTCCACCATGTTTGCCGTCACCCTTCGTCCCCGCGTTGCCTCTGCGCACGTTCGTCAACCCTTCACCGCTGTCGATGCGATGGTCCACGATTGGCTCGCCGAGCGCCCTGCAACGCCGCATGCAGCGCGCGCCAGGCTCGACGTGAGCGAGCGCGATGATCGCTATGAAGTGCGCGCCGAACTGCCGGGCGCCAGCCGCGACGCGATCGCCGTGGACATCGACGGCGCGCGGGTCTCCATCAGCGCCAGCGCGAAGCCCGCCACTGAGCAAAAGGAGGGCGAGAAGCTGCTGTACTCCGAGCGCCGCAGCGCAGCGTTCGAGCGCGCCTTCGAGCTGCCGCAAGCGGTCAATGCCGACGCGGCGCAGGCAAGGTTCGAGGACGGCGTGTTGACGCTGACTCTGCCGAAGATGGACGCGCTGAAGGCACGCCGCCTGACGGTCCAGTAAGCCAGTGGCCTGGCAAGCGCGCTGATCCGCCGACCCGATTCGCTGGGGCCTGCTTCAGCGTTTCTTGGGCTGGCGGCCCGCGCATCTCGCGCATGTGGCGGCGGCCTCGCCCTCACCCCGCGTTCGGCGGGTCGGTGCTCAGGGCGGCGCGGGCCTGACGCAGGCGGCTGCTTGCTTGGCCCGCTGGCGCGCGACCTCCACGTCGGCGTCAAAGGCCAGCGCCACGCCCATGCGGCGCTTGACGAAACTCTCGGGCTTGCCGAACAAGCGCAGTTCTGTCTGCGGTACGCGCAGCGCCGCATCGACGTCGTGGAAGGCGACACCACGGGCGTCCACGCCGCCGTAGATCACCGCGCTGGCGCCCGGGCTCTTCAGCGTGGTGTCCACCGGCAGGCCAAGAATGGCGCGCGCGTGCAACTCGAACTCGTTCTGCCACTGCGTGATCATCGTCACCATGCCGGTGTCGTGCGGGCGCGGCGAGACCTCGCTGAACCACACCTCGTCGCCCCTGACGAACAGCTCCACGCCGAACAAGCCCTGGCCGCCCAGGTTGTCGGTGACGGCGCGGGCGATCTCGCGTGCGCGCTGCAACGCAGCCGGCCGCATCGGGTGCGGCTGCCAGCTCTCGACATAGTCGCCCTGCACCTGGATGTGGCCGATGGGGTCGCAGAAGTGCGTCTGCACGCTGCCATCGGCGCCCAACGCGCGCACGGTGAGCAGCGTGATCTCGTAGTCGAACGCGATGAAGCCTTCGACGATCACGCGGCCGTGGCTGACGCGGCCACCGGCCATCGCGTGGCCCCACGCCCTGCCTACATCGGCTGGCCCATCGACCTTGCTCTGGCCCTTGCCCGAACTGCTCATCACAGGTTTCACGATGCACGGGTAGCCGATGCCGCCGCCCGGCGCGTCGATCGCGGCCTGCAGCTCGGGCAGCGAATCGGCAAAGTAGAACGGGCTCGTCGGCAGGCCCAGCGTCTCGGCAGCGAGTCGGCGGATGCCCTCGCGGTCCATCGTCAGCCGTGCTGCGCGTGCGGTCGGGATGACGCGCAGCCCGCCGGCGCGCTCGAGTTCTTCGAGCACGGCGGTTGCAATCGCTTCGATTTCGGGCACGACGATGGCGGGCCGCTCGGCCTCGATCAGCGCCTTCAACTGCGCCGGATCGCTCATCACAATCGTGCGGGCGTGATGCGCCACCTGCTGGCCGGGCGCGTGCTCGTAACGATCGACCGCGATCGTCTCGACGCCCAGGCGCTGCAGCGCGATCAGCACCTCCTTGCCCAGCTCGCCGCTGCCCAGCAGCATGACCTTGGTGGCGGTGGGCGACAGCGGCGTTCCGATCGTGGTCATGGCGTGTGGCGGAGGGTGGTGAAGGGCAGGCGCGCATTGTGCGCACGCGCGACCCCGCGCCTCCATGATGAACGCTCCTTTATCATCTGAGCCATGACCCTCGGCCTCTGTGACCTGGCGCAGATTCGCCTGGACAACGCATTGCGCCTCTTCGACGAGTTCGTCCAGGCGACCATCAAGCACCCCGACGCCGCCACCTTGCGCGGCCTCGAAGGCCGCTTTGCCGAGCGGCTGCAGATCCAGCCGAGCTACTGGAGCCAGATCAAGGGCCGCTCGCGCCAGATCGGCGAGCGGCTGGCGCGGCAGTTCGAGCGCTTGTGCCACAAGCCGTCGGGGTGGATGGACCAGCCTCATGACGCGGTGGCGCGCGCGCCGCGGCCGGCGTCCACGACCGCGGCCGGCGCCCGGACCGGCACAGCTCCTCAGCCTGCCGCTGACAGCCCGGGCCCTGGCTACAACGTGCCACAGGACGACGACGAGCGCTTCATCGTCGGCCTGGTGCTGACCTACTACCGGCGCCACCCGCAGCGCGCCCGAACCCGCTTGCTCGACCTGCTCGGCGAGGTGCTTGCGCCCGCAGCTGCCCCCGCGTCTGCGCCCACGCATCCTTCGGCAACCCGTTCGCCTCACGCTGGCAAGCAGCCATCACCCAACGACGACGGCCGCGAACTGTGGAGCCGCACACAAGCCGCGGTGGCGCCGTTGAAGCGCAAACGCTGACCGACCGACACACCACCCGGCCCGCGGGATGGGCGCGCGGGCGACGGTGAATATTCACACCGAAAGCGCGACAAGCCCCCTTGCAAATCCGCTCAAGTCGTTTATCATTTGCGCAAGTTCAGGTGATGTCCATGGCCTCACCTCAACGACACCCCCGATTCACCCCGACCTGAAAGCACCATGTTCCACCCCATCCCCTCGACCCCTGCGCTGATGAACTGCCGCACCGCGGCAGGCGTGCGTGCATGGGCCGCTGCGATGGGATCGTTCGGTGCGCTGTCCGGACCGCCTCCACGCCGCAAGCGTCGTCACTGACGCTCGCAGCGTCGAACGGCCCGGGTTGCGTCACCGCCCCGGGCCGTTTTGCTTTCTGTCGCTGAAGTTTGTCGCCGGACCTTTTCACTGCACCTTGCCGTTGCGCTTTGTCGTCCTGAACCGGCGTGCCACGCCGCTTCACTTGTTCCACCGCAAAGGAGACCCGCTCATGAAAATCACCCTCACCCAACCCAAGCCCCGCAACCCGCTGGCCGTCTCGGCCCGCCTGCGTCACGCCGGTTCGCACCGGCCGCAGCAGGCCGGCCGGCGCCAGCAAGCCGACCGCGCCCTGCGGCGCGAACTCATCGATGTCGCCCAGCGGGGCGAACTCATCGATGTCGCCCAGCGGGGCGAACTCATCGATGTCGCCCAGCGGGGCGAACTCGACCCCATGAAACACAGCCCCTGAGCGCCGCGCGGCACGGCCGCGCCGGGCTCGACAAAGGAAGACACCATGTCCAGCTTGAAACTCCCCGCGGGCGCGCAGCAGCCACTGCAGCCCGCCCGCGACCCATGGAGCCCTGCCGATTTCCGGCACCCGGTCTCCTTGTTTGGTCAACGCGTGGCCGCCTCCGGGCTGCGCAAAACCAGCGCCGTGCTGGCTCGGTTGTCGAGCCGGTTGGCATTGCCGGCCGCGCGCCGAGCCGTCGCAGCGCAGCAACTCGAGTTCCACGCCGAGGCCGGCGCGCCCGAGGGTGCGCTGTACCTCGACGGCAAACTCGTCGGCTGGCTGCCAGGCGTCAAGCGGCTGTAGTGCTTACGTCGAGGGAGCAAAGTCGCGCGCCGGTCGACAGGCCGGCGCGCGTTCTCTTTTGAACAGGCGCTGAATCCAGCTCAGCGCATCGCCAAGGCGGTCTTGCGACGCGGCGGCGGGAAGGCCTGTTCGATCGCCGCGAGGTCCTGCGCGGTCAAAACCAGCCCCGCGGCGGCCAAGTTGTCCCGCAGATGCGACTCTTGCACCGCCTTTGGAATCGCCATCACACCGGGTTGCGCCAACACCCAGGCCAGCGCCACTTGCGCGGCGGTGGCGCCACGCTGCTCGCCGATGCGGCGCAGCACCGGGTGGGTGGCGAGCGAGCCTTGGTCGATCGGGCTGTACGCCATCGCCGGCATGCCCTGCGCACGAAGCCGCGGCAGCAGGCTGAACTCAGGCCCGCGCTGCCCGAGCGAGTAGTAGATCTGGTTCGTCGCGCAGTGTTCGCCGTGGTGCACCTCGGCGAGTTCGTCCATGTCGCTGTTGTCGAAGTTGCTCACGCCCCAGTGGCGGATCGGCCCGCGCGCCTTGAGTTGCTCGAACGCCGCCACCGTGTCGGCCAGCGCGTGCTGGCCACGCCAATGCAGCAGGTACAGGTCGATGTGGCCGAGCCCCAGCCGCGTCAGGCTGCGCTCGCACGCCGCGCGCGTGCCGGCGCGGCTGGCGTTGTGCGGGTAGAGCTTGCTGACGATGAACAATTCTTCGCGCTTCACGTCGCCCGCGGTCAACGCCTGCGCAACCGCCTGGCCGACGATCTCTTCGGCGCCACCCTCGCCGTACATCTCGGCGGTGTCGATGACGCGGTAGCCCATCTCGATCGCCCGGCGCACCGCCTTGACCTCGGCTGGCCGCTGGCTTGCGTCTTCGCCCATGCGCCAGGTGCCCAGGCCGAGCGCCGGCACGGTTTGGCCGTCGGGCAAAGTGACGGTGGGCACGGGTTTGTCGATGCTCATGGAGACGCGTCTCGCAGGTGACAGGGTTGACGAGGTGTGGTGTGCGGCGGCCCGCAGCGGCGATACTGCATCGTAGGCGAGGCAAGCGTTGCCACGGCCGCGCGCCCGGAGACCCCACCATGAGCACCAGCACCTTCGTCGTGGACCGCAAAAACCTCCGCCGCGCCGAGTGGCTGAGCGCTGAGCGCGAGCCGCTGGCGGACGGCCAGGCGCGCTTTCGGATTGACTCGTTCGCGCTCACCTCCAACAACATCACCTACGCCGCGTTCGGCGAGTCGATGAACTACTGGGGCTTCTTCCCCACCGGCAACGGGGCCACCGGCTGCATCCCGGTGTGGGGGTTTGCCGACGCGGTTGAGTCGCGCGCCGACGGCGTGGCGGTGGGCGAGCGCTTCTACGGCTACTGGCCGATGGCCGACGAGGCGGTGTTGCAGCCCACGCGCACTTCGGACAGCGGTTTCGTCGACGGCGCCGAACACCGGCGCGAACTGCACGCGGTCTACAACCGCTACGTCCGCTGCAGCACCGACGCGGCGTACCAGCCCTCGCGCGAAGCCGAGCAGGCGCTGCTGCGGCCGCTGTTCATCACCTCGTTCCTGATCGACGACTTCCTGGCCGACAACGCGTTCTTCGGCGCTCGCACCGTCGTGCTCTCCAGCGCGTCGAGCAAGACGGCGTACGGCACTGCGTTCTGCCTGGCGCGGCGGCGCGGGTCGGCCGCGGCTGTGCGCATCGTCGGGCTCACGTCGAACGGCAACCTGGGCTTTTCAAGCCGCCTCGGCTGCTACGACGAGGTGCTGCCGTACGACGCCGTGGCCACGCTTCCGGCCAGCGCACCCACCGTCTACGTCGACTTCAGCGGCGACGCCGCGGCACGCGCCGCGGTACACACGCACTTCGGCGCGCAACTCGCCTACAGCTGCTCGGTGGGCGGCACGCACTGGGACGCGCTGGGCAGCGGCAAGGGCTTGCCCGGGCCACGGCCGACGCTGTTCTTCGCCCCCGCGCAGATCAAGAAACGCATGGCGGACTGGGGCCCGGCCGGGTTGCAGCAGCGCACCGACGACGCCTGGCAAGCCTTCATGGCGCCGGTGACCGACGCCCACAACCCGTGGATGCGCGTGGTGCGCGGCAGCGGCAAGGCGGCTGTCGAGCGCGTCTACCTTGCGTTACTCGATGGCCGCGTCAACCCCGAGGAAGGGCACCTGCTGTCGGCATGAGGCTGCGCCCCCTCAAGCGCGCCGCTGGCATGTCGATAAGAGAGGACGATCACTCTTCCTGGGGTTCGCCATGACGACCCTGAACTTGCTTCCTTCCTCGCCGCTGACCCGCGCCCTGCCCGACCTGCGCGCCTGGACAGCCCACTTCATGGCGGCCGAGATCCCGATCCTGGCCGACACCGCCGAGGCGTTAGAGGCGATGCGCCCGCACGAAGACGACCTGGACGCCAACACGATCGGCGAGATGATCTCCGCCGACCCGCTGATGACGGTGAAGGTGCTGGCCTACGCCGCCACGCACCGCGGCAGCCGCATCGTCACCGACCCCGAGACCGTGATCGCCACGTTGGTGATGATGGGCATCTCGCCTTTCTTCCGCGCGTTCGGGCCGCAGCCGACGGTCGAGCAGCGTCTGGCCGACGAGCCCGAAGCGCTCGAGGGCTTGCGCGACACCGTGCGGCGCAGTCACCGCGCCGCCAGCTTTGCGCTCGGGCTGGCGGTACACCGGCACGACCACGACGCCGCGGTGATCCACGAGGCCGCGCTGCTGCACGACTTTGCCGAGATGCTGCTGTGGTGCCACGCCCCGGCGCTGGCACTGCAGATCCGGCACGCCCAGCAGGCCGACCCGGCGCTGCGGTCGAGCGTGGTGCAGCGCGAGTTGCTCAACATCGAGCTGGCCGACCTGCAGCAATCGCTCATGAAAGCCTGGCGGCTGCCCGAGTTGCTGGTCCGCATCAGCGACGACGCGCACGCCGAGCAGGCGAGTGTGCGCAACGTGGCGTTGGCCGTGCGGCTGGCGCGCCACACGGCGTACGGTTGGGACAACGCCGCGATTCCCGACGACGTTGCCGCCATCGCCGCGCTGCTCAACCAGTCGCCGGCCGCGACGATGAAGTTGATCGACGAGATCGAGCGCTGATGCCCGGTTGATCGCTGTGCCCGCCAAGCGCCGCCCGGCCTTGCTGGGTCGCGTGAGCACAGCGGCAAGCGGTGCAGCCGTGTGTCGCAGCACGTCGTTGTGGCGTGGTAACTTCAACGCAGTCGCGCAACGGCGGTGCCCAGGCAGCCTGGCTTCACGGCATTGCTACACGGGCCACTGATGCAGTCCTGCCTGACGCGGGGACGCGACCACAACGACAACCACTTGAGGAGACTTCCATGAAAGCATACGGCGCCGAGTTCTTCGGCACGTTCTGGCTCGTGCTGGGCGGCTGCGGCAGTGCCGTGCTGGCCGCCGCCTTCCCCGGTGTCGGCATCGGGCTGACGGGCGTGTCGTTGGCCTTCGGGCTGACGGTCGTGACGATGGCCTACGCCATTGGACACATCTCGGGCTGCCACCTGAACCCCGCGGTGTCGATCGGGCTGTGGGCCGGCGGGCGCTTCGAGGGCAGCAAGCTGCTTCCCTACATCGTGGCGCAGGTGGCCGGCGCCATCGTTGCCGGCGGCGTGCTGTACCTCATCGCCAGCGGCAAGGCGGACTTCAAGCTGGCAGACGGCTTTGCCTCGAACGGCTACGGCGCTCACTCACCGGGCAAGTACAGCTTGGTGGCGGCTCTGGTCTGCGAAGTGGTGATGACGATGATGTTCCTGATCGTCATCCTCGGCTCGACCGACAAACGCGCACCGGCCGGGTTTGCGCCGCTGGCCATTGGCCTGTGCCTGACGCTGATCCACCTGATCAGCATCCCGGTCACCAACACCTCGGTCAACCCCGCCCGCAGCACCGGCGTGGCGCTGTTCGTGGGCGACTGGGCGGTGGCGCAGTTGTGGGCGTTCTGGGTCGCACCGATCGTCGGCGCGGTGCTGGGCGCCACGGTCTACAAGGTCATCGGCCGCTCGGACCGCTGACTAAGGGCCGCTGACTCGGACCGCTGAGCCGGCGTTGATCTTCGCGAATCCACCGGCGGCAGAACGGTGGGTCGGCAGGGGTGTTCCTGCGTAAACACCCCACGCCTCGCGTTCACACCGGCACGGCGGTGGTGTTCTTCACCCGGTCGAGCACGAAGCTGGTCTTGCAGTCTTCGACGCTCGGGTGCTTGAGCAGCGTCTCCATGATGAAGCGCGAGTAATGCGCCATGTCTTGCACGACGACGCGCAGCAGGTAGTCCATCTCGCCGGTGAGCGCGGCGCATTCCACCACCTCGGGCCAAGCCTGCACGGAGGCGCGAAACAGGTCCATCGGGTTGCGCTTGTGGACCTCGGAGTGCTTCTCCAGCCGCACGTTCAGGTACGCCGTGAGGCCGAGTCCGACGCGCTCGGGCGGCACCAGCGCCACGTAGCCCTTGATCACGCCCGATTCTTCGAGCCGCTTGACGCGCCGCAAGGTGGCCGACGGCGACAGGCTGACCTGGCCGGCGAGCACGTCGTAGGTCAGCCGGCCGTCGGCTTGCAGCGCGCGAAGAATGCGCCGATCGATGGCATCAAGCTCGGTCTTGCCGTCCATGCGGCAGATTGTGCAGGTTCCCTGCGCCGACGGCCAGCCCACGCCAGCAACTTGCACAAAACCTGCGAGTCGCGGACCCTACAGTCTCGCAAGCGCTGCCAGACGACGCGCCGGGTCGACAAAAGTGGATCGACCCGCGACCCGACCAACCACCGAACCGCACAGGAGCCAGCATGCAATTCACCCCCTGGGACAACCCGATGGGCACCGACGGTTTCGAGTTCGTCGAGTACGCCGCGCCCGACCCCGCTGCGTTGGGCGAGCTGTTCGTGACGATGGGCTTCAGCGCAATAGCCAAGCACCGCACCAAGAACGTCACGCTGTACCGCCAGGGCGACGTCAACTTCATCATCAACGCAGAGCCGAATTCGTTCGCGCAGCGCTTCGCGCGCCAGCACGGCCCGAGCGTGTGCGCAATGGCCTTCCGCGTGAAGGACGCCAAGCTCGCCTACGAGCGCGCACTCGAACTCGGCGCCTGGGGCTTCGACAACCACACCGGCCCGATGGAGCTGAACATCCCGGCCATCAAGGGCATCGGCGACTCGCTGATCTACTTCGTCGATCGCTGGCACGGCAAGGACGGCGCAGCAGCAGGCGCCATCGGCAACATCAGCATTTACGACGTGGACTTCGTGCCGCTTGCCGATGCAGGCACCGGTGCGGCGGCCCAGCCCAGCACCAAAGGCAACGGCCTGACCTACATCGACCACCTGACGCACAACGTCCACCGCGGCCGCATGAAGGAGTGGGCCGACTTCTACGAGCGACTCTTCAACTTTAGGGAAGTGCGCTACTTCGACATCGAAGGCAAGTTGACTGGCCTGAAGAGCAAGGCGATGACGAGCCCATGCGGCAAGATCCGCATCCCGATCAACGAAAGCTCCGACGACAAGAGCCAGATCGCCGAGTACCTGGCCCTGTACCAAGGCGAGGGCATCCAGCACATCGCACTCGGCACCGACGACATCTACACCACCATCGATGGCATGAAGCAGCAGGGCGTGCTGTTCCAGGACACGATAGCCACTTACTACGACCTGGTCGACAAGCGCCTGCCCAACCATGGCGAAAGGCTGGAAGACCTGAAGCGGCTGCGCATCCTGATCGACGGCGCCACGCACCAGGGCGCGCCGAACGAGTTGCTGCTGCAGGTGTTCACGCAGACGGTGATTGGGCCGATCTTCTTCGAGATCATTCAGCGCAAGGGCGACCAGGGCTTCGGCGAAGGCAACTTCCGCGCGCTGTTCGAGAGCATCGAGCTGGACCAGGTGCGGCGCGGTGTGTTGAGTGACACGCCTGCGACCCGCTGAGCGCGCCATGAACCCTTCGATCGACTTCCACTCGGGCATCAACCAGGGCGTGGCCCCGGTAACGTATGGCCAAGGCGACCGCCCGCCGCGCGGCGACTACGCGCAGGCCAATGCCGACTACACCTGCGCGCAAGACTGGGCCGCCTACACGCCCGCCGAGCACGACCTGTACCGGCGCCTGTACGAACGCCAGGCGGCGCAGTTGCCCGGGCTCGCATGCGACGAGTTCATCCAGGCGGTGCTGCAACTCGGCTCGCCCACGCACATCCCGCGCTTCGACGAATTGAGCGATCGGCTGCACCGCGCCACCGGCTGGGAGGTGGTGGCGGTGCCGGGTCTGATTCCTGAAGAAGCGTTCTTCGCGCTGCTGGCCAAACGCAAGTTCCCCGCCACCGGCTGGCTGCGCAAACCGGAAGAGTTCGACTACGTCGTCGAGCCCGACGTGTTCCACGATGTGTTCGGCCATGTGCCGCTGCTGTTCAACCCGATGTTCGCCGACTACATGCAGGCCTACGGCGCCGGCGGGCTGAAGGCGAGCCGGCTCGAATCGTGCGAGTACCTGGCGCGGCTGTATTGGTACACGGTCGAGTTCGGGCTGATCGACACGCCCGAGGGCGTTCGGGCTTACGGCGCGGGCATCCTGTCGTCGGCGGGCGAGTTGCGCCACAGCGTGCGGAGCACCGAGCCGCAGCGCATCGGCTTCGACGTGGAGCGCATCATGCGCACGCTCTACCGCATCGACCGCTACCAGGCGAGCTACTTCGTGATCGACTCGTTCCAGAACCTGATCGACGCCACTGCGCCCGACTTCACCCCGTTGTACGCAAGGGTGGCGCAACGCGCCCCGCTGGCGGCCGACGCCAGCGTGCCCGGCGAGAAGCGCTATTGATCCCTCACCGCACCCTGTAAAGCAGCGCCTGAGCTGCACGCACTGCCGCGCGCCGATGCGCGCGGTGACGCTGGAGGGCCACTACGGCCAGCGCATCGAGATGGACCTTTGCGCGGCCTGCCACCTGGTGTGGATCGACGACCTGGAGTCGGTGCGGCTGTCGGGCCTGGGCTGGATATCGCTGCTGCGACACATGCATGCCGACACCTCGGCGGCGGCGCCTCCGACCGGCGGCGCGGCTCAGGCACTGCGGCTGCCGCTCACCTGCCCGCGCTGCTCGGCGGACCTCAAGCCGGTGCGCAACCTCACGCGCTTCGGCCGCACCGCGGCGCACGAATGCCCCAAGGCGCACGGCCACTACCAGACCTACGCGCTGCTGCTCGCCGAGCGCGGCCTCGTCCGCCCACTGAGCCCGCGCGACCGCACGACGCTGCGCTCGGAGCACCGCGATGCGACCTGCTTGAACTGCGGCGCACCGCTGCCCGCCGGTGCCGTTGCTGGGGCCAGCGAGGCCTGCAGCCACTGCGCCAGCCCGCTCGTCGCGCTCGACCTGCAGCGGCTGATGGCCTCGGTGACGGTGCGGCATGCCCTGCCGCTGCCCGAAGACGAGGCGCGCCTGGCGCGGTGGGCCTGCCGCGGCTGCGGCGATGCGGTGGACCCGACGCGCGCCAGCGTGTGCGACCGCTGCGGCCACACCGTGGTGGCGCCGTCACTGAAAGACGCGATGCCGATGCTCGACGCGCTGGAGCCGCGCCTCAAGCAAATGCGCGCGCCAGGCGCCCGGCCGGTGGGCGAGCGGCTGCGGCGACCCGACGACTACCGCGCGACGGGGTTCTACCGCCACATCGTGCGGCCGCTGTTGCCCGAATCGGCGCGTGATGCGGACGCACGCTCAGTCGGGACGATCGCTGTGGCCGTCCTTGCGCTGATGCTGCTCTGGCTCTGGCTGTAACCCGCTCGGGGGTCGACCGTCGGCGGTCGGCGGGCGGCGCTTGCCGTCAAATCTCGGCGAGGAGCTGTTCCACCAGCCTGTCGAGGGCCACGAAGTCCGGCTCGCCCACCACGCGCTTGACAATGTCGCCGCGCTTGTTGATGAGCAGCGTGGTCGGCGTCAGCCGCACGTCGCCGAAGCTGCGCGCAACCGTGCCGGTGTTGTCGATCACCACGCCGAACGGCAGCCGCTGCGACTGGGCAAAGTGCACCACCGAGGCTGGAGCGTCGTGGCTCATCGCCACCGCCAGCGTCTCGAAGCCGCGCGCCTTGAAGCGCTCGTGCGTCGCCACGATCTGCAGCATCTCGCGCACACACACCGCACAACTCGTTGCCCAGAAGTTGACCAGCACCACCTTGCCGCGCAGAGAATCGATGCTCGACGGCGTGCCGTCGAGCAGGGTGTACGCCACACTCGGGGCCGCTTCTCTTGACGATTCGCGCGACGTTTGCCCGTCCAGCATCAGATAAGTTCCCACACCGAGCGTCAGGGCAAGTACGGCGGCGGCAACATGGCGGGCGACAGTCATCGGAGGAATCTCATGCAACGCAGAAAGTTTACGGCAGCGGTCGGTGTGGTCGGAGGCGCTTGGAGCTTCGTCGGCTTGGCCAGCCATGCTCACGCGGCCAGCCTGACCGAATTTGACGCCGCCACCGGCGTGCGCGCGGCACTGGAGCGCGGCGCGCTGGCCGCCGTCGGCCTGCTCGGCAAGACCGACGGCTTTTTGGGCAACCCGATGGTGCGCATCCCGCTGCCGGGCTTCCTGAACGACGCGGCCAAGATCCTCAAGGCCACCGGCCAGCAAAAGCGGCTCGATCAGCTCGTGACGGCGATGAACCGCGCCGCCGAGGCCGCGATGCCCGAAGCCAAGGCGCTGCTCGTGAGCACCGTCAAGGCGATGAGCGTGGAAGACGCGCTGAAGGTCGTCAAGGGCGGCGACAACTCGGTCACGCAGTTTTTTGCCGAGAAGACGCGCGAGCCGCTGGGCGTCAAGTTTCTGCCCATCGTGACGCAGGCGACCGAGAAGGTCTCGCTCGCCGCCAAGTACAACTCGGTGGCATCGAAAGCGGCCGGCCTGGGGCTGATGAAGAAGGAAGACGCGAACATCGAGCAGTACGTGTCCACGCGCGCGCTCGACGGCCTGTTCTTGATGATCGGCGAAGAGGAACGCAAGATCCGCAAAGACCCGGTGGGCACCGGCAGCGCGATTCTGAAGAAGGTGTTCGGCGCGCTCAAGCAGGGCGGTTGAGGCGCCTTGCGCCGCGATCCTCTGTTCGCCCTGACCCTTCGACAGGCTCAGGGCGAACGGTGGTCTGCGGCGGCTGAGCGCAGAGCCGGCGGCTCAGCTGGCCGGCCTGAGTTCTCGGGTTCAGAGGCTCTTCGACAGCTCGAACATCAGCGCCGACGGCAGCGAGTTGGCGATCACGTCGCGCCCCACGCGCGCCATGCGCGAGCCGCTGAAACCCGACATCTCGAAGGTGTTGCCTTCTTCGATGATCTCGATGAACGCGAAGTCGGGCACCTCGGCGACGATCTCGTCGCGGAACTTGCCGAACCGCTCGCCGTTCTGGATCGCCTCGATGACGATGGCGTGCGGCAGGCCGTCGCGGCAAAAGTCCGACGCTTCATCGACCGAGTTGACGAAGTCGATCACCAGGCCCATGTTCTTCAGCGCGTCGCGAATGAGCGTGCGCATCTCGCGGCGCGACGACACCACCAACACGTGGTTGCCCGCCAGCGGCTTGGAGTTGGTGGACGGCGCAAAACCGTCGTCGAACTCCATCGTGCTGACGCCTTCCATCTCGTCGTGCGCGGTGCGCGGGAACTCCAGCGTGAGCGTGGTGCTGCCCGCCTTGTCGGTGCGTTGCACGGGCAAGCCCATGGTCGATGCGGTCTGCTCCAGCATGCGCCAGGTCAGCGCGTTCAGGCCGGGCGGCACGGCGTCGGCCGCCCCTGGCTTCACCAGTTCATCGGCCGGGCGGTGCGCAAAGTGGCAGGTGAGGCGCGCGTGCGCCGGCCAGGACATGATGTCGATGGTGAACTCGATCTGCGAGCGCGCGTTCGCCAGCGCCCAGTCGAGCGTGGTGTTGAACAGGCTGAACAGCAGCGAAGCGTCGACGATGACCTCGGCCGACTTGAGCACCGGTTTGAGCACAATGCCGCGCGCCAGCGTCTCGCGGTTGCGGTGCGCGAGCACCGACTTGAAGGTGGTCGCCAGTTGCAGCCTCTCGTGCGACTGGCGCAGCCGCCCGGTGGCCAGGCGCGACAGCTGCTGCCCCAGCATGCCGGCATGCCGTGCCTGCTCGACCTCTTCGCGCAGCGCCTTCAGGCTCGCGCGGTCGATGCAGCCGGTGGTGGTGAGCGAGTGGATACGTTCCAGCGCCGCCGTCAGCGGCCCGGCGATCTCGGCGCCGATCTCGGACACCAGCTCGTGCCAGCGTTGCGGGTCGCTGCGCTCGGCGTCGACAACGGCGGCCAGCACCACGCCCGACGGAGCCGGCGTGCGAATGATTTCGGACATGTCCATACCGTTCTTCCTCCTTCACACGGTTCTCGCCCGGGCCCGATCTGCGGAGGGTCACCGGCCAAGCGTTACAAAACGTGAGGAGAGTTTGCGATGCATTGGCACATCGCGCCAGCCCTTTGAGCGTGATTTCCCCGCAAGTACGGGGGGTGCGGAAATCACAAACGGTGGTATCGCGCGGGCAGGGCGTTTGAAAGTCACGGACGGCGCTCCGCTGCGCTCATCCCAACTCAGCGGCGAGACCGCAACGGCGAGATCGCAGCCGCGCGACCTCAGACAGCGCCGGACGCGCGCAGCGAGGCCACGGCCGCCGCGTCGAGCCCCAAGTCTGCCAACACCTCATCGGTGTGCTGGCCCATCAGCGGCGGCGCGCGGCGGTACTGCACCGGCGTGGCCGACAGGCGTATCGGGCTGGCGACCACCCGCACCGTGCCGGCCAGCGGGTGCGGCATCTCGGCCGTCATGCCGCGGGCGCGCACCTGGGGGTCGGCAAACACTTCGGCCAGGTCGTTGATCGGGCCGCACGGCACCTTGGCGGCTTCGAGCGCGGCGAGCCAGTCGGCGCGTGTTCGAGTCTTCATCACCGCGGCGAGCAGTGGCACCAGCGTGGTGCGGTGGCGGACGCGTTCGGCATTGCGCGCAAAGCGCGGGTCGGCCGGAATGTCGCGCAGGCCGGCCACGCCGCAGAACTTGACGAACTGGCTGTCGTTGCCGACGGCGAGGATCAGGTGCCCGTCGGCCACCTCGAACACCTGGTACGGCACGATGTTCTGGTGCGCGTTGCCGGCGCGCTGCGGCGCCACACCGGTGGTGAGGTAGTTGGCGCCGAGGTTGGCGAGCATCGCGACCTGCGTGTCCAGCAGCGCCATGTCGATGGCCTGGCCCTGGCCGGTGCGGTCGCGGTGGCGCAGCGCGGCCTGGATCGCGACGGTGGCGTACATGCCGGTGAACAGGTCGGCCACCGCGACGCCGACCTTCTGCGGGCCGCCGCCGGGCTGGTCGTCGGCGATCTCGGCGCGCGACGGACCGGTCACGCTCATCAGCCCGCCGATGCCTTGCACCGCGTAGTCGTAGCCGGCGCGGTCGCGGTACGGGCCGGTCTGCCCGAAGCCGGTGATCGAGCAGTAGACCAGGGCGGGGTTGAGCGCCAGCAGGCTGTCCGAATCCAAACCGTACCGCGCCATGTCGCCGACCTTGTAGTTCTCGACGAACACGTCGCTGCGCGACACCATGCTGCGGATGAGCGCCTGGCCCGCTGGCTGGGCGATGTCGACGGTGATGGAGCGCTTGTTGCGATTGGCGCCGAGGTAGTAGGCGGCCTCGCCGGTGTCGGCGCCGTCGCGGTCTTTCAGAAATGGCGGGCCCCAGCCGCGGGTGTCGTCGCCGCCGGGGTGGCCGCTGGGGTGTCCAACGCTGGGCGGGCGCTCGACCTTGATCACATCGGCCCCCAGGTCCGCCAGCGTTTGCGTGCACCACGGGCCGGCGAGCACGCGCGAGAGGTCCAGCACGCGCACGCCGGCCAGCGGCAGCGGCGCTTCAGCAGAGGTGGGCTCAGTCATGCGGCGAATTGTGGGCCAGCCGTGGCTGGGTGCATCGCAGTTCGCACAGGAGTGCGGGCCGGATAATCGGCGGATGACACTGTCTCGCCTCGGCTTGCCGACGTTGTCGGCCGCGCCGTTGGCCGCGCTGTTTGCCGCGCTGTTTGCCGCGCTGGTGGCCGCACTTGTGGTTACCGGCTGTTCCCCCACTCTGGATTGGCGCGAAGTGCGGCTCGAGGGCACCGGCGTGGTCGCCCAGTTCCCGTGCCGGCCAGACCGCCACGCGCGAGTGGTGGTGGTGGCGGGCAACTCGGCGCGCATGGAGATGCTGGTGTGCTCGGCGGCTGGCGTGACGTTCGCAGTGAGCTTTTTGGATGTGGCCGATCCCGCGCAGGTCGCCACGGTGCTGGCAGAGCTTCGCGCTGCGGCCTTGCGCAATATCTCGGGGCAGCAGTTGGACAGCCAACCCCTGCAGGTCAGCGGAATGACGCCCAACCCGCAGTCGGCGCGCGTTTCGATGACGGGGCGGCTGCCCGACGGGGTGGCGGTGCAGGAGCAGGCAGCGTTCTTCGTAAAGGGGCTGCGTGTCTACCAGGCGCATGCCATCGGCGCCTCGCTGGCGCCGGAGACGGCCGCCGTCTTCTTCGACGGGCTGAAGCTGCCTTCATGAGGAGTGCGTCGGCATCGCGATGCTTCACCGCGCCGGTTCACAGGCGGTGCGCGGGTTCGCCCGTTGCCTGGCGGCGGTCATGACCAGCGCCGGCGGGTCGACATCGGCCTTGCTGCCCGTGCGGCAGGCGGTGGCGGTGTTTCTGAGTTTTGCCTTCGCCTACTTTTTCTCTGCACTCGTACGCGCGGTCACCGCCACGCTGGCGCCGCAGTTCAGCGCCGAGTTGCAACTCAGCTCTGGGGACCTGGGCCTGCTTGCCGGCGCTTACTTTCTGGGCTTTGCGGCAATGCAGTTGCCGCTCGGCAGCGCACTCGACCGGTTCGGCCCGCGCCGCGTCCTGCTGGCATTCCTGGCGGTGGCGGTGCTGGGCTGCGCCGCGTTTGCGATGGCGCGCAGCTTTTTGGGGCTGACGCTGGCGCGCGGCCTGATCGGCGTGGGTCTGGCCGCCTGCCTGATGGCGCCGATGACGTTGTTTCGGCGCAGCTTCAGCCCGGTGGCGCAGCTCCGCGCGAACTCCTGGATGCTGATGACGGGCTCGCTCGGCATGGTCGCATCGACCCTGCCGGTGCAGTGGCTGTTGCCGTCGCTAGGGTGGCGGGGCTTGTTCTGGTTCATTGCTGTGATGGTGGCGCTGTCGCTGCTGGTCATCGCCTGGCTGGTGCCGCGAGATGCGCCGCCGGCTGCGCGTGCCGCACCGGGTGAAGCCGGCTATGCCCAGGTGTTCCGCCACCCGACATTCGTGCAACTGGCGCCGATGGGGTTCTTCAACTACGGCGGGCTGGTGGCGGTTCAGTCGCTGTGGGCGGGGCCGTGGTTGGTGCGCGTGTGCGGTTGGACGCCGAACGAAGCGGCTCAAGGTCTGTTTGCCATCAATTCTGCGATGTTGCTGGCTTTCATGGCGTGGGGGGCTGTGGTGCCGCGCCTGTTTGCGCGCGGCTTGACGGCGAACCGTTTGCTGACGATCGGCGTGCCGCTGAGCCTGATTGCGCTGGTGCTGGCAATTGCGCTCGGGCCCGCTGCGACGGCCTGGTCCTGGGCGCTTTTTTGTGTGACGAGCACGTTCGTGTCGTTGTCCCAGCCCGCCGTCGGGCAGGCCTTTCCGGCTGCTTTGGCTGGCCGTGCCTTGTCGGCCTACAACCTGGCGATCTTTGCTGGCGTGTTCGCGTTGCAGTGGGGCATTGGCCTGGGCATCGACCTGTTGCGGGCGGCGGGCTGGTCGGAGTTGTCAGCAACCTCAACCCGGTACAACTTGTACGGCGGCGCCATCTTGTCGTGC
>LGRD01000014.1 GCA_001263235.1 Methylibium sp. NZG | reverse complement strand
GGGTCGCACTGGGTCGCACTGGGTCGCACTGGGTCGCACTGGGTCGCACTGGGTCGCACTGGGTCGCACTGGGTCGCACTGGGTCGCGCTGGGTCGCACTGGATCGCGCTGATCTTGGTCAGATGCACCGCCGGGGCGCAGTCCTGCGCGTTGTGCGGCATGGCGAGCGGCCCAAGTTGGTGCGGGCCCGGGCGCGCGGTTCGTTCGGTTTCCGGGCACGTGCTGTCGCGCGAATCGTCGCGGCCTCGGTTCTGCGTGATCGCGTCCCGGCAGAATGCAGGGCTGCTTTTCGCCTTGCTGCCCTCGCCACCTTGCCCGCATGCCCACGACCCCCGAACCTCTGCCCTCCGACCCGCCGCTGCCGCAGGCGTCGCCGATTGCGCTTCGTTGGCGCTGGTGCCGCTTCGACGAGTTGAGCGTGCAGGAGCTGAACAACATCTTCATGGCGCGCCAGCATGTGTTCTCGCTGGAGCAGCAATGTGTGTACCTCGACGCCGACGGTGTCGACGAGCACTCGCAGCACCTGGCCGCGTGGTCGCCGGGTTCGCGCGTGCCGCTGGCGTATGCGCGGGTTGTCGCGCCCGGGCTGAAGTACACCGAGCCATCGATCGGGCGCGTGATCACGACCGAATTGGCTCGCGGCACGGGGCTGGGTCGCGAACTGGTGCGGCGCGCGGTCGCGCATTGCCAGCAATCCCACCCAGGGCTGGGCATCCGCATTTCAGCCCAGTCGCGGTTGGAGGCGTTTTATGCCGGCTTCGGTTTTGCGATCGTCGGCGAGCGCTATCTGGAAGACGGCATTCCCCACACCGAGATGGTGCTGGCCGGCGGCGAGCGCCAGCAGGGCGAGTCAGTGTGAGTGCTGGCTGCCGTCGAGGTGTCGATCTGGCGCGGTAGAGCGCTCCATGTTGCCCAGCCAACGCAGCGCGTGCTCGCGGCTGTCGCCACACATCGTCGGCGACGGGCGCAGCGAGCCGCACACCGCCGGCCTCTGCGGCGAACCGAACAACAGGCACCTCAGATCGGCGTCGAGCTGCACGCAGCGTACGCCGGCCGGCTTGCCTTGCGGCATGCCAGGGATCGGGCTGCTGATCGACGGGGCGATGCAGCAGGCGGCGCAGGCTTCTCGGCAATCCATCGGCAGAGCATACGGCGCGGCGGTTTGATGCGCGCCGCGCCGATGTCGCGCCTGCCGTCTTGCAGGGCTTGTACATGACTTGTGCAGCCCGGCTGCCTACAATCCTCTTTGCTGAAAATTGAGGCACAAAGGTTGGGGCAAGAGATGCGCTTCCCGAAAGAGTTCGACGTGATCGTCGTCGGCGGCGGCCACGCCGGTACCGAAGCCGCCCTGGCCGCCGCGCGCATGGGTGCGGCCACGCTGCTGCTGACGCACAACATCGAGACGCTGGGGCAGATGAGCTGCAACCCCTCCATCGGCGGCATCGGCAAAGGGCACCTGGTGAAAGAGGTCGACGCGCTCGGTGGCGCGATGGCGGCGGCGACCGACGAGGCGGGCATCCAGTTCCGCATCCTGAACAGCTCGAAAGGCCCTGCGGTGCGGGCCACGCGCGCGCAGGCCGACCGGGTGCTTTACAAGGCCGCGATCCGGCGCCGGCTTGAGAACCAGCCGAACTTGTGGCTGTTCCAGGGCGCCTGCGACGACCTGGTGCTGCAAGGCGACCGGGTCGTCGGCGCGGTGACGCAGATGGGCGTGCGGTTCGTGGCGCGCGCGGTGGTGCTAACAGCGGGCACGTTCCTGGACGGCAAGATCCACGTCGGCCTGCAAAGCCATTCCGCCGGGCGGGCGGGCGACCCGCCCTCTGTTGCGCTGTCGGCGCGGCTGAAGGAGCTGAAGCTGCCGCAAGGGCGGCTGAAAACCGGCACGCCGCCGCGCATCGACGGCCGCTCGATCGACTTCTCGGTGCTGACCGAACAACCTGGCGACGGCATGCCGCAGCCCGACGGCTCGCCGGCCGGCGAGCCAGTGCCGGTGTTCAGCTTCATGGGCACGGCCGAGCAGCACCCTCGGCAGGTGCCGTGCTGGATCACGCACACCAACGCGCTGACGCACCAGATCATCCGCGCCGGGTTCGACCGCAGCCCGATGTTCACCGGGCTCATCGACGGCGTGGGGCCGCGCTATTGCCCGAGCATCGAGGACAAGGTGAACCGCTTTGCCGACAAGGATTCGCACCAGATCTTCCTGGAGCCCGAGGGGCTGACGACGCACGAGGTCTACCCGAACGGCATTTCCACCTCCCTGCCCTTCGACGTGCAGATCGCTGCCGTGCAGTCGATGCGCGGGCTGGAGCAGGCGCACATCCTGCGACCGGGCTATGCGATCGAGTACGACTACTTCGACCCGCGCGAGCTGTCGGCGAGCTTCGAGACGCGCGCGGTGCGCGGTTTGTTCTTCGCTGGGCAGATCAACGGCACGACGGGGTATGAAGAGGCGGCGGCGCAGGGCTTGTTCGCCGGCATCAATGCGGCACTTCAAGTTCGTGGGGCGGAGTTCAGCCGACCGTCCGCGTGGTTGCCGCGGCGCGACCAGGCCTACCTGGGCGTGCTGGTGGACGACCTCATCACCAAGGGCGTAACCGAGCCGTACCGCATGTTCACCAGCCGCGCCGAGTTCCGCCTGCAACTGCGCGAGGACAACGCCGACCTGCGGCTGACCGAGATCGGCCGCAGCCTCGGCCTGGTGGACGACGCCCGCTGGGACGCCTTCAACCGCAAGCGCGACGCTGTTTCACGTGAAACAGCGCGGCTGGGGTCGACCTGGGTGCGGCCGGCGTCGGTGCCTGCGGCCGACGCGGAGCGCCTGCTCGGCAAGGCGCTGGAGCACGAATATCGGCTGGTCGACCTGCTCCGCCGCCCTGGCATCGACTTCGACGCCGTCGCCCAGGTGCACGCCGTGGCCCAGCCCGACGCCGCTGTTTCACGTGAAACACTGCGCGCCGAGCTCGGCCGGCCGCTCGCCGATGCGGTGATCGAACAGGTGCAGGTGGCGACCAAGTACGCCGGCTACATCGACAAACAGAACGAAGAAGTGCAGCGCTCGGCCGCACAAGAGGAGACGCGGCTGCCGGCCGACATGGACTACGGCGAGGTCGCAGCCCTGTCGTTCGAGGTGCGCCAGACGCTCGGCAAACACCGGCCGGAAACGCTGGGCCAGGCGTCACGCATTTCCGGCATAACGCCGGCCGCGTTGTCGCTGCTCCGCGTGCACCTCAAGAAGCGGCGCGTCGCGCACGGCGGGTCAGCCATGTCCGAAACGTCAGGCCGCCCGCTGGAGTCCGACCACTCGGCCGACGCCGCCGCTTGATGTCCGACGCTGAGCCACAGATGCTGGCCGCCTTGCAGCATGCCGCCAAAGGGCTCGCCCTGGAGTTGCACCCGCCGCAAATCGACGCCCTCCTCCAGTACCTCGCCCTGCTCCAGCGCTGGAACGGCACCTACAACCTGACCTCGGTGCGCGACCCCGCCCAGATGCTGAACCTGCACCTGGTCGACTGCCTCGCCGTGATGAACCCGCTGCGGCGCCAACTCGCTTCCCAGGCGACCGGCCGGGTTCTGGACGTCGGCAGTGGCGCGGGCCTGCCAGGGGTGGTGATCGCAACGCTCCACCCGGCCCTCGACGTTTGGTGCATCGACACCGTCGGCAAGAAGGCCGCCTTCATCCAACAGGTCGCGGCTGAACTGGCGTTGAAGAATCTGCACGCGGTGCACGGGCGGGTCGAAGAGTGGCAAGCCGCGGCTTTCGACATCGTCACATCGCGGGCCTTCGCGTCACTGCCCGACTTTGTCGCACAGACGCAGCACCACCTGGCGCCGACCGGCGTTTGGCTGGCCATGAAAGGCAAGCACCCCGCCATCGAGCTGACGGAGCTGCCCCCAGCCATCGACGTGTTTCACGTGGAACCACTCATCGTGCCCGGCCTGGACGCGGAGCGATGCCTGATCTGGATGAAGCCAAGGCGATAGTCTGCGACCCGCCTCAACCCCGCTGGCACGCACCAAGGAAATCTTATGTTCGGCATCTCAGACTACCCGGCCTTCTGCGCGACCATCGTGCTGTTCCTCGCGCTGCCCGGGCCCGGAACCTTTGCGTTGCTCACCTCCACCGCCAAGGGCGGCTTTGCCGGCGGGGCGGCCGCCACCGGGGGCGTCATCATCGGCGACCAGGTGTTGCTGTGGCTGGCCGTCGGTGGCGTTGCCGCACTGCTGGCGGCCAACCCGGCCGTCTTCCAGGCCGTGCAGTACCTCGGCGCGGCCTACTTGTGCTGGATCGGGCTGCGGCTGCTCTTTGCCAAACCCGGCTCGGCCTCACCGATCCACATCGAACCAAGCCGCTACGGGCGGCAAGCGTTCTTCATCACCCTGCTGAACCCCAAGGCGATCGTGTTCTACATGGCGTTCTTCCCGCTCTTCATCGACCCGGCCGCCCACCAAGGCATGCTCACCTTCGGCGTGATGGCGCTGACCATCGCCACCATCACTGCGGTGTACTGCCTGACGCTCTGCGCCTTCGCCAACGCCGTTTCGGCCAGAGTCAAGCGACACGCGCGGCTGGCGTGGGCGCTGGAGAAGCTGGCTGGCGTCTTCCTTATCGGCTTCGGCATCCGTTTGCTCAAGCCCTGATCGGCAGCGTCTGGGTGGCCCTGCCGCCACGGTCCGGGCCGGCGCCTTCAAGCACAATCGGGCCGGGAGCCACCGCTTGGTCGGGCCGTCTCCCTCTGCCCCCACCACCTGCAACCTCACATCCGATGGCCCGAATCTTCTGCATCGCCAACCAGAAAGGCGGCGTCGGCAAAACCACGACGACCGTGAACCTCGCCGCCGGCCTCGCCCGCGTCGGCCAGCGGGTGCTGGTGGTCGACCTCGACCCGCAAGGCAACGCGACGATGGGGTCGGGCATCGACAAGCGCGCGCTGCAACTCAGCATCTACGACGTGCTGCTGGAGAGCGCATCCATCGTTGAGGCGCGCCAGCGCAACGCCAAGGTCGGCTACGACGTGCTCGGAGCCAACCGCGAACTGGCCGGCGCCGAGGTCGAGCTCGTCTCCCTGGATCGGCGCGACAAGCGACTGAAGCAAGCACTCGCTGCCGTGGAAAGCGAGTACGACTTTGTATTGATCGACTGCCCGCCGTCGCTCAGCCTGCTCACGCTGAACGGTTTGTGCAGCGCGCATGGCGTGATCGTGCCGATGCAGTGCGAGTACTTCGCGCTCGAAGGGCTGTCTGACCTGGTCAACACCATCAAGCAAGTGCACGCCAACTTGAACGCCGACTTGCAAATCATCGGCTTGCTGCGTGTGATGTTCGACCCGCGCGTCACCTTGCAGCAGCAGGTCAGCGACCAGCTGAAGACGCACTTCGGCGACAAGGTGTTTGCCAGCGTGATCCCACGCAATGTGCGCCTGGCCGAAGCACCGAGCTACGGCCTGCCGGGCGTGGTGTTCGACCCGGCGTCCAAAGGGGCGCAAGCCTTCATCGAATTCGCCACCGAAATGGTCGCGCGTGTGCAGACGCTGAAGCCAGCGCATGCCGAACCGACTTTCTGAACCAGGGTTCGACGCCACGCTGGCGTCGCGTGTCGAAGACGCCGGGCTGAACGCCAGCGCCCCGCCCCAGCAGCGCTGGCTCGACGGCTGGCTGCTGCGCTTCTCGGCCGGCAAGGCCAAGCGCGCCCGGTGCGTGAACGCGGTGGCTGCCGGCCGATTGCCGCTCGACATCAAACTGCGCCTGAGCGAACAGGTGTTTGCCGAAGCCGGCCTGCCGCTGCTCGTGCGCATCACACCGATGACGGTGCCCAATGAACTCGACGGGCAGATCGCAGCACGCGGCTGGCGCCGCTTCGACGACACCCGCGTGATGGTGCTGGCCGACACCGCTGCCGTCAGCGCCCCGCGCTTGCCCGCCAACGTGGCGCTGCAGGCGATCGGCCTGGAGCCGTTTGCCCAGCGCGTCGGCGCGTTGCGTGGCTCACCGCTGTCGCAGCGCCAGGCGCACGGACAGCGGCTGGCCAATGCGCCGGTGCCCTTCCACGCTTACGAACTCCTGGTCGAAGGCCAGGGGGTGGCTTGCGGGCAGTTCGCGCTCGAGGCCGACCTCGTCGGGTTGTACGACATCTTCACCGCCGAAAGCGCGCGCGGCCGAGGCCACGGTCGGTTGTTGTGCGCGCACCTGCTGGCCATCGCGCGCGAACGCGGAGCGCGCCATGCCTATCTGCAAGTCGAGGGTGACAACGCCCCGGCGCGAGCCGTCTACCACCGGCTCGGCTTTGCCGACGCCTACGGCTACCACTACCGGACGAACGACCCGTCGGCCGCTTGACAGGCGCGGCGCGTCTTGCCGCACCGGCATCGCGCCCGCAAGGCTGCGGAAGACTGCGCCGCTACAGCCCCAGTCCTTCGTCCAACCCCAGGTGCACGTTCATCGACTGCACCGCCGCGCCGCTCGCGCCCTTGCCCAGGTTGTCCAGACGCGCCATCACCACAGCGCGGGTTTCGTCGGCAAACACGAACAAGTCCACGCGGTTCGTGTCGTTCGCTGCCTGCACGTCGAAGTAGCCGCTGTCCAGCGTCGCCGCGTCGCGCAGCGGCATCACGCGGATGAAGCGTTCGCCCGCATAACGCGCTTCGAACACCGCCTGCAGATGCTCAGCCGTCGTGCCGGGCTTGAGCTGCGACAAATGCAAGGGCACACTCACCGACAAACCCTTGTAGAAGCGGCCGACGATCGGCATGAACACCGGCGCGGTCTTCAGCCCGCCGTGCAACGTCATCTCCGGGATGTGCTTGTGGGCCATCTTCAGGCCGTACGGGCGGGGCGCGTCGAGCCGGGCATCCGGCCCGGCCTGGTACTGCTCGATCATCGACTTGCCGCCGCCCGAATAGCCGGTGATCGAGGTTGCCGTCAGCGCTAGAGACGCCGGCACCAGCCCCGCATCGACCAACGGCCGCAGCAGCAAGATGAAGCCGGTGGAATGGCAGCCCGGGTTGGAAATGCGCTTCGCGCTGCGGATGCGCCCGCGTTGCTCGGCGCACAACTCCGGCAGCCCGAACACCCAGTCCGCGGCCGTGCGGTGCGCCGTGCTGGCGTCGATCAGGCAGGTGGCGGGGTTGGTCACCAGCGCCGCGGCTTCACGCGACGCGGCGTCGGGCAGGCACAAAAAAGCGACATCGGACGCGTTCAGCAGCCGGGCCCGCTCAGCCGCGTCCTTTCGCTTGTCCGCCGCGATGCGCAGCACCTCGATGTCGGGGCGCTGCGCGAGATACTCGTGGATGCGCAAGCCGGTCGTGCCCTCTTGGCCGTCCACAAACACCACGTGAGCCATGATCGTTTCCTCGTCAGATTCCCGGCAGCCTGCCGGCAGGGCGCCCCAGAGCGCCGATCAATCCACAGGCCGAAACCAGTTCGAAGCATAAGGCAGGCAGCGTGAACGCCAACCCGCCGCCCGCGCCTCTTCCCGCGTCATCAAAGCCGCCTCGCGTGCTGCTGTTGCCGGGCTGGCTGAACTCCGACGCCGCGCACTGGCAAAGTCGCTGGGAACGGCTGCACCGCTACCGCCGCGTCGAGCAGGCAGACTGGCTCTGGCCCCGGCGCGGCGACTGGATGGCGCGGCTCGACGAAGTGCTGCTGGAATCGACGCCGGCTGCGCCACAGCCCCCCGACGCCAACGACGCCACCGACGCATACGGCCCCGCCGCCGTGCTGGTGGCGCACAGCCTGGGCTGCCTGCTGGTCGCTGCCTGGGCCGCCCACTCACAACACGTCGCGCGCGTGCATGCAGCGCTGCTGGTGGCGCCGCCCGACACCGAACGCGCCGACACGCCGCCCAACCTGTTCAACTGGCGCCCGATCGAGCGCCGCCGGCTGCCGTTCGCGGCGCATGTCGTCAGCAGCGATGACGACCCGTTCTGCAGCGCAGAACGCGCCGCGCGCCTGGCCGCCGACTGGGGCTGCGAGCACACCGCCATCGGCGCGCTCGGCCACATCAACGCCGCGTCCGGCCTCGGCGATTGGCCCGACGGCCACGCGATGCTGACCCAGCTCGCGCCTGGCCTGGCGCCTCGCTTGTGAACCGACTGAGATGGCCGCTCGGCTCGGGCCCCGGCTTGCGTCCGGATTGATCGCCGACAATCCCGCAATGGTCACCAAAAAACCCAAGGGCCTGGGCCTGGGCCTCGAAGCCCTGCTCGGCCCGCGCGTCAAAGAGGCCGGCGAAACCGCCGATGCCGCACCGGCCGGCGCGCCCCACGTGCTGAGGCTCAGCCAACTGCAAGCCGGCAAGTACCAACCCCGCACCCGGATGGATGAAGGCTCGCTCTACGAGCTGGCCGAAAGCATCAAGGCGCAAGGCGTCATGCAGCCCATCCTGGTCCGGCCGGTCGGGCCGGAGCGCTACGAAATCATCGCCGGCGAGCGCCGCGCCCGCGCCGCCCGCTTGGCCGGGCTGGACGACGTTCCGGTGCTCGTGCGGGAGGTGCCCGACGAAGCCGCCGCCGCGATGGCGTTGATCGAGAACATCCAGCGCGAAGACCTCAACCCGCTCGAAGAAGCGCAAGGCCTGAAACGCCTGACCGACGAGTTCGGACTCACACACGAGCAGGCGGCGCAAGCGGTCGGCCGCTCGCGCAGCACCGCCAGCAACCTGCTGCGGCTGCTGCACCTGACCGAGCCGGTGCAGCAACTGCTGATGGCCGGCGACCTGGACATGGGCCACGCGCGGGCCCTGCTGCCGCTGGAAGGCGCGCAGCAGATCCTCAGCGCCAATGAAATCGTCGGCAAAAAGCTCAGCGTGCGCGAGGCCGAGCGGCTGGTCGCGCGCGCAGGCAACCCCGCCCACAACACGTCGACGCAGCGCTCAAAGGCCGACAAGCCGCGTGAGCTGTTGCGCATTGAGCAGCAGCTCTCTGATGCGCTGACCGCCGCGGTGGAAATCCGCGTGAAGAAGCGCACCCGGCGCGGCGAACAAGGCGAAGTCGCGATCCGCTTCGGCTCGCTCGACGAGCTCAACGGCGTGCTCGAGAAGCTGGGCCTGCGCGGCGCGTGACGCACCGCGGCTCGGCGTGCAACCCTCAGTAACCTGAGCCGTGCAAGACATCGACGCGGCTTGGCACCAGCCCGCCGCAACGCCACCAACGCTCGCACGGCGGTCGGTCGGTCGGCTCGAAGGGGTGCTGAGCTGGACACAACCAAACCTCTGCTGAGTTTTCCTGCGGAACTTTGCACGCCGCCCAACGCTCTTTCGCCGGTGGTCATTCAACCGCAACGGCGGTCGGCACGTTGTTTGCTCACAATGCGTCAGGCGCCGGCTGCGAACTGCGGGGCAAAGCCCCCGGTTCTTGCAGGATCGCAAGACGCGCGATGATTCAGAGTTGACCGGACCCACTGCCGTTGCTGATTGACACGGAAAGCTCTGATGGAGCCCGCAGGACTTCATCAGAACTTCCCTCTCGCAGGGCCTTGTATCGTCGAGGTTCTGTGGTTTCCAACCAGGAGATCAGCATGGACGTCATCAGCAGCTTCGCCGCGCGCTTCGAGCGCACCCGTGAAGAAGAACTCTCGCTCGAGGACTACCTCGCCGAGTGCAAACGCAACCCCATTGCGTACGCCACCGCCGCCGAGCGCATGCTCAAGGCGATCGGCGAACCACAAAGCATCGACACGCGCAACGACCCGCGCATGTCGCGGCTGTTCGCCAACAAGGTCATCAAGATCTACCCTGCCTTCGCCGAGTTCTACGGCATGGAAGACTCGATCGAGCAGGTGGTGAGCTACTTTCGCCACGCAGCGCAGGGGCTGGAAGAAAAGAAGCAGATCCTGTATTTACTGGGCCCGGTGGGCGGCGGTAAGTCCTCCATCGCCGAGCGGCTGAAGCAGTTGATGCAGGACGTGCCGTTCTACGCCATCAAGGGCTCGCCGGTGAACGAGTCGCCGCTGGGCTTGTTCGACGCGATTGAAGACGGCCCGATCCTGGAGAAGGAATACGGCATTCCGCGTCGCTACCTGCAGCGCATCTTGTCACCTTGGGCCGTGAAACGTCTGGAAGAGTTCGGCGGCGACATCCGCAAGTTCAAGGTGGTCAAGCGCTTCCCGTCGGTGCTCAAGCAAGTGGGCATCGCCAAGACCGAACCGGGCGACGAGAACAACCAGGACATCTCCAGCCTCGTCGGCAAGGTCGATATCCGCAAGCTCGAAACTTTTGCGCAGGACGACCCCGATGCGTACAGCTTCTCGGGTGGGCTGTGCCTGGCCAACCAGGGCCTGCTGGAATTCGTCGAGATGTTCAAGGCGCCGATCAAGGTGCTGCACCCACTGCTGACGGCCACGCAGGAAAGCAACTTCAAAGGCACCGAAGGTTTCGGCGCGATTCCCTTCGACGGCATCGTGCTCGCGCACAGCAACGAGAGCGAGTGGAAGGCATTCCGCAACAACAAGAACAACGAGGCGTTCCTGGACCGCATCTACATCGTCAAGGTGCCGTACTGCCTGCGTGTCTCTGAAGAGATCAAGATCTACGAAAAGCTGCTGCGCGGGTCGTCACTCGCCAAGGCCACCTGCGCACCGGGCACGCTGAAAATGATGAGCCAGTTCGCGGTACTCACGCGGCTGAAGGAGCCCGAGAACTCGTCGCTCTATTCCAAGATGCTGGTCTACGACGGCGAGAACCTGAAGGACACCGACCCGCGCGCCAAGAGCTACCAGGAGTACCGCGACTACGCGGGCGTGGACGAAGGCATGAGCGGCATCTCCACCCGCTTTGCGTTCAAGATCATCTCGAAGGTGTTCAACTTCGACACGACCGAGGTGGCCGCCAACCCGGTGCACCTGATGTACGTGCTGGAGCAGCAGATCGAGCGCGAGCAGTTCCCGGCCGAGACCGAGCAGAAGTACCTGGCGTTCATCAAGGAGCACCTGGCCGTGCGCTATGCCGAGTTCATCGGCAAGGAGATCCAGACTGCGTACCTGGAGAGCTACAGCGAGTACGGCCAGAACATCTTCGACCGCTACGTCACGTATGCCGACTACTGGATCCAGGACCACGAGTACCGCGACACCGACACCGGCGAGGTGTTCGACCGCAGCTCGCTGAACGCCGAACTCGAGAAGATCGAAAAGCCCGCCGGCATCAGCAACCCGAAAGACTTCCGCAACGAGATCGTCAACTTCGTGCTGCGTGCGCGCGCCAACAACGCTGGCAACAACCCGACCTGGACGAGCTACGAGAAGCTGCGCACGGTGATCGAGAAGAAGATGTTCTCGAACACCGAAGAGTTGCTGCCGGTCGTCAGCTTCAACGCCAAGGCCAGCGCCGACGAAGCGAAGAAGCACGAGGACTTCGTCACTCGCATGGTCGCCAAGGGCTACACCAGCAAGCAGGTGCGCCTGCTGTGTGAGTGGTACCTTCGCGTCAGAAAGAGTTCGTGATTCCGGCGGGTCATTGCTGAGGGAGACGCCTTGCAACAGATCATCGATCGACGGCTGGCCGGCAAGAACAAGTCGATCGGCAACCGCGAACGCTTTTTGCGCCGCCACAAGGACCAGATCCGCGAGGCGGTCAAGCGCGCCGTCGATGGGCGCAGCATCCGCGACATCGCCAATGGGGAAGACATCCACATCCCGAAGCGCGACATCAGCGAGCCGGTGTTCGGCCACGGCCAGGGCGGCCAGCGCGAGATGGTGCACCCGGGCAACCAGGACTACGTGCGCGGCGACCGCATCGAGCGGCCGAAGGGCGGTGGCGGATCGGGTGGCGGCGGCAAGGCGAGCGACTCCGGCGAGGGGGACGACGACTTCGTCTTCCACCTCAGCAAAGAAGAATTCATGCAGGTCTTCTTCGACGACCTGGCGCTGCCCAACCTGACGCGCACCACGCTCGCTGAAACGCCGGAGTTCAAGACGCACCGCGCCGGTTTTTCCAGCGACGGCAACCCGTCGAACCTGCACGTCGTGCGCTCGATGCGTGGGGCGATCAGCCGGCGCATCGCGATCGGCTCCGGCCCGCGCCACGAACTGCAGTTGCTCGAAGACCGGCTCGCCGAGTTGAAGCGCCAGCCCGAGCAGGCGCTGCTCAAGCGCGAGATCGACGACTTGGAAGCCGAGATCGAGCGCATGCGCGCCCGCATCGGCCGCATCCCGTACCTCGACCCGATCGACCTGCGCTACCGCAGCCGCGTGCGTGTGCCGGTGCCCACGTCGAAGGCGGTCATGTTCTGCCTGATGGACATCTCGGGCTCGATGGACGAAGCCCGCAAAGACCTGTCCAAGCGGTTCTTCATCCTGCTGTACCTGTTCCTGACGCGGCACTACGAAAAGATCGACATCGTCTTCATTCGCCACCACACGCAGGCGCAGGAGGTGGACGAGCAGAACTTCTTCCACGCCACCGAAACAGGCGGCACCGTCGTCTCCAGCGCGCTCGTGCTGATGGAAGAAATCGCCCGCACCCGTTACCCGACGAGCGAATGGAACATCTACGGTGCGCAGGCCAGCGACGGCGACAACTGGCACCACGACAGTGGCCGCTGCCGCGAGCTGCTGGCCGACAAGATCCTGCCGCTGTGCCGCTACTTTGCCTACGTGCAGGTGGCCGAAGAAGAACAGAACCTGTGGGACGAATACGCGCAACTGGCCGAGCAGACCAAGGCGTTCGCGATGCGCAAGGTGACTGAGGCGGCGCAGATCTATCCGGTGTTCAGAGAGTTGTTCAAGAAGGAAGGTGCGACCGCATGAAGCGAAGGGCGAGGGACCCCCTCGGGGGGATCGACCAGCGAAATGCGGTCAAGTTGCCGACCCCACAACGGTTGGCGTGGCGCAAGCTTGCGGAGGCAACTACATGACACGCACCTCCACCGCGACTCGGCCCTCGACGGCCACCGATGGCCAGAAGCCGTCCGAACTCACCACCCGTCGCGCGATGCGCGCGGCCGACATGGTCAAGCCGCCGCGCGCCGCGCAGCCGCTGCCCGCGCCGAGCGATTGGTCGTTTGAGCTGATCGAGCAGTACCACACCGTGATCCGCGACACTGCGGCGCGCTTCGGCCTGGACACCTACCCGAACCAGTTGGAGATCATCACCGCCGAGCAGATGATGGACGCCTACGCGTCGGTCGGCATGCCGGTGAACTACCGCCACTGGAGCTACGGCAAGGAATTCATCGCCACCGAAAAAAACTACAAGCGCGGCCACATGGGGCTGGCGTATGAAATCGTCATCAACTCCAACCCCTGCATCAGCTACCTGATGGAGGAGAACACGATGGCGATGCAGGCCCTCGTGATCGCGCACGCGGCCTACGGCCACAACAGCTTCTTCAAGGGCAACTACCTGTTCCGCATGTGGACCGATGCGGCGTCGATCATCGACTACCTCGTCTACGCCCGGAACTACGTGACCGGCTGCGAAGAGAAGCACGGCTTGGATGCGGTGGAGCAGTTGCTCGACAGCTGCCACGCGCTGATGAACCACGGCGTTGACCGCTACCGCCGCCCCAACCGCAAGACGCTCGCGCAGGAGCTCGCCGACCGCAAAGACCGCGCCGCCTACGCGCAGCAGCAGGTCAACGACATGTGGCGCACGCTGCCCAAGAAGGCCGGCAAGGCCGCTGAGGAGGCCGCCACCAAACGCTTCCCGGAAGAGCCGCAAGAGAACCTGCTGTACTTCATCGAGAAGAATGCCCCGCTGCTCGAACCCTGGCAGCGCGAGATCGTGCGCATCGTGCGCAAGGTGGCGCAGTACTTCTACCCGCAGCGCCAGACGCAGGTCATGAACGAAGGCTGGGCCACCTTCTGGCACCACCACCTGCTCAACACGATGTACGACGACGGGCACCTGAACGACGGCGTGATGATCGAGTGGCTCAAGTCGCACACCAACGTGGTCTACCAGCCACCGGTGGGACACCGCGCCTACAGCGGCATCAACCCGTACGCGCTCGGTTTTGCGATGTACACCGACATCAAGCGCATCTGCGAACACCCGACTGATGAAGACCGCCAGTGGTTCCCCGACATGGCCGGCGCCGACTGGCTCGAAACCTTCGACCAGGCCATGCGCAACTACAAGGACGAGAGCTTCATCGGCCAGTACCTGTCGCCCAACCTGATGCGCGAGTTGCGCCTGTTCGCGATCAACGACGACGAGCGCGAAAAGGAGCTCGAAGTCTCGGCCATCCACGACGAGTCTGGTTACCGCCGCCTGCGCGAAGCGCTGAGCCGTCAATACGACCTCGGCAGCCGCGAGCCGAACATTCAGGTGTGGGGTGTGAACCTGCGCGGTGACCGCTCGCTGACGCTGCGCCATACGCAGCACAACGCGCGCCCGTTGCACGACAGCGGCCAGGAAGTGCTCAAGCATGTGGCCCGCTTGTGGGGCTTTGGTGTGCACCTGGAAAGTGTCGACAACGCGGGCGACGTGACGATGCGGTGGTCCGTCCCGGCGCCGCCGAACGACAACGACTGATGGCCTGCCGCTGCCCGCTTCGACGGGCTGCGGTTGATCGATTGAGCAGCCAGCCGGCCAGCGCACGGCCGCTCCGAAGCGGCCGGCGACCCCCTCGGGGGGTGGCCGCGCGTACCCGCGTAGCCGGGGGCACCACTCAGTCGCTCGGGCCGTCGGGCCACAGGCGCCGCGCCCGCACGGCGCGCCTGCCTACAACGCGAAGATCTTCCCCGGGTTCATGATGTTCTTCGGGTCGAGCGCGCGCTTGAGCGTGCGCATCATCGCCACCGCACCGGCGCCGGCCTCGTCGATCAGGAAGCCCTGCTTGTGCAACCCGATGCCGTGCTCGCCGGTGCAGGTGCCCTGCATGCTCAAAGCGCGCTCGACCAGCGTCTTGTTAAGCCGCTCGGCGGTGTCGCGCTCGGCATCGTTGTTCGGGTCGATCAGGTAGGCGACGTGGAAGTTGCCGTCGCCCACATGGCCCACCAGGTAGTGCTGGATGCCCGCGGCCTCGGCTTCGGCCAGCGCCTGCGTCACGCAATCGGCCAGGCGCGAAATCGGCACGCAGGTGTCGGTCGTGACCGTGCGGCAGCCGGGCTTCATCTGCAGGCCGGCAAAGTAGGCGCGGTGGCGCGCGGTCCACAGGCGCGTGCGCTCTTCGGGCGTGGTCGCCCACTGAAAGTCTTCGCCGCCGAACTCGCTCGCAATCTCCTGCACCGTGGCCGCCTGCTCGGCCACGCTGGCCGGGCTGCCGTGAAACTCCATCAGCAGCATCGGCGCCTCGCGCAAGCTCAGCTTGTCGTGCGCATTGACGGCGCGCACCGCGTGCGTGTCGAGCAACTCGCAGCGCGCAATCGGCACGCCCATCTGGATGACCTGGATCGTCGTCTTGACCGCCGAGCCCACGTCCGGAAAGTGGCACACCGCGGCCGACACCGCCTCGGGCAGCGGGTACAGCTTCAGCGTGATCTCCGTCATCACGCCCAGCGTGCCCTCGCTGCCGACGAACAGGCGCGTCAGGTCGTAGCCGGCGCTGGACTTGCGCGCCCGCGTGCCGGTGTGGATCACCTCGCCCTTCGCGGTGACGACGGTGAGCGCCAGCACGTTGTCGCGCATCGTGCCGTAGCGCACCGCGTTCGTGCCGCTCGCGCGGGTGGCGCTCATGCCGCCGATCGAAGCGTCAGCGCCTGGGTCGATCGGGAAGAACAGCCCGGCGTCCTTGATCTCGCGGTTGAGCTGGTTGCGCGTCACGCCGGGCTGCACCGTCACCGTCAGGTCTTCGGGGTTGACGCGCACGATGGCGTTCATGCGGCTCAGGTCGATGCTGACGCCGCCCTGCACCGCCAGCAAGTGGCCTTCGAGCGACGAGCCGACGCCGAACGGGATCACCGGCACCGCGTGTTCGTCGGCCAGCTTCACGATGAAGGCCACGTCCTCGGTGCTCTCGGCGTAGACCACCGCCTCGGGCGGCGGCACGTCGAACGGCGACTCGTCGCGGCCGTGCTGCTCGCGCACCGCCAGCGCGGTCGAGCAGCGCGTGCCGAAGTGCTGCCTGAGCGCCTCCAACATTGCCGCCGGCACCGGGCGCGGCTCGAAGGTGGGAAGCACGTGGACGGGAATCGGTGCGTTCATCGGGGGCCCCCAAAAACGTAGTCAGCGTAGTCAGCGTGAGCAGCCCGGCCAGCACGGGGCGACACGCCGAAAGCCGCATTCTAGAAGTGCCGCGCGCTACGATGCGCCCCATGGCCAATCGACTCACACAAATCGCGACCCGCACCGGCGACGACGGCACCACCGGCCTGGGCGACGGCACCCGCGTGCCCAAGGACGACCTGCGCGTGGCCGCCATGGGCGACGTGGACGAACTCAACTCCACGCTCGGCGTGCTGCTGGCCGAGCCGTTGCCCGACGACGTGCGCGAGTTGCTGGTCGTGATCCAGCACGAGTTGTTCAACCTGGGCGGCGAACTGTCGATCCCCGGCTTCGAGTTGCTGAAGATGGACGCGGTGCTGCGCCTGGACGAAGCGCTGGCGCACCACAACGCCGCGCTGCCGCGGCTGAAGGAGTTCATCCTGCCAGCAGGCACACGCAGTGCGGCGCTGGCGCATGTGGGGCGCACGGTGGCGCGCCGCGCCGAACGGGCGGTCGTGGCGCTGGCCAATCAGGACAACGCGCATCAAGCGGTTCGCGCCGAGCCGAGGCAGTACCTGAACCGCCTGAGCGACCTGCTGTTCGTGCTCGCCCGCGTGCTCAACCGCGCCAACCTCGACGGCCTGGGCGGGGATGACGTGTACTGGAAGAGCGAACGCCTGGCGCGGACCGACGTAGATTGAACGTACCGGCCCATGCGGCGGTACTGGACAAAGGCAGCAGCCAGCGCCCGGCCGGCGGCCGTTCCGCGGACACAAACCAAGAAAAGGCCTCAATCTATAATGTGAACGGGCGACATTGATAGCTGTAGGAAACAACAAAGTAATAGTTTTGAATAAACGCCGACGATTGAATAAGAGTATCAAACGTAGTCGGTGCCGTCTCGCCGATTGATATCAGTGAGCTTACCGAAGACGACTCTCGCCGAGTCGTACCATTGAAAACATATTCATAGTTGAAAGTAACTGTGCAGTTTATGCGTGTATTGCCTAAATTCTGGAGATATACACGGTAGTAGCGCCCGCTCTCTAGTCCTGCGCGGATCAATTGGACACGCACTACCGGGGCCGGGGCCGGGGCCGGAGCTGGAGCTGGAGCTGGAGCTGGAGCTGGAGCTGGAGCCGGCGGCAACGGAGCTGTCGGCGGCGGAGACGCTGCAAGTGTTGGGAGGATCACATTGTTGTATTCCGCCGGATTGAGGAGAACACTCAATGATGAAAAACTATCCCTGCAGGACGCACCCTCCCCAGCAAATGACCGGTACGACCCCACAAATCCATAGTATTTTGCCAAGTTCGCTGCAATTGTTTTTCCGTCGGATGATCCTGGGTCGTAGTAGGCCAGTCCATCTATGCAGGCAGTGAAGGTCGACGCTCCAGTCGATTGCATTCCTTGCACAGCGAAGAACGAACCCTTCACATCTGAAGAGCCACCGCCACAGGCGGCCAAAATCGCGGGAAGAACGTAGCACCCCCCTTGAGACCTGCGTCGAAGAAAACTACTCAGCACCTTACCCATAAAACTTACCCCCTAAGCTTTGCTGCTGTTGACTTGAAGTTAACAAGTGACGACGCCTCGCATCGGGCGTCAGGCATTGAGAACCAAATGCCGGTGAAGGTTTGTGAGGCTTGCACCTTGCAGGCCGATTTGGATTTGCATGCCCCGGACGATAGTTTCCCAGCCCCCCGCAGGGCGCACCATCGGACGTTTGGGCGATGCCCTCAAGGACTTGCCTCTGTGCTGCGCTCCGGCTCAAATGCGCAACATGGACAAGTTCGTCTCGGGTTTTTTCCTGATGGTGTTGTGGGGCATGACTGGTCAAGTCATGGCATCAGAATTTGTCGAACGCGCTTTGTTCTCTTCCAACGGCGGCCCGCCAGAGGAAATCGCGCTGCCCGACACTTGGTCGTTGCGGGGGGTCCCAGTGACGGCCCGTGGGCGCTACATGATCGAGTTTCAGCTTGCGTCAAACATCGATGTGCCTCAAGCAGCAATGATGCACAGGATTAGTACGCGAAGAAGCATTCACCTGAACGGAGTCCTCCTTCAGGCAGAAGGTGTCGGGCCAAGGATGTCAAATCCTGGCCACCCGGTGGCAATGCTCATCGACCTACCCCCGTCACTCCTGCGGTCGGGCGCCAACAGTTTGGTCGTCGAAGTTGAACATCAGACGCGCGGAGGGCTGTCTCCGGTCGAGATCGGGCCAAAGCTTGTGCTGCGCGAGAAACTCGATCGGCACCTTTGGCTGACTGTCAAACTGCCCCAAGCCATCAACTTGGTTGCTGCGGGTGCAGCGCTTGTCTTGCTGTTGCTATGGCTACAGCGGCGATCTGAAGTGGCGGTCGGTGCGTTCGGCGCATTCGCCCTTCTGACGGCCGTCCGGAGCTACACGTACTTCCTCGATTCGGCGATCGGATCGGCGACTCTTGGCGACTGGATCATCTTCGCGTCGCAGGTCTGGGGCGTGATCCTGTTTTTCCTGTTTGCTCAGGCCTACTCCAAGCGATGGTGGCCACGCGTAAATCGGGTAGCTTGCTGCGTGGCGGCGCTGGTGTCAGCTGCCGGACTCTGGGCCGTCCTGTCCGATCACGCACTCACGGTGCGCCAACTCGTTTACCCGGTGCTCTTGGTCCTCGGTGTCGTTGGGTTCGCACTCATGCTTCGCGGCACCACTTTTCGCAATGGATTCAAGCCTTTGCTCCCTGTGCTCGCGATCGGCCTACTGCTCGCTGCAAATGCGCACGACCTCGTGCGTCTGATTCTGAGAATGCACACGGTGATGTCGTACAACCTGACGCCGTTTGTACTGCCGTTTGCACTGATAGCAGTCTCAATGAGTCTCTTTGAGCGCGTCGTAAGTGCATTGGGGCGCGTTGAAGGAATCAATCGTGAGCTGGAGGCGCACGTGGTCCAGCGCACCATTGAACTGGAGTCGGCAAACCTTGCTAAGTCGCGTTTCATTGCTGCGGCCAGCCACGACCTGCGGCAACCGCTCGCGGCGATTGGCCTTTTGGTGGGCTTGGCTCGCGAACGGGCGCACGTACCGGCCCTGCGGACTTTGCTAGAGAAAGCCTCCGCCTCCCTGGCATCTCTGGAGTCGCTCTTGTCTGGCTTGCTCGACCTGTCACGCCTAGATGGTGGCGTTGTTCAAGTCCGCATGCAGTCCGTAGCGCTGCAGTCCATCTGGTCGGCCATTGAGCCGCATGAATTGCCCACTGCCATGCGCCGGGGAATCAAGCTTCGATTCCGTACTACGCCTTACGCGGTTCGCTCCGATCCGGTGTTGCTTGAGCAGGTAGTGCGAAACCTTGTAGCCAACGCCGTGCGATACACAAGCTCGGGAGGTGTGCTCGTCGCCGCGCGCAAGCGTGGGCCGAGCGTCATCATCGAAGTTAGAGACAGCGGCCCCGGTATCGCTCAATCGGACCAGGCAACGATCTTCCAGGAATTCGCCCGTCTACCTGGTTCCCTGGCCTCGCAGGGCCTCGGCCTAGGGTTGACCATCGTGCGGCGCACGGTCGAACTCCTGGGTCACAGACTGGAGCTTCGGTCAGCTATCGGCCGTGGGAGTTGCTTCAGGTTAGCTCTTGAGGAGGTCTCGCCCCTTCGGCCATTGGCCGATGTGGAGCTTCGCTCGGTTTCACTCCACCCGCTCGTGGGCCGATGCACGGTCGTCGTCGAAGACGATGCTGAAATGCGGGATGCTCTCGCGACCAGATTTGATGCCTGGGGTGCAGAGGTACATGCTTTCGCAGACCTGACGGCGCTGGGCCACTGGTTGGATAGCCCACATGCACGTCCGGACGTTGCAGTCTGCGACTTACAGCTCTCATCGGAGAGCGGGTTGCAGGCGATCGAGATGCTTCGTGAAAAGCATGACCGCCGTATGGCAGCAGTCGTAATCACTGGTGACACCGATCCTGATGACCTTCGGGCGCTCAAACTCTCGCAGGATCCCGTGCTGCACAAGCCTTTCCGAAGTGAGGCGCTCCTCAAGATCGTTCTGGACGAGCTGAATCTGACAACCAAGGGCAGCGTCCCCTGATGAGCGTCAAGGGGTAATCTTCCACCCCATACGAGCCGCCGCGACTACCGCTTGCGTTCGCGAGTGCACCCCCAACCTGTTGAAGATCGCAGTCACATGTGTCTTGACAGTTGACTCGGATAGGCAGAGTTCGCGGCAGATGAGCTTGTTTGGCCTCCCCAATACCAGCAACTGCAGGACCTCGCGCTGCCGAGAGGACAGCGAACGTATGGCGTTTGCCGAAACAGGCAATGCTTCTTGGGCGATGCCCGCAGGCACGTAGATGCCGCCACTCAACACGTGTCGCAGCGCAGCCATCATCTCGTCCGACGCAGCAGACTTGACGATGTATCCGGCCGCGCCTGCTTCAATGGCGGAGGTGACTGTTAGTGAAGATTGATCGCCGGAGAGAACCACAACGGTGACCGCATCATTGAGACGACGCAGCGCAAAGAGCGACGCCAGTCCCGACGCATCGGGCAGTCCGAGATCGAGAAGGACCAGGCGCGTATCCGGATTCAATTCCAACGCTCGCTTTGCCTCGACCAGGGACCCTGCACAAATGAGCTCGGCGTCCTCGAAGCACTCCTCAATCAGCAGAACGAGGCCATCCAAGAGGAGTTGGTGATCATCAATCAATAGCAACTTCATGATGGGACGCACGCTGTACACCGCTGCACCATATGTTGCCTCAGTCCGAGCCAACAACGGATGTGCGGCACGGATCGGATTGCATTCCAGGCCAGCGCCGCTTTTCAAGCCACAACAGCCGCGCCGCGCCGCGCCTTCACCGCGCCGCTCAACACCTCCAGCACCTCCAGCGAATGCTCCCAGCCGATGCACGCGTCGGTGATGCTCTGGCCGTAGGCGAGTTGGGCCGGGTCGTCCTTGCCGGCGCTGAACTTCTGCGCGCCGGCCACCAGGTGGCTCTCGACCATCACGCCGAAGATGCAGCGGCTGCCGCCGCGCAACTGCGCCGCCACGTCCTTCGCGACATCGACCTGCCGCTCGTGCTGCTTGCTGCTGTTGGCGTGGCTGCAGTCGACCATCAGCGTGCACGGCAGCTTGGCGGCTTCGATCTCCTGGCACGCCGCGGCCACATGCGCGGCGTCGTAGTTGGGCGCCTTGCCGCCGCGCAGGATCACGTGGCAGTCGGGGTTGCCCTTGGTCTCGACGATCGCGACCTGGCCGTTCTTGTGGACGGACAGGAAATGGTGCGGCCGCGCCGCCGCCTGAATGGCGTCGATCGCGATGCGAATGTTGCCGTCGGTGCCGTTCTTGAAGCCGATGGGTGCACTGAGGCCCGAGGCCAGTTCGCGGTGCACCTGACTTTCGGTCGTGCGCGCGCCGATCGCGCCCCAGGCGATCAGGTCGCCCAGGTACTGCGGCGAAATCACATCGAGGAACTCGCTGCCCGCCGGCATGCCCAGCCGGTTGATCTCGAGCAGCAGTTGCCGGCCCATGCGCAGGCCTTCGTCGATGCGGTAGGTCTCATCCAGGTACGGGTCGTTGATCAGGCCCTTCCAGCCGACGGTGGTGCGCGGCTTCTCGAAGTACACGCGCATCACGATCTCCAGCGTGTCCCGGTACTTGTCGCGCTGCACCTTCAGCTTGCGCGCGTATTCGAGTGCGGCCGCGGGGTCGTGGATCGAACAGGGCCCCATGATCAGCAGCAGCCGGTCGTCCTGGCGCTGCATGATGTTGCGGATCGCGCCGCGCGTGTCGGCAATCAACCCCTCCACCGCCGTCCCGGCGATCGGGAAGAAGCGGATCAGGTGCTCGGGCGGCGGCAGCGGCATCACGTCCACGATCCTTTCGTCGTCGGTGCGGCTGGTGCGTTCGCTGAGCGCATAGCGCCCCTCGCTGAGGCGGCTGGTTGAAGTGGGCATGGCGGAAAGCTCCTGCTGAAGATTGCGAAAAGGTCCGAACCAAAAAAAACCGCCGGGGAGTGCCCGGCGGTTTGTCGAAGATTGGTGCGTTGTCTTGTTTGCCTACGCCTTCGTCTCTCCGGCCGCCGAGCGGTGCGAGAACCAGAAATACGCAAAAAAGTAGGCACGGGAAAACATGGCCGGCAATGTAGCACGGCTTGTGGGTCAGGCTCGTGACAGCCCGCGAGGCCGATGAATCCTCCTTCGACACGCTGCAAATCCGCATGCTCTGCAGCGCGCGGCGGCGTAAGCTGGCGCGTCCAAGAATGCAAGGAGACACGCGATGACAGCCACCCCCGCCGCGCTGCAGCGCGAACGCATCGACGCCGTGCTGGCGCTGGTCGCCGAGCGCATCGCTGCGGCCCAGCGGCCAGCGGTCGAGGCCTTCGGGCGCGAGTACTTCCGCCGCCTCGATGCCGAAGACTTGGGTGCGCGCACGCCCGAAGACCTGCTCGGCGCGCTGCTGTCGCACTGGCAGTTCGGCGCCAAGCGGCAACCCGGCCAAACGCTGGTGCGCGTGCTGAGCCCGACGGTGGCCGACAACGGCTGGGCGTCGCGCCATTCGGTGATCGACATCGTCAACGACGACATGCCGTTCCTGGTCGACACCACCACAATGGAGATCAACCGCCAGGGCCTGACGCTGCACTTGATCGTGCACCCGATCTTCGCGGTGGAGCGCGACGCGAAAGGCCAACTGCAATCGATCAAACCACGCAGCGAGACGCCCGCTGGGCCGGCCGCGGCCGACGCGTCGCGAGAGTCGTGGATGCACATCGAGGTCGATCGGCTGGTCGACCCGGCGCAGCGTGCCGAGCTGGTGGCCGGCATCGAGCGCGTGCTCGCCGACGTGCGCGCGGCCGTACAGGACTGGCAGGCGATGACCACGCAGCTTCGCCAGGCGACGACCGAACTCGAAGCCGCGGCCGTGCCCTTGCCTGCGGCGCAGAAGGAAGAGAGCCTGGCCTTCTTGCGCTGGCTCGCCGACGACCACATGACGCTGCTGGGCTACCGCTGCCACGACCTGGTGAGCATCGAGGGCGGCGGTGGGGA
>LGRD01000027.1 GCA_001263235.1 Methylibium sp. NZG | reverse complement strand
CCTCCCGCACGCGTGCACGCTCAACGGCAAGTGCCAGGAGGTCTGCCCGGTGGACATTCCGCTGCCGACCCTGTTGCGGGGCTGGCGCGACCGCTCCTGGCGCGAAGGGCTGGAGCCGGCGGCTATGCGCTTCGGGATGGGCGCCTTCACGTTCGTGGCCTCACGCCCCTGGCTGTACAGGCTGGGGGTGGCCGTCGCCTTGCCCGTGATGCGTCTGTTCAGCCGGGGGGGGTGGATCCGCAGCATGCCCGGGCTGGGCGCGTGGACGGCGTATCGAGACTTTCCGGCGCCCGAGGGCCGGACCTTCATGGCCCGCTACGCCAGCGGCGAGGGGCAGCGGAAGTGACGGCGCGCGACGACATCCTGGGCCGGGTTCGCGCCGCGCTCGGGCGACACAGCATCGATGCGGCGACCGTGCAACACGCCGCCGCCGCGCTGCTGACGGACCTGCCATCAACGCGTCCCGACCTGCTCGCCAGCTCGCTCGTGCAGGCCTTCATCGCGCGCGTCACGTCGCCGAAGGTCGCTGCGTCGGCAGAACAGGTTGCATCGCTGGCGGACGTGCCTGCTGCGGTGGCCGCGTACCTGGAGATTCGCAGGCTGCCGGCAGTGGTCGCGCTGCAGCCGCACGCGCTGCTGCGCTCGCTCGATTGGTCGGCATTCGAGGTGCACGCGCAAGTCGCGCCGGACGAATCTGCCGCGGTGGGTATGGCGAAGTGGGGTATCGCCGAGACCGGTTCGCTGGTGTTCCATTCCGGTTCGGACTCTCCGGTGCTGGCGAACTTCCTGCCACTGCACCACATCGTGCTGCTGCGCAGTGCCGACATCCTGGCGTACCTGGAAGACTATGCGGCATTGATCGCCGGCCAGCCGATGCCACGCAACGTGAACCTCATCACCGGCGCCAGCGGCACGACCGACATCGAGGGCAGCCTGGTGCTCGGGGCGCACGGGCCGCGCTACATGCATGTGGTCGTTGCGGGCTCGTAACGGGTGCCTTGACATGTCACCGTTCAACCTTCCACGGGAGATTTCGCCATGAAACGTCGTACGTTGATGCAGTCTGGTGTGGCGCTCGCTGGCGCCTTGCTCGGGGGAGCGGTGATTGCCCAGCAGTGGCCTTCGAAGCCCGTCACGATCGTGGTTCCGTTTGGGGCCGGCGGAGGCACGACCGATCCGCTGGCGCGCATGCTCGCGGAGGAGCTTGGCAAGATGCTCGGCGGCACCTTCGTCGTCGAGAACAAGCCCGGCGCGAACGGGAACATCGGCGCGGCGTATGTCAAGGGTGCCGCTCCCGACGGCCATGTGGTGCTGTTCACCGGCGCCGGCACGATGGCCACCAACCTTGCGCTGTACAAGAACCTGCCGTTTCACCCGCAGAAGGACTTCGAACCCGTCATCGTCGTCGGCAACGTCCCCAACATCCTGGTCGTCCACCCGTCGATTCCGGTGAACAACGTCAAGGAGTTCGTCGAGTACGTGAAGAAGAACCCGGGCGCCAACTTCGGCACGACGGGCAACGGCAGTTCGATGCACACCGCCGCCGAACTGTTCCGTCAATCGACCCAGACAACCATGACCCATGTGCCGTTCAACGGCGCGGGTCCCGCAACCACCTCGCTGCTCTCGGGCGAGGTTCCGATCATGTTCCAACTGGTCCCCGGCATCGCCACTCACGTCAAGGCGAACAAAGTCAAGGCGCTCGCGGTCATGGCGCCCAAGCGCTCGGTGGCGCTTCCAGACGTGCCGACCATGGCCGAGGCAGGTTTCCCGAAAATCGAATCCACCACCTGGCTTTGCTTCGCCGCGCCCAAGGGCACGCCCAAAGCTGTCGTCGACAGGCTCAACGGCGCCGTCAACAAAATTCTGGCGCAGCCCGCCTTCCGCGAGCGCCTGGCCGGGATGGGGGTCGAACCGATGGGAGGCACGCCGGCCGAGTTCGCCGCCTTCCTCGATGCCGAGATCAAGAAGTGGGGCGAGGTCGTGCGAGGCGCCGGAGTCGTGATCGAGTGAGCGCGTTGGTCATGCCAGCGGCCAAGACGGCACTCGTCATCGGCGGCTCGGACGTGAGCGTCGGCATCGGCGCGATCGTCGCCCTGGCCCGCACGCAGGCGACGCTGGCTGTGCACTGCGCTCCCGCGAAGGTCGAGCCCATTCATGCGCGCTTGCGCGCAGCCGGCTTTGCGCCGGCGATCTCGTTCTACGAGGCCGACCTGGCCAGCGCCAAGTCCATCGACGCCATGATGAGCCGCGTGCTCGCCGAACTGGGACACATCGACATCCTGATCAACGGCGGCAGCGTGCAGTACGCAGGCCCGCTGGAGTCGATGCCGGTCGAGCGCTGGGAGCAGGACATCGCGGTCAACCTCAGCGCTTGCTTTCACACCTGCCGTCGGGTGCTGCCCGGCATGCGAGAGCGCGACTGGGGGCGCATCGTCAACGTGTCGTCGTCGCAGGGCCTCGTCGGCTCCGGCTACAAGGCGGCCTACGTGGCGGCCAAGCATGGGGCGGTCGGCATGGCGAAGGCGCTGGCCCTGGAGTTGGTGCAGACCGGAATCACCGTCAACGCGATCTGCCCGGGTTGGGTCGAGAACAGTTCGTTCCTGGTGCAGCAGGCGCGCGAACGCGCCGCCGCCGAGGGTGTGAGCGAGGAGGCGGCGCGGGCGACGCTGCTCGCCAAGCAGCCGACCGGTCGCTTCGTTGGGGAGTCGGACGTGGGCGCGCTGATCGCCTTTCTGTGCAGCGATGCGGCCGACCAGATCCGCGGCGCCGCCCTGTCGATCGACGGCGGCTGGTGCGCGCAGTGACGCCCGGTTCGACCGCCCCGGCGCGAAGCCTCGCTGCGCCCGCACGAGGATGAAGGTGACGTTGGCGGGCGCAGCACCACCTGTGTTCGCGTAAACGAGACAACGATGGTGCGTCTTTCCGACGTCGAGGCGGCAGCGCAGCGCTTAGCGAGCCAGGTGCTCGAGACGCCGTGCCTGGAGTCGAAGACGCTATCGCAGGTCGTCGGCGCCCGAGTCTTTCTGAAGTTCGAGAACCTTCAGTTCACTGCTTCGTTCAAGGAGCGCGGCGCGCTCAACAAGCTCGCTTCGCTGCTCGAGAGCGGCGCGACGGTTCCCGGCGTGATCGCGGCCTCGGCCGGCAACCACGCGCAGGGCGTTGCCCACCATGCGCAGCGTCTGGGACTGCGGGCGGTGATCGTGATGCCGCGCCATACGCCGGTGGTCAAGGTCGAGCGCACCAGAGGCTTCGCTGCCGAGGTCATCCTGCATGGCGACGGGTTCGACGAAGCGCGCGAATTCGCGTTGGGACTGGCCGGCGAGCAAGGTCTCACCTTCGTGCATCCGTTCGACGATCCCGCGGTGATTGCCGGGCAGGGCACGATCGCGTTGGAGATGTTGCGGCAACAGCCGGCGCTGGACACGCTGGTTATCGCCGTCGGCGGCGGCGGCCTGATTTCCGGCATCGCGACGGTCGCGCGAGCGCTCGCGCCGGCGGTCGAGGTGATTGGCGTTCAGACGCGGCGTTTCCCCGCCATGTTCAACGCCATCAAGGGCACCGCGCACGCCACAGGGACGAACACGATCGCCGAGGGCATCGCCGTGGGCGTGCCGGGCCAACTGACGCGGCAGTTGGTGGCCGAACGCGTCGACGACATGATGCTCGTCGACGAGGACGACATCGAGCAGGCGATCGTGATGCTGCTCGAGATCGAGAAGACATTGGTCGAAGGAGCCGGGGCTGCGGGTCTGGCGGCGCTGCTGATGGACCCGGCACGCTTTGCCGGCCGCAACATTGGCCTGGTGCTGTGCGGCGGCAACATCGATCCGCTGCTGCTCTCGGCGATCCTGGAGCGCGGCATGGTGCGCGCCGGGCGCCTGGCGCGCGTGCGGGTCAGTGCACGCGACCTGCCTGGTGTACTGGCGCGCCTGACTGCCATCGTGGCCGAGGCGGGGGCCAACATCGACGAGGTGCATCACCAGCGGGCTTTCTCGGCGCTGTCAGCGCAGAACGCCGAGATCGAGTTCGTGCTGCAGACGCGCAATCGCGCGCATGTTGACGAGGTGGTCGGGCGCATCTGCGCGGCGGGTTTCGAAGCCCGGGCGTACTGAGTGTCACTTGCCGCTTCGAGCGCTCAAGGCGGACGGCGGCGTGGGCGGCAAGGGCAGCAGCCCGAGGCCGGCCCTTGGCCGCGAGACGGCATCTGTCACCATCACGTTGTCATGCACTTGCGGCAGATCGATATTGCAAGCCATGTGCTGTCCTGATTGGCGAGCAAACTCAGGGCACACGCGGTGAGCCAGTGAAGGGAGGACAGAACACGATGAATGGCTTGCGCGGTATGGCTTGGTTGCTGGTGCTCCAGTCAATCGGCGAAGTGCTTTCGCGCGGCTTGTCGCTGCCCCTGCCTGGCCCGGTGGTCGGCTTGGTGCTGCTGCTCGCCGGTCTTCACTTTTCCGCGGTGCGCGAACCGGTCGCCGAGTGCGCGAACTTCATGCTCGCCCACCTCTCGCTGTTGTTCATCCCGGTCGGCGTGGGCGTGATGACGCACCTCGCGCTGCTCGGCCAGTACGGTGGCCGCATGCTGTTCGTCATCGTGCTGTCGACCTGGATCGGACTGGCGGTGACGGTGCTGGTGCTCCAGGCGTTCGAGCGCAAAAAGAAGAAGGTGTAGCCCTTGCCCCGTTTCGTCGAACTCTGGGTCTATCTCTCCGCCACGCCGCTGTTCGGCCTCACGGCCACGCTGGTCGTGTACCTGCTGGCGAACGCGGCCTACACGAGGCTGGACAGCGCGCCCTGGGCCAACCCGGTGTTGTGGTCGGTGGTCACGTTGGCGGGCGGGCTGCTGGCCACCGGCGTGGACTATCCGACCTACTTCGCCGGCGCACAGTTCATCCACTTCCTGCTCGGACCGGCGGTGGTTGCGCTGGCCTGGCCACTCTGGCAGCGGCGCGCCGAACTGCGTGCGCGCTTCGGGCGGCTGGTGCTTGCGGCGCTGCTCGGCGGCGTGGCCGCAGCCGGATCGGCCGTGGCGCTGGGGTGGGCCGTGGGCCTGCCGCATGACGTGGTGCTGTCGCTCGCGCCCAAGTCGGTGACGGCGCCGGTGGCGATGGGCATCTCCGAGAAGATCGGCGGCATTCCGGCGCTGTCGGCCGTGTTCGCGGTGCTCACGGGCATGATCGGCGCGCTCTCGGGCAAGTACCTCTTCGATGCCCTGCGCATCGCCCAGGTAGCCGGCGCGCGGCTTCTCGCTCGGCACCGCAGCGCACGGCATTGGCGCCGCCCGCGCACTGCACGTCGATGCCGATGCGGGCGCCTATGCCGGGCTCGCGCTCGGCATGCAGGTGGTGCTTGCGGCGCTGCTGATGCCGCTGGTGTTCCGGCTCTTCTGAAGGCGCCGCGTCAGCTGCGATTCGCGGTCACCGTGCTGCGCACGCCATCTTTGTCGCGGCCGCGGTGGCGGTTCGGCACGCCCTCGTAGCGCGGATTCAACGGATCGTCTTCGAGCCATGCGCGAGCAACTGCTCAGCGTTGCCAGGCGCGTCCACATCTTGGTGTGATCGCGGGGTCGCGTCGCTACGTAGCCGGCAGCCTAGGCAGCCGACATCGCCCGCTCTACCGCGGCTCACTCCTCAACTCGCGTGGCCTTGGCACGAGCAGTCGTTCGTCGAGGCTCCGGTGGGAGATTGCGGAACCGCTTCACCCACAGCGCGAGCGCAGCTCGCTTCTCCGGCATGTAGTCGTGTCGGTCGTAGTGGCGAGTTTGAATTCCACCCAGGCCATGCGACTGGATCTGTGCTCGCACATCGCTTGAGACGCCGAGTGCCGCCATGTGTGTTTCGGCGGTCCGTCGCAAGTCCCGCATCGAAAACGGGCCGCGCTCGAGCTCTCCTGCGATCTGCATCGCCTTGGCGATTTCTGCGACCAGCAGTCCCACTGTCTCCTTGCGCAGCAGCACGCGTCCATTCGTGCTGAAGAGTGGCGACTCCATGCCTTCGGTCTGCGACAGGCGCGCGCGTAGCGCAGGCATCAGGTCCGCGTGAATAGGCAGCACATGCCGACGTGGGTTGGCATGACGGTTGCGTCCCTTGGGGTCCAGCAAAGTCAGCGCGCCTCCGGAAACGTCTACCATTTGCGGCGTCAGGCGCAGCACCTGCGTCGGTCGTTGACCACCGAGATACATGCATGCCATCAACGCATCCCTTGCCGGACTGTCGGCCGCGGCCTCGACGCGGCGCCAGAACGCATGAAGCTCGGGAAGCGTCAGCGCGCGGTCCAGTGCCTTCGAGAACTGAGCCAGGCTCGGCAGCCGGTCGGCAGGGTTGACCTGAATGTCGAAGGCCGTCATGGCCTCAGGCAGCGTTGGGTCCAGCCCCGCCCGCATGGCCATGCTGAAGGCGGCGCGCAGGAAGGCTCGCAGCTTGGCGGCGGTCCGCCCCTTGCCGGCCCCGATCAGCCTTGCAAGCACGTCGCGCAGCTCTTCGGCCTTGATCTGTCCGGCCGGGCGGGCGGCCAGCTTCGGGAAAGGACCACTGACGTGCAGCTTGAAGATCGACTGCGCGTCGTAGTGCGACTCCCGACCCTGCAAGCTACCGACGTAGACGCGGAACATCGCCGCCAAACTGCCGCGCGATGCGTTGCGCGTCGCGGCCAGCGCCGCCTCAGCAGCGGCGGCCTTGGCCGCCTCGCGCTCCTGCAGAAAGACGCGAACATTGTCGCCCGCGCCGGCCAGCCGCACCAACTCGTTGGCCTTCTCGCGCGCTTCCTGCAGAGTCATGCCCGCCACGCCGCGGGGGTCGTAGTCGGCCACTCTGAGGCTGTCGCGCGTGCCATCAGCGCACGTGTAGCGGTACATGCAGATGCGTGCGCCAGACGGCGTGCAGCGAATCGTGAAGCGTCCCCGGCCGCGCACACCGGGGTCGGTCAGCCACACGTCTTTGCGGCTCGCCCTGGCCTTGCTGGTGGCTGCATCGATCTCGCGAGCTGTGATCACCCCGCTTGCGCGCGTGCCCGTGTTTCGCGTTGTCCTGAGTGCAGGCGCCGTCGCCGTGTCTGTTGCCGTTCCAGTTCCCGTATCCTTCGCTTCAACCTCTCCTTAGGTGAACCTGAGGTGAACCTGTTTTTGGGTCCAAACCCGTGCCGTTCGTTGCCGTTTCTCGCGAGATCGTCTGAAACATTGCGGCACGTCTCCGGACAAAATATAGAGATAAGTTGTTGATCTGAATAGGGTTGTGGGACTTCCTGGGACGACCTGAAATTGTAAAAATCGAGCCTGTTAATCCGTAGGTCCCTGGTTCGAGCCCAGGTCGGGGAGCCAAGAAAATGCAAGGGTCAGCCGGCTAGCGCCGGCTGACTTTTTTGCTTTCTGGGCCGGTTTCGTTGCCGTACTGTTGCTGTAGGGCGGTACCGCGACTCCGCCGGTGCTCGTGGTCGGCCGCAGCAGCATTCGGGCTTGAATCCAGCACGGCCGACGAACGCACCGGCGCCTACAGTCATTGCATGAGTCCCGACCGGAGACCGTCGATGCAGCGCCACGCCTACGAGCTCGCCCCGCCAGGACCCGAAGCGGCCCCGCTGTTCCTGCGCATGCCCGCGGTACTCAGGCTGACGGGTCTCGGTCGCTCGAGTGAGGACGCTCGTGGTTAGCTGCGAACTGAACGTCGTCGGCGGGCTGCGATGATATGGTCTAATTCCTCGGACGTTTTCTTGTATCTTCCGAGGATTAACAACATGCCTGGCTCAGAGATCTCCACGCAGCGCACCCAGGCGTTGGCGCTGCTTATGCGGCGCGGGATGACGCGGCTTGCGGAGTTCAGAGCGGCGGGCGTCACCGCCACCACGATCGGCCGTATGGAGCGGGCCGGCGAGGTCGTGCGCCTGGCGCGCGGTCTCTACCAACTTCCCGACGCCGCGCTCGATGCGCAGCAGTCCCTGGCCGAAGCGGCCCGGCTGGTGCCCAAAGGCGTCATCTGCCTGGCCTCTGCACTGGCGTTGCACGGCCTCACCGACCAAATGCCGCCGAGGGTCTGGATCGCCATCGGGCGCAAGGACTGGCGGCCCCGGGTCACTTACCCGCCAATCCGAATCGCGTGGTTCTCCGACGAGCTTCTGCGGCGCAGTGTCGAGCGCAAGAAGATCGCCGGAACGTCAGTGCCAGTTTTCGCCGTTGCCAAAACGGTCGCCGACCTGTTCCGCTACCGTCGCGCGTTAGGCGATGCGCTGGCCGTCGAGGGCTTGCGTCAGGCGCTGCGGCAGCGAAAGGCCACGCCTGCTGCGCTCGCCCGCGAAGCCGAAGCCGCGGGCGTTTGGGCCACGATGGAGCCGTACGTCATGGCGCTGACCGTCGATGCCTGATCGCCCACGCAACGTCGGCGCCTCGGTGCGCCAACGCCTGTTGAACCTGGCGCATGCGCGCGGCCAATCGATGGAACTGCTGCTCACGCGCTACGTGCTGGAGCGCCTGCTGCATCGCCTGAGTTTGTCGCCACACCGCGAGCAGTTCGTCTTGAAGGGGGCAATGCTGCTGGGCACCTGGTTCGACGAACCATACCGCGCGACCCGCGATGTGGACCTACTTGCTTTCGGGGACGCAGCTGAACATGCGCTGCTTGCGACATTCCGCAACATCATGTCGATAGCGCTGGACGACGGTGTGAGCTTCGATCTGGAGGGCTTGCGGATCGAGGCCATCCGCAGGGAGATTGAGTACGGAGGGTCGCGCATTCGCACCACGGCCGCGCTCGCGGGCGCGCGTGTTCCGATTGCCGTCGACATCGGCTTCGGCGATGCGGTCGAACCCGGCGTCGAAGACATCAACCTGCCGGTGTTGCTCGAAGATGCCGTCGCCTCACCTGCGTGCGTATTCGCCTGAGACTGTCATTGCTGAGAAGTTTCATGCGATGGTGGTCCTGGGTCGGGCCAACAGTCGCATGAAGGACTACTACGACGTCTGGATGCTCACAAGCGCTCTCGATCTCGAACCATCGCGCCTTCAACGAGCGGTGGCGGCGACGTTTGCGCGTCGCAACTCGGCACTGACTGTGATCGTTCCGGAGGGGCTCAGCGAAGCCTTCGCAACCGATCCGAGCAAGCAGCGACAGTGGGAAGCGTTTGGGCGAAACCTCTCGAGCCAAACGCCTGCGTTGGATATTGTTGTAGGGGACATTCGACAGAGACTGACGGCGTTGCTCGCACTAAATTGACGTTCGACTCGGCTAACTCGACTGCGTGTCGCCCGCGGCAGCGTCCGACGCGCTTCCTCAGGAACCCTCGCCCATGAAATTCGACGCCTGCCCAAGGCCACGAACGAGCACAGAGCCTCACCTCGGCAGCGCACGATAAGTTTCTGCTGCCCGGGTCCAATCGTCCTTTGCCATACCTCTCTTTATGCTGCCGTCTTTTCCCGCGTCAGGCGCTCTGCAAACGAGATTCCAATCGCGGAAAGCACGAACGTGAAGTGAATGACAGCCACCATCGTCACGATCTGTATGTTCTCCAGGTTCAGCTCGCCGCTCAAGTACGTCTTCAACGCATGCACACCTGAAATGGAGATGATCGCGAATGCGAGCTTCAGCTTGAGGTTGTAGGTGTTGACGTGGTCCAGCCAGTCCGGCTTTTTCATGTCCTTCTTGTCAAAGTGCCCGGTGGTGACGAAGAGCGACACACCCGCCAGCGCCACAACCCAAACCAGCTGCGCAACCATCGTCATGTCCACCAGTTCGAGCACCTTGATGATCAGGTCGATCTTTTCGAGCTCGCCAAACAGCAAGGTGTTCATCAGCTTGTAGGTTTCCAGCAGGAACTTTCCAAGAATGCCGAAGATGATCGCCACCAGGCCGACATAAAAGAACAGCATGGTGAATCTCATGCCGTACAGCAGCGACCCGACACCTGAAAGCAGTTTTTCCATTCTTGGTTACCGTGAAACAGAGCTGATGGTGAGATCGAACCGCGATCCGGTTGCAGCGTCCTGCGCCACGCGGGCCAGTTTACCCATTGGGTAGTCTCGTTGGAGGACGGCAGCCCGAGGGTACAGCTGGCAAGTAGGTCACGCAGGTCTGGCCCTCAGCGCGTGGCCGGGGCGAGATCAAGGCGGCGCATCGCGGCTTCCACCAGCGGCGCGATGGCCGATGGCGGGAACGGCGACACGCTGCTGACGTTGATCTCGCACAGCACGAAGCACTCGGCGCCGTCGGCTGCTGCTTCGCCGAGCATGAAGTCGCAGTCCCACAGCAAGGGCAACCGTTCGCGCGGCAGGCCCACACGCTCGCGCAGCAGCGTGACCCAGCCCGACTCGAGCCGCTGCCTCAGCGCCTGGAAGCCCGCCAGTTCGGGGCCGTGGTACAGCCGTGGCCCAGGCCGGGTTGCATGCGGGTGCAGCGCGTTCACGGCCTGCACGCCGAAGCCAGCCACGCGGTCTTCGACGAGGTAGGCGCGCACCATGCCCTCGGCCAACCGCGGCTGCCAGGCCTGGTCGATCAGGTGCCCGCCGCAGACGGGCTCGAAGTAGGGCGACAAGACTTCGATCAGCGCGGCGAGGTCCATGCGCTGCGGCAGGCTGCCCCGCTGGGCGTGCTGCACCATGAACGCGCCCTCGCAGAGTTGCTCGACGCGCCACACGCCGATGCCGCTGTGCCCGCGGTGCTGCTTGAGCACGCGGGCGCCGTGCTTGAGTCGTTGGGGCAGCTCCGTCGTGAGCTGCGCCAGGCTGTCGATGCGGTGCACGTCGCTGCCGAACGGCAGGTCGCGTGTGTCGAACAAGACGTCCTTGGTGCCCAGGCGCAGGACTGCGTCGGGGTGCGCGCTGACCCGCACGCCCGCGCTGACCACCTCGCGCAGCAGCGCGTCGAGCCGGTCGCGGCGGCGGCCGCCTTCGATCGGGTTGCACCACACCAGCACGAGTTGCACGCCGAGCAGTTGGTGTCGCACTTCATCGGCAAAGTCGTCGTGGTAGACCGCAGGCTCGGCGCTGACGCCGACTGCGGCGAACGCGTCGAACAGCGCCGCGAAGCGGCTCGCCGCAGGGTCGGCGCGGTCGCGCGCGGCGCGGTCACCGGGGTACAGCAGCGCGACCTGTCGTTGGGGCACAGCGCTCACGGCGGTGTCTCGCTGTCAGTTGCGATGGCCATCGCGCGTTGCGCTGCGGGTCACGGTCACCGTAGATGTCACGGTCACGGTCGCGGTCACGCCGCCGTCGCAGGTTTGTCGACCACCGGCCGGCCGGCCGCCTGCCAGCCGTCGATGCCGCCGCGCAAGTAGCGAGCGTTCAGGCCCGCAGCGCGCAGCCGCATCGCCGTGGCGCGGCCGACCTCGTGGCCATAGATGCAGTAGACGACCACGTCGCGGTCGGCCGGCAGCTCGGCGGACCACTCGGCGACGGTGGTCGGGTCGCGCCAACACGCGCCGGGCAACGTCGTGCGGGCTTGCTCGAACACTCCGGCGCGCCGAACATCCAGCACCTGCGCGTCGCCGACCTCGTCGGCGTTCGCGCCCAGCGGTTCGCTGGCAGCGTGCACGGCATACTGGTAGCGCTCGTAGACCGCAGCCCAGTGGATGTTGTCCATGAACGCATCGACATACGCCCCCGCCGCCGCGCCGTGGTCGATGTGATAGGCGTGTTCGTACATGTCCAGCGCGAGGATCGGCACCCCACCGGCCAGTGCGTGCGTGTGGTCCGCGGCCCATTGGTTGACGAGCGTGCCCTCGCGCGGCTGGAACACCAGCAGCACCCAGCCCGAGCCACCGCCCAGGGCCTTGCCCATGGCGACGAACTCGCCACGCCAGCGTTGCACGCTGCCGAAGCTGGCTTCGAGCATCAGCGTCATCGGCGGCGTGAGTGGCGCTGCGTTGCCGCCCAGGCTGGCAAAGTAAAGCTCGTGCAGAAGCATCGAGTTGGTGGCGATCAGTTCCTCGCGCTTCAGGCCATTGAGCTCGAAGCCGGGCGCCGCGTCGAACGTGGTGGCTGCCAGTTGGGCGCGGATGGCGTTGAGCCGCTTGACCGCACCGCCGTAGTTGTTCTGGTGGTGGCTGGTGATCAAGCCGGGCGGGAGGCCCTTGAGCGAGGCGGGGTCGAACGGCAGGTCTTGCACGCGGGCATGCATGGGCAACTCCTTCATTGAAGCAAGGGAACCAGCCGGGTCGCTGCCAGCCCCACGGCGGCACAGCCACCGAGCAGCGGCAACACACCGACCTTGAAGCGGAACAACGCCACCGCGGCTGCCACCCCGATGGCGGCCGACAGCGCGTCGAACCGCCCGCCGAAGCCCTGTGGCCACAGCACGTGGTACGCGAAGAACAGCGCCAGGTTGAGGATGACACCCACCACCGCAGCGGTGATCGCCGACAGAGGCGCGGTGAAGCCCAGCTTGCCGTGCGTCGCCTCGACCAGCGGCCCGCCGGCCAGGATGAAGATGAACGACGGCAGGAAGGTGAAGAACGTGACCACCGTGGCCGCCAGCGCGCCGCCCATGAACAACGCGTCGGGCCCCAATATCTGCTTCGCCCAACCGCCGACGAAGCCGACGAACGCCACCACCATGATCAGCGGCCCGGGCGTCGTCTCGCCGAGTGCGAGGCCGTCGATCATCTGCGGTCCGGTGACCCACTGGTGCGTCTCCACCGCGCCCTGGTAGACGTAGGGCAGCACGGCATACGCGCCGCCGAAGGTGAGCAGCGCCGCCTTGGTGAAGAACCAGCCCATCTGCGTGAGCGTGCCCTGCCATCCGTGCGCCAAGAGCAGCGCACCGAATGCCAGCAGCCACAGGCCCAGGCCGACTGCCAGCACCGTGGCAAGGCCGCTGCGCGTGAAGCGCGCGTGGGGCGGCGTGGGCGTGTGGTCGTCGATCAGCGCAGGCCCGTAGCCGGTCTTGACGTTGCCGTGCCCGCCGCCCAACGCAAACACCTGCGGCCAGCGGCGCGCGCCGAAGTGGCCGATCAACGCCGCCGCCACCACGATCGCCGGGAACGGGGCGTCGAACGCAAAAATCGCGATGAACGACGCCGCCGCGATGCCCCACATCCAGCCGTTCTTCAGCGCCCGCGTGCCGATCCGGTGCGCCGCGTGCAGCACCAACGCCGTCACCGCCGGCTTGATGCCATAGAAGATGCCGGCCACCACGGGCACATCGCCAAACCGCAGGTAGACCCAGCTCAGTGTGATCAGGATGAACAGCGACGGCAAGACGAACAACACGCCCGCGACGATGCCGCCCCACGTGCGGTGCAGCAACCAGCCGATGTAGGTGGCAAGCTGCTGCGCCTCCGGCCCCGGCAGCAGCATGCAGTAGTTGAGCGCGTGCAAAAAGCGCTGCTCACTGATCCAGCGCCGCTGTTCGACCAACTCGGCATGCATGATCGCGATCTGCCCCGCCGGGCCGCCGAAGCCGATGAAGCCGAGCTTGAGCCAGAAGCGAAACGCCTCGGCGAAGCTCACCGCCGCGGGTGGCGATGCGGGTGCCGCCGCGGGTACCGATGCATGGGGCGCACTCATGACGTCGCCCCAGGCGCGGCATACAACGCGTCGAACACCGCCGCAGCCGCGATGGTCAAGTTGTCATCGTCGGCATGCACCTCGCGCAGGCCGGCGAGCACGGCCTCCAGCCCCGCGGCTTCGGGCGCCGGGATGCCGCCCACGTCTAGGAAGTGCACCGCGCGTGCGATGCGTTGCAGCCGCAGGTCGCCTTCCAGGCCGAAACTGGCCGCCAGCACCTCGAAGCTCACCCGCGCGCCGACGTGCGTGAAGCGCGCGCCGTCGTAGTCGAAGCCGATCACACCGCGTGGCGCGGGCGTCGTGGCGGCCGGGTCGGCAAGCCACACGAAGCGTGCCTCGGGGTCGACGAAGCGCAGGATCAGCCAGGCGCACGCCAGCCGGTCGACCCACGGCCGTGCCCGCGTGGCCCAGCGCTTGCCGCGGAACTTGGAGCGCGGGAGCAGCGCGATGCCGTGCGCCGCGCGTGCCACCGGCTCGCCACGCGAGAAGCGCGCGTCCAGCGCCTGCCGCAACGCGTCGAGCTCGGCCAAGGCTTGCGCTGCGGCAGCACCAGGGTAGTAGTCGATGCGGCCAATGGCTTGCAGCGCCTCGGCCACGCCACGCCAGCGGCGGCGTGCCTCGGTTTCTTCGAGCGTGGGCAGCGCTGCCATGAGCGATTGCGCCTCCGAGCGCCATCCGCCGTAGGCCTCGGCGCGGTCGAACAGCGCCAGCAGTTCAGCGCGCTGGGCATCGTCGCGAGCCGAGAGCTGGAGCACGCTGGACTGCCCACCATGCGCGCGAACCTCAGCCATCAGGGGCTCGAACAACGCGGCTTGCGCCTCGGGCAAAACATAGACGCCGTCGCGCAAGGCGCCGCAGCCGAGCGTCTTCAGGGATCGCCAGACGCGGAGGCGCACAGCGTTGGGCTGCGTCGGCAGGGTCAGGAAGAGCACGCTCCACATTCTTGAAGCATACCCTACGCAAGTCGGAATATCTATTTCATCGTTGGAACATTCTCAGCCGCAGCTTGCCGCGCTCGCCGATTTACGTCACGGGCACACTCAGGCCGTGCCGTGCCACGCCGGATGCGCCGCACAGGCCGCCTGCAGAACGGCAGGCAGGTCGGTGTGAAGGGCGGACACCGGCATGCGTCCTGCAAGCCAGGTGTTTGGCGTGACGAACCACTGCGCTGTTTCCCAGTCGTCGTGGGTCGCGGTCAGGGCGGCCAGCACAGGCGCCAGGTCGCGCCGCGGCGTCATGTCCACAGACGAGAACTGAAACAACGGCAGCCACGTGCGCGCCTGCCAGCCAAAACTCACCACTTGCCGCGCGACGATCCAGCGTGCCAGCGTCGCCAACTCGTGCCCGCCACGACGGGTGAAGGCGTTGAGCACCTCCTCTGCCGTCGCCAGGCCGCCGCTGGCCCGGTAGGCCGAGAGTGCCGCCACGAATTGAGGGTCGCTGCAGGCCAACTGCACCCTGCGATACGGCAGCGCATGCGGCGCCGCGGGCGCCTGCCCGCCCTGCGCCAGGGACCGAGGCGCCGCTTGGGGCATCGGTTGGAGCAGAGGTGTGACCCTCCCGTCGACAGTGTCCAGCATGGCTGCCTCACATCGAAGCTGTTGATGCATCGACATTACGGAGACCGGCATGGCACGTCTGTCAGCGCAGGCGGAGATCGAGCGTGGGACACGCCCTACAACGCCTGCCGCGGCGCTCGCCACACTGCCGACCACACGGCCGACCAGACGGCCGACCACAGAAGGAACCCCGCAGCCGCTGTGCGCCTTGTCCGACAAGCCGCTGCGCTTGTGGCCGATACAGCATGCGCCCCGGCGTTCCTATGCTTGCGTTCATGTTCAACCCTTGAAAAAGGATTCACCATGCGCCGCTACCCCATTCTCCCGGCCACGCTGGCCGCGGCATCGCTCGTCACATTGGCTGCCTGCAATCGCGCTCCAGACGAGCGGACGGTGGGCCAGAAGGTCGACGCCACCGTCGAGACCATCGAAAAGAAGGCCGACCAGGCCGCAGCGGCCGTCAAGGAAGACGCTGCCGTGGCGCGCGACAACGCCGGCCAGGCGATGGATGCCGCTGCCACCAAGGTGAAGGACGCCACCATCACCACCAGCATCAACGCCGAACTCGCGCGCGACGCGTCGCTCAGCGCCTTGAAGATCGATGTCGACACCGTCGGCGGGCGGGTGTCGTTGCGCGGCACCGCCCCGGATGCGCCGGCCCGCGAGCGCGCCACCCAACTCGCCAAGCAAGTCGAGGGCGTGGTCAGCGTCGACAACCAGTTGCAGGTGCGCAGCTGAAGGAACGCACCTGCACCCATCGGCCGCTGAAGGCCACAGTGTGTGTAGGACTTCAGCTACGCACAGCGGTGGCAACGTCCGGTTTCCTCCGCCTGTCGGCTCAGACACACTGAACATTCAAACCCATCAACAAGGAATCCGTATGCAATCGCTGCTCAAGAACCGTTCACTGCTGTCCGCTGCGATGCTCGCGGCCGGACTGACCGCCACCTCCGCGTGGAGCCAGACCACCCAGCCAGCGCCGTCGCCTGCGGCTTCGGCAGGCATGGTGGCGCCTTCGACCACGACGCGCGCTGAAGTCAAGGAGGAGCTGAAGGCGTCGCAGCGGGCAGGCGAGATTCCGCAAGGTGAGGCTGGCGTGACCAAGCAGAACCAACGCGGCGGTGCAGTCGCCAACTCGGGTATGAAGGGCGAAAAGTCGCGCTCGGAAGTCAAGGCCGAGGCCAAACGCGCTCGCGCTGCGGGCGAAATCCCCCAGGGTGAGGCGGGTGCGACGGCCGACCGACCCAAGGGCGGCGCGACGATCCCGAAAGCCTCGACCACGACCCGCGCCGAAGTGAAGGCTGAAGCGAAACGTGCCGACAAGGCGGGTGAAATTCCGAAGGGCGAAGCCAGCATGCCCCCGAAAGCCAAAAGCCTCTGACGCCATGGACGCAGCGGCGCCCGGCCAACGTGGCTGGGCAGTACTGCGGCCGAGCGCTTGCGTCGCATGAAGACCATCCCGATCCGCACCGGCCAGGCGCCACCACCGCTGGAGCGGGCGGCATTCAGCGCGCGCTACCGCGCCTCGTTCGTCGACCCGGCCTTTCGGGTCGAGGACGGGGCCATCGAGCGGTTGGAAGACATCGCCTGGCAAGCCTACGCCGAGGGCCGCAAGGCGCCGGTGACGCACAAGGCCGGCCAGGCATACGCCGACCCCGACTACGAACTCTCTGCCGATTGGCTCGCCACCAAGCAACGGCTTGACGTGGCGCAGCAGCATTGGGCAGACGCCGGCTCGACGTCCCGCGTGCTGGTGATTTGCGGCTCGGCTCGCAACGACGGCACCTGCCCCGGCGAGATGTCGAAGAGCTTTCGACTGACCGGCCTGGTGCGAGAAGAACTGGCTCGCAGCGAGATCGAGGTGGATGTGCTCGATCTGAGCCTCGTCACGTCCGACTACGGCCGCCACATCCACCCTTGCAAGGCGTGCGCCTCGACTGCGATGCCCTTGTGCCATTGGCCTTGCAGTTGCTACCCGAACCATGCCATGAACCAGACGAACGACTGGATGGCCGAGATCTACGAGCGTTGGACTGCGGCGCATGCGGTGGTGATCGTGTCGCCGGTCTACTGGTACCAAAGCCCCAGCCCGCTGAAGTTGATGATCGACAGGCTGGTGTGTGCCGACGGCGGCAACCCAGACCCGACCACGACCGGCGGCAAGAAGGCCGCCATGGCCAAGGCGCTGGAGATACAGGGTTGGGACTACCCGCAGCACCTGGCCGGTCGCGCGTACGGACTCGTCGTGCATGGCGACGTGGCCGGCATCGAAGGCTCGCGCCGCGCGTTGTCCGACTGGCTCGACTGGATGGGTTTCATCGACGCAGGCGCGCAGGCCCGGCTCGACCGTTTCATCGGCTACTTCGAGCCCTACGCAACAAGCCACGACACGCTGGACCACGACACCGTCTTTCAAGAGGAAACGCGAAACGTGGCGCGCGCGGTGGCGCACACCGTTGGCGAGTTGCGCGCCGGCCGCTTGCAGGCGGTGCAGCCGCGCCTGTCGCGACCACGGCCCAAATGAGTGGGGATGTGGTTGGCGATGCGATTGGCGATGGCCGATCGCAGCCGGTGCGGCCACTGTCGGGGTTGATCGTCACCACATCGCGGGCGCGCCGGTGCGCAGGCACGGCGGCCGTCTGGCTCGTTCTGCTTTTTGCCGGCGCAGCCCCGCTCGCTGCCCACGCGCAGGACGCGGCGGCGCTGAAGGCGCGCCACGCGGCGCTGCGCGAGGTGCTTGCGAGCAACCCGTTCACGCGACCCGTCCACCTGGTGTCGGTCGAGAACGCCACCGACCTGCGCGGCCACGTGTACGCCGTCGTCGAGCAACCGTTTGCCGCGGTCAGCCAGGCCCTGCGGCCCATCGCCCATTGGTGCGACATCCTGATCCTGCACCTGAACGTCAAGCAGTGCCGCGCCGAGCGGCCCGACGCGCTGCGCCTGCACATCGGCCGCAAGTCCGACCAGCCGCTGGCCGAGGCGTACCGGTTCGACTTCGCCTACCGCGTCGTCACGGCGCAGCCCGACTACTTCCAACTCGCCCTCGACGCCGAAGACGGGCCAATGGGCACGAGCCACTACCGCATTGCACTCGAAGTGGTGGCACTCGACGCAGGGCGCAGCTTCATACACCTTTCGTACGCCTACGCTTATGGCATGACGGCCCGGCTGGCGATGCAGACCTACCTCGCCACGCTGGGCCGCGACAAGGTCGGCTTCAGCGTCGTCGGCACGCACCCGGACGGGCGGCCGCGCCACGTCGGCGGCACGCGCGGCGTGATCGAGCGCAACACGATGCGCTACTACCTGGCGATCGAGTCCTACCTCGGCGCACTCTCGGCGCCTCCGGCGCAGCAGCTCGACAAGCGGCTCGACGCGTGGCACGCCGGCGTCGAGCGCTACCCGCTGCAACTGCGTGATCTCGAGCGCGCCGAGTACCTCGACATGAAACGCCGGGAAGTCGAGCGCCAGCGCGAGCCGCAGGGTTAAGAAGTGTCCTTCGCCGCCTGGGCCGTCGTCATCGGCACGTTGCTGACGACGATGGCGCTGGCAGGCTCGCTGCTCAAGCGGCTGCCGGTGAGCGCCGCGATGCTCTACCTCGCCGTCGGCGCAGCGCTCGGCGCGGCGGGCTGGGGCCTGATGGCGCCCGACCCGATCCGGCATTCGGCGGTCCTCGAACGTGTGGCCGAGGTCGCCGTGGTGATCTCGCTCTTTGCCGCCGGCCTGAAGCTCGGCCTGCCGCTGACCGACGCGCAGTGGCGCTTGCCGTTGCGCCTGGCCGTGGTGTCGATGAGCTTGACGGTCGGCCTGATCGTGCTGATCGCCAGCGTCGGCCTGGGCATGTCGCTGGGGGCGGCGGTGCTGCTCGGCGGGATCCTCGCACCCACCGACCCCGTGCTCGCCTCGGACGTGCAGGTCGAGACCGCCGGCGACCGCGACCGCCTTCGCTTCAGCCTGACCGGCGAAGGCGCGTTGAACGACGCCGCGGCGTTTCCGTTCGTGATGCTCGGCCTGGGCATGCTCGGCCTGCACGAGCTCGGCGACTGGGGCTGGCGCTGGTGGCTCATCGATGTGGTGTGGGCATTGGGGGGCGGTCTGGCCATCGGCGCGGCGCTCGGCGCGCTGATCGGCAAGCTCGTCGTCTACCTCCGCGCGCACCACCAGCAGTCGGTCGGGCTGGACGAGTTCCTGACCCTCGGCCTGATCGGACTGGCCTACGGCATCGCCGTGTTGTGCCTGGCCTCGGGCTTTCTGGCGGTGCTGGCCGCGGGCCTGGCGCTGCAGCGGGTTCAGGTGAGCGGCGTGGCGCCTTCGGCGGTGGCTGACGCAGCACCGGCCCCGCTGGAGCTGCACAAGACGCAAGCCACCGACCCCGCGCACGCCGGCGCTTTCATGATGCAGGCGGTGCGCGGCTTCAACGAGCAGCTCGAACGCATCGGCGAGGTATCGGTGGTGCTGGTCGTGGGCGCGATGCTGTCGCACATCGCGCTCGACGGCGGCGCCATCGTGCTGACGCTGCTGTTGCTGGCCGTGGTGCGGCCCGTGGCCGTGGCGCTCGGCCTGTGGGGCGCGCCGGTGCGGCGCGACCAGCGGGTGCTGATTTCGTGGTTCGGCATCCGTGGCATCGGCTCGGTCTACTACCTGATGTTTGCGATCAACCACCAGCTCGACGAACCGCTGGCGCGGCAGCTCACCACCATCACGCTGACGGTGGTGACAGCGTCGATCGTGCTGCACGGCATTTCGGTCACGCCGTTGATGTCGCTCTACACGAAGCGCAAGGCACGCACCCCGCCGGGTTGAGGCGGCGGGCAGGCAGGCAAGCGAGATGAAGCCGCCCGCGCGGTCCCGCCCCCGCGCGAGCGGTCGGTCGGGGACCGAGCCGCTCAGCGCTTGCGCGGTGGCGAGTGCCTGGAGGCCGGGTCTTCGCCCTTCGAGTGCGCCTCGCCCTCGCGCTCGGCGTCGGTGAGGGCCGCCTGCTCTTGCGCCGTCTTCGGTGCCGCATCGGCAGCGGCCTGGCGCACCTTGCCCGCCTTCACGAAGGTTCGGACGGATTCGCCGTAGCGGCGTGCGGCTTCGTAGTCGCCCTCGCCCTGGACGTCTCCGTTGGAGGCTCGTTCACCGCTCCCGGGGCCAGTCGATCCGGTCGATTCCGCAGGTGCCGAAGTCAAAGGCGCCGGGCTCTTGGCGCGCGGGGTCTTCACGGGTTTCATCACAACGGTTCTCCATTCAGTCGAACAAGAAGGCCGCCGACGGTGTCGGCAACGCCAGCGCCCGAGTCTGGCAAGCGCGATGTGCGGCCGCCGTCGGCGGATGGCGCAACGTGGTGTCGGCCGAGGGGGCAGCGCCCCGGCGGCGCCGTCCTACCCGGGCGCGGCTGCCGGCCGGCTGCAACGCCATCGCCCGGCGGACCTCGGACGGCTCCTACGAACGGATGCGCCTTCTGCCGATGCGCAGCGGCGCAGCGCGCGCGGACACTGATCGTGCGGACGCCGATCAACGGCGGATGCGTGACCCGCCCACCCCGCGACCGGAGGCAACCGCCATGAATCCCCTGCGCAGCCTGCGCGCCTTGCCCAGTCCGCAGCGCGAGCTGCTGTTGGTCGCCGCCATCACGGCGGTGGCGCTGTTGTCGCTGTACGTCCAGTTGCTGCATGCCTCGCTCGAGCGTGGGCACGACCTGCGCGAGCAGCAGCGCCTCGCCGGGCCGACGAAACCGGGCAAGAGTGCGAGCACGGTGACAGCCAGTGTGCCCTCACCGCGCTCGCCGTCGCAGCGCAGCGGGCCGGCGAGCGAGCCTGCCAAGGCGGCCGCTGCAGGCGCACGCTGAGCCGCGCCACGCCGCAAACCCCGGCATAGCGCCAGAACCCGCCAGCACCGATCGAAAGGACCACACCGATGAGCGACAAGATCTCCAAGGACAACCTGCCGACCTCGTTCGGCGCATTCAACCCCGTCGGCCACCTGATGGTGGGCGTGCCGGGGCCGGCGCAAGCATCGGCGCTGGCCGACGCACTGTGCGCGGCAGGCTGGCCGCGCGACGCGGTCATGCACTTCACGCCCCGCGAGAGCATCGCCGAGTTCGAGGAGATGACGCAGAACCCGTCGATGCTCGCCGGCTTCGGCTACGAGATCACGCTGCTGCGCCGCTACCTGGCCTTGGCGCGCGAGGGCTGCCGCTGGCTGCTCGTGAAGGTGGACGACACCGACCACGCCGCACGCGCCGCCGACATCGCGCGTGCTCACGGCGCCACGCTGGCGGTTCACTACCGGTCGTTGGTCGTCGAAGAGCTCATCTGACGGGGAGGCGGCGCGACGTTCAAGGCGCCAGCCGCTTCAAGCCTTCGCAAACTGCCGCGCCGCAAATGCCCACGCCATGCGCGACGCGTCGGGCCCCAGCGAGTCGCTGAACGGCTCGGAGGCCGCACCGCCGCTCCAGGCGTGGCCCAGGCCGTCCACCTCGACGAGCGTGGCCACCACGTCGCTGCGCCGCTTGAAGTCTGTCACGGTCGCGCCGTAGCGCTTGCCGCGTTGGGCGCGGCGTGCCTTGGCCGTGCGGGCGCCTGCCGCGTCGGCCCACAGTTGCACCGCGGCCTGTCCGTTGCTGGCCGCCACCACCGCATCGGCCGCGCCATGGATCACCATCAGCGGCGGCCAAGCCGGGCCTGCGGACTCGGCTGCCGACGGCGGCCGCGTGGCGCCGCGGCCGTTCATCGCGCGCAGCGCCGACAGCGTGGAGTGCGCCGTGCCGGGCGGCACGCCCGAGTGCATCACCAGCGCCTTGAAGCGCTGCGGGTGCTGCGTTGCCAGCAGCGCCGCCATGCTGGCGCCCGACGACAAACCCACCAGCGCCACGCAGGCCCGGTCCACCGGGTGCAGCAGGCACACCTGGTCGATGGCGTTCAGGATCAGCGCCGCCTCGCCATCGGCCCGGCCCGAGCGGGTGTCGAACCAGTTCCAGCAGCCCTGCGAGTTGGCGAGCCGCTCTTGCTCGGGGTAGAGCACGAGGAAGCGCTCGCGCGCTGCCACCCGGTTCATGCGCGTGCTCGCGGCAAAGCTGCGCGCGTCCTGCCCGCAGCCGTGCAGCATCACGATCAGCGGCAGCTTGTCCCCGGCTTGCACGCCGGGCGGCCGATAGAGCCTGAACCGCCGCGCCCCGGCCACGCCGAAGGCCACGCCGGCAATCCAGTCACCGCGGCCGGCCGGTGGCTGGTGCGGGTGGGCCGCCGGCTTGAGGGCCTGCCGCATCGCGCGGCTGCCGGCGCGCAGGTGGCTCCGCGTGAGCGCGAAGAAGCTGCGGTTGAAACGGCTGGCCCATGCCAGCGAGAGCGGTTGTTTTGCCATTCCGGATGCTACCTTCGATACGGGTTAACCCGGATCACCGGCCAGTGTCGAGGGCTACTGCCTCTGAACGACGCGCGCCCTCTTCAGCTCAGCTCATCACGTCGTCGTACGCGCGGCGGTCGGCGGCGTAGCACGCGCACGCGGCTGCCTCCAGCGCGCTGCGGTCGAGCACGGTCAGTTCGCCGCGCCGGTACTCGATCAGCCCGGCGCGCTGCAGCGCGCTGGCCGCCGCGGTGATGCCGACGCGGCGCACGCCCAGCATGTAGGCCAGAAACTCCTGCGTCACGTGGAAGCGGTCGGCGTGCGCCCGGTCCTGGCTCATCAGCAGCCAGCGCGCGAGACGCTGGCCGATCAGGTGGAAGCGCAGGCACGCTGCCTGCGACGCCAGTTGCGCCATCAGCACATACAGGTAGCGGTTCATGCAGCGCCGCAGTGCTGCGCTGCCGGCCAGCTCGCGCCGGAACGTCACCGTCGCCACCCGCCATGCCGCGCCCGGCCCTTGCACCAGCGCGTGCAGCGGCGCTGCGGCCACGCCCAGCGCTAGTTGCGCGCCGAGCATGCCCTCGCGCCCGATCATGCCGACCTCGAGCGCCGGCTTGCCGCCTTCCTGCGCCACCAGCGAGACGAAGCCGTCGGTCGGAAAGTAGACGTGCCGCGTGGCCTGTCCCGGCTCGCACAGCACCTCGGCCAGCACCAGTTGCACCGGCTCGCACACCGCCAGCAGGCGCAGCCGGTCCCGGCGCGGCAGCAGTTCGATCAGGTGGTTTTCGGCGACAGGCAAGGCGCTCTCCGGTGGGGGTTGCCGCGCGCCGTGGGGTCGGGCCGAGGGGTCTGGCGTGGGCGGACCGAAGTGCCAGCGGCGTCAGTGCCGGGTCGGTCGGGTCCGCGAGTATTCAGGCGTTGCCATCGCCGCGTCCGTCTGCCAGCGCACATGCCGAGAGGCGCTTTTCGCGCACCGCTGAATGTTCGGCTTCGCACAGACGACACACGCGGTTGCGGTTAGCGTCCCCTTGATCTCGCCGCGCCATTCCGCCCGGCGCCTACCTCTATGGAGGCTCGCCCCATGTCCCGACACCTCGTCCAGTTCTACGGCACCGCCTACCCCGCCCAGGAGGCGAGCGACTTCATCGCCGCCGGCTTGCAGGCGGGCGACACCTGCATCGTTCTGCTGGTGGAGCCGAGCCGCACGGCCGTCGAACAGCAGCTCGAACGGCGCCGCACCTTCATGACCCCCGGCAGCCAGAACTCGGGCCACTACCTGGCGCTGGACACGCACGAGGTGCTGGCGCGCCTGATGGTCGACGGCCGGCTCGACATGGAACGCGCCACCGAGTCGTTCGGTGCGCTGATGAACCCGGCCTCGCACGGCGGCCGCGGCCAGGTTCGGGTGGTCGGCGACCCGGCGCCGACGCTGTTCGCCGCCGGCAACGAGGACGACGCCCTTCGGCTCGAAGCGCTGGTCGACGGCCTGTCCAAGACGCACGCGACGCGCGTCTTCTGCGCCTACCCGATGCACGACGTGCACCGCCACGGCAGCGCTCATGCGCTGCACAAGATGTCGGCCGAGCACACCTCCGTCAAGCTGCCCGATCAGCCCTGGGTCGAGGCGCTCGCCAAGCCACCGCAGGCAGGCCAGGCCGAGCAGGGCTGACCCAGCCGCTGCAGCGGAACGCCGTCAGGCTGCCGGCGTGGTCGGTAGCAGCCGGTCGTATTCCTTCTTCACCACGGCGTAACACTCGCAGGTGCGCTTCTCCAGACCCGGCCGGTCGAGCACGGTGATGCGGCCGCGCGAATAGCGGATCAGCTTGGCGCCCTGCAGCTTGAGCGCGCCTTCGGTCACGCCCTCGCGGCGCACGCCGAGCATGTTGGCGATGAGCTCCTGCGTCATCACCAGCTCGCTGCCCTCCAGCCGGTCCAGGCTCAGCAGCAGCCAGCGGCAGAGTTGCTGGTCGAGCGAATGGTGGCGGTTGCACACCGCCGTCTGCAACATCTGCGTGATCAGCGCCTGCGTGTAGCGCAGCAGCAGGTGCAGCACCGGGCCGGCGCGGTCGAACTCGGCCTTCATCACGGCAGCGGCCAGCCGGAAGCCGCGGCCCGCGCTCTGCACCACCGCACGGCTGGGCGTGGACCCGCCGCCCATGAACAGCGACACGCCCACCAGGCCTTCGTTGCCAACCACGGCGATCTCGGCCGAGGCGCCGTCTTCCATCACGTACAGCAGCGAAACGATGGCCGTGGTGGGAAAGTACACATGGCGGAGCGTGTGGTACAGTTCAGGGAAGTCATCCGCGATCTGTGACAGCACAAGCTCCGAAT
>LGRD01000039.1 GCA_001263235.1 Methylibium sp. NZG | reverse complement strand
TGCAGGTGCAGGGTGCAGGTGCAGGTGCAGGTGCAGGTGCAGGTGCAGGTGCAGGCGCAGGTGCAGGTGCAGGTGCAGGTGCGGGCGCAGGTGCAGGCGCAGGCGCAGGTGCAGGTGCAGGCGTCGCAGCAGCCACATCCGAGGTCGAGCGCAAATCACCGCCGCCGCAGCCCAGCGCCACTGCCGTGACCGCAAACAGCGCGCTCGCATTGAGCCAGCGGGCCGTGCGGGTCGCGGATGGGTTGGATTTTTGTCGGTTGGTCATGACGATGGCCCTTTGTGAGTGGCGTGCCTGGCCGGCAACGGACCACGTTCAAAAGGAGGTTAGCGGCGCGTCAACGCGCGCACCACGTCAGGACGTAACTGTTTTTGCAGCCGGTGCAGTCGGTGCAGTGCACCGGCTCAGGCGGAACACGCTGCCACACCGATGTGTATCCAGCACTTGGACACACCTTGCGGCGCCGCTGTCAGGCCGGCACCACGCTCACCTCGACGTTCAAGCGCTGCTCGCCGCCGCCCAGAATGACGCCGCGCACCGGCACCACGTCGGCAAAGTCGGCGCCCCAGGCGAGCGTGATGTAGCGCTCGTCGGCCAACTGGTCGTTGGTCGGGTCGAACTCCACCCAGCCGAGATGCGGAACGTACGCGGCCACCCACGCATGCGACGCATCGACACCGAGCATGCGCGGCTGGCCCGGCGCTGGATCCGTCAGCAAGTAGCCCGACACATAGCGTGCGGGCAGACCGTGGCCGCGCAGGCAGGCCAGCATCAGGTGGGCGAAGTCCTGGCAGACGCCGCGGCGGTGCTGCAGCACTTCGTCGACCGAGGTGGTCACGGTGGTGGCGGTGGCGTCGAACTCGAAGTCAGCGTGGATCGAATGCATCAGCGCGCTCACCGCTTCGAGCCAGTCGCGCTCGGGAGCAAGTGACGTGGCGGCGTAGCGGCGCGCGGCTTCGGTGAACGGCACCAGTGGCGTGGGCTCGGCCAGCCGCACCGGGTTCAGGTCGTCCAGCGTGGGCTCGGCGCGCAGCAATTCGCGCACCGACCGCAGCGTGACGCCCGGCCCGGAGCCAGCCGCACGCGGGCGCGGTGCGACCTCGACGACACACTGCATGCGCACGCTCAGCTGCCGGTGCGCACCATGCAGCCCGAAGTGGGTGACGTGGTTGCCGAAGCTGTCCAGCGTGTCGTGCCGCGCGTCGGGCTTCGGGTCGATCTGAAGCGCGTGCGACAGCAGCTTTTGCCAGCCGAGCGCGCGCGGCGTCAGGCGCGCGAGTTGCCACGACTGCGACACCGGCGCGGTGTAGGCGTAGCGCGTCAGGTGCTCGACGCTATAGCGAGGGTTCATGCCTCACGCCACCCTCGACAACACGCTGCGCGACACCGCGTGCGAGAAGAACTTCAGCGACAGCTCGTCGGACACCGCACTGGCCGCCGCCTGCAGCCGGTCCAGGCAGGTCAGCAGCGCGGTGCTGTCCGGGTGCAGGTCGATCGGGTCGAGCGCACGCAGCATCGCTTGCGCAGGCGCCAGCACGTCGCTGCCGAAGCGGCCGTGGGTGGCTTCGAGCTTGCCAACGTACTCGGCCAGGCCTTTCACCTGGAAAGCCACCGAGCGCGGGTTGGCTTCATCGCGCACCAGCAGGTCGAGCACCGGCAGCCACTCGGGCGCCACCAGGTAGCGCGAGCGAAACGTCACGGTCGAGTCGCACAGGTCGAGCAGCCAATCGAGCCCGTGGGCCTGCCCTTCGGTGCAGGCCAGGCGCAAGGCGATGCAGGCGTTGGACAACCGCTCGATGCGCCGGCCGAGCGAGAGAAAACGCCAGCCGGTGCCGCGCGTCATGCCGTCGAGCACGAAGCCGGACAGCGTCATCATCGACGTCACCGCCCGCTGCAGCCACGCCAGCGCCACCGGCAGCGTGGCGGCTTGGTCGAACACCGCGTCGCTGTGCAACTGGTTCAGCGTGCGCCAGTTGTCGACCGACATGCGGTCGCGCAGGTTGAAGGCCACGCGCGCGAGCTGGCGCAGTTGTTCGCTCAGAGCCGCGTCGGCGTGGGTGGCGGCACGCAGCAGGTCGGCGGCCGGGGCTTGCGACAGTTCGACAAGGCCGAGCCGCTCGGCCAGCAACAGCGACGGCGCCACGCCGTCGGCGCGCTCGGCGGTGCCGTCGAGCACCTGCGCGATCGCCACGCGCAGCAAGCGCGCGGTCGCGTCGCAACGTTCGCCGTAGCGGCCGAACCAGTACAGGTTCTCGGCCGCACGCGAGGTCACGCTGCCCTGCGACGACACCAGGTCTTCGGGTTTGACGGTGGTGGACAGCAGCGTGAACGACGCGTTCACCGGCGCGTCGGACAACACCCAGGTGTCTTTCGAACTGCCGCCGCGTTGCATCGCGATCACGCGCGAGTCGCCGTCGCCAGCCACACGCGTCAGGCCACCGGGCATCACGCGGTAGCCCTCGGGCGTGGCAACCGCGAACACCCGCAAGCCGACGCTGCGGCCCGACAACCGTTCGCGCGCACGACGCTCGGGCTGATGCGCACCGCGCTCCAGAACCGGGGCCTGCGAGACACGCACCCACTCCTGCGCGACGTAGCGCTGCGGTTGGGCGGCGACGCGCTCGTGCAGCTTCGCGCGTTCGACGGCCGACAGGTCGACGCCGAACACCGCCGGCTCGCGCGGCGAGCGGTCGAGCGGCTTGATGATGACCTTGTCCAGCCGCGCCCAAGCGTCGTGCAGCGCGGCCGGCTCGCCGAGCCACCAGGTGGCGACCGACGGCAGCTTGAGCGGCTCGCCGAGCAGGCTCTCGCTGAGCTTGGGCAGGTAACCCAGCAAGGCGCCCGACTCCAGCACGCCCGAGCCGAGCGCGTTGGCCAGCAACACGGTGCCGCGGCGCGCACAGTCGGTCAAGCCCGGCACGCCGAGCGCGGAGTCGGAGCGCAGCTCCAGCGGGTCACAGTAGTCGTCGTCCTGGCGGCGCAGGATGGCGTGCACGCGCTTGAGGCCGTCCACCGTCTTCATCCACACGCAGTCGCCGCGCACCGTCAGGTCGGTGCCTTCGACGAGTGCGAAGCCGAGGTAACGCGCCAGCAGCGCGTGCTCGAAGTACGTTTCGTTGTACGGGCCCGGCGTGAGCAGCACCACGCGCGGCGGCTCGTCGGCCGACTTCGGCGCCGAGCGCAGCAGCGACTCGCGCAGCGCGTCGAAGAACGAGGCCAGGTGCTGCACGCGCAACTCACCGAACAATTGCGGGAACACGCGCGAGACGACGAGCCGGTTCTCCAGCGCATAGCCCATGCCCGACGGCGCCTGCGTGCGGTCGCTCACCACCCACCAGCGGCCGTCGGGCGAGCGAGCCAGGTCGGCGGCGTACTGGAACAGGTGCGTGCCGCCCGGCGGCCGGATGCCTTGCACCTGGTGCAGGAAGCCGCTGTGGCCGAAGATCACCGACGGCGGAATCGCGCCCGAGCGCAACAGCTCCTGCGGGCCGTAGATGTCTTGCAGCACGCGGTTGAGCAACTCGGCGCGCTGCGCGATGCCGGCTTCGATCTCGGCCCATTCGTTCGCCGACAGCAACAGCGGCAGCGGGTCGACCTGCCACGGCCGGTCGGCGCCCTGCTGGTCGGCGTAGACGTTGTAGGTGACGCCGTTCTCGCGGATCTCGCGCTCCATCAGCGCCAGCGTGTCGGCCACCTCCGCGCCAGCGCGGTCGGCGAGCGAGCGCATGAAGGTGTCCCAGTGGCGGCGCAACTCGTGCGGGCCGGCCAGCAGCTCGTCGTAGCGGCCCTGCAGCGGCGTGTAACCCGAAAGTAGCGCGGCGCCCAGCCGGCCGGCAGGCCCGTTGGGATGCTCTTGGAAGGGCGCGCTGCCCTGTTGGCTCTGTTGCTGCATGGTTGCCTGCACCCGACCGCGGTCAGCGTGCTGCGGGGGATGTTACCCGGCGCGCTGCGCAGCCTCTCGCGCACGCCACGCCACCCTCACACGGTGGCGCGCCTCAGGTCGAGCGTGAACGGGAAGTTCGGGTTGCGTTCGTCCTTGGGCACCGCCATCACCCCCGGCGTGTGGCCGATGCGGAAGAAGCGGTTCAGCCGCCGCGCCTCGGCCTCGTAGGCGTTGACGGGGAAGCTCTCGTAGCTCAGTCCGCCCGGGTGCGCCACGTGGTACTGGCAGCCGCCCATCGAGCGGCTCATCCACGTGTCGACCACGTCGAAGACCAGCGGTGCGTGCACGCCGATCGTGGGGTGCAGCGCCGAGGGCGGGTTCCACGCGCGGTAGCGCACCGCGGCGACGAACTCGCCGACCTTGCCGGTCGGCGTGAGCGGCACGGTGCGGCCGTTGCAGGTGAGCACGTGGCGATCACCCACCAGCCCGGTGGCGTGGACCTGAACGCGCTCGACCGACGAGTCGACATAGCGCGCGGTGCCGCCGACGGCGCCCTCCTCGCCCATCACGTGCCACGGTTCGAGTGCCAAGCGCAACTCGACCTTGACGTCGCGTGCGCTGAAATCGCCCAGGCGCGGGAAGCGGAAGTTCAGGTGCGGCGCAAACCAGTCCGCCTGGATCGCGTAGCCAAAGTTGTTGAGCTCCTCGACCACGTCGCACACGTCCTGCCAGATGAAGTGCGGCAGCATGAAGCGGTCGTGCAACTCGGTGCCCCAGCGCTTCAGGCGCGTCGGCTTGTACGGCTGCTTCCAGAAGCGCGACACCAGCGAGCGCATCAGCAACTGCTGCGTCAGGCTCATGCGCGCGTGCGGCGGCATCTCGAAGGCGCGCATTTCCAGCAGGCCCAGGCGGCCGGTCGGGCCGTCGGGCGAGTACATCTTGTCGATGCAGAACTCGGCGCGGTGGGTGTTGCCCGACACGTCGATGAGCAGGTTGCGCATCAGCCGATCGATCAGCCACGGCGGGGTGTAGCCGCCATGGGCTGCATTGACCCGCTGCAGCTCGGCAAACGCGATCTCGATCTCGTACACCGAATCGTTGCGCGCCTCGTCGACTCGCGGCGCCTGGCTGGTCGGGCCGACGAACATGCCCGAGAACAGGTAGCTCAGGCTCGGGTGGTTGTGCCAGTACGAGACCATGCTGGCCAGCAGGTCGGGCCGGCGCAGGAACGGCGAGTCGGTGACCGTCGCGCCGCCCAGCACGAAGTGGTTGCCGCCGCCGGTGCCGGTGTGGCGACCGTCGAGCATGAATTTCTCGGTCGACAGGCGCGTCTCGTGCGCGGCCTGGTAGAGGTGCGTGGTCTGTTCCACCAGCTCGCCCCAGCTGTGCGCGGGGTGGATGTTGACTTCGATCACGCCGGGGTCGGGCGTCACGCGCAGCGTCGCCAGGCGCGGGTCCTTCGGCGGCTCGTAGCCCTCCAGGATCACCGGCAGCTTCATCTCGACCGCGGTGTCTTCGATTGCGCCGACGAGTTCGAGGTAGTCCTCCAGCGCGGTGGCCGGCGGCATGAACAGGTACAGGCGCCCGTCGCGCGGCTCGGCGCACAACGCGGTGCGGGTGATCCACGCGCCCGACTCGCCGTGGCGCGGCGGGCGCATCGCCGCGAGGCTGGTGCTGGTTCGTGCGGCCGACTCCGGGCCCAGCGCGGCGCGCGAGCGTTCGGCAAAGCTGCCGGCGAATCCGGTGGTGGATGACGATGGGCCGGTGGCGTCGCCATTGCCACTTCCACCAGCGCTGCCGTTGCCACCACCATGGCCGTTGCGCTCACCCAGCCGATCAGCGAAGCGCAGCCGGCGGTACGGCGGCAGCGGCGCATACGGCTGCGTCTGGTCGGGCGGCATCACCCACGGCATGTCGCCCTTGGTTGCCCACGGCTGCGAGTCCAGCGGCAGCCGGTAGCCCATCGCCGAGTCGCCCGGGATCAGGTAGCAGCGTTCGCTGCGCAGGAACCACGGCCCCGTCTGCCAGCGTGGCACGCCTGATGGGTTGCGAGCAATCGGAAGCACATGCCCCACGACCTTCTCCAGCCCCTGCGTGAACACCTTGCGGATGCGGTCGCGCTCCAGCGGGTCGGCCAGCTTCGCATCGAACGGGTCGACATTGACCGGCAGCTTGCGCTCGCGCCACAGGTAGTACCAGACGTCCTCGTGCGCCGGGAACACGTACTTCGAATCGAGCCCGAGCCGCCGCGCCACGCCGGCGAGGAACTTGTGCGCCACCACGTCGGTCACGTCGTAGCTTTTGTGCTCGCTCGCGAACAGGTCGGGGTTCGTCCACACCGGCTCGCGGTCCTTGCGCCAAAACAGGTTCAGTGACCAGCGCGGCAACTGCTCGCCCGGGTACCACTTGCCCTGGCCGTAGTGCAGCAAGCCGCCGTCGCCGTACTTGGCGCGCAGCTTGTCCATCAGGTCGGCGCTGAGCATGCGCTTGGTCGGGCCCATCGCCTCGGTGTTCCACTCGGCGCCCTCGCGGTCGTCCACCGACACGAAGGTCGGCTCGCCGCCCTGCGTCAGGCGCACATCTTCTCTGCGCAGATCGTCGTCAACCTGGTGACCGAGCTTCTCGATGGTGGCCCACTGCGCGTCGGTGTAGGGCAGCGTCACGCGCGGCGCCTCCCACACGCGCGAGACCTTCATGTGGTGCTCGAACTCGGTCTCGCATTCGTCGATCGCGCCCGACACTGGCGCGGCCGAGCCCGGGTCGGGCGAACACGCGAGCGGGATGTGGCCTTCGCCGGCCAGCAAGCCCGAGGTCGGGTCCAGGCCGATCCAGCCGGCGCCGGGCAGGTAGACCTCGCACCAGGCGTGCAGGTCGGTGAAGTCGACCTCGGTGCCGCTCGGGCCGTCGAGCGACTTCACGTCGCTCTTGAGCTGAATGAGGTAGCCCGACACGAAGCGCGCCGCCATGCCCAGATGGCGCAACAGTTGCACCAGCAGCCAGCCGGTGTCGCGGCACGAGCCCATCGCCTTGACCAGCGTTTCCTCCGGCGTCTGCACGCCGGGCTCCATGCGGATCGTGTAGCCGATGTCTTTTTGCAAGCCCTGGTTGACCATCACCAGGAAGTCGTTCATGTGTTTCTTGTCGCGCGGAATCTTCGCGAGGTACGCCTCGAACAGCGGCGTGGCCGGCGCCTTCTCCATGTAGGGCGCGAGTTCCTTGGCCAGGGCCGGCTCGTACTTGAACGGGTAGTGCTCGGCCGACGGCTCCAGGAAGAAGTCGAACGGATTCAGCACCGACATCTCGGCAACCAGATCGACCTCGATGCGGAACGACGTGGTCTTGTCCGGGAACACCAGGCGCGCGAGGTAGTTGGACTGCGGGTCCTGCTGCCAATTGATGAAGTGCGTGGCCGGCGCAACGCGCATCGAGTAGCTGAGGATGCGCGTGCGCGAGTGCGGCGCCGGCCGCAGCCGAACCACCTGCGGCCCGAGGTGGATGGGCCGGTCGTAGCGGTAGTGCGTGACGTGGTTCAGCGCGACGTGGATGGACATTCAGGGGGCTCCGGGGGATCGAATCGGGGTCGCGCGTGTCAAGCGGTGACGGGCACGAGGAAGTCGCGGCTCACGCCGACGCCGAGCGTGCTGACGCGTTCGAGAAACTGCGTCAGGTAGGCATGCAGGCCGGTGGCGAGGATTTCGTCGATGCGGCCGTACTGCAGGTCCGAGCGCAGCCGGCCCGCCAGCCGCAGCGTGTCGCCCGACTGGTCGCTGGCCACCATCTTGAGGTTGCCGACCACCTCGTCCATGCAGGCGGCGAGCGAGCGCGGCATGTCGCGGCGCAGGATCATCAACTCGGCCACCCGCTCGGGGCGGATGACGTTGCGGTACACCTTGCGGTAGATCTCGAAGCCAGACACCGAGCGCAGGATCGCCGACCAGTGATAGAAGTCGTATTCGAGGTCCTTCACGTCCCCTTGCGACTGGCTTTGAAGCTGCCCGTTCATTCCCTGCGACTGCGACTGGCCCGGCCCCGAGCCGAAGAATTCGCGCTCGACGCCGTGGAACTTGACGTCGAGCAGGCGCGCGGTGTTGTCGGCCCGCTCCAGAAAGCTGCCCAGCCGCATGAAGTGGAAGGCCTCGTCCTGCAGCATCGTGCCCATCGTCACGCCGCGCGACAGGTGGGAGCGGAACTTGACCCACTCGAAGGCGTCGCCGGGGTCGGTCTCGAAGGCGTCGTCGGCCACCATGCGCTGGAACTCGAGCCAGGTCTGGTTCTGCGTCTCCCACACCTCGGTGGTCAGCGTACCGCGCACGGCACGCGCGTTCTCGCGCGCGGCCATCAGGCAGTTGCGGATGCTCGACGCGTTGGCCGCGTCGCTCACCATGTACTTCATCACGTTGGCAGCGGTCACCGGGCCGATGCGCTTTTCGTAGTCGCCCGTCAACTCGCTGATGCTGAGCAGCCCCTTCCAGCCCTTCTCGGTTTTGTCGGCCGACTGCGGCAGCAGCGAGGTCTGGTAGTTGACGTCCAGCATCCGGGCGGTGTTCTCTGCCCGCTCCATGTAGCGCGACATCCAGTAAAGGTGGTCAGCGGTTCTCGACAGCATGTGTTGGCCTCCGGTTCTTCTTGTTGTCGTTCACTCAGGCTTCGAGCACCCAGGTGTCCTTGGTGCCCCCGCCCTGCGACGAGTTGACCACCAGCGAGCCTTCCTTGAGCGCCACGCGCGTGAGGCCGCCCGGCACCATCTGCACCGTCTTGCCGCTCAGCACGAACGGGCGCAGGTCGATGTGGCGCGGCGCGATGCCGCTCTCGACGAAGGTCGGGCAGGTGGACAGGCTGAGCGTGGGCTGCGCGATGTAGCCCTCGGGGTTGGCCTGCACCGCAGCGCGGAAGTGGGCGATCTCGTCTTTGGTCGCTGCCGGGCCGATCAACATGCCGTAGCCGCCGGCGCCGTGCACTTCTTTCACGACCAGTTCGCTCAAGTTGTCGAGCACGTAGCCCAGGTCGTCCTTGTTGCGGCACATGTAGGTCGGCACGTTGTTCAGGATCGGCTTTTCGCCGAGGTAGAACTCGATCATCTTCGGCACGTACGGGTAGATCGACTTGTCGTCGGCCACGCCGGTGCCGATGGCGTTGGACAGGCTCACGTTGCCGGCGCGGTAGGCATCGAGCAGGCCGGCGCAGCCGAGCGTGGAGTCGGGGCGGAAGGCGGTGGGGTCGAGGAAGTCGTCGTCCACGCGACGGTAGATCACGTCCACCCGCTTCGGGCCGCGCGTCGTGCGCATGTAGACGAACTTGTCCTTGACGAACAGGTCCTTGCCTTCCAGCAGTTCCACGCCCATTTGCTGCGCCAGGAAGGCATGTTCAAAGTAGGCGCTGTTGTACATGCCGGGCGTGAGCACGACGACCGTCGGCTCGTTGACCGCGGCGGGTGCCACCGCGCGCAGCGTCTCCAGCAGCAGATCGGGGTAATGCGCGACGGGCGCCACGCGGTGCTGGCTGAACAACTCGGGGAACAGCCGCATCATCATCTTGCGGTCTTCGAGCATGTAGCTCACGCCGCTGGGCACGCGCAGGTTGTCCTCCAGCACGTAGTAGCTGCCGCTGCCGTCGGGGTTGGCGGCGCGGATGATGTCGATGCCGGCGATGTGCGAGTACACGCCGCCCGGCAGGTCCACGCCCATCATCTCAGGGCGGAACTGCGCGTTCTTGGCGATCTGCTCCATCGGCACGTGGCCGGCCTTGATGATCTCCTGCCCGTGGTACACGTCGTGGATGAAGCGGTTCAGCGCGGTCACGCGCTGGCACAGGCCACGCTCCATCTCGTCCCACTCGTGCGCCGGGATCACACGCGGGATCAAATCGAACGGGATGAGCCGCTCGGTGCCCGAGCCGTCTTCGTCCTTCGCGCCGTAGACGGCGAAGGTGATGCCCACGCGGCGGAAGATCATCTCCGCCTCTTCGCGGCGGGCCGCCATCACGTCGTGCGGCTGGCGCGCGAGCCATTGGTCGTAGCTGCGGTAGTGCTCTCTGACGCTACCGGCGCCCGGGCCGGCACCGGATTTCATCTCGTCGAAGCTGACTTTCATGGGCATCCTCCTGGGCAGCAGGGTAGCAAATTCCAGGCCATCGCATGGCCCTGCTTACCCGGCACGGGCCCAGGAACTGCGCCACCCCGCGCCGTCCTCGATGGACGGACTCGCAGCGCGTCACACCAGCGCGAGCTCCAGTTCGGTGACCGGCGCGCAGTCGAGTTCAAGCCCGACCAGTTCGAGCTCCAGCTCCGGCATGTCCAAGCCGGCGGGACGCGCCTTGGCCGACGCGTCGATCGATTCCTGCGGCGGCGCCCAGGCGCGCCAGTCGACCGGCTCGAACTCAAGCATGCCCTCGACGGGCGTGCCCCCTCGGCTTGGCGGCGCCGGCTGCGCTGTGGACTGCGCAATCGCACGCGCCTGCGCCTCGATCCACGCCAGGAACGGTGGGTCGCCGGGCACCGCCACCTCGACCACCAGGCCGTGGTCCAGGTCCCAGCTGGAGTCGAACCAGCCCGGGCCGCGCGGCCGCTCGTGCAGCGCTTGCAGGTCCATCATCCGAAAGCGCTGCGGCGAGGCTGCCTCGCGCAAGCGCCAGCGGGTCAGTGCGGCGGTAATGTTGAAGCGGATTCTTGCCATGTCTGTCTCCGTGGATTGAGCCTGGGGTGAGACAGAGTGTTGTCGCTCGCCGCTGAACCGACCATCCCGCTCAGGTTGGAAACGGGCGCCGACGCCGCACCCCGGGAAGGGCTCCCACTTTCGGGGGTGATCGGGGGGCGCGCCGGGCCGGCGGAGCGCGGTGTCAGCGCGCGCATCAAGGCTCGACAGCCCCGGCGCGGTGCCGCCAGTAGCGCAGCGTCGTCTCGCGCTGGCACGTGCCGGCTGGGTCTTGCGCCGAGCTCCATTGCCATGCGCCGCACGCCGGGCTGGCCAGCGTGCGCACGCCACGCTCGTGCAGGCGCGACAGCACTGAAGGCGCGGGGTGGCCGAAGCGGTTGCGGTAGCCCGCCTGAACCACCGCCGTCTGCGGCGCCACCGCGGCCAGGAAGGCGGCGGTGGACGAGGTCTGGCTGCCGTGGTGCGGCACGAGCAGCACGTCGCTGCGCAGGGCTGCCGCTTGCGTGGCGACGAGCGCCGCTTCCTGGTCCTGCTCGATGTCGCCAGTCAACAGCGCACTCGCCCCGCCCGCCGCTTGCACGCGCAGCACGCACGACAAGGCGTTCGACTTCGTGCCACGCGCATACGCCTCGGCCGGTGGCGCAAGCACGTCGAAACGCACGCCGTCCCACTGCCACGACTGGCCGGTCTCGCAGCGCTTCGCTTTCGCGTTAGTGGTCGTGGCAGTGCTCGCGGCGGGTGCAGCGCTGGCGGCAGGTGCAGCGGGTGCCATCGTTTCAGCACTCACCAGCAGCGGGTGCCCTGCTTCCAGCGAACTCAGCACCTCGCCCACCGGCAGGTTCTTCAGCAGCGCCGCTGCACCGCCGACGTGGTCGATGTCGCGGTGGCTCAGCAGCAGCGTGTCGATGCGCCGCTCGCCCCGAGCCCGCAGCAGCGGCAGCAGCACGCGCTGGCCGGCATCGCTGTCGCGCGAGTACTGCGGGCCGGCGTCGTAGACCAGCAGGTGCCCGTGCGTGCGCACCAGCACCGCGGTGCCTTGCCCCACGTCGGCGGCGAGCAACTCGAACTCGCCCACCCCGGGCACCGCGCGCGCCGGCCACAACAACGGCAACAACAGCGGCAGGGCCAGCAGGCGCGCCCGCCAGGGCAGCGGCAGCACCAGCACCACCGCAGCCAGCAGCCCCGCCCCTTGCGCCCACGCCGGTGCCACCGGCACCACCCACACCGCGCCGGGCACGGCGGCCAGCCACGCAAGCCACACGGACAGTTGCTGCACGACCCACGCGCCGAGGTGCCACAGCAGCGGCACGGCGGCACCGAGCAAGGCCAGCGGCGTGATCACCAACGTGACCAGCGGGATCGCAACCAGGTTGGCCGCAAAGCCCACCAGCGACACCTGCTGGAAGAACACCAGCGTCAGCGGCGTGAGCCCGAGCGTGACGCGCCACTGCGTGGCGATACCGCCGCGCGCTCCCCTGCCCACCCACGCAAACGCAGTGGCGATGCGCGCGCGCCAGAACGAGATCGCTGTCGCTGCCAGAGCCGTTGATGCTGCAGTCGGCGCCGAAGCCGCTGCGGATTCCGATTTCGTCGCCGAGTCCCGCTCCACCTCGCGCGGCGCCCGCCGCACCGGCTCCGACGCCATCAGCAACCCGACCGCCACGAACGACAACCAGAACCCGGCCTGCAACAGCGCCCACGGGTCGAACACGGTCACCACCACCGCCGCCGCCAACAGCACCAGCAGCCACGGCCAGCGCAGGCCGGAGGCCTGCAGCACCGTCACCGTCGCCAGCATCCACACCGTGCGCTGCGACGGCACGCCCCAGCCCGACACCAGCGCATACGCGGCCGCCGCCGCGAGGCCACCCCAGCGCGCCGCCTGTTGCGCCGGCAGCCACAGCGTCGCCACGCCACTGCGCCGCCACACCGCGGCGATGCCGAGCCCGGCGAGCCACGCGAACATGGTGACGTGCAGCCCGCTGATCGACACCAAATGCGCAATGCCGGTGTTGCGGAACAGTTCCCAGTCGTCGCGGTCGATCGCACCCTGGTCGCCCACCGACAGCGCGGCCAGCACGCCAGCGGCGCGGCGGTCGGCCACGTGCGCGTCGATCGCGTCGCGCACGCGCTGGCGCAGCCGCTCGATCCAGAAGCCTGCGCCGTTCTCAAGCCGCAGCGCGGGCGCGTCGCGCACGTAGCCGACGGCGCGCACGCCTTGCTCGAACAAGTACAACTCGTAGTCGAAGCCGTGCGGGTTGACGTTGCCGTGCGGCTGCCGCAAACGCACCGTGAAGCGCCAGCGCTGGCCGGCGCGCAACTCGCTTTGTGGCTGGCTCAGCGCGGCGTCTTCATGGAAGCCGCTGTACCAGCCGAGTGCCAGCCTGGGCGGCAGTTCGACTGCCTGGCCGTTGCGCAGGCTCGCCGCATCCACCGCAAAGCGAAAGCGCAGGCCCGAGGCACTGCGCAGCGGCAGGCTCGCGACGACGCCGGTGACGAAGATGTCCTGCCCTTCGAGCACCACCGGCAAGGCCTCGGCCAGCCGCACCGACGCGCGCCAGCCCGACGCTCCCCAGCCCAGCAGCGCTGTGCCGACGAGCGCGAGCACCAGGCCACCACGCCAACGTGTCGCTGCCCGGGGCCTGCCTCCCGGCGACTCTCCCGGCACGTCGGGCGACGTTGCCTGCTTCGCCGGCTGTCGGGTCCACCGCCGCGCCGCCACCAGCACCAAGAGGCCGCCTGCCGCCACCACAACATGCACCCACCAAACCGGCAACACCGGCTGTCGCAAGTGCAGCGCCACCCCCGCGAGCCACGCCAATGGAAGGCTCACCAGACCCAGGCCTGCAAGCCACCGCCCGCTGTCCGCTCCTCCCATCGCTGCAGTGTAGGATTTGCGCCAACCTCAGCTGAACCCAGGAAACCCATGTCCGTCTACGACCAACTCAAGGCCCTGGCCATCGAACTGCCACCACTGGCCGTGCCCGCCGCCGCCTACGTGCCCTTCGTTCGCACCGGCAACCTGCTGTTCATCTCCGGCCACATCGCCAAGCGCGACGGCAAGGCCTGGGTCGGCCAACTCGGCCGCGACATGGACACCGCCATGGGCAAACGCGCTGCCCGCTCTGTCGCCATCGACCTGATGGGCACGCTGCACGTGGCCGCCGGCAACCTCAACCGCATCTCGCGCATCGTGAAGGTGATGAGCCTGGTGAACAGCGCGCCCGACTACACCGAGCACCACCTCGTCACCAACGGCTGCTCTGAGTTGCTGGCCGAGGTCTTCGGCGACAAGGGCGCGCATGCGCGCAGCGCGTTCGGCGTGGCGCAGTTGCCGATGGGCGCGTGCGTGGAGATCGAAGTGATCGTCGAGCTGAGCTCCTGACGATGGCGCGTTCATCCGCGCGGTCTTCTGCAGGCTCATCCGCGCGATCGCTCGGTCGCTTGCCGACCATGCGGCCGTCGAGCCGGCCGGTCACGCGGCACTTCGCCGTGATGGCGCTGGCCTGCCTGGCCGCCGTCGGCGCGGCGCTGGTGGCGCAGCATGCATTCGACATGCAGCCGTGCCCGTGGTGCATCTTGCAGCGGGTGATCTTCCTCGTGATCGCGGTGCTGGCTCTCGTGGCCGTAGCGTGGTCATCGCGCGGCGCGCGTGCGGTGCTTGGCGTTGCATCGCTGCTGCTCGCACTGAGCGGCGTGGCAGCAGCGTGGTGGCAGCACGCGGTGGCGGCCAAGAGCGCATCGTGCAACCTGACGCTGGCCGACAAGGTCATCACCGCGCTGCAACTCGACTCGCTGCTGCCCCCGCTGTTCGGCGTCACGGCCAACTGCGCTGACGCAGCCATCAAGGTGCTGGGCGTGCCGTTCGAGTTCTGGAGCCTGGCGCTGTTCGCGTTGCTGGCGGTGGTGGCAGCTTCCGCGTTGATGCGCTTGCGGGGTGCCTGAGGCCCCGCTGGACTCGGGCGGCTGCGCAATGCTTGACCGCCGCAGCATGATCGACGCGTCTTGAACGCACCCCCTTTGAACAACGCCACCGGCCCGTCGTCCCTGGGCCCGCTCAGCCGGCCGGTCTTCCGCATGCTGTGGGGCGTGTGGATGACGGCCAACATTGCGATGTGGATGAACGACGTGGCGGCTGCGTGGCTGATGACCTCGCTGACCACCTCGCCGGTGATGGTGGCGCTGGTGCAGTCGGCCGCCACGCTGCCGGTCTTCCTGCTCGGCCTGCCCAGCGGCGCGCTGGCCGACATCCTCGACCGGCGGCGCTGGTTCATGGCCACGCAGATCTGGGTCGCGACCGTCGCTGTCGTCACCACCGCGGTGATCGTGCTGGGCGGCATGTCGGCCCCGCTGCTGCTGGTGCTGACCTTTGCCAACGGCATGGGGCTGGCGATGCGATGGCCGGTGTTTGCAGCCATCGTGCCCGAGCTGGTGCCACGCGAGGAGCTGTCGGCCGCACTCGCACTGAACGGCATCGCGATGAATGCGTCGCGCATCATCGGCCCGATCCTCGCCGGTGCGCTGATTGCGAGTGCGGGCAGCGAATACGTGTTCATGCTCAACGCGCTGCTGTCGGTGGCCGCGGCCTTCGTCATCAAGCAGTGGCGGCGCGAGCCCAAGCTCAGCGCGCTGCCGGGCGAGCGCTTTCTGGGCGCCATTCGCGTGGGCATGCAGCACGTGCGCCAGAGCAGCCGCATGCACGCGGTGCTGCTCAACGTGTCGCTGTTCTTCATGCAGTCCACCGCGCTGCTGGCGCTGCTGCCGCTCACCGCCAAGGGCCTGCACGGCGGCGGCGCCGGCACGTTCACGGTGTTGCTGGCGTCGATGGGCGGCGGCGCAGTGGCGGCGGCCCTCTTCATGCCGCGCATCCGCCAGCGCCTCACGCGCGACGAGCTGGTGCGCTACGGCACGCTGCTGCACGCCGCCGCCACCGTGGGCGTGAGCGTGGTGCCTGGCCTGCTGCCCAGCTTCAGCTTTGCCGTGTGGGTGGCCGCGCCGTGCATGGTGCTGGCTGGCATGGCGTGGATATCGGTCGCCAACTCGCTCACGCTGTCGGCGCAACTCTCGCTGCCCAACTGGGTGCGCGCGCGCGGCATGTCGATCTACCAGATGGCGATGATGGGCAGCAGCGCCCTGGGTGCCGCCGTGTGGGGCCAGGTGGCGAGCCTGAGCAGCGTGCGCACCAGCCTGCTGCTGGCGGCGGCGGGCGCGCTCGTCAGCGTGCTCGTCACTAAGCGGTTCAAGCTCGAGAGCGGCGTGGACGAAGACCTGACGCCCACCGACGTGATCAAGCCACCGCAAACAAAGTTGGACCTCGACCCACTCGACGGCCCGGTGCTGGTGACGGTGGAGTACCGCATCGACCCCGCCCGCGCCGCCGAATTCCGCGAGGTCATGCAACTGAGCCGCCGCGCCCGCCTGAGCGCCGGCGTGCTGTCCTGGGGCCTCTTCCGCGACACCGCCGACCCGGGGCTGTTCATCGAGCACTTCGTCGATGAGTCTTGGGCGGAGCACCTGCGAAGGTTTGATCGGATGACGGCGGCGGATGTGGCGCTGCGGGCGCGGAAGGTGGCGTTTCACATTGGGGACGGGCCGCCGGTGGTGACTCGGAGGATTGGGGAGGCGTTGGATGTGCGGTAAGTCCGCAGGGCCAAAAGCTTTTGGCTTCGCCTCTCCGCCCACTCGCCACCTAGACTCCGTTGCCACTGTGCTCTGTCTCACCCGGCGTAACATCGAATTGTTGACACGGAGGCCCTCATGCCCGATCCCGTTGCCGAGCTCGTAGAACGCGGTATGTCGCTCTCGGCGGAAGACCGGGCGCGGCTGGTCGATCTGCTCCTGGAAACGCTGGAAGGCGCCCCCAATCCAGGCGTGGACGAAGCCTGGCGCGCCGAACTCAGGAGCCGGGTGTCCGCCTACGAAAGGGGTGACGCGGTGCTGCACGACGCGGACGCCGTCATCGCGGAAGCGACGCGCCTTGTCCAGTGAAGCCACTGCGCGTCGACTCGGCCGCCCGTGATGAACTCCTGCATGAATCGCAGTATCTCGAACGCGCAAGGCCTACCTACGGAAAGAAGTTCGTGGCCGAGGTCGAACGAATCTTCGCGCAGATCAAGTGCGACCCGCAGGCAGGAAAACCAGATGAAGCAGGCTGTCGCCGGATCAGGCTGAGGAATTTCCGGTTCTCGGTGGTCTTTCGCGAAGAGCCCACGGAGGTTGTGATCTACGTTATCCGCCCTGACGCCCGAAGACCAGGCTACTGGCGTGAGCGCACTCGGCAAGACCACGCTGGTACCCGTCAGGCCTCAAAGGGACACGCATGATTCGTCACACCGTCGCATTCAAGCTCAAGCATCCAAGCGGCTCGATGATGGAAACGTCGTTCTTGCAGGCGGCGTGCGCGCTGGCCTCCCTCCCAACCGTTCGGAACTTCGAGTGCCTCCGCCAAGTGAGCTCGAAGAACAGGTTTGACTTTGGGCTGTCCATGGAGTTTGCCTCTCAACAAGACTATGAGGCGTACAACACCCATCCCGAACACGTGCGCTTCGTAGAAACACGCTGGAAAGTAGAAGTCGAGGACTTTCTGGAAATCGACTACGTGCCCTTTGCTGCCGCTTGAGCGTAGAGCCTGCGACGCGTGTTTGTCACACCTGACACTGTCCCTCGAACGCGACCCACGACGCCCCATTCGCAGCCATGGGCCTGCTGACCTTCAGCCTCAACCTCACCCTCGACGGCTGCGTCGACCATCAAGAGGGCATCGCCGACGACGAGACGCATGCCTTCTTCACCCGGCTGATGGACGAAGCCGGCGCGATGCTGTGGGGCCGTGTGACGTACGAGATGATGGAAAGCCACTGGCCGGCGGTCGCCCAAGGCAAAGTGGCGGTGCCTGCGGCGATCCGTGAATGGGCGGTCAAGCTGGAGGCCAAGCCGAAGTACGTGGTGTCCATGACGCGAAAGCACTTTCCGTGGGCCCACACCCACCACCTCGGCGACGATCTTCGCGCGGGGGTGCACGCGCTGAAGGACGCGACTCCGGCCGGTGTGCTGCTCGGCAGCGGCAAGCTCGCAGCCGAGCTGGACCGGCTCGATCTGATCGACGAGTACATCTTCCTCGTCCACCCTCGGATCGCCGGCCACGGGCCGACGCTGTACCAGAGCGGCTTGCCCAGCACGCGGCGGCTCGACCTCGTCTGTGCGAGACCGCTGCGCAGCGGCGCGGTCGCCATGCACTACCGGCGTGAGCGAGGCTGACACTCTTGACCAAGAGCATGCCGAAGCCACGGGAAAATGGTGCGGCAAACTACCCGTTCGCGGAGCCACGCTCAACACCCCTATGCAAGTCGAACATCGCATCCTCGTCCAGGCACCCGCGGCGGTGCTGTTCTCGATCTACCGCGACGTGGAACACTGGCACACCTGGGACCCGGACACGAAGCACGCGACGCTCGGCGGGAGCTTCACCGTGGGCTCGCGCGGGCGGCTGACGCCCACGAAAGGCAGGCCGGTGCCGATGGTGCTGACGCAGGTCGAGCCGGACCGGAGCTTCACGGTCGAGAGCAAGATACCGCTGTTCCGCATGGTCTTCGAGCATGAGCTGAGCCCGCGGGATGGCGGGGTCGAGGTGGCTCACCGCGTGACGTTCTCGGGCCTGTTGAGCGTGCTGCTGGGCCCGATGCTTGTGAAGCAGTTGAACACCGGCCTGCCAGTGACGCTGGCGCGCCTGAAGGCCCTGGCCGAAGATCGGGCTGCGGGCCGGGCCACGGCCGCACAGAATTGAGACGATCAAGGCGAATAACATGCGGAGCTGGAGCCTTGGTGGCCTGCCGGCTTACATCCGCTTCAACCTCGACGTGAAGTGCATCGTTGACCCCAACTCGAGCACCCATCCATGAAGACCAAGCCGTTCACCCACCCGGCCGTGGCAAAGGCCTTCGACGCCTACCCGCCCGACATCCGCCGCAAGCTGCTGTCGCTGCGCGAGTTGATCTTTCGAACCGCAGCGTCGACAGACGGCGTGGGCGAACTCGACGAAACGCTGAAGTGGGGTGAGCCTGCCTACCTCACCACCCGTTCAGGCAGCGGCAGCACGGTTCGGCTCGGCTGGAAGGCGTCGAGCCCGAGCCAGTACGCGATGTACTTCAACTGCAAGACCACGCTGGTGGACACGTTCAGGACGCTCTTTCCGCAAGAGCTTCACTTCGAGGGCAACCGCGCGATCGTCTTCGAGGCGTCGGAGCCGGTGGCGGAAGATGCGTTGGCGTTCTGCGTGGCGGCCGCGCTGACGTATCACCGCACAGCCAAGGGCAAGCGTGCCGTCGGCGCATGAGCCATGGCTGCCAGCGCGCCATCGCCTGCGCGATCGACGGTGAGTTCACCGTCGGCCTTGCCCGCGGGCGCCAGCCACGTCGTCGAACGCTTGCATGCGTTGTGGAGCACCGGCTCGGTAGCCGACATACCGGCGGTGTATGCCGAGTCGTTCGTCGCGCACATGCCGCGCGGTTGGCGCCAGTCTGAATTCATGGGGCACGCCGGCGCGAAGGAACTTCTGACCCGCATTCGCACTGCATTTCCCGACTGGCACGAGCAGCTCCACGACCTGGTGGAGAGCGGCGACACGGTGGTGACGCGCTACACCTCGACCGGCACGAACACCGGGCCGCTCGATGGGCGGCCACCGACAGGCCGCACCGTCTGCGTCGACGAGATCTCGATCTATCGGGTGAAGGACGCGCGGGTCGTGGAGCAATGGTGCCTGGTGGACGACTTGTCGTTCGCCCGGCAGCTCGGCCTGCTCACCTGAGCCGCCCCTCCAAGGTTCAGGCGGCGAGCAAGGTCGCAGCCTCGCTCATCCGGCTCAGGGCCGCCACCCCAGCCCGGCCGATGTACCACCAGCCACCGGGCCACGGCTCGGCCGGTACTCGCAGCCGATCCAGCCGTTGAAGCCCAACTCGTCGATCACCGAGAACAAGTACGCGTGGTTCAGCTCGCCCAGGTCGGGCTCGTGGCGCATCGGCACGCCGGCAATTTGAAGGTGGCCGACGCGGCCGGTGGGCAGGTACTTGCGCAGCTTCATCGCCACGTCCCCTTCGACGATCTGGCAGTGGTACAGGTCCATCTGCACCTGCAAGTTGGGCGCGCCGATCTCGCCGATGACCTCGTGCGCATGGTCCTGCCGGTTCAGGAAGAAGCGCGGGATGTCGCGCGTGTTGATCGGCTCGATCAGCAGCTTCAAGCCCGCCTTGGCCGCCTCGGCCGCAGCCCAGCGCAGGTTGGCAAGGTAGGTGGGCTGCACTTCGTCGCGCTCCAGGCCTGGAGGGATCAGCCCAGCCATCGCGTGGATGCGCGGGCAGTCGAGCGCCTGCGCCCAGTCGAGCGCCATCGCCACGCCGGCACGGAACTCGGCCTCGCGGCCGGGCAGGCAGGCGGTGCCGCGCATGCCGGCGTCCCAGGCTTGCGTGGTGGCAGCGGCGTCGGTGCCGCCAGGCGGCATGTTGAACAGCACTTGCTGCAGGCCGTTGCCGCGCAGTCGCGCCTTGATCTCGTTCCTGTCGAACGCGTACGGGAACAGGAACTCGACCGCCTTGAAGCCGTCTTTCGCCGCCGCGTCGAAGCGGTCGAGGAACGGCAGTTCGGGGTACAGCATGCTGAGGTTGGCGGCGAACTGGGGCATGGCTTATCTCTCTACTTCGATGCTTTCGGCAACTCAATGCCAGGGAAGATCTTGATCACCGCACTGTCGTCTTCCTTCGCAAAGCCGGCGGTGCTGGCCTGCATGAACATCTGGTGCGCGGTGCTGGACAGCGGCAGCGGGAACTTGCTGGCGCGCGCCATGTCGAGCACCAGGCCGAGGTCCTTCACGAAGATGTCGACCGCCGACAGCGGCGTGTAATCGGCCGCCAGCACATGCGCCATGCGGTTCTCGAACATCCAGCTGTTGCCGGCGCTGTGGGTGATCACGTCATACAGCGCGGCCGGGTCAACACCTTCGCGCAGGCCCAGCGCCATCGCCTCGGCCGCGGCAGCGATGTGCACGCCGGCGAGCAGTTGGTTGATGACCTTGACCTTGCTGCCGGCGCCAGCCCGATCGCCGAGTTTGTAGACCTTGGCAGCCATCGCGTTCAGCAGCGGCTCGCACTTTGCGTACGCGGCGGGCGTGCCAGCGGTCATCATCGTCATCTCGCCGCTGGCAGCGCGTGCGGCGCCGCCGGAGATGGGCGCATCGGCATACAAGATGCCGAGTGCGGCCAGGCGCGCTTCGAGCGCGATCGACCAGTTCGGGTCGACGGTTGAGCACATCACGAAGACGCTGCCGGGCTTCATCGTGGCAGCGCACCCCGCCTGGTCCGCACTGCCGAACAGCACCGCCTCGGTCTGCGCGGCGTTCACGACCACCGAGACGACCACGTCGCAGCGCGCGCCCAGGTCGGCGAGCGTCGCGCACGCGGTGCCGCCCTCTTTGGCAAAGGCCTCGGCGGCTTCGGATCGAACGTCGAACACGTGCAGATCGACGCCAGCGCGTCGCAGCGAGCCGGCCATGCCGCGCCCCATCGCACCCAGGCCGACGAGGCCGACACGTTGGGGATTCGACTCGGCTTTCGCGGTGGCGCTGTTCATCGAACGATCATACAAGTGCAGGCTGCCCCGCGGGCTCGCGCGCCACGGCGCGGTGCGTCCGTGAACCCTGGCCTCACAGGCCGAGGTAAGCCTGCTTGATGCGCTCGTCGCCCAGCAACTCGCTGCCCTTGCCCGACAGCACGATGCTGCCGTTCTCCAGCACATACGCGCGGTCGGCCAGGCGCAGCGACGCGGCGACGTTCTGCTCGACCAGCATCACCGTCATACCGCGGCCATGCAACTGGCGGATCACATTCAGCACCTCCAGCACCACGGCCGGCGCCAGGCCCATCGACGGTTCGTCGAACATGATCAGCCTTGGCGCGCCCATCAGGCAACGGCCGATCGCGAGCATCTGCTGCTCGCCGCCCGACAAGGTACCGGCCGGCTGCGCCACGCGTTCGCGCAGGCGCGGGAACATCGCGAACACTGCCTCCAGCGTCTTGGCCGCACCGGCCCGCGCGCGCGGCAGCATCGCGCCGATCTCGAGGTTTTCGAGCACGCTCATGTTGGGGAACACCTGCCGCCCCTCGGCGACCTGGCCCAGGCCGAGGTCGCAGACGACGTGGCTCGGCAGCCCCGCGATCTCGCGCCCATCGAAGCGCACCGAGCCGCTGCGCGCCGGCACCACGCCGCCGATGCTGCGGATCAGCGAGGTCTTGCCGGCGCCGTTGGCGCCGATGATGGCGACGATCTCGCCTTCGTTGACGTCGAGCGACACGCCGTCGAGCGCCTGCGCGTCGCCGTAGAACACGGCGAGGTCGCGCACGCTCAGCAGCGGCGAGGCGGCGCTGGCCTTGGCTGCGGCGTGCGTTGAAGTCATGGCCGGGGCTGAGGTGGGACTCACAACGCTTCGGCCCCGAGGTAGCTCTGCAGCACACGTGGGTCCTGCGTCACCTGCTGCGGCGTGCCGTGCGAAATGATCTCGCCGTGGTGCAGCACGTAGACGCGCTGGGCCAGCGCCATCACCGCGCGCATCACGTGTTCGATCAGCAGGATCGTCACGCCCTGCTCGGCGTTCAGGCGCCGGAAGGCGCTGACCATCACGTCGGTCTCGGTCGGGCGCAGGCCGGCCATCACCTCGTCGAGCAGCAGCAGGCGCGGTTGCGTGGCGAGTGCGCGCGCCACCTCCAAGCGCTTGCGATCGGGCAAGGTGAGGCTCGATGCGGGCTTGTGGCGCAGGCCGTCCATGTGCAGCGCCGCCAGCGCGGCACGGGCTCGATCGCGGGCGACCGCTGCGCTGGCGGTGCCGAGAAAGCCGCCGACCATCACGTTGTCGAGCACGCTCATGTCGGCAAACGGCTTGACGATCTGGAAGGTGCGGCCGATGCCGGCGGCGCAGATCTGGTCCGCACGCAGCCCCGCAATCGAGCGGCCTTCAAAGGTGATGCGGCCGGCGTCGGGCGCCAGCGCGCCGGCGATCAGGTTGAACAGCGTGGTCTTGCCGGCGCCGTTGGGGCCGATCAGCGCGACCATCTCGCCGCTGTGCACTTGCAGCGACGCATCGGCCACCGCGCGCAAGCCGCGAAAGCTCTTGGACACGGCGACAACATCGAGCAAGGGCGCGTCGCTCATCGCTTCGACCCCTCGTCGGGCTCGGCGGCTTCGCGCGTGAAGCCGAGCCGGCGCGCCAGCGGTGGCCACATGCCGTGCGGCATGAACATGATGCACAGGCCCAGCGCCACGCCGTACAGAATCTGCTTGAGCCCCGGCGCCTCGATGCCGAGCTTTTGCAGCAGCTCGGTCAGCCCCTCGGACATGACCGTCAGCAGCGCCGCGCCGAGCACCGGCCCGAACAGCGTGCCGACGCCGCCGATGATGGGCGCCAGGATGATCTCGATCGAGCGGCCCATGTTGAAGATCTGCTCGGGGAACAGGTTGTTGTAATAGAACGCGAAGAAGACGCCGGCCAGCGCGGTCAGCGCAGCTGAAATTTGAATCGCGAACATCTTGTACTTGAAGGTGTTGACGCCCGCGGCCCGCGCCGCCTCTTCGTTGTCGCGGATCGCGCGGAAGTAGTAGCCGGCGCGGCTGCGCATCAGCCAGGTGGTGAGCAAGAAGGCGATCACCGCCAGCGCCAACGCGAGGAAAAAGAACATGCGCGGGTGGCCGCGCAGGTTGAGCCAGTCGGTCGTGTCTTGCTGCACCACTTTCAAGAAGAAGCCGCCCGAGCCGCCAACAAAGGTGAAGTGGTCGAAGCCGATGCGCGTGAACTCGGCAAATGCGATCGTCAGCAGCGCAAAGTAGGTGCCGGCAATGCCGAAGCGAAACGCCAACCAGCCGATCATGCTAGCCACCACCACGCACACCGACACCGCGGCCAGCATGCCCAGCCACGGCGTGAGGCCGAAGTGCTGGTACAGCGCCGCCGCCGTGTAGGCGCCCAGGCCGACGTAAAGCGCATGGCCGAGCGAGAGTTGCCCGCACAGCCCCATCATGATGTTCCAGGCCTGGCCGACGAAGGCGAAGTACAGCACCAGGATCATCAGCGACAGCGCGTATCGGTCGAGCACCAGCGGCGCCAGCAGCAACAGCGCGAGCAGCACGAGCAACGCCATGCGCGCGCGGCGGGGCGACTCGGTGAAGACGGCGAGGAATTCGCTCATCGCACTTGTCGTGCTGCGTTCGACATCGGCCTCATCGCCCCGCGAACAAGCCCTGCGGCTTGAACGCGAGCACCACGATCAACAGCGCGAAGGACGCCATGCTCTTGGCCGACGGCGTGAACACGATGCCGGCAGCCGCCTCCGACATGCCGATCAACACGCCACCCGCCAGCGCCCCCGGCATCGAACCCAGCCCGCCGATGATGACGATGATGAAGGCCAGCAGCGTGTAGGCGGGGCCAGAAGCGGGCGTCACATCCACCAGCAGCGTCAAAAGCGCACCCGCCACGCCAACACACGCGCAGCCCAGGCCGAACGCCAGGCCGTAGAGATGTGCCACATTCAACCCGACCACCTGCGCGCCGAGCAGGTTGTCGGCGCACGCGCGGATCGCCTTGCCGAAGGCGGTGAAGCGGAACAGCGCCCACAACAGCGCGCAGGTGATGAGCGCGACCACGGCGCACACCACGCGCACCTTGTCGACCAGCACGGGGCCGAGCTGGTACGAGTCGAGCGCGTAGTCGACCTGCACGTTGCGCGCGTCGGGCCCGAAGGCCAGCAGCAGCCCATTGACCATGATCAGCGCCACCGCCAGCAGCAGCATGAACTGCGAATGTTCGGGCCGGTCGATGAACGGGTTGATGAGCGTGCGCTGCATCGCGTAGCCGAGGCCGAAGAAGGCGACGGCCACCGGCAGCACCATCCACAGCGGGTCGAGCTTGTGTGCCGCGAACGTGATGACGACGACATACATCGCCAGCGCCATCAACTCGCCATGCGCAAAGTTGACGATGCGCACGACGCCGTAGATCACCGACAGACCGAGCGCCATCAGGCCGTAGACCAGGCCGGTCAGGAAACCGCTGAGGAGGACGTTGGTGATCAGGTCGATGGGCATTTTTGGTGCTGTATCGCTTTCTGGCGGCGGGTTGAGCGGCTCGCGGCGGGCGGTATTCGGCGGGGGCTCATGCTGGGCCGGTCGGCTGGGAACGCCCACTGGCGCTGCGGTGCTCGGTCTCGCGGCCCGTCGCCGAAACTCACTCCGCGCCGTTCGGGCGCTACGTTCAGACAGTCGGCGACAAGTCAGTCTACGAACGCGCTTCGCGCGGGGCCGCAAGCCCTGCGCTCCTCGCCGCGCATTGTGCC
>LGRD01000009.1 GCA_001263235.1 Methylibium sp. NZG | reverse complement strand
CCGCGCGGTGGTGTACGTGCTGCCGGAGGTCTGGCCGGTGCAGGCCGTGTTCGGCTCCCACGATGTGCGCGCAAGGCAGGCGCTCGCCAGCGGAGGCGAGCGACCACCGGCTGTGCAGACACCGATGCACACGCTTTTGCCCACGCTTCTGCCCACGCTTTTGCCAGTTTCGACCGCGAACTGACGCATGTTGACCGCACTTTCCCTCGGCTCGCCGTCGATCGCCGCCGCTAGCATTTCGCCTCATCACGGCACGTCGAAGCCGTTGTCGATGGCGGTGGCATGCGGGTTTCAGCGCACGGGCGATTCGATGGGTGGGCGCTGCTCGGGTGGCCGTTCCCCGGGTGGGCGTTCCCTGGGCCGGAGTTCGGCTGGCTGCGCGCCATCACGCACACTCCCTCCCGTCGCAGGCTCGGTCCCGTCGGAGCCGCCTGCGCACTGGTGGCCGCGTCGCTGTCGCCTCAGGTCGCTCAGTCTTCGGGCGACACCGCCCACCTCTCGCCGGCCGAGCGCGTTCTGATGTCGGCAGACCACCGCGGCTTGCCGTTCGCCATCGTCGACAAGAGGGCAGCCACGTTGACGGTCTACCTCGCCGACGGTCGCAGCGCCGGCACAGCGCCGGTGTTGTTGGGCCGCACGCGGGGCGACCATTCGGTGCCCGGCGTGGGCGCACGCACGCAGGCTGGCCAACTCCGCGTCGACGACCGCACCACGCCCGCCGGCCGCTTCGACTCCGAGCCCGGCCGCAACCTCGCCGGCGAGGCGGTCCTGTGGGTCGACTACGCCAGCGCGTTCGCCATCCACCGCGTGCGCCCCGGCCCGGCCCAGCAGCGGCGCCAGCACGCGCTGGCCGCCGGCGAGGCGCGCGATCGGCGCTTGTCGGCCGGCTGCGTGGTCGTGCCCGAGGCCTTCTTCGACGCGGTGGTGCAACCCGTTCTCGGGCGTGGCCCGGGCGTGGTGTACGTGCTGCCCGAAGACGGCTCGGCATCGATCGAGCCGCTGATGACGCGGCCAGTGGAACGCGCGGCGCAACCGGGCGCGCATCCAGTCGTACACCCGAGCGAACGCCCCCGCGCAGAACTCTGACGGTCCGCCAGGCAGCTTCGCGCGCTGCCAGAGCGCACCGAAACGCAAGCCTGCTGCCGATGCGCCTTTCACCCGAGCGGCATGGCTCTTGCGTCACCCCTGCCCACTTCACAAGGCTCCCATGAAAATCCGCGTCGGTTTCGAGATGGCCTACGAGTGCCCGCAGCCCACGCCGATGATCCTGGCGTTGAGCATCCACTACTCGCGCGCCTCCGACCTGGTGCGGCCCGACCACCTCGTCACCACGCCGTCGGTTGATGTCACGGCCTACCGCGACCTGTTCGGCAACTGGTGCAGCCGGCTGGTGGCGCCGCCCGGGCGCTTCGTGCTCAGCACCGACGCGCTCGTCAACGACAGTGGCCAGCCCGACGTGGTGGCGCCGTGGGCCGTTCAGACGCCGGTCGAACACCTGCCCGAATCAACCCTCGTCTACCTGCTGGGCAGCCGCTATTGCGAGACCGACCAGTTGACTGAAGTGGCGTGGCAGCGCTTCGGCACCGGCCCCACCGGCTGGGCGCGCGTGCAGGCGGTGTGCGACTTCGTGCACCACCACATCCAGTTCGGCTACCAGCACGCGCGCCGCACGCGCACCGCGTGGGAGGCCTACAACGAAGGCCAGGGCGTGTGCCGCGACTACGCGCACCTGGCCATCGCGCTGTGCCGCTGCCTCAACATCCCGGCGCGCTACTGCACCGGCTACCTGGGCGACATCGGCGTGCCGCCGCCCCACGGCCCGATGGACTTTGCCGGCTGGTTCGAGGCCTGGCTCGGCGACCGCTGGTACACCTTCGATGCGCGCAACAACACGCCACGCATCGGCCGTGTGCTGATCGCGCGCGGGCGCGACGCCTGCGACGTGGCGCTGTCCAGCACCTTCGGGCCGAACACGCTGACGAGCTTCAGCGTGCGCACCGACGAGGTGGTCGGCGCCTGACGGGCGTCGCCGGACACGGCTCGGCCCGAGCACGTCGACGGCGCTCAGCCCCGAGGCGGCTCGCCGAAAGTTCAGCCGAGACCATGACCTCCGAGGTCATCGCCTTGCGGCAGCGGCCGGCCCACACTGGGCGCAGTCCACAACGAAAGGCAACCCATGAATGGAATCGACCTGCTGCCGCTGGCGGTGGCGCTGCTCATCGGCATCCCGGCGTTCGGCTCGTGCATGGGCGTCGGGCTGGCGTCGATGAAGCTGCTGGAAAGCTGCGCGCGCCAGCCCGAGCTGATGCCGGAGCTGCAGACCAAGTTCTTCCTCTCGGTGGGCGTGATCGACGGCGCCTTCATCATCGCCACCGGCATCGCGCTGTGGTTCGCGACGTCGAACCCGTTCAAGTAGTCGCTCAAGTAGTCGCGGTGGTCTGGCGCGGGCGAGAGCGGTCGGCCGAGGGCTGAGCCAGCGCATCGGCCACGCGCAGTGCCTGCGCGTGGATCGTGCGCAGCACGCCACCGGGCTGGCGGATGTCGAAGCCGACGAAGCACAAGCCGGCCGACGCGCCTTGCCCGATCACATCGGCCGGCGCGCCGTGGCGGTCCAGCGTGAGCGCGAGACCGGGGAACAGGCGCTGCAGCGTCGGCGCGTAACCGGTGGCCAGGATCACCGCGTCGAAGGCCTGCTCGCTGCCATCGACGAATCGCAACCCGTCGGGCGTGAAGCGGTCGATGCCCGGGTGCACCTTGATCTCGCCACGCTTGATGCGCGCCAGCGTGCCCACGTCGATCACCGGCGTCTTGCCGTGTTCGCGCAACTGGCGCAGCGGCGACACGGCAGCGGTCTGCAGGCCCCAGGGGCTCAGGTCGCCCACGGTGAGCTTGCGGAACATCGTCGCGATCGCATCGCCCCAGGCTGCGGGCAACTTGGCGAGCAGGATCGAGGTGAGCTGCGTCGGCCGGCCCAGCACGTCGCGGTGCACGATGTTGACGGGTGAGCGCACCGACAGCGCCGCCTGCACGCCCTGCTCCACCAGGTCGAGCGCGATCTCGGCGCCGGTGTTGCCCATGCCGACCACCAGCACGCGCTGGCCGATGAACGGCGCGGCGTTGCGGTAATCACGGCTGTGCAGCACGCGGCCGCGGTACCCGGCCCGGCCGGCGATGGCTGGCACGCGCGGCTCGCAATTGGCGCCGGTGGCCAGCACGACCCGGCGCGCGGTGTAGCGCATGCCGGCACGGGTCGCGACCTGCCAGCCACCGTCGATGCGCGCGATCGCAGCCGCCTCTTCGCCCAGCCGCGGCTCGATGCGATGGCGCTGCGCATAGTCGGCCAGGTAGTCCACCAGCGCCTGGCGCGGCACGTAGCGCGGGTACGAACTGGGGAACGGCACGCCGGGCAAGGCCGAATGTGACTTGACGGTGTGCAGGTGCAGCCGCTCGTAGTGGTTGCGCCACGACGACGCCACCGCGTCGGCCTGCTCGATGACCAGCGGCGTGACGCCGCGCTGCACCAGCGCGCCCGCCACCGCGAGGCCGGCAGGCCCAGCGCCGATGATCAAGACCTCAGCGTCCATCCTCGGGGTGCGACTCGACGGGAGGGTTTGCCGCCCGGGTGATGCGAACCGACACCGCGCTCCGATCGGCGTCACCGTGGAACACGGCTTCGATGTTGTTGCCGTCCGGGTCGAGCACGAACGCCGCGTAGTAGCCAGCGTGGTAGCGGCGCTCGCCTGGCGCGCCGTTGTCTCTGCCACCACTCGCCAACGCCGCCACGTGAAACGCGTCGACCATTGCCCGGTCTCGCGCTTGGAACGCCAAGTGATGGCGCCCGGTCAGGGCACCTTCGACTTCGTTGCTGCCCAGCGTGGAGACGAACAATTCATCGGCCCAGAAGTTGTGATCGTCCGAGCCCCCCATCGGAACCTGCAGCGCCTCGAAAACGGCCGAATAGAAAGCCTTGCTGGCGGCCAGATCGCGCACCACCAGCCCAATGTGATCGATCAGGCGGCCGCGATGGCGAACCTCGGTTTCCACGCGCGCTCCTTGAGCTTGTCAGGTTGGGGCGCGGGCCGCGAGCGCCTCGCGCACGAAGTCGAGCCGGTCCTGGCCGAAGAACATCTCGTCGCCGACGAACATCGTCGGCGCGCCGAAGACGCCGCGGGCTATGGCCTCCTCGGTCGTGGTGCGCAGCGCGGCCTTCACGTCGGCGTCGCCCGCGAGCGCCACGATCTGCGCCGGGTCGAAGCCAGCGGCGGCGAGCATCTGGCCGGCAACAGCAGCATCGTTCAGGTTGCGCTCGTCGAGCCAGGTCGCGGTGAAGACGGCGCGCAGCAGGGCGTCGAAGCGATCCGGCATGCGCAGCTGCACGCCGGTGATGGCGCGCATCAGCGTGAGCGTGTTGATGGGGAAGTGCGGGTTGTGCCTGAGCGGCACGCCGAAGCGGCGCGCGCAGCGGGCCAGGTCGCGCAGCATGTACACGCCCTTGGCCGGCACCGCCACGGGTGAGGCGTTGCCGGTGGCCTGGAACACGGCGCCGAGCAGCATGGGCCGGTAGACGAGCCTCGCGCCAGCGGCGCCGCACAACGCGGGCAGCTGCGTCCATGCGAGGTAGGTCGCGGGGCTGCCGACATCGAAGAAGAACTCGACGGCCTTGCTCGTTGCTGCATTGCCCATGAAAGCCCCCCGCAAAAGTTGGCGCATCATAGCCACGGCCTGCCGCGAACCCTGAAGGAGTACCGATGACTCAAGTGAACGAACCGGCCAAGGTCGCCCTGGTGATCGGCGCCGGCGACTCGACCGGCGGCGCGATCGCGCGCCGGTTTGCCGCTGGTGGCTACACCACCTGCGTCACCCGCCGCGACGCGGACAAGCTGCAGCCGCTGATCGATGCGATCGAGCGCTCGGGCGGCCGTGCGCACGGTTTCGGCTCCGACGCGCGCAAGGAAGAAGAGGTGATCGCACTCGTCGAGAGAATAGAGCGCGACATCGGCCCGATCGAGGTGCTGGTGTTCAACGTCGGCGCCAACGTGCCGTGCAGCATTCTTGAAGAGACCGCGCGCAAGTACTTCAAGATCTGGGAGATGGCCTGCCTGGCCGGCTTCCTGAACGGCCGCGAGGTCGCCAAGCGAATGGTGCAGCGCGAGCGCGGCACGATCCTGTTCACCGGCGCCACGGCGGCGCTGCGCGGCTCGGCCCACTTTGCCGCGTTTTCCGGCGCCAAGCACGCGCTGCGCGCGCTGGCGCAGAGCATGGCGCGCGAGCTGGGGCCGCGCAACATCCACGTGGCGCATGTCGTGGTCGATGGCGCGATCGACACCGAATTCATCCGCAGCAACTTCCCCGAGCGCTATGCGCTGAAGGACGAAGGCGGCATCTTGAACCCCGACCACATCGCGCAGAACTACTGGCACTTGCACACACAACCGCGCGACGCGTGGACCTTCGAGCTCGACCTGCGGCCGTACATGGAGCGGTGGTGACGCCAGCGCACGCCGATGCATTCACGACCAGCGATCACGACGCGCTTGCGACCCGGCTGCCGACCGGGCGAATGGCGCGGTGATAACGTCCCGCCCAGCTTCTGAAACCCCTGCACGATGCAAAGCCCTCCCTTGACCGCACTGCCGCTGTTCCCGCTGCAAAGCGTGCTGTTCCCTGGCGGGCTGCTGCCGCTGCGGATCTTCGAGGTGCGCTACCTCGACATGGTGCGCCGCTGCCACGAGGCCGGCACGCCCTTCGGCGTGGTGTGTCTGCAGCAGGGCTCCGAGGTGTTGCGGCCGCCCCAGCCCGGCGAACCGGGTCAAGCTGGCAAGCCAGCCCCGCCGTCGGGCGACGGCTTTGCCAACGAGACCTTCTTCGACGTCGGCACGCTCGCCCGCATCGACGACCTGCAGCGCCCGCAGCCCGGGCTGATGATGATCCGCTGCACCGGCATGCAACGCTTTCGGGTGCTGCGGCGCGAGAAGCTGCGCCACGGCCTGTGGACCGCCGATGTGGAGCTGCTCGCAGACGACCCGATGGTTGCGGTGCCCGACGACCTGGCGCACACGCGCACGGCGTTCAAGCACCTCGTCGCGCGCATCGAAGACCAGATCGCCCAACCCGCAGAGCGGCCGCTGCTGCCGCCGTACCAGTGGGACGACTGCGGCTGGCTCGCCAACCGCTGGAGCGAGCTGCTGCCGCTCGACCCGGGGCTGAAGCAGCGCTTCATGTCGCTCGACAACCCGCTGGTGCGGCTCGAATTGGTGGCCGACACGCTGGGGCAGATGGGATTCAAGCTGCCGTCGTAGCGGCCCAGCGCGCGTACGCAAACACCAGGCCCAGGCAGAACAGCGTGCCGAAGATGCGCTTGTTGTTGCGCGCCAGCCAGGGCGGCAGGAAGATGTCGAAGTTGTCGTGCCGCTTGTCGGTGAACCGCTCGGCCAGGATCGTCAGCGGGCAGCGCCAACCGTTGACCAGCAGGATCGCGACCTCGATGAAGACGATGCCCACCAGCCACGCCACCACCGTGTGGTGGCCGAACCAGGACACGACGGGGATCGCGACGATGCAGCCGGCAAAGAACGCCCACGCGATCGTGTGCGCGATCTTCACCGCCAGCAGCGCGCGCGGCTGGTGGCGGGGTGGTGGCTCGGCGGGCGCGGCGCTCGGCGTCGTCAACGCAGTCAATCCGGGATCACGGGCTCGACGAGCTTGATCAACTGCTCGAGCGACTCCTGCCAGCCGAGATAGCACATCTCAGGCGGTATGACGGCCGGGATGCCCTGTTGCACCACGCTCAAGTCGGTGCCGCAAGAGACGGCGCGCAGCGTGACCGTCACCTCCATCTCGCCGGGCAGGTTCGGGTCGTCGAACACGTCGGTGTAGCTGATGCGCTCGTGCGGCACCAACTCTTTGTACTCGCCGCCGAACGAGATGCTGTGGCCGCTGCCGAAGTTGGTGAACGACATGCGGAAGGTGCCGCCCACTTTCACGTCCATGTGGTGCACGGCACAGGTAAAGCCGAACGGCGGCAGCCACTTGGCCATGGCGCCGGGTTCGAGGAAGGCGCGGTAGACGCGCTCGGGCGTGGCGCGGACCACGCGGTGCAGGGTGACGGTGCCGGTGGCGGCGCTGGCGTGTGGGCTGGTGAACATGGTGGTCGGGGTGAAGCAGAGGACGACCCTCCCACTGTACGACGATCGGCCGGGTGCGACATCGCCCCCCCCACCCAGCCCCGCCCTGCGGCGGCTACGATGCCGACGCCAGCTTGAGCCCGACGATGCCCGCCACGATCAGCCCCAGGCTCGCCAACCGCCCCATCGACGCCGACTCGCCGAACAGCACGATGCCCAGGATCGCCGTGCCCACCGCGCCGACGCCGACCCACACCGCATACGCCGTGCCGACCGGCAGCGACTTCATCGCCACGCCCAGCAGGCCCACGCTGATCGCCATGGCCGCGAGCGTGGCAGCGGTGGGCAATGGGCGAGTGAAGCCCTCGGTGTACTTCAGACCAATCGCCCAGCCGACCTCGAACAGCCCGGCCAGAACCAGCAGCAACCAAGCCATGGGACCTCGCATTGGGTTTGTGTTGGAACGCCCATTGTGCGGCGGCAAGGCTTGCGGCGAACCGCCCGCAGCGCGCGGTCGCGGCACGCGGCTTCGGCAACCAGCGCGCCGACCGCTCGACTTCAACCCTTGCGTGGGGCCGGGTCGATGTCGAAGTGCAGCACGTCCTCGCGCGTGCCCAGCTTGGTGTAGAGCGCAATCGCCGGATCGTCGCCGAGGTCCGCCTGCACGAAGATGACATAGATGCCACGCGCCGCGGCATGCGCTTTCAGCGCCTCGATCAACGCAGTGGCGATGCCGCGCCGGCGGTGCGCCTCGTCAACGGCCAGGTCGTAGATATAGAACTCCGAGCGCGCCTCCTCGAACTTCGGCAACACGTAGCCCGCCAGCCCACCGACGACCTCCGCACCCGCCCAAGCTGCGACGGCCACGAACGTGTCGCTGGCCAGCAAGCGCTGAAGGTAGGCGTCGTCTGGCTGCTGCTCGGTGTACCTCGGCACGTCCTCGAAGGCGGCGCCGAACATGGCGAGCATGGCGCGCAGCGGGGCGGTGTCGGTGGGGCCGAGGATGCGGACTTGGACGGGGTCACTCATGGCACGGGTCCTCAAGTCAGAGAATTCTGGCCTTTGCGCGGCGCGATCGGGGCGTTGACGGCCAGCAAGAACACCGTCACGGCAACTCGTCGCGCAGCCGGCTGACCAGGTCTGCCGTCACCGGAGCCGCGTCGCGACGGCTTGGCAGTAGTGGCACGCCGCTGCGCTCGACCCTGGCAGCGTCAGGACCTCGCGCCAAGCCGTGCCTGGCCAGCGCAGACACTATCTCGCCCACGGTCTTTCCGTCCCGAGCGGCAAGTTGCCTGGCAGCAGCAAGTACGTCGTCGTCAATGGCAAGGGTGGTGCGCATTTGTCTCGTTTTCGGCCAGCGTGTCAGCTGCTGCTAACGGCGCGGCGCGCCGGCCGTCCAGACGCGCAGGTTGCAGTGCTTGGCCGCATGCACGAAGTCCTGGTCCGTGCTCAACAGAATCACATCGTGCCGGATGCACAGTTGGGCGATCAGCGCATCGACGGTGCCCAACTGCACGCCCTTTCGCCGGCATGCGTTCCTGAGGCTCGCCGCGGCCACATGGTCGTCGCGGTCGGGTTGCAGCAGTGCGAGCGCAGAGAAGCGCTCGACGATCTGCGCCCTGGCCTTGGCGCCCGCGAAGCCTTGCAGAAGTTCCTGCAGCACGAGGCCGGTGGTGACCACCACGTCTGCCCCGGCCAGCGCCTCCTTGAGCGCCTGCACTTCGGGCTCGTCACCTTCAACATCGCGCCGCAGCGCAAGCGACCAGACGCTCGTATCGACCAGCAGCGTCACTTGCGCGAACGCTCCGCCTTGTAGTCATACGACGCGTCCCATTCGAGCTTGCCCATCAGGTCAAGCACCTTCTTCTGCTGGCGCCGCGCGATGAACTCCTGAAGCGCCTTGGTCACGGCGGCCTTCTTCGTTCGCTCGCCGCTCACCTCGAGCGCGCGGTCCAGCAGGTAGGGGTCGATTGCGAGGTTGGTGGCCATGTGCGTCTCCGTGTGTGGGAGTCTACACATAGCTGGCGACCTGGGCAATGGCTCAGGTAGGTCTGCAAAAGACCGCCAAGTCAATTTGCCAGGGGCATTGCAGACCTTTCCAGCACGTCACCGATTCAAAGCCCGATGACCCGGTTCCAATCGGCCACATACATATAAATCCGCTGGAACTCGCTTGGAAGAAGCATTCGGTTGTGAGCGATAAAGTTACGAACCTTCTCCAGTTCGTCCATACGTTGCTTCAGCCAATGCTGAGACGGGATGATCGTCGAGAAGCATTCCCAGCGCTCCGTGATGATGGAGGCGAGCATCCCGAAGTCGACGAAACCGAGCAAGTCACTCTTCTGACCCTCAAGCCAAGAATCCTTGACTGCAGCAATTTGCCTTGACTCCGCATGCGCCTTAGTCTTTGCGGGAAGCTTCTCCCACCACGTTGGCCCATCCTTCTCCTGAAGGGTCTCCCGAATCAGCTCGCGAATCTCGTTCTCGAAGCAGAACAGGAGCGCGTAGAGGCGAGACATTTCGAGCGCTTGATTTCGCCTCGTTATGCTAAATGGCGAGAGGACCTCCTCAAGCAACCTCTCCTCCGAACGTGTGGTGCTTGCGCCAATCTGGATGCCAGCGCCCTGAAACACGGCCGCTTCCGACTCGAACATGAGTCCGCGAAACAAAAAATCTCGAAGGTCCTTGGTATCGCTATCCAATGAGGTGCTCCCTCAGCGATTTGAAGATGGCGTTGTAAACCTCCACATCCTTCGTTGCTGGAAGATGGATCTGAATGTTGTAGTGCAGGCCCGGTGTGGATACTGAGCCGGCACTTGCTCCGGGCAGCGAGTTCGAGCTAGTCAGTGGTGTAGGGGGAACGCTCGGGACTGGACTTGGATTGGGCGCGGGCGCAGGGGGTGGAGATGCGTGCTCAAGGTCCGCGATCTTGAGAAGGGCGAAGAAGGTTCTCGCCATCAGCTCGGCAGGTCGATCTGTGGCGTTATGGACGCTTTTGAACTTGCCCTCGATGAGCGCTTTGTCTTTCTCCGTTGGGTGAGTCTTGATGACAAATAGATCGGCGTATGCGTCCTTTACGGCGACACCCAAAACTCCACGTGCCTGCGACTTATCTCGATAGGCGTGATAGCGGTCAGTCGGAGTTCCGCCCGCCGTCAAGAAGCCGAGTGCCTTCAGCAGCGGAATAAACGCTCGATGGTTTGACGAGGGGAAACCAATGTCCTTCAGATGTTGTTGCGTGAAGTTCGCGGGCGCTTGCCCTTCCTGCAACTTGGCGAAGAACTCAGGAACTTGGCCATAGACCTGGGTGTAGACACTAGGCAAGGACATCTAACCTCCGTTGTTTGTGATGCCCAACGTAAAATGGCGCGACCGCAGTCCAGCGAGCGATAGAACTACATCATGCGCGTCTGGGCGGCCTACACGCTGAACCGTCGCCAGATTGTCACAAAGGCATTGTGTCGACGACCCACGCGACATCCACAAGACTGTGGACGCGAGCAGCCCCTACCCCTCCCCCACCGCCCTGAACAACTCCTCAAAATCCTCCGCATTTAACGCCGCATCGCTCGCAACCCCCGACAGCAGCAAGTCCGCCAGCCCCGCCTTGCGGGCCTGCAGCTCCAGCATCTTGTCTTCCACCGTGCCGCTGGCGAGCAGCTTGTAGACGAAGACGGGCTTGTCCTGCCCGATGCGGTAGGCGCGGTCGATGGCTTGTTGTTCGACCGCCGGGTTCCACCACGGGTCGTAGAGGATCACGGTGTCGGCGGCGGTGAGGTTCAGGCCGACGCCGCCGGCTTTGAGGCTGATAAGGAACAGCGGCACGTCGCCCTGCTGAAACTGCGCGACCATCTCGGCGCGGTTGGGGGTGTCGCCGGTGAGCTTGAGGTAGGGCAGCTTGAGCTTGGTGAGTTCGGGCTCGATGAGCGCCAGCATCTCGGTGAACTGGCTGAATAGCAGCACGCGGCGGCCGTCTTCGACCAGGGTGGGCAGCAGGTCGAGCAGCAGTTCGAGCTTGGCGGAGGGGGCGTGGCGGGTGCTGGCGGGTGCGGGGGTGTGCGCGTTTGCGTGCGCGTTTGCGTGCGCGCTTGCGCGAGCAGTCGCGGGCGCTGCGCGTGAGGCCGCACGCGCGCCCGCGTCGCTCGCTTCGGCCGAAGCGTCTGCATCGACCGCATCGACCGCATCAGTGGCATCGCCCTCGGCTTTACCGGCAGCCTTCAACAACCTCGGGTCACAACACACCTGCCGCAACTTCAGCAGCGCATCCAGCACCATGATCTGGCTGCGCGCCAGGCCCTGCTTCTCGATCGCGTTGCGCAGCTTTTCATCCATCGTCGCGCGCACGGTTTCGTACAGGTCGGCTTGCGTGCCTTGCAGTTCCACGCGCAGGATCGTCTCGGTCTTGGCGGGCAGCTCTTGCGCCACCTGGCTTTTGGTGCGGCGCAGGATGAAGGGGCGCACGCGCCTTGCCAAGTGTTCGGCCTGCAGTTCGTCTTGGCGCTTTTCGATCGGGTTGCGGAAGTGCTCGCGGAACTGCGCTTCGCTGCCCAGCAGGCCGGGGCACACAAAGTCGATCAGGCTCCACAGTTCGCCCAGGTGGTTTTCGAGCGGCGTGCCGCTCAGGCACAGGCGGTGGCGGGTGCGCAGGCCCTTGAGCGACAGGGCCGCCTGGCTGCGGCTGTTCTTGATGCGCTGCGCTTCGTCGAGCACCAGGTAGTGCCAGTCTGTCGCGGCGAGCGTGGCGATGTCGCGCACGGCCAGCGGGTAGCTGGTGACGACGAGGTGCGCATTTGCGATCTGCGCAAACTGCTGCGTGCGGCGCGGGCCGTGCAGCACCAGCACTTTGAGTTGCGGCGTGAAGCGCTGCGCCTCGGCCTGCCAGTTGCCGAGCAGGCTGGTGGGCACGATGACCAGGCTGGGCCGGTCGAGCCGGCCGGCGTCGAGTTCGCCTTGCAGCAGGGTCAGCGCCTGCAGCGTCTTGCCCAGGCCCATGTCGTCGGCCAGCACGCCGCCCAGACGGGCGCGGCGCATGAAGTCCATCCACGCCAGGCCGTCCAACTGATAGTGGCGCAGCACGGCGTTCACGTGGGGCGAGGGCTGCACCGCCGGCAGGCCCTGGCCGCCTTGCAGCGCGTGCAGTTGTTCGATCAGTTCGGTGAAGCTCGGTGGCGCGCTCACTTTCGCGCCGGTGCTGATGGCGTCGAGCGTGCCCAGGTCGAAGCGCGACAGGCGCAGCGGCACGGCCTTGTCGCCGGCCTTGAAGACGGCCCGCAGCCAGTCCATCAGCGGCGCGATGCGCGCCACTGGCAGGCGCAGCAGGCGCTGGCGGGCGGGCTTGCCGGGGATGGGCGGGTTGGTGGCGTCGTCGGGCCAGGGCACGAGGACGTGACCGCCGGGGGCGGCGGTGTCGGCTTCGGTGGCCGCAGCACCCGAACCCGCGGCGCCCGATGGTCTGGCTTCGAGCGCCGCGCTGGGCGCGGCCTCGCCCGGCTGACGCAGCGCTGCGTCCAGCTTCAACCAGCCGGTCTGCACCAGGCTCACGAGCAGCGGCACCAGGTCGACAGGTTTGCCGTCGACGCTAACCTTCAGGCCGACGTCGAACCAGTCGCTCTGGCCGGGCTCGGCGCCGGCGGCCTCGTCGATGCTGACGGCCCAGTCGTCGGCGTGGTGCAGCTCGTACGGAAAGTCGTCGTCCACCTCCACCACCCAGCCGCGCGCCCTCAATGCGGGCAGGTGCTGGGCCAGCATCTCGGGCCACTGCTCGCGGCGCTGTGGCACCAGCACCAGCGGCTGGCCTTCGGCAGCGGGCGGGATGGCGGCGTCTTGCAGGCGGCCGGTGTTGATGCGCGTGAGCTTGTTCAGCACCAGGCCGGCAGCCAGGCTCCAGGGGCGGAATTCGAGGTCGGTGAACAGGTGGCGCAACGCGGCGCTTTCGGCCGCGCCGTCGCGTTCGAAGCGGGCCAGCGCGTGGGGCTCGTCCGGCGCGAGGGTTGCGTTCGGTGCCGTGGGTGCTTGCAGTCGCGTCGGCGTGCTTTGCTGATCGGCCGGGTCGGCGGCGTTGGGCCCGCGAGGCAGTTCGACGAACGCCGCTTCAACGCCGACGGCCGGCACATGGAACTCCACCGCCGCCGCACCCGGTGGCTGGTAGCGCAACAGCACCTGCAGTGCCGCCTGGCGCAGTGTGGTGTTGCGCGACGCGGCCGAGCCGTAGCGGTAGTGCAGCATCGCCTCGGAGCTCACGTCCACCGTGGTGCCCAGGCGCAGCACCGGCACCAGCGGCAGCGCGCCCAGGTGGCCGGCTTGCTGAGGCAGCGTCATCGGCAGCGGCACGCGGATGCGGCGCGCGCTGGTGCTGCGTTGAAGGCGGTCGATGAGTTGCGGCAAGGCCTGCGCCGGCACCGCGGGCATGCGCGTGAGCCAGTCGATGACCGGGCCGGAGAGGGCTGTGCCGGCAGGCAGCGATCCGCCGGACCCCGCTGCGGCTGGCAGGGCGCCTTCCGCCAGCGCGGCGGGCTGCACGCGCATCGCAACCTGGTCCAGCGCGTGCGGCTCGGGCAACAGCACCAGCGCCAGGTCTTGCCCATCGGGGCCGTGCCAGTGGGTGCGCCAGTGGCCCACCGTGTCGGCCTGCCAGTGCAGCACCACAGGCAGCGGCGCGTCCAGCCACTGGGCGGGCGGCCCTGGGGGCGTGGGCAGCACGTCGCCAGTGCGGCGCAGCAGCCAGACACGGCCGGTGGCCATCAGGGCACGCAGCGCGGTGCCAGCATGCTTGCCAGTGACGACGATGTGCGAGGTGATCGCCCCCAGCGCCAGCGGCAGCAGCGCCGCCAGCGCCACCCGGTCGGACGGCTGCAGGTAGCCGGGCTGGTTGCGCAGCATGTCGACCACCGACGACGAGTGCGCGTGGTGCGAGCCCACCTCGCGAGGAACCGATGGGTCGGTCCCGGGTTCGTCGCCGCCGTCGGCGGGCAAGCGTCGTTCGCCAGCCTGGGGGTTGTCGCGGGCGCGCCGCAGGCTGCCCAGGTGCAGGCGCACCTGCAGTTGCGTGCCGTGCGGGCTGAGCACGTACATCAGTTGGCGTTGGGGCTCCTTCGGCGCGGCGGGTTCGGCCTGCTCGGGCGGCGTGGGCGCGTTGGGGTCGGGGCCGGCCGGCAGGTGAGACAGCTCGGCCAGCCAGGCCACCAGTGGGCGCGGCAGGTCTGGCGGGGCGGTTCGCGGCGTCAGCGAGGGGGCTGGTCGCCCGTCTGCATGTGCGTTTGGATGTGCGTTGGCATGTGCGTTGGCAGGCCGTTCTGCATCTGCGTTAGCGAGGACGTTCGCCAGCGCCGCGGCATCCCGGCCGCCTTGGCCGGCAGCGTAGCGCCTCCCCGGCGCGCCCCGGCTGAAGCGCACGTCGGCCAGCGCGCCTTCCGGGTTCTTCTGCATGCGAATCTGGTGCGCCTCGAACGCCATCAACGCCGCCGCCACATGTTTGCAGTTGAAGCCGATCGGGCAACTGCAATGCCCCTGCACCCGCAGGCCCAGGCGCCGGTCCACCGGCAACTCGATGCCCTGGTCGTACGCGGCCGACTCGCTGCCTTGCAGCCGCGTGCGCAACACCGGCCCGTCCACGTGCATCGACAGCAGCGCGCGCTCGGGCTCCAGCGCCATCGCGCGTTGCAGCGTGGCGCGGTCGAACTGCTGACCGAAGTCGAAGTCGGGCGGGATGGTGAAGTCGGTCATGGGTCCTTCGGCCGGGCGCGCCGCGCGGCTCGAAAATGAAACGCGCAACGGCGGATTGTCGGTCAGCATCGCCTGCTGCGGTGTGCCACTCGGCCAGCGGTTGTGACAGTTGCTGTGCGATGCTCGCCGCCATGCACCGACGCGCCTGCCTGCTGTCTCTGGCCACCCTTCCCGCCTGGCCATTTGCATCGCCGCCCGCCTGGGCAGCGTTGCCTGGCGCCGCGACAGGCCAGGGCGTGCGGCCGCGGCCGTTGGTCTTCCCGGCCGACTTCGGCGCGCACCCCGACACGCGCATCGAGTGGTGGTACGTCACCGGCTGGCTGAACGACGAGTCGGCCGATGCGGCCCCAGCGACGAACACCCCGGCTTTCGGCTTCCAGGTCACCTTCTTCCGCTCGCGCACCGACGTGCCCGCCACGCACCCGAGCCGCTTTGCCGCCAGCCAGCTCGTGCTGGCGCACGCGGCGTTGACCGACCTGGCCGCGCGCCGGTTGCGGCACGACCAGCGCATCGCGCGCGCGGGCCTCGGCGTCGTTGCGGCCGACGAAGGCGACACCCGCGTGCGCCTGCGGGATTGGCGGCTGACGCGCAGCGCAGCCGCGGTGTCGGATGCCGCAGTGAATGCGGCAGTGAATACCGCAGTGAATTCGGCCGCGAATGCTGCAACCCAGCTTGGATCAGGTGCCGGCGCCAGCACTTACACCACGCAATTGCAAAGCGACGCTGCCGGCTTCGCCTTCGACTTCACGCTCACCACCACGCAGCCGCTGCTGTTGCAAGGCGACGCGGGCTACTCGCGCAAGGGCCCGGCGCCCGAGCAGGCGAGCCACTACTACAGCCAGCCGCAACTGGCGGTCGCCGGCACGCTCACGCGCGACGGCCGCGCGCAGCGCGTGCGCGGCCGCGCCTGGCTCGACCACGAGTGGAGCAACTCGCTGCTCGACCCGCAGGCGGTGGGCTGGGACTGGATCGGCATGAACCTGACCGACGGCAGCGCGCTCACCGCCTTTCGCCTGCGCCGTGCCGACGGCAGCAGCCTGTACGCAGGCGGTAGCTTTCGTGCGGCCGGCACCCCCGCTGGCACCGCGCGCAACTTCGAGCCCGACGAGGTGGTCATGTCACCGGGCCGCACCTGGGCCAGTCCGCGCTCGCGCGGCGTCTACCCGGTGCAGTGGCAGGTGCAGACGCCCGCTGGCCGCTTCAGCGTGAACGCCCTGCTCGACGACCAGGAGCTCGACGGCAGCCGCGCCGGCACCGGCACCATCTACTGGGAAGGCCTGAGCGAACTGCGCGACGACGCGGGCCGCGTGGTGGGGCACGGCTACCTGGAGTTGACGGGGTACGCGGGACGCTTGCGGTTGTAGAGCCAACGTCACTGGCGTGGCGCTGGGCCGCTTGGCCGTTCTGCAGCTCGGCGGCTCGGCGGCCCTGACGCTTTGGTGCTCCGAAGTTGGGCCAGCACCAAGCGGTCGGAAAGCCGCGTTACCTCGGGTCACCAAGCGCAGACGGGTGCCGGCCAGGCGCCAAGAGGTGCCGCCTACACTCGGCGCATGCCCTCGACCCCCGCTCCTTCACGCCCCGGTCGCACCATCGCCCACGACGCGGCCGACGCCGCACCGGGCACACCGGCGCGCAACGTGCGCTCGCTCAGCGGCCTGCTGCCGTTTTTGCGCCCGTACCGCTTTCGCATCGCGTTGGCGGTGCTGTTTCTGGTGATGGCGGCGGTGAGCACGCTGCTGTTTCCGGTGGCGCTCAAGTCGCTGATCGACCAGGGGTTGGTGGCCAGCGACCCCGGCGAGCGCGTGATGGCGCTGCGCGAGCACTTCTTCGCGCTGTTCGGCGTCGGCGCGGCGCTCGGCCTGTTCTCGGCGTTGCGCTTTTACATGGTCACGTGGCTGGGCGAGCGGGTGACGGCGGACCTGCGAAACGCCGTGTACGCACACGTCATCAAACAAAGCCCCGAGTTCTTCGAGACCACACAGACCGGCGAGGTGCTGTCGCGCCTGACGACCGACACCACGCTGGTGCAAACCGTCGTCGGCTCCAGCCTGAGCATGGGCCTGCGCAACACGGTGATGGGCATCGGCGCGATGGCCATGTTGATCATCACCAACCCGGTGGTGATGACGCAGGTGTTGGGCATTCTGGTGCTGGTGGTGCTGCCGTCCATCTACTTCGGCCGGCGCATCCGCAAGCTCAGCCGCGCCAGCCAGGACCGCGTGGCCGACAGCAGCGCGATTGCTGCCGAGGTGCTGAACGCGATCCCCGTGGTGCAGAGCTACACCGCCGAGCAGCGCGAGGCCACGCGCTTCGACAACTCGACCACCAACGCGTTCGCCACCGCGATCAGCCGCACGCGCATGCGCTCGATGCTGGTGGGCTTCATCATCACCGCCACGTTCGGTGCGCTGCTGTGGGGGCTGTACCAGGGCACGCAAGCGGTGCTGCGGGGCGACATCTCAGCCGGGCACCTGGGCCAGACCGTCGTCTACGTGATCATTCTCGTGAGCGGCGTGGCGGTGCTGGCCGAGGTGTATGGCGACCTGCTGCGCGCGGCCGGCGCCACCGAGCGGCTGATGGAGCTGCTGGGCACGCAGTCGCCGATCACATCACCAGCGCGGCCGGTGGCGCTGGCGGCCACACGTGGCGGGTCCTCGGTGGCGCTGCGCGACGTGAGCTTTCGCTACCCGTCGCGGCCTCAGACGGCGGCGCTGGCGCACTACACACTCGACGTGAAACCGGGCGAGACGGTGGCGCTGGTCGGACCCAGCGGCGCCGGCAAGAGCACGGTGTTCCAGCTGCTGCTGCGCTTCTACGACGTGGCCGAGGGCCGCGTCGAACTCGACGGCGTGCCAGTAAAGGACGTCACGCTCGACGCCCTGCGCGAGCGCATCGGCATCGTGCCGCAAGACAGCGTGATCTTCTCTGCCAACGCGATGGAGAACATCCGCTATGGCAAGCCCGGCGCGAGCGACGCCGAGGTGATTGAAGCCGCCAAGGCGGCGTTCGCACACGACTTCATCAGCGCCCTGCCCGAGGGTTACCAGACCTTCCTGGGCGAGCGCGGCGTGCGCCTCTCGGGCGGCCAGCGCCAGCGCATCTCGATCGCCCGCGCGATGCTGAAGAACCCGCCGCTGCTGCTGCTGGACGAAGCCACCAGCGCGCTCGACGCCGAGAGCGAGCGCATGGTGCAGGCCGCGCTGGAGTCGGCGATGAAGGACCGCACGACACTCGTCATCGCGCACCGCCTGGCGACCGTGCAGCGCGCCGACCGCATCGTCGTGATGGAGGCCGGCCGCATCGTCGACACCGGCACCCACGCCGAGCTGGTCGCGCGCGGCGGGCTGTATGCGCGGCTGGCGGCGATGCAGTTCGATCAGGCATAATTCATGCACATCATTCGTGGAGGTTTCGATGCGCAGCGTTCGTGAGTCCCCGAAGCGACCGATCAACCTGTCGCTCAACGCCAAGGTGCTCGACATGGCCAAGGAGATGGGGCTGAACATCTCGCAAACGGTCGATTCGCTGCTGACCGAAGAGGTGATGCGCCAGTACTGGCAGCGCTGGCAGGTCGACAACGCACAGGCGATTGCCGACTACAACGCGCGCATCGAGCGGGAGGGCACCTTTGCGCAGCGCATCCGCAAGCATCTGGCTGAAGAGGCGAACGCTGAAAGCGCGTCGCGTTGATGGCGCGCTTCGACGTCTATTCGACGCCGATCGCCGACGAGCGGCGGCACACGCCTTTCTGGCTCGACGTTCAAGCCAATCATCTGCAGCCCCTCACCACCCGTGTGATCCTGCCACTGCGCCGAACTTCAAGTCGCCAACAGGTGACGCAGCGCTTGAACCCAGAGTTCGAGATCGAGGGCACACGCGTTTTTGCCGACACCGCCAACATCGCGACCTATCCAATCGCCCTGCTGCGCCGCCCGGTGGCGTCGCTCAAGCACGAGCGCCTCGCAATCGACGATGCGCTGGACTTCCTCTTTGCAGGCTACTGAAGAATGCAGGCTCTTTCTCCCCGCCCCGTCCGCAGCCAATACGAAGACTTCATGCGCCACGTGCACACGCACGGCGTGGCCAAGCGCGACCGCACGGGCACCGGCACGACCAGCGTGTTCGGCCACCAGATGCGCTTCGACCTGAGCGAAGGCTTTCCGATGGTGACGACAAAGAAGCTGTTCACCAAGGCGATCATCCTGGAGCTGCTGTGGTTCCTGCGCGGTGACAGCAACGCGCGCTGGCTGCAGGAGCGCGGCGTGACGATCTGGGACGAATGGGCCGCGCCGAACGGCGACCTGGGGCCGGTGTACGGCGTGCAGTGGCGCTCGTGGCCGACGCCCGACGGTGGCCACATCGACCAGATCGCCGAGGTCGTCAAGCAGCTCAAGGCCAACCCCGACTCGCGCCGCATCATCGTCAGCGCCTGGAACGTGGCCGAGTTATCGAAGATGGCGCTGCTGCCGTGCCATGCGTTCTTCCAGTTCTACGTGGCGCCGTCCACCGTGGCCGGCCGGCCGGGCAAGCTGAGCTGCCAGCTCTACCAGCGTAGCGCCGACATCTTTCTCGGCGTGCCCTTCAACATCGCCAGCTACGCGTTGCTGACGCACATGCTGGCGCAGCAGTGCGACCTGGACGTCGGCGACTTCATCTGGACCGGCGGCGACTGCCACATCTACAGCAACCACGCCGAGCAGGTGGCGCTGCAGTTGTCGCGCACGCCGTTTGCGTACCCGAGCTTGAACATCAAGCGCCGGCCAGCCTCGATCTTCGACTACGCGTACGAAGACTTCGAGGTGCTCGACTACCAGCACCACGCTGCCATCAAGGCGCCGGTGGCGGTGTAGCGCAGTCCCGCCCACACGGCGCCGAGGCGTTTTCCTACAGACGAACTGCGTGGCGAGGCAAAGAATGCTTCGATCGGGCTCGGCATCAGCCAGCGCCCACCGGGTCGAACTTCTTTGGAGATGAACATGAACCACGTTCTGAATGCTCGTGCTCGTGCGGGCGCGATTGCAGTTGCCGCAGCGGCCGTCCTTCTGGCCGGTTGCGAGAACATGAGCGAGCGCCAAAAGGGCACGGCCACCGGCGCCGGTGTGGGCGCCGTGGCCGGCGCGGTGTTGGGCTCAGCCACCGGCGGCAAAGCCGGCACCGGCGCGGCAGTCGGTGGCGTGCTGGGTGCAGTCGCCGGCAATGTGTGGTCCAAGCGCCAAGAGGACCGCCGCGTGGCGATGGAACAAGCGACGCGGGGCACCGGCGTCGAGGTGACGCGCACGGCCGACGACCAGCTCAAGCTGAACATCCCGAACGACGTGTCCTTCGACGTCGGCAGCGCCGCCATCCGGCCGGCGATGCGCAACGTGCTCGACCCGTTTGCCAGCAGCCTGCGCGACGACCCGAACGCGCGCATCAGCATCGTCGGCCACACCGACAGCAGCGGCTCGGACGCAGTCAACAACCCGCTGTCGGTGGAACGCGCGCAGAGCGTGCGCGACTACCTGTCGAGCCGCGGCGTGGCCGTCACGCGGATCGAGACCGCGGGCCGCGGCGAGCGCGAGCCGCTGGCCGACAACACCACCGACGCCGGTCGTGCCAAGAACCGGCGCGTGGAGATCTTCTTGCGCGAACCGGCCTGAGCGAGCGGGTCAGGCCGGGTCCCAGTCGTCCGTACCGGTCTTCAGCGAACTGGGTGAGCCCAGTGCCAGCCCTTTGGCGGCAGTGAAGCCTGGGCGCAGCACGTTCTTCGCGCGGTTCGGCCCCCGCCGCTCGACCTGCGCAACCGGCACTGCTTGTTCCGCGCCCGCTGCTTGCTCCGCGCCATTTGCCAGCTTGAACACATCGACCGCCTCGACAAGCTGAAGCACCTGCTGTTTCAGGCTCTCGGCAGCAGCCGCACTTTCTTGCACCAGCTCGGCGTTCTGTTGCGTCGCCTGATCCATCTGGGTGATCGCGCCTCCCACCTGCGAGACCCCGGCGCTCTGTTCGGCGCTCGCAATACTGATCTCGCCAACGATGCTGGTCACGCGCTCGATGGCGCCGACGATTTCGTTCATCGTTGCCCCGGCCTGGTCGACCAGCTGCGTGCCCTGCTCGACGCGCTCGACGCTGGCGTTGATCAGCAACTTGATCTCCTTGGCTGCCTCGGCACTTCGCCGGGCCAGGCTGCGCACCTCGCCCGCCACCACCGCGAAGCCACGCCCTTGCTCGCCAGCGCGGGCGGCTTCTACCGCTGCGTTGAGCGCCAGGATGTTGGTCTGGAATGCGATGCCGTCGATCACGCTGATGATGTCGCTGATCTTCTTGCTGGCTTCGTTGATTCCCTTCATGGTGTCGACGACCTGGCCGACAACGTCGCCGCCTTTCCTGGCAACGGTGCTGGCCCCCATCGCGAGTTGGTTGGCCTGGCGCGCGTTGTCGGCGTTCTGGCGCACGGTGGAGCCGAGCTGTTCCATCGCGGCGGCGGTTTCTTCCAGCGCGCTGGCTTGTTCTTCGGTGCGTGAAGACAGGTCCTGATTGCCTTGCGCGATCTGCGCCGAAGCCGTGGCCACGCTCTCGGCATTGGCTCTCACGCCACCCACGATGGACGCCAGGCGTGTCTTCATCTCATGCAGAGCGCCCAGCAGCAGGCCGGTCTCCGCGCCGCGTGTGTCGAGCTGCACGCTCAGGTTGCCCGACGCCATGGTGTTGGCCATGGCCACCACCACCGCCGGGTTGCCGCCGAGCTGGCGGCGCAGGCCGCTGACGGCGTGCCAGGCGAGCCAGCTGCCAGCCACCAGGCCGAGCAGCAGTTCGGCCACGGTCCAGACCATCGCGGTGTGCGCCTGCTCGCGGCTCTGGGCCGTCAGGGCCTGGGCCTGCGCCACACTGGCCGCAGACACCTTGCCAATGCGCAACTCCAGCGACTCGCGCGCGCTGTCGAGTACGTCGTAGGCTGGCAACTCGGTTTCGCCCTGCGACGAGAGGTGGCGCAGCGCGAGCGCATTCCACCGGTCGAGGTCCTTCTTCACTTCGTCGAACGCGACCGCAGTGCCTCCCGCGGCCAACGCGTCGATGTCGCGGATGACGGCGCGCACGCGGTCGACGTGGGCAGTGAATTCCTTGCGCAATTCGTCGCCGGAACGCGCATCGGTGAAGGCGGTCGAGCGCTTGAAAGATTCGTCGGCGTTGCGGAACTCGTCCCACAGCAGGCGGGACTGGGTGGCGGCCGAAGCGCTGGCAGCGATCTCGCCGTTCATCTCGGCCATGCGCGAGATCTGCCAGATCGATTGCGCGCCTTGCAGGCCGATCAGCGCGATCAGCACACCGACACAGAGGTACAGGCTGTTGCGAATGAGGCTCACGTTGACTCCCCTTCGGCGTTCAATGGGCAGGCAGGTTGGGCAGGGTCACCACACTCTGCGGGCTGGACAGCGTGCGCAAGAAGGCGATCACGTCGGCGACCTCGGTGCCGTTCAGCGGCACTGGCTTCATCAGCGGCGAGCGCGTCGGCCGCGCCGTGCCGCCGGCCACGTAATGGCCCATCACCGCCTCCAGCGTGGCCAGCGAGCCGTCGTGCATGTAAGGGGCACGCGCCGAGATCTCACGCAGGCCGGGCGTCTTCATGCCGAAGTCGTCTTCCGCCTTCTTGGTGACGACCGATCGGCCTTTGTCTGCGTCGGGCAGGCCGACGTCGTGGAACTTGTCGTCGGTGAAGTTCCAGCCAGCGTGGCAGCCCGAGCAAGCGGCCTTGCCGTTGAACAGCACGAAGCCGCGCTGCGCCGCGTCGGAGATCGCCTTGTCGTTGCCACGCACCCAGCGATCGAACGGCGTGATGCCGGTGACCAGGGTGCGCTCGAACGTGGCGATGGCCTTGAGGATGTTCGCCTCGGTCAGCCCGTCGCTCGGGAAAGCGCGGCTGAAAGCCTGCCGATAACCTTCGACTTCCTTCAGGCGGGTCAGCGCCGTGCCCAGCGGCAGGTCCATCTCGACGTCGGCCTCGATCGGCCCGCGGGCCTGCGCTTCGAGCGTGGGCGCCCGGCCGTCCCAGAACAGGTTCTGGCTCCAGGCCAGGTTGATCGCCGTCGGCGCGTGGCGGCCGAGCGGCTTGCCGCCGGCGCCGATGGCCTTGGCGAACGGCACTTCCCAGCCGAAGGACGGGTTGTGGCAGCTGGCGCAGCTGAGGTTGCGGTCGCGCGACAGGCGCGTGTCGAAGAACAGCATCTTGCCCAGGGCCGCCTTCTCGGGCGTGTAGGGGTTGTCCTTGGGGAAGGGAATGCTGGTCGGACGCTGGTAGCGGGCCTTGAAGGCATCTGCGTCGTCGCCGGCCTCGGCCTGCAGCGAGAAGCCGAGGGCCAGGCCGGCCGCAATGAAGAGTCTTTTCATGGGCGGCTTTCTGAAAGCTGGAGCACCGCAGGCGAGGCGCACCCCGACTCCGGACGTTCCACGCTATCGCCGCCCGCGCGCAACAACTTGAACCAATAGCGTGCCCTTTGGGCTCCTTTTTTGCGGAGCACCGCGCAGTTGCCTCCCAGAGCGCGCCCCGAGCGCGCCCTTGCCGACGCTGGCCCGAGCCCCACGGCGCACGCACCGTCGCCGCAGCAGCTTGCGCTACGTGCCCCCGCCCCGCCAGCGCTCGCGCAGCTCGCGCTTGAGCACCTTGCCCACCGGCCCGCGCGGCAGCCCATCGACGAACTCGACCGCGGTGAGGCGCTGGGTCTTGCCGACGCGCTGATTCACCCAGGCGAGCAGTGCCGCCGCATCGCGCGACAAGCCATCGCGCAGCACGACAAAGGCCACCGGCGTTTCGCCCCAGCGTGCCGACGGCACGCCGACGACGGCCGCCTCGGCCACGTCGGCATGCTGCGCCAGCACCGCCTCGATGTCGCTCGGGTAGAGGTTGAAGCCGCCGGAGATGATCATGTCCTTCTTGCGGTCCACCAGCGTCAGGAAGCCATCGGCATCGAAGCGGCCCAGGTCGCCGGTGCGGATGAAGCGCTTGCCTTGCGTGTCGTGCCACTCGGCCGCGCGCGTGGCCTCGGGCAGGCCGTGGTAGCCGGTCATCATGATCGGCGAGTGGCCGACGACCTCACCCATCTGCCCGGCCGGGAGTTCGACACCAGCATCGTCGACGACGCGCAGTTCGTGCCCCGGCGCCGGCCGGCCGACGGTGTGCAGCTTGTTCGGGTGCTCGTGCGCCATCAGCATGCAAGTGCCGCCGCCTTCGGTCAGACCGTACAGATCGACCAGGCCGCCGGGCCAACGTTGCAGCAACTCGGCCTTTAGGCTCGCACTGCTCGGCGCACCGACTGCGATCTTCAGCTCGAACGCCGACAGGTCGCACGCATCGAACTCTGGCTGCGCAAGGATGCGTTGGTACTGCACCGAGACCAGCACCGTTTGCGTCACGCGCCAGCGCTGGGCCAGTTGCAGGTACTCGGTCGCGTCGAACTTCGGCATCAAGACCACGGTGCCACCGAGTGCCAGCGTCGGGTACAGGCCGGTCAGCGTGATGTTGGAGTACAGCGGCGTGGCCAGCAGCGTGACCGAGTCGGCACCGTAACCAAGCCCCGCCGAGCGCGCCACCTGTGCAGCCCGCAAATCCTGGGGATGCACGATGCCTTTGGGCGCACCGGTGGTGCCCGACGAATAGATGATGTTGAACGGTGCGTCGGCGGCGTGCGTCACCGGCTCGTGTGAGCTGCCACTGCGGGCCAGCCAAGCGGACATCGGCGGCACGCCGGGCGCATCGTCCAGCGCGGTCAGCGGCACATGCAGCGGCGGCTCCAGCGGGGCGAGGGCCACGGCCATCGGCGCATCGACAAACACCCGCCGCGCGCCGCAGTCGGCCACCAGGCCCGCCAGAACCTGGGGCGTCGCGCTGGTCGGCAGCGGTACCGCCACCGCCCCACAGCGCAACACGCCGAGCATGGCCACCACGTACTCCAGCGTGCTGGTGGCGCACAACGCCACCGAGTCGCCGACCCGCACGCCGTCGCGCTGCAGGCTGGCCGCGATGCGATCGACGCGCCGGCCCAGCTCGGCATATGTGATGCTGCAACCCGACTCGACCAGCGCCACGTGCGCCGGCCGCGCTTCGCACTGGGATGTGATCTGTTCGATGACTGGCGTGAACGTCACAGCGCACCTCTCAAGGGCTCACGAGCACTCGACGCGCAGGCGCGGCACGCGCCCGAGCCACCCGCTCACTTCGGCCACTGGAACAATGCCGGTTGCTTGCCGAGAAACCGTCCCACCGCCTCGCGGTGCTGCGGTGTGCCGAAGGCGACCGCCTGCGCGTTGGCCTCGATCTCGAGCAGCGCGTTCAGATCGTTGTGGCCCGACGCGGCGACCGCCCGCTTGATCATGCTGACGGCCGCTGGCCCCGCGTGCACGAAGCTCGCGGCAACAGCCTGCGCGCGCGCGAGCAACACATCGGCAGGGTGCACCTCCATCACGATGCCCAGCCGCAGCGCTTCGTCCACGCCCACCTCGCGCGCCGACAGCATCAGCTCCTTCGCGCGCTGCGCGCCGACGACGCGCGGCAAGGTGTAGAACGCGCCGCAGTCGGGCACCAGGCCGACGCGCATGAACGACATGCAAAAGCGCGCCTGCGGCGACGCGAGCACGAAGTCGGCCGCCAGCGCCAGGCTGAAACCGGCGCCGTAGGCCGCGCCGTCGACCGCGGCAATCACCGGCCGGTCGAGCTGGATCAAGGGGCCGATGAACTCGTGGATGTCGATCATGCGGGCGCGGCCACCGGCGCTGTCGAGCACCGTCCCCTGCATCCCGCGGATGTCGCCGCCAGCACAGAACGCACCGCCGGAGCCCGCGATCACCAGCGCGCGGACGCCGCGGTCGGCCTGCACCTCGCGCACGACCTGCGTGAGCTCGCGCTTCATCGTCTCGTCGAGCGCATTGCGCTGGGCGGGGCGGTTCAGCGTCACGGTGGCGACGTGGTCTTGAACGGTGTAGTCAATCGCTTCCATGGCGGTCCTGTGGAGGGAAATCAAGACAGCAGTGTCCACCATTGGCACCTGCCTCGCCACCGCCGCAACTCCCCCCGCCGACGCGGTTTGTCCCCAGCCGTGTTGCGACCGGCGGGTGCTTTATTGATCCGGAAGCATTTAACTTGAACTATTCGATTGCGTCATCATCTTATGGTGATGGAAGCAACCGACATGAGAACGTTGTCGC